>NZ_LAQO01000007.1 GCF_000971975.1 Paenibacillus algorifonticola | reverse complement strand
TCGAACAGCTTTATTACGAAAAAATAGCATAATAGGCGTGTCCACTCTATTGACAGAAGAGCAGGAAATTCGTTATTGCCCTCATTATCCCGTCAAAATAACGTTTAGCCGTGCATTAGCGTCTTCTGAGTCCGCAGCCACTGCCATAACCCGTGATTCGGTTGAAATAGCGGCCACTGTGTCCGCCAAGTCTATGCACGAAGCTGCCTGTCGGTACAAAAGTTCACATTCATAAGTGGTGACATTCCAGGCAGGAGCGGGAATACGTTTGACGTAAAATTCCATCAGCATCCGGCACGCTCACGTTTGCCTATACACCCTAGGTTATAAACCATCTGTAATAAAAAAACTCCCTTCAGTGTGCGCTATACCGCATACTGAAAGGAGTTTTTTAATATTTGCTCTGTGATGAGCTTACTTTGGAAATTGCAACGGGATGAAATTGTTGAATAAACCCGCTGCCTTGATTTTTTCAGATTCACTAATTTCAGTTGTGCACACACTTAAAACTACATAGCTTTGACAAGTCGTTACTTTCTCAATAACCGTTGTGCCAAGCAAGTCAACGCCAAAATTGATAATGAAACTATTGCTTTCCTCTTTGATGTGGCCTTTCAGCCACTCCGCGTATTGCTGCTTGCTAGGAACCGTTACAACAGCTACTACAAGTAGGAATAGAATGATGATTACCGTATATTTTTTCACATCTAACCATCCTTTTAGAATATAGTCATATTTTCGAATCACTCGCGATTTGCCAAGCAGCTTCGGGTCAAATACGATGCCTCTATTGTATTGGAATATGTTAGCCTGTATATAGGCATTATAGCTAGTTCGCAGCTTAAGGGGAATACAGATTTGGGATTTATTTGATTTTGACAGTGCAATATGCAATTGAGACCAATCTTGTACGCAAGTTTTGGCTCGCTTGCCAGGGCTAATGAATATGGGGGAGGAGAGCAAGGGTGAAAACATACAACAAGCTTGTGCGGGACAAAATACCTCAAATCATCCAAGCGAGCGGTAAGCAGTGCAGCTTCAGAGTGCTTAATGAGGCTGAATATGAGATAGCGCTAAAGGAGAAAATACAAGAAGAACTGAATGAGTTTCTTGAAGCGGGTGATCAGCAAGAACAACTGGAAGAACTGGCAGATTTGCTCGAAGTTATTTATAGCTTTGCGCATAGCAAGGGTGTTGGAAGAGAGGACATGGAGCGTATTCGAGAGAGGAAAGAGGATGAGCGCGGAGGGTTTTATGAGCGTGTATTGCTTATGAATGTTTTTGACGATAAATAAAATGCTAGAAATTTCCCCATCGGTATTATGTTATTTCTCAGGTGCGAATACGTTGCCTCATAAAAATCCTTAACGCATTCGCACCTTAAGAAAATGTCTAACTATGATTTAACTACCATCATTTTGTTTGCTTTGCCAGCCATTCCATAAGGGTGACGGCTTTACCGCCCACCTTTACAGGCTTGTCATTATAGTCGCTCAACACTTCATTGTTCAGTACATAAATCCAGGACCAGTGGCCATTGTATTCATAAGGACTGTTGTTACCGTTGCCTTTGACATACTGGCCGCTCTTATCGAGCACGGTGTCGAAATAAGAATAATGGACATTAGGTGCACCAGCAGCAATGAGCCTCTTATAGGTAGGCGTTGTATTTTTTGCAGTATCCACAGTTTGATCTGCTCCGGCGGCCGTAAACCAGATCGGGATGTTTTTAAGCTTGGCTATATCTTTGTTAGTTAACCAAGAGTCCAAATAGGCCTCTGCCGACGGATAAGCAGCAGCAAAATAGTCAGGATTCGCAAGAAGCATATTAAGGGTCATAAATCCGCCATTTGAACAGCCGCCAATATAAATTCGTTTCGTATCAATATTCGTTTTATTGTCTTTGACATATTGTTTGATTAAGGCTGTCAAGGCGTTTGTATACATGCTGCTGCCATCCTGCGTATATTGTCCGGTTCCATTATTCATCCAGAAGGTAGGTGTTTGTGGTACGAGAACAGCCGCATCGCCAAAAAATTTCTGTACAGAGTCTTCAGCTAACGCTGTTACCCGGTTGCCCAAAAGAGCAATTCGAGGATCGGTTCCCCCTTCGCCAGCCCCGTGCAGCCAGATGATCAGCGGGAGCTTCTTCTCATCGGTATCAGGCACATAAGAGGCATAGGTAAGCGCAATGTCGCCATATTTAGAGTCTTTGTAATTAAATTTTCCTGTTGTATCAAATTTGTCGACGGTTTGTTCAATGACCGTATGCGGGGTTTCCTTCGTCGTCGTCAAATCGTTGATTACGTTGCCCTCGGCGTCCTTGAGCGCTTTCTGCTGAATGATTGTATATTGAAGGTCTACATATTGATTCGTAAAGGTCTGCAGATCAAAGTTAAACATACTTGCAGTAGCAAGATCAGGGTGGACGCTCATCTCAATCGTAATGTATTGGCCTGTTTGCTGATCTAGCTTGTTGCCTTCCTCGTCCGAAAGGTAGGTGTTATTTATTTTTCTGCTGCCGCTATCGAAGCCATCATAGGAGCTTTGGGTCTCGAAATTAAACATAGGATAATTCCGCTCCACCAATATTTTGAAACTGTCCTTAGCCAGCGTATTCCCTTGAATAGTGCTTCCTGTATTTAAGACGATCTTATACACGCTTGGACCCCAGTCAAAGCCTTTCACAATTAGCGAGTAAGAAGGCTGCGCAGATTCGGAATCCGAATTGTTTGCGCTTACATTTGTGAATGCAAAATTGGTTGAGGTAACCGCCAAAACAAGCAGGCTCGAAAATAACCCTTTGTTCATCTTCATCATCATTCTCCTCCAGTTCAATAGGCTGCTTTATGTAAGCGTATCACCTCGACCATAAAATGACAATACGAATGAAGGACGAAGTGCCGCCCTGCCCTTCATTTGACAAGCCGTCATGTTTGAAACGCTTCATAAACATTTTTCCGCAAATTCATATCCATTTAAGGTTGCTTGTCTATAATAGGTATTGTTCACATGAATATGGAACAGAAATGAGAGGCTACATTTATGAAAAAGACATTAGCAGCAAGCATGCTGATGATTAGCATTATGTTCAGCAGCACACTTGCATCAAACGCAGCAGCGGACAACTTGAATAGACAACAAGGCAACCAAAGTTCAATCGCGAGCGCACAACCGGATGGAGCGGAGCAACCTGCTTCCAAATAGGCGAGCACACCTTAACGATTGCAAAATAGCCAAAAAAGACTGATGAACCTTCATCAGTCTTTTTTGTACGGGTTCCCATAGGAGCGGCGTGTAGGAGCAGCTTCCCGCTAGCCCCCCGCCTAATCCCTTCAAGACAGATGAACATAAAAGCTAGTAGACTCGCCAACCGTGCTTTTTGCATAAATTTTCCCCTTATGCTGATCGATGATGGATTTGGCAATCGCCAGACCAAGGCCATAACCGCCTTGCTTGCGCGCCCGGGAAGAATCGGTGCGGTAGAACCGGTCAAAAATTCGGGTCAGATGCTCGGCGGCAATTCCTTCGCCGGTGTTGGTGACCGACAGCACAACATCGTTCTGCTGCTTCTGAAGCGACAAGATGACTGTTCCCTTGGCACTCGTATATTTGACCGCATTATCCAGCAGAATCATAACGACCTGCTTGATCTGCTCGCTGCTGCCCTGCACCATCAAATCAGGCTCAATCTCATAGTCCAGAGACACATTTTTCTCAAAGATAACAGCTTCCATCGTTAAAATAATATTTTCAACCGCTTCACTCATATTGAACCTTCTGTAGATCATGCCTGTTCGGGCATCATCCATTTCCGTTAAATACAAAAGGTCATTGGTCAGCTTGGTCATTCTTTCCGTTTCTGATTTGATGTAGTGCAGCCACTTCGCTTGATTGTGAATCGTGTCTTCACTATTGGATAGCAGCACATCCGTATTGGTGTTGATGATCGTAAGCGGTGTTTTCATTTCATGGGAAGCATCGGCAATAAATTGCTTTTGTTTATCGAACGCTTCTTTCACGGGCCTGATCGACTGATTGGCGAAGAAACGGCTAGTGAAAAACAAGATAATCAGCATCGCGAGCCCAACGACAGAGAACGTATAAATTAAATTGGTCAAAATCTCTTGCTGGGCGGTGACGTCAAGGAAAACCAGATTATAGCCTTCATTTGTCTGCTGCTTGATAAAAGCCCAGTGGCTCCCATCCAGATTGAACTGTCCGGTGTTTTTAGTAACTGTCGAAGCTTCCTGCACCGCAGCGGCATAAAATTCACTGTCCATTTCAAATGGAGAGGTCGTGCTAGTAATATTCCACTCGGCATCCGTTTTCAGCATAAAGGCAACCGAACGCTCAGGCCGTGAATCCCCATTATCCATAGGTCCATTATCTACAGGATCCGAAGGAGAATCGGTTTTGTGCCTGCCTGAGTATGAAGGAGACGAATTGCCAGAGGGCTTCTGATAAAATTCCGAGATCCGGTGGATCTCATCGCTTATATCTGCCTGTACATTCCGGTACGTAATGACGTAAATAGAGGCGAAGGCAATCAGCATGACGACCGAAATGATGACCAAATTCACGATAAGAAACCGATTTCTGAGCTTCGTGAACATTAGGCAGTCACCTCTAATACATACCCTACGTTTCGAATCGTGTTAATGCGTACGGACGAATGCAGGAACGTAAACTTTTTCCTCAAAAAAGAAATATAAACCTCCACATTGTTGTGCTCCGCCTCTGAGTCAAAGCCCCATAGCTTTTCAATAATCAGCTCCTTGGAGGTGATCGCCTGTTTCCTGACGATCAGCAGCTCTAATAGGGCACTTTCCTTTAAATTGAGCTTCATTTCTTTATCTTTAACGGAAAGCTTCAAATTTGTCGTGTTTAATTCGATATCTCCGAACTTCAACGCATCCTCCGGCAGCACCTCGCCCTTGCGCCTTAGTGCGGCCCGTATTCTGGCAAGCAGCTCCTCAGATGAAAAAGGCTTGGCGATATAGTCATCCGCCCCATGGTCAAGCCCGGCCACCATATCGGTAATTTCCCCTTTTGCGGTAAGCAGAATGACGGGCGTAGATACGCCCTCTTTACGAAGCTGGGTAAGGACGCTGATTCCGTCCATTTCTGGCATCATAATATCAAGCAGCAGCAAATCATAGATGCCGCTTCGTGCATAGTCGAGCCCGGAAACGCCATCGTGGACAGCGTCAACGGCGTAATTATGCTTCTTCAATATTTGGCTTAAAGCTTCAGCTAAATGAAGCTCGTCTTCTACAATTAAGATTCTCATGGCCAGTCATCCTCTATATATAGGTTGTGTATCAAGGTGAAACGGCTGTCGCCGTCCTTGGCGGCGCGGCGCGTTTCATTCCGAGAAATATAGAGAAAGGATAACGAAATGATATCCTTACCTATATTTTTAATAAGGCCATTATATCAGGATTACCTTTAGTCAACCTTAATGTTTGCTGCGGGAAGGCCGCGTTTGAATGCTATTTTTAAAGCGTGATGAAAAAGGCGTAGCGGAATGAAAAGGTTGGACTGGAGAAGCGTCAGCGTTCGCTTAAAGCTTTCCGTAGGAAAGCAGCATCGTAAGCATATGCTTTTACGCTTTGATTTCTACATATAAGGCGGCTTATTCATAGAAATCAAAGGGTAATGGCGATCGGAAGCCGATCTTTTCATGCAGTGAAGCATTATCTTCACCCTTCTTTTAAAATATTGTAAATTCATTTAAGTTTCGTTAAAGGTTTGGAGACTAAGATACGAATATAGCAAGCGACAACACAACGCAAGCAACAAACCAGATCGCCAAGCGCAATAACATGCGAGACCAAATAGAGAGGATTTGAACGATATGGCTATTGAGGTTTTCAACCGATATGAGAACAAATATTTGCTCGAGAGTGTTGCCTACCGCAATTTCTACCTTCGATTGCTGGAGTACATGGAGCTGGACGATTACAACAAGCAGCATGAATTTTACTCCATCACCAACTTGTATTATGACACCGAGCATGATGCCTTAATTCGCAACAGCCTGTCCAAGCCGAAGT
This sequence comes from Paenibacillus algorifonticola, assembly GCF_000971975.1. GTDB lineage: Bacteria > Bacillota > Bacilli > Paenibacillales > Paenibacillaceae > Pristimantibacillus > Pristimantibacillus algorifonticola. Next base: position 300,111 of record NZ_LAQO01000007.1, on the reverse strand, counting down.
ATAAGGAAAAGCTTCGCTTGAGAGCTTACGGCACTCCTAAGGAAGATGCGAAGGTTTATCTGGAAATTAAGAAAAAGGTGTTCGGTCTGGTTAACAAAAGAAGAACGGGACTGAAGCTGAACGAGGCCTATGAATTTGTCCGTACGGGAATTCAGCCGGAACTGCAAGGTTACATGAACAAGCAGGTGCTGCAGGAAATTACATATTTTCTTCAGCAATATGAATTGCAGCCTAAATTGTATCTGGGCTATGACCGTAAAGCGCTGTTCAGCAAAGAGAATCGTGACCTCCGCATTACCTTCGATACGAATATTAATTGCCGGCGGTATGATTTGTTGCTTGAGAGCGGCAATTATGGCGAACCGCTGCTGGAGCCTGGACAATGGCTCATGGAAGTGAAGGCGGAGAAGACGATCCCGATGTGGCTGTCGAGAATGCTGTCGGAGCATCAAATGTATCGCACAAGCTTTTCGAAATACGGCAATGAATATAAAAAAATGCTAAAGAACAGCAAGACAGAAACGAGGAGTGTTCTCTATGCTTGATTCTCTCTTTTCCACAACGCTTACGACGACAGATTTAACCTTTAGCACAGCGGTTATCACGATTTTGTTATCTCTGGTGCTGGGTGGAATGATCAGCTACACCTACATGAAGACCAACCCGAACGGCTACTCGCAAAGCTTTACGCTTACGATGGTGCTGCTGCCGGTCATTGTGGCTATTATCATTTTGCTAATTGGCAGCAATATCGCCAGAGCGTTCAGCCTTGCAGGAGCCTTCTCCATTATCCGGTTCAGAAGTGCTCCGGGCGACCCGAAGGATATCACCTTTGTTTTGTTCACCATGGCTGCGGGACTTGCCTGCGGAGTCGGGTCATTCGGTTACGCGATATTGTTCACGATTATTCTCTGTGTACTCATGGTCATTCTTAACCGCGTTAAATTCGGCGTAAGAAAAACGCTGCAAAAAGTACTGAAAGTAACAATCCCGGAAAATCTGGGGTATGAGGAGGCGTTCGCCGAAGTTTTTGCCCAATTTAAAGTCAATTACGCACTTAGTAAAATTCGCACGACCGAGCTGGGCAGCTTATATGAGCTGGTTTACACCGTCACGATTGATGAGCATACGAATCAAAAGGAATTTCTCGATGCGATCCGCTGCAGAAACGGCAATCTGGATATCTCATTAACGATGAGTCCAACTATGAATGACTATCAAGCGTAAACGGCTGTCGCCGTCCTCTGACGGCAAAGCTACCGTTTCGAGGGTGAAATATAAGCGGATTATAAAGGTGAAACTTATGAATTCTTATATTTTAAACAAACCGAAAGGATGATTCATATGAAAAAGAATAAATTTCGCGAGATGCTAGGTGTTTTGCTAATCTGCTCGGTCGTATTATCAGCTTGCAGTGCTACATCGCAGGCTTCATCAACAACGGCGGCGGTAACAACATCGGCCACTACCGCAGCCACTGCCGCGAGCTCGCAAAGCGAGACAACTGCCACCGCTGCATTGCCAGCCAGTGTTGCGGTGCCGGATGTCGTGACGTTTGACGAGTCGGACAAGGCCGTGGATTGGAGTGCAGAGACGTCGACGGCCATTAAGCTGAACGGAACAAGTGCAGCTATTACCGGCTCAGGAGCAAAGGTGGCGAGCGGCTCCGCAACCATTACGGCAGCCGGCACCTATGTCCTCAGCGGAACGCTGAGCGACGGGCAAATTGTAGTGGATGTGCAGAATGAAGGAGACGTTCATCTGGTGCTCAATGGAGTAAACATTCATGATAACGACAGCGCTGGAATCTACATCAAGGAAGCGGATAATGTAGTCATTACGCTGGAAGAAGGTACGGAAAACACGATCTCCGATGGTGAAACCTACGTATTCGCGGATGCTGCTGCGGATGAGCCAAGCGCAGCTATTTTCAGCAAAGCAGATTTGACGATTAACGGCACGGGCAAGCTGTCGGTAGTCGCAAGCTACAATGATGGAATCACAAGTAAAGATGATCTGAAAATCGTATCAGGAACGATCGACATCACGGCTGCGGATGACGGCATTGTCGGTAAGGATATGGTTGCCATCGAGGATGGTACGGTAACGATTAAAGCGGAAGGAGACGGCATTAAATCGACAAATGATACCGATGAAGGTCGTGGATTTATCGCCATTGCGGGTGGAACGTTCACTATTGAAGCTGGCAATGACGGCATTCAAGCCGAAACGGCGCTAATTGTTGATGGCGGCACCTACAATCTGGTAACGGGCGGAGGCAGCGTGAACGCTGAAGTGAAGCAGGAGGAGATGGGACCAGGCGGCATGCAAAGAGGCGGAATGGCTGCCACTACTGCAGCAGAAACATCTACCGAAACAGCGGCGACAACAACTACGGAAACCGAATCAACAAGTGCCAAAGGGCTGAAGGCGGGCGGAGATATGACGGTTAACGGCGGCATCATTGCCATTGATTCCGCAGATGATGCCCTGCACAGCAACAGCAATGTGACGGTAACAGGTGGAGAAATGGAAATGGCTTCGGGTGATGATGGCATTCATGCGGACGCACTAACGACGATTGCTGGAGGCAGCATTAATATTACGAAGAGCTATGAAGGCATTGAAGGAGCCAACATTACGATCACCGGCGGTGAGACTCATGTCGTTGCCTCCGATGATGGCATCAATGTGGCGGGTGGCAGTGATGAGACGAGCGAGGCGGCAGGCGGTAGAGCAGATCAGTTCAGCGCATCTACCAGCAATCTGCTTACCATTAGCGGCGGAGCTGTGAGTGTGGATGCTGCAGGCGATGGACTTGACTCGAACGGCTCGATTACAATGTCGGGCGGCACGGTTGTTGTGAATGGCCCAACGGGCAACGGCAATGGTTCATTGGATTACGACGGCAGCTTTGACATTAGCGGAGGAACGCTGGTGGCAGCAGGAAGCTCAGGAATGCTTCAGGCTACGGCTGACGATTCCAGTCAATACACAATCGCTATGACGTTCTCCCAAGCTCAGCAGGCTGGCACGCTAGTCCATCTGCAGAATAGCGACGGCAACACGATTATGACCTTTGCGCCATCGAAAAACTATCAATCAGTAGTGATTAGCTCACCGGAGCTGCAGCAAGGCGGTTCCTACACCCTCTACACAGGTGGAAGCTCGACCGGCAGTGATACAGATGGCATGTATACGGATGGTGCCTATACAGGCGGAACGAAAGTGACAGATTTCGAAGTCTCAAGCAGCGTAACTTGGTTAAATGAATCCGGCGTAACGACTGCCAGCAGCGGAGGCGGCTTCGGCGGCGGTGGTGGAGGAGGAAGACCTCAAGGCGGAGGCCGATGATAACTAAAGTATATTAAAAAAATGCCCTTTCGGACATCTTATCCGAAGGGGCATTTTTTGCCGTTATTCGCATTATATTCAAACGCTTTCATTTACGGAAAGATAAAGCTATTGGAACGGAATTAAGGTCTTTATCGGAAGAATTTGCAATGAAATCCGAATGATTTAAGAACGTCTATTGTAAACGTTCGTTTTAAATCATTGACAAACAAGGAAGCAATTGATTAAAATGAGTTTCTAAAAAATAATGCATCAGTGCGCAGTATAATTTGATTGGGGAGGCTAGTGAATAGCGATGGAACGATTTTTTCGCTTGAAAGAGCATGGTACGAACATTCGGACGGAGATTATGGCGGGACTGACGACCTTCATGACCATGGCGTACATACTGGCTGTTAATCCGATTGTGCTCACACCAGCCGGATTCGACTGGGGCGCCGTATTTTTGGCTACGGCGCTGTCAGCAGGTATTTTTACGATTGCCATGGGGCTGTTCGTTAATTTTCCCGTAGCTCTCGCGCCCGGAATGGGGCTCAATGCGTATTTCGCAGCTACGGTTATTTCTTCACAGGCGACGGGAAAGCCGATTTCCATCGCGATGGGACTTACAGCGGTCTTTATTTCGGGTATTATTTTTATTATTCTGACCGTGACTCAAATCAGGCAAATGCTGATTACAGCCGTGCCAGACAGCCTTAAACATGCGATTACCGTCGGTATCGGCTTGTTCATCGCGATTATTGGCCTTAAGGGCAGCGGTATTATGACGATTGCCGTATCCAGCTTCTCGGACATTAAGCAGGGCGCTTATACCGACGTATCGGGCTCGGAGACGGTCATTCACCTCGGCAGCCTGCACAATGGCACGGTAGCGCTCACGGTTGTGGCGCTGTTCATTATCGGAATTATGATGGTGCTTCGCATTCCTGGCGCGATTTTGTGGGGCATTTTGCTCACGACGGCCATTGCGATTGTCATCGGTCAGGTGAACATCAGTGAGAAGCTGAGCGGGCAAACGTGGGTGCCTGATTTTTCAAAAATGAATTTGTTCCACTTTGATTTCCCTGGCGTACTGGAAGTTGGTCTCGTGACCGTCATTCTGACGTTTACGTTCGTCGAGCTGTTCGATACATTCGGAACGCTTGTCGGTACGGCAAACCGCGCTGGCTACATGAAAGATCCGGTAGAAGGCAAGAAGCGCATCGGCAAAGCGATGTTCGTCGATGCAATCGGTGTTAGCGGCGGTGCTATGCTCGGAACGAGCACTGTGACAGCGTTTGTGGAAAGCTCCTCAGGTATCGCGCAGGGCGGACGTACGGGCCTGACCTCGGTTACGACAGGTATCTGCTTCCTGCTAGCCGTATTCCTCTCGCCGCTCGTTGCACTTGTGCCTCCAGCAGCTACGAATGCTGCTCTAATTATCGTTGGCGTGCTGATGATGCAGTCGATCAAGGAAATTGATTTTACAGATATGGTTTATGCGATTCCGTCATTTTTGACGCTCGCCTTGATGCCATTTACGTACAATATTGCGAACGGCATTTCGTTCGGTATCGTGTCTTATGTTGTGCTCGCTTCGGTAGGCAACTTGTCGGGCAAAAACAAAGAAAAATACCAAATTCACTGGCTCATGTGGATACTCGCCGTGCTCGTCGTTGGGCGCTACGTATTCATGGGTGGAGAATAAAAAACGAAAAGCGTTCAACCCTCTCGTGGTTATAGCCCCGTCAAGTAGACAACAATAAAAGCACGCTTCAAGCGGCGATCGCTCCTCGAAATTCAATCGGGGAGAGGTCGCCTAATTTTTTTTGAAGTATTCGACCTGCGCTTTCAAATGTGCATTTTCTTCTTCCACAGGCCCCGGTAATCCTCTAATGTCTCGCCTGCATTACTTTTATGCACCCACTCTACAATTTTTGCATCACTTTTAATTCTTAGTCGATCCTTTACTTCTTCAAGTATCAGCCCTTCCTCCACGCGGAGCCGTACGGCTTCCTTCTTTGGTGACTTGAAAAATTCCCTCTAGCAAACAGTATTGTAAGCCCATGATAACAGGGGCACCTTTTTCACAGTTTACCATAAGGGGATGATCCCACCCCGATATGGAGAAAGGGTGATTTTTATATTTCCAGGTGATTTTAACTGTCCATAATTTGTATAGTATTAGTATTTAATTATTCAAAGTAGGTCAAAATGGAAATTTAGTATAGTGAGACAGTTCTAAATCTAGTTTATTAACTGTTTTTCATTTCTTTTCATAAAACCATATATGTAATATTGAATGTTTTCTATTCATTTTATGGAATTTAGATCCGACAATAGTACTAGAGAGGAGTTGGTTTTTATGGTTATTTTTCTCTTATTAAGCAAAGAAAGTAGGTGCGACTTTGGCTGAGTTTATAGATGAGGCTTTCCTTGAGATGCAGCAAGAGCGGGAACGGGAAGCGCGAAGGCAGGCACTAGAGGAGCAGCTGTCCATTCCGAATGTAGTTGAGGGCATACAATCCGGCCTTCTGGTTTTAGGAGCAGAAGAGCTGCATTTTACGGAAACGATGTTGTTGGATCGGAAAATAAGCTTGCGCATTCCTACGTCCTTTACTCCTATGCCTGAGGAATATGTGGCTATTAAATATCCAGCAGCACGGCGTCCCAAGTATATTTTTACCGACGATAGTTTATGCATCAATGTCAATGTGAATCCGACAGAAAACCGGATGTACAACGATGAGATGAAGAAAATGCATACGGAATTGATGGGTATGCTCGGGCGGATGCAGCCGAATGCCTCTTGGTTGGAACAAGATGTCCTTCAACTCGGAGAGTGTATGGACTTTTATCATGAAAAACAGGTCATCGGAGAAGAGCAAAAGCAAGTTGGGTTTTATGAGTGCATCACTCCTGCGATGGATGGCAGTATTTATAGTCTGACTTTCTTTATTGCTTATGAAGAGAAGGGTCTTTTTTTTAGCTTGAATTGCACGGAGAAGCATATGAAGCTTTGGCGCCCCATTGCCCATGGCATCATGGCCTCACTTCGGGTGTACGTGCCAGATATGGAAGGAGGACTAGGAGATGAATGAAGTAGAGGTTGTAAACTCGCATATTAAAATCACACCTTTTGCGGTGGAACGACTGCATGAGCTGAAGATTGTGAAAGCCATTAATGAGCATGTGCGATTGACTTTTTCAGGAATCGTACCTGAAAGCAGCAGGGACAGCTACGTGCATATGGCCGATGCGCAAACCTCGATTAAAGTCACAGATATCGATGAGCAGGGAAATCAAGTGACGCTATTTCATGGCATGGTTCTGGGTGTACAGATTTTGCAGGCGAATGGCGTATATACGATTCGGGCGGAAGCTGTATCGCACACGTATTTATGGGATGCGGCACCGAAGGATAGGTCATTCCAGAACAAAGGGCTGTTGTACGAACAGCTAGCCAAGCAAATTACAGGCGATTACGCCAGAGCGCAGGTTATAGATTTTGCATCTGACGGAGCGGCGCTTGGCAATATGGTGCTTCAGTATCGAGAGACGGATTGGCAGCTGCTCAAGCGGCTGGCGTCCCATTTTCACACGGGCCTCGTACCCGTTGCAATGGATGAGCGGGCTTTGTGCTATATCGGAGTACCGGAGCTGGGCAGCAAAGGGAAATTGTCCGTTTATAATTACCGCGTGCATAAGCGAATGGATTTGTACCATCAGGCGATGCGCAGCCGTATTCCGAACGTAACGGAGCATGATTTTGTTTTTTATGAGGCGCAGTCAGAGCAGGGGCTGGATATCGGGCATGAGGTGGCGTTCCAAAATAGAAAATTGGTCGTAAACAAGGTCGTGCTTATCCTCGAAAAATCTGTGCTGCTCAGGCGCTACACGCTCGCTCCAAAAGGCGGCTTGTCGCTGCCCAAGCAGTATAACACCGACATTGTAGGGGCTTCGATTCAAGGAACGGTTCTTGCGGTGAGCCGCGATCAGTTGAAGGTTCATCTGAATATGGATTCGGAGCAGGATGAAAGGGCGGCTTGCTGGTTTCCTTATTCCACGATTTACGCGTCGGCGGATAATGCTGGTTTTTACTGTATGCCGGAGCAAGGCGACGACATTCGAATTTATTTTCCGACCCATAAGGAGAAAGATGCACTAGCTATGAGCTCAGTGCCGAAGCCCGGACCGGAAGCAGGCGGCGGAGCGGGTGCAACTGGAGGATCAGGTGCAGCGGCAGGAGGAAGCGCTGCAGTCGGCGCGGCTGGGGGCGGCGATCCAATGGACAATCCGGAAATCAAAACGATAAAAACCAAAAACGGAAAAATGATCGTGCTCGCCCCTGATCAAATTACGATAACGGGTGAAGGCGTATCGATCGTATTGAGCGATGCGGATGGCATTACGATTATGAGTAGCAAAGATGTCAAAGTGACCGCTGTGGAAAATGTGACGATCCAGTCGAAAACGCTAGTTATCGCCGCAAGTGAAAAAGTAGAGATGACCTGCAAGGGAAGCTCGCTGCTCATTGATGAGGATATCATAATGAAGGGCAATCAGGTGCGCAACAACTAGATAGAAAACCGCACATACTCCGCTTGAAAGAGGTGAAGCATGGACGTTTTTAAACATGGAATCGAGGCTGGCGAGGAGGAGCTTGCACCGCTGCGCACTCAAATGCTGGTCCAACTGGACAAGCTCTGGCGCAGCGGAATGGATGCGCATATTGAACAGCTTAAAGCGGTCTTTCGTGCTTTATGCATGCGTATCAGTGAGCAGCAGGCGCGAGGGGAGAAGGGGCCAATTGGCTACATTCATTTCTCCTATTTACGGTCATGGCTTATGCAGGGGGAGCTGAAATATGCACTGGAAGCCTACGACGACACTTGGTATATGGACCGCTGCGAATGTATAGAGCTGTATGAATGCGACTGGCTGTATCCATACTTGGACCGAATGGAAGAGGGGGCTATGGCAGCACGCCCGTATACGCCAAATGGCGCAGCGTTCGATTCCCGGACGGTCAGGCTTCGTGAAATCGTGACGCTGCATCAATATGTGCGCGAGTGGCTGCGCCAGGCGCTTCCGCAGCTGTTAGTGCTGCCAGAATTTGAAGCAGTGAAGCGAGCTGAAATATTGCGAATCCGAACAGGCGAATACAAGGATTATAGCGAGCAGCTATGGATGGAGGATCTGGCGGACAAGGATGCCAAGGCTGTGCAGGAATGGCTGGAGCAAAAGCACCCTACCGCCTATATAGCGAGCGATTTGCGGAGCTTGGATTTGAGCGGCGGAAATTATGCCGACATTGATCTCAGGCACAGCCACTGCACAAGCGGGAATTGGAGCAACGCCAAAATGGAGCGATCCACCTGTATTGGAACCGACTTTAGCGGTAGCAAGCTAAGCGGTACTAATCTCAGTCAAAGCTTATTGTTTGACGCTGACTTTAGCAGTTGCAAGCTGGACGGTGCTTCATTCAGGGAAGCTGCTGGTGGGAGGCAAGTTGTAAAGGATGGTATGGTTCTTGGCTTTAGAGGCATTAGCTTTAAGGATGCAGATTTAGAGGGAGCTGATCTGCTTTATGCGGACTTTTATAACGCCGACTTTAGCGGAGCTTGCATGAAAGGGGCTTTGGTCATGAGCAGCGATGCACATAAATGGCAACTGAGTGAAGATCAGAAACGAAATATTCAGTGGATGGTAGAGGATGAAAGTGGGGTTCCTGTCCCGGCTGGCGGTTAACGATTAGGGCACATACAACATTCGGGGAGGTTACGAGGAGCAATGCATTATTTTATGCTGAAGCAGGATGAGCAGATGCGTCAGGTGATGGAAATTGAACCTAGAAGCGGGGGAGACAGCAGGGAGCATGGCAATTTGTATGTCAGAGAGCACGCAGGATTTGCTTTCACAGATTGGAGCGATAAGCCGCAGCGAATCGTTTCTGACCGGGTGAAGCGGCTGCTCGAGCTGTATGAGCTGGAACTTCGCAGCAGCACGGTCATTTTAAATGCACGGGAGGCGAAACGGCAGGAGCTGTACTGGCGCATTGAACCGCCCGAGCGTGACCTTCTGTCTAGTGCAAGCGAGAGGGATGCGATGGGCATATGGCGGAAAATCGTACTGGATGCAGGCAAGCTTGCTTTAACCCGCAGTAAGCTCTTTACTGCAGCAGGCTGTTGCTTTGTACATTTGGATGTGGCGGAGAGCCTGCTTAGGCGTGCCAGCACGGGTTTTATTTTAGTTCCGGCAAATATATCGCGTTCATAATCAACGAGCAAAGGGGGAAGTGAGCATGTCTAATATAGTTAGAGGATTAAACCGAACAGATGGCGGAGATGAGCCGGAGTTTAGCTATGTGGTGCGTGGAGCCATGTTGCGCTGCGCTTGCGGCAGTCACCCGAATATTCTCAATTTGCCGCAAAGCCATGGCATGTATTTGAAAGGGCAGCCGCTGATGAATGTGGGCGACAGCAAGGTGAATACCCATATTTTTACCTTTGGCGTCTGTGAAGCGCAGGATGGGCCATGTGAGCCTGAAGTGCATATGGAATGGGTGAACGGCAAGCCGGATTTACTAGTGGAGGGCAAGCCCGCCTTGCTGAACTGCTCTTATGTGACCTGTGTAAAAGATGAGAATGGCATCATTTATGTGGAAGATGACGGGCAGAAATAGAAAGGAGGGAGGGTACAGGTGGCTGTGAAAAAAGAAGATCAGCTTGGTGGCCTGACCGTCCGCGAGCTGACGCTCAAATGGCCGTACGGTGCGATTCGGCTGGAAGGCATGGCGTTAAGCCGCAAGCCAGGCGAGCATGCCAAGCTGTATGTGAAGGGAAGGCTCAAAGAAAAGGCTGGGCATGACGTCGTAAGGCATGCAAGCAGCGGTGATGAGGTCGGACTGTGGGTAAAAGGCGATACGTTTGATGCGGGTAGTGCACTTGGACAGGATTATCCGCTGTTTCTAGGGCAGCTTGATCAATTGGAGCTAATCGAGTCGCAAGGCAATGAAAGGATAGAGCTGGTTGTAGTCTCACATACGCAAAAGCTTGATGGTGAGCGGAAAAGCCGTTCTTTCCAGCATGCGGGCTTGACCTATCATCAGGTAATAACGGAGGTGCTGGCGGCTTTTCCAGGTGCTAATTACCGGATAGATGCCTTCGAGCCATCGCAGAAGGTTGGCAAGCTGCTGCTCCAGTACGAGGAGACAGATTGGGAGTTTTTGCATAGAATAGCCTCCCATGCCGGGGCGATGCTGACGCCGGACGTTTCCAGGCATGGCGTGTCGCTCTGGGTGGGAGCGCCATCAGGGCTGCGCCGGCATAAGCTGCCGTCAGGAATGGCGTATCAGATGAGTCGTGATGTAGGGGCATTCGTCACGGCTGTTCCGGCAGCAGGCGAGGCGCTCGGTGAGCAGATTTTTACCCGCTGTACGATCAAGTTAGATAAGCTCTACGCGCTGGGCGATCAAGTGGAACTGAACGGGGTGTGGTTCACGGTTGTGGGCATGAAGGCCGAGCTTGAGCAGTCGATGCTGGCGTTCGAATACGACTGCGCCATTGCGGGCGGCGTTCGCCGCAATAAGCTGTATAATCCCTATTTAGTCGGTCTTGCCGTAGAAGGCAAAGTCATTGCAGTTGCCCCGAAAAAAGCGAAGGTGCATCTGGATATCGATCCGCAGCAGCCCGAGCAGGAAGCGGTATGGTTCCCCTATTCGTCGTCTGCGAGCCATTTTATTCATTCGATGCCGCAGGTCGGGTCGCGGGTGAAGCTGTATTTTCCCGGCAAGCAGGAAGAGGATGCGATGCTGATCAACTCGGTACGGACGCCGTCCTCCGGAAGCGGGGAAGCCGCGGCGAAGGCCGAGCAGAAAATGGCCGATACGACGGTGAAATCTTTTACAACCAGCTATGGGAAGGATTTTACATTAGGCTTGCAGGACATTACGTTCACGGCGACCGAAGGAGCACTCTTCCTATCCATGAATGAGGAGACGGGCATTGAGCTGGCGAGCGATAAGGATATTGTCCTTTCTGCACCGGAGGAGCTATCTTTCAAGGAGTTTAAGACGTTTCAGGCGCAGGCAGAGGATGAGATTATTGTGCTTGGCAAAGGTGGCAGTCTGATCCTGAACGATAATTCGGAGGCGGGCGGCAGCAAAATTATAGCCGATGGCTCTGACCGCCAAAGCTACTCCGTCATAACGAATCCAGAGGCGGAACAAGCGAAAATAGATAAGGAAAAGGAAGGCTTCTGGGATAAAGTGCAGATGGGGCTTGATGTGCTGGGCATGCTGCCAGGCGTGGGAGCGGTCTTCGACGTCGTGAATGCGGGAATTAGTCTGGCGCGCGGCGATTTTCTCGGGGCCGGCATGTCGCTGCTTTGTATGGTTCCGGGTGTCGGGGATGCGTTTGGCGCAGCGAAGATTGCGAGTAAAGTAGCCAAGAAGGTCGGCAAGGCCGTGCTGAAGCAGGGCGGTGAGAAGGCACTGGTGCTGGCGAAGAGCCAAATGGACAAGGTGCTGACCGCTGCGAAGAGGGTCAAGGGACAAGCGGACAATCTTCAAAAGCAGGTCGAGGGCAAAATCGCAAAAATGCAGGAGCAGCTTGCGGACCGGACAAAGTCGCTGCTTGCGGCAGCCGCGAAAAATACGATGGTGAATAAAGGGCTGACCGCCTTGAATCATAAAGTATTGTCCAAGTTCGGTGGGACGAAGGGGCTGAAGGACAAGTTCTGCAAATGGGGCTTTGAGCCCGTCGATCTGATTACAGGACGGATGATGAGCGAAGCGGAGGATTTTGCTTTTCCAGGACCGCTGCCTCTAAGCTGGGAACGGCGCTGGATCAGCGACAGCCGTCATAACGGCTGGCTCGGGCATGGTGCGCATCACGCTCTGGATATGCGCCTAAGTGTGATGGGGGACGGAATCGGCGTCCTGTTGGGAGATGGGCGCGTCGCTTCGTTCGAGCTGCTGCATCGCGGCAAGATCGAGATGTTTAACCGGTTGGAGCGTCTGACGCTGCGCCGTCTGGGGAAGAATTATACGCTGTACGACCATGAGAGTCGGTTGACGTATTATTTTGAGCCAGCTGTGATCGCTGAAACCATGAGGGATAAGGAACAGGCGCAGCCTAAACGTGGGCTTGGCTCCGCTTCGGGGCTTACGCAACGGACGATAACGGAGCCTGAACAGGAGATTATTGCGGGGAAAGGCTACCGACTGACGAGACCTGTGCCAGCGAAGCCGCCAGTAGGGTTTATGGGCACAACAGCTAAAACACTTGCCGCTGAGGAGCAGAGAGATGGGCAAGAATCGTTGTATCGACTGCACCGTGTGGAAAATGAATTTAGCCATCGTATTGCCCTATATTATGACGAACGTGGATTTATACGACAGGTGATAGACAGCGTAGGGCGGGAGTTGGAAGTGGGGACGGATCAAGCGGGGCGTATGACAGCTGTGACTCATGTATATGGAAAAGGATACAGTCGCAAGTGGGATTTGCTGGTTCGCTACGCGTATAACGAAGCAGGCGATTTGATCGCGATCACGGATGCGCTCGGTCAAACCACGCATATCCGTTATGATCAGCACCTGATGGTGCGCAAGACGGATCGCAACGGCTACAGCTTCCACTGGCATTATGACGGCCCAACGACGGGGGCAAGATGCGTCCATACGTATGGCGATGATGGTTTGCTGGAAGGAAAAATCCGTTATGACAACGGATTTAATGAGGTAGAGAATAGCCAAGGGCACCGGACGGTGTTTGAGTATGATGAGCGTTATTTTTGTACACGGATGGTGAATCCGCTTGGCGGTATCTATTGCTATTCGTACAATGACCAGGCCGATTTATTAAGTGAAACGGATGAAGATGGCATTCAGACTGCTTATGAATACGATGAGCAAGGTCAATTGACGAAGCAGATGGAGATGGATGGCAGTGAATGGCGCTTCGCTTATACGGAGAATGGGCAACTGCTGAAAGTGATCGACCCAGAAGGCGGAATGCAAAGCTGGAAGTATGATGCTGATGGGCATGTGAGGGGAATTTGCGGAGCGGATGGGGCAACAACCACCTTTCAATACGATGAGCAGCATCGCTTAATCGAAGTTAAAAGTCCATTCGGGACGACTGCAAAGTTCGGTTATGACGAGCAACACAATTTAATTGAAGCCACTTCTGCGAATGGAGCGATCAGCCGCTGGACGTATGATCACCGCGGGGTATGTCTGGAAGAAAGCAATGCTGCGGGAGCTAAGCAGATTTTTGCGTATGATGCCTTGGGACGAGTTACGCAGATCAGTTTACCTGATGGCGATGTAATGAACCTGCAATACAATGCCTATGATGATGTCATTCTGGCAGAAAATAACCAGCAGCGCGTGCGATTCGGGTATACACCGCTAGGCAAGCTGCGCTGGCGGGAGGAAAAGAACAGACGCGTCGATCTTCTTTATAATCAGGAAGAGGAACTGGTCGGCGTTGTAAATGAGCGTGAAGAGCGCTATGAGCTAGAGCGTGATGCGAACGGACAGATTGTAAGGGAGATTGGTTTTGACGGACTGGCCAGAAGTTACGCGCACAGCACAGGCGGATTGTTGAAACGGATTACGCGTCCGGGCAACCGCTGGACAGCCTTCCGCCATAATCCGCAAGGTCAGATTACACAAACGGAATATAGCGATGGTTGGATGGAGACGTACGCCTACAACCGGATTGGTCATTTGTTCAAAACGACGAATCCGCATACGACTGTGAAATTCGAGTATAACCAAGCCGGACAGCTGATGAAAGAATGGCGAGACGACTATTGGGTAGCGAGCGAATACGATGAGCAGGGTAACCGGATAGCCATGAGCAGCAGCTTTGGTGCGCAGCTCACGATTGACCGGGATGAGATAGGTCAGGTTAAGCGGATGGAAGCGAGTCAAACGCTTCAGGAGCAGCGAGGGAGTCATTCTTCTGCGAAAGAAAATAGTTCATGGCAAGCCCGAATGAAATATAATGCGTTGGGGCAAGAAATCGAGCGTTTGCTGCCAGGAGGTATGATAAGTAGCTGGCAATATGATGCTGCTGGACACCCCGAGCGCCACAAGGTGAAGGCAGGAGGGAGCGAAAGCCGGAAGAGAACATATGAATGGGGCATCAACAATCGGTTAAAGTCGATTAAGGATGATCTGTTCGGCAAGCGAGCGACGTATAGCTACAATGATTTTGGTGACCTGGTCGCATCGGATAGCAGCGAGAACTTCAGTAGGCTTTTTCGGCATACGGATGAGGTTGGGAATTTGTACGGAGACCGATATGAGCCCGATCGGGAATATGGGTCAGGCGGTCGCTTGCTAAGCATGAAGGGGACGCGCTATCGCTACGACGAAGAAGGGCAATTAGTCGAAAAGATCGACGCGGGAGGAAAGCGTTGGCAATATGATTATTACGGCAATGGGATGATGAGCAGGGTCGTACGCCCGGACGGGCAAGAAGTAACATTTAAGTACGATCCGTTAGGAAGACGGATAGAAAAGCATTTTGGAGGTATGGTAAACTGTTATGTGTGGGATGGGAATAATATCCTGCATGAATGGAAAAAGGAAAAAGTCGAGGAAGCAGAAGTTGCGGACACGATTTCTGATCAATTGATTACGTGGATTTTTGATGAGGGGACGTTCCATCCAGCTGCGAAGATCACGTCTGAGGGCACGTATAGTATTATAACGAATCATCTAGGAACGCCCGTGGAGATGTATGATGAGAGCGGGACGAAAATGTGGTCCTGTGAGCTGGATATCTATGGACAAATTCCTTGGTATAATCTGCAAGGAAAAAGAAAGGATTGTCCATTCCGATACCCGGGACAATATGAGGATGAGGAGACGGGATTGTATTACAACCGCTTCCGTTATTATTCGCCGCAAGAAGGAATGTACACGCAGCAAGACCCGATAAGACTAGCAGGCGGGTTTAGGTTGTATGGGTATGTGTTGGATCCGAATGTTTGGATGGATCCGTTTGGGTTAAGTAGCACGAAGCTTGATAAACAACTGCAAGGCAGGGTTGGAGATAAAATGCAGGCTCATCATGTAATACCTGAGGAGATTTGGAAGAAATATATATTGTTTTTCAATGATGTAGGATTAGGGGGCAGAATGGATGAAGCATTTAATGGTATCCATCTTCCTGATAGTTCAAAAACAGCTAAAGTAAAGGGAATGAAAGTGTTCCATAATGGATCACACCCACTATATAGTGCTATTGTAGAAGGAAGAATTGAAGTTATTCTAAGCTTATTTGAAGAAGAAGATGGTATAAATAAACAAGAGGCAAGAAAGATGGTAAGGAAATTGCAAATGGAAATGAAAAATAAAATTTGGAACGGGGATGTTCCGATTAATCCTAATAATCCAATAATAAAGAGGTGTAAAAAGTTATCATGATCACCAAAAAACTTTATGTAATAGAACAGAAAAGCGATAAAGGTATTCCCATTCTCTTAAATGGAGTATTGGCAGAAGGATTCAATGTAAAGAATCCAATGCCTGAGATGGATTATGATTGGTGTAGAAAAGCTGTTAAAGAGGCTGAAATTGATTTTCCGGAGAAATTATTTTTAATATGCAAAGAAAAATGGCTAATTTTTGATTATATTGTTTTTTTTCGAGGATTTATCATTTCTGAAGAGTTTTTAAAACTGTTTCGTACGTATTCTTCTATGGAAGGTTTTCAACTAGTCCCACTAGAGACAAAGTCGTGGAAAGGTGAGAAAAATACAGACAAGCAGTACTATTATTTGTTTCCTTATAAGAAAGAAAAATGGGTAGATTATGAAGAATCTAAATATCTCGTAATGCATGGAAAAACAAAAGAAGATGTGATAAGCAAAAATGGGTTATTTGTTCAAAAATTTGAGACCATTATATTAAAAGATAGTGAAGTGAACAAAGAAGTTTTCACATTAAAAGGATCGCGACTGGAACGTTGCTTATTCTGTAGCGATGATTTTAAAGAAGGGGTTGAAAAAGAGAATTTAGTAGGTATTGAGTTCATATCAATAGAGGATTTTCCTGCACATTATAATAAAAAGAACTTATTATAAAAATTGTCTCTAGGCCCTTGAATGACATGAAGTCATTCAAGGGTCTATTTTCAAAGAAGGAACTGACTGATTACCTTGGAACGCTCGTGGAGATGTATGATGAAAACGAGACGAAAACGTGGTCGTGTGAGTTGGATATCTATGGGGAAATTGCTTGGTATAATCTGCAAGGAAAAAGAAACGCTTATCCATTCCGTTACCCAGGGCAATATGAGGATGAGGAAACGGGATTGTATTACAACCGCTTCCGTTATTACTCGCCGCAAGAGGGAATTTATACGCAGCAAGATCCGATAGGACTAGCTGGCGGCATAAGGTTGTATGGGTATGTGTTGAACTCCAATACCTATGTAGATGTATTTGGGTTGGACAGTGAAAGTATACAGAAAGTAATTAAAATTATTAAAGGAATAAATCCTAGCTATAAAAAAGTATTTAAGTGTATGGAATTTGCGGATGAATTAAAAGCTAAGCTTATTGAAAATAAGATCAAAGGAGAGTTGCTTGTATTAACTACAGAAATAAATGGTAACATATGGAGCGATAAGGCTAATCAACTTATTTCTGAGAATGGTAAACATCATGCAGTTAGAGTTGATGATACAGTTTTTGATAATATGACAACAAAAGGGTTGAAATACGCAGAATGGAGAGAGGATCTATTTACTCCTGGGAAGTTTAAACCTGAAAAGAAATGCCCATTTTAACTAAAGTGAGCGTGGAAAAATGAAAACTTTAGAAGACTTAGTTCATAACATTGAGTATGAAACTTCTTTATTTTTAGATAAGCGATCGATCCATTGTTTAAAAGCGTTTATAGATGGGTGGTCTGTCACATTTGAAGATAGTTACAAGCTTGTACATTTTCAAAAGTATATCGAAAAATTGTACAAGTTAGAGCGAAGCCATTCATGGGCTGCAATTCTTAGTTTCATTGCTCGTGATGAATGTGAAGCACTCCAATTATTTTTTATTGAGTTTAAAAAAATCCAATCATATAGCTTGGAGCATATTGAGGTTGAAAATGTATATAATGATTCGTTCATAGAAATGTTGCAAAAAATAAAAAAAAGACCTGCTATGTATATCAGCAAAAATTCAATTTATTGCTTGAAAGCTTTTTTAGATGGTTTTATGCTATCACGTCCTAATGATATAGAAAGCAAAATATTAATGAAAGAATTCGAAATATATATAGGAAAGTCGAATAACCTGCTAGCATATTCTAAATCGTGGGCGAAAATGATTGACTTTTATTCTGGTGATGAATTTCTAGCCTTGGAGCATTTTTTTAAGTGGTTTAGTGAATTTCAAGAACAGAGATGTGTGTAAATAAGGATGATCTAAGTTGAGAAAACTTGAAGAAAAGCTATGGTATGGTGTATTTGTACACAATTCATATAATGTTATAGCACAAGAATTAGAGAGCTGTGAAAACAATTATAGGAGATTTGCTGCAGTTTATATAATGGAGAAAAATTTAGAAAGAGAAGATTTATTAGAATTAATTAAGGACGGAGTGGGAAGTAAATATCTAGTGATGATAATTGATATATCAAATGAGTATATAGAAGTCTTTAATAACTCTTGGGATTCTGATCTATATGAAAGAGATATAAAGATAGTCTTCTCAAGACCGATAGAGAATGAACTATCTTTATATGAAAGCTGTGAAGAAATGAATGTGGATCCGGGAGAATTTGTAACACCATGGAAATGTGATTATATTTTTGATTAGTACCAGTATTTGTTTCATAAAAAAATTATGAACATGAGTGATTTTAATGAAAATGGCAGATGCAGTGAATACTTATAATTATGCTTTAAACATAATCAAAGAATTAGGTTTTTCAATTTCTATTTTAGATCATGAAGAATCGTTTGATTGGGAAGCGAAAAAAGAGAGTAATACATTTATAGCTTCTGATCCATTGAGATTGCTGGGTTTAATTTTGATTGGAACAGAATACGGAGAAGAATGGAATGGTATGAACATTCCTAATCATTATGATTTGATCTTGAAGGAGCACTACAATGATAATACTTAAATCGACAAGGTTTTTAGTTTCGAATCTA
This sequence comes from Paenibacillus algorifonticola, assembly GCF_000971975.1. Taxonomy (GTDB): domain Bacteria; phylum Bacillota; class Bacilli; order Paenibacillales; family Paenibacillaceae; genus Pristimantibacillus; species Pristimantibacillus algorifonticola. The sequence continues at coordinate 281,595 of NZ_LAQO01000007.1, read as the reverse complement.
CAGGTATCAAATTTAATCAATGAGGTCAGAATAATGTTGCCTATTTTGTATTGAGGTTTTCAAAAAAGAGGTTGAAAAAGAGAATTTAGTAGGTATTGAGTTCATATCATTAGAGGATTTTCCTGCACATTATAATAATAAAAACTTATTATCAGAATAGTCTGTAGGCCCTTGAATGGCATGAAGTCATTCAAGGGCCTATTTTCAAAGAAGGAACATACAGCGTACTAACTGATTACCTTGGAACGTTCATGAAGATGTATGATGAGAACGGGACGAAAACGTGGTCGTGTGAGCTGGATATCTACGGGCAAATCCCTTGGTATAATCTGCAAGGAAAAAGAAATGATTAATTCCGTTCCCCAGGGCAATATGAGGATGAGAAAACGGGGAAGTGAGCGAAAATGCAAATGGACTACTTCACGAGTTTTTCCCAAAGGGTTATGACTTCACCGAGGCGCTGGAGGGGATTATGAATGCGCTGTATCTGATTCATAATCGCCCTCGCAAATGTCTCGATTGGAAAACGGCACATGAAGCTTTCATGGAGTCACTTGAAAAACAGGAAGCTCGTTGGCAGCTTGCGGAGCTGGCGATCGGAAGGACTATTAATGACGCTGCCGTTCCAGATCAGCGACGAGGAACCGCCGCCATCGAGATTAAAGCCATTAATGGCGCCGTAGCGCTTAAGTAAAATTTGCAATTCCTCCAGCGTTGCGCCGGAGCTGCCATTCTCGTTATAGCCATCTGCGACCAGAAGGAGCAGCTGATTGTCCTTGTAGCTCGCGATGACGGTGCGCGGTGCGCGCTTCGGGCTATTTTGCCACTTGTCGGGAATCGGCATGGCGGCACCATTTTGCAGCAGGACAGGCACGAAAGAAGCGCCAAACTTCATATGCTGGCTGTCGAGCTGCGCCTTGCTTGTGAACTTTCCGCCGACCAGCTCGTTATCCTCATTCAATCCGACAAAAAATAAATCGGCAAACGACGGCTCAAAGCCATTCACATATTCGCCGTCAATCATCGTCGTGCTTAGCGGATAGCGAACGCCCTGAGCGTCTGCGAAGCCTCCGGCATTGATGCCGATATAGGCGCCGAGGCGTTTCACCGCTGCGAGCGTCGTCTCAGCGCCGCCATATTTGTCTCCGCCGAGCGACATTTTCATCGCATCGTCTGATTTCAGCTCGATTTTCACCGCGTAGCTTTGAAAGTTTTGCGTCTTGATTCGGAAGAGCTGGGCGCGCAGCTTGTCCGTATTAACGGTAGCCGACGGCGCTCCAAGCTTGCTCGTAATGAGCTGGTCGTAAATTTCAAGCGGTATGCGGGCTTGGGCAGCTGCGGTGCTGGCGATTTGCTTCATCTCCGCATTTGTCCGATTATACAGCGTAATTTCCTTCTTAATCAATTTTCCCGTCTGCTCGGCTGTTGTACGGGCCTGCTCCAGTCCCGCCGCTGTCTTCGAGGTGAAGGCTGCGGGCTCTTGCCGCTGCGCTTCGGCCTCGTGAACGGGAAAAGCGGAGGTTGATAGCTCAACGGCAACCTCCGACAGCAGCAGCCAAAGCAGCATGCCGAGAAAAGGGGTACAAGCGAGCAGCATCGTCCTGTTTAGTGCTTTTACGGATACATTCATTTCAACACATCCAGATTTTTTTGCAGTTCGTTCAGCTTCTTCTTCACTTCATTAAGCTGGGTATACAGCTTGTTGCTGTTGTCGGTCTTGGAATCGGCATTGTCCTTCGTAAAGGTCAGCAGCTCATTCAAGGCATCCACCTTCGCATCGAGCTGAGCCAGCTCTTCCTTATAGGCGGCTTCCAGCTTGTCCATCCGCTGTGTGTAGTCCTGCTGCATCGCTGCGATTTGCGCGGATGTCTGGCGCTCCAGATCAGCAGCGACGTCGCGCTGGATCTTGTCGCTGTACCACTTGGCACCCATGACGCCGCCGGAAATCAGAATGATCCAGATGATGACGAATACGAAAAAAGCGCGATTGCTCCGTTTGCGCCGCCGCAGCGGCTCATGATGGCTGGAAAGCTCAGCTTCTTGCAAGTTGCTCATATTTTAACGTTCACCTCATTTTGAAAGTCATATTGTGTGCTGCAACGAGGCTGAACGAACTGCGATCGTAACCTGACTTATAAGTTGAACAAAATGATATGTTTTCTTATTTCATCCTCCAAGATGAATAACGATCCAAGAAATAAGAACACAACAGCGACCGGAAGTCCAATCTTTCTCCCAGTAGCGACCATTGCTCCGATGCCACTCGTTTGTTCAACTTATATTGCTATAACATTGGACGGGAAAAAAGCCATTTTGTTGCGCGTGTCACTACATTGTAACAAAGAATAGGGCGCAGGTCTTGTTGTCCTTTTGCGGAGGCTGGCAGTTGAGGTATAATAAGGGTCAGGTGATTGTATAGCAGCAGCGGCTGCGGCAAGCCTGTAAAGGAGGCTGTATAGACATGTCAGTTGAGTTGAACGAAACCCAGAATGAGTCACCATCATATGAAAAGGCGATATTCGCCGGAGGCTGTTTCTGGTGCATGGTTTCTCCATTCGAGGAGATGCCCGGCATTATCGAGGTAGTATCGGGCTATACAGGCGGCCATGTGCCGAATCCGACCTATGAACAAGTCTGCTCGGAGACGACAGGCCATACCGAAGCGGTGCAAATTACTTTTGATCCGGCGATATTCCCTTATGAGAAGCTGCTTGATATTTTTTGGCAGCAGATCGACCCGACTGATCTGGCTGGCCAGTTCGCGGATCGCGGCAACTCGTACCGTCCCGGCATCTTTTATTATAGCGAGGATCAACGGGAGAAGGCGGAAGCATCGAAGAAGGCGCTTGATGCAAGCGGCCGGTTCGATAAGCCCGTCGTAACGCCGATTGAACCGGCGCAGCCTTTTTACTTGGCGGAAGAATACCACCAGGGCTTCTACCGTTCAAATCCGCAGCGCTACAAATCTTATCGCAAAGGCTCTGGACGCGAAGATTTTCTCGCAAACCATTGGCAATATAAGAAGAGTCTGGGAGAGCTGAAGTCGCGACTGACGCCGATTCAGTTTGAAGTGACGCAAAACAGCGGAACGGAGCGGGCATTTACCGGCGAATATTGGGATCATAAGGAAGAAGGCATCTACGTGGATATCGTATCGGGCGAGCCGCTGTTCAGTTCGCGTGACAAGTTCGATTCAAGCTGCGGCTGGCCCAGCTTTACCAAGCCGATTCAGGAATCGAAGGTCACGGAGCATCGCGATATTAGCCATTTTATGATCCGCACGGAAGTTCGCAGCAAGTCGGCTGATTCGCATCTGGGGCATGTTTTTAATGATGGCCCTGGACCAAACGGTCTGCGCTACTGCATTAACTCCGCAGCTCTGCGCTTTATTCCAAAGGATCAACTTGAAGCAGAGGGCTACGGCGAGTACGCGGCCTGGTTGAAAGCTTAATTTGAGGAATGGGGGAATGAACATGCAAGTGGAAGAGGCTATACGGGGAAGACGTACAATCGGAAGGGTCAAGCAGGACCCGATTGATCGCCGTCTCATCGAAAAGCTGCTGGAGGCGGCCACTTGGGCGCCCAGTCATCATAATACACAGCCATGGAAATTTATCGTCATGACAGGAGAGGGCCGTGCCAAGCTGGGCGAAGGTTATGCGCGTGTTGCACTCGCTTCGCTTGAGACCGGCATAGGTACCGCTCTTGAGGATCGTTTGGCGAAGGAGCGCTCTAAAGCCTACCGTGCGCCTGTCGTCATTGGCGTCGTATGTTCGCCGTCAGAGGACCCGCGTGCTGTGCATGCGGAAGAGCTGGCGGCGGCGCAAGCCGCTGTGCAAAACCTGCTGCTCGCTGCCCATGCGAATGGACTGGGAGCCATCTGGCGCTCAGGCGAGCCGATGTACCATCCGCTCATGAAGGATACGTTTGGCCTTGATGCGGAGGAGCAGTTTGTTGCCCTTATTTATGTTGGATATCCGGATATGCAGCCATTGGAAGCGAAACGGACCTCCGTTTCTGACAAAACGGTATGGCTGGAAGGCTGAGTGCCAGGCTTGCCTGATTGCCTAAGGTAAAAGCTTTCAGCTTGAAAAGAATAGTTATTCGTTAGGCCAATAACAAAAGTCTTCCTGAACCGCATGTCATGCGGGGAGGGGAGGCTTTTTTTTGTGGAAAATAGCGGCTTGCCAGCTTCCTCCCATGAAAAAAGTCGTTAAACTGCTAGCATAAGGTCAAGCAAGCGGTGGCTGAAATTAGGAATACGCTATTACAATGGTGAAAAAGCATGCGAAGTGTGGGGAAGAGGGTTATTCAGTGATTTTAACGATACTTCTAGAGGAGGAAATGATATGCGTTTTACTAACCCTGTTTTAAGCGGATTTTATCCCGATCCGAGTGTGTGCCGTGTAGGTGGCGATTTTTATTTGGTGACCAGCTCGTTTGAATATTTTCCGGGCGTCCCGATTTTTCATAGCACGGACATGGTCAACTGGCGGCAGCTTGGACACTGCCTGACCAGGGAAAATCAGCTGCCGCTGCATGGCAGCCCAAGCTCCAGAGGGATTTTTGCGCCGACCATTAGATATAACAATGGGCGCTTCTATATGATCACAACTAATGTAACCGTATTCAAAAATTTTTATGTTTGGGCGGACAGCCCAGAGGGGCCTTGGTCTGATCCGGTATGGCTGGACGAATGGCCGGGCATTGACCCGTCGCTCATGTTCGACGAAGATGGAAAAGTTTACATTACCGGAACAAGCGTCCCTTTCAGCAGCGAGCCGCTCGGCATTTATCAGTCGGAGCTGGATATCGAGTCGGGGCGTTTAATCGGCAAACGGAAATTCATCTGGCAAGGGACAGGCGGCTCTTTCCCCGAAGGACCGCATCTTTACCGCATCGGTGACTGGTATTACCTCATCATAGCTGAGGGCGGCACCGAATATGGGCATATGGTGACGGCTGCAAGGAGCAAAGCTCCTTTTGGCCCGTTTGAGAGCTGTCCGCACAATCCGATCTTGACGCAGCGCAGCACGGACAGCCCGATTCAAGCGACGGGACATGCCGAGCTTGTCCAAATTTCCGAGAGGGAATGGTGGGCTGTATTTCTCGGCATTCGTCCTGTTGGCTATCCGGCAGCCCATCACCTGGGACGCGAAACGTTTGGTGCGCCGGTAACGTGGACGGAGGACGGCTGGCCGATCATCGGGCATAACGGGCGCGCAGCTGTGGAGCTGGATGCCCCGGCACTCCCGCCAAGCGGGCAGATAGAGTGGCGGGAGCAGGATGATTTTAATGAGCCGGAGCTGGCGCTTTATTGGAATTTTTTACGCAATCCCGGTGCGGAGAGCTGGTCGCTGGCGGAGCGTCCGGGCTGGCTGACGCTGCATGGCAGCGCCCATGCGCTGGATGATACGCAGTCGCCCGCTTTTGTCGGGCGGAGGCAGCAGCATTTTCAGGCTAAATGGTCGACACTATTGGAGTTTCAGCCGCAGCACGATGGGGAGGAAGCGGGACTGACGGTGCTCATGAATGAGCGCTATCATTATGAAATTGCGCTGACGAGGCTGGAGGGCACCAAGCAGGTGATTTTGCGCCGCCGAATCGGAAGCCTGTGGAAAATAGAACAGGCAGCAGCATATAACGACGCTCAGATTGAGCTAAGCATTGAAGCCGATGCTGCGCAATATACGTTTGCTTTTTCGGCTCCGGGCGGACAGCCGCATGTATTGGGAACGGGAGAATGTGCCATGTTATCCAAAGAGGTGGCCGGCGGTTTTACGGGTGTGTATACCGGGCTTTATGCGACGGGAAATGGGAAAAATAGTACGGTACCAGCGTATTTCGACTGGTTCAAATATGAGGTTAAAGCTTAGCAGTCTAGGCAGCGTACGGTAGCCGAGGCGATTTTTGTAAGAAATTTCGACAAATTTCTCGTGAATGATTGATCTTTCTTCTCCGCCCGTGCTAAGTTTCATTGTAATGGCGGTATACCCTTGCATTTATTAGCCGCGGGGAACGGGGGGCATGTTCAGATGTACAAACGATTGCAAATTTTATCGTGGAGCTCGATTCGAACGAGACTGCTCACCAGCGTTCTGCTGTTTACACTGCCGCTCATTGTATTGCTGCTGTATAACAGCTTTTATTCGATTGATGTCGTACGCAATCAGGTGGCAAACTCGAACCGGAATATGATGACCTTGTATATGGATCAGATCGACCAGAGCTTGGAGGATGTTGATCAATATGTGAATAGTATCGCCGCTGTAGATCCGGATTTGCTAGTAATGGGCACCACAAGCCAGCCGGACGAATATTATATGGCGAAAATCAGCTTGTCCAACAAGCTTTCGCAGGGGCTGTCGATTTATAAAAGTATGGATGGTTTTTTCACCTACTCCGATCAGCAGAAGGAATTAATGCTTATTCCACAAATGGGAAGGCCGTTTGTCGAGCGGGAGAAGATGCGGATTTTTTTATCCAGGCTCGTGGTGGACAAGGATAATAACGGGGCATTGCTCCATTCCGCCGATTGGAAAATTACGGAGCTCGACAAGCAATATTATATTTACCATATTGTTCAATCGGGCGGCAGCTACATTGGCGCTTGGGTCAATGCCAATCGTCTAATTGGCGCACTCGGTCTCATTGATTTGGGTGAAAAAGGGCAGTCGCTGCTGACGACAAGCGGCGGTATTCCGCTCACGGGGTCGACGCTGCAGCAGGATTATGGCATTGATCTTAATCAAAGCCTGGAGCATTATTACATGACCGGAGACAAAACCCGGTTTCTTGTCGTAGGTTCGCCGTCAACCCGGGGAGATTTTAATCTCGTTGCCGTCATACCGGATGAGAAAATATTGGAAAATCTCCCTTACCTGAGGAGATTGGTCACATTTGTTGCGCTTGGCTCGCTCATTATTGTGCCGCTAGGGCTGTTCATGCTGCGTCGGGAAATTTTGCTGCCGCTCAACCGCATCCTGGCAGCGATGAAGCGCATTCGCGAAGGCAATCTAGATGTTCGAATCAAGGCAGCACCAAGCGCCGAGGAATTTCAGCTGGTGACGGAAACGTTCAATACGATGATGGCAGATATTCAGCAGCTGCGCATTGATGTGTATGAGGAGCAGCTTAGCAAGCAAAAGGCGGAATTGCAGCATTTGCAGCTGCAAATTAATCCCCATTTTTTCATGAATTCCTTAAATATGATGTACAGCTTGGCGCAGGTGAAAAATTATGAGCTGATTCAAGAGCTGACGATGTGTTTGGTCGGTTATTTCCGCTATATGTTCCGCAGCAACCTCAGCTTTGTTTCACTGAAGCAGGAGCTGGATCATGTGAGCAATTATATCCGCATTCAGGAGCTTCGTTATCCAAGCAGCCTGACGAGCAGCATAGAAGTGCCAGATTATATGCTGCAGGCCAGCTTGCCGCCGCTAGTCATTCAATCCTTCGTTGAAAATGCGGTGAAATACGCGGTTACGCTGGATGAAGCTGTACACATCCAAATTCGCATCGAGCTGCTCGATACGACGGATGAGCCTAAAATGCGCATTGTCGTGCAGGACACCGGGAAAGGCTTTGATGAAGAGGTGCTGTTGGAGCTTCAGGAAGGCAGGAATTTAGTCAGGGAGCAGGGAGGACAGGTCGGCATATGGAACGTACGCGAACGGCTGCGGCTGCTTTATGAAGGGCGGGCGCAGCTTTCATTCGCCAACGCGCATGGCGGAGGAGCCTTCGTCGAAATCATCCTGCCCATGAATACGGGAACGGAACATAGCTAGCATGCAAAGGAGGATTTTATATGTATTCTGTGCTCATTGTAGATGATGAAGTACATGCGGTGAAGGCGATTGAATCGGCGATCGATTGGGACAAGCTGCAGGTAAGTGTTGTGTACACCGCCTATAATATCCGCCAAGCGAAGGAAATATTCGACCAGCAGGCCGTAGACCTGATGCTGTGCGACATCGAAATGCCGCAGGGCAGCGGGCTGGAGCTGCTGGAGTGGGTACGCGAGAAATATCCGAAAACCGAATCGGTGTTTCTGACCTGCCACGCGGATTTTGAATTTGCGAAGCAGGCGATGAAGCTCGGCAGCCTCGATTATATTTTGAAGCCTATTCCGTATGCGGAGCTGGAGAAGGTCATTGTCAAAGCGACCGACAAAATCAACAAGGACAGCGAGCTCGCCCAGTTCAGCGAATACGGGCAATATTGGTTTAAGCAGCAGCCGATTATGACGGAGCGGTTTTGGCTGGATATTTTGAACCAGACGATTCCAGCTTATGAAAGCTCGATTAAAGAGGCGGCGGCGGAACGGTATTTGCCTTATATGGAGCATTTGCGCCATATGCCGATTCTTATTTCTATCCAGCGCTGGCGCAAGAAGCTGTCCGTGCGCGATGAGAAAATTATGGAGATTGCCCTGCGCAATGCGGCGGAGGAGACGATTTTGAACCACGGCTCCTATGGGCATCTGGTGCAGTGGGACAAAGATAAGCTTGTAGCGCTGCTGCCTTTGGAGCAAAATGACGAGCCTGGGCTCGCAGCTCTGCGAGAACGCTGCTCCTTGTTTATCGCGGCCTGCAATGCATATTTTTATTGCGACCTTTCCTGCTACATTGGCGAGCCTGTGCCAAGCAATCAGCTGTCGGCTATGACAAGGCGGCTCGCGAGCCTTGATCAGGACAATGTAACGCTCAGCAACATCGTGCTGCACACAAGCGGCAAGTCCAGCCTGACGCCGGAGATGAAGCTGCCGGATTTAAGCCTGTGGGCGGTGCTGCTGAAGGAAGGCTCCAAGGACAAGCTGCTCGCGGCAATCGATGCCCATCTCAAGGAGTGCACGAAGCTGGGAACGCTTGATGCGAAGCGGCTGCATACGTTTCATCAGGATTTTCTGCAAATGATGTATTATATGCTTCAGCTCAAGGGCATCCAGGCGAATCAGCTGTTTGGCGATGACGAATCGATTGAGCTATCCAGTCGGGCCAGCCGCTCGGTAACCGATATTTATGCATGGATCGAGCATATTGTCACCAAAGCCGCCGATTATGCCAAGTCCGTAGAAGAGACACAGACGGTCGTGGAGCGAATTATTGCCTATATTAAGCTGCATCAAAACAAGGAAATTACGCGTGAGGAGCTGGCGAATCATGTGTTCCTGAATCCAGACTATTTAACCCGTATTTTCAAAAAGAAGACCGGGCTGTCGATTTCGGATTATTTGCTCCAGGAACGGCTTCAAGTAGCCAAGGAGCTGCTCATGAAGACGGATATGCCGGTAAGCGCGATTGCGGTGCATGTCGGCTATGCGAATTTCTCGCATTTTTCGAGGATGTTCAAGAAGTATGCGGGACTTAATCCGCTTGAGTTTAGGCAAAATTATGAGCTGGAGCAGCAGAGGAAATGAAATGGTCGGAAAACGCTTACCGAAAAGTCGTTTGCGGGGCAGTAGCGGGCATAGAGATTCTCTACAATGAGTATAGATTCACTCGCTACAGACGAGCAGAATCTCGATACTAAAGAGCATCGGGGGAATTACGAATGAGAAGGATAACAACGATGATTAGCTTGGTCCTCATCCTTGGCTTGGTGCTGAGCGCATGCGGCGGCAGCAACACGGGCAGCAATGGAGAGGCGGGCACGGCAGGTGCTACCAATTCCGGAGGCAAAACAGATGCGGCGGCAGAGCTTACCGTTGCGTATGTGACGTTTGGCAACACGCCTACTGACCTGCAAGCGGTACAGGATGAACTGAACAAGCTGACTAAAGAGAAAATTAATGCAACAGTGAAGCTTCTCCCAATCGGAATCGGCGCTTGGAATCAGCAAATGAACCTCATGCTTACGAGCAATGAGAAGCTGGATCTGATTGTAACGGGCAGCAGCGCAACGTTTGGATATGCACCGCAAGTGGCGAAGGGCCAGTTGCTTCCGCTCGATGATCTGCTTGAGCAGCATGGACAAGGCATTAAATCGGCAGTAGGCGAAGATTTTATTAAAGCAAGCAGCATTGGCGGCAAAATATATGCCGTGCCTTCGATTCGCGATTTGGCGGTCAATTATGGCGTGCTGATCCGTAAGGATCTGGCTGATAAATACGGCATCGACGCTGCCAAAATCAACTCGCTTGACGCTTTGGAAGGCATGATGAAAACGCTGAAGGAGAAAGAGCCGAACATGGCGGCTATCTCTCCGGGAGCGGCTGGGCAATCGATTGCTGACTACCTGCTTAAGCTTGATAAATTAGGTGACGGCTTCGGCGTGCTGATTAACAATGGGCAGGATGATTTAAAAGTAGTCAACTACTTTGAAACGCCAGAATATGCGGAGCTGCTCAAGCGTATTCGCGGCTGGTACCAAGCGGGTTATATTTTGAAGGATGCAGCGACGAACAAAGAAGGCATCGCGGATTTGATTAAAGCGGGCCGTACAGCTGCTTATGTAGCGAACCTTAAACCGGGCATCGAGATGCAGGAATCGCGTATTGTAGGTACGCCAATTGTGAAAGGTGAAATTACGGCCCCAGTTTCCAAAACAGAAACGGTAACCAACATTATGTGGGGTATTCCGCGCAATGCGACGAATCCTGAAGCATCCATGAAGTTTCTGAACCTGATGTACAGCGACAAAGATGTAATCAACATGATGGACTGGGGCATTGAAGGCAAGCATTATGTAAAAACCGATCAAGAAAACGTCATTAAATACGCAGATGGCGTAGATGCCAACAATAGTGGCTACAACCCGAATACAGGCTGGTTGTTCGGCAACCAGTTCATGTCCTACTCTTTTGAAGGGGACAACCCGAATATTTGGAAAGAAACAGATGAATTTAACAAAAACGCAACAAAATCCAAAGCACTAGGCTTTACTTTCGATTCCGCGTCAGTGAAGACCGAGTTTGCTTCGGTAACGAATGTACTGAATCAATACAAGCTTGGCTTGGAAACGGGTACGCTTGATCCTGAAAAAGCACTGCCAGACTTTATCTCCAAGCTGAAAGCAGCAGGCATCGATAAAATCATTGCTGAGAAACAGAAGCAGCTTGATGCATGGGCGGCAGCGAAATAAAATAGGCAAAGCAGGCTGACGTTAACGCAGCAACCGCCGATCCTCCTCGTGAGGGTCGGCGGTTGCTTGTATTTACCCGATTAATTTCCGATTTCCAGTCCAATTCCGAGCTCCCTTGCCTTCCGCACCCAGTAGCTGGCTGTTGCAATATCAAAGACGGCCATTCCCATGGGGCAAAATAGAACAGGCTCAGCCGGATCGTATCCGGCAAGCACGCCGCGACATACGACATCGGCAAGCGAGCGGGTATCGGCTTTCGTCAGCCCCCGCTCCTTATGCAGCAGCTCGATATCGGTATTTTCTCGGCACACCTCATCCCAGTCATCGACGATGATGGCGGATATGCTGCTCAACGCGGAGGAGGTATAGTCGCGCAGCGAAACGTCCAGCAGCAGGCTGCCTGGAAGCGGCGGAAGATCGATGTAGCGCCTGTCGCTCACCGTACAAGTAATAATCACGTTGCAGCGGCTGTATAGCTGCTGCCAGCTGTCTGCCACCTTGGTTCGTTGCCGTAGACCGCGTTCCCTTCCATCGACGGCAGCAGTAGCGGCGGGGGTGATATCATCCAGCTCCGCCCCGCGAATGTCATAAACATAAGCTTCATCGATGCAATCGCCGAACAGCTTCCCGCACATGTCGTAATGCAGCTGGCCGACTGGGCCGAAGCCAATAATACCAAGCTTTATGCGATGCGGTTCGCTGGGATGCTGCTTGCTGCGCGCATGCAAATAATGGCGAAGCAGCAAGGCGCTAACGGCTGCTGTCCGTGCTGCGCTCGGCAGCGATGCATTTAAAATCGCATACGGCTTGCCCGTATTTGCATCATTCAGCACCAGCAGGCTGTGCGCTCTCGGCATTCCGGTATTCAGATTGCCAGGGAAGCTGGCAATCCATTTAATTCCAGCTGCATGGATGCTGCCGCCTACATAGGCGGGCATGGCAATGATTCGGTTTGCAGCATTGCCGCCGTAGCGCAAATAAGGCTTTACTGGCTGGGCATAATCGCCGTTATCCATCACATGCACAGCATCTTCAATGCTATTCGCGAGCTCATGCCAATGGAGTCCAACGGCACGGATTTGTTCATCTCCAAGATAAATCACACTCGTTCTCCTTCCCCATGATTGAATTGCTGTGCAACCCAATCATCATTGTAAACTGTATCCATGTAACGTTCGCCGCGGTCATGCAAAATAACGGCGCAAACGGCGCTATCCGGCAGTTCATGCATCATCGATTGAAGGGCATAAATAACGGCGCCGGAGGATGGCCCGGCCAAAATCGCCTCCTGCTTCACCAGCATTCGGCAGCCAGTGACCATATCGGCATCGTTAACCTTTATCGCATAATCCATAAACCGGCTTTGCCCGAACGGAGGAACGATGCCAGCCCCGAGGCCCGGAAACAGCCTGCTTCCGCTGACACCGCCAAAAATAACGCTTCCCGCCGCATCGACCGCCACGATTTTCGTATCCAGCTTATGGTCGCGGGCATATTGCGCGCAACCGAGCATCGTGCCGCAGGTGCTGACGCCGCCAACGACGTAATCGACGCTGCCCAGCGCCTTCACGATTTCCTGCATGGTACCTTCGTAATGCGACATATAATTATGCTCATTGTTGTATTGATTCGGCCAATAGCTGCCCGGAATCTCGACAAGTAGCTGCTGAACCCGGTTCAACCGGGCAGGGAGGAACTCGCCCGTGCTTGGATCTGGCTCCTCAACGAGCTCAATGTCGGCACCGTAAGCGCGCATAATGCGAATGTTTTGCTGCGTCGTTCTAGGGTCTACGACGCTAATAAACCGCATGCCGAGATAGGAGCAGATCGCGGCGAGGCTGATCGCCATATTGCCGGAGCTGGATTCGATGATGACAGAGCCGGGCCCGATGCGTCCCTGCTCCAAGGCCGCAGAGATGATGCGAACGGCGGAGCGGTCCTTCGCGCTGCCATTCGGGTTAAGCATTTCCAGCTTGGCATGCACGGTAATGCCGCGATCATTCGTGAACAGCTTTGACAGCTGTATGAGCGGCGTCTGACCGATACAAGAAAGCCAATCTTTTCTCATGTGCGATAATCGCCTCCTAATAATAAAGTTTTTTCGACTTGACCGTTCCCCGCTCCAGCGTCTCATCTTCCGCTGCCCGCGTCACCACGATGCCGGACAGCATGCGACCCCGAATCATTTGACCAATCGCTTCAATTTTTTGCTCAATAGCCTGCTGTATAACGACAAGCATGCCATCGTCCAGCGTTTTGCTGCGAATATGGACTGACAGCTTATTGTCGCGCAGCCGGACGCGCAGCTCTGCATCCTTGACGAATTGCTGGACGACGCTTTCGATGTCGTAGAGGCTTATTTTTTCCCCGTGCTTCAGGTCGGTTCCGATCCGTTTCGAGATACAGCTGAACGTTTGCCTTAAATGTCCATCGATTGTGACAGTGCCGAAATCCCTAACCACATCGTAGGTGACATAACGGACGGCGGGAAACAAGGTACGCTTGTATGACGTAAGCACAAGCACCGCTTCATTGTCCTCCAGCGTTTCAAAGCGCGGATCTACTTCATCAGCACGGAGTGCTTCAGCATGGATGCCAGCATCTAATACATAAACTCCATGCTCATGGGAGTAGGAAGCAATGGCGCCGATCTCGATGGAGCCGTAGGTGTCGAGAATATCGTGAGCGCCGATGCCGAACCGCGCAGCCATATTGGCCTGCCAGGCTGGCGGCGCAATTTCGCCGACAATAATTATTTTCTGTATGCCGAAGGCTTGCGGATCTGGCGCGGCGGCAGCAATGGCATCGAGAATGGAAGGCATCGTATACAGCAGCTCCGGGCGAAAATCCTCTAGACGCTTAATATGCTCTTCTATTGGAAGGGCGAAGGAAAGCGAGTCCGCTTGGAAGCCAAGCTGCTGAAAGATCGTAATGGCGGTGCTAGCGGCATGCCCGGTTCCCATATCGGCCAGCGCTCTTGTGACAACAGCTGGACTCCTTGCCAGCCACTCCCGGAAGCAGGCTGCTTTGCTGGCGTTGTATTGCTCGTCATCCTCCGGAGAATAGTAAATCGCTTTGCGTATGCCCGAGGACGTTCCCGACGTTCGGTATACGGAAAGTCCTGCTTCCGACCGCTGCTCCTGCGTGAAATAATGCATCTCCAACCTTTCCGCTGTCATGAGCGGCAGTTCTGACAATGCGGCTGCATTCGAATCAATGCCGCGCTCTTCAAGCAGCTCCCTATACCAAGGATGAAAATGGCAAATATGAGCAAGATGCTGCTGAAGCTTCTGTATGGGCTCCATCTTTGCATAAGCCTCCTAACTAATGTAAAGGTAACGTATTGGGGATTGGAAAAGCATCCTGAGAGGTCGCCTCTGACAGGTCCCCTAAATAAGCATATGATGCCTCTGCTTGATGGTTCGTTCTATGCCGACAGCGGCCTACAACCATTTTCGAAAAGGTTCGTATGCTAATAAGGGAATAGAATGGAGGGGTAAAGTGAAGAAGAACAGGAAGACATCGACGGGCTTGCGTGCAAGGAGCAGCAGCAAAGGAAGCAGTAGCAAAGGAAGCAAAAGCGTAAGTATCAAAAGCCGGACTATTGCGGATAAGTGGAGCAAAACGATTGTGATGCGGAAGGATTTTACGCTGAAGAGGCATATCCCGCGGACGAAGCTGGCGACGAAGGACGGCTTGCGCAGCATGCTGACGCAATACGGAATGGTCTATGTGAAGCCGACACGGGGCTCACAGGGGCGCGGGGTCATGAAGATGGAGAAGCTGGGGGCGAAGTATACGTATCAATTAGGTTCGAAAAAATCGACCTTCACCACTTACGCAGCAGCTTACCGTTCGATTCACAAGGAAATGAAGGGGGAGCGATATTTGGTGCAGAAGGGCATTCGCCTGCTAAAGCATAAAGGACGCCGCTTCGATATTCGGCTTATGGTGCAGCGCGCACCGCAGGGCGGCTGGGCAGCGACCGGGTCGTTTAGCAGAGCGGCCCACCCGGGCAAAATTGTAACAAATGGCAGTCAAGGCGGATCGATCTATTCGACCGTGCATGTTCTGAAACGACATGCTGGGCCAGCAGGACGCAGGAAATTGCTGAAAAGCATGGATCGGCTTGGCCTTCGTACAGCGAGGCTGCTGCGCGTCGGTTCTCCCGGCATCAAGGAACTGGGCCTCGATTTTGCAATCGATGCGAGGCTTAAACCATGGATTCTTGAGGTGAATACCGCGCCGGCCGTTTGTCCGTTCTCGCTGCTTGCCGATCAGTCCATGCTGCGCCGTATCGTCCGGTATGGCAAAGCATACGGAAAAACCTACCAGCTGAAATGCACCAAGGCGAAGCGCGGAAGATAAGCGGCAAGCGCTGCCTATGAAGCGAAGCTAAGGCCTTGTGCCCGGCAAGAGAAGGCACAAGGCCAGCTTTTGAGTTGTTTTTCGCATGTATAAAAGCGATCTACTTGAACGTATATTCGTGCTCAAAACGGTTGATAAAATAATCCATTACCGGAGCATTTGGACGGTTTTTCGCACGAACCCAGCCAAAGTGGACATGCCTACCATCATATTTTCCCTGAAGTCATCGCAATGGTTGCTTCGGGCCGCCTTGATGTTAAAAAGGTCATCACGAAAAAAATCCAGCTGGACAACATGGTTGAAGAAGGTCTGGAGCTGCTCATCAAAGACAAAGCGCAGGCTAAAATTCTTATTCAAACGCAGTCATAGTTCTATCATTGAAAATAAATAGGCTGTTCCAAAGGTCATGAAAATAGACCTTGGAACAGCCTATTTGTATTTTCAGCTAGTATGAGGCTTTCAATGGTGGAGCAGGAGCGTCGTAATAGTGCAAATGAGAAGTCGTCTGAGCGGTAGAGGGCGCAAGGGCGCATGCACTATCATCAAAGTATAAGAGAGCGACAAGCTCATGCTGAAGAAAGAAGGGGTTCACCTATGGAACAAACGACGGGAAATAAAGGGAAAGTGGCAGCGGCAGCTCCCCAGCAGGCAAAGCAGGTTGCCAAATCAAACGTGAAAAAGAAACAGTTCAAGCGCTATTTGCCTTTGTTTCTGATGATGCTTCCGGGGCTGGCGTATTTGATCATTAACAATTATGCACCGATGTTTGGCCTCATTATTGCCTTCAAAAACATCAATTTTGCACAAGGAATTTGGGGCAGTGAATGGATCGGGCTGCAAAACTTTGAATATTTGTTCAAAACGACAGATGCCTACATCATTACGCGGAACACGATATTGTATAACGGCGGCTTTATTATTTTGAATTTGGTCATTGCGGTAGGAATAGCCATTTTGCTCAATGAGATTCGCAGTAAAATTATGGCCCGCTTTTATCAAAGCGTCGTGCTGCTGCCTTTTCTCATTTCCATGGTTATTGTCAGCTATTTGGTATACGCGGTGCTTAGCATTGAAACGGGCTTTATGAATAAGACGGTGCTTCCACTTCTGGGACTCGACGCTATTTCCTGGTACAGCGAGGCGCAATACTGGCCGTATATATTGACAATCGTGCATGTGTGGAAAAGCGTTGGCTTCTACTGCGTCGTTTATTTGGCAGCTATTATCGGAATCGATCAGGAATATTATGAAGCGGCAACGCTAGATGGGGCATCCAAATGGCAGCAAATTAAATCGATTACGCTGCCGCTCATTTCGCCGGTCATTACGATGATGACGCTGCTTGCGATCGGCCGGATTTTTTACTCCGACTTCGGCTTGTTTTATCAGGTTCCGATGGACGCAGGTGCGCTCAGTGATACGACAAACGTTATTGACACTTACGTGTATCGCGGCTTGATGCAGCTCGGTGATATCGGGATGTCCTCTGCGGCAGGCTTGTATCAATCCTTGGTCGGATTCATTCTGGTTCTGCTAGCTAATTATATTGTACGCAAAATCAACAAAGACAACGCATTATTCTAAGGAGTGAATGACATGACGCATGAAAATAAATTATGGCAGTGGGCGGCAAATGTATTTATGATGGCCGTTTCGCTTGCTTGCCTGCTGCCCTTCGCCCTGCTGGTTATATCCTCTTTCACCGATGAACAGGCGATTATCAGCAATGGCTATTCCTTTTTTCCAAAACAGTTCAGCTTGACGGCCTACGGTTATTTGCTTGATCAATCGCAGGAATTGCTGCGGGCTTATGGCATTACGATATTGGTTACCGTTCTTGGAACGTCGGTCAGCTTGGTGATTACGTCCATGCTTGCTTATCCGCTGTCGAGAAGAGATATTCCGCTGCGCAACCCACTGGCGTTTTTCGTCTTTTTCACGATGCTGTTCAACGGTGGGCTTGTGCCAACCTACTTAATTTACACCCAATATCTCGATATTAAAAATACGATCTGGGCGCTCATTATTCCGGGCCTCCTGATGAACGGCTTTAACGTTATGCTCATGCGCACGTTCTTCATTACATCCATTCCTGTCCCGATTTTGGAATCGGCTTACATCGACGGGGCGACTGAATTCAAAACGTTCCGTTCGATCGTGCTGCCGCTGTCGCTGCCGATTTTGGCAACGATTGGCTTGTTCCAGACGATTGGCTATTGGAATGACTGGTTTAACGGGCTCGTTTATTTAACAGATCCGAAGCTGTTCAGCATCCAGAACATTTTGAACCGGATACTGACAGACATTCAATTTCTGTCGAACAGCGGCCTTGGCTCCAATGCGGGCCAAAGCATGGCCAAAATGCCGAGTGGTACCGTTCGGATGGCGATTGCAGTAGTCGGCGTCATTCCCATTCTTATCGCCTATCCATTTTTCCAAAAATATTTTGTTAAAGGCATTACAATTGGCGCGGTAAAAGGATAGGAGGACAGCGATAATGGCTGAACGCTTACGTCATGTTCTGGCAGGCGAAGAAGAAAATTATATTATGCCGCTGCTGTGGCAGCGTGGCGAGGAAGAAGGACAGATCCGCGAGGAGATGGAGCGAATTGCTGCGTCAGGCATCAAGGCGGTCATTGTGGAATCGCGTCCCCATCCGGATATGCTTGGTCCCGGCTGGTGGCGGGATATCGATATCATTATGGACGAGGCGCGCAGCCGCGGCATGAAGGTGTGGTTTTTCGATGACGACCATTTTCCGACGGGACATGCGGCGGGCAAGCTGAAGGAAGCTCCGGCTGAGCTGCGCAGAACGTATTTGGCGGAGCGGCATATCGATGCTGTTGGTCCAGCACCGCAAGCCTCCTTCCTGCTGAATACGCTGCTCCAGCCAGGCGATAAGCTCGTCACGGTTGTAGCGGTCAAGCGTGAAGGGAAGCCGGGCGTTACAGCTGCTGAGCAGCTTAGCGGATTTATCGAGCTGACGTCCAGCGTGCAAAATAACGTGCTTTACTGGGATATTCCTGAGGGCTTCTGGCGCATTTTCGTTCTGATTGAGACAGCGGAAGGCGCAGAGGAAGCGAAACGGAACTATATTAATCCGATTGTGCCGGAGTCTACGCAGGTGTTAATCGATGCGATTTATGAGGGCTACTACGAGCGGTATCGGGATGATTTTGGCAAGACGCTGGCCGGGTTTTTCTCCGATGAGCCGGGCTTCTACAACGATAAAACGACGTTTGACTTCAACTCCCGATTAGGCAAAAAGGGCATCGTCCTGCCTTGGTGTCATGACATGCTGGAGCTGCTGTCCGCCGAGTTCGGACAGCCTGTTGCGGCAATGCTGCCGCTGCTGTGGTACGAGGGCGGCGAGCAGACGGAAGCGCTGCGCTATACGTTCATGAATACGGTCAGCAAGCTGTATGCCGAGCATTTCAGCGGCAAGCTGGGCGACTGGTGCCGCGAGCGCGGCGTCGAATATATCGGACATATTATTGAAGACAACAATGTGCATGCGCGGCTCGGCTGCGGGCCGGGACATTTCTTCCGCTCGATGTGGGGCCAGGATATGGCAGGCATTGATGTTGTGCTGCATCAAATTATGCCGGGCTTTGACGAGGTGCCGTTCACGTGGATTGCCGGGGAAACGGACAGCGAGTTTTTCCATTATGCCCTCGCCAAGCTTGGCTCGTCACTGGCGCATATCGATCCGAAGAAAAAGGGCCGGGCGATGTGCGAAGTATTCGGTGCCTACGGCTGGAGCGAAGGCCTCAAGCTGATGAAATGGCTGACCGACCATATGCTCGTTCGCGGCATTAACTATTTCGTGCCCCATGCCTTTTCTCAAAAAGAGTTCCCCGATGCCGACTGCCCGCCGCATCTATATGCACACGGCGAAAATCCGCAATATCGGTATTATCGCCAGCTGAATGATTATACGAACCGCATCAGCCATCTGCTGAACGGGGGACGCCATTATGCGACGGCGGCGGTATTATACCATGCGGATGCGGAGTGGTCGGGCGCTGAGGCCATGCTGATCCAGAAGCCGATCAAGGCGCTGATGCAGGCACAAATCGATTGCGATGTTATTCCGTTTGATCTTCTGGCAGCTGGGGCTGCCACGGTGAGCAGCGGCGAGCTGCTTGTGGCCAATGAGGAGTATCAATGCCTCATCGTGCCTTATGCTGAAGCGCTGCCGGCAGTGGTCGTAGAGGAATTGGCCAAGCTTGCGGAAGCAGGGCTGAAGGTGCTGTTTGTAGATGGGCTGCCTGCCCGGACGATTGAGGGCGGTAGAGAAGCAGCGGAGCTTAAGCGCCTGAAAGCGCTGGCTCACGCAGCGATTGTTCCGCTTGCTGAGCTTGCGGCGAAGCTCCGCCATGAAGGCATGTATGATATCGAGACGGCGAATGCCGCGCCGTACTTGCGCTATTATCATTATGGGCATCAGGACTGCGATGTATATTTCTTTTTCAATGAGCATCCTTATGAGACGGTGGATACGGTCGTCAGCTTTAAGGCCTCCGCTCGGATGATGATTTATAACGCCTTTGACAATCAGCTGAGCGAAGCAAACGTAGAGCAAGCTGATGGCGTGAGCCGACTGAGAGTAAGGCTGAGCGCTTATGAGACTTTGATCGTGCTGTCTGGCGAAGAGCTGCCGCACGCGACGGCGCAGACGCTGCCCGATTGTACAGCATGCGTGCCGGTAGAGCTGTCTGGAGAATGGAAGGTTTCGACCTCCGGTTCGCTGCAATATCCGGTATTTGAAAGCTACGGCAAGCTGAGCGAGCTGGAAAATATCAACGCTCCGCACCTTCTGCCGGATTTCACCGGAACGATTCGTTATGAGCTTGCCTTCGATTGGGATGGCGAGGGCCAGCCGCTGTATGTTGATTTGGGTGCCGCGTTTGAGACGGCGGTGGCAACGGTGAATGGCGTGAAGCTGGGTACGGCGATTGCTCCGCCTTATCGCTTTGCAGCGGGCACGGCCATTCAGCCGGGAACGAACCAGCTTGTCATTGAAGTGACCAATACGCTGGGCAAGCAGCAAAAGGATTTCTTCTCGCGTTTTATGCAGCAGGAGCCAGGTGGTCTAATTGGGCCCGTGCAGCTGCTTGTAAAGCCGAAGGCTTAAGGACTGAGAACTAAAGCAGCAGTTGAATTTGTAAAGCCTTTAAATGGAAGCGTGGTGAAAACGATGGAGTACAGCTCCTTTTTCACCGCGCTTCTATACGTAGACTATTGGAACGGAAGGGGTTAGACACAATGAAGCATATCCCTCATTTGGTGAGCGGGAATGGAACATCCACCTTGTACGTAAATGGCGAGCCTTACCTTGCGCTTGGCGGGGAAATTCACAATTCGAGCGCTTCAAATCTTGCATACATGCAGGAGAAAGTGTGGCCGGAAGTCCGCAAGCTGAATTTAAATACGATTATTGCCCCGGTTTATTGGGAATTAATAGAGCCAGAGCAGGGAACGTTTGATTTTTCACTGGTTGAAGGCTTAATTGAGCAGGCTCGTGCGGAAAATATTCGCTTAGTGCTGCTTTGGTTCGGCTTATGGAAAAACGGCAAGTCCAGCTATGTGCCAAGCTGGGTGAAGCGGGATTATGTGACGTATTTCCGTGCCTGCTATGCCGATGGCTCGCCCTCGGATACGATTTCTCCGCTGTGCGAAGCGGCGGTAACGGCTGATGCGGCAGCCTTCAAGCGTCTGATGGCGTTTCTTAAAGCGTTTGATGAGGGAACCCACACCGTTATTATGCTGCAGGTGGAAAACGAAATCGGCTTTTTAGGCAGTGAGCGAGATCATTCGGCAACAGCGAATGCCGTGTTTGAAGCGGAGGTTCCGAAGCAGGCAGCTGAGGCATATGGCGTGCAGGGAAGCTGGCAGCAAGCTTTTGGAACGAATGCAGGCGAATGGTTTATGGCGTACCATTATGCGCATGCGGTTGAACGCATCGCGAGTGCGGGCAGTGAGCAATATCCGCTGCCGATGTTCGTCAATGCATGGCTGGAGCAATATCCATGGCGCCCAGGCACGTATCCGAGCGGCGGGCCAGTCGCCAAGGTGATGAAAATGTGGAAGCTTGCGGCACCAACCCTTTGCCTGTACGCGCCGGATATTTATTTGTCCAGCTTCGCGGACGTATGTCAGGAATACACGCAGGATGGCAACCCGCTGTTCATCCCTGAGGCGCGGCGTGACGTTTCATCGGCGGCCAATGTGTTTTACGCGATCGGCAAGCATGATGCACTAGGCTTTGCGCCGTTCGGCATAGAAGGCTTTTTTCCCGAGGAAGCTGCAAGCGGCGGGCCAGATTTCAGCATAATGATGGCGCTGAATATTGATTTTTCCGGGTTTATCGTGAATGGAACAGGCCCGTACCTTGCGGCAAGCTATAAGCTGCTGGGAGGAATGCTTGGGCTGATCCAGCAAAATAGAGGCACGGGAAAAATGACCGGTTTTATCCAGCAAAACGATAGCGGCTGTATACTATCCTTTTCCCGCTACGATGTAAAGCTGTCCTACAAACGGGCAGTAGAAGGAACACCTCCGGCGGGCGGGCTCGTCATTGAGCTGTCCGACGAGCGGTTTATTTTCGCCGGGATCGGCTTTTCGGTGGAGCTGCTGCCCAAACAGGGCGACCGCGCGAAGGTCGGCTTGATCCGCGTGGATGAAGGAACGTTCGAGCAAGATGAGTGGGTGCGGGGCAGAGTGCTGAACGGCGACGAGTCTGCGTATCGCATTGCGGTAGGCGATTACGCTTCGGCTCTTTATATTGAGGCATATTCGTACAAATAAAAGGCGCAGCTGTGCCTAGGGCGTGTATGCAAACGTAAGCGAGCCAGATGCTGATCGAATTTAGCGTCAAACATAATCCCGCTACTACCGGGAATGTCACCCCTCATTAAGGTGAGCATACGTAGCGAAAGGCAGCTCCGTGCTCTTCGTTTAAGGGGTTAACCCGTTACACCCTGAACAAGGATAGACATGGTGGACACAGAAGCCGCTATTTCAACGGGATCACGGGTTATGGCACAGCTTGCGGACTCAGGAGCCGCTAATGCGCTGCAAATGGCCATTTTGCCGGGATGAGGAGGGCGATAACAGATTTCCTGTCCGCTTAAGGCTTGAATTCGGATCAAAAGCCAGAATAGCGGAACCTCAGTCCTTCAAAAAAAGAAGTGAGCGTCCCGAGCAGCGTGGCCTCAGCAACAATCGCAGGCTGCGGTTCCCCGGCCTTGAAGCGTCAGATGAGATTGGCCTCAGTAAGCGCTAAGCAAGGAGCAGTAGGTCGACTCAGTTTTGCATACACACCCTAGTTGATCTAAACAAGCTGCTTAATCATGCAAATGCAAAATAGGTTGAAAAAATAGCCCTCCTGGCTCTCGCTCTACGCGTTCCTGGAAGGGCTATTCGTCATAGATCGACATAGATAGGCTGCTGAACCGGCACTGTTTTGTGAAAGCTTACATGGTTGGTTTGGACAAAACCGCAGCAGTGGATGGCGCGCTGGACGAGTGGCGTACGATAAACTGCGTGTCGACGGCAATTTTGGTTTTGACCGCATGGTCCTGTTCAATGGCTTCAATCGCCAAATCGACGGCCAAATGGGCCATGCGCTCTTTTTCAACATGAACGGTCGTGAGCTCCGGCGAAACAATTCGCGCCTCGGAAATGTTGTCGAAGCCAACGACAGATGTGTCCTCTGGAACGCGGAATCCAAGGTCGGTCAGCGTCTTAATGGCGCTGATCGCGATATAGTCGCACTCGCAGAAAAATGCGGTCGGGAGCAGGCGGCCGGCAGCTTGATAGGCGGCGAGCTGATTTTTCAGCTCCTCCTGAAATGAGGTTATCGTCGGGGCAACGGAGAAAATATCGTTCTCGTCGATCGACAATCCCCGCTCCTCTAAAGCGGACAAAAACCCTTTGCGCCGATCATCAAAATTGCTAATCCGCACATTGGAAGCCAAATAGCCGATATGCTCGTGGCCAAGCTGGCATAGATGCTCACCCGCCTGGTAACCGCCCATCACATTGTTAATCGCAATGAAATGGACGGGAAGCGTTTCAAAGCAGGTATCAAGCACAACCAGCTGCGCGGGCAAGCGGTCAGCCAAGCTTGCAATTTGCCCCCTATCGAGGTTCGTGCCGAGCAAAATGACGCCTTCGCTGCGGATATCCTCCGCCAAGGCATGGCTGTCACTGGAAAAAGCGTTGACGTCAATCGACGTAAACAGCAGCGAATAGCCCTTGGCACGGCACCGCACCTCTATGTAGTGAATGAGCTCGCGGAAAAAAGGCTGCTGATAATATTGCTCCAGTACAATGCCGGAGTTGGCTAAAACGAGAAAGGTCAGCGATTTGCTGGAGGCTTCCGGCTGCGCGGCTCGCGTTTTAGGCAAGTAGCCATTTTCCTTGGCAACCTGCAAAATACGCTCGCGGGTTTCCTGTCCGATTCCCGGCTTGCCGCTGAAAGCAAGCGAAACTGCTGATTTCGATACGCCTGCAAGGGCGGCGATGTCTTCCATTTTCACAATAGGTTAATCTCCCTTCAAGCCTCAAGCCGTTAGTTTAGTAAGTTTAGTGTATATCCAGCGCGCATTAATTGCAATGCGCAATCGTGGTTTAGCTAAATTATTTAGTTAATATACTAAATTAAAGCGTTTTATTTATATAAACTTATTGACTGGACGTCGTTTTGCTGCTAAATTGGGGATATGAATGCAGGAAAAGTCCATCAATCGTTTAGCGTTTAGTTTAGTTTCTTTAACTAAACTTATAATAGGCTAAAAGCAGCAGCCAATAGGAGGATGCGATGATGATTTTTAGTGAGGAAACCAAGATCGGATATATTTGGGCGAGCCCGGAGGGGCGGAAGGTTTTGCTGAAGCATGCTCCTGAATTGGAGCATTCACCTTATCTTTCTTTTATCAAAATGCGCACTTTGCCAATCTTTGCAACCTCAAACCAAGCCTTAATGCGCTCACCGGAATGGGTGGCGAAGGTGCTGGGTGAGCTTGCAGGCGTTGAATACGTAACCGAGGATGATGCAGCACAGGAGGCTGCCTCTGCTTTAGGCAATGAAAGCCAGGAAGCATTAGCAGCACAGTCCGCGGCGGGGGCACCGTTAGAGGCTGAGGGATCGGCAAAGCTGCTTGCGCCTGATGAAGCGGCGCGCTGGAGCGTATATGAGCTGGAGCTTCATGGCCCGGCCCATGGCAATCCTTTCACGGACGCGGCGATCAGCGCCGTGTTCAGCCAAGGCGATAGAAGCCTGACTGCCCAAGGCTTCTATGACGGCGACGGCATCTATCGCGTGCGCTTTATGCCAGATGCCGAGGGCGAGTGGCGCTACCGCACAAGCAGCAGCATCCGCGCCATGAACGGCATAGCCGGCAGCTTTGTCTGCGGCAGCGCCGAAGCGGGGAACCACGGTCCGGTGCGGGTAGCGGACACATATCATTTTGCCTACGAGGATGGCAGCCGTTATTTGCCTGTAGGAACAACCTGTTATGCGTGGACGCATCAGGGGCAGGAGCTGGAGGAGCAGACGCTCGCTACGCTCGCGCAGACGCCTTTCAACAAGCTGCGGATGTGCGTATTTCCCAAAGCTTACCTCTTTAATGATAATGAACCCCCGCTTTATCCGTTTGAGCGCTTGGCAGATGGACAATGGGACTTCACGCGCTTTAATCCGGCGTATTTCCGCCATTTGGAGCAGCGGATTGCGGATTTAGGCAAGCTGGGCATTGAAGCGGATTTGATTTTATTCCATGCGTATGACCGTTGGGGCTTTTCAGAAATGCCGAAGGCGGCGGATGACCGCTACTTGCGCTATATTACGGCGCGTCTGGCGGCTTACCGCAACGTCTGGTGGTCGCTCGCGAATGAATACGACCTGATGTGGGCGAAGGAGGAGTCGGATTGGGAGCGTTTTGCCCAGATCGTGACCGGCGATGACCCATATGGGCACCTCATCTCGATTCACAACTGCTTTGGCTTTTATGACTATACCCGTCCTTGGGTGACGCATTGCAGCGTCCAGCGGGTGGATGTTTACCGGACAGCGGAAAACACCGACCAGTGGCGCAAGGAATGGAACAAGCCGATCGTCATTGACGAATGTGGTTATGAAGGCGACATCGATATGGGCTGGGGCAATATTTCGGGCGAGGAGATGGTGCGCCGTTTCTGGGAAGGTGCGGTTCGCGGCGGCTATGTCGGTCATGGGGAGACGTATTTGCACCCGGAGGACATTTTGTGGTGGTCGAAGGGCGGCAAGCTGCATGGCACGAGTCCGGAGCGGATTGCTTTTCTGAAAAAGGTGCTGGAGGAAGGGCCGGAGCAGGGCTTGAATCCGCTGCTGTCGGAGTGGGATGCCCCATCGGCGGGCATTGCCGACACTTATTATTTGTTTTATTACGGCTTTAATCAGCCGCGCTACCGGAATTTTACGATGAAGCCGGGCATCGCGTATGAGGTAGAGGTGCTGGATACGTGGAGCATGACGGTGACCAAGCAGGCTGGTACCTATGAAGGAACGTTCCGCATTGAGCTGCCGGGCAAGCCTTACATGGCGATCCAAATGCGGCGCGCAGATATGAACGGAGAATAGCTTGGCCTAATCGAACATTACGAGTCAACAAGGGGGAGTCAGCAGTGAAAAAGTTGAAGCTTGGCTACGCGCCAACAAGACGGTTTGTGTTTAGTGCAGAGGATGCGTTTCGGTATAAGGTGCTCATTAAGGAAAAAATCGAAAGCTTCGGCATGGATATAGACATTGTCGACCTGGAGGGTCTCAACAGCGAGGGGCTGCTCTATGATGATCATATTAACGCAGATGAGATTGCGGAGCATTTCCGGCGTGAAAATGTCGATGCGGTGTTTTTCCCGCATTGCAACTTCGGCACCGAAGATACCGTTGCCCGTGTAGGCAAGGCGCTTGGCAAGCCGGTGCTGCTGTGGGGCCCTCGCGATGAGTCGCCGCTTGAGGACGGCATGCGGCTGCGCGACACCCAGTGCGGGCTGTTCGCTTCCGGCAAGGTGCTGCGCCGCTTCAATGTTCCGTTCACCTATGTGACGAACACCCGAGTCGATGATCCGGTGTTTGAGCGCGGCTTCACAAACTTTATTGCGGCGGCGAATGTCGTTCGCAAATTTCGCTCCTTAAGAATTTTGCAAATCGGGCCGCGCCCATCCTCCTTTTGGACGATGATGTGCAATGAAGGCGAGCTGCTGGAACGGTTCGGCATCGAGATTCATCCGATTACGCTCGTCGACATTCAGCGCGCCTCGCAGCGCATTGAGAAGGGCAGCAGCTCGGAGCTTGCGGAAGCGATAGACTACATTAAAGCAAAGCTTGACTGGTCGGAGGTTACGGAGGCTGATGTGCGCCGTATTGCGGCGCTGAAGGTTGCGATGAAGCAATATGCGCTGCAAACCGGCAGCACGGCAATCGCGATCCAATGCTGGTCCTCCTTGCAGGATGCAATGGGCATCATGCCTTGCCTTGCGAATGCGATCCTCACCGATGAGCAAATTCCAGTGACCTGCGAAACGGACATTCATGGCGCTATTACGTCGGTCATGGTACAGGCGGCAACGATGAATCAGCATCCGACCTTCTTTGCAGATTTGACCGTACGCCATCCGGAAAATGCAAACGGCGAGCTGCTGTTTCATTGCGGCAACTTCCCGGTTTCCTTGTCTGTCGAGAACAAGCCAAAGCTGCGCAAGCACTTTCTGTTTGACGATCATTCGCCGGGAACGCATGAGGGCGAAATTAAAGGCGGCGGCATGACGCTGGCCCGCTTCGATGGCGACCATGGCGAATACCAGCTGTTTTTGGGCAAAGCCCGTGGCATTCAAGGACCTTATACGCGCGGCTCGTATGTATGGGTTGAGGTCAATGATTGGCCGCTATGGGAAGAAAAATTGGTCAAAGGCCCTTATGTACACCACTCCGTCGGCATTCATGCCAATGCGATTCCAGCGCTGTATGAAGCGTGTCAATATATTCCTGGCTTGAAGCCAGATGCCGTTGATCCGACAGAGCGGGAAATTCAGGCATGGCTGCGCGGCGCGGGCTTGTAACGGCAACGAGAGCGGGAACAAGGTAGAGGACAAGGACGAGGAGGGGCTTTCAATGGGGAGCAACAAAGCGATCAGCATAAATGAGCTCAAAGGCAAGGCAGCACAAATCCGGATGGATTTGCTGCGCATGATTCACGGTGCAAAAACGGGGCATACAGGCGGCTCATTGAGCAATACGGATATTTTGACGGCCTTATATTATAAAATTATGAACATTGATCCAGCCCGGCCAAAATGGCAGGAGCGCGACCGCTTTATTGCAAGCAAAGGCCATTCCGTTGAATCATTGTGGTGCATTTTGGCCGACCGCGGCTTTTTCCCGAAGGAGGAGCTTGCGACGTTTAGTCAGTTTGGAACGAGGCTCATCGGCCACCCGAACAACAAGGTGCCGGGCATTGAGATGAACACGGGTGCGCTAGGGCACGGACTGGCGATATCGGTAGGCATGGCGCTTGCGGCGAAGAAGGATGCGAGAGCGAGCCGTGTATTTTGCTTAATGGGCGACGGCGAGCAGGCGGAGGGCTCCGTCTGGGAAGCAGCGATGGCTGGCGCACATTATAAGCTCGACAATTTGGTTGGCATTATCGACCGCAATCGGCTGCAAATTAGCGGTACAACGGAAGAGGTCATGGGACTGGAGCCGCTAGAGGAAAAATGGGCCGCTTTCGGCTGGCATGTCGTCTCGATCGATGGCAATGACATGGGTGCGCTTGTAGAGGCATTCGAGGCTGCTCCAGCTGCGGCGGGCAAACCGACGCTTGTCATGGCGAATACGGTGAAGGGCAAAGGAGTTTCTTTTGCTGAAAATGTGCCGCATTGGCATCATCATGTACCTAATGATGCGGAGCTGGCGCAGGCGCTTGCCGAGCTTGAAGCCGTCATCAGCAGCTACACACAGGAAGGGCAGGTGCAATAAGCGATGGCGAATAAAATACCGAATCGGCAAGTCATTTGCGAGACGCTGTTAACGCTGGCGCAGGAGGATAAAGATATTATGGTGCTGGCGAGCGATTCGCGCGGCTCGGCGGCAATGGCACCTTTCGCGAATGCTTATCCCGAGCAGTTTGTAGAGGTCGGCATCGCGGAGCAAAATATTGTCGGCATCTCAGCAGGTCTTGCCCACAGCGGCAAAAAGCCCTTCGTGACGTCACCGGCCTGCTTCCTGAGCATGCGCAGCATTGAACAAATAAAAGTCGATGTCGCTTATTCCGGCACGAATGTGAAGCTGGTTGGCATTAGTGGCGGCGTTAGCTACGGCGCACTCGGCATGTCGCACCATTCGGTGCAGGATATTGCCGTAGCGCGGGCGATTCCAGGGCTGGCGATTATTTTGCCGGCGGATCGCCATGAGACGAAGCGGATGACCGAAGCGCTTGCCGTGCATGAAGGCGGCGTGTACGTCCGTATTGGGCGTAATCCTGTCGAAGACAGCTACGAGTCGGATGACTATGAGTTTGTCATCGGCAAGGCAGTGACGATGCGTGAAGGCACGGATATTACGATTATCGCGACGGGAGAAACGGTAAGAATCGCTCTGGACGCGCAGGCGGAGCTGGCGGAAGCGGGCGTGTCGGCACGCGTGCTGAATATGCATACGATCAAGCCGCTTGACGAGGAAGCGATTGTGCGGGCTGCACGGGAAACGGGCGGCATCATTACCGTTGAGGAGCACAGCATCCATGGCGGTCTCGGCGCGGCGGTCGCTGAGGTGGTTGTGCAGCAGCATCCGGTGCCAATGCGGATTTTGGGCATTCCCGATGAGCCGGCGATTGCGGGCAAAACGTCCGAGGTGTTTGAGCATTATGGCATCAGCAGCAGCAATATAAAGGCGATTGCGCTAGGCATGCTGGGAAAGTAGAGGGCAGCGGCCATGGACAAAAGCTATCTGCTGACGATTGATCAAAGCACCTCCGGCACGAAGGCGCTCGTCATTAATCGTGCGGGCGAGGTTGTGTCCCGCAGCG
Source organism: Paenibacillus algorifonticola (assembly GCF_000971975.1). Lineage (GTDB taxonomy): Bacteria > Bacillota > Bacilli > Paenibacillales > Paenibacillaceae > Pristimantibacillus > Pristimantibacillus algorifonticola. The sequence continues at coordinate 252,076 of NZ_LAQO01000007.1, read as the reverse complement.
CTGCGGAGCATAAGCAGTATTATCCGCAAGCAGGCTGGGTGGAGCATGATCCGCTGGAAATTTATGAGCAGGTGAAGCGGACAGCGAAGGAAGCACTGCGAGCGGCAGGCATAGTGGCGAGCGAGCTTGCGGCACTTACCATTACGAATCAGCGGGAGACCGCTGTGATGTGGGATAAGGAAACGGGGCAGCCCGTTTATCGCGCCATCGTCTGGCAGTGTCAGCGTACTGCGGAGCGCTGCGATGCACTGAAGGCGGATGGCTTTGAGCCGTTAGTGCAGGCAAAGACAGGCTTGCTGCTTGATCCTTATTTCTCAGCGGCAAAATGGGGCTGGCTGCTGGAGCATGCCGCTGGCGCCAAGGAGCTGCTCGCAGCAGGGAGGCTGCTCGTCGGTACGATCGACAGCTGGCTGCTGTGGAAGCTGACGGACGGGGAAGTGCATGCGACCGACTATACGAATGCGAGTAGGACTTCACTATTTAATATCCACACGCTGCAATGGGATGTGGAATTATGCGAGCTGTTCGGGATTCCGCCTGCTGTGCTGCCCGAGGTGAAATGCTCGGATGAGCGGTTCGGTTATACGAACGACTCGGATTTATTCGCTGAGCGCATCCCGATTGCGGGCGTCGTAGGTGATTCACAGGCTGCGCTTTACGGGCAGCTGTGCCTGGAGCCCGGCATGGCGAAAGCGACCTATGGCACCGGAACGTCGGTGCTGATGAACGTGGGCAGCAAGCCAGTCGCTTCAAGCAATGGGCTGGTGCTCGCCATTGCTTGGGGGCTCAGCGGCAAAATCACCTATGCGCTGGAAGCAGTCATTCGCACCTCCGGCGACAGCATGCGCTGGGTGCGGGATAATCTGGGGCTGTTCAGCTCGTTTAGCGAGCTGGAGCAGCTGCTTGAGGAGACGCCAAGCAATGACGGCGTCTATCTTGTTCCAGCCTTCGTCGGGCTGGGAGCGCCCTATTGGAAGCCGCATGCCCGGGCGGCGATTACCGGCATGAGCCGGGGAACGGGCAAGGCGCATATTGTGCGCGCCGCCCTGGAAAGCATCGCGTATCAGGTGCGCGATGCTGCCGAACTGATGCAGGCGGAGACCGGCATCGCCCTGAAAGGGCTGCGGGCCGATGGCGGAGCATCGGACAATGCCGTGCTCATGCAGTTCCAGGCGGATATGCTCGGACAAACCGTCGCTAAATCCAGCGTAGCAGAGCTTTCCGCTATGGGCTCCGCCTATATGGGCGGCGTAGGCACAGGCTTCTGGGAGAGCGAGCTGCAACTGCTTGAGCAATTAAGCAGCGCAGCTAGTGCAAGTCGCAGAGCTTACTCGCCTGTGATGGAGCAAGCCCAGAGCGATCGCCTGTACAAAGGCTGGAGGCAAGCGGTTGCTTCCGTATTGCATGAAAGCTAACGGTGTAATAAACACTTTAGATTGCTTTATAAATGATTCTGTATGACATCTGTCGACGGTGCGTGTTATAATGAACGTAGATTATGCGTACAATGCAAAGAGAGCCGTGCTGGTAACACGACTCTCTGCGCAATAGCCGCTTTTAAGGGCGGTAGGCTCCGCAATGAATGAGATTACAAATAGACCGCATTCCTTTGCGAGGGTGGCGGTCTATTTGCGTTTATGGGACAGTAGCATCACGATAAGCGTACCGAAGGTAAGCATTAGCATTATTGCTTCGAAAACTGTCACAGGGCATCCCTCCCTTCGTAGAGAGGTAGCCGACCGACCCTTTTAGACTATTCTATTGCTTTGTGATTATATCATGGCAAAGGCTTGAATGGATAGATATGTATATTTAGAATAAGCTTTAGCAGCGCAAAATATCGAACATTGACGCTGGCGCAAGCTTTAAGGTATAAAAAGAATGTAAACGTTTTTATGCTCACATCGAGAGGGGAATTACTTTTATGTCATTGGAAATAGGATTGCAGTTGTTTTCTGCTAAAACCGAATTTGCGCGTGATCGCGCAGGCACTTTGAATAAAATTGCGGAAATTGGCTACAAAAATATCGAAATTCCACTCGATTTTACAGGTCAGGACCTGTTCAAGCTGGGCGATTTAAAGGCTTCCGATTTGAAGCAGCTGGTAGATCAAGCGGGCTTGAACGTGATCGCCACGCATATTTTCGTCTCGGACGATGCGCAAATCGCTGATGTCATTGCCTTCAATAAAGAGCTGGGCTGTACGAAAACGATTATTCCGATTTCTTTTTTCACCAATTACGAGGACGTCCTTGCATTCAGCGAGAAGCTGAACCGCTACGGAAGCCAAATGCGCGAGCAGGGCATCAGCCTGCTTTATCATAACCATTTCCATGAGTTCCAGAAGTTCAATGGAAGCTATGCGCTCGATATTATTTTGGAGCATACTTCTCCTGAAAATGTCGGCTTCGAGCTTGATACCTATTGGGCGCTGCGCGGCGGTGTTGATGTTATAAGCTATATCGAGAAGCTGGGCAGCCGCTGCGAATTTATTCATCAGAAGGATTTGCCGGCGAGCGTTAATCCCGTTAACCTTTTTGAAACGCTTGATGAGAACGAGCCAGTGACGATGGGAACGTTTATGTCGATTGGAAGCCCGGATGTGTTCACCGAAATAGGAGAAGGCTCGATTGATATTGCGGGCATTTTGCAGGCGACCCAAAAGCACACAAGCACTAAATACATTATTGTAGAGCAGGATGCAACAAACAAAGGCGAGCTGGAAAGCATTGAGATCAGCTATAAAGCTTTGACTAAACTGTTGGCTGAGCTTTAGAACGCACCCATCATAAACGACAATTATTATAGTTAGAATAGTAAGAGCCGAGATCTGTTTTTGCAGATTTCGGCTCTTTCTGATTTTGCAGGAGTGATGCTCCAGCTGTCCCAAAATCAAATAGGCTAAAGCATTGACTAATTTCACGAAAAGATTTATAGTGATAAATAGTTTAGTAATGAAATATTTATTAATTGCGCTTTATTGGGAAGCGCTGGGATGATTGTACGATGAAAACAAACAAGGAAGGAGTGAATACATGCCAAGCAAGGAAGACGTTGTCGAGCTCTCCACCATGTTTAAATCGATCATGAGAAATGCGAATACAGAGTGGAACAAGCGGATGCAAGGGAATATGTCGTTGTCCCAATTCAAGCTGCTTTATTGGCTCAAGCAGGGGGGACAGCAAAGAGTGTCCGATCTGGCAGAGAAGATGTGCATTTCCGCTGCTGCTATAACGGGATTGGCTGATAAGCTTTCTGCAGAGGGCAATATTGATCGGGTTAGGGATGAGGAAGACCGCCGCGTCGTATACATCGATATTACTGATAAAGGGAAAGCTACACTGGACCAAATATCGGATGATCAAAAAGAGACGCTGAGCATGATGTTGGACTGTTTGGCTCCAGAGGACATCGCACATTTAAAACGGATTTTCAGAAAGCTAAACGATCATATTCATACTTAATTCATACCGGATGAGGGGAAGAGATTTAACTTATGGAACATTTATCACAAAAAAGAAAGCTGACCATTATGGTTGCGATTATGTTCGCCATGTTTTTTGCAGCGATCAACCAAACCATCGTCAGTACGGCGATGCCAAGAATTATTGCGGAGCTGCACGGGATGGAGCTGTATACATGGTCGATTTCGATCTACATGCTGACTTCAACCATCGCAACCGTTCTTGTCGGCAAGCTGTCGGATATTTACGGACGTAAGCCATTTATATTAGCCGGTATTTTATTTTTCATTATCGGCGCCTTTCTTGCAGGAACGTCGACTGACGTTTACCAAATGATTTTCTACCGTGCGATTCAAGGTGTGGGCGCAGGTATTATAATGGCAACGGCTTTTACCGCAGTAGGCGACTTATTCCCGCCAAGGGAACGCGGCAAATGGACTGGAATTATGACAGCCGTTTTTGGTTTTTCCAGCGTTCTTGGCCCAACCTTCGGCGGTTATATCGTTGACCACATGGCGTGGCACTGGGTGTTCTGGATTTTCCTGCCGATCGGCATTATCGCCTTCATTATGATTTTGATGCTGTTTCCGAAGACGGAGCGCAAGCAATCCGAGTCGATTGACTACTTGGGCTCGCTGTTTCTGACAACAACGCTCGTGCCATTGCTGCTTGCTTTTACATGGGCAGGTACGAAATATGCTTGGGGCTCTGCCCAAACCATTGGTTTATTCGCGGTAACGATCGTATCAGCGATCATTTTTGTAGCTGTTGAAGCAAAGGCGAAAAGCCCAGTGCTGCCGCTTCATTTTTTCAAAAATGGTATCGTTACACTATCTAATGTGATTGGCTTCCTGATGAACTTTGGGATGATGGGCGCATTGATTTACCTCAGCTTCTTCGTGCAAGGCGTGCTGGCGATTTCACCAACCTATGCCGGATATGTAACGATGCCTATGTCGATTGGTATGGTCATTACGAGCGCTATTGGCGGTCAAATGATCAGCAAATCGGGCAAATATAAACGCTTCGCCTTAATCGGCATGCCGCTTATGGTGGCGGGTATGGTGATGATGGTGTTCATGAACAGCGTATGGATGGCGGTTCTGGCGATGACTGTTTTTGGCCTTGGTCTTGGCCTTGGGATGCCGGTATTCTCGCTCGCGATTCAAAATGCGGTTCCATTCAAGGAGCTTGGCGCCGTTACCGCTGCGATGCAGCTGTTCCGTAATATGGGCGGCACGATCGGGATTGCCGTAATGGGCACCGTGCTTTCAACCAGCTTGAAAAACAACCTGACGGAGCTTGCCCAGTCTGGGGAAGCGGTTGATCTAAGCAAGCTTGATCCGAAAGTAGCTCAAGAATTCGCCGTATTTGCCAACCCGCAAATGCTGACGAATCAGCCTGAGCTGGAGAAGCTGCATCAGAGCTTGCCAGCCGACCTTCAACCGTTATTTACAAAAATGGTTGAAATGCTTCGCGAGGCGCTTGCTTCGTCGCTTTCTACCGTATTTCTTGCAGGTACGCTCATTTTGGTTGGCGCGGTTATTCTGACTTTCTTCCTGAAAGAAATTCCGCTTCGCACCACGAATGCAGCGCCGCAGCCGGCATCCCCGGAAGTGGCGCCTGAAACGGATGCAAGCACCAAGCTGCGCGGCAAGCTTGTCGGTCAGCCGACTGAATAAGCAAATTTAAATCTGTACGCTTCTACATCAAAATGAATGCCATTAATTAAAAAGCTCTCCTGCATGAGGTCCGGCTTCACGAATGCCGACTACAAGCAGGAGAGCTTTTTTTTTATAGCGGAAAAGCAGAAGTGGTTGATGCAAAATCAGGCATCTCTTGCGCAGCGGAATCCCATATTGCCGGAAGCGCTGTCGGGCGTATTGGAGCTGCGGGCGGCAACCCGATAACGATTGCAGTAGGAGCGATGGCACAGGTAGGAGCCGCCCTTCATCACCTTGCTTTGTCCTCCCGGAGGTCCTTGGGGGTTTAGAGGCGAAGCTGATTGATGATAATCAACACTAAACCAGTCCGCACAGAATTCCCATACATTCCCGACGACATTGTACAAGCCATATCCATTCGGCAAATAGGCATCTACAGGCGCAGTCCCTGCATACCCATCCATGTTAGTATTCATTGTCGGAAATTTTCCCTGCCAGATGTTGCATCGATATTGTCCGTCGGGCTTCAATTCATCTCCCCAAGGATAACGCTTTTGATCCAGTCCACCACGAGCAGCATACTCCCACTCAGCCTCTGTTGGGAGCCGATTCCCTGACCATTTGCAATAGGCTAAGGCATCGTTAAAGGAAACCTGTACGACAGGATGATCCATCCGGTCTTCAATGCTGGAATCCGGCCCATCCGGATGCTTCCAGTCGGCGCCATCCACGACCCACCACCATGGTGTGCGTTGAACAGATCGGGTAACCGTCCGCGCACATGCCTCTGAAACAAAAAGATGGAATACGTAGGACCAGCCATATTGCTCGGATTCGGTTACGTAGCCAGTATCATCAACAAATTGTTTGAATGCTTGGTTGCTGACCGCATGGGCATCTATATAAAACGGAGATAGCTCAACCTCGCGAACCGGTCCTTCCCCGTCGCTGGGAAACCCTTCTAAATCGTCGGTTCCCATCCGAAAAGTGCCGCCCGATAATAATATCATATGGGTTTGTGGCGGATTTTCGGAAGGCTTGCCTTCTTTCATCGTTTTATGGAAGGTCATAGATGAAGATAGGGGAACTATGCTGTTGTCTTGGCGTCTTGCTGCACAACAAGACTTGTCAGGCTGACGATCCATTTCATCACTCATCAATTGATATCCCTCTTTTTATATGATTTTATATCCACAGATACACAAGCTTACTCATGCTTGATCCCTTGCAGCAGACGGCGTCTATACGCCATCGGCGACATGCCCTCTGATTGCTGAAAGGCCCGGGAGAAATGGTGCTGATCTTCAAAGCCTATTTGACTTGCAATATCTTTAATCGGATAGGAGGTCAGCATAAGCAAATCTCTGGCCCGCTGGAGACGGGCATGTCGAACATATTTCATGGGGGACAACCCGTAAGTCGTTTGAAACAGCGTTCGCAGCTGCTCCTTGCTGAGTGATACATAGGCGGCAAGATCGTCAAGTGATGGCGGCTTATCCAAGCGTTTTTCTACATAATCACAAATCTCGAATACACGGTCATCATAAGGGACGGGTTGATCAGGAAGCCGGTAACGGATCGTTTGAAACAGCTGCTGTACCCACAACATGCCCTTTGCGCGAATTTTTAAATGCTGAATCGTTTGGTCTGTACTTAATTTAAATAAAGGAAATTCTTTGTCGTAGCCCTTCTCGCTCGATTTAATGTCCTTTTCGTCAAATGGCTGCAGAAAAGCGTTATAATCGTCTGCCAGCCTTCTCCATTCTTCAATTAAAGCGTGTACTTCTTCGGAAGGGGCATCAGAGACGACGTGGGGAAAACGGTAGGAATGAATAAAATCCATCGCTCCAACTTTGGCTTCGCAAGCCAATGATAAATAATGAAAAGGCTGGTCGGTACTTAGTCCTTTCCAAGATTGAGTCGTTTTGGGAGCGATGGAAACAATGTCTCCTTTCTTAAGGGAATAGCGGATGTGATTGAGCTCAATGACAGCTGTCCCGGACAAGACAATCCAGAAGGTCGTGTAGGGAAAAATAAACAAATGCTCATGCGCCTTCGTTATTTTCCACTCCTTTAACCAGCGGATATTAATGTTCAAGTGATCCAATGAGCTTTGATTGCTAAACTCAATAAGATTTTTCATGGGGAACGACCTTTCCTAGCAGCAGTCTGCATTTTTGAAACATATTAGCTTACTTGTGATAAATACGAGCGATAGGCATGATGCTATAATTGTAAGCATTAACGAGCTTTAATACAAGTAAGTTAATAGGAATAATGAGTTTGTGTTTCAGACCAGATAACTGGATGACATACTGCTTGTATACTCGATCTGAAAGAATCCAGGGGGAAATGGTATGAAGAAGATTACGGCTCTATCACTCGCAATTGTGCTGACATTAACAGCCCTTTTAACCGCATGCTCGTCGGGCCAGCCCCATAAAGAGGGGGCGTCCGCAGCTGGCTCTTCTAATGAAGAGGTGACATTGAAATTATGGTATCCGGGAACGGATGAGACCGTAACGGAAACGGTTGAAGCGATTATCCAAAAATTTGAGACGAAAAATCCTGGCATTAAGGTAGAGGCTACCTTTATTCCATGGGCTGAATATTTTCAAAAGCTGACGGTTGCTTATTCCGGGGGAATGCAGCCGGACGTGCAGGGCCTGGGATTCGGGCAGTTGATTTCTACGGTAAGCCAAGGAAAATATTTGAATCTGACACCATTTATTGAAGCCGATAAGTGGGAAGGCCAGAAGGATTTTTTTCCTGACATTTTAACAGCCGGTCAATATGAGGGCGGTCAATATGGGCTGCTGCTGCCAGAAATCCGCCCGCTGGCATGGCGCAAGGACTACTTCAAGGAAGCGGGCTTGGATGCAGACAGTCCGCCGAAGACGTTTGATGAAATATTTGAATATGCAGACAAGCTCAAAGTCGTCGAGGGAGGCAAAACGGTTCGCGGCGGTATCGACATCCAGACAAGCAATGGGGAGCAATCTTATTTATCGCTGCTTCTGCTGCTCGGCGAAGATTTTTATGATGCGGAGGGGGACCCGACGTTTGACTCCCCCGTTTCCGTGCAACCTGTGCAGAAGCAGGTTGATTTGTACAAGGCGGGAGCGATTATTCCGTCCAATCAGCAGCAAGCCTCGGGAACGCCGTTTCAAAACAGTCAGGCAGCGATGGCATTTACTTCAACGCAAGCCGCGGCGTCGCTGCAAAAGTCGATCGGCTCTGACAAAATTGGCTGGGTGCTGCCGCCAGCAGGCCCGGACGGCAGGCAGACTGCTCTAATGTTAGGCACGTTTCTGTCCGCTGCAGGGCAGACGAAGCATCCGAAGGAAGCTTGGGCCTTTATAAAGTATTGGTTTGAGAAGGACAATGTGCTGGAGTTTACTTCCAAGTCGGGGGCGATTCCGCCGCTTCAATCGCTTCGAGATGAATATGTGAAGCTCGGAGAGGGTAACGAGATTGCTTTCGAGGCGCTTAAAGATGCTAAGGGATACGGTGCCTCCGGCAGCTGGTCGATTAACGTTAAGTATTTGCGTATTGCGCTCGAAGAAGCTTTTAACGGAATTAGACCTGTCGAGGAAGCTTTAAAGGAAAATGCCAAAATGGCTAGGGAGGAAATTGCAAACGCCAAATAAATTTGCAATTGAGGACAGGGACGGATCACAGTCCGTCCCAGCGATCTCAGGAGGGTATTATGCAAAAAGGCTGGAACCGGTTTATTCCCTATTTTTTAATTTTACCGAATGTCTTGTTGTTTACAGTGTTTATTTTGGTGCCGCTTCTCTGGATATTTTATTTAAGCTTAAACGACTATACGATGCTAAATGCACCGAAATGGGTCGGCTTGAAAAATTATTCCCTTTTGCTGAACGATAGCATTTTTCATCAAGCCGTTAAAAATACAGCCTTGTATTGGATTGGCACTGTCGTCCCTAGCATGCTGCTTGGCTTGGTGCTTGCTAACTTGCTTTCGATGCGGCTGAAGGCTTTAGCCGCATTCCGTGCACTCATCTATTTGCCGGGAGTTATTTCATCGGTAGCGGTTGCGATGACATGGCTCTGGATGCTCGACCCGCTGCAGGGACCTGTTAATAGCCTACTTGGGCTTATCGGAATCGATGGCCGGAACTGGTTGCAAGATCCCGCTACCTCGCTGCCGACTGTCATCGTCATTGGTATTTGGACCGGAATAGGCTACGCCATGATTATTTTTTTGGCAGGCATTCAAAGTATTTCTGAAAGTCTTTATGAGGCGGCCAGCTTGGATGGAGCTTCTGTACTGAAAAAATTCTGGTACATTACTGTACCGCTGCTAAAGCCGATGACGTTATTTCTTTTCGTTACTTCAACGATTCGATCATTTCAGGTGTTTGATTTGGTATTTGTATTAACGGGCGGCGGCCCTGCGAATTCAAGCACTACGATCGTTACGCAAATCGTGGGTGCCAGTTTCCAGGAGTATCGGATGGGGTATGCCTCTGCAATGGCCGTATTCCTTCTTGCATTAACGCTGTTTATCACCTTGATTCAGTATGCCATAGGCAGCCGGAATCAGGCAGGCGAGTAGAGGTGAACGATGAGATTATCTAAAGTAGAACAAGGATTGGCTTACGCGGCATTACTTTTATTTTCGCTCGTAACGATATTGCCATTATTGCTGGCTTTCTTTACCTCCATGAAAGGAGACGATGAATTTTCACTTCAAGCGATACGGCTGCTGCCATTAGAGTGGCATCCCGGCAATTATGTGAGAGCGCTTGAAATGGGGGATTGGCTAACCTATCTGAAAAATTCCGTGTGGGTAACGTCGATTGCGCTGACGGGGAGCCTCTTGTTTAACTCCATTGCCGGATTTGCTTTTGCGCGTATAGCATTTAGAGGCAATTTGCCGATCTTTCTGACGCTGCTTGCCGGAATGATGGTGCCTGCCCAGGTCATTATTATTCCGCAATTTCTGATTATGAAGTCGATCCCTTTATTTGGGGGAAATGATTGGCTTGGAGCGGGTGGAAGCGGATGGCTGGACAGTTATTATGCTTTAATCGTTCCGGAGCTTGCAGGAGCGTTTGGCGTATTTATGGCACGTCAATTTTATTTGCAATTTCCTAAGGCGCTGGATGAGGCTGCTTATATCGATGGAGCCGGATATCTTCGCTTATTCCTTGGTATTTATGTGCCGCTGAGCGGCCCGTTGTTTGCGACGCTCGGCATTTTTAAATTCGTAGGCGTATGGAACGATTTTTTCCATCCGCTCATTTATACGAATAGTGCTTCTATGCGCACGCTCCAGCTGGGTCTGCAAACTTTTCGCGGCGAGCACCAGGTTCAATACAATTTATTGATGGCAGCATCACTTCTTATATCTGTGCCCATTATTGCAATGTTTTTCATATTCCAAAAGCAATTTATTCGCAGTATGGTCGCATCAAGCGTGAAAGGTTGATTAATATTGAAAGCTATTATGATTATGTTCGATACGCTGAATCGTCATATGCTCTCCGCCTATGGGGGGCCTGATTGGATTAAAACGCCTAATTTCAAACGGCTTGCCGAGCGGACAGCTGTGTTCGACAACAGCTATGTTGGAAGCATGCCCTGCATGCCTGCCCGAAGAGAGCTGCATACCGGCAGATACAACTTCTTGCACCGAAGCTGGGGACCATTGGAACCATTCGATGATTCTGCAATCGAGAGGCTTGGAGAAGCTGGCATATACACGCATCTTATTACCGATCATCAGCATTATTGGGAGGATGGCGGGGGGACGTATCATACCCGCTATCAATCCTTTGAATTGATTCGCGGACAGGAAGGCGATCCTTGGAAGGCGGAAGTGAATAGCGCTGATATTAATCTTAGCGAGGACCTTCATCCTCAGGTAAGAAGAATGCTGCTGCAGGATCGCACGAACAGAAAGTATATTAAGGAGCAGGAGCAATTTCCGCAGGCGCAAACGTTTGCGAGCGGGCTTGAGTTTATCGAACGAAATCATGAGGAGAGCCATTGGTTTTTGCAAATTGAAACGTTTGATCCGCATGAGCCTTTTTATAGTCCTGAGCAATTCAAGCAAATGTACGCCCATGAGTACGAAGGCGGACTTGGCGATTGGCCAACGTACGGACCGGTGACCGAAGCGCCGGAGGACGTTCAGCATATGAGGTACGAATATGCCGCATTATTAACGATGTGCGACCACTACTTGGGGAAAGTGCTTGATATGATGGACAAGCACGGCTTATGGGAAAGCACGCTGCTGATCGTCAACACCGATCACGGCTTCCTGCTGGGCGAGCATGACCAGTGGGCAAAATGTGTGCAGCCTTTTTATAACGAGGTCGCGCATACGCCGCTTTTTATTTGGGATCCTCGAACGGGTGTGCAGGGGGAGCGCAGGCAAAGCCTTGTACAATCCATTGATATACCGGCCACGCTTTTGGAATTTTTCCAAGTGCAGCAGCCGCCTGACATGCAGGGGGTTCCGCTGCGACAGACGGTTGAGTCAGATAAGCCAGTCCGCAAAGCGGCATTGTTTGGCATTCATGGCGGGCATGTGAATGTCACCGATGGACAGTATGTATATATGAGGGCATCATTCTCTGAGGATAACCAACCTCTGTATAACTATACGTTAATGCCAACGCATATGCGCAGCCGGTTTCATCCTTCTGAATTGCAAAAGCTGGAGCTTGCCGAGCCATTTTCTTTTACGAAAAATGTTAAGACGCTTCGCATTCCAGCGGAGACGAGAGGCAACCTCCATGCATTCGGAACGCTATTGTATGATGTAACGGCAGACCCTGAGCAGGCCCATCCGTTAAAGGATCCAGAGGTAGAGTCAAAAATGGTCGAGCTGATGACGAAGCTGATGCGGGATAACGATGCTCCTCCAGAGCAATTTGAACGAATGGGGCTGAACAGCCCGCCGGTTGACCGATGAGAGCGCGTGGATGCTTCTTTATGGTAAAATAGCTGTATTTCCTGCCTATTTATAAAGGGTTGAATGGAGGACAGCTCATGGAACAGAAAAGAGAGGCGGAGGTCGTAGCATTGCCGCTTTTTCATGTCGTAGGTTATAAAGTGGAAGCGAGCGTTCAAGAGTTTGAGTCGGGACTTGGGAAGAAGACCTATCTTTCTTTAATTGAAAGAAAAGCAGAAATTCAGCACAGGAAAAACGACCATATTCTTTTAATTCAAATTTATCCGATGGCTGCTGATTTTAATCCCCAGACAGATCGGTTCACAAATATCGTTTGCTGCGAAGTAAGCGAGCTGGGCAATGTGCCCTTGCATATGGCAAGCCATACGGTTGCTGAAAGCAAGTATGCCGCCTACACACATATTGGGCCCGAATCGGAGCTTAGCCAGTCGTATAACTATCTTTATGGCGAGTGGATGGAAGAAACGGGACATGTGCCGCAGCATTATGATTTCGAAGTTTGGGATGAACGATATAAACCCGAAAGCACAGAAAATGAGATTGATATATTTGTCGCGCTGAAGGGATAGCCAAGGTATAAAGAACGAATGTTATAACGAACGATGGACATAACAAAAAGCGAAAGCCCTCCCGCAGCGGAGGGCTTTTTTGGCAAGGCAGCCATAGTGCTGCTACACCAGCTTGCGGACGGTAAAATTTTGCTGCAAAACGTACCAGTTTTGGGGAAAAGGCACGCCGAGCACCCAATAGCTGACTCCTCTGAGCTTATAGGCTTTTACAATATTGAATTTGGCTTGTACGCTGCGGGCGTCCTCATACCAGACCGCATGCTGCGCGCCTTGTTCATCATAATAAGTATAATGAGGCGATTCGGCTATCGGATCATATTGAATCGTTGCGCCATATTTGGCGGCACGAGCGACGGCTTGCGGCGGATTAACCGTCGGCGCCCATTTGCCGCCCTTCACGTAGGGCAGCGTCCAGTCATAGCCGTAGAGCGGCATGCCCATGACGATTTTGGAGGAGGGGATGACGGATAGCGCATAATTTAGCACCTTAACGACTTCGTTGAGTGGAGCGACAGCGAGCGGAGGTCCGCCAGACCAGCCCCATTCATACGTCATCAAAATAACAAAATCGACAATCCGTCCATGGGCAGCATAATCATGCCCCTCGTATAACGTGCCTTTCTGCTCCGCACTTTGTTTTGGGGCAAGACAAGTAGATACGAGCAGGTGATAGGGATGCAGCGTATCAACCAGCTTTTGCAAAAAAGCATTATAAGCTTCACGATCCGCTGGCCGCACATATTCAAAATCCACATTCAGCGCCATGTAGCGCTTCTGCTGCATCACGGATAAGACGCTTGCAATGACCGCGCTTTGAATTGCAGCATCGGTCAGCACAGCATGCGCAATATCGCTGCTGAAGGTGCCGTTCTCGAAGTTGGTCAGCACCATCATGGATGCTGCTTTCTCTTGAAAGGCTGCTTCAATAATAGCGCTGTCGTCGAGTGGCACAAGTGTACCGTCCAGCTGGACACGATAACTGAATGGGCTGAGATAAGTAAGGTTGGCGCCAATTTCATGTACGAGCGCTACGCCGTTTGCGCCGAATTTTTCCGTATAACCGTTCACTTCAATAATAGGCTTCTCCTTCTGCGGAATAACGAGCACCTGACCTGCCTTAATGAGGGCGGGGTTTTTGAGTTCATTGGCGCGCATGAGCTGCTCAATCGTTACGCCGTATTTTAGGCCAATCGACCATAGGCTTTCTCCGGGAAGCACCTTATGATTGCCGGCCTCAGTAGGAATAATGATCGCTTGGCCTATGACGAGCGGAACATCAGCGGATATGCCATTTGCCGAAGCGATCGCATCCGTGCTGACGCTAAAGCGCTGTCCGAGCTGCCACAGCGTATCGCCTTTTTTAACCGTATGGATATGCATGTCGTGTCCAACCTCCCTCAAGCATAAGTTCTTTATCTACTTATATTCGAGCCTTCTATGAAAAAGGACTTCGCTTTCGCCTTTCCCTCTTGTTGGGTAGAGGGTTGCTGTTCTTCGCCTGTAAATAAAAAAGGCCCCCAAAATAAAAATGGGGGCCTTAACTGAGGCATTGTAGCTTTTATGATTAGGTTTGTTTTAAAAGCGTGGTGAAGAGGGCGCAGCGGAATGAAAAGCTTGAACTGGAGAAGCGTAGCGTTCGCTTTTACCCTTGAATTTCCCCATATAGTGGGTTAGTTATAGAAATTCAAGGGTAATGGCGATCGGAAGTCAAGCTTTTCATGCAGCGCAGCCAATTTTCACCACTCTTTTACGACGATAACCGAATCGAAAAGCGGAAATCGATAGGAGCCACAGGATTGACGATGACGCTTTGACAGCCAGCTGGGTGGCTATCGTCGCGAACGGAAGGCATCCAGTGCTCGAATGCGCCGGAGGTCAGCTCAATAGCTGAGCCATCAGCGGTTTCATAGCGGCAGGAGCCCTGCTTCAAGAAGTAGTTGCTGCTGGGCCAGCGCCTCAACCGTCTCGCTGCTTTCAAGCAGCTGCGTGCACACATGGGTCAGTCTAACCTGTTCTACGTAGCTGCTGAACGTTTGAGACGAATGCGTTTTGAAAATGCGCTGCAGCTGGCGCGCTAATCTGAATGCGGTCCACGACAAGCTCCAGCGTGAACGGGGAGGCACGGTTGACGAAACCGGCCTCGACAAGGCCAAGCGCCCACAAGCGCTAATTCGCCAAGCGAGCCATCGCCAACCAACTGCTGCGCTGCTTGGATGAAGGACATATTCAGACGGGGCAGCGATACGGTCAGCGCAACATCGGCTTGCCGTATGCTTTCCCAAATGTCGTCACATTCAGCAAGCGTCAAGGAGATGACATTTTCAGTGAAAATATGCCCGCCAGCCATCGCCGCCGCCTTCATGATTTCCGGATGCATATGCCAAAAGCTTATACGGCTGTGCGAATGCATTTCTTGAATATGCTGAATGCATCCTAACAAAACAGGGCTTTCTCCCGCTTGTCAAAGACTAATGGGAGAAAGCCCTGCGTTTTTAATGGAAATTATTTTAGTAAACCGAAATATCGACGAGGCTTCCGTTATTAAATAGTGTTTGCAACGATTCATTATTGAGGGTCGCAAGCGTTAGAAGCTCTGATGGAGTCGAAGCAGATTGAAGAGGGACGCTTTCTCCCAATTTCGTTAAGTACCATGAACCTTGGTTTTGTGTAATATAATATTTAACATTCACAAAGGTAAAGGATACTTCATGCCCCGTATTCAAATCCTCTACTAATTGGCTATAACTATAATGTAAGTCTGTTTCTACAATGTACCAAGGACCTCTCTGCGGCTTGTTGTTATAATTCCAGTCATGCCTGTGTGGAACATTTGGATTAATTTGCGCATTACCGTGGTTGGTATAGTCAATATCCAGCTCGGCCTTGCCATCGGAGCCGTAATATCTTCTTTGTTCCAGTTGCCCTTGTTTAATATTGTCCTTTGAGCTATATGGTATTCCGGTAGCAGGTAGGCTTCGTACATCTTCTACTATAGAATGATATGGAGCGGGGCTGCCGTTGCGCTTCGCATTGTCGTAAGAGAGAATAGTATAATTACTGGCATTTGCATTTGTTAAAGCAGCGAAATTGCCCGTCACACTCGGAAAGCCGATGACGATTTGTCCGGTTATTACGCCACCCGCGCGTCCAATTGTTGGTGTTTTATACTGTTTAACGGTGTAATCGGCATTCAAGACACCCTGTGGAGCTGGCATAACTACCTTCGTACCCGGTAGTTGTTCCCCGATCGGTTATTATAGTCGCTCCTCCAGCTATATCAACATTAAAAATCCGTTTTAGCGGTTCCTCGCTAGGATGATGAATCATTTGATAAATGATGGCTTGAATTTGCGGGGAAATAGAACGATTAATGATGTGGTAGTCACTATTCCCAACAATTGCATCAAAACGAAGGGACTTGCCGCTAACTGCATCCTGCATATAGCCATGATGGGGCTAGTTTGAGACAGCAAGAGCCACGTCCATCTCTGAACGTGGCCTGTAAGGTTAATGTGAGCTAAAGCTCAAACTGCCCGTCATACTCCATAGCTCTAGCTGTATTTCTTGCTGCCTGAATGCCTAAAATCCGTCCAACCATATGAAGCGACATCTCGATGCCTGCGGAGATACCAGCGGAGGTGACGATATCCCCTTCATCCACAAACTTCACATTTTCGACGACCGTCGTCTGCGGGAACTGCGTCCGCATGCGTTCGATGCTTGCCCAGTGCGTCGTAGCCCGCTTGCCATCCAGTAAACCGATTTCTGCAAGCAGAAACGCTCCCGTACAGACGGAGGTCATCCACTTCACCTGTCCGCTTTGCTGTTTAATCCACGCAAGCAGTGCCTTATTATGAATCTCGTGCCGTGTGCCCATGCCGCCAGGAATAACGAGTACATCAAATACAGGAGCATCAGCGAAGCTGTAATCCGGAGTCACCTTAAGGCCATTTCTCGCCGTAATGAGCGCTCCATTTTCAGAAATCGTCGATACTTGGAACGGGTGATAGGCATTCTCCTGCCCCCAGTTCAGCGCAGTTACTGCAAAAACCTCGAAAGGACCGGCAAAATCAAGCACCTCTACATCATTAAATAAAAGAATGCCTACTTTGTAATTTTCCATAGCTGTGTTTCCTCCGCTTCTTCCTATATTATTGCAGCAGCTCATCTGGAGCATCAATTACTCTAATTTCATTTCCGTTTGGCTGTGCGACAGTCGAGTAGACGATTTGATTTTGCATAGGCGACCATGACATATCAGAAGCGTTGCCTGGCAATGGCATGACGGGATCGGCGTTGCTATCTATTTTATAAATGTACAGATTAGGAAGCTGCTCAGGATATTGTGCGGCAAATGCAAGAATTATAGGATAGGACTGTTTCATTTGCTGGCACATCTGCGATTTCGCTCACTTCCTTTTTCGTAAATTAACAAAATTTACATTCATATATGTGTTATTCTGCGAACTCTATGAAAACCCTCTCGACAAGAAAGCTGGGGCACTGCGAATATTCCTCCCATAAATCCCCTTCCCTTATAGCTGTCTGTGCATAATCCCGAGTAAATTCCTGTCATATTATGATATTTTACCTGCCAAAAACGAACTTTAATAAAAGCTCCTCTTTTCAACGTTCGTATTTTGTTGACAGTCCCGTGGGGATTAGATAAACTGGAAGAGGTCAGAAACGGAGCAATCCGTTCATTATAGTGTTGGTCTCGTATAATCTCGGGGATTGGCCCGAAAGTTTCTACCCGAAAACCACAATTTTCGGACTACGAGCAAGCTTGAAGCTGGTTACGCTTGAGCTGCCTTTTTTGAACCAGAAGCAAGTATAAGTTTTACACTTATATTCGGCTTCTAGTTCTCCGAGAAACGAAGCTTTGCCGTTCAAGGACGGCGTCAGCCGTTTACGCTTGAAATATAGGAAAGTATAGGATGATTCCATCCCTTCTCTATATTTCTCGGACTGAAACGCGCCGCGCCGCCATAGGACGGCGACAGCCGTTTCACCTTAGGGCGGCCTTGTGCTGTTTTGTGCCTTTTATTTTGCAAGGGTGCGGAAGGGGCAGCTTACTTCAGGCATAAAGAGCGCCATGCGGCTCCCGGAAGACGGGGCGCCATGCTGTGCGTTCGGCTCGGGTCCCGCAGCATACGTATGATTAATACTCTTACGGTAGCTGTCGGGATTTTTCTGTTGGAATCGGGCAGTTTAGAGGATAAGGAAAGCAACAAGTTACGGTTTTATATGGTTTTCATATTATATAGATGAAAGAAGGTTTGAACGCATGTCTGCGAAGGTAGGCGTCATCATGGGCAGCAAGTCGGATTGGGACACAATGAAACTGGCTTGCGATGTGCTGGAAGAGCTTCAAATTCCTTATGAGAAAAAGGTTGTATCGGCGCACAGAACGCCCGATTTAATGTTTGAATATGCGGAAACGGCGGCGGAGCGCGGACTTAAGGTCATTATCGCGGGGGCTGGCGGAGCTGCACATCTTCCCGGCATGGTCGCCGCCAAAACGGTGCTGCCGGTTATTGGCGTTCCTGTTAAATCGTCGAATCTCAGCGGTCTCGACTCGCTGCTCTCCATCGTGCAAATGCCAGGCGGCATTCCAGTTGCGACTGTTGCGATCGGCAATGCAGGCGGCACGAATGCTGGACTGCTGGCGGCACAGATGCTTGGCGCTTTCGATCCGGACATTCAGGCACGCGTGATCGCAAGACGTGAACGGGTCAAGCAGGAAGTGCTGGAAAGCAGTGAGACGCTATGATGGCTGAGGCGGACAAGCGGCGGCCGGATAACATCCGCACGCTGCTGCCAGGAAGCACAATCGGCGTACTCGGCGGCGGGCAATTGGGCCGGATGATGGCGCTCGCAGGCAGCGCAATGGGCTACAAATTCGTCGCCCTTGATCCTGCGGTGGATTCGCCTTGCGGACAAGTCGCAGATCAAGTGGTCGGCGCTTATGACAATCATGAGGCAGCGCGCGAGCTGGCGCAGCGTTCGGATGTCATTACGTATGAATTTGAAAATGTGAATGCGGAAGTTGCCGCGATGCTGATGAAGGAATCTTACGTGCCGCAAGGCAGTGAGCTGCTTTATACGACGCAGCATCGGCTGCGGGAGAAGCTGGCGATTGAGGCAGCAGGCGTGAAGGTTGCCCCTTACAGTGAAATTCGCAGCAGCGCGGAGCTTCATATAGAAGCTGAACGTTTAGGCCTGCCATGCGTATTAAAAACAGCGACTGGCGGCTATGATGGCAAAGGGCAATGGGTCATCCGCAGCACGGAGGAGATCGACGAGGCATACGAAACGCTGAGCCGGGCTGGAACCGAGCTGGTACTGGAGAAATTCATAGCCTTTGAAAAAGAGCTGTCGGTTATTGCGGCGCGCAGCCCGCAGGGCGAGGTCAAAGCATTCCCGGCGGCGGAAAATATACACATCGACAATATTCTGCATTTGTCGATTGTACCTGCCCGGATCGATGAGGGCATTCAGCGCAGAGCGGAGCAGCTGGCGATGCAAATCGCCGAAGGGCTGGGCGCTGTCGGATTGATCGCCGTTGAGCTGTTTTTGACGGCTGACGGTGAGCTGTATGTGAATGAGCTGGCGCCAAGGCCGCATAACAGCGGGCATTACACGATGGAAGCGGCGCATACGTCGCAGTTCGAGCAGCATGTGCGGGCGGTATGCAATTTGCCGCTTGGCCGTACGGAGCTGTTGACACCAGTCGTGATGGTGAATGTGCTCGGTCAGCATGTAGAGCCGGTCATTCAGCGTTTTGGCGCCCAGGATGAAGCGGCAGAGCGCCTCGGTGTAACACCGAAGCTGCATCTGTACGGCAAGAAGGACGCCGTTCACAAGAGAAAAATGGGCCATATTAACGTGCTTGCTCCAGATGTGGAAGCAGCGCTGCAATGGATAGATGAAACAACAATTTGGAAGGTGGAATAGCTAAATGTTAGAGCGTTACAGCAGACCGGAAATGAGAGCGATTTGGACCGAGGAGAACAAGTTCCAAGCATGGCTGGAGGTTGAGCTTTGCGCATGCGAGGCTTGGTCGGAGCTGGGTATTATTCCGAAGGAAGACGTTGAAGAGCTTCGTAAAAACGCCAGCTTCAACATCGACCGTATTTATGAAATCGAGCAGGATACCCGCCATGACGTCATCGCCTTTACGCGCGCTGTATCCGAAACGGTTGGTCCTGAGCGCAAATGGGTGCACTACGGCCTGACATCGACGGATGTCGTGGATACGGCAATGGGCTACCTGTTGCTGCAAGCCAATGCGATTTTGCAAAAGGATATTGAGCGTTTTATCTCGATTTTGCGCGAGAAAGCGATCCAGTACAAAGATACGCCGATGATGGGACGTACGCATGGCGTTCATGCTGAGCCAACTACCTTCGGCCTCAAAATGGCATTGTGGCACGAAGAGATGAAGCGCAACCTGGAGCGTTTCCTGCATGCAGCTGATGGCGTGCAATACGGCAAAATTTCCGGTGCTGTCGGCACTTACGCGAACATCGATCCATTCGTTGAAGAATTCGTCTGCAACAAGCTCGGCACGAAAGCTGCTCCTATCTCAACGCAAACGCTGCAGCGTGATCGCCATGCTGAGTACATGGGCACACTGGCACTCGTTGCTTCGTCGCTGGACAAGTTTGCTACGGAAATCCGCGCTTTGCAGAAGAGCGAATTCCGCGAGGTGGAAGAGCCTTTCGCTAAAGGTCAAAAAGGTTCATCAGCTATGCCGCACAAACGCAACCCAATCGGCTGCGAGAACATTTCCGGCTTGTCCAGAGTCATTCGTGGACATATGCTGACTGCTTACGAGAACATTCCGCTGTGGCATGAGCGCGATATTAGCCACTCGTCCGCAGAGCGCGTCATTTTGCCAGATGCAACGATGCTGCTGAACTACATGCTGAACCGTCTGGGCAACATTATCAACAACCTGCAGGTGTTCCCTGAAAATATGAAGCGCAATATGCAGCGTACGTTCGGCGTGCCGTTCTCCGGCCGTGTCATGACGAAGCTGATCGACAAAGGCTTCAGCCGCGAGCAGGCTTATGATACTGTTCAGCCGCGCGCGATGCAGGCATGGGAAGAGCAGCGCCAATTCCGCGACATTATTGAATCGACGAAGGAAATTACCGAGCTTCTGTCAACGGAAGACATTGACGATTGCTTTAACCCAACATGGCATTTGAAGCATGTGGATACGATTTTCACCCGTCTTGGATTGAACTAAGGAGGCTTACTGGCGAATGACTGCATTATCTCAAAGCTTGTCTACTGCTGCTCCATATGTAAAAGCGCCCCTTCTGTACAAGGGGAAGGTTAGAGAGCTTTATGATCTGGGCGAGCATTTTCTGATCGTTGTAACGGATCGCATCTCGGCGTTCGATTATGTGCTTGATCCGGCTGTGCCGGAGAAGGGCAATGTGCTCAACCGTCTGTCGGCGTTCTGGTTTGAGCAGACGGCTTCGATCCAGACAAACCATGTCGTGCATACCGATGTGGACAAGCTGGGCGAGCTCATTACCGAGCCTGAGCTGCTGCGCAACCGGATTATGGTGACTCTTAAAGCAGAGCGTATCGACATTGAATGCGTCGTGCGCGGCTATATCACAGGCGGCGGTTGGAGACAATATCAGCAAACGTCTGCGATCAATGGCATTGAGCTTCCGGCCGGCATGCGCAAAAATGAACGTTTCCCGCAGCCGATCTTTACGCCAGCGGCGAAAAACGATGTCGGCCATGACGAGGATATCCCGTTCGAGCGGATGCAGGAGCTGGTTGGCGCCGAGCTTTCCGAAGAGCTGCGCGACCGCAGCATCAAGCTTTATGAGTTCGCTCATGCTTATTGCGCCGAGCGCGGCATCATTCTCGCCGATTGCAAATTCGAATTTGGTCTGATTGACGGAAAAGTTATTCTCATTGACGAGATTTTCACGCCGGATTCCTCGCGTTTCTGGGCAGAGGGCAATTTCGCCTATGACATTGAGATCGACAGCATGGACAAGGAGCCGGTGCGCACCTATTTGCTCGGCTCGGATTGGGACAAGAACAGCAAGCCAGATCCGCTGCCGGAAGCAGTAGTCGAAGAGACGACGAAGCGGTATCAGGATATTTACCGCCGCTTGACAGGTGCGGAAAGCTACTAGCTTTTCCGCGCAGGCAGCAGCGTTGAAGCCAGCAAGAGCAAGCTAAAGAGATTGATCAACAGCGATACAAGCAAAACGATAAAAGCAAAGCGATTTTGCTGGAGGGAGCCTGTGGGGTGCTCGCCTAAAGCAGAAGAAAAGCGGAGCAGCGTTAGCGTTACATTATTATTTTCATTATCAGGAGGCCAACAATGAAAGCAACCGTCTACGTAACAATCAAGGAAAATGTACTTGATCCGCAAGGAACAGCTGTACAAGGAGCATTGCACTCGATGGGCTTTGCCGAAGTGGAAAAGGTTCGGATCGGCAAATATTTGGAGCTTGAGCTGGGCGATATTGACCGCAGCGAGGCAGAGAAGCGCATCAAGGAAATGTGCGAGAAGCTGCTAGCGAACACGGTCGTAGAAGATTACCGTTTTGAGCTGGAGGGATAAGGCGATGAAGTTTGCGGTTCTGGTTTTTCCAGGTTCCAACTGTGATATTGATTGTTACAAGGCGGTAGAGGAAGCGATTGGCCAAAAGGTAGAGTATGTATGGCATACATCGACGGATCTCTCCGGCTATGACGCGATTTTGGTGCCAGGGGGCTTCTCCTACGGCGATTACCTGCGCTGCGGCGCGATTTCCCGTTTCGCTCCTGTTATGAACGAAGTGAAGAAAGCGGCGGAGGAAGGCAAGTTCATCCTCGGCATCTGTAACGGGTTCCAAATCCTTACGGAAGCAGGCCTGCTGCCAGGCGCTTTAATTCGCAACAGCGGCCTCAAATTCCGCTGCCATCAGACGCCGCTGGAAGTCGTGAACAACGGCAACCCGTTCACGAACCAGTATGCGGAAGGCGACATCATCAACATTCCAATCGCTCACGGCGAAGGAAACTACTATTGCGACGACGCGACGCTGGCACAGCTTGAAGCGAACAAGCAAATTATTTTCCGCTATGCAGGCGACACCAATCCGAACGGATCGGTATCGAACATTGCGGGCGTGAGCAACGAGCGCGGCAACGTAGTCGGCATGATGCCGCATCCAGAGCGGGCAATCAACCAATTGTTCGGCTCAGAGGACGGCAAAAAAATGTTTACATCGATTTTGAATGCATGGAGGGAACAGCATGGCGCAGCAGTTAACAGCTAAGGAACCGACAGCGGAGCAAATCGCGGATCAGCGGATTTATACGCAGTTCGGCGTAACGGATTATGAATATGAGCTGATTTGCGGATTTCTTGGCCGTCAGCCAAACTACACGGAGATTGGCGTATTCAGCGTCATGTGGTCGGAGCATTGCTCTTACAAAAACTCCAAGCCGATTTTGAAAAAATTCCCGATTACAGGCCCTCGCGTCCTGATGGGACCAGGCGAAGGCGCGGGTATCGTTGATATTGGCGATAATCAAGCGGTCGTATTCAAAATCGAATCGCATAACCATCCATCCGCGGTTGAGCCTTACCAAGGCGCAGCTACGGGCGTAGGCGGCATTATCCGCGACATTTTCTCGATGGGCGCACGTCCTGTTGCTTTGATGAACAGCTTGCGTTTTGGCCGTCTTGAAAATGAGCGCGTTAAATATTTGTTCGAAAATGTCGTTAGCGGTATCGCTGGCTACGGCAACTGTATCGGCATCCCGACTGTCGGCGGTGAAGTGATGTTCGACGAGAGCTACGAGGGCAATCCGCTCGTTAACGCTATGTGCGTGGGCCTCATCGATCATGATAAAATCCAACGCGGCGTCGCTAAAGGTGTAGGCAATCCGGTATTTTACGTCGGTCCGGCAACTGGCCGCGACGGCATCCACGGCGCAACCTTCGCTTCGGTCGAGCTGTCCGAGGAATCGGAAGAGAAGCGTACGGCGGTTCAAGTCGGCGATCCATTCATGGAGAAGCTGGTTATGGAAGCGACGCTTGAGCTGATCGATTCCGGCATCGTGCTTGGCATTCAAGATATGGGCGCAGCTGGCCTAACTTGCTCCAGCGCCGAGATGGCATCCAAAGCAGGAAACGGTCTTGAGCTGTACCTCGATGAAGTGCCGCAGCGCGAAACAGGCATGACGCCTTACGAAATGATGCTGTCTGAATCGCAAGAGCGCATGCTCTTCGTTGTAGAGCCGCAGCATGAAGCGCAGGCGAAAGAAATTTTCGAGCGTTGGGGCATCATTTGCGCCAAAGTCGGCAAAGTAACCGATGACGGCCGTCTCCGCTTGTTCCACCAAGGCGAGCAAGTGGCCGATATGCCGGTAACAGCACTCGTTGACGAGTGTCCGGTTTATGACAAGCCTTCGCAGGAGCCTGCTTATTACAGCGCGAATGCGGCAATCGACACAACGGCTTATCCGGAAGTGACGGATTTGACGGCTGCGCTTGAGAAAGTGCTCGCTTCGCCAACAGTGGCAAGCAAAGAGTGGGTTTACAATCAATATGACTATATGGTGCGTACGTCGACAGCGGTGGAGCCGGGTTCGGACGCAGCAGTCGTTACTATTAACGGTACTCGCAAGGCACTCGCGATGACAACGGACTGCAACAGCCGTTATGTCTATCTGGATCCAGAAGTGGGCGGACGCATTGCTGTAGCGGAAGCTGCGCGCAACATCGTTTGCTCCGGCGCAGAGCCGCTGGCGATTACGGACAACCTGAACTTCGGCAGCCCAGAGAAGCCGGATGTATTCTGGCAAATCGAGAAATCGGCAGACGGCATGTCCGAAGCTTGCCGCGTCCTTGATACGCCAGTTATCGGCGGCAACGTCAGCTTGTACAATGAAAATGCAAAAGGCGCGATTTACCCGACGCCGGTTATCGGCATGGTAGGTCTCGTTCATGATATCGATCATATTACGACTCAAGGCTTCAAAAACGAAGGCGACGTTATCATTCTCGTCGGCGAGACGAAGGCCGAAATGGGCGGAAGCGAGCTTCAATACGTGCTGCAAGGCGTGAACGAAGGCCGTCCTCCGGTTATTGATCTGGCTGTTGAGAAAAAGATGCTCGGCGCTGTGCTGAGCGCGATTCAAGGCGGTTTGGTCGCTTCGGCGCATGACTTGTCCGAAGGCGGAATTGCGACTGCACTGGCAGAATCCTGCATAAGCGGCAAGCTTGGTGCAGAAGTTAATGTTCATACAGAGCTGCGCGCTGATCATGCGCTGTTCAGCGAATCGCAATCGCGTATTTTGCTGTCGGCGAAGCCGGAGCAGGCAGCAGCGCTGCAAGCATTGCTGGCGGAGCAAGGCGTTGCCCATGCGGCAATCGGTTCGGTTAAAGGAGCTGCTCTTTCGATCAGCATCAATGGCAAATCCGGCATTCTGGCGCCGGTACAACAACTGGAGAAGGTCTGGAAGGATGCGATTCCATGTCTGATGAAATAAAGCAGCCTAAGCTTTGGTCAGGCGATTATTATAATCAAGGCGGCGGTCGGGAAGATTTCTTCGACAAGCTGCGCGAGGAATGCGGCGTCTTCGGCGTCTTTAACCATTCTGACGCAGCCTCGCTGTCCTACTATGGGCTTCATGCTTTGCAGCATCGCGGCGAGGAGTCGGCAGGCATTTGCACCGTCGATACGACGGACCGCAATCGTTTCAGCTATCACCGCGGCATGGGACTCGTCAAGGAAGTATTCGACAAGGAGCGCCTAGCGGGGCTCCCTGGCGATCGCTCTATCGGCCACGTGCGCTATTCGACGGCGGGAGAGAGCAAGCTCGCGAATGCGCAGCCGCTGATCTTCCGCTATCGCGATGGCGATCTTGCAGTAGCGACGAACGGCAATATCGTAAATGCGCCGGAAATCCGCAAGGAGCTGGAGAACCTGGGTTCTATTTTCCAGACGACGAGCGATACCGAGGTTATTGCGCATTTGATCGCCCGTTCGCCGAAGGATTTTGTGACGGCAGCGAAAGAAGCGCTTCAGCGTATCGTTGGAGGCTTCGCTTTCCTGATTATGACAAACGACAAGCTGCTGGTCGCTTCTGATCCGAATGGACTTCGTCCGCTCGTGGTGGGCCGCATCGGCGAGGGCTATGTGTTTTCTTCCGAGTCGTGCGCGTTTGAATCGATTGGTGCCGAATATTTGCGTGACGTTCAGCCAGGCGAGCTGCTTATTTTTGATCAGGATGGCATGAAAGAGGATCGTTATGCGGAAGTGACGCGCAGAGCGACCTGCGCGATGGAATATATTTATTTTGCCCGTCCCGACAGCGACATTCATGAAATCAATATTCATTCCGCACGCAAGCGGATGGGCAAGCAGCTCGCGATGGAATCGTTCGTCGATGCTGATATCGTAACGGGTGTGCCGGACTCCAGTATTTCTGCAGCAATCGGTTATGCGGAGCAGACGGGCATTCCTTATGAGCTTGGACTTATCAAAAATAAATACACCGGCCGTACGTTCATCCAGCCTTCGCAGGAGCTGCGCGAGCAGGGCGTGAAGATGAAGCTGTCCGCCGTTCGCAAAGTCGTAGAAGGCAAACGCGTCGTCATGATTGACGACTCGATCGTTCGCGGCACAACGTCGCGCCGGATCGTCAATATGCTGCGTGAAGCGGGAGCAACGGAAGTGCACGTGCGGATTACATCGCCGCCTTTCAAAAATCCTTGCTACTACGGCATTGATACACCGAGCCGCGATGAGCTTATTGCATCTTCCCGCACCGTGCAGGAAATTTGCGAGCTGATCAATGCGGATTCACTGTCCTTCCTTAGCGACAGCGGCTTTATTGATTCGGTTGGCGGCAATGATGGCGCTTATAACCGCGGCATGTGCCTCGGCTGCTTTGATAATGATTACCCGACGCCTGTTGATGAGGAATCGGACAAAAGCTGCAGCTGCTAGACTTAAGGCAGTCTGGCTGCAGCATGAAGCTTTGCTTGTGCAATTAGGAATAATAGTGCTGCCTGTCATTTGTGCGCGCCTGATTCAGGCGTGCCGATCTGGCAGCTACGATAAAGGGGTTGAACGGTGTGGCAGAAGCGTATAAAAAAGCTGGCGTCGATATAGCGGCTGGCAACGAAGCGGTCGAAAGAATGAAGAAGCATGTCAAGAAGACGTTCCGTCCTGAGGTGCTGACGGATCTTGGCGGCTTTGGCGGCCTGTTCGGCCTAAACAAGGATAAATATGATGAGCCGGTGCTCGTATCGGGGACAGATGGCGTTGGCACAAAGCTGAAGCTGGCTTTTGCAATGGACAAGCATGACACGATCGGTATCGATGCGGTTGCCATGTGCGTCAACGACATCATTGTACAAGGCGCTGAGCCGTTGTTCTTCCTCGATTACCTCGCTTGCGGCAAAGTCGTGCCTGAGAAAATCGAAGCGGTAGTCAAAGGCATCGCAGACGGCTGCGTACAGGCAGGCTGCGCGCTGATTGGCGGCGAGACTGCGGAAATGCCGGGCATGTACCAAGGCGACGAATACGATATCGCGGGCTTTACGGTCGGCGTTGTCGATAAGAAAAAAATCATCGACGGCACGACCATTGCGCCCGGAGACGCAGTGATTGGTCTTGCGTCAAGCGGCATTCACAGCAATGGCTATTCGCTCGTTCGCAGATTGCTTCTGGAAGAGAGCGGTTATGCGCTTGATCAGGAGCTGGCAGAGCTTGATGGCGCGAAGCTTGGCGATGTATTGATCGAGCCAACGCGTATTTATGTGAAATCGGCGCTTAAGCTGATTGAGCAAGTGAAGGTGAAAGGCATGGCGCATATTACGGGCGGCGGCTTCATCGAGAACATTCCGCGCGTATTGCCGGAAGGCGTGAACGTGAATGTGGAATACGGCTCTTGGCCAATCCACAACATTTTTGGCTTAATGCAGGAAAAAGGTTCGATTACGAATCGTGACATGTTCACGACGTTTAATATGGGTATTGGCCTCGTAGTTGTTGTACCGGCTGATGAAGCGGAAGAAGCGCTTCGAGTAGCAAATGAGCTTGGCGAGAAAGCTTACCGCATTGGAACAGTAACGGAAGGCAGCCGCATCGTCACGTTTACAGGAGCGACGGTGTAATGGCAGCGAAGCGTATAGCCGTATTTGCATCAGGTCAAGGCACAAATTTTCAAGCCTTGGCCGATGCGGCATGGCAGGGGGAGCTCGATGCAACTATCGAGCTTCTTGTTTGTGATAAGCCGTCTGCTCCGGTTATCGAGCGGGCGCGCAAGGCGGGCGTAGAAACGTTTATTTTTAAGCCGAAGGACTATCCGTCCCGCGAAGCGCATGACAGCGTTATTTTGGCGGAGCTTGAGCGCCGTGGCATTGAGCTGATTGTGCTGGCGGGCTATATGCGCATCATAACGCCGGTGCTGGTGGAGCCTTTCTATGGGCGGATGATCAATATCCATCCTTCACTGCTGCCAGCTTTTCCCGGCATTAATGCGATTCGCCAAGCGCTTGCTTACGGCGTGAAGCTGACGGGCGTCACCGTGCATTATGTGGACGGCGGCCTCGATAGCGGCCCGATTATTGCCCAGCAGGCTGTCGGGATTGCGAACGGCGAGACGGAGGACGAGCTTGCAGCACGCATCCATGCGGCGGAGCAGCAGCTGCTTCCGCAGGTTGTGCGGCAAATTGCTGGCGGACGGGTGCAACTGGATGGACGTCTGGTACGGATTGATGTGAACAAACAAGCTGAGTGATTGAGTGGTAATAACGATAAAGCGGTTAGTGCGCAACAGGGTTAAGATAAAAAGGAGGGCTTTGTGGAATGGCTATTCGTAGAGCATTAATCAGCGTATCCGACAAGACGGGTATTGTGGAGTTTTCGCGTGAGCTGGCAAGCCAAGGCGTAGAAATTATTTCGACAGGCGGAACATTCAGCTTATTGGAAAAAGAGGGCATTCCGGTCATCGGCATTTCCGATGTGACGGGCTTCCCGGAAATTTTGGATGGACGCGTCAAAACGCTGCACCCTGCTGTACATAGCGGCCTGCTCGCTGTGCGCGACGATGCGGAGCACCAGAAGGTGATGGAAGAGCTGGGTCTCAGCTACATCGACCTCGTTGTCGTAAATCTGTATCCGTTCAAGCAGACGATTGCGAAGCCGGATGTCGAATATGCGGATGCGATTGAAAACATCGATATCGGCGGTCCGACTATGCTGCGCTCTGCTGCGAAAAACCATGCATTCGTGACCGTTGTTGTAGACGCTGCGGATTACGCGGCTGTGCTGGAAGAAGTAAAAGCAGGCGGCGACACGACGCTTGAAACGCGCAAACGCTTGAC
Organism: Paenibacillus algorifonticola; assembly: GCF_000971975.1. Lineage (GTDB taxonomy): Bacteria > Bacillota > Bacilli > Paenibacillales > Paenibacillaceae > Pristimantibacillus > Pristimantibacillus algorifonticola. The sequence continues at coordinate 223,052 of NZ_LAQO01000007.1, read as the reverse complement.
GGCGAAAGTATTCCGCCATACGGCTGCTTACGATACGCTGATTGCTGAATATTTGTCCAAGCAGACAGGCGAAGAGCTTCCAGAAAGCTATACCGTTACTTACGAAAAAGTACAGGATCTTCGCTACGGCGAGAACCCGCATCAGAAGGCTGCTTTCTACAGCAAGCCGCTCGCTTCGGCAGGCAACATTACGACAGCTGAGCAATTGCACGGCAAAGAGCTGTCCTATAATAACATCAATGATGCAAACGCAGCACTTGCGATTGTTAAGGAATTTGATGAGCCGGCCGTTGTTGCCGTTAAGCATATGAATCCTTGCGGCGTAGGCACTGGCGCTGACATTCATGAAGCGTATCAAAAAGCGTATGCGGCTGATCCGACTTCAATTTTCGGCGGCATCGTTGCGGCGAACCGCGTAATCGGCGCAGACACAGCTGAGCTGCTGGGCCAAATTTTCCTTGAAATCATTATTGCGCCGGACTTTACGCCGGAAGCTCTTGATATTTTGACGAAAAAGAAAAACATTCGCCTCATGAAGCTCGGCGAGCTTTCCGTTGCTGCGGCTGACCGCAAGCCTGAGCTGCTCGTGACGACGGTTGACGGCGGCATGCTCGTACAGGAAAGCGATGTACGCAGCCTGACGGAAGCAGACCTGCAATTCGTAACCGACCGCAAACCGACTGAGGAAGAGCTGAAGCAATTGCTGTTCGGCTGGAAAGTCGTGAAGCATGTGAAATCGAATGCGATTTTGCTGGCGAAAAATAATATGACGATTGGCGTAGGCGCAGGCCAAATGAACCGCGTAGGCGCTGCTCGCATCGCAATCGAGCAGGCTGGTGCAGAATCCGCTGGCGCTGTACTTGCATCGGATGCCTTTTTCCCAATGGGCGATACGGTTGAGCTGGCAGCAAAAGCTGGCATTACGGCGATTATCCAAACGGGCGGCTCCATTAAAGATGCCGAATCGATTGCCGCAGCAAATGCCAACAACATTGCCATGGTATTGACTGGCGTTCGTCATTTCAAGCATTAAGAGGGAGCTGACAAGATGCGAATTTTAGTAGTAGGCGGCGGCGGCCGCGAGCATGCGATCGTATGGGCGCTGAAAAAAAGCGAGAAGGTCCGGAACATCTATTGTGCGCCGGGCAATGCAGGCATCGCGCAGCTGGCAGAATGCGTGCCGCTGGCTGTCAATCAATTTGACGAGCTGGTGGAGTTTGCGAAAGATGCGGCCATCGATCTCGTATTCATCGGCCCGGATGATCCGCTGGCGGACGGCATCGTAGATGCGTTCGAAGCGCATCAAATTCCGGTATATGGACCGAATAAAGCGGCAGCGGAAATTGAAGGCAGCAAAATTTTCATGAAAAATTTGCTCAAGAAATACAATATTCCGACGGCTAAATATGAGACGTTTACCGATTATGAGGCGGCTTCCGCTTATTTGCAGGAACAGCAGACGCCAATCGTCATTAAGGCGGATGGACTTGCGGCAGGCAAGGGCGTAACAGTGGCATTTACGATGGAAGAAGCGCAGCAGGCGCTGAAAGAAGCGATGCTGGATAAAGTGTTTGGCGATGCGGGCAACCAAATCGTGATTGAGGAATTTTTGGAAGGACAGGAAATGTCCATCCTTGCTTTCGTAGATGGCGAGACGGTGCGGGCGATGGTGCCGGCACAGGATCACAAGCCGATTTTCGACGGCGATAAAGGTCCGAACACGGGCGGAATGGGCACGTATACGCCGCTGCCACATATTGATCAGTCGATTATCGACGAGTCGATTGCAAACATTATCATTCCAACGGCGAAAGCGATGGTCAGCGAAGGCCGTCCGTTCCGCGGCGTATTGTTTGCCGGGCTGATGATTACGAAGGAGGGCCCGAAAACGATTGAGTTTAATGCACGTATGGGCGATCCGGAAACGCAGGTTGTGCTTCCGCGTCTGGAAACCGATCTTGTCGACATCGTATTGGCTTCGCTGAACGGCAGGCTGGAGCAGCTGGATATTACTTGGAGCGATGAAGCAGCGGTATGCGTCATTATGGCATCCGAAGGTTATCCGGCTTCGTATCCGAAGGGCCGCGTCATTGAAGGGCTGGCGAAAGCCGAAGCGCAAGGCGCGCTTGTGTTCCATGCTGGAACAGCTGAGAAGGACGGCCAATTCGTAACAAGTGGCGGACGTGTGCTAGGCGTTGTCGGCCGTGGCCGTGACATCGCGGAAGCGCGTGCGCGTGCTTATGATGCGGTAGGCGTTATCCATTTCGATGGCATGCAGAGCCGTTCGGATATTGCAGCGAAGGCACTGGTTTAATGATCGTTTTCAAATGAAGTCATTCATATATGAGTAAAGTCTACAAAGCTTGAAGCCGCCTACGTGCGGCTTTTTTTTATTCAATCATGGTTCTATTTGTAACACGAGAGCCGAAGGCGTTTCATTTTCTACTTGTATGGTGCTGCTTGTTGTTAGTTCTAGCGTTCCAAAAGGTCTGAAGGCAAATTCTCTAATATTATAAATGTAATCAAATACAAACTCCCCTTGATGGACAAAAACAATTCTGCGTTTCATTTCCGTTTCGATCCTGTTCAAATGAGTAGTTGCCCCAACAATCTCATCTATCGTTTCCCCGTTATAGTAAGGGTCCTCAAGTATAAAGGCTTTATCCCAAATAAACGGAGTAATAGCAGAAAATGCTGTAGGATGCGTTTCATTTTTTAACTTGATTATATTCTGATTCATAATGTCTGTGGTGTTCGGAGCTTGATTGATCGCAACAAGCAAGAACATTAAAACTACGATAGCAACGGGGACCGCTAATATAAGCTTGTTTGATAGTCTTATTTTCATAGGAGCATCCTATCCATATTCTAGTAGTTTATTATAGCATGCCATGGAGAGGTTTTTTCGCTGTCAAATGCAGGCGAATGGTGTAACTAATTTGTAACGCACTCCGTCTATGAATGCTATAAGATAAATCTATCAGCAGGAAATAGAAGGGTGAATCGGATGAAGTACAACACACGAACTAGAGTTAGCAGCATGAAGACGCGCAAAAAAACAAAACGAAAACTAGCAGTAGCAGGCTTTCTACTTGTAGCACTAGCCTTATGGCTTGGTGGCTGCGGGACTAAGGCTTCATCGAGCCTGGAGGTGCTTTTGCCAGGCCAAGAGGGAAGCGCAAACATACAGCAGGGAGCTTCATCCGAGGACACTATCCATATTAACCATCCGACGTTGTCGGAAGGGACAAACAGCGGTACGGACACGGCAAGTCATCCAGCGAGCACCGACGATTCCCATTCCCCTCAGAAAGGAACTAATGCAGCATCCGGTGCTGCGAGTGGTTCTGGTGCAACCGTCGGATCTGGCGGAAAAACGCAAAGCGGGGGTTCCAAATCGGGAACGAGCGTAACGTCCAGTACATATACAATTAAGCCTTCAAGCACACCTGCAAGCTCGCCTACGCCATCGAGCAAGCCGGCTCCCACAGCAACGCCAACGGCTTCGGCGTCTCCGCAAGGAGAGAAGGGATCGAGCAAGCCGGATAAGGAGCAGAAGCTTGTCGCCTTAACATTTGATGATGGACCGGATAACCGTTATACACCAGCGATTTTGGATATCCTGAAAAAGAAGGGCATTAAAGCGACATTCTTCGTAGTCGGCGTTCAAGTGAAGAAGGATCCAGATGTGCTTCAGCGCATAGTGGACGAAGGCCATGAGATTGGCAATCATACGACTCATCATAAAGATTTGACGAAGCTGACCAAGAACCAGATATGGGACGAAATCAGCACAACGGATAAGCTGATCAAAGATGTAGTCGGCTTTACTCCAAACCTGGTGCGCGCACCGTATGGAGCTGTGAATAGTACAGTTAAGCAGCTAATGAAGGAAAAAGGAAGAGAATTGGTAAGCTGGAATGTAGATACCCGTGACTGGGCGGGAACGTCTGTATCTGTAATGAAGAAGAACATTAGCGAGCATACGAAGCCGGGTGGTATAATATTAATGCATTCTTTTGGAGGCAAAGGTATTAAAAACACGGTAGACATGCTGCCAGACGTCATTGATAGCTTGCAGAAGAAGGGTTATACGTTCGTCACCATTGACGAAATGCCTTGATTCCGGTCTGCTTTCGAACCGTAAGTTTAAGGGGGCTTAAGCGATTGTTTATATCCAAAATAAGCGGGGCGCTGCTTGCAGCCGCCTTGCTTTGTTTATTAGCAACCGGCTGCCGATATACGGCGGCTCCTGCGGATTTACTTGAAAAACCTACTATCGCCTCGGACAAGCAGGCGCTCGTTCAGGCTGTGCAGAAAGCTTTGCCGCCTCATGCACAGCTAGCGCTTCCGATGCGCGATGACAAGCTTGGCGCCGTGCGCCTGCTCGATGTAGATGGCGATGGCGTAGACGAGGCGCTCGTTTCTTTTAACAATGAATACAGCTCTCCTGAGCTGATGCTGCTCCGGTATCGGGGCAACACCTGGAAGCCCTATTATACGATTCAGCAGCCTTTATCGATGCGAATGGACTGGATGAAAGTCAGCGATTATGACAAAGATGGCAAGCTCGATCTGGCAGTCGGCTGGATTGGCTCCTATGATGGCTCCAATATGGTCGAGCTGTATTCGCTTAGCAAAACGCCAGTGCGCAATGAGGAAGGCAAGCTTGTGCTTGAGTCGGAGGATTCCCTGCCTTATTTGTATGCGGAAGCAGGCGATCTGAATGGGGATGGCAAGCTGGAGCTGGCAGTCGTCACGGGGGATTGGCCGAACCAGGAGGTTCAGCTGCCAAACTATAAGCTGACGGTATATGAATGGACAAAGGGCAAGTTTCATGCGCTGCAGCAGCTCGATCTTAGCAATGATGTCATCAACTATGACCGACTATTAATTGGCAAAATATCGGAGCGGCATACAGGTGTCGTCTTGGAGGCTGCGGTAGGCGCCCATTCGATGTATACGTTTATGTATGTGTGGGAGAAAGGCAAGCTGCGGCCAGTTGCGTTATCCGAGCAGGGCGAATTTGGACATGCGCTTATTTCGGGAACGCCGACGCAAAATGAGGATATTAACGGCGATGGCATAATCGAGCTATCCCGTCCAAAAGAGCCGGCAGGGTATCCAGATCTCCCTTATGCCGGGATGCTATGGGTGAATGAGTGGCTGCAATGGGATGGCGATAAGACGTTTAAGTCGATCAAGGAAGAGTTTACGAATAAGAGCTACCAGATCAGCTTTACGATTCCGAATCAGTGGAAGGGCCACTATACGCTAAGAAGCCCAGGCGTCCATCCGGAATATGGCATCGTCACCTTTGAATATTGGAATGAAGAAACCGGCTACAAGTCCGAGCTTGGCACGTTATATGCTGTTCCATTAACCAAGTGGAGCAGCATTCAGGAAGAGTGGAATGAAACAGACCGCGCTTACAATGTCGTGTCCAATTATGCGGGCTTGGTATACATTTATGCACAGCAGCTTGGTCCTCCAGGAACGATGGATATCAGTGATCGCCAGCCGTTTTATGCGATGCAGCTGAATAAGGATCAACTGCCGGAATTGCTGGTACCGAGGCCGGACTAAAGGAAAAAGTGGGTGGACCTATGCGTATTTTGCTGCTGGAAGATGAAGAAGCGATTCGCGGCTTTGTCCGCATTAATCTAAAACGCAACGAGATGGAAGTGACGGAAGCAGGCGACGGAGAAACGGCGCTCGCTTTGGCTGATTCGGAGGGGCCGTTCGATATTGCGCTGCTTGATGTGATGCTGCCGACAATTAGCGGCTTTGAAGTATGCGAGCAGCTGCGCAGCAAATTTCCGAGTATGGGCATTATTATGCTGACTGCGAAATCGCAGGAAGAGGATAAAATTCACGGGCTGGAGCTTGGTGCCGACGATTATGTGCAGAAGCCGTTCAGCCCAGGCGAGCTGATTGCCCGAATCAAGTCGCTCTATCGGAGAATGCAGCCGAGTGCTGCGCTGCTTCAGGCGGCGGCAGCCCAAGAGGTAACGGCTGGCCTTATGACGCAGGCAGCACAAGTGGATGATGAGCTAAAAATTGGGCCGTTCCGCCTGTCGGTATCTGCACGCAAGCTATGGAAAAACGATGAGGAAATTATTTTGACCCCAACCGAATGGACGCTGGTGCGGCTATTAATGGAGCGGGAAGGCAAAAGCGTCAGCCGCGATGATATTTTGAGCGAGGTTTGGGGCCGTTATTATGTGGGCGACCTTAAGGTCGTTGACGTAAACATTAGGCGGGTGCGCCAAAAAATCGAAGAAAATTCCTCTGAGCCTGCTTTCATTGAAACGGTGTGGGGCTTCGGCTACCGCTGGAGAAGGGGCAGCAGCGGATGAACAGTCTCAAGACGAGAATCGTGTGGAGCTATTTGCTGCTGATTGCGCTCGTTGTCGTCGTGCTCGGTGGACTTTTTGCCACGCTGATTACCAATTATTATTATGGCAGTGCGCAAAGCTCGGTTAAACAGCGGGCTGTATCTGCTCTTGCCACGCATAACCGGACGATGGCTTCCCTGAAAATGCATGATCAAGCCGATTACATGCTGCAATATATGGTGGAAGGCGATACGCGGCTCCAACTGCTTGATGTGTACGGAAAGGTTCGCATGGACTCAGATGGGCTGGTGGAAAATATACAGTACACCACGCTGGACGTACAGGCAGCAATGAACGGACAGACCGATATTTGGCAGGGCAATGATCCTTATTACAAGGAGCGGGTCACGTCGATTACGATACCGGTCTGGAATGATACGCATGTTGTATCCCTGCTGCGTTATTCGGCCTCCATCAGCGCCGTGGACGATATGGTGAGCCAACTGCTGCGCATGACGGCATTTGTCGGGCTGGCGGTTATTTTGCTGTTCCTTGGGTTAAGCCTATGGCTGGCGCAGCGTATTGTACGTCCTATTCGCGAGCTGACGCGTGCAGCGAGGTATATGGCTGATGGTGATTGGACGAGGCGGGCGACGAAACGAAGCAATGATGAAATTGGACAGCTGGCGGAAACGTTCAATACGATGGTCGTAGAGCTGAATCATCGCGAGAAGCTCAAAAATGATTTTATCTCCTCCATTTCCCATGAGCTGCGAACGCCGCTTACGTCCATAAGAGGCTGGAGCGAGACGCTGAAGGAAGGCGATCCGGCCGACAATGAGGAAATGAAGCTGGGGCTGCAAATTATTAGCCATGAAACGCTGCGCTTGTCGGGGCTTGTTGAGGATTTGCTCGATTTCTCCAAGCTGTCGGCAGGAAGCATGGAGCTTCATGCCGAGCTGCTGGATCTCAACAGCCCGGTGAAAGAGACGGTCGCCCAGCTAGGTGTCCGGCAGGATCAGACAGGCGTGAAGCTGCTCGTATCCCTTGGCAAATCGCCGGTGATGGTATATGCGGATGCGAACCGCTTGAAGCAGGTCATCATTAATTTAATTGACAATGCGTTCAAGTTCACGCCAGCAGGCGGCACCATTCGAGTGTCGATCTCCATTACGCTTGACGAAGACTATGCGCTGCTGACGGTTGCCGATACCGGCTGCGGAATCGAAGCCGAGGACATTCCCCATGTGACGGAGAAGTTCTATAAGGCGAATACAGGGCAGGGCGGAAGCGGGCTAGGGCTCGCGATCTGCAAGGAAATTACCGAGCTGCATGCTGGCGAGATGAAAATAGACAGCGAGCGTGGAGCTGGAACGGTAATCACGATCAAGCTGCCGATCAGCCATCAGGATAAATCAGCAACATAGCCCGTATGTATTACGGCACAAGCATGTACGGCATATGCGCAGTTATACGGAATCAGCCGCCCGGATGGGCGGCTAATTTTTGTTGAACAGCATATTGCGGTTAAACAATACGTATGCGACAGCGACGACGACACCGCATGTAATCATAACGGAAAGCCAGTGATCGGTAAGCCATACAATCCATGCAGGCATATAAGCTCCACTCCTTTCTTGGCGGCTTCATAAGCACGTTAAGGGAATCAATATTTGCAGCTTTAAATTAATATGTCCGAAGCACAGCCAGGCCATCAAAAAAAGCAATTCCTAATTGTGGTACAATAATAGGTGATGGTCATTTCATACTGGGAGGGATTTATAATGTCTTTCACTGTTCAGATTGGTCAGCAAGCACCAGATTTTACGCTTCCGGCGACGGATGGCAAGAGCTATGCCTTGCAGGATTTTGCCGAAGCCGATACGCTGGTTGTATTTTTCACCTGTAATCATTGTCCTTATGTGGTTGGATCGGACGAGCTCACGCGCAAGACGGCAATCAAGTTCAAGGAGAAGGGCGTTGCTTTCGTCGGCATTAATGCAAACAGTATTAATACGAAGCCGGATGATTCCTTTGAGCATATGGTGGAGCGAATGAATGAGCTGAAGTTCCCTTGGACGTATTTGCGCGATGATACGCAAGAGGTCGCCAAAGCTTATGGGGCGCTGCGTACGCCGCATTTTTATGTTTTTGATAAAGAGCGCAAGCTGGTTTATACGGGCCGGGGAGTTGATCAGCCTAGGGATTCAGGCAAAGTGACGGTTTATGATCTGGAGCGTGCGCTTACCGAGCATACGCTGGGCAAGGAGGTTTCGGTGCCGTACACCAATCCGATTGGCTGCAACGTCAAATGGGACGGACAGGATGAGCACTGGATGCCGGTTGAAGCTTGCGATCTTGTATAAAATAACGGATTGACAGCTGCACCTGCGGGGTGCTATTATGATTTCAATGAATTCAAAGTATTCGGGTAGGAATTAATATAATTAAGACGCTGTATGGAAACGGCAGGAGGTTTTGGACATGGAGAAGCATCTGGTATTGCGCCATGAAGGATTGGAGCTGGCAGCTACGCTGCATTATCCGACGGATGAGAAGAAGAACGACGACTGCAAGCGGCAGGCCATCATTATTTGCCACGGATTTATTGGCAGCCGCATCGGTGTGGACCGCTTGTTTGTGAAAGCAGCCCGCGCCCTTGCTGCCCAAGGCTCGTATGTGCTGCGCTTCGATTATGGCGGCTGCGGCGAGAGCAATGGCGATTACGGTTCGCTTGGCTTCGACAGCATGGTCGATCAGACGCGTACAGCGCTTGACTACATCACGAGCATGGAATGCGTAGATCCGCGCCGGATTGTATTGCTCGGGCATAGTCTGGGCGGAGCGGTCTCGATTATGACCGCCGTCAAGGATAAACGGGTCAAGCGCCTCCTTCTATGGTCGCCAGTTGCTTATCCCTTCAACGATATTGTCCGAATTGTCGGCAGGAAGGGCTATGATGAAGCGGTTCAATCCGGCACGGTTGATTATTCCGGCTTTACGCTGAAGCCCGTCTTCTTCGACTCGCTGCTTGAGCATCAGCCGTTCCAGGCAGCAACGCGCTTCTCCGGCGATGTTCTGCTCGTCCATGGCACGAGCGATGAGCTCATTCCGGTCGATTACAGCTTCCTCTATCAGAAGGTGTTCTGGACTCGCAGCGAGGGGCTGTGCGACAAGGAAATTATTTTTCAGGCATCGCATACGTATTCCAACCGCCAGCATCAGGAGGAAGCGATTCGCATTAGCTCGGAATGGCTGGAGGGGCTCGATAAGAAGCAGCAGGAATGGCATCACTGGAGCATTTAAATTGGAAAAAAAAGTAGTGCCGCTTACGGCGGCATCCGGCTTTATGGCAGGACCTGTTACGCGGGACTAACGCGTGAGCAGGTCCTGTTTTTGCTTAATCTGTTACTCCTTCTATCATCCTGTGGTATAGTAGAAAGGTAGAAAAGGCAGGTAAGCTGCTTTTGCGGGCTTTATGCTGTGTAAATTGTCATATTATCTATCACGCTAGAGGATAGATTTGAAATAATAAGATTATTCGAATAAAGGCGGGTATCATTTATGAAATTGGGAAAAAGTATCGGTTTTTCATCCAGCATCCTACTGCTGCTTGTACTGCTTGCGGCATGTGCGGGAGGCAATAAAGGGGAAGCGCTTCCTTCCGCTTCGCCGGAGCCAAGCGCTTTGCCAAGCCCTAGCGTTTCACCGGCGGCATTGCCATATCAAGCACCATTAACGGGAGTTGCTCGGCAGACAGAAGCATTGGAGCGGCCGATTGCCGTCATGATCAACAACTTGAAGCCGGCTCGTCCGCAATCGGGCTTGTCGAATGCCGACGTCGTGTGGGAGGTGCTTGCAGAAGGCGGTATTACGAGGCTCGTTGCGCTGTTCCAAAGCACAGACGCCTTAACCGATTCGATTGGCCCGATTCGCAGCATTCGGCCTTATTTGATTAATATTGGCGAAAGCTACGGCGCTGTACTTGCCCATGCAGGCGGCAGCAACGACGCTTATGCGATTTTGCAGCAGCAGAAGAAGCCGTATTTGGATGAAATATCGAACGCGGGCGCGTATTTCTGGCGCAGCAAGGAGCGCAAGGCGCCGCATAATCTGTATTCGGATTTGGAAAAGCTGCGTTCCGGCGCGGAGAAGAAAAATTACAAGCAGGATACAGCGGTGCCTGCCTATGTGTTTGCGGAGAACGGTGCTGCAGAGGCAACGACGCCTGCGACGGCGGTAACGATTCATTTTACACTGAAGGATTACAAGGTTTCTTACGCCTATGATGAGGCGAGCAAGCTATATAAGCGTTCCATCAACGATGAAGCGCATATTGACCTGAATAATAATGAGCAGCTTGCGGCTTCGAATCTGGTAGTGTTGGCTGCAAGCCACAAGACGCTGGACAATGAAGGACGGCTCGCGGTCGATTTGCAAGCGGGCGGAGATGCGATGCTGTTCCAGCAAGGTCGCATGACAGAGGCATCATGGGTACGGGCGCCGGACAATATGATCCGGATCGTGAAGGATGGCAAGGAGCTTGCTCTGGTGCCGGGCAAAACCTTTTTCCACATTGTCCCGAATACAAAATCGATTGCTGATCATGTGATGTATGGGTAAAATAAGCGCGGTTCGGAAACACTTTTAGCAGGTGAAGAGTGCTTCTGTGCCCGTGGCAATAATAAGCTTAGGCGCTGTCTCTTTACGAGGCGGCGCCTTTGTTTTGGAAGCGGAGGAAATGAACGTTATGTCTGCATAGAGTGAAAAAAAGAAATTTTTTTCATAAACGTTAATATTCCGTTAACATTTTTAAAGTAAACTGTGTTAAGATATTCTGGGCTTATCCACCAAAGGTCACCAAAGGTCGACAAAATGCCCAAACAAAACATCCAGCCGGTAAAGGGGATTACGATGTTCAAGAAAAAAGATATTTTCTTTAAAACGTTTGAAGAAATGGCCGATGCACTCGTTGTCGCTGTTGAGTATTTCTCAAACGGATTGTCGGATTTGTCCGATGTCTCTGCTTTCGCCAAGACGATGAAGGAATACGAAAGCCAGTGCGACAAGTATGTGCACACGATTTTGAAGGAATTGAACAAAACGTTCATCACTCCGATTGAACGAGAAGATATTATGGCGCTGACAAGTTCGCTTGACGATGTGCTGGATGGAATCGAGGCATGCGCTTCGCGTTTCGAAATGTACAACATCAAGGAGAAGGATGAGTACATCCAGCTGTTTGGCGACATTTTGCTGCGCTGCGCGCATCAGATCAAGAAAGCTATTTATTTGCTGACGCAGAAGAAGCTGCTGGCTATTCGTGAGCCGAACATTGCGCTCAATGAGCTGGAAAATCAAGCGGATGATCTGCTTCGCGTATGTATTACAAGCTTGTTCGCGAACGTAAGCGATCCGATTGAGCTGATGAAACGCAAGGAAATTTATGAAATGCTGGAGCAAACGACCGACTATTGCGAGGATGTTGCCAATACGCTGGAATCGATCATTATGCGCAATAGCTAACGCGGAAAGTGGGAGTCAACTCTAATGGATTCATATATTTTATGGACGGTTGTCATTCTGGCACTCGGTTTTGATTTTATTAACGGCTTCCATGATACCGCAAATGCGATTGCGACGTCGGTATCGACCCGTGCGCTCAAGCCGCGTGTAGCGATATTGATGGCTGCGGTGATGAACTTCCTCGGTGCGATTATGTTTACCGGGGTAGCCAAAACGATCGGAAGCGGCGTGGCGAATCCTGCTGATTTGCCGAATGGTGTCGAAGTGGTTATCGCTGCGCTCATATCGGCTATTATCTGGAACCTGGTTACGTGGTGGTTCGGTATTCCGTCCTCCTCGTCCCATGCACTCATCGGCTCGCTGGCTGGTGCGGTTATTGCAGGTTCAGGAATTGGCACGATTAATGCTTCGGGCTTTACGGACATTGTTAAAGCTCTCATTTTATCGCCGCTTATTGCTTTCTCGGCTGGTTTCATCATTATGTGGCTGCTCAAGCGGATTTTCGCCAAATCGAGCCCGCATCAGGTGAACAAAGGCTTCCGTTTCAGCCAAATCGTAACGGCGGCATTCCAATCGTTCTCCCATGGTACGAATGATGCGCAGAAGGCGATGGGGATTATCACGTTTGCACTTGTTGCTGCGGGAGTTCAGGATAATTTGGATGTGCCGCTATGGGTTAAGCTGTCCGCTGCTCTGGCGATGGCGCTTGGTACGTCCGTCGGCGGCTACAAAATCATTAAAACGATGGGTACGAAGATTTTCAAAATCGAACCGATCAATGGCTTTGCTGCCGATGTAGGCTCGGCTGTCGTTATTTTGACGGCTACAGTGCTGCATTTGCCAGTTAGTACGACACATGTTATCACGTCTTCGATTCTCGGTGTAGGCAGCGCGAAGCGCTTCTCCAGCGTGAAATGGTCGATGGCGGGCCGTATTTTGGTCGCTTGGGTCATTACGATTCCGATCACTGTCCTGATGGCCATGGCTGTCTACTGGGCAATGGATTGGTTGTTCATTTAAGCTCGCATAGCGTTTTGAGGCCCGGTCCGTTAATGGATGCGGGCTTTTTTAATGGGCGGGGAATGTTGGACGGTGAAAAAGAAAGCTTTTGCCAGCAGCGGTTGCTGCTGCTGGCAGGAGGAGCGCCACGCTGGGCTGTTCGCATGGCGGTGGAGGAGTGCCGCCTGCTGTTCGTGTTGGCGGAGGTGGGGACGTGCCGTCTAACGCGGTTCGCGCTAGCGGCAGAGGAGACGTGCAGCCTAATGCTGTAGTGTTGGCGACAGAGGAGAGGCGCCGCCTAACGCTGTTCGCGCGCTGGCGGCGGAGGGAAGCGCTCCGACGAGCGCTCTTTACGGAGGTCGGCAGAGTTGCGGCGTTGTTCTCCGCTGCCCAGGACTTAGCGCCGACGTTTTCTTCTGCGTCTGCGGCTAGCGGGACCTGTGGCGGAGCCGCTGCCGGACTTGCGGCGCTTGCGCTTGTTCGGGATGAACTCTTCCAAGTCATCGGTGGTGGCGTCGTCCGCGGCCCCTTTTTTCCCAAAGGAGCCCATGATCACCTTCACGAGCGGAGCCATTTGGGATACGCTGCTCATCACCTTCTGAACCTTCGTCACCGTGGTCAAAATGCCGTCAAGGCCGCCCAGGCGGTCAACGAAGCCTTTAATCTCTCCCAAATTGGCGAGCGAGAATGCGCCGCCTTTGGCAGGGGCTACGGATTCAGCAAGCTCGGCTGCTGTAGCTGGGACGATAGTCTGGGACTCCGGCTGCACGGCTTGAACCGCTTGCAGCGGCGGCTGAAACTCTGGAATCGCATTTTCATGGAGAAAGCCGGATATGCTGGCCTTATGGTTAACGGCGGGGCTGAGCTTGCTTTGCCCCTGGCGGCTGCTGCGATGCTGGAACTGCTGCGGCTGCTGAGCATGCGGGTAGCGGGGATATTGAGGATAGCCGCCGGGATTATTGCGATAGTTCACGCTGATCACCCTTTTATTTTTTATAGTCGAATCGCCGTGCTTTATGGGGGAGTGCTCTGCCAGCGAGGGATGAAGGGAGATATACAGAGCCGGCCCCTCGTGAAGCGCGGGCTCCTCCGCCAGAGCGGCGGTGAAGCGGTGTACACTTGATATTAGTCTATGGCATAGGCAAACGTAAGGATTGGACGAATGTCACGGGTATTGCAGAAAATTAACGGCAGATGCCCCACGTTTACTCTTCTGTTCTGTAAAGCGTGAATACGGTAATGCTTGAAAAAAACGGGTAAAAAAGCTACAATGTGAGCATTGGAAGTCCGGTTTGAAGACTAGAGGAGTGAAGAATATGCAGCTCAAAAAGCTGAACGATAAAGCGGTAGATCAATTATTTGAGGCCATTTTAACTTTAAAATCCGTTGAGGAATGTTATGTGTTTTTTGATGATTTGTGCACGGTCAATGAAATTCAGTCGCTGTCGCAGCGTTTGGAAGTGGCACGCATGCTCGGCAAGGGCAGCACGTACAATCAGATTGAAGCGGAGACAGGGGCGAGCACGGCTACAATCTCGCGGGTGAAGCGCTGTTTGAATTATGGCAACGACGGTTATAAAATGGCTTTAGAACGTTTAGGACGGTAGGTGCACAAAGCCATGAAAAAACCCGGTATTCTCGTTATAAGCCACGGCTCGCGCGATGCGCAGTGGGTGCAGCTTGTAGATGAAGCAGTAGAGCGGGCAACAAAGACGATGCAGCGGGCCGATGTGCCCGTGTATTCGTCTTTTCTTGAAATTGTAGAGGGCCGCTTGATTCAGGACGGCATTGATGAGCTGGAGGCACAGGGCGTAACGGAGCTCTATGTGCTGCCGCTGTTTATTTCATCAGGCAGTACGCATATCGATGAGATTGGACAGGCTTTTGGCTTTGCTCCGATATCGGATTTTGAGGGCGATCTGGGCATTTTTCGGGTGAACGCGAGCGTTCATATGGGCGTGCCGATTAATGATGATCCAGAAATTGCTGAGCTGCTGCTGCAAAATATGAAGCCGCTCAGCGCGGATCCGAGCAGCGAAGCGCTGCTATTAATTGGCCACGGCAGCAAGGAGCCGGTGTTTCATGAGCGCTGGCAGCAAGGATTGGATGCGCTAGCTGGACGTATATGCGAGCTGGGCGGTTTCGCGCGCGCGGAAACGGCTATGCTGCTGCCTGATCAGGCCGCTGAGCGCCTGCAAGGCATGCTTGCGGCGAGACCGGAGGAAGCGGTTATCGTGGTGCCGTTATTTTTGAGCAATGGCTATTTCACGAATGAGGTCATACCGGAGCGGTTGTCGGGACTAGATTATCGCTATAATGGCAGGCCGATGCTGCCTGATCCGGCGATTGAGCGCTGGCTGGTGCGGAATATGACGGAATGGCTGGCGGGAATAGAGTAGCATGGCACGGGACGAAGAGAAGTGTAATGCAGAGAAATTAAATTAAATAATATAAAATGTAGAGAGTGAAATGAACACCCGGTAGGCGGGTAATCGTATAATAGTGGAAAGTGAAAGCAAGACACGAATTACGCATGCGCGAAGGCGATAGGTAGGCCTGCCGACACATGGGAAAATGGAAAAGGGCTGGAGGTCACGCTGATGTCAGCATATAAAAGAGCAAGATTGATCTATAATCCTTCTTCCGGCAGGGAAGAAATGAAGCGTAGGCTTCCAGATATTTTGCAGCGGCTGGAGCGCTGCGGCATCGAGACGAGCTGCCACGCCACGATTGGCGAGGGCGATGCGACGCTTGCGGCGGCCGAAGCCGCGGAGCGCGGCTACGATCTGATTATTGCGGCGGGCGGCGACGGAACGCTGTATGAGGTCATTAATGGGCTGGCGGAAAAGCCGAACTTGCCGCCGCTGGGCATTTTGCCGCTCGGGACGACGAATGATTTCGCTAGGGCGCTTGGCATTCCGAAGCATTGGGAATATGCGGTCGATCTGATCATTCAGCAGTATACGCGTCCGATTGATGTCGGCAAGGCGAATGAGCGTTATTTTATTAATATTGCCGGTGGCGGCTCGATGACGGAGCTGACGTATGATGTGCCGAGCAAGCTCAAGACGATGATTGGGCAGCTGGCGTATTATATGAAGGGCATGGAGAAAATGACGCGTCTCAGCCCGACTGAGCTGAAAATCCAGGCCGCAGGCGTTGGCGATTTTCATGAGGAATTTATGCTTTTTCTCATCTGCAATAGCAACTCGGTTGGCGGGTTTGAGAAGCTGGCGCCAGACTCGAAGCTGGACGATGGATTGTTTGACGTCATTTTGCTGCGAAAATGCAATTTGCCGGAGTTTATCCGCCTCGTGTCGCTCGCGCTGCGCGGGGAGCATATGAATGATCCGCATATTATTCATTTCCGCACGAATGAGATGAAGGTAACGACGCCAGACTACGTGCAGATTAATCTCGACGGCGAGTACGGCGGCAAGCTGCCGTTTACTTTCTCGGTGCTGCCTTCGCATTTGCGAATTTTTGCCGATGAGATGGGCGAGTCGACCTATCGGTAGTATAATGGATTTATGTGAGCGGAAGAGTGAAGCAAGTTTAGTGCTGGTTGCGTTGAACTGGATAGGATAGATCAGGGATTCGTGTATGATGGCGAGTTATTTTGTGAAAAAGAATAAGAGCAGAAAGTTGGCCGCTTAGCGGCCTGCTTGCGTTAATGGCGATATAGAGCGGAGCGGGTAGAGCAATGAACAGAAGGAATAACAGAGGTGGCGGCGGACGTGGGCGCAGCAATTCCCAGTCGAAGCCGCCGGAAAATGTGCCGGTAAGCAAAAATGAAGAGGTCGTCCTCGATATTATCGGACTGACGCATGATGGGGAAGGGGTAGGCCGCGCTGAGGGCTATACCCTTTTTGTGCAGGGCGCACTCCCTGGTGAGCGCGTGCGCGCGAAGGTCATGAAGACGAAAAAGCAGTACGGCTATGCGCGCTTGCAGGAGCTGCTGGTCGCGAGCGACGACCGCGTTGAGCCGCCATGCGATATTTACAAGCAATGCGGCGGCTGCCAGCTTCAGCACATGGGCTATGAAGCCCAGCTGAGCTGGAAACGCCAGCATGTGGTGGACAATCTGGTGCGGATCGGCAAGCTGAGTGTGGCTGGGGAAGTGGAGAAGGCACAGGCAGGTGGATCGGCGAAAAATAAAGCGGCGGAAGCTGCTGTTATTGTGCATCCCACCATTGGGATGGACGAGCCTTGGCGCTACCGGAACAAGGCGCAGGTGCCGATTGGCATGATGACAGGCGGTCATGCTAATGACGGTGATGGTGCGGCGAGTAAGTTGATTGCTGGTTTTTATGCGCGTGGCAGCCATCGGATTATTGATATGGATGATTGCATGATTCAGCATGACCGCAATGATGAAATCGTGCGGGCAGTGAAGGCGATTGGCCGCGAGCTAGGCGTAACTGGCTATGATGAGGAGAGCGGACGCGGCGTGCTGCGCCATGTGATGGCGCGTACGGGCTTTGTAACGGGCGAAATGATGGTCGTGCTTGTGACGAACGGACGCAAGCTGCCGCAGGCTGAGCGCTGGGTGGAGCGCATCCGTGAGGAGCTGCCAGGTGTGACGAGCATCGTTCAAAATGTGAATGAGCGGAACACGAATGTGATTTTTGGCGATGAGACGAAGGTGCTGTGGGGCAGCGACGTTATTTATGATGAGCTTGATGGTATTCGCTTTGCGATATCGGCGAGATCGTTTTATCAGGTGAACCCGCTGCAAACGGTGGCCTTGTACCGCAAAGCGGTGGAGTATGCGGCGCTGACCGGGACGGAGTCCGTTATTGACGCTTATTGCGGAATCGGGACGATATCGCTGTTTCTGGCGCGGCAGGCTGGGCGCGTGTACGGCGTAGAAATCGTACCGGAGGCGATTAAGGATGCGAAGCGCAATGCGGAGCTGAACGGGATTGGGAATGCGACGTTCGAGGCAGGGCCTGCCGAGGTCGTCATTCCGCGCTGGCGCGAGGAGGGCGGAATTGTGCCCGACGTCATCGTCGTCGATCCGCCGCGCAAAGGCTGCGATAATGAGCTGCTGGAGACGATTCTGGCTATGCAGCCAGAGAGAGTCGTGTATGTGAGCTGTAATCCGTCGACATTGGCGAGGGATTTGCGGGTGCTTGAGGATGGCGGGTATCGGACGGTTGAGGTGCAGCCGGTGGATATGTTTCCGTGGACGACGCATGTGGAGTGCTGTGTGTCGCTAGTGAGAACGCAGTGATTTAGAGCCACATTTACCTAATCTAAAAAACTCAAGCGCATTGCCGCTTGAGTTTTTTATTTTTTGTGCCGAGCATTTTCTGCTTGGCTCTTTGTATTTTTTGATAGGTCTATATTACTGATATGGAAGAAGGACACGGGTCGTATTTTGGCGAATATTTACATGTAGAAAGTAATCCGGTTGTAACAATTGTTGCAGTGATTTCTTTGCAGTCTCGGAAGTGGAACTCGAAATCATTATGGATGAAATTCATAATACGTGGACTGAGCATAAAATTATTAACCTATACAAAAAAGTGATGGACAAAGTCAGGGCGTTTCAAATTCACAAGAGATTGATGGACGAAAGATAACACAATAAATTGATGGGGGAACTTTAGATGAAGATCAAGAAGGTGAAAATTAAAAACTTTAAGTGCTACTATGGTGAGTTTGTCTTAGAACTTAGTGATGGAATGAACATCTTGGTAGGCAATAACGAAGCGGGGAAAAGCACTATACTGGAAGCAATTCATTTAGCTTTGACTGGACTATTGAATGGTAGACAAATCAAGAACGAGTTAACTCAGTATTTATTTAATAATACTGCCGTAACTGAATACTTGACTAATTTGGAACAAGGAAGAAATCCAGAGTTACCATATATATTGATTGAAATCTATTTAAGCGGTGGTGATATAGAATTATTTGAAGGTAATGGTAATAGCGAACGAGCCAAGGAAAGTGGTGTATCATTAAAAATTGCCTTTGATGAAAAATTTCAAAGGGAATATGAGCAACTAGTAAGTAAGGATGGCGTCAAGACGCTACCAATTGAATATTACGATCTAGTGTGGTCTAGTTTTGCCAGAGAGACAATAACGCCTAGAAGTATTCCACTTAATTCAGCCATGATTGATTCATCAAGCAACCGATATCAGAATGGGTCTGATATATACATATCTCGAATAGTACGAGAAAATTTAGAACCAGAAGATATAGTAGATATTTCTCAAGCGCATAGAAAAATGCGAGATAATTTCATGAGTTCTGAGTCAATTAAGTCCATTAACGAGAAAATCCAACAAAGTGCAGTATTGACAGGTAAGAAAGTTGAACTTTCTGTTGAGCTCCTTTCAAAAAATGCTTGGGAAAATAGTCTTGTGACTTATCTTGACGCTGTGCCATTTCATTTTGTAGGAAAAGGCGAGCAATGTATTGTAAAAACTGAACTGGCATTAAGCCATAAGAAGACAAAAGAAGCGGCAGTGATTTTAGTGGAGGAACCTGAAAACCACTTGTCACATACCAAGCTAAATCAGTTTATAAGTAAAATTGCTGAGAACCAACAAGATAAACAGATCATTATTTCTACACATAGTAGCTTTGTAGCAAACAAGCTAGGTTTGAGCAACCTGATATTGCTAAATGATAAGAAGGCAATACGGCTTAATGATCTTGAAGATGACACAAAAAGCTTCTTTCAAAAGATAGCAGGCTACGACACTTTACGCCTAATTTTATGTAAGAAAGCAATATTGGTCGAGGGAGATTCCGACGAACTAGTAGTTCAGAAAGCATATATGTTGGAAAATGATGGAAAACTCCCAATACAAAATGAAATCGATGTTATTTCGGTTGGCACTTCCTTTTTAAGATTTCTTGAAATTGCTGAATTGCTTAATAAACCAGTGGTTGTTGTTACAGATAATGATGGAGATATAGATGCGGTTAACAGAAAGTATAGTGAATATTTAGGTAAAAACGATAAAGCTAATATTAAGATTTGTTTTGATAACGCAGTGGATGAAGGCTCATTAATGATTGGTAAAAATCCCTTTAACTACAATACATTAGAGCCTAAATTGCTCAAAGCTAATAAGCTTGATAAGTTAAACGCCATTTTTGGAAGTACTTATGTTAACGATAACGAAATGCATAAGTTTATGAAGTCCAATAAAACTGAATGTGCCCTTAAAATTTTTGAAACGGAAAATCCTATCGTCTTTCCTGAATATATTTTAGAGGCTATAAAATGCTGGATATAAAATCCAACAAGCTAGTTATTGCCGCAGCAGGCTCTGGGAAGACAACATTCCTTGTGAATGAGGCGCTAAGACAACGCGAAGGAAAAGTTCTGATTACAACGTTCACACAAGGCAATGAAGCCGAAATTCGTAAGAAGTTTGTTGAACTAAATGGATGTGTGCCTTCCCATGTCACAATACAAACGTGGTTTTCTACTTTACTCCAACATGGTATTAGACCTTATCAGGGAGGACTATATGACGAAACAATTCGAGGAATGCTTTTGGTTAATGAGCCTTCAGCTTTAAGGTATATAATTAAGAAGACAGGTTTTAAAGTCTATTATGGGGAAGCGGATTACTTCTCAAAACACTACTTCACAGATGATTCTAAAGTATATTCCGATAAAATATCAAAGCTTGTTGTCAGATGCAACGAAAGAAGTAATGGTGCAGTTATAGAAAGATTGAATAAAATTTTTACACATATTTTTATTGACGAGATTCAAGATCTTGCAGGGTATGACTTAGAAATTTTAAAGCTCCTCTTGAAAAGCAAATCAAATATACTTTTTGTTGGTGATCCGCGACAGGTAACCTATCTTACCCATATTGAGAGAAAGTATGATCGATATAAAGAGGGTCGTATAAAAGAGTTTATTCAGACTGAGTGTCGAAGGGTTAGTTGTGAAATAGATGAAGATACGTTAAATGTATCACATAGAAATAATGCAATGATCTGTGATTATTCTTCAAAATTATATTCTCAGTACAAGCCATGCCAGTCCAATCAACATGAAGTGACTGGGCATGATGGCATTTATTTAGTCAGAAAACAAGATGTGGATTTGTATTTGCAAAGATATAACCCTGTTCAGTTAAGAGACAGTATCAGAGAAACGATTAATAAAAATTACAAGAGTATTAACTTTGGTGAGTCAAAAGGTCTCACTTTCGATAGAGTTCTAATCTATCCTACACAGCCATTCATCAGATGGATTAATAATAACAACTTTGAATTACCTCCTACGAGTTGTTCGAAATTGTACGTTGCTTTAACAAGGGCTAAGTATAGTGTTGGTATTATCTATGATTACGATGAAGCGACTAACCTAGAAGGGCTTCAAAAATTTTTTGTTTGACTAATGTGCACATAAACGTTTTGAAATACTGCTGTATTTGAAAAAAGGAGAAAACATGGCTGATAAATACTATGTTGTTTGGATTGGACGAAAATCTGGAATATATTCATCATGGCAGGAGTGTCAGAGACAAACAAGCGGTTTCCCGAATGCAAAATTCAAGTCATATACAAATAAGCAAGATGCTGAAAAGGCATATAACGACGATACTAAGCAAAAGGCAAATAAAACAGCTAAGGGAGCTAATAAAAGAAATAAGACGCAATTAAAGCAAGAAGAATCTAAAAAAAAATTTGAATTCGAATATGCTGAAGAACGTGTTGGGCAGAAATGGCCAGTAATTTGTTCTACAGGTGAAACTGCACATAACTATAACGCGTATTTGAAAACTGAACATTGGGAAAAAATAAAGACTTTTTACTTTGTTTTTAACTCAAAAAGTTGTCGACTTTGCAGATCAAAACGTATTTTGAATCTGCATCACAAAACTTATGAGCGGATCGGAAATGAAAAAATTAGGGATCTAGTGTGTTTATGTCAACAATGTCATCATAAGCTGCATGAAATCAATGACTTGCGTGTAAATGATTTTATTGGCAGGCAAATCTCTGGTGGTCCAAAAGAGTTTGATAAGAACATAACATCTGTGATACCTGATCGATCGTTAGAGTTTTATATGCAAAAGGACCACGCAAAAAGAAAAACTCTTGATAAGAAGAGTGACTGGATAGCAACCCGTGACGGAATAGTTATTCCGAATCAAAATGAACATGAGTAACCAACCCAGTAATGACAAACGGGTCTATGATGGTTAATTGTAAAATGACAATCGCAGCTGGCACTCATCGCACGTTAAGTCCTTTGTGTTGGAAGTGAGAGAGAGTATTGATTTAAAGCCACCTTTACTAAATAACTAAAAATTGTCGTTGAGGTTCAAGTAGGACACTGCTTGAACTTTTTGCTTTATAATAGAACAGAGTATGTCTATATTATTATTGAAACTTGTGGGGTGAGAAAATTGTCGTCGATGTATGTTACTAATGATGATCACACAGAGAAAGTCTATGATAGTTTCGTGGAAATGTTTGAAGATAATCATTTTTTTATTGATAATCGTCATGATTTTTTTCTGTATTTTCTTTCAGAGTATGAGAAAAGCTCTTTTAAGATTACAAGTGGAAATGTATTTTTAAGAGGCAGAATTAATGAGAAAGAGCCTTTTCAAGATGCGCTTTTGAAAGCTCCACCAAAAGGTAAGGCAAGTGCTGGAAGACTTAATTCACGAGGCATTTCGTATCTATATGCGGCTGAACATGAAGATACCATTGTTTCAGAACTGCGTCCTTGGATAGGGGCGGGAATAACAATTGCTACATGTGAGACAATGCGGGAACTCAATGTTATTAATTTAGTACCAGATAAATCCGAAACTAAACAATTAAATAGTTATAGAAGAGTTATTAGTTCTAAATTTTCTAAGCCAGTTGTTCCAAGTGAAAAAGAGCTAAGCTATTTACCCACGCAGTATATTGCTGAGTATTTTAAGCAGCAAGGATTTGATGGATTAAGGTATTCCAGTTCAGTTCATGGTGGCGGAATAAATTATGCTTTCTTTTATCCAGATGATTTCAAAGTAAAAATAAGAAACCAGGTGACTATAACAGCGATTAAATATGATAGTCATTGATTTTACAACGATGAAATTAATAGATTCAGCGTCTTTGGCAATTGTAATGTAAAAAACAATTGGGAGTAGATGAGTCCGCTCTTAAATGAAGTCACCCATTAGCCAGAATTGCCCTTGACGATGCTTCATCGGCAAATAGCAAGACGTCACGGAAAGCTAGCTCATGAGCATGACAGAGCGTATACGACAACGGATCGGCGGCAGAAAATTATCGAAGAAATTCAGAGTTTACAATCTGCAAGGCATGGTCTTATCGAGTATTTAAGAGTATTGCAAAATATCGAGCTTATTTCGTAAACATACGGATGAAATGAAATGGGCTATTGAAAACCATCTCCTACTACGGTAAGTTCAACGAACTTTTACCTTGGGAGGGGATTTTATTTTGGAGCAACAGCCTTTACCAGAATGGATCAAGCCAGTGTTTGACGCACGCTTTATTGAACAGGCTAGAATTGCAGGGTAAACACCCGAAATTAAACTACTGCGGCTAAGGCAAGTTGAACTGGAGAGCCAGTTAAAGCAGGAACTAGCTCCACGACTGTATCAGCTTCTTCTTGAATGGGAGAAGGCGTTGAATTATCAAAATGCCCTTGAAAAAGAATGGATGTATCAAGCCGGATTGAAAAACGAGATGCAGATGATATGAATTTTTCAAGACCCATAATTCGTTGTTAACTATAAGGGCGGGACGAAGGCTGCTAAAGCTTCCGTCCCGCCCTTATTTGTGTTCTCAGCCCTGCTCACGCAGCTTCTCGAATTCCCCCTCTACTAGCTTGAAAAAGTCGGATGGCTTGACTCTAAGCCCTGTGCAGAGGTCAAATATTTTCGTTACCGAAGGTTCGTTCCTGCCGACTTCTATCATGGAAATATAGGAGCGATCGACGTTGCATTCGTGCGCCAAATCTTCTTGACTTAAGCCTTTTTTGATGCGTATTGCTTTAACGGTTTTCCCGATGATTTGTTTTATTACGGATTTTTCGCTCAAGGAAAATTACTCCTTTTAAATCTATTATCAATCTGTTATACTAATCCATACAGATAAAGTATTCAACAATAAGTAATAAAATAGAAATTTAATTCTGCCTGTCAGAGCATTCTTCCTATAAGCTTGAAAAGCATTTCCACATAAATTTATCAAACGTTTTCGGATTTTTTTTCGAAAAAGAGCAAATAGTTTGTAATGGGAGCAAACTGATAGCTTTGTTAAGCTCCCTTTTTGGGGTAACTTTCGCTTCTGGTATATTGAGCAACATAAATATTGTACAAGTCAGAATCAGAATATTTTTGGAGAAAAGCTCGTTATTACAACACACTACAGCGGTAAAACTATAGAGATGTTTGTTTAAGGGGGTATAACCTATCCACGCTAAGAGCTTTGTCATATGAGTTAATCAACTTTGAGAAGTCTGTGAAGTGGGTTAACGATTTATCATCCTTTTATTATTAATAAGTTCCACAAGCTGCTTGAACAGTCACTTCGAATCTTGAAACTCGGTAGAAAAAATGTTTCTTCAGAATATCATGCAAAAAACTGATAGTTTCCTTCTAGTTAATTATAGTGTCGCTATGATAAAATTTTGCAGCATAACTCCTGATCTATAACTCTGGCAGGAATCAATGAATTATATTTTAGCAATCCGAGGGACGTTTAGAATAAGTTTCATGCTATCAAATGGCAGAAGTTTCTCTGGCCATGTGGGAAATCGTATGTTATAATTACTTTTGTCCTCTAGAAAGATTCTTCAAGATTTAGTAGAATAAGAACATACGATCTTATTCTTGAAAGGTTGAACAGAATGTTAAAAGTTGCCTCTTTCTTTAGCGGTATTGGCGGTTTCGATCTTGGTCTTGAACGTGCAGGTATGGAAGTGGTTTTTCAGTGTGAGTGGAATTCATATTGTCAAAAGGTTCTACGGAAGCATTGGCCAAATGTTAAATTAATGGGGGATATTAATGATGTCACAATCGAAGAAATCCCTGAAGCAGAAGTCTGGTGTGGAGGATTCCCTTGCCAAGATGTATCCCTTGCCAACCAAGGGAAAAGAAAAGGCCTTGAAGGAGACCGAAGCGGACATTTCTATAAATACGCAGAACTCATTGAACAACGAAGACCTAATTGGGTTCTTGTCGAGAATGTTCCCGGGTTACTTAACAGTAATCAGGGAAATGATTTCAAAGTCGTCGTCGGAACATTGGCTGAACTCGGGTATGGTGTGGCATGGAGAGTATTGGATGCAAAATACTTTGGAACACCCCAACGTCGTAGAAGAGTCTATATTGTCGCAAGTTATGGAAACCAGCGTGCCTCTGAAGTACTTTTTGAACAGGGCACAATTGCAGTCGCTTCTAGACAGGGCTTGGGAAAGAAACAAGCCTCTTCCGCCGGATTTGGCGAGAGCAATTTGTCTTCAACTCTCTACTCTATACAGCATGCCGGAATTGGAAGAAAAGCTTCAGCTGGACCTCAAGCAAAAGGATACAGAAATGATGGAGAAACCTATACACTTGACTCCAGAGGCAGCTCAGACGCTGTCTGTAAGACGAATGGTTCCTTCGGAATACGAGAGGCTACAGGGGTTTCCAGTGGGCTGGACGGAAGTAGATTCAGAACACTAGGAAATGCAGTAGCTGTTCCAGTTATAGAGTGGATTGGTGAAAGATTAGTAGCTGTCTCACAGAACTAAAAAATGGCTTAAAAGGTTGAGCCATTGGACTCGACCTTTTAACGCCCTTCTTTTGGAATATTAACTACTGTACCATCTAAACGATCAAAATCGCCTGCAAATGTATCAGGGCTTGGTTCACCTTGATTAATAAGAGCATGGACAAAAGTATGATAATTAGTAAAAAGTCTTCTTCCTACTTTTAAAGGCAGTGGGCCAGGCATGACTGGGCTATCATAATCTTCTGATATCTCCAAAAAAGCCAAGGTCCAGTTATGTTCTTTTAGAGGAGGCAAAATTGATTTATTTTCTATTTTTCTCCAAATATAATCGTAAAGCAGTTCCCCAACACAAAAGATAATACCGTAGCCTTTCCATGTCATTAAGGCAACGTTCCCCTTTACTATAAACTGCTCTTGTTGTCTACGCCAAGCATTTGTTTCAATTGTCCCTACTTTAGGGATTTCTTTTCTTAAAATTTCATTAGTCCGAAGGGGATTTTCTTTCCAAGCGGAAATATGCCGGGTGATTTCTCCAGTATTAGATGTCTCTCCTCCACCCTGCATTTCTAAAACAACCCTATCTGGTCCTGGCAAATGGCTTCTTCCGTCATTGAGTGTCATTACAAAATCTGCACTGTAATCACTTTGATCATTAGCTTTTAAAGGGACTTCGCGTTTTACTGAAACGTCACTGTAATCCAGATCTTCTGAAAATGATGCTTTTGCAATATTTAAGAGTACATCTTTTTGATAACTTGAGAGGTTTAGCTTTACCTTTTTCTTAGGATTGACTGGGTCAGGCACTGTTTTCTTAGAACTGCATAATCGGTTTTCACAAACTATCCACAGTTTTCCCTTATTGCGAATAGAACATACAGGTACTTTTTTATGGCAAAATCTCCCATCCATAAAAGGGCACAATTCGCGTTCTCCTGCTGGTTCAATTTTTATATGATCTACATCTGTTCTTTGCCCTAAGTACTCTGCAACTAATACACCCGCCATAACTTATCACCTGTTTCTATTAAGTTCCAGTACTATTATAGCAAATCTTTGATAATATCAAAGAGTAATGTTATTAATGGATATAAACTTTAGGGGAGGTAAACGAAGGAATGGCTGATATTGTTTCTCCTGAGACCAGAAGCAAGATGATGAAATCAATACGATCTGTATCTAAACTAGAGTCACTTGTCAGCAAAGAATTATGGAAACAGAATATAAGATTTAGAAAAAATTCAAAAAAATTATTTGGAAAGCCTGATATTTCGATTAAAAAGTATAAAATCGTTATCTTTATTGATTCGTGTTTTTGGCATTATTGCGATCTTCATGGCAGATACCCAAAGAGTAATTTAGAATATTGGGAAAAGAAGATTACGAGAAATAAGCTTAGGGATGAAAAAGTAACACTTTATTATTCTTCAAACGGTTGGAATATTTTGCGTATCT
This sequence comes from Paenibacillus algorifonticola, assembly GCF_000971975.1. GTDB lineage: Bacteria > Bacillota > Bacilli > Paenibacillales > Paenibacillaceae > Pristimantibacillus > Pristimantibacillus algorifonticola. The sequence goes on along the minus strand of NZ_LAQO01000007.1, from coordinate 195,999 downwards.
GGGAACATCAATTAAAGGATGATTTTGACCAAACACTTGGACAGATTTATTCTTTTATAGAACACTGTAAATACAATGTGAACAATAATATATCCCAAAGATAAAAATATGCCTTGCTTTTTATACAGTTCCATGTTATTTCGTTCCCATTCTTAATATCTTGTGATCACTTTGCGAACTCTGCAATAATAGTGAAGTATTTTGATGGAATTAGCAAAGAGGGGGAGTTGCAAACCTTCGAAGCTTGATGGTAGAAGCAGATCTACTCGACCCTTTCAAATTTGAGCAGGAAGATTATTTAGTCAAACGATTGCCTGCCTTGCTAAGCCTTAACTCACGTAGGTTATTAAAATTTCTCATTGCTTATCTATCTGGTGAAAAAATCGTGGAAACAGACGAAGAGCAGCTTATGCTGAATCTGTTCTACTACACGTTCTACTCATCAGAGCCGAGCAAGCAAGGCTTTACGAGTATGGAACAGGGTATTCAATTTATTATTTCCTGCCAAGCCTTCCGGGAAGAAATCATTGATATTTTATCCTATAATGAGAAGCATATAAATTTCGTTGACGAGTCCAATGCTTTTCCATACGCGTGTCCATTGGATTTGCATTGCAGGTATTCGACCAATCAAATATTAGCGGCTTTTGGGGTTTGGAACGAGCATAAGGCGCCAAGCTTCCGTGAAGGTGTGAAGTATTTGGAGGACAAGGGGACGGATATTTTCTTTATTACGCTCAATAAGTCAGATAAGGATTTCTCGCCGTCCACCCTGTACGAAGACTATGCGATCAACGAGCGGCTGTTCCATTGGCAGACACAAAGCCGCATCTCGGAGGAGACGAAGACCGCTCAAAGATATATTCATCATAAGCAGCTTGGTCATCGGATTGCCTTATTTGTTCGTGAATACAAGGAAGAGCACAACTTCACGTCGCCGTTTATGTTTCTAGGAGAAGTGGAGTATGTTAGACATGAAGGAAATAAGCCGATGAGCTTTGTGTGGCGCTTGAAGAAGGAGATGCCTCCTGCCTTAGTGCCGGCAGCGAATAAAGCGATTGTTTAGGAGGAGGGGATTGGAATGCTCGAGGTGGCTGCGGCTATTATAAGCAATGAACAGAATCAGCTTTTAATCGCTCGGCGCAAAAAAGGAAAGTCTCAGGAAGGATTATGGGAGTTTCCTGGCGGGAAAATCGAGCAGGGAGAATCGGCGCAGTCCTGTCTCCGCAGAGAGCTGTTGGAAGAGATGCAGATTGAGATCCTTCCTCAGGAATGGTTTGGTGTGAACGACCATTATTATGGCGCTACTCATATCCGGCTAGTCGCGTATAAAGCGACATACGTAAGCGGTGAAATTATTTTAGTCGATCATGATGACTATCGTTGGGCTCATCGTGAGGAGCTGAAAGGGTATAGCTTCGCGCCAGCCGATATTAAGTTTGTTGAGATGCTGGAGAAAGAGATGAATGGAATGGCTTAATGTTGATTCTTGAACAAAAATATGACCGCCATTTAGGTATAGGCGGTCATATGATTATTAATCCATAAAAATTAAGGCTACAAGCTTGAAGGTAAACCATGAAGATACATGGTAGTACAATCTGTATTTTGAAGTAATGAGTTGATTGTTTTTATGTTTGGTTTCGTATAAATTACCGGATAATCGCTTTCATCGTATACTTCACGTATTGGAAAAGCCAATTTCTCTTCTTCTAGTGAGAACTGAGCATCCACCCCCGATTTATTCCCACGCGCATCTAAACGAATCCATTTTCCAATTGAATTAAGATAAACAGCATTTAACGCATGGATAACGTGACCTGTATCAGGGGTATCTCCCAAAGTTAGACGTTGGTAACAGAACCCAGCTGGAATTCCTTGGCACCTTAATAATGCACACAAAAGGTTCGATTTTGCATAACAAATTCCTTCTTTGAAGAAAAGGACTTCAGATGCTCTGCACGTAATGCGAGAACTTTGAATATCCCAAGAATGCGATATGTGATCACGAACAAATTCAAAGGTCGTTTTAACATAATCCATTTCATTTAATGATTGACTATATAATTCCGCCGCTAAATCTTTTATCGTAAAATGACCAGAATCAACCTCTGTAGTTTCTTCTAAATAATCATCTAGATTACTGGATTCACATGTAAATGTCATTCTTTTTCTCCTCAAATGTTTATTTGCATTGCAATTTCATCACACGAATCAAAATCCAATAGATGCACGAGTACGATATAATAGTTGTCCCTGAATTGCGGACTGTTCGATTAATTTATATATTGCCTCTGAGTCGCTCATTACTGCCTTTCTTATAAGCATGTAAAACCCCCTATTCAATAGGAAACGATTTGAAACTGATTTTATAATTATGTAATATGTTGAATATTTATTCAACATAAATTTTGGTTTGAAGTTATATCATAAGTGTCATTAATCTTAGGTTTTTTTGCCCCTACGAGGTGGTTATTTACATCCGTCGAATATTCAATAAAATTTCAGGCGCAACTACACGTTCTATCCGTCTGAGCCCAGTGACGCTTACAACGATATGTTGAAGCGCTGGAGAGCGAACCTATCTTAGTCATGAAACAAGCGGCATACCAGCAAGAGGTAAATAGATGGAAAAGGACGACTTCCCAACACCCGGAAGTCGTCTTTTTCTATGTCACAACCTCCAAATTCGGGAAACGGTCAATCCGTTTCAAATTGTAAATCGCCATTTTGCCGTAATTGCGCATCATTTTCGGTTATTGAACATTGATGATCGGGGGCGATTTCGATAAATTGATGGAGTGACGGAACGGGTGGTTCCCGAGCTCATGATGTTAGATGTTAGGTGGAGGTAGCGAGCTGCAAGATATACTCGCCATCCATTATTGCTCCAATTAGTGAAAGCGGTTACGGAGTTGAAAAGATAATTCGGACAGTTCACTGAATAACGTTTCGGGAGTTGGCGTTTTAGGGAGGGAGGAACGAAGAACTCACAACGAAAGAGATCATAACGAAAGAACAAGCTTCAATAGCATGTACGGAAATTCTGGAAACGCTGGATACGATGGCTTCGTCCCCTTGGAATTATTCCCGAGGAAATGGTAAGCAGCTCAAGCAGTCCAGCCATGATTCATGAAATTGACGATTTGCTTCAAGCTGTATAAAGCCTCATTTTCGTAACACGTAAAATGTAAATTTTCATAAGGAAGTGATGACGCAATGGCAGCTCATGCACGAGCCAAGTCTGTAGATACAACTCCGCTTTGGAAACATGTTAAAAAGGAATGGAAGCTGTATTCGTTCCTTATTATACCGGTAATCTACTTCCTCATTTTCAAGTATGCGCCCATGCTGGGGAACATTATTGCTTTCCGAAAGTATAGGGGCGGACCGAATATTTTGGGATCGGAATGGGTGGGGTTCACTTATTTCGAGATGTTTATGAAGGACCCGACGTTCTGGAGAGCCTTCTTCAATGATCTGAACTTGAGCGTGAGTTATTTGGTGGTCAAATTTCCGATTACTTTAATATTCGCGCTGCTGCTGAACGAGTTGCGGAGGGTCAAGTGGAAGAAGTTTGTACAGACGGTATCGTATCTTCCCCATTTTATATCCATGGTCATCGTGGCGGGGATGGTGAAGGAGATCGTTTCCTTAACGGGACCGATCAACAGTGTACTCGCTTCAATCGGCTTGGAGAAAATTTCGTTTATCTCCTTGCCGGAATGGTTTCCGGCGATCTATGTCACCTCCGGCGTCTGGCAAAGCTTAGGCTGGGGAACGATTCTGTATTTGGCGGCGATGACCGGCATTAATCCGGCACTTTACGAAGCGGCGAAAATCGATGGCGCTAGCCGATTAAGACTGGCGATGCACGTCACGATACCGGGCATTTTGCCGACGATCATGGTGCTCTTGATTTTGGATATCGGCAGCATTTTAGGCTCGAATTTCGAGAAAATCTTGCTTTTGTACAATCCGCTAACCTATGAAACGGCGGACGTCATTTCCACCTATGTTTACCGAATGGGCATCACTGGCGGCAACTTTAGTTATGCGACGGCGGTAGGGCTGTTCGAAGGCATCATTGGTTTAATTCTAGTGACGACCGCAAACGCAGTATCGAAGCGGACGACGAAATCCAGCTTGTGGTAGAAAGGAGCCGTTCAAGTGAAACGAACCTCAACCTTTAGCACTTTTAATATTTTAAACGGACTATTTATGATTCTGGTTGTCATCTTCACCTTATATCCGTTCGTCTATCTCGTAGCCCAGTCCTTCAGCTCGGAAGCCGCCATTTATGCGGGCAAGGTGACGATCTTTCCAGTGGAGTTTACGACCAAAACCTATGAGGTCATATTGAGCAAGCCTGACTTCTTCCGTTACTACTGGAATACGATTGTTTATTCGGTCATTGGTACGTTTATCGCGGTGGCTGCGACGGCAGTTATGTCGTATCCCCTTTCAAAAGAAAAGCTGCGCCTCAATAAATTTTTTATACCGTTCGTGCTGTTCACGATGTATTTCGGCGGCGGCCTTATCCCTAACTACATTCTGATTGCGAAAACCTTGGACATGAGAGATACGATCTGGGCGATTGTCATTCCGGGGGCGATCAGCGCCTTCAATGTTATTTTGATGAAGACATTTTTCGCTGGCTTGCCGAACGAATTGGAAGAAGCGGGGCGCGTCGATGGCTTAGGCGTATTTGGGATTTTTACGAGAATTATTCTTCCATTATCCAAGCCGATTCTAGTTACGATTATGTTGTTCGTTATCGTCGGGATGTGGAACAACTGGTTCGGACCATCGCTCTATTTGCAGTCGAAGGAAAAATGGCCGATTGCCTTGTATTTGAAGCAAATTATCGACAACGCGGTTAGTCCGACTGAAATTGGAGCTACATCCGAACAGACGAGCCAAATTGCGGCAAGCGTCAAATCAACCGCTATGGTTCTTACCTCGCTGCCTATTATTTGCATCTATCCGTTCGTGCAGCGGTATTTTGTGCAGGGGATGATGATCGGCGCTGTCAAAGGTTAAGCGATATAATGGGGAGCGCTTTAGACGTTTCCGTTATATATAAAAAAAGCTCGAACCAAAAAGGGGAGGCAAAACGATGAGATTTGGTAAATCATTTGTAATGGGATTGCTGGCGCTGCTGCTCGTGTTTATGACGGCATGCACGTCTGGAAGCGAGGGGACTTCGGGAGGCAATAACAAGCCCGCTGCATCGAACGCGGCAGGCACGAACGGGTCAGCAGCGGGCGAGGCTAAGGATTACACCTTTGGGGAAGACCAGACGTTCCACTCCAATGAAGCCGTATCCTACTCCATGATGTACAGCGACCATGAGAATTACCCTTATAAAAAGGACTGGAGACTGTGGAGCGCGATTCAGGAAAAAACGAATGTGACCTTCGATTTGTCGATTACAGCTAGAACCGAATATGAAAATCAGAAGTCTTTACTGGTAAATAGTGGAGATGCACCTTATATTATTCCTAAGACGTATGATGAATCCGCTTTCGTGGCAACGGGCCAAATCGTCCCCGTCAGCGATTGGGTGCAATACATGCCGAATTATATGAAAGCCGTGAAAGATTGGGGAATGGAAGAGGATCTGAAGGCCAAGCTGAAGGAAGATGGGAAATATTATGTCCTTCCAGGCATGTGGGAAATTGCTGGCGGCGGTTATTCCTATATCATACGTAAAGATGTGTTTGAAGCGGCGGGAGTAGACGTCGAGGGCCAGCAAGGAAATTGGACGTACGAGGATTTCTATGCAGCGATGAAGAAGGTTAAAGCGCATACGGGTGCAAAATACGTCATCTCCGATCAATTCAAGGGCGAATCGGCCTTGAACATTGCCGGTGTGCAATATGGCGTCACAGGAGGATGGGGCTTGTCCAACGGCGTGGATTTTGACCATGATAAGCAGCAGTTCGTATTTGCCGATGACTCGGATGACTTCAAAAACTATCTTGGTTATTTCAATAAGCTGGTTACTGAAGGCATTATGGACCCTGAAACCTTTACACAAGAAGATGATGTGGCAAAAGCTAAATTTTTCAAAGGCGACACTTACGTGATAAGCGGTATTTATCAGGTATTGGCTGATTTCAAGAGCAAAATGCAAGACCCGAACAGCGAATTATATATGATTACCCAACCCGGCGGGCCAAAAGGAAAGCTTCAGGTCGAGACCTCCCGTTTGGAGAACGGCATTATGATCAGCCAGAACGCGCTCGATGATTTGGGCGAAGAAGGTTTTATTAAAATGCTTCGTTTCATAGACTGGTTCTGGTACTCCAATGAAGGTCAAATGCTCAGCCTGTGGGGCGTAGAAGGCGAGACGTATACACTTGATGCGGAAGGAAATGTCGTGCTTAATCCAGAAATTTATTACAACGGAATGAATGAAGGCGCGGCAAAACAGCTGAACGTCGATTACGGCTTTGCCGGAGGGATGTTCGCCTATGGCGGCTCTGAGAAGCTGAGAATGTCCAAGATGACCGAAGGTGAGCGAGACTTCGTAAGCCGCGTTCAAGCGACACGGGAGGTGCGCAAGCTGGTACCGCCGATCATGGCCACAACGGAGGAAAATGAGCAGATGAAATTGATTTCGACGCCGCTTATGGATTTCGTCAAAACGATGACATTAAAGTTTATTATTGGCCAAGAAAGCTTCGACAAGTGGGACAATTATAAGGCTCAGGTTGAAGCGAATGGCAGCATGCGTTATACGGATATGGCAAACGATATTTTTCAGAAGACGAAAAGCGTATTAGGCTATTAATTTCTAAAAACAAAGGGCTTGGTGTGCAGTCTCCATAAGGAGGCTGCACCTAGCCCTTTTTGAAAATATAAGCTTTTATAAGTTTCACTCTTATAATGGGCTTATATTTCAACGCGAAACGGTAGCTTTGCTGCCAGAGGACGGCGAAAGCCGTTTACGCTTGAGCTATTGTCTTGTCTATCTCAAAACCTATGAAAGTGAGCTGTTCGACCATGAATACGAAATTACTTTTCAACGATGGATGGGAATTTGCCAAAAGCGGTCTGGATGTTGCGGACCATGCCGGACTCGACTTCGAATCGGTGGATCTTCCTCACGATTGGTTGATTTATAATACATTGGCGCTATACGAGAACAGTATTGGCTGGTACCGCAAGAAATTCAGTGGGACTCGGAGTGATCGAGAGCTCCTGATCTGCTTCGATGGTGTGTACATGGATTCTACCGTATACGTAAATGGTCAGCCTGTAGGCGAATGGAAAAACGGGTATGCATCCTTCGAGCACGAAATAACGGATGCGATTATCGAAGGCGAAAATGAAATCGTCGTGAAAGTGGTGCACCAGAGCCCGAACAGCCGCTGGTACTCGGGAGCAGGCATCTATCGTAACGTCTGGCTCAAGGAGCGGGACAAAAATCACATTGTCACCGACGGCGTGTATGTTACAACCAAGCAGAAAGATGGCGGCAAGTGGCTGGTGGAAATAGACACGGATGTGCATATTGAAGAAGATGTGCTTCTGTCGCATGATATCCTCTTCCAAGGGCAGACGGTCGTATCTACTTCGGAGCGGGTAAAAGCAGAACACGGCTTGGTTACGAAAAACAGTCAAACGTTAACTGTAGATGATCCCTTCTTATGGAACGCGGACGAACCAACTTTGTATCAGATCATTACGCGAATGAAGCGAGTATTGCCGGAATCGGGCGGGGGAAGCGAAGACGAAGAATTGGAGATGCTCACGCTGCCTCTGGGCTTCCGGAGCATCGTTCTTGATCCGCAGCTGGGACTTCAGGTAAACGGGAAAAAGCTGAAATTGAATGGTGTTTGCGAGCATCATGATTTTGGTGCTTTAGGAGCAGCGTTCAACATCTATGCGCTGCGAAGAAGATTTGAGCTGCTGAAAGAAATGGGCGTTAACGCCATTCGCACAGCGCATAATATGCCAGCTCCTGAGCTGATGGATTTGGCGGATGAGATGGGACTATTCGTCGTCACGGAAGCGTTTGATATGTGGGAGCGATCCAAAACGGCTTACGATAACGCAAGGTTTTTCAAGGATTGGGCGTATGCTGACGTGAAAAGCTGGGTGCTCCGGGATCGGAATCATCCAAGCCTGCTCATGTGGAGCATCGGGAATGAGATTTACGATACGCATGCGGATGAGCGGGGGCAGGAAATCACTAGAATGCTCATGGATTATGTATTGGAATTCGATCCGAAGCAGAATGCCCGGGTTACGATTGGCTCGAATTATATGCCATGGGAAAATGCGCAGAAATGCGCCGATATCGTGAAGGTTGCTGGCTACAATTACGCGGAAAAATATTATCTCAAGCATCATGAGGAGCACCGGGATTGGATCATCTACGGCAGCGAGACCGCTTCGGTCGTCCAGAGTAGAGGGATTTATCATTTCCCATTCGAAAAATCAATCCTTGCCGACGATGACGAGCAATGCTCGGCCCTCGGTAACAGCTCGACAAGCTGGGGAGCCAAGTCGGCAGAGGCTTGTATTTTGGCGGAGCGGGATACGCCGTTTTCGCTGGGACAATTTTTATGGACTGGATTCGACTATATCGGGGAGCCGACACCGTATCATACGAAAAATTCTTATTTCGGCCAGATCGATACGGCTACGTTCACGAAGGACTCCTATTACATCTACCAGGCTGCTTGGACGGATTATAAAACGAAGCCGATGGTTCACCTCTTCCCATATTGGGATTTCAACGTTGGACAAATGATTGATGTTCGGGTCTGCTCGAATGCCCCTAAGATTGAGCTGCAGTTTAATGGGGATACGATTGGAACCTACGAAATTGATCACGAGCATGGAACGGAGCTTGTCGGCTGGTGGAAGGTGCCTTATGCGGAAGGGGAAATGAAGGCCATCGCTTATGACGAGCATGGCAATGTGATCGCAACCGATGTTCGAACCTCGTTCGGGGATGCGACAAAGCTTCGTCTCCAAGCCGATAAAGAGGCGCTGACGGCGAACGGTACGGATTTGATTTTTGTAGAAATCGGTATGCTGGATGATCAGGGGCATTCGGTAGACAACGCGAACAATCGTGTTCAAGTCGAGGTGACGGGTGCAGGCCGATTGCTCGGGCTTGATAATGGGGACAGCACAGATTTTGATCCATATAAGGGAAAAAGCAGAAGATTGTTTAGCGGCAAGCTGATGGCGATTATCGGCGCGACGCTGGAGTCGGGGAAAATCCGAATCGAGGTATCCTCCCAGGGGATGCAAGCTGTGGTCGCGGAATTCGAGTCACACCCTGCAAACGATGCAAGCTTGGTAGGCATTTCAGCCAACACGAGAAATCAAGAGCTGGCGTGCGTGACGGGAGATGATAAAGAAACGCCGCTTCGTAAAATCGAAATCATCAGCGAGTCTGGGCAAATTATAGATGAATCCACCAAGGAGATTGTTGTTCGAGCTAAGCTATGGCCGGAAAATACCTCGTATCGAGACGTGGAGTGGCGTGCCGTAACGGACGAAGGAATCGACTCGAATATTGCCAAGGTCGAAGCGTATGGACTTGAGGCGAGGATATCCGCCATCGGCGACGGTGCTTTCCGTCTGCGTTGTACGAGTAAGAATGGCACGGACAAGACGAAGCTGATTTCCCAGTTGGAGTTTAAGGCAACGGGGCTCGGAACCGCCTACAAGGATCCGTATGGCTTCATCTCGGCGGGGCTTTACGATTACAGCAGGGGCGATGTTGGGAACGGAAACGAAAGAGGTGTAGCAACGAGCCGAGATGGCGAAACGCAAGTAGGCTTCCACGATATCGACTTCGGTCCTTATGGCTCTGACACCATTACGATGCCGATCTTCGCCTTGTCCAGCGAGGAGTATCCGCTGCAGATTTGGGAAGGGATACCTGGCGAAGAGGGGAGCAGCTTAGTTGCCGACGTCATTTATCAGAAGCCGTCCAAGTGGAACGTCTATCAGGAAGAAACATATCGTCTGACCAAGAGACTTCGCGGCATTACGTCGATTTGCTTCGTGCTTCGCCAGAAGGTGCACATCAAAGGATTTTCTTTTGAACGCCAAAATCGGGCTTTCGAACAAAATACGGCAGCTTCCTGCGATCGAGTTTATGGAGATACCTTTACCTTCGCAGATGAGCGTGTGGAAGGCATCGGCAATAATGTCTCGCTCGAATTCGCGCATATGGATTTTTCCGGCGAAGGCGCATCGAAGCTAGTCATAAATGGGAGCTCGCCGATCGATAAAAATACGATCCATATTCGATTTGCTGGCGAGAACGGCGAAAGCAATCAGCTCGTAGAGTTCGAGAAATCCGATGGCTACGAAGAACGGGTATTTGAATTGGAGCAGATAACAGGGCTGCAGAAGGTGACCTTCATTTTCCTGCCGGGCAGCAACTTCGACTTTGGCTGGTTCCGCTTTTTGCATCTATAATAGGGGAAGCACGAATAACGCTTCATTTCAGTCATCGGACAAGCTGCTTACCATATTAAAGCAGGTGTATAGCGGGGATGCTGAATAGGAAGAGACGATAGCGGAGCAAACTTTACTATAGAGCAGAAGGTAGGGATTCGGATGAATGTCGAAGAGGTTATGCAGGAGCTTGAAGCGCTCGGCAAGGAGCGCACCAAAAAAATATATGTTTCCAATGGAGCTCATGAGCCATTGTTTGGCGTGGCGACAGGCGTGATGAAGCCGATTGCCCGGAAAACGAAAAAAAATCAGCCGCTGGCCGAGCAGCTTTACGCGACTGGAAATTACGACGCGATGTATTTTGCCGGCGTTATTGCGGAGCCTGAGGCGATGTCGGAGGCTGACTTTGACCGCTGGCTGGACGCTGCCTATTTCTTTATGCTGTCTGATTACGTCGTAGCGGTAACGCTGGCGGAAACCAATATTGCGCAGGAGGTGGCCGATAAATGGATTTCAAGCGGCGAGGAGCTGCGCATGTCCGCAGGCTGGAGCTGCTATTGCTGGCTGCTTGGCAGCCGCCCGGACAGTAAATTCTCCGAGAGCAAGCTGGCCGGGATGCTGGCGACAGTCCGCGATACGATTCACGATGCTCCTGAACGCGCCAAATATGCAATGAATAATTTCGTCTATACTACAGCGGTTTCCTATGTGCCGCTACATGCCAAGGCGGTCGAAACTGCCGCAGCTATCGGACCGGTGGAGGTGACGGACGCGAAGTCCAAGAGCAAGCATCTTGACGCCGCGGGCAATATTCAGAAGGCTGTCGATAAAGGGCAGATCGGCTTCAAGCGCAAATACGTAAGGTGCTGACAAAGCTTGACCCGGCTCAGGTCTTAATTGAGTATGGAAACGTCCGTGCAGCATATCAAGTAAGCTCTTCACGAGGGGCTGTCCAGAAAGTGAATTGCACCCCGTCAAGTAGACAGTACAAAAAATAAAATCCGTTAAGCGGCCTTGGTCCTGAATTTCATCGGACTGAGGCCGTTTAGTTTCGCCTGTAATCGTTCGTAATTGTAAAAGTGGAACTAGTCATCAATGTCCTTTTTGAGGTTGCTCCAATACCGCTAATTTCCCAAACAAGCTTTTCCGAGAAGCATCCGGAATTAGTAGTCGCGTATCTGAAGGCTTATAAAAAGAAGACGACAGATTGGATCAAGGAGAATTCCGAAGAAACGGCCCAATTTTACGCCAACAAGAAAAAGGTACCATTGGAGGTCGTCAAAAGCGTCTTTTCCAATTTCTCCTGGAAGAAGTAAGGGTTACCGGAAGGCGGTTGATCAACCGCCTTCCGGTAACCCTTGTTTTTATTTACTTTAGACGTTAGGCCTTTCCGAAAAGTCTGCTCCTTTTGCCGGCCGCTAGCGCCGGGTAGGATTTTTTTACAAGCGATGATTCTTGATGCGAAACGATAGGCGAGGCAGGAAATCGCGCATCGAATGTCAAATGAAAGGAGGATGCACACGTAAGGACGGAGGCGTAACAACATGATTGCCCAATCGAAAATTCGCATCCCCCAAGTACGAAAATCCTTGGTGTCTCGGCCAAAGCTGATGCGCAAGCTCGATATGGGGTTGAAAACGAAGCTGACACTGGTGTCGGCGCAGGCAGGTTACGGCAAAACGACGGGGATTAGCGAATGGGCGAAGCAGCAGCGCGTCGCTCATGTCGCTTGGGTCTCGCTGGACAAGCTTGATAGCGATTGGAGCCAGTTCTGGAGCTGCGTGATCGCGGCCATTCGGGAGCCCTTTCCGGGCTTTGGCGAATCAATCGCATTTCTTCTGGAAAAAGAGTCTGAATCTCTATTCGAAACGGCAATGACGGCGTTCGCAAATGAATGGATTAAAATTCCAGAAGAGTTGATTCTTGTTCTGGATGATTTTCATTTCATCGATCTTCCCGCGATTCACCAGTCGCTTAGTTACCTGCTTGGGATTCTGCCCTCCCATTTTCATCTCTTTATCGCCAGCCGCACCGACTTGCCGATTCCTACCGCAAGATTGCTGGCCAAAGGCGAGATCAATGTAATCCGCATGCAGGATTTGCGTTTTGAGCTGGAAGAGGGAATGGTCTTCTTCAGGGACACGACTGATTTGAAGCTGACGAAGGAACAGGTCACAGCGTTGCACCACCAGACGGAGGGATGGGTAAGCGGCTTGCAGCTGGCGGCGATTACGCTGAATGGCAGCGGCAATATTACAGCATCCATCAGCCAGTTTAACGGCCAACAGCGTCACATTTCCGATTATTTGCTAGAAGAAGTATACCAGCATCTGAACGAATCGTTGCGCCGGTTTTTACTGGAAACGTCCCTATTAAGCCGCATGAATGCTTCGCTTTGTGAGGCAGCAACGGGGCAAGTGGACAGCCAAGAGCAATTGGAGAGGCTGGAACGCCTGAACTTATTTATCATTCCTTTGGACGAGGGACGGCATTGGTACCGGTATCATCATTTATTATCGGATTTCTTGCGGCGAATCGCAGCCGGAGAGGATCCAGACCGATGGAAGATGCTCCATACCCGCGTTGCCAACTGGTTCGAAAAGCAGGGGATGGCTGAAGAGGCGGTGGAGCACTATATTCAAGGAGGACAGTCGGAGGACGCTGTTCGGATCATCGAGCACATATTTCCCGAATACCTGCAATTAAAAAGCACCGTGATGATGAGATGGATTGTAGCGCTGCCGGAAAGCAGCTACCGGGACAAGCCGATGCTCGAAATGTTCTATATTACCAAGCTGGTAGGGGACGGGAAATGGGAGTCGGCTATTCCAAGAGTTGAACAGGCGGAAATCCGATTCGAAGCTCTCCGGATGGTTATGCCCGAGTCTGCTTGGAAACAAGTGATGGGCAATCTCTACTATTTTTGCGGCATCCTCTCTTATCTTCAGCAGAACTTGACCAGAGCATCGCATTATTTCGAGCTCGTAGAAAGCTATTTGCCGGAAGGCAGCAGCTTTCAGCACATGGGAAGCAAAAGATATCAAGGCTACGATCAGTTTACCGATCTTTTGTCGCTCAACAACGATTTTGTCGTCGTGGAGCAATTTTTGCAGAAATGGATTCAGACTTGGAGGAGTAAAGAAGACTACCCTTTCGTTGGGTACCAATACGTAACGTATTGTGCGCTCCTGTACGAATGGAATCGGCTGGAAGAGGCGGAGGCTTATCTCGGTGAGGCTCTTGGTCGCGTAGGTCTTCGGTCCAATATGTGGCTATGGATTCAGCTGAACCTTGCGTTTGCACAGCTTCGGCAAGCTACTGGTCAAGAAAGCGGGCCCTCCGAATGGTTGCTTCGGCTGAAATCGAACATCGATTCGCCGGATTACGAGTTGATTGTTCGCCGAATCGAGGCGGAGCAAGCGCTTTTCTCCTTGCGTCAAGGTTTGCTTCAACATGCTCTGGACTGGTCGGAAACAAGCGGACTGTCTCCAGAAGACGAAGTTTCTCTGCACCACCTGGCCGAGCATCTAATTTTGGCTAGAGTGCTTATAGCATCCGATTGTACGGAAGAAGCGCTGAATCTGCTCGAAAGGCTGTACCTTCTAATCAACCAGGACAATCGCCTTCGGGATCGAATTCACATTCGGCTGCTCCAGAGCATGGGCTATCGGATATCTGGCCTGACGGAAGCATCTCTGGAGAAGCTTACGCTAGCGCTTACTCTTGCGGAACCTGTCGGATATATTCGAAGCTTCGTGGACGAAGGGGAGATTATGCTCGGGATGCTGGACGATTTCATGAAGGCAAGGCAAGAGGAGAGTGTAACTTCGGTATCGCCGGATTATGTCGAGCGGCTTCTGAAAGCGCTGAAAGAGGCGCCGAGCCATAAGCCGTCCCCGAAAAAAATCTTGACCAAGCAGGAAATGAAAATACTCATTCTGCTTGCAGACGGACTGTTGAACAAGGAGATTGCTGATAGGCTGCAAATTACGAGTGGTACCGTGAAGTTCCATCTGAAAAATGTGTATCGCAAGCTTGAGGCGCACAATCGCATACAAGCCTTGCAGCAGGCCAAACAATTGGGGCTTTTTATCTGAGGAAATCTGGGCGGCATAATGATATTGAAGGGAGAAATGAAGATGACAACGAGTCCAAACAGCCCTACAAAGGAGCTGTCTACGGAGCAGCGTGAGGAATTACTTAAAGCCTTGAAAGCCCGTTTTGATAAAAATATAGATCGGCATAAAGATCTTGAATGGGCTAACGTACAAGCAAAGCTTGAAGCTCAAACCGAAAAGCTATGGTCGCTTCATGAAATGGAGAGGACCGGAGGTGAACCGGATGTTGTTGATTATGACAATGAGACGGGCGAGTTCATTTTTTATGATTGTTCGGCGGAAAGTCCTAAAGGTCGCAGAAGCATTTGCTACGACCGTGAAGCGCTGGAATCACGCAAAGAGCATAAGCCGCAAAATAGTGCGATGGAAATGGCAGCAGCCATGGGGATAGAGCTTTTAACAGAAGAACAGTATCGGGAGCTGCAGGAGCTTGGAAAATTCGATTTGAAAACGTCCAGTTGGGTGAAAACACCCGCTACTATTAGAGAGCTCGGCGGTGCTATTTTTTGTGATCGTCGCTATAACACGATCTTCATGTATCACAATGGAGCAGAATCCTATTATGGTGCTAGAGGGTTTCGGGGCTGGTTAAGAGTCTAGCATTTCAGGTGAAGGCCGATTTTTAGATAGCAAGGAATAAGTTGACCTCTCCCCGCAGCGGCAGAGGTTTTTTTATGCTTAAAAAAGGCTGGCGGGGAATGCGTATACTTCATTTGACTTATATGAGCTACGACGTTTAAGCTTATTTAGAAGTAAATGGTGAAACACAAGGCCAATGGTAATTTATGATAAGATATAGAACATAGGAGGAGTACATGTCCTGGAGCAAAATGAAACAAAATCTGGAGAGTTTTCTCTGTCCAGCGTTATATGGAAGGGTCGAATACCGTGCAACCAGCTACCGTTATTTACCCGATAAAGCAGGGCTTTGTTATATTGCGGTAGATAAAAAGAACGTACTCAATATGAGTGATGCAACTCACTCAATCAGATGGTATCAGACAGAGTTGGAAATTAAGAATGATTCAAATATCCAAATCCCTATCAGCAATGAAGAAATTGAAGCAGTCAGAAAAGATACCAAAGGTGCAGTTCCGGAGGATCGTCTAATAGTAATTGCGAGAAGTAGAAAAATATCAGAATATGCAAAGGAGCTTATGTCGGCACAGTCATCATTAAGTAAATCAAATTTTATCGTTGTAGCTACTAAGTTTTTATCCATTTCTATAGACGAAAGCATAGAGAGCAATGATATCTTATTGAATATTCTAGCTTTGGTGGACAGACGAGTTGGAAAAAAACGAATTTTAAACATGGCCGAGAAGATGAAGTTAAAGCATCCAAGTGTGCAGTTTTTTTATGAACTACGTCTTAGTACGTTGTGAAAATAAATACCTGAAGATCACTTATTGCAAAAAAAATAATGAGGGTTCATGCTATGCCAAAAAACGATAATATGCTGGCCATTCTCTGGATGCTGAATTCGGGCATGAAAATGACTGCAAAACAAATATCCGAAAAGCTAGAAATAAATATAAGGACCGTTTATCGGTATATAGATGCACTATGTGCCAGTGGGGTGCCTATCATCTCCGACACAGGTCACAATGGCGGGTATCGCTTGCTGAATCATTTTATCAGAGCACCTCTGCTATTTGATATGGAAGAAAAAAAGGCACTCCTTCATGCTGCTGTTTTTGCGAAAGAAGCCGGATACCCTTTGAGTGAGGCATTAGGCAATGCCACATCCAAATTGAAAATGTATTCAAATCAGGAGCAGGAAAGTATGCTTAGCCGTCATTTAGCCGGTTTTGAAGTGATAAACCGCAGTGGCTACCCTTCGGTTCAGCCGGTATTGGCGGAATTGGAGCAGGCTGTAGCAAACGAATTTTCTGTAGAAATGGATTACCGCACAAGCCATGAAGAACAATCCAAGAACAGGGTGATAGACCCCTATGGAATGGTTAACTGGAACAATAAATGGTATACGGTTGGATTTTGCCACCTAAGGAAGGAGATCCGCAGCTTCCGGGCAGAACGGATTTTACAAATCAAGCGAACTCCAATGCTATTTAAGCGTCCTGAAGCATTTTCGGCCCGTGAATTTTTTATGCAAAATCTGTTGCCTGATTTAGTGGGCAAGGATGGGTTAATTTCTTTAATGATCGAAGGCAGATCAGAGGCATTGGATGACTTATGCTTGCATTGGTTTTTAGGGCATCATCTGCAGGAGCGGACAGCCAATCAAGCCATCTTTTTACTTGAGGAAACATCGATTCAGACACATGTCCCTTATTTTCTGCTATCCTATGCGAAATCCATTCAAGTCATCGAACCACAGAGTTTGAAGGAAAAACTGGTTGCTGTTGCATCGGAGCTAATGGAATATTATCGGCTTTAATAGCTTCACTGACAGCAGATGTCAGTGAAGCTATTTTATAATGAGGATAATCATGGATTGCCGATGCATGGATGTATGGTTGGTATCCCTTGATGACTTGTAAAATAAGGGGAACTTGCAAATGACGAATACGGTCTATCTTTATGTGTTTGACACCATGTCAGACTGGGAAATCGGTTACTTAACTGCCGAACTGAACTCGGGAAGGTATTATAAAAAGGGGCTGGCCCCATCCAAAATAGTTACTGTGGGAATAGAAAAGACGCCTGTAACGACAATGGGCGGATTGAAAATACTGCCTGACATCAGACTGGATGAGTGCAGCATTGAAAGCACAGATACATTGATTTTACCCGGTGGAGATACATGGACAGAAACCTTTCACCAACCCATTTTAAAAATGGCGGAGAGGTGTTTAAAGGAAGGGATACTAGTTGCAGCGATTTGTGGTGCGACAATGGCACTTGCCCAGACCGGGTTGCTGAATTCACGTCGGCATACAAGCAATGATCTGGAGTACCTTAAAATGATCTGTCCCACTTACACGGGCGAAAAATATTACAATATGGAGTCTGCTGTAACGGATGGAAAACTGATCACTGCAACTGGTATAGCTCCATTGGAGTTTGCTGTACATGTCTTGAGGGCGCTGGATGTGTTTTCTTCAAAAACATTAGATGCCTGGTATAGTCTAAATAAGACGCAGGAATCCAAGTATTTCTACGAATTGATGAATGCCATTCTGTGAAGATATTTTTTTAGAAAAGAGTGATTATATGGAAACAGCCATTTTTACTGTAACAAAATGGGAGGAACAACCCGTTGAAAATAATCTTAGCAACTTCCCCATTAATACTGCAAAAGTTGAATACGAAATTAAAGGTATTTTGGAAGGGAAAGCAACTTTAGAATATTTGCTGTATTACTTAGATAGTAATATTGAAGATGCTGAAAAGGCAAAATCCAAAATTGCGGGGTTCCTACACTTTGAAGGTCATTACGATGGACAATATGGAACGTTTACAGCTTGTGAAAACGGTATGTTTGATAACGGTACTCTTGATAGCCCTGCTCAAATCATTAACGGTACAGGAGAGTTGAAAAAATTAATCGGAAGCTATAACTATCATTTTCTCGGTCACACGAGTGAATTGGTATTAGATTTCGAATTGACAAAATAGTTTTTCTTTAAAATAAGTATAGGCATATTTGCAATTTCACCTACCCTATTTAGTTGTCGACCTACCCTGTCTGGGTAGGTCATTTTTTATTTTCCAAACATTATAATAAATAGGGATTTGTTTTAAGGAAGGTAAGTACATCGACCTAATGAAAAATGGGAGGGTAAATCCCAAGGGTGAACGCTGATTTCCACAGTGCGATCTAATCAACCTCTACGTTTTTGGTAACATAAAGCTCCGCAGCTCTTCTCCCCCTAGGCACCTAAAGTCATGTGCAGACTTGAGACTAATTTGCGCTTCAATTTAAGTTAAGCGATCCAGATACGGATAGAGGCCAGCGTCAAACATATTCCTGATCGATTTGGTGGACAGAAGTGTAACTCAAAGTTGGAATATAAACCATTAAGAATACATTAATATTAGCCAACAGGATGTTTGATAAAATACGGCTAAATGCCTTTTCGGATCGCAAAAGTTCTTAATCCAAATTTAAAAGTCTGTTATTTTATGTGGATTTTAAGAAATTTTTTTATATCAGGAGGTAGAAAAATGAAAAAAAAGCGCAATTTTATTTCTCTGTTAATTGCAATACTTATTCTATTGGAAGTGATTCACCCTGTATCTACTTTTGCTGCATGGAGTAAACCTGATTACCAGGCGAGTTCATTACTGTATGGCGTTGTACGTGGGCCTGACAGGTTTATGGCTGTAGGAACTAATGGAACCCTTCTATATTCCCTAGACGGTAGTGACGGTCAATTTACAGGAAGTATTTTTACTGGCACTACAGTTAGTCTCAATGATATTGTCTATGACGGTAGCAAGTATGTGATAGTAGGTGGAAATGGAACAATATTAACCTGGGGTCCTGGAAATGTACTTGGGACTTCGAACTCAAATACCTCGAATATTTTAGGAAGTGTTGTTTATGGAGGCGGCAAGTATGTAGCAACAGGGCAATTTTCAACGGTAACGACTTCGTCTGATGGGGTGAATTGGACTAGTCAGATGCTTACTAATACGGGTGGAGCGTATATTTATAGCGTTACCTATGGCAACAAGTTTGTAGCGGTCGGCCAATATGGTAAAATATGGACTTCCATTGACGGGGTAGCTTGGACGGAGCAAGTGTCGAACGTAGGCTATTCTCTGCAGGATGTTACTTATAGCAATGGACAGTATGTGGCGGTAGGAGGCGCTGGAACGATTTTGACCTCTTCTGACGGGGTGACCTGGACGGCGCAAGCATCGGGCACAACTCAAGGGTTATCAGGTATTACTTATGGAAATGGCCGATTTGTGGCTGTAGGGTCTGGTGGAACGGTTTTGAACTCTAGTAATGGTGTGAATTGGAATGTAATTCCTTCAGGTTCTACAGATTATCTTACTGATATTGAGTATGGTAACAATACTTTCATCATTGTGGGGGACAATGCGAATTTGGTATTCGAAAATTCAACGGTCACTTATGACGGTAATGCTCATACGGGAGGAACCGTGCCTTCGGATAGCAGTACATATGGGATAGGCGCATCGGCAACGGTGTTGGGAAAGGGAAGCCTGGTGAGAGCAGGCTATACGTTCGCAGGCTGGAACACGGCAGCGAATGGAAGCGGAACGAGCTATACGGCAGGCGCAACGCTCACCATGGACATGGCGAATGTAACGCTATATGCGCAATGGACGGCGAGCCCTACTTACACGGTTGCCTATAACGGAAATGGCAGCACGGGAGGGACGGTGTCTGTAGACAGCTCAGCTTACGAGAACGGCACAGCGGTAACGGTGTCGGCTAAGGGAAGTCTGGTGCGAACGGGCTACACGTTCACAGGCTGGAACACGGCAGCGAATGGAAGCGGAACGAGCTATGCGGCAGGTGCAACGCTCACGATGGGCGGCGCAAATGTAACGCTATATGCGCAGTGGACGTTGACGCCGACATACACGGTTACATATAACGGAAATGGTAGCACCGGAGGAGCGGTGCCTACGGACGGTGGAGCGTATGAGAGCGGAGCAACGACCACGGTACGAGCAAACACAGGAAGTTTGGTAAGAACGGGTTATACGTTTGCTGGCTGGAATACGGCAGCGAATGGAAGCGGAACGAATTATGCGGCAGGTGCAACACTCACGATGGGTGCCGCGAACGTAACGCTGTATGCGCGTTGGACGTTGAATCCGACCTACACGGTGACATATAACGGAAACGGCAGCACGGGCGGAGCGGTGCCTACGGACGGTGGAGCGTATGAGAGCGGAGCAACGACCACGGTACGAGCGAACACAGGAAGTTTGGTGAGAACGGGCTACACATTTGCAGGCTGGAATACGGCAGCGAATGGAAGCGGAACGAGCTATGCGGCAGGTGCAACACTTACGATGGGTGCCGCGAACGTAACGCTGTATGCGCGTTGGACGTTGACCCCGACCTACACGGTAACATATAACGGAAACGGCACCACGGGAGGAACGGTGCCTGTTGACAGCTCAGCGTACGAGAACGGCACAGCGGTAACGGTGCTAGGTAAGGGCACCTTGGTCAGGACCAGCTACACGTTTGCAGGCTGGAACACGGCAGCGAATGGGAGCGGAACGAATTATGCAGCAGGTGCAACGCTCACGATGGGCGCCGCAAATGTAACGCTGTATGCCCAGTGGACGTTGACCCCAACTTACACAGTTACGTATAACGGCAACAGCAGCACCGGAGGAACGGTGCCTGTTGATAGCTCAACGTACGAGAACGGCACAGCGGTAACGGTGCTAGGTAAGGGCACCTTGGTGCGAACGAGCTACACGTTTGCAGGCTGGAATACGGCAGCGAATGGGAGCGGAACGAATTATGCGGCAGGCGCAACGCTCACGATGGGTGCCGCGAATGTAACGCTGTATGCCCAGTGGACGTTGACCCCAACCTACACGGTTACGTATAACGGAAACAGTAGCACGGGAGGCACGGTGCCTGTTGATAGCTCAGCGTACGAGAACGGCGCATCGGCAACGGTGTTAGGTAAGGGCACCTTGGTGAGAGCGGGCTACACATTTGCAGGATGGAACACGGCAGCGAATGGAAGCGGAACAAGCTATGCGGCAGGTGCAACGTACACAATGGGTGCCGCAAATGTAACGCTGTATGCCCAGTGGACGTTGACCCCAACCTACACGGTTACGTATAACGGAAACAGTAGCACGGGAGGCACGGTGCCTGTTGATAGCTCAGCGTACGAGAACGGCGCATCGGCAACGGTGTTAGGTAAGGGCACCTTGGTGAGAGCGGGCTACACGTTCGCAGGCTGGAACACAGCAGCGAATGGAAGCGGAACGAGCTATGCGGCAGGTGCGACGCTCACGATGGGTACCGCGAATGTAACGCTGTATGCCCAGTGGACGTTGACCCCGACCTACACGGTTACGTATAGCGGAAATAGCAGCACGGGAGGTACAGTGCCTGTTGACAGCTCAGCGTACGAGAACGGCACAGTGGTAACGGTGCTAGGTAAGGGCACCTTGGTCAGGACCAGCTACACGTTCGCAGGATGGAACACAGCAGCGAATGGAAGTGGAACGAGCTATGCGGCAGGTGCGACGCTCACGATGGGTGCCGCAAATGAAACGCTGTATGCGCAGTGGATTCTGAATCCGACCTACACGGTGACATATAACGGAAACGGCAGCACGGGAGGCGTGGTACCTGTTGACAGTTCAGCATACGAGAACGGCACAGCGGTAACGGTGTTAGGTAAGGGGACTTTGGTGCGAACCAGCTACACGTTTGCAGGCTGGAACACGGCAGCGAATGGAAGCGGAACGAGCTATCCGGCAGGTGTAACGCTCACAATGGGTGCTGCTAATGTAACATTGTATGCGCAGTGGACGCTGACCCCAACCTACACGGTTACATATAACGGAAACGGCAGCACGGGAGGCGTGGTGCTTGTCGACAGCTCGGCATATGAGAACGGCACAGCGGTAACGGTATTGGGTAAGGGCACCTTGGTAAGAACGGGCTATACGTTTGCAGGTTGGAATACCGCAGCGAATGGAAGCGGAACGAATTATGCGGCAGGTGCGACGCTCACGATGGGTGCCGCAAATGTAACGTTGTATGCGCAGTGGACGCTGACCCCAACCTACACGGTTACGTATAACGGAAACAGCAGTACGGGAGGCACGGCACCTACGGACGGTGGAGCATATGAGAGTGGACAAACGGCCACGGTACGAGCGAACATAGGAAGTTTGGTAAAAGCGGGCTACACGTTTGTAGGCTGGAACACGGCAGCGAATGGAAGTGGAACGAATTATGCGACAGGTGCAACACTTACGATGGGGGCGGCGAACGTAACGTTGTATGCACAGTGGACGTTAACGCCAACCTACACGGTTACGTATAACGGAAACAGCAGCACGGGAGGGACGGTGCCTGTCGACAGCTCAGCATACGAGAACGGTACAGCCGTAACGGTGCTGGGTAAAGGCACCTTGGTGCGAACCAGCTACACATTCACAGGCTGGAACACGGTAGCGAATGGAAGCGGAACGAATTATGCAGCAGGCGCGGCGCTCACGATGGGTGCTGCGAACGTAACGTTGTATGCGCAGTGGACGTTGACCCCAACCTACACGGTTACGTATAACGGTAACAGCAGTACGGGAGGGACGGTGCCTGTCGACAGCTCAGTATACGAGAACAGCGCAGCGGTAACGGTATTGGGTAAGGGCACTTTGGTGAGAACGGGTTATACGTTCGCAGGGTGGAACACGGCAGCGAATGGAAGCGGAACGAATTATGCGGCAGGTGCGACGCTCACGATGGGTGCCGCGAATGTAATGTTATATTCGCAGTGGACGTTGGCACCAACCTACACGGTTACGTATAACGGTAACAGCAGTTCGGGAGGCATGGTGCCTGTTGATAACTCAGCGTACGAGAACGGAACAGGGGCAACAGTGCTGGGGAACACGGGAAGTTTAGTGCGAACCAGCTACACATTCGCAGGGTGGAACACGTCAGCGAATGGAAGCGGAACGAGCTACGCGGCAGGTGCAACACTCACGATGGGCGCCGCGAACGTAACGCTGTATGCGCAGTGGACGTTAACCCCGACCTACACCGTTACGTATAACGAAAACAGCAGCACGGGAGGGACGGTGCCTGTTGACGGTTCAGCATATGAGAACGGCACAGCGGCAACGGCGCTGGGGAACACAGGAAATTTAGTGAGAGCGGGCTACACGTTCGCAGGCTGGAACACAGCAGCGAATGGAAGTGGAACGAGCTACGCGGCAGGTGCAACACTCACGATGGGCGCCGCGAACGTAACGCTGTATGCGCAGTGGACGTTAACCTCGACCTACACCGTTACGTATAACGAAAACAGCAGCACGGGAGGGACGGTGCCTGTTGATAGCTCAGCGTACGAGAACGGCACAGCAGTAACCGTGTTAGGTAAGGGCACCTTGGTGCGAACCGGCTACACGTTCGCAGGCTGGAACACAGCAGGGAACGGAAGCGGAACGAGCTATGCGACAGGTGCAACGCTCACGATGGGTGCCGCGAATGTAACGTTGTATGCGCAGTGGACGTTGAATCCGACCTACACGATTACGTATAACGGAAACAGCAGCACGGGAGGAGCGGTGCCTGTTGACAGCTCAGCATATGAGAACGGCACAGGGGCAACGGTGCTGGGGAACACAGGAAATTTAGTGCGAACCAGCTACACGTTTGCAGGCTGGAACAGTGAAGCGAATGGAAGCGGAACGAGCTATGCGGCAGGAGCAACGCTCACGATGGGTACCACTAATGTAACGCTGTATGCGCAGTGGCACGTAAGTGGAGGCTCTGGCGGATCAAGCTATATTGAACCAGTATCAACGGATGGAAGGTTAACACTCCCTGCTGGAGCAAGAGGCGAGGTAAGCTCTGAAGATGTTGTGAGAATTTATATTCCGTCAGGAGCTACAGACAAGGAATTAAAAGTAACCATTGAAAGAGACATTGAAGCTGGAAAGCTTCTATCAAAAGAAAAACATCCAGTTAGCGGAGTTTTTAATATTTTAAAAAATATCCCAGATAACTTTAAAAAGTTGGTGACGATATCCTTTGCGTTTGAGCGCTCGAAATTGACAAAGGGGCAGCAACCAGCGGTATTCTATTATGACGAAACGAAGAAGACGTGGACAGAAGTTGCTGGTGGTAAAGTCGATGGCAATTGGATTTCGATAGAAGTAAATTACTTTGCGAAATTTACAGTACTTTGTGTTGGGACAGTGAATGGCCAGCGAGTACCTTGTAGGCCGGCAAATTCAGCGCCTGAATTTAGCGATATTATTGGGCACTGGGCAGCCTCCAATATCCAACTAGCAGTAAGCAAAGGCATCGTTAGCGGTTATCCAAACGGCACGTTTAGGCCGAATGCTGCAGTGACTAGAGCAGAGTTTGTTGTGATGTTAATGAATACGTTGAAGCTGAAGCCGCAAGTGGAAAAGGCCGAGATTTCTTTTACCGATGCAGCAAAAATTGAAGCTTGGGCGAAGGAATCAGTGGCGCAGGCGGTGCAGGCTGGTATTATTGGTGGCTTCGAGGATGGCAGTTTTCGCCCGGATAAAGGGATAACTAGATCAGAGATGGTGGTAATGATTGCTAGAGCACTCAACTTGAGTGTGGATGCTAATACAGCAACTGACTTCGAGGATGACCATCATATTCCGGCATGGGCGAAGGGGGCAGTAAAAGCGATGAAGAATTTAGGTCTTGTAAACGGCAGAAGCACGAATGAATTTGGACCTAATGATAAGACAACACGAGCTGAGGCTGCAACCATTCTATTGAGAATACTGGAACAACAGAGCATGTAAAGAATGAATCATTGTTTGTTTTCAAATGGTTCTACAATTTGTAAGCAACAAGCGATCTTCGAGAAGATAGTTAAATCTTATCTCGAAGATCGCTTGTTTTCCGAGTACTCATTTGCTAATTTAGAGGGAATGATAATGCTTATTTTAAAGCTTGACTTAATTAAAAATAATGCCTCACATACGTTCTTAAGGGAAGTCGGCTATGGAACGGTTAATCGTAACTATTTTAATTTTTATAGCGGTTTGGTTGATGTAGACGAAATTTTAGGTCATCTTTATGACGAGGACACGCATCCAGAAAGAGGAGAATACCTTCGAGGAATTTGTCATCAACATATTTTTAAAAACAGGAGAGATATGAAATCGGCATATATTGGACGCTCCAAAGAGAAGAAATTTGGAACATATTTGAGAATCAAGGGTATTTAGAAGGTTCTGAAAAACAGTATTTGGCTATGGGTAAAGAAGCCGGATATGCGTTCGTCAGGTCATTTTGGAAGCTGCACCTCTTGTGTAAGAATTCGTTTAGAATTGGATGATAAAGAGGTATTAATTTCTGATTTTGATGATTGGCATTTTGTTCTAAATGATAGTTTCTATGCTGATAACGAAAAAGAGTGGGATGACTATTATTTAGGAAAGCTGTCTATGAGCAAGGAAGAGAGTTGGAATCGAATATTCGATTTCAATAGACTGCGTGATCCTGAGTGGCATGGAACTGACAGCAGATGTTTTCAGGGAGTTGCTGGTAGGATCAATATAAGTAGAGTCAATAAGGTTGAGCATTTTGTGACAAGGAAGCAACGTGAAATATAGTGAGGTGATAGATAAGGTGAGCAAGATCGAGTTGGTATTGACCAAACGGGGAAAGACGTTTAAAGATTATCGGCATTTAACGATTACGGAAGGAACAGAGGTTTATATCCTTAATATCATCAAGGGCCGGCTGTATCCTGACAAGAAGACGATGAACCCGACATACGAGCCCTATCCCGTCAAGCAGGAAGCGATCGATCGGTTGCAGCAACTGGCTGATGAACTGAGAAATAAAGGTTTTGTGGAAGAACCGCGAGATATTTTATTTCAGATCGCAGAAAAAGAAAAATACGTCTACGATAAAGCGAAATGGCATTACGATGGCGATTTTCCACAACAACTGGAGCACCACCAAGCTTACGTTCCGTCAGGCATGTTCATAGCTTGGGTGGTCAAAAATGATCTGCTCAGCAAATGGAGCCGCAAAGAAGATGCAGCGGAAATTGAGCTTGTCAAAAGGGACGAGATGACCGGAGCTCAATTTTATCGTAAAAACTGGGATGGCGTGTTGAGCTCGAACGAATTGTCGGATGAGGCAGATGCGTTTGCCCGCGAATATCTCAATATCCAAAACGACATCTATACGGCCGTTGATTTCACGAACGTATTGGCGGCCGGCTTGCCTACGATCTACCATGTAGAAGATTCGATTGAAAACTATCACATCATCGAGCCGATAATTACGGAGCGTTACCAGGACTGGAAACGTCGCAAGAAATCGGGAGCCTAGAGTAGTTTGAAATGTAAATGATCGATTAACGCAGTGAGGGGCAACTAGACCTGGAGCAACTGAGAATCTCAGAAGATAACGATACAAAAGGAGGGCATAAAAGTGCCGACTCCTTTTTTTTGTATACAAAACGCATATAGCCATGACGACCGAGAAAAGCAAGGCAACGAGCATGGAAGTCAGATCCGTAATCGGCGACAAGGCTACTCAGTTAAAAATAATCTTAGAAAATTTAGGGAAAACCTATAATTTACAATGTTTTAATGTATGCGCTTACTTGCTATAATTTACCTGAAGAAGGAGGTGATAGTAAGATGGTGGTGAGACATGACACAGGATAAGTGTTGTGCTGCAAAGAGAAGAAACCATACCATATAGGCAAATAACGACAAAAAATTAGGAGGTATCTTATGTTCAAATTAAAGCTTAATAAGAAAATTTTGTCGGTATGCATTGCAGCTTCAATGAGTTTGGGCTTGTTTTCAGCAACCTCAAGTGCAGCGACAGACTATTGGCAAAATTGGACCGATGGCGGCGGAACAGTAAATGCTGTCAATGGATCCGGCGGCAATTATAGTGTTACATGGTCAAATGTCGGGAATTTCGTTGTTGGAAAAGGCTGGATTAACGGATCGCCAAACCGGACAGTTTACTACAATGCCGGCGTCTGGGCGCCGTCTGGCAATGGATATTTGACTCTCTACGGGTGGACAAGAAACTCGCTTATCGAATATTACGTCGTTGACAGTTGGGGCACGTATCGTCCTACCGGAACGTATAAAGGAACAGTGTCCAGCGACGGAGGCACATATGACATTTATACGACTATGCGATACAACGCGCCATCCATTGACGGGACACAAACTTTCCCTCAGTATTGGAGTGTCCGCCAGTCGAAGAGAGCAACTGGGGTCAACTCCGCGATCACGTTCAGCAACCACGTTAATGCATGGCAAAGTAAAGGAATGTATCTGGGGAGTAGCTGGACTTACCAGGTGTTTGCGACAGAGGGGTATCAAAGCAGCGGCAGCTCTAACGTAACGGTGTGGTAACAGGCCAACTGCAAGTAAGGTAGCAGACGGGGGCCAGACCGTTTTCGGAATAATGAGAAAGTCATTTAATTATGAATATTGCTTGCTAAGGCCTGCCGGTCTCACAGCCGGCGGCCTTATATATTTCAACAAAAGATAGTTGCCTGCCTACTTTTCCTATCCGTTTAAAGGAGAAATATTAATGAGAAAACGATTTATTTTCCTTTTACCAGCAATAATATTGGTTGTCATTGCTTGCTCGCAAGAAATGCCTGAAAAGACCGAGAAGGCTGAAAAGACCGAAAAGACCGAAAATAATAAAAATAATGATAGCCTTATATTTGTAAAAGGTGGGACTTTTGTGAACACAAAGTCCAACTTTTATGGAAAAAGTGTAACCATATCGAGCTTTTATATCGACAAATATGAGGTAACTCAAAAAGAGTGGGTTGAGGTTATGGGAAGCAACCCCTCCGGATTCAAGGGCGACAATTTACCGGTAGAAATGGTAAGCTGGTATGATGTTGTTGAATATTGTAATAAACGAAGTGTAAAAGAGGGCCTGAAACCGTATTACGAGATAGACAAAAATAAAAAAGACCCGAGTAATAAGAGTGATTACGATAATCTAAAATGGACAGTAACGATCAATGAGGGAGCGAGTGGTTACCGATTGCCGACGGAAGCGGAGTGGGAATACGCTGCAGGTGGAGGTCAGGTGAGTAACAGTTACACCTACAGCGGGAGCAATAATGTAGATGAAGTAGCCTGGTATTGGAAAAACGCTGGAGACAAATACTTATCAGGAGAATGGAACTGGACTATAATAGAAAGCAACAAAAATAAAACAAAATCTGTCGGTGCCCATAAACCCAATGAGCTAGGACTATACGATATGTCAGGTAATGTAAGGGAATGGTGCTGGAACTGGTACGGAGACGGGGACTTGGATAGCGATAGTGGTTCTTTCCGGGTTGTAAAGGGCGGCGGTTGGATCGGCGACGTCAGAAACAACGAGTTATCTTATCGGGGCAAGTTTGAGGCGAATGGCATTGGCCCGGATCAAGGTTTTCGTGTGAGCCGCGCCGAGTAAACGGGAACAACAGTGAATATAAAAAAGAATACGGAATTCAATATACCCGAAGCATTTCAACATAAATTCGATGAAATCCTCTCCAGCACAGGCACGGGAATGATGTGGCGACATTCTCGGGTCTTTCTGGTATGCAAATGCAAGGGGCGATGGCTATATTTGCGGTCAATTTGAAGTGAGTCTTGGAATTGGTGGACTGAGGATCCCCTTCGCTCCCCTATGTAAAGCAACTGCTGCAGGCTTTGCATGTCACACTGGATAAAGAGAGGCCGCCCAAAAAGAGACTGACCGAGCAGGAATTTAAAATTTTGCTGTTGATAGCGGATGGATTGTTGAACAAGGAAATCGCACATAGCTTGAATATCAAGGATGATACGGTAAAGTTTCATATTAAAAACGTGTACAGAAAGCTTGGAGCAGATAATCGCATACAAGCTCTGCAGCAGGCTAAACAATTACAGATACTCGTTTGAGAGACATCCCTACCCCATTTTGTTGTCGGACCTATCCTACAGGGTAGGTCTTTTTTTGTTTGCATAAATTTATAATGGATTCATATGGTCATTTTATAAAGGGATATATTTGAAATTTAGAAAAGATTCGAACTTTAGAAAAGGTGAGTGAAAAAATCTATGATCAGACGTTATATTTCTTTATTTACGGCATTATTTATTTTAGTAGGAATGATCCCTAGTTTTGCTTCTGCGGCTTCATTAGACAATTGGAGCAAGCGTAGTCCGTTAATGATGATGGACGTTATTTATGGCAACGGCACGTATATGGCAGTGGGGGAAGGTGGAACGATATTGACCTCCAGTGACGGAACGAACTGGACATTTCACGGGTCGGGGACTGGGAAGTATCTTTTGGCCGTCACCTACGGCAGCGACAAGTATGTGGCAGTGGGGGAAGGTGGAACGATACTGGCCTCCAGTGACGGGGTGAGCTGGACAAACCATACGTCGGGCACCGCCGATACTCTTCGTGGGGTCACATACGGAGATGGCAAATATGTGGCGGTTGGGGATAATGGGACGATATTGACCTCCAGTGACGGAGCGAGCTGGACGAATAGTACGTCGGGCATCACGAATTTTCTTTATAGCGTCACATACGGAGATGGCAAATATGTGGCGGTTGGGACTAATGGAACGATATTGACCTCCAGTGACGGAGCGAGCTGGACGAGTAGCACCTCAGACACCGCAAATATTCTTCATGGGGTCACACACGGAGACGGCACATATGTAGCGGTTGGGGATAATGGGACGATACTGACCTCTAGTGACGGAGCGAGCTGGATGGGCACCACGTCGGGCACCACGAATTTACTTTCTGACGTCACCTATGGCAACGGCATGTATGTGGCGGTTGGGGCTGATGGAACCATATTGACCTCCAGTGACGGAGCGAACTGGACGAGCAGCACATCAGGTATTACGAATGATCTTTATGGTGTCACTTACGGCAACGGCAAGTATGTGGCAGTAGGGTTAGGCGGAGCGAAATTGACCTCCAGTGATGGGGTAAACTGGACCAATCAATCGTGGGACACATTGTCTCAGCTTCATAGTATCACCTACGGCAACGGCAAGTATGTGGCAGTAGGGGCAATGGAACGATACTAACCTCCAGTGACGGAGCGAGCTGGACAAGCAGCACATCGGGCACCACGGTTCGACTTTCCGGCGTCACCTTCGGCGACGGCATGTATGTGGCAGTGGGGGCAGACTTTCCGGGCACTGGGAATATATTGACGTCCAGTGACGGTGCGAGTTGGACGAGCCACACGTTGAGCGGATATTTTCCTGAAGGTGTCGTCTATGGCGATGGTACGTATGTAGCGGTGGGGCTGAGTGGAACGATCGTAACCTCCAATGACGGAACAAACTGGACGACTCCCGCATCTCCCACTATTGTTCACCTTAATGGTGTCACTTACGGCGATGGCATGTTTGTGGCGGTGGGGGACTATGGAGCCGTTGATCTTTCCACTGATGGGGTGAACTGGACGCATCGCTTACTGGACATCACTCTTGATTTTCATAGCGTCACCTACGGAAACGGTATTTATGTGGCGGTCGGGGTGAGTGAAACAGGAACAGGAATAATGATGACCTCTAGTAATGGGGCGGATTGGACAAGCAGAACGTTGGACCATACGAATTCTCTTCATGGCGTCACCTATGGCAATGGCACCTTCGTGGCGGTCGGGGAATATGGATTGACTCTGACCTCCAGTGACGGTGTGAGTTGGACGAGTCATTCCATGGAAACCTTTAGTCATTTTAATAGTGTCGCTTACGGTAATGGCACCTTCGTGGCTGTGGGGAATGATGGAGCGATTTGGCAATACGGCAACCCTTCGCCGCAGACTTATACCGTAACGTATAACGGCAACGGAAGTACGGGAGGAACTGTGCCGACGGACAGCGGTGTGTATGAGCAAAATGCAATGGCAACCGTTCTTGGGAACGCGGGAAGCTTGGTGAAAACAGGCCATACATTCACAGGTTGGAATACAGCGGCGGATGGAAGCGGAACGAGCTATGCGGCAAACGCAACGTTTGCTATGGGAGCGTCGAATGTGACGCTGTACGCGCAGTGGACTGAAATTCCAGCAGTCCCGACGTTCACAGTCACGTATAACGGCAACGGAAGCACGGGAGGAAGGGTGCCGACGGACAGAGGCGCGTATGAGCAAAATGCAACGGTAGCTATTTTCGGGAACACGGGAAGCTTGGTGAAAACAGGCCATACATTCACAGGCTGGAACACAGCGGCTGATGGAAGCGAAGCGAGCTATGCATCGGGCGCAGCGCTCACGATAGGAGCGGCGAATGTAACGTTGTACGCACAGTGGACAGTGATCCCGAGTGGCGGTAGTGGAGGGAGTAGCGGCAGTAGCGGCAGTAGCGGTAGCGGTGGAGGTGGCATTCCAACACCAGATAACAGCAAAGTGATCGCAGAGAACGGCAAACTAGTGCTGCCCGTAGGCAGATCGGGCGAAGTTCGTTTGGACGAGGGGATCAAGATCGATATTCCGGCAAATGCAACGGAAAAAGAATTAATTCTAACGATTGAGAGAGTACTCAACACACAAAGTCTTTTGACGAAAAACGAGGTACTGGCAAGTCCAGTATATGAGGTTTTGAAAAACTTCACCGAAAATTTCAAGAAACCAGTCACGCTAACTCTTACTTTCGATCCGGCAAAATTAAAGGACAACCAAAGGGCAGCTATTTTCTATTATGACGAAGGGAAGAAAGGATGGGTAGAAATCGGCGGTATCGTAAAAGGGAATCAGATCTCCGTCGAGGTGGATCATTTTACGAAATATGCCGTATTGGCTGTTGATAAACCTTCCAATGAGGAAGTGAAATTAAGTGATATCTCTGGACACTGGGCAGAAGCCAATATCATCCAAGCAGTAAAAGATGGAGTAGCCCGCGGTTATCCAGACGGAACGTTTAAGCCGAATCATACCGTAATGCGTGCGGAATTTGCAGTGATGCTGATGAATGCGCTGAAGCTGGAAGGAGAGGCAGGAGCACTTACGTTCAAGGACAATACGAAGATTGCGGTCTGGGCCCAGCAGGCTATCGCGCAAGCGGTAGAGGCGGGTATTATTAAAGGTTATGCGGACGATACGTTCCGTCCAGAAGCAGCAATCACACGCGCAGAGATGGCGGCGATGATTGCGAATGCGCTGAAGCTGACGCTTGAAGAGAATGCGGCGACGGGCTTCGCAGACGAACAAAGCATTCCGACATGGGCGAGAGGCGCAGCAGCGGCCATGAAGGAGCTTGGCATTATGGAAGGGACGGGAGCAAATGCCTTCCATTCCGCTGCCCAATCGACAAGAGCAGAAGCGGTAACGGTGCTGCTCAGAATGCTGGCGAAGTAAAAGAACAAGTAGAGCAATAAACAGTGGGTTACTCTGAAGGCGGTTGAGCAGACGGCTTGAGGGTAACCCTTGCTTTATTTTAATGAGGAGCCATCCATATTTGTCCTCTATCTAGTTAAAGAATAGGTGAGTGATCGAATTGATGTTCAAACGTTTTATTTCAGTTTTAACGGTGTTTTGTATTTTAGCAGCGATGCTGCCTTCTTTGGCTTCTGCCGATCCTCTGGACAGCTGGAGCATACGCAGTCCGTTACCTACAGATAAAATTTTGAAGGGCGTTATCTACGGAGACGGCATGTATGTGGCGGTTGGAGATAGAGGGACGATCGTTACCTCCAGTGACGGGATTAGCTGGACGAACCAAACATCGAACAACAATGCATCTCTTTATGATATTACCTACGGAAACGGCATGTATGTGGCGGTTGGTCTGGTTGGAATGATATTGTTCTCCAGTGATGGAGTGAACTGGACGAGAGGATCGATAAACACGATAGGCATCCCGACAACCTTTAATGGTGTAAGTTACGGAAACGGTATGTATGTGGCGGCAGGAAGCAGTGGGGAGATATACACCTCCAATGACGGAGCAAGCTGGACGAGCCGCCTGTCAGGCACTACGAATGCACTTCATGACGTCACCTACGACAACGGTATGTATGTGGCGGTTGGACAAAGTGGAACGGTAATAACCTCCAGCGACGGAGTAAACTGGACGAGCCGAGCGTCAGGAGTCGCGGATTCTCTTCATGATGTCAGTTACGGCAACGGTATGTTTATCGCGGTGGGGAGCGGTGGGGTGATCGTTACCTCCAGTGATGGAGAAAGCTGGACAAGCCACACGTCGGGAACCACGTTTAGTCTTCACAGTATCAGTTATGGTAATGGCAAGTATATGGCAGTGGGGGATTACGGAACGTTCGTGACCTCCAGTGATGGAACGAACTGGACGGTTGATATATTTTCCCAAGGAAATAATCTGACTAGTGTAATCTACCACAACGGGACCTATTTAGCGGTAGGCTATTTTGGGACAATTTTGTCCTCCAATGACGGAGCAAACTGGACAATCCGAACGGTAGTCACATTGAATAATCTTAAGGGCGTCGCTTATGGAAACGGCCTATATATGGCGGTGGGTGATGGAGGAACAATCGTCGCCTCCAATGATGGGGTGAGCTGGACGAATCAAACATCGAACAACAATGCACCTCTTTATGACAATACCTACGGAAACGGCATGCATGTGGCGGTGGGTCTGGTTGGAACGATACTGTTCTCCAGTGATGGGGTGAATTGGACGAGAGGATCGATAAACACGATAGGCATCCCGACAGCTTTTAATGGTGTAAGTTACGGAAACGGTATGTATGTGGCGGTAGGAAGCAGTGGGGAGATATACACCTCCCATGACGGAGCAAGCTGGACAAGTCGCCTGTCAGGCACCACGAATGCACTTCATGATGTCACCTACGGCAACGGTATATATGTAGCGGTGGGGCAAGGTGGAGCTGTCCTGACCTCCAGTGACGGGGTGAGCTGGGCAGGCCGGAATTCGGGCACTATGAATAGTCTGTACGGTATCGGTTACGGTAATGGCACATTTATAGCGGTGGGGGAGTATGGGACGATCGTAACCTCGAGTGACGGAGAGAACTGGACGAGCCGGATATCAGGAACTGAGACAACGCTTAGCGGAGTCAGTTACGGTAATGGCAATTTTGTGGTGGTAGGGGACAATGGCACGATTTTACAAGCTATTGACCAGGCCACATATACGGTGACTTATAATGGCAACGGAAGCACAGGAGGAACCGTGCCAGCGGATAATGATGTGTATATTCAAAATGAATGGGTAACTGTATTAGGAAGTACGGGAAGCTTGGCGAAAATAGGCCATAACTTTGCAGGCTGGAACACAGCGGCGGATGGAAGCGGAACGGACTATGCGGGAGGCTCGACGTTTAGCATGGGGTCAGAGAACGTGACGCTGTATGCAAGGTGGACGACGGCACAGGTGAATACGTCCTCTGTGCCTGCGCCGAAAACTTATAAGGTATCGTATAACGGCAACGGCAGCACGGGAGGAGCTGTGCCTACGGACAGCCATGCGTATATGCAGAACACATCGGTTATAGTGGCAGGGAACAGCGGGAATTTGGAGAAAACCGGTCATACGTTTGCGGGCTGGAATACAGCGGCAGACGGAAGCGGAATAAGTTATAAGGCAAGCGAAACATTCAAAATAAGCTTGGAAAATGTGACGCTATACGCGCAGTGGAAGGCTGTTGGCTCTACTAGTGTTACGAGCTTTACTGATATTGCCGGACATTGGGCGGAAGCGGCTATTCATCAAGCGGATAGCGATGGAATGGCCAGCGGTTATCCAGATGGTTCGTTTAAGCCAAATCAATCGGTGACTCGTGCGGAGTTCGTGGTCATGCTAATGAATGCGTTGAAGCTAGAAGGAGAAGGGACGGCCTTAGCGTTCTCAGATGAGGAGAAGATCCCAGCTTGGGCTCTGAAAGCTGTCGCGCAGGCGATTCAAGCAGGCATTATTAATGGTTATGTCGATGGTACCTTCCGATCGGATGCCAAAATTACGCGAGCAGAGATGACTTCGATGATCGCTAAAGCACTTAAGCTGACAATTGAAGAAAATGCGGCAACCGGCTTTGCAGATGACAGAGCATCCCGGCATGGGCGAAAGGAGCCGCGGCTGCCTTAAAGAAGCTTGAGCTTATGGAAGGAACGGGTGCGAACCAATTTCATGCCGATGGCGAGGCAACTAGAGCAGAAGTGGTAACCGTATTATTGAGAATGCTGAAGCAAGAGAACAAGTAGTTCGATGATAAGCGAGGAATTGATCCAGCAACTGTAAGCACTATGAAAAATAACCACTCCCCCTGAGCTGTTTCATGGGGAGTGGTTATTCAATGTCCGATCCTATTATTTGAAGGTAATGCTATAGGATACGGACGGGTAGGCTGTTGTCGATCCTGGAACGCGCTCTACTACTGTGATCAGAGTGCCAGGGTTATAGTAGGCCGAACCGCTGTTGTAATAGGTGCTGTTAACGATGGTCGTTCCTAGATCGAGCGTCGTATTATTGTAGCTCCAGTAGTAATGCAGTTGAAGTGCATTAGGAACGGCTGTAGTGACGGTGACACTTGTACCTGTAGTTTTAGCATTAGGGAGGATGTAGGCATAGGATTGAGTAGCAGCAAGTGTATTATAATAGAGACCGCCGTAGCCGACGATAGCAGGATTAGCCGATGCCGTCATGCTGAACATAAGAGACATTGCCAAAACAAGTACGAATAATTTTGCGCTTAGTTTTTTCATAAATGGTCCGCCCTCTCAAAAATGGAATATTTTAAATCGCAACTTGATACAAACTAAAAACCTTTCGAAGCGGTCCGCATCAATCCCTTCTCACTAAATGTTAGCGCTAACATTTCTAACCATTCCAATATATCCTATTAAAATACCGTTGTAAATGGTAGAGAAGAAGGAGCAAATGACGGGTTTTGTCGAGTTTTGGGAATGGAAATATCCAAATTTATGCTATGATAGATTTAGTCTGTCTATTGGAGATTTGGCAGCCACTAATCGTCTACATTCACTAGGAACTTGCACCAAGGAGGAGCGCTATGAATATTACAGAAGATTTTAGAGATGAACGATTCAAAACATATATTTTAGAAAATTATTGTGAAAATCGCGAATGGATTCAGACGAGCGATGTGGAGCAAATCGTATCGCTGCAGCTCGCAAGCCAAAAATATTCAAGTCTGAAAGGAATTGAACATTTTACGTCGCTTGAAGAGCTGGATTGCTCATACAATAACCTGATGGAGCTAGATATAAGCCGCAATATAAACCTGAGAAAGCTTAACTGCAACAAAAACGAGATTCATGCCTTGAATTTGACGAGCAATAGGAAGCTGGAAGTTCTGGATTGCGGGTTCAACCGAATTCGGAAGTTGGATATTAGCCGCAACGCCATGCTCGTCAAGCTGGACTGTTATTGGAACATTCTTTCGGAATTGCAAGTGGATCACAACCCGAATTTAGAGGAGCTAAGCTGTGGCTACAATGCTCTTTTTAATATAGATTTGGATCAAAATGCACGGCTTTCACGTCTTGATTGCGGAAACAATTATTTAATAAGCTTGAATGTAAAGGAATGTCCGAGCCTGCTTGAAATTCGCTGCAACAACAATCATCTTACGGAATTGGATGTATCCCTCAATCCAGCGCTGCAAAGCTTAAGATGCTTCAATAATCATATTAAAGGCTTGGATATTAGCCACAATGTGCTTTTAGCCGAGCTTTATTGCTCGGAAAATAAAATCTCGAAGCTGGATACGAGCCGTAATCCAAAGCTTGCGCGACTAGATTATTCGAACAATCTCATTGCCGAGCCCGATCATACGATCAAAGGGGTTGGAACCTTTGTATACGACGTCTCGCTTTCTTCGTATTCAGCCACGCTTTCATATAAGGAAAAAGAGCTTGCCATAAGTGTGGCTGTCGCCACCAAAGCGGGCATGAAACGGCTGTCGCCCACTATCAAAAAAGCGTGGGAGCACTTTGACCAGTTATGTGATAGCGCGCTGGCCCTGATTGCCAGCATGCATCCTGACGAGGATGCGAGCGAGCTGATTTTGTCCGGGCTGGAGTTTGCCGGAGACCGCACCTTTCGATTAGGCTACGATGCTGGCGACAGTCCGGCGGGGCAGCTATACATTTACGCGCCTTTTAATCATAAGCTTGAAATGGACAGCGAGCTCATCTATGAAGTTTATTAATAACGATTATTCGAATTCGATACACAAATCAAATTCCATAAACCTGCCAAACAAGACGCTCGGGAGCTTGCCCCTGGAGCGTCTTTATTTCGCCTATTCATGAGATTTTCAGATTAGGGACTTATAATGCTTCTATATTAATGCTGTAAAGGAGGTTGTCCATGGTTAAGGGCATTCAAAAAATATTGTATGTGTTGCTTGCTAGCTTTATAGGGCTTTTCATCACGTCGTCGTTTTTTGTGAGAGCGGAATATCATTTTTACGAATACGGCGATACGCCACACTTGGGAAAACAGCAGCTGGTTTTATTTATTTTGATCATCGGGACAGTCCTCGCGTTAAGCATCTTTCTATACAAACTTTGCTTAAAGCTGAACAAGTACAGCTGGAAAATCGTTATTCCTGCCACGCTGCTGCTTTCGTGTGCGCTCCAAATCGCGATCATTTTCCTGTTTCCCCGCCTGCCTACGGATGATTCCGAAACGGTGCTTTCACTGGCCATGAATATGCTGTATCAAAATGATTATTCCACCTTTCAGACCGGCGGATATCTGTATATGTTTCCGTTTAACTTTTCCATCGTCCTATACTTAAAAACACTGCTGCAGCTATTTCCGGATAATTATTTGGTGATCAAAATCTTCAACATTATGTTTACGCTCGTTACTACATTAATGATTTACTTGCTCTATAGAGAGCTGAATAGCAAGTCCAAGGAAAATGACTATGGCGTTCTAGTGTTTGGCGCGACCTATATTCCGGCACTGTTTATGAGCAATTTTATTTATAACGATGTGATCGCTACGGCTTTTCTGACCAGCTCCTTATATTTCTCGGTGAGGTTTATCCGAACAAGATCGATTAAGACGATCATCCTCGCGGCCATTTTGCTGGCCATTGGCAACTATTTCAGAAGTATCGGCGTCATTTTTCTGATTGCTGTGCTGCTCAGCATTATTTTCAATATAAGGAAAATTGGAGTGAAAAAGGCTATAGCCTCTTTGTTCATCATGGCGGCGTTGTTTAATGTTCCGGCCTGGACGCAGAACGCGGTTCTGCAGGCCACGAATGTCGTAGATGAATCGGTCAATGATAATGCTGCGCCTGTCTACATGTGGCTGAATATGGGCATCAACATGAATACGTTTGGGTTTTGGGACAGCCGGCAAAGCTACAATATTTATCAAAGAGACGCGGGCTATAATAAGGCAGACAGTGTAGAGTTGTTTAAGGAGTCGATCAGCAATAAGCTGTCCGAGGCGAGTATAGGC
This sequence comes from Paenibacillus algorifonticola, assembly GCF_000971975.1. Lineage (GTDB taxonomy): Bacteria > Bacillota > Bacilli > Paenibacillales > Paenibacillaceae > Pristimantibacillus > Pristimantibacillus algorifonticola. The sequence goes on along the minus strand of NZ_LAQO01000007.1, from coordinate 157,336 downwards.
GATTTAACAGAAATGTATTTTAAAAAGATCGTCTGGACGTGGACGGAAGGAACGTACCAGATGGAAAGGTACGGCATGGGCAACGATGGCTCGTCCGATACAGGGGGAAGAAGGAGCTTTAATCTGGAGCGCTACAGCTATACGACATGGACGACGGACTTGTTTAAAGCTGATTCAAATTATAGAACGGCGCTGCTTTGGATGCTGTATGTGATGAGCTTCCTGATGTATGGCGGAATTTTCATCCGATTGATTGGTGGAATTAAAGGCAAGCGATTCGAAGAAACCTCTTTAATTCTCGTCATTTTAGGATTTATCGGGTTTTATCTGTTATGGGAAATCAAGTCCCGATATATCTACCCAGTGTATCCATTGCTGATTGTGTTATCCTACATGGGCTTTAAGGACTTTTATGAGTATGGGTGGAAAAAATATTTCCTCCGATAACGATTATACGCTGGAAGAGGTGAGCTAAAGATGTGCAGTAAAAGATATGGCTTTGCTTTAATTATCGTTATGCTCAGCTGCTCCTTGGTGCTTGCCTCATGCGAGGCCATTACCGCTCAAGCGATAACCCAATCGGACGCAAGCTCAAGGGGAAATGGCGGGCCAGATATGAACAGAGGGCCTATTAGTAGAAGATGAGTAGATTGGATATTGAAGTAGAAGCATCATTTGAGATAGCTTATTATAAAGAAAGAGAGAAGGGGTGAATGATATGAAAACGTTGGATGGTCTCTAGCTTCCCAGAAGGAGGTTAGAGAGATTGAGCAGAAGCTATAAAAAATCACCCGTCATTACCGATCATAGCACTCCAGGAACGCGTTGGGCAAAACGGCAAGCTGCTAAAGCTGTACGTCGTTATGCAGGTTGTATGAATAATGGTAAATGGTACAGAAAAGTGTATTGTTCTTGGAACATATGCGATTACAAATTTTATCAAACAAGAAAACAAGCGATTAGGGAATGGGAAAAAGATGAACGATTCCAGTCGAAATTTTCACTCGTAGAAATCATTTACAATTGGGAAAAGTTCTATAGAAGAAAATAATGGGGGGATTTGGCCTGGGAAGCGCCAATAATAAAATATCCCTCATTAAACAAAAACTGCGAAAGCCCAGTGCTCCGCGGTTTTTCGCTTTTTATCCCTAAATTCTTTTATTATTCTTTTATTGGCTCTTAGTATAATCATATTGATACGCTAAGGCGTCGCTATTAAGATGCTAATTCCTTGGTGTTCTTTAATAAGCGGAAGAAAGCAAGCAATCGGGAGGCCAGAATAATGGATAAAAGAGTGTGGAGAAGAGCGACAGCTATGCTTATAGTCATCAGTATGATTGCAAGCATTTTCGCTGTGGGGATGCCCCAAGCGGTGTATGCGGCTGAAGATACGGTGAATTTCTCAGGGGGAGACGGCACGCTTGCGAATCCCTATAAAGTGTCAAGCGCGGCGGAATTAAGCAACGTCAATATTCCGGGAGCGGGAGCTTATTTTCAGCAGACAGGGGATATTCACTTGACGGGCAATTGGACGCCGCTCGGGACCTTTCGCGGTATTTATGACGGCAATGGTTTTGGCATTTATAATATGAATATGAATTCAGCTGATGTCATGGTAGGCTTGTTTTCAGAATTAAGTGGCGGGGCTGTACTGAAAAATATGACGCTGGCCGATTTCAATATTACGGCTACAGGAAATAATGCGCATGTCGGAGGTTTAGTCGGCTACACTGCATCGAGTGCAACCGTTACTGATAGCAAGAGCAACGGTCTCATTTCTTTCACCGATCCTACCTCGGTAGGGGGGCTGGTTGGTAATAACGCGGGGACGATCAGCAATAGCTCAAGCAACAGCGTGATTACTAGTGGCGCCGATGTCTTTAGTGCGGGCGGCCTGGTCGGTGTGAATGCTGGATCAATCATGGGCAGCAGCGCCAGCGGCTCTGTAAATGCAAATCATCTTCAGGCTTATGCTGGCGGTCTCGCTGGCATGAACGCGGGAACCGTTAGCGATAGCGAAAGCAGCAGCACGGTAACAACGGGAGATGCATCTTCAGCGGGCGGTCTGATTGGCTCCAATACATCAAGCGGAACCATTAATAACAGCTTCGGTTCCGGTAATGCCAGCGGCAAAAATAGCTCGGTTGTCGGGGGGCTAGTCGGCAGAAATGCAGGCAATATCAACGGCAGCTACAGTACAGGCAATACAGACGCCGATACAGATGGAATGGCCGGTGGTTTGGTTGGCTATAAGTCAGGTGGATCGATTAACAATAGCTACAGCACAGGAAGTGCCAGCGGCGATAACTCTGTCTTTGTAGGCGGCCTCATCGGGATGAATATGGGAGATGTCAGCAACAGCTACAGCGCGGGTATTGCAAGTGGCGGAAGGGATGCCAATGGCGGTCTGATTGGCTACAATCCTAGCGGCAATGTTACAAACAGTTATTACTATAATATGAGCGCAGCCACATCGGCTGGAGGCTCAGCTAAAAGCGATGGAGAGCTCATGCAGCAGGCGACCTACTCCACTTGGGACTTCAACAATGTATGGAGAGTAGTGGAAGGGTACACTTATCCTTCTCTCCAGTGGCAGTCCTATACGCCCAAAGAATCCACAGCTTTGGACTATGTGAATTTAACCTGGGATTCGATCAAGGGAACCAATAGCTCGGAAAATAATGTGACGGCGGATCTAAATCTTCCGACAAATGGCGCCGCGGGTTCAACTATCATATGGAGCGCATCGGCGAGCGGACTCATTAATCCAAGCACAGGCCAAGTGACAAGGGCAACCGATGATGATCATGCCATTACTTTGACAGCTACAATCAGCAAATCCGGAGGGCAAACCCGGATAAAGCCATTCAACTTGACCGTTATAGAGGCGCCTAACAATAAGCCTAATCGCAAGGCAGCTGTAAATGCGACGGACAATGCCAAAGTAACGCTAAACACACCTTATACGATCGATCTCTCGACGATCTTTGAAGATACGGACAGCGAACCGCTAAGCTATAACGTAGCGGTGAACGGCGCAGCAGCGGTAGCAGCGAACACAGCCTACTCCTACACGCCAAATACGGCAGCTCCAGTAACGCTTGTTTTCACGGCTAGTGATGGGGAAGACTTATCGGACGATACGTACACGATCCAGTTGGCGGTGAATCAAGCACCTGTTCGGCAGGCGGCTGTAGCTGCAGCGACAACTGCGACTGTATCGCTAAACGCAGCGTATACGCTTGATCTAGCCGCTATTTTTGAAGATGCAGACGCGGATGCATTAACCTACGACGTATCCATAGATGGCGCTGCCGCAGTAATAGCAGCAGAGAATTATACGTATACGCCGGCAGCGGCAGGTCAATTTACGCTCGTTTTTACCGCTAACGATGGCATGAGCGATTCATCGGACACGTATACGGTAGAGCTGACGGTGAACACGCTGCCTGTCCGCCAGCCGGATAAGGATGCGACGGCAGAAGTAACGGTGACAGTAAATACGCCGTTTACACTCGATCTTGCCACTATTTTTGCAGATGCCGACGGAAATGGATTGACGTACAAGGTATCGGTGGATGGTTCGGCGGCGGTAGCAGCGGCTGAAAATTACACGTACACGCCGACAACAGCAGGCCAAGTAACGCTTCTTTTTACAGCGAACGATGGAACGATCGATTCGGCGGACACCTATACGGTGAAGCTCACGGCTAATACGGTGCCTGTCCGCCAAGCAGATGTAGATGCAACGACAGCAGCCATTGTGACGGTGAGTACACCGTATACAATTGATCTTGCCAGCATTTTTGAAGATGCGGATGGTGATGGCTTAACCTACAAGGTGTCGGTGGATGGTGCAGTGGCAGTAGCTGCGACCGAGAATTACATGTACACGCCGACAGCGGGAGGCGAATACACGCTTGTTTTTACGGCGAACGACGGAGTGATAGATTCTGTAGATACCTATACGGTGGAGCTTACAGCTAATACGATGCCAGTACGTCAGTCGAACGTTGGAGCAACGTCTAATGCCGTTATAACGCTGAACGGGACTTATACGCTCGATCTAGGCACTATTTTTGAAGATGCAGACGGCGATGGACTAACGTACAAGGTTTCCGTAGATGGGGCAGCCGCTGCTGCTGCTTCGGAAAATTATACAATCAGTCCGATAACGGCAGGCCAAGTAACGTTGGTTTTTTCAGCTAATGATGGAACAATCGATTCAACAGACATTTATACGGTGGAGCTGACGGTCAACACGTTACCTGTCCGCCAGACGGATGTGGATGCGACAGGAACAGCAGCTGTGACGGTGAATACGCCATACTTGCTTGACCTCGCACAAATTTTTGAAGATGCGGATAATCACCCGCTAACGTACAAAGTATCGGTGGACGGTGCAGCGGCGGTGGCGGCAGCTGAGAGCTACACGTACACACCAACATTGGCAGGGACTGTGACGCTGCTTTTCACCGCCAACGATGGATTTACAGATTCAACTGACACTTATACCGTGACGCTAACGGTAAACCAACCAAGCAATGGTAATGGTAGTGGCAATGGCGGCAATGGTAACAGTGGAGGAAATGGAAGCAGTAGTGGAGGCAGCGTTGTGACACCTGACTACAAAGTAACCGTTACAGGAAGTGTGGGAGCGACGCTTCCAACGCTGCCGGTTAAGATTGATAGCGCTGCAGGGCGCGCAGTCATATCCATTGGCGAGCTGGCTGGGAAAATATTTGCCAGCAGTGAGACGACGGTTATGACTGTGCCAAATATCCCTGCTATCAAATCTTACACGCTCGAAGTGCCAGCGGATTCACTGTCCATGGCGCAAGCCGCTGGTGAACTGGTTTTCATAACTCGTGCAGGCAGTATAGCCATTCCAGCTAACATGCTGCATGGCATGGCAGAAACGAATGGAAAAATCGCAAGCCTTACGATTGGCGTTGGCGATAAGAAGGGGTTGTCCGCTAAAGTGGCTGAAGCGGTAGGCGACCGCCCGCTGATTGAGCTTACATTGGAGCTGAATGGCGTAACGGTGCCGTGGAACAATCCAACTGCGCCAGTTGAAATCACCATCCCTTACGTGCCGACTGCTGAGGAATTGAAAAATCCAGAGCATATCGTCATTTGGTATATTGACGGCAGCGGCAACGCCATCTCTGTTCCAAGCGGACGCTACGATGCGGTGAGCGGAACGGTGACCTTTGAAACGTCGCACTTTAGCTCCTACGCAGTGGCCTATGTGCATAAAACCTTCGCAGACCTGGGCAGCGTAGAATGGGCTAGGCCCGCGATTGAAATGATGGCCTCCAAGGGAATTATCGGCGGCACATCGGTGGAGTCGTTTTCGCCGACAGCGCCAATTACACGTGCCGATTACCTTGTCCTGCTGGTGAAGACATTAGGACTGACAACCGAGTTTAAAGAAAACTTCGCTGATGCAGAGCCGAATGCCTACTATTACGAAGCACTGGGAATAGCGAAGCAGCTAGGTCTGGCAACAGGTACCGGCAGCAATGAATTTCATCCTAAGGAACGCATCTCGCGGCAGGAAATGATGGTATTGACGGCCCGTACGCTGGAAAAATTCAAAGGAATTGGAGCTGCACAAAATCTCACCGTGCTGGAATCCTATAGTGACAAAGAGGATATTGCCGCTTATGCGGAATCGAGCCTAATGCTTCTTGTGGAGGAAGGACTAATCTCCGGTTCTGGAGATAAGCTTAATCCTCGGGCGCTAACAACACGAGCGGAAGCAGCCGTATTCCTACACCGGATATATAGCCAGTACTAATCTGCTTTGAAGCCCATACAACTGCGTTACCTCCATCCAAACAGTCCGATCACAAGTGACGGGCTGTTTGGATTTTTATATTTTGATTCATCATGTGTAAAAGGGTAGTTAATTTAATGGAAATCACTGCTCAGACCTTCCTCACATTGCTTGTTGAAATTCCTTGAAGCTTGCCGTACAATTTGTTGGGGCAATACTGCATTGCGTTAATGTAAGGCATAGCTTCTAAATGGGTGCGACAGATGAAAAGGGGAATATCGTTTGGAATCGAAGCAATTGACAAGAGGGCTAAAGCCTAGGCACGTAGAACTGATCGCTTTAGGTGGAACGATCGGCGTTGGATTGTTTATGGGATCGGCAAGCACGATTAAATGGGCAGGGCCCTCCGTGCTGTTGGCCTATTTATTGGCCGGGATCATCATCTTTTTTGTAATGCGCATTATGGGGGAAATGTTGATTCAAGAGCCTGTAACCGGTTCATTTGCTACATTTGCTCACAAATATATTAGCCCACTTGCCGGGTTTGTGACCGCCTGGAGCTACTGGTTTTTATGGGTCACGGTAGGTATGGCCGAGGTTACGCAATCGGAATTTATGTGAGCTATTGGTTCCCGGATATTCCGCAATGGCTGCCTGCTCTAGCTGGAGTGTTAATTATTGCAGCGGCGAACCTGGCAGCGGTCAAGCTTTATGGCGAGTTTGAATTTTGGTTTGCGATGATTAAAGTTACGGCTATTGTAGTGATGGTCGTCATTGGAACAGGCATGATCTTTTTTGGCCTCGGCAATGGGGGACAGCCAATCGGGCTGGCTAATCTCTACAGCCATGGCGGGTTTTTCCCTGGCGGACTGAAGGGCTTTCTATTCGCCCTTTGTATTGTAACGGCGGCATATCAGGGCGTTGAAATGGTCGGGATTACGGCAGGTGAAGCTGAAAATCCAAAATTCACATTGAAAAAAGCGATTAAAAATATTGTCTGGCGTATTCTGATTTTTTACGTAGGGGCGATCTTTGTCATCGTGACCCTCTATCCTTGGAACGAGGCCTCGGAGACAGGAAGTCCATTTGTGCTGACCTTCGCCAAAGTAGGGATTGTCGCCGCGGGTATTATCAACTTCGTCGTTCTTACAGCGGCTATGTCGGGATGCAACAGCGGGATTTATAGTGCTGGACGAATGCTGTATACGTTGTCTCAAAACGGACAAGCGCCTAAGTTTCTCGGCAAAGTATCCAAGGGCGGTGCGCCTAGAAACAGCATTGTAATAACAATCTCCTTGCTATTGATCGGTGTATTATTGAACTATTTGCTGCCAGATTCCAAAATGTTTTTGTATATTTACAGTGCAAGCGTTCTTCCAGGAATGGTACCGTGGTTTGCATTGGCATTCAGTCAGTTTAAATTCAGAAAGCGCTGGAAAAATGAAATGGATGACCATACGTTCAAATCGAAATGGTTTCCGGTCAGCAACTACATCATTATCATTTTCCTGCTGCTTGTCATTATCGGAATGTGGTTCAACCCGGATACGCGGACATCATTGATTGTAGGAGCCTCATTCATTGGGATTGTCATTGTTGGATATTATGTGTTTGGGATAGGAAAGCGGCAAAGCGTTGAGGAAGTAGAAAGAAGCGACAACCGTTTATAAAACACGCTGTTAAACGTATGAAAAACCCCTCTTAGACATGCGAAATGCAAGGCTAAGAGGGGACTTTTTTGTAACGAAGCCGTTATTTTGCTGATAGGTATCGATAGATAAGCTGCTATCTATGACTGTACCAAACCTTTATTGCTTCTTCAAATGAATGGTAAAGCTATCTCCGGCTTGGCCTCCGAAAACGATCAGCCCGTCTTTCGGCAGCTTCACCGAATTTTCGTTGCTGGCTATTGAAAAGTTTACGATCATTCCTGCTGCATCATACACGGCAAAGCCGCCGCTTGCTGGCACATCAACGGTCATCATTTTATCTGCTGATTTTTTATCTATTTTAAACCATACAGCATGACCGCTCGATGGTATCGTGCTAACCGACGATTTTCCGCTGAAAATAGGTTCGACCGCATCTTCACGGATATAGGAGGAGCCATCGATCATTAAATACTCTTTATTTTTCAAGGTGTAAAAATTCAAGTCAAAGGCATCTCTTCCGTCCATAACCGGAATTTCAGCAACATTGACTGCTGTATTTTCATCCACAATTTTAGTGCCGGATGCATATCCATATTCGGTATTCACAGATACCGTCTTTACGAAATACGACTGCAATAAATAAAAAATAGAAGTTATTTTTTCATTCAAAGGGTAGTAGCTTTTGCCGTTTCTATTTTCCCAAGCCTGTTTCGTTGCCTGCGTTAGAGGATTAGGGTCCAGCTTCTGATAGCTATAAACGACCATGAGCGTTTGGCCGACTCCCGGGAAATTCAAATAGGAGTTAAGCTTTAAATAGGTTTTGCCATTGGTTTGCTGCTCGAAGCTTAAGGTTATGTTGCCTTCCTGGTTTTTGAATTGTCCATTGCCTGTGTATACGTATTTTTGCGCAGGTATAAATCCCCCCAATAAAGCGGGTAAATCAATCTCTCCGTCCTCAATTGCAATATTCATCGTTGACCCCACTGTACCGTAAAATCCAGAATAAGCAAGCTGCTCTGCCGGCATATCCACTTTCACGGAAGGCTCGAAGCTTTTATCGGGTAGGATATCCGGAATAATGTCTTCCGCTTTTAAATATTCTAGCAAAACATTGGTTGCAAAAACGCTATTGTAAAGGGAGCTTCCTCCCGAAGAAAGCACGGCGATGGAAATGTTGTGCTCAGGGAGCGAAATCAGAGCAGCATGATACATCATGGTATCTCCGCCTTTAGAAAGGGCTGTTATTCCATAATCATCAAACGGTGCCAAGCTGACGGCATCCCAGCCAAGACCATAGTTAAAGGTATTGGACTCATCCGAAACCCAGATGCCCTTTTTATACTCATGGCTTTGCATCGCTTTGGCAGATTGTGCGGATAAAATATCGGTACGATTGCCGATTAATACTTCAGCGAATTGATTTAATTCTTCCGCCGTTGAGTAAACGCCTCCTGTCCCAATGACATTGGCGTTTTCGACGGGCATAGCTTGATTCATCGTGGGAAAATACGTTTTTGCCAGCCGCGTCCTATCGAAGGAGTCGAGTGGTGTTTTCGTAGAGCTTAAATTCAGAGGCTTGGCTATACGCTGCTCAATGAATTCGGTATAGCTTAAACCGCTCACTCGTTCGACCAACTGCTCCAGCAGCTGGAAACCATCGTTGCTATATACTGAATATTCGCCGGGAGCTGATTTTAAGCGTTCGGTTTGCAATCTTAACAATAATTTATCATGATTACTTGTGTCATTGTCACCAAACAGCATGCCATTTTCATAGTGAGAACCGTACAGTCCTGCTGAATGATTCATGAGCATACGAGGCGTTATTTGTTTGTAGCGATCATCGGCCATTTTAAAATCCTTGATATACGTCGTCAGCGGTTTATCGATATCGATTTGCTTAGAATCAGCGAGCATCATCGCTGCCGCCGTAACGTACATCTTGCTTACCGAGCCTATTCCAAGCATCGTGTCCTTCGTAATTGGCGCCTTGGTCGCTTTATCATATACCCCCGCGTTATCGGACAGGGTAACGGCCCCCTCATCCAAAATCGCATATTGCAGCCCGCTGACACCGTAATTGGACACGATCTCCGAAGCGAGCTGCTGCGCCTTTTCCTTAACCGTATCCTTAACCGCATCCTTGTTAGCCTGAGCAAAAGTCTGAGTTACAGGGATAATGAACAGCGTAGCAGCCATTAATCCAGCAATCATTTTCTTCATTTTAAAAAACCTCCCCTTAAGTTCTTTACCAAATTTTACTTCCTGCATCTATCTTACTAGGAGGGAGAAGCTTATGGAGCCAATGACCCTGAAACGAAAAAAACAATCCCTAAACAACAAGGTTGTTTAAGGACTGTTCGTTCAAAATGGCAGCATCACCATATTATGAAATCGTTTCGGCTTCGTTTCGATCGTCATATGACCACCATATTTGTCGCATATTCTAGCGATGTTGGTTAATCCAATGCCATGGTATTCCGGGTTTGGCTTCTGGCTATGCAGCGGGGCGGCTTCTGTTTCCATATGATTAAGGATATGGATGAACAGCGCAGACTCATTGGCATGTATATGAATTAGAATGGAGCGATCCTCGGCGATTCTGACCTGTTTAGAAGCTTCGATTGCATTATCCAGCATATTTCCAAGGACGACACATAGGTCATACCGGTCAATCGTTACTTCCTGGGCGTGCAGGTTAAGCTTCGTATCGATTCGTATGCCATTCGCCTGGCCAATCGTAAGCGTATTAGTAACAAGGGCATCGATAACCAAGTTGCCCGTATTTACCCTTTGATAGGCGCCTTCGACTTTGTTTAGCGTTGTCTTAATATGCTCCATGGCTGCCGCCAGCTCATTTCGTTTAATACATTCCTCAATGTACAAAAACTGCTGGTTCGTATCGTGAATAATTCTTTTAATCGATTTGAAGCTATGAACGGTTTTTTCGTAATTGGCATCCTGATAATCCATCTGCTGCTGCAGTTGGGCATTCTCATGCGTAATTTGAAATTTTTCAATGATCGTATCGAAAATATAAATGATCATCACATTGATGAAAAGAAATCCAATGACCGATATGAAATAGTGAATGTTCTTTTCACTATAACTCGTCAGCACATTAAGCTGGTATAGGCTGATTGCAGGGATAATCATAATGAGTAAATAGTAGCGATAATGCAAAGAGAAGCTTCGGTGTTTGGCAATCAGCCGGATCATTTGAATGACTGCAAACATGATGATGCAGGTGAGCAAAGTAGCCTTCGTATATGCGAGCTGATCCTGAGCATTGATAGAATTAAAGTTGCTGAAGTCAACGGAATCCAGTTTATAAAAAATATAAAGCGAGATTAGATTAACGATGGACATTAACACGCCATAAAGGATCGTAAAAATGATTTTGGCTTTTAACTCGACCTTGTAAGACTGAGCCAAGCTAAATATGACAAGCAGCGCTAAAATCGAGGATACTATAGGAGAGATATAAAAAAGTAAATACAGACAATCGAGCACGATAAAAACAATGAAATAAAGGAATCGATAAGGCTTTCTAGTCGGCTTGCCAAAAACCGAATTGAAGAAAAAAGAGATCTGGACGCCCATCACAAGAGCAATGCTTAATACAATAAACAGGTTATCTTGAATCATATTCATTAACCCTCATAATCATAAATTTGGTATAAAAATCTTTCACTTCTTTGATTTTCGAACGGCCGATCGGCAGCTCCAGGCCACTAGACATGAGAACAACCCCGCTCGCAAACTTCTTCACATGGAGCAGATTAATAATAATAGATCGATGGATTTGCAAGAAGTTGCTATCCTTTAAGGCTGCAGCATAGTCGGCAAGGATGCCTTTGCTTTCATAAGTTCCATGTGAGGTTATAAAATTCAGCTTGCTCTTTATCGTCAAGCTTTTGGCCGCTTCAATGCCAATGATGTCATCATATTTTAAAACGACCTCTTCATAGGCCGACTTGATGACCAAAAATTTTTTGTGAAGCGCTTGGAAGTATTGGCATAGCTTCATTATTTTTTCCTCGAGAATCGAAGGGGCTACCGGCTTTAATAAATATTGAAAGGTCATGACGTCAAAGCTTTCGACCATATATTCAGGGTAGCTTGTCAAAAAAACAATTTGCTCATCGAGGCGATTTAACCCTCTTATTTTTCGAGCGGTTTGAATTCCGTTTAGTCCATTCATTTCAACATCCAATATTAAAATATGGAAGGGCGTCTCTTCCCGCTCATAATGAGACAGGAGCTGCTCTCCCGAGCTGAATAATTCGATTTCAAACTCGATATTGGACTTGATCGACAAAGCAATCAGCATGCTTCTAACGAGCTCTCTTTGCTGCTGCTCATCCTCACAAATCGCCACTCTGTACATAAAGGCTACCTCCTTCAGTTCCACTTGTGTCATTCTACGACGGTATTTAAACATCATACAATCTTTTGGCCTTGAATAAACAGCCTTTGGATGAAATGCACATTTGAATCCTTCAAATGGCGTGAATAGGTAATATCCGTTAAATGGGGACAGCATATAAGAGAGATGTCTGCACATCGTTAAGAAAAAGTTAAACCATTCATAAGCAATGGGGCCCTTGTAGTTAAACTGTTTCCTTCATAATAGAAGGAAGGTTAAACTGCAATCAACGAGGCAAGGGTGCTTTGGAGGAAAGGGGAAACGCAATGGCTGCTGCAACGATATTAATGGTTGATGATGAAAAGGAAATATTGAAGCTGATTGAGATTTATTTGCTGAATGAAGGATATAATCTGCTGCAGGCGTCGAATGGATTGGAGGCGCTTGAGCTGCTAAGCAAAAATAGCGTTGATCTCATCATTCTTGATGTGATGATGCCGAAGATGGACGGACTGGAAGCGTGTATGAAAATTCGAGAGGATCACAACATCCCGATTATTATGTTGTCAGCGAAGACGCAAGATATTGATAAAATCGCGGGGCTCAGCATCGGGGCCGATGAATATGTGTCCAAGCCGTTTAGTCCGCTTGTGCTTGTCGCGCGCATTAAGTCCCATTTGCGCCGTTATAATCGGATTAGTACACGGAGGTCGGAGCCCAGCAACGACCAACAAATCGTAATCGATGATCTGGTCATTAATAATGCGACCCATACCGTTACTGTCGATCGGCAAGAGGTGAAGCTAACGCCGCGTGAATTCGCCGTGCTGGAGCTGTTGGCCATTAATCGGGGAATCGTTCTTAGTACGGAACGAATTTACGAGGTAGCATGGAATGAGCCGTTCATGGAATCGAAAAATACGGTCATGGTTCATATCCGTAAAATCCGCGAGAAAATCGAGAAAGATCCACAGCATCCGAAGTTTATTAAAACGGTATGGGGCATCGGCTATAAAATGGAGGCGCTATGAGCAGTGAGCAAATGAGACGCCTCATCTTTTCTACGCTGGGAAGCATCGTAATTACCATAATCGGATTGTTTTTCGCCTATGGTCTCTCAGCTAATTTTCTAATGAATATCGGGCCTTTCCGGCAAACCGTAAGAGGGCTGCAAAATATGGTAGGGACCATAACGCTTGTCATTTTTGCGGCTTTGCTTTTATTTAGCATCTGTTTAATATTTTTTTACAGTCGGGAAACGAAAGCAGCAAATGCCAGTTATCGTCGAAGCTTTGCATCATTTGGAACGGGAAGCTGGCTGTTTCGAACGATTCGCTGGAAGCTCGTATTCGGGTTTTTAGTAAGCCTCGTCATCAGCTTTATTTTATTTGTTTTACTTTATTTTATGGTCGTATTGCTTGCAGAAATAGCGCCGTTAGGAGAGCTCATACGCGGCATTATTGAAACGGCAGGGCGTTTGCCGCTTATCATCGCCACTTGCTTTTTTCTCTTCTTGGTCGTATTTTTCCTGATCAGCAATCAAACCATTCATTATTTAAGGGAAATTACATTCGGTCTCCAACAGATTGCAAATGGGAATCTTAACTATGAGATCGCGGTGAAATCCTCGGATGAATTGGGGGAAGTCGCTTATAACATCAATCAAATGGGCCACAAGCTGAACACGTTAATTGAAGAGGAGCGCAAGGCGGAGAAGACGAAAAATGATTTAATTACAGGGGTTTCACATGATCTGCGCACGCCTTTGACATCGATTCTCGGTTTTTTGGAGCTGATCGAAAATGATCGTTATAAAGATGAGGTGGAGCTTCGTTATTACATTGGAATTGCCTACGAAAAGTCATTAAGCTTGAAAAAATTGATTGATGATTTATTCGAATTTACGCGAGTGAATAACGGCATGCCCTTGGAAAAGCTCGAATTGGACTTAAACGGTTTTATCCAGCAGCTATTAGAGGAGTTCGTTCCGAATCTGGAAGCAGCAGGAATGAAGGGGCGGGCATACCCGGACCCTGCTCCGCTCAAAATTAAGGCCGACGGCGACCGGCTGGTCAGAGCCTTTGAAAATCTGATCATGAATGCGATTCAATACGGGCAGGAAGGCGGTTATGTCGATGTCCGTTTGCGGCAGGAGCATGGTTATGCTGTAGTGGAGGTCGTCAATTACGGCGAGCCAATTCCAGAGAAATATTTGCCTTATTTATTTGAACGCTTCTATCGTGGAGACCAATCCAGGTCTCAGCAGACTGGCGGGACGGGGCTCGGACTTTCGATTGCGAAGAGCATCGTGGAGCTGCATGATGGAACGATTGCGGTAAAAAGCAGGCGAGGCGAGACGGTATTTGAAACGCGATTCCCCTTATATTAATAACGAAAACACAATTGCCTTGTACACGAGGAATTGTGATTTTTGTTTTTGCTAAACAAATGTTAAGAAAGGTTAAGAAATGATAAGCAAATGTTTCGATACTACTAAGCTTATGTTTATGGGCTCATAAGAGAAGCTCTCTATGATAGATTCATACACCTGATAGGGGGATGAATAAGAAGATGAATAAAATACGAGTGGGCGTATTGTTCGGCGGTTGTTCTACGGAATATGAGGTGTCGTTATCCTCAGCCGCCGCTGTCCTGGAGCATTTGAATCGAGATAAATATGAGGTCGTCATGATCGGTATTACGAGAGACGGACGTTGGTATAGATATAACGGTGACATAGCAGATATTCGTGAGGATTGCTGGAGCGGCCAGCCAGATAAATGTATGCCGGCCCTTCTATCACCGAGTAAAGAAACGAGAGGGCTGATTGAGCTTGTTCATACGGAATTCCACATCACCACATTAGATGTCGTATTCCCGGTTTTGCATGGTAAAAATGGTGAAGACGGCACCGTGCAGGGGCTGCTTGAGCTGTCGGGCTTGCCATTCGTAGGCTGTGGCACATTGTCCTCTGCTATTTGTATGGATAAGGCGGTGGCCAAAAATGTAGTCCAAGCTGCCGGGCTGGAAGTGCCGCCTTCGATTACCGTCCTGGCTGGCGATTCCATTGCCGAAGCAGTAAAGGCAGCGGCGAAGCTGGGCTTCCCGCTTTATGTGAAGCCTTCCAGATCAGGCTCCTCCATCGGCATAACGAAAGCCTATACGGAGCAAGAGCTGATTAGCGGCATCGAAGAAGCTTTTACCCATGATGGGAAAATCGTAATCGAGCAGCATGTGATTGGCTTTGAGGTTGGCTGCGCCGTACTTGGCGATGCCTCGCAGCCTATAATCGGCGAAATCGATGAAATTGCGCTGACGGGCGAGTTTTTCGACCATGAAGAGAAATATTCGCTAGGCACAGCAGCCATTCATCTGCCTGCCCGCATCCATAAGGAAATCGCGGACAAAGTGAAGGATATGGCGCTGCGGATTTACAGCGTGCTGGGCTGCAGCGGGCTAGCAAGAGTTGATTTATTTTATGCGAGCGATGGGCGGCTCTTATTTAATGAAGTAAACACGCTGCCCGGTTTCACGGCGCACAGCAGATATCCGAATATGATGAAGCATGCGGGCATTGCCTTTCCTGAGCTGCTGGAGCGTCTCATTGATCTAGAGACAGCAAAGGCCCCATTGTGATGGAGCTACAAATAAGCATAAGCCGCAAGCCCAGCGAGAGGCAGCACGAAAGGCAGCATGAAAGCAATATACAGGTAGGCAGAGACGATGTGCATAAAGGCTGCTTAATCCTTGTGAATCAGGAAAATCCGGTGAGACAGCTTGAGCCAAACCTCGGGGCGTTGTCTTCGCGTATTCGGCAGGCCAGCCATGTGGAGGAGCAGCGCATAACACTGGAGAAAATATGTATCCAGCAATTGTCTGCCCTCCTGGAGGCATGCCAGGCGGAGGATGATATTGCCGCGGTAAGCGGTTATCGCTCAAGAGAAGCACAAGCAAGGATATTTGCCGCTTCGCTAGAGGAGAATGGGGCTGCTTTCACAGCGAGATATGTGGCCATTCCGGGAGCGAGCGAGCACCAAACGGGACTTGCTGTAGATGTAGGTCTGTACAGGGGCGATATCGATTATATACGTCCATCGTTTCCGGATGATGGAGCGAGCGGCAGATTCAAAGCGCTTGCGGCAGAGTACGGTTTTATCCAAAGATATCAGGAAAGCAAGGAAGGGAAAACGGGCATTGCTTGCGAGCCGTGGCATTACCGTTACGTGGGCTATCCGCATTCCATGCTTATGAAGCAGCAAGATTTGTGCCTGGAAGAGTACACGGCATATATCAAGCAATTCGCCTTTAACAACAAGCATCTTTATGTGGAGGGGCGTTCTGCCTTTGCCCAAATCTATTATGTTAAAGCGGAGGAACATATAACTACTGTGCCAATCGTGAGCGGAGATCGCTATCAATTATCCGGCAATAATCAGGATGGCTTTGTTGTGACTGTATTTCATCGGAAAGGCGATGGGAGCTGTGAGTAAATTTGGCTATGGCGGTGTGGACTATTTCAAGCTAGCTGCCGCGCTACTGGTCATTGCCATTCATACGGGGCCCTTAAGCTCCTACAGTCCCAATGCCGATTTTATCGTGACAAGCATCGTGGCACGCCTTGCTGTCCCTTTCTTTTTTATGGCGTCCGGGTATTTCTTCTTCATTAAGCTTACGGGAGATCAAAGAAATGATTGGGCAGCCTTAGGCCGTTTTTCTGGCCATATAGGAAAGCTGTATCTCCTTGCTATTCTTTTATATGTCCCTTTGAATATTTATATGGGCTATTTTACAGAGTCGTTTGGAATCGCGTCCTTGTGGAAGGACATCGTATTTAACGGCACGTTTTACCACCTGTGGTATTTGCCAGCGCTTCTGCTCGGCATGTGGATTGTGTATGTGTTCCATGCCAGGTTGGCACTATGGATCGTGTTAGCGGTGACCGTTATTTTATATGCGATCGCTTTGCTAGAGGACAGCTATGCTGGACTTGCTGAGCAAAACAGCCTGCTGAGTGCCCTGTATACGAAGCTGTTCGACTATACGAGAAACGGGATTGGCTTTGCACCGCTTTATATTGCCCTTGGAGCATGGTCCGCTCAAAAAACGAACAAGCTTGCATGGAAATGGTATGCGGCAGGCTTTCTCGGATCGGTCTGCTTGCTAGTGGCCGAGGGCATAGCCTTAAAAAATGCGGGCTGGCCGCGCCATGACAGCATGTATATCGCTTTGGTTCCTGCTGTGTACAGCTTTTTTCAGCTAGCGCTCCTGCTTAAATGGAAGGCAAGTCCGTTTATTCGGGAATGGAGCATGTGGATTTATATTTTGTATCCCCTGTTCATAGTAGCGGTGCGTGGCATCGCAAAGTTAACGGGAACGGCCGAGCTTTTCATAGGAGACAGTCTTCTGCATTTCCTTGCGGTTACGTTATTATCTATGCTAGTGGCAGCGGGTTTGGTGCTGATTAAGCAAAGGAACAAACCTCGGAAACCCGCTATGCATCGAGCATGGGCAGAAATAAATTTGGATCATTTAGAGCATAATCTCAGGCAATTTAAAAAGATTACCCGAGCAGGCACCCAAATGATGGCGGTTGTCAAAGCGGATGCATACGGTCATGGGAGCATCCCCATTTCAAGGAAGCTTAATGAAGCGGGCGTTCGTTCCTTCGCCGTCGCGGAGATTGATGAAGGCATAGCCTTGCGTAAAAAAGGAATCAAAGGCGATATCCTCATTTTAGGCTATACGCCTTTAAATCGACTTCAAGAGCTGCGCCGCTACAAGCTTGCACAGACCGTTATTAGTGCAGATGATGCGGAGAGGCTTCAAGCTTTTGGGAAGAAAATAAAGGTGCATATTAAAATCAATACGGGCATGAATCGGCTTGGTGAGCATTACAACGACATGGAGCGTATACGGTCGATGTATCAGCATAAAAATTTGCAGGTCATGGGCACATTCAGCCACCTCACGTCAGCGGAAAGCCACCGCAAGGAAGATGTGGACTTTACGAGGCTTCAGTTAGAGCGATTTGACAGCGTGGTCGACCAGCTTACAGCAGACGGCTTCGATTCGGGGATAACCCATATTCAGAGCAGCTATGGCATTTTAAATTATCCTGAACGAGGTTACGGAATTGTAAGGCCGGGTATTGCCCTGTATGGCATACTGAGCCAGGATAACGACCGCGTGCATGCTAACGTCGAGCTGCGTCCGGTTTTGTCTCTGAAGGCGACGGTTACGTTGGTAAAGAGCATTCAAGCAGGCGAGCCCGTCGGATACAATGGCTGCTACACGCCTTCACGAGATAGCAAAATCGCAACGGTATCGATTGGCTATGCAGACGGTATTCCGCGCGAGCTGTCCCAAAAAGGAGGCTGCGTGCTCATACATGGCCAGCGGGCTTTAATAGTAGGGAAAATCTGTATGGATCAGATGATGGTCGATGTTACGGCTATAGCTGACGTTCGTCAGGGAGATACGGCAACACTGATCGGACAAGATGGCGAAGAGAGCATTACAGCCGGCGAAATCGCCAAGCGAGTAGGAACGATAACGAATGAAGTGGTTAGTGCACTCGGCAGCCGAGTGGAGAATGTGTATATTTCTAATGCTGCGGAAGCGGAGAGGGTTAGAGCGGATGCACAAATAAAGGGAAAAACGAAGCTGCTTTATTAATGGTTTGTGGACTGTTCAAAATGAACGGTCTTTTTTATATTGACGAAGGTTACTTCTCTGGGTAAATACATGGCAAGCAGTACTTTTTAAAATGCGATAAGAACGGGCACGGGGATCGACTTTACATAGTGCCTTATCCGTATGAGAGCGCTGTATTGTTAAGGTTTTATATGGCTTGTGCCCATTCTATGGACATGTGTGGGGTCATCCTATAGATTAATACTTGCTTGTTGACTGTTATCACCTCAAGGGGGAGGCCTGCACAGGAGTGTAAAAAGGTATACATGCAGACGGCATAACCTAATTTTCAAGCTCATTTTTTGCATATTTCACTTATCTGGAGGTTTATCACTTGCTAGCTCACACATCAAAGAAATGGTTTCGTTTAGCCTCGATTTTTCCGCTTGCCCTCAGTCTGTTAGGTCAAAGCTTCCCTGCCGCAACCGTTTATGGAGCAGCTGATACGCAAGCGAATGCTAACGGCACGGCAAGTACAGGGAAATGGATGGCAGGTGAATATCACGCACATACTTATCAATCCGACGATGCGCAGCAATCCTTGAAGGACGTGCTTGATTATGCATTTAACAATTATGGCATGGACTGGATGGCCCTTTCCGACCATTTGAGAACATCGAGCCGGGATGACGAGGGAAATACGATATCGGGAGGTCCGATTCCGTTTTCCCAAGGCATTATTCAATATCAGGCGCCGAAAATCAAGCAGCTTCAGGATGCGGGCAATTATCAAAATAAAATTATTTTCTCAGGGTTTGAGTGGGATATGCCAACCTACGATCATGTCGGGGTCGGCATTTTGACGGACGATTCGGGATCGGCTGAAGGCTTGAAAGTGGCGAATCAGTTCGAGTACTTGTTTACGAACCGGGCCGCAAGTATGTTTGATCCGGCGGATGTTGCCGCATGGGACGCGAAAGATAGCCGGGCTTACTCGACATCGAGCGATGCCAGAAAGGCTATTAGCTGGCTGGAAACGAATTATGCGAACACCAGCTACGCCATTTTAAATCATCCATCAAGAAAAACGAATTCCAGCGGCAAAACGATTTACTCGGCTTCGGATATTCGCGATTTCAACAACGCAGCTCCTGACGTCTTTTTCGGAATGGAAGGCATGCCGGGCAACCAGATGGAACCCGATAGAGGTGGTTTGAATCTGACGAATCCGAAGAACAGAACGTATGGCGGCGCAGACTATATGGTTGCCAAACTCGGGGGCGTGTGGGATGCGCTGCTGGGAGAAGGGCGTCGGTTCTGGAATTTTTCCAATTCGGATTCTCATTTCGAAATCAGCGGGAACCGCCAATACTCCAGCGGGTATTGGCCGGGACAATACTCCAAGAACTATACTTGGGTCAATGGCTCCAATATGCAGGCCGTCCTGGATGGCATGCGGTCAGGCAAATCGTTCTCTGTATTCGGCGACTTGATTAACGCGCTGGATTTTCATGTCGACGGCGCCGGAAGCAAGGCAGAAATGGGCGGAAACCTGCAAGTGAAGCAGGGGGACGATATGACGCTTACTATCCGTTTCAAAAGCCCTGACAAAAACAACAACGGAGATGCCGTGCAGGTGGATCACGTGGACCTGATTTCCGGGGATGTAACCGGTAAGGCGCAGCCTGGGACGGATGCTTACAGCAAGGAAACGAACGATTCGGCCCAAGTCGTAGCTACTTTTACCAGCAGTGACTGGACGACGGATGCGGACGGATACAATGTCATTACTTATCATTTGGGTGCTGCGAGCAAGAGCCAATATTTCAGACTACGGGGCACCAATCTTGGCATGAACGTTGATGGGGAAACAAGCAATGGGGAGCCGTTGATCGACCCGAAAACGGACATTGCAGATAACGAAACCAGGTTCACAGAAATCAACAAACGGAACTATAAGGACCTGTGGTTTTATTCAAACCCTATCTTTGTTACCGCCGAGCCTTACAGCGATCTTCAAGCGGTTAATGATACCGCCGCAGCTATTGACTTGGGCGACATAACCGCAGTAGCGTCGGACATCTCCTTGCCGCAATCGGGAGAACACGGAACGTCCATCACATGGTCCAGCTCCAACCATTTGCTGATCGGTGATGACGGTAAGCTGGTTTTCCGTCCTAAAAACGACACGGTGCTCAATTTAACCGCTACAGTCAAGCGCGGTGATTCCAGCGTAGCCAAAACCTTTTATGCGACGGTGAAAGGTGCCGACAATTCGGGTGCATTGCAGCTTCAAGGTACGATGAGTACGGCGGACGGCCAGTCTTATACGAGCGGTGCATGGACGAATCAAAGCGTGACCGCCAGTGTCTATGCCAGCGTATTTTCCCCGCTAATTACTGTTTCAATGCAGCTGTCGACCGATGGCGGGGTGAATTATGAGTCCTACACTGACGGCAGCAAGGTTGCAGTATCGGAAGAAGGTATGCATACGTTATTATTCAAGGCGACGGATAACTTAGGTAATGAGGCTGTCCTTCCGCTCGCAGCCAAAATTGACCGGACGAAGCCGGTTATTACCCTTAAGGGAGAGAGCACCGTTACTTTGACGGCAGGCAATGAGTACAACGAGCAGGGAGCAAGCGCATCGGACAATTTTGGTGTTACAGAGGCGGTAACTGTAACGGGATCGGTGAATTCATCCGTTCCGGGAACCTACACGCTTCATTACAACGCGAAGGATCTAGCAGGGAACGCAGCGGACGAAGTCAATCGTACGGTGTACGTTAATTCCCGACAAAATGATAGCTCCAACGGCAATGGAAATGCGACTCCAGGCACTCCTTCGACCGAATCTCATGCCCTTCCTTCTGTGGAAGTAAAGCTGGATGCCAAGCAGGGCGCGGAAGGCAGCCTTAAAGATGTAGCTGCATTCAAAATTCCTTCCGGAGCTGTTTCTGCGGACGGTAAAGTAAGCGTAGCTGTCGTTGCAGAACAAGAAGTGCAATCGGCCGGAAAGCTGCAAGCTTTGAGTCAAACGGTGGAATTCACCAGCTCTACGGGTCATACTTTCAACAAGCCGGTGGAGATTACCCTTAATTACAAAGCGGATGAGCTGCAGCCAGGATATACCGCCGCAGTCTATTACTACAATGAGCTGCAGAAGCGTTGGATTTATTTGGGCGGAACCGTAAAATCAGATGGAACCGTCCAGGTAAGCGTCAGCCATTTTACGAAATTTGCCGTCTACGGCTACCAACCGGTAGAGTATAAAGATTTGAGAAACCATTGGGCGGCTCAGTACACGGATCGGTTAATCGGGATGAATGTCATTCAAGGGTTCGAGGATCAATCCTTCCGTCCGGAAGATACCGTAACCAGAGCACAATTCGCCAAAATGGTCGCAGCAGCTTTGGGGCTTCAGACTTCCGCGGAAACTACGGAGTTTGCAGATGACAAAGAAATTCCGGCTTGGGCTAAAGCAAGTGTGGCCGCAGCGGTAAAAGCAGGCCTCATTCACGGCTACAAGGAAAATGGCGCCGTGTTGTTTAAAGCGGATCAAACGATCACCAGAGCTGAAATGTCGACGATCATAGCCGGCGCGCTGAGTATGGTGGAGCAGAATACGGCAAACAGCGCCGGACAGGTGCAGTTCCAGGACGCTTCTTCTATCCCAGCTTGGGCTCAACCGTCGGTGAATACAGCGGTGACGGCCGGTATTTTGAACGGATATGAGGATCATACGTTCCGTTCGGGCCAAGCGGCAAGCAGAGCGGAAGCTGCGGCGATGATCTACAAGCTGTTGCAAGCTCTGAATATTTAATTATATCGTGCTAGATTGAAAATACTTACTTTATAAAAGTGGCTTCCGATGTTTCCCCTTCTGGGGGAAGACCGGAAGTCTTTTATTATTTCGATCCATACCTTACGCAGAAAAGGGGATGTACCTCCGTCGATTATGCGAAGCTCTTAATGGCGAGAGGGGCAGATCTAACCGGTACTAGAGATGAACACGATTTTTTAATAAAGGCTGTATTCGTAAAATTTGTCTATTGAAAATGAGCTTGGTATAATTTGCCTATAAATAGAAGCAAAGGGGTGGGGTAGATGAATGCAGCTGATTTAATCATTTTCAATTTTGAAGAAGTTAGACGTAGAAGTATAAAAGTATGGAAGGCTATACCTGAAGACAGGTTAAATTGGAAGCCTGATGAAGAAGCTCTTACTTGTGCTGGAGTGATTAGACATTTATTACAAGGTGAGTTTCTTTTTCACCAGGTTCTTATAGGGAGAGGCGGAAAAGCACTAACTAATTTGTTTAATCCCTTTGAAGCAAAAGAATTCATATCAGTAGATGATGACCTTGAATTTGCACAGCCTTATCGTGAGGAATTCTTGAAATACATCAAAACAATTCATATAAACGACTTAGAAAATATAGAAATAGACCTTTATGATGCAGGTGGCTATATTAGACCACTTGGGGATATGTTATTACGCATTGCTTACCACGAAGCTGTTCACACAGGTCAGTTGTTAGACTATATGAGAACAATGGGAATTGAACGCCCTAAGATATGGGATTGATCGTTTGTGGATTTATTCGTGACTATAGAGGCTCCAATGTTATAATAATAGAAGATGTTAACAATTTTCTAATAGGCATTCTTTTTTATTTCAGCTATTGAAAGAGAGGTTCAGTAATGATTAGAGCAACGGAAAATAATGAATATTATGAGTTGACCAGCCCGACGAGCCTGCCCAAGGCTTCCGGATTTCTCTGGAACGAAAAAATGATGATTCATATGAATTGCCGTGGCTACGCTGTAGCGCAATTTATGCAGCCCGAGCCGGCGAAATATTCGTATGCCCCGAATTTGGAAGCGAAAACGTTTATGCAGCCGGAGCAGCCGTATTATGCTCATCACCCTGGACGTTTTGTTTATATTAAAGATGAAGAGAGTGGAGATATTTTCTCTGCTCCTTATGAACCGGTACGGAAATTGGCGGATAGCTATACGTTTGCCGTGGGCAAGCACGATATTCGCTGGACGATTGAAAGCGATGATATTTCCATTGAGATGAGCCTGCGTTTGCCTAAAGCCGATGCGATGGAGCTATGGCGCATTAAGGTGACCAATCGGTCGCAGAAGCAACGCAAAATCAGCGTCTATCCTTATTTTACGGTAGGCTATATGTCGTGGATGAATCAATCCGGTGCTTACGTAGAGGACTTGCAAGGCATTGTCTGCTCAGCGGTCACACCGTACCAGAAATATCAGGATTACAGTAAAATTAAAACTTACAGAGACAAGACGTTTTTGCTTGCTGATCACAAGCCTGCTGCTTGGGAAGTGAATCATGAAAGCTTCGAAGGCGAAGGCGGTCTTCACTCGCCATCGGCGCTTCAAGGGGAAACATTGTCGGGCGGAGATGCGCGGTATGAAACGCCAGTATGCGCGCTTCAATACAGACTGGAGCTGGAAGCAGGGGCTGAGCAGGAATACCGGTTTATTTTTGGCCCGGCTTTTGATGAAGCGGAGATTGAACAATTCCGCCAGCATTATTTTGTAAAGCGCAATGCCGCCGGACAGGATGGATTCGCCGCAGCCGAGCAGGAATATGCAGCCTATGTCGCGGAAGGACAAGGCAACATTCAAATTCAGACGCCGGACGCCGGACTGGATAACTTCGTCAATCACTGGCTGCCGCGCCAAATGTATTATCACGGCAAAACGAACCGTCTGACAACAGATCCACAGACGCGCAACTATTTGCAGGATAATATGGGCATGAGCTATATTCAGCCGCAAATTGCCAGAGACGCCTTCTTGACGGCGCTGTCGCAGCAGCATGCAAGCGGAGCGATGCCAGACGGCATTATTTTGCACCCGGACGCTGAACTTAAATATATTAACCAGGTGCCGCATACTGACCACTGCGTGTGGCTGCCGGTATGTATGAGCACTTACCTGGATGAAACGAATGACTACAGCATTTTGGAGGAGCAGGTTGCTTTCTCAGACGATGCGAAGACGGCATCTGTGCTGGAGCATATGAACCGCGCGATGAAGTGGCTCATGCATGATCGGGATGAACGCGGGCTGAATTACATCAATCAAGGAGATTGGTGTGACCCGATGAACATGGTGGGCTACAAAGGAAAAGGCGTGTCAGGGTGGCTTACGATTGCGACAGCCTATGCGTTCAAAGTATGGGCCGACATTTGTGAGCAGGGCGGACACGCGGCCATTGCCGCAGAGTTCAGGCAAGCAGCTGACACGACCAACGCTGTAGCGAATGAGTATTTATGGGATGGCGATTGGTACGCACGCGGTATAACAGATGACAATGTAGTATTTGGGATCAGCAAAGATCAGGAAGGCCGGATTTTTATTAATCCTCAAGGCTGGGCACTGATGAGCGGAGCTGCTGATGCAGACAAGCAAGAGCGATTGATTCAGTCGGTTCAGGAACAGCTGGAGACGCCTTACGGCGTGGAGAAGCTGGCGCCGTCTTTTACCGCTATGCGGGAAGATGTAGGCCGGGTCACACAGAAGCATCCGGGCAGTGCCGAGAACGGTGCGGTGTACAATCATGCCGCTGCTTTTTACATCTACGCTTTATACCTGGTGGGGGAGAAAGAGAATGCATACCGGCTGCTGCGAAAAATGATTCCTGGACCCGATTCCGAGGACATCCTCAGACGGGGCCAGCTGCCTGTATTCATTCCGAATTATTATCGCGGTGCGTATAAACAGTTTCCGCGGACGGCTGGACGCTCCAGCCATCTGTTCAATACAGGAACGGTTCCGTGGGTATATCGCTGCTTGATTGACGGGCTGTTCGGCTTGCAAGGCCACGCGCAAGGGCTTCAGGTGCGTCCACAATTGCCTGCTGATTGGAACGAAGCGTCTGTTACGAGGTTATTCCGCGGAGCGGAGCTGCATGTGAATATGAAGCGGGATGCATCAGTTAATGGTGTAAAGGTATATGTAAATGGCGACCTGATTGAAGGCGACATCATTAAGGATGTGCAAGCCGGAGCGAAATACGAAGTGCTGGTGAAGCTGCCTTAGCTGCCGTAGCTGCCTTAGCTTAATGTCCTTTGTTCAGGGGGTTACTCCCAACGAAGATAGACTTGGTGGACACAGCAGCCGCTATTTCAACAGGATCACGGGTTAAGGCGCAGGCTGCGGACTCAGAGGCCGCTAATGCGCTGCAAATGGTCATTTTGACGGGAGGATGAGGGCGATAACGGATTTCCTGTCTGCGTACGGCCTGAAATCGGATCAAAAGCCAGAATAGCGGAACCTCAGTCCTTCAAAAAAAGGAGTGAGCGTCCCGAGCTGCGTGGTCTCAGCAAATCGTCTGCTGCGGGTCCCTAGCCTTGAAGCGTCAGATGAGATTGGCCTCGAATAAGCGCTAAGCAAGTAGCAGCAGCGACGAATGATCGGGCATTGCCTGAATCAACCATAAAATCTGGCATCTTTAACAGCGCATCGGCGTTGTTGAAGATGCTTTTTTTGCTTTCTTTATCATGCTTTTGCCATGAAGAGCTATCAATTATAATGGCTAGCTCTGGCAAATCAAGCATTTCATTGTTATACTGAGTCTGCATCTGTCTATTCCATTGGTTGCACAGCAGGACGGTCAACTAATACAGGCGTAGGAGATGCTTTCTCATTTTTAGCTGGATATATACATCAAGCAACGGTCTCGATTTTGAGCCAACCATAAAGGAGTGATTTTTTGAGCAAGGCGAAGGGCAAGGGCGGAACAGGCAGGGGAACGGACAAGAAGGGCTGGAATCGGTGGCAGGCTAGTGCCAACAAAGCCAAAAACGCGCCTAAGCCTTATAAAAGCAAAGGGACTAAAAATCAGGATGGAGCCGCTGCTTCAAGTACTCAAAAAGGCGAGAAACCCAGTGTTTAGCCCAAAAATAAAAAACATAAACGTTCTATATATTAACGCATAGCATGAATGATGATATTATAGAAGTAACTGAAATCTTGGTCAGCAAGAAGCAGCGCTTTCCAGAAGGTTTTTTTTGAAAATATAAGACTTTATAAGTTTCACACTTATACTGAACTTATATTTCATCGCGAAACGGAAGCTTTGCCGCCAAAGGACGGCTTCAGCCGTTTACGCTTGAATGTTTAAAAGGTTTTTAAAAAGATCAGACTCCATGTATAGGGATTTTGCATGGGCTTGGAGTCGATCGCACAAATTGAAGGAGTGGTAATCTGAGAAAGCAAAAACCAATGTCATTTGACGACCTGCTGAAGGAACTGCAGGGACAGAAAACAAACCAGGAAGATCCGAACGAAGTTTCATTAAACGAGCTGTTTAATGATGCATTTATGAGCAAGCATTCCAGCAGCAGCAGCTTTGGGCAGTTTTTGGAGAAAGGCAACTTTCAAGCAGAGACGCATGAGGAGATCGACAACATTCCTGACGAGCTGTTTGATCGCCATGTTGCACGCGAGACCGAGTTTGCAGATTGGAAATCCATGCTCGATACAGCCACGAAAACTTACAAAGGCAAAGCGTAAACGTCAACATGAAATAGGCTGTTAATGGATAGATGAGATGAACCCACACGCCATGCTTGGTGAGTTCGTCTCATTAATTTGGCCTATTCTATTGCACAGAGCGGGCGAGGCGAAAGCCAAGGTCGTCGATGCAAAAGGATGGATGACTGCGACGCCTGCACGTAGCCCCACAGCCCCGGGCCTCTTCAGCCCAACTGCCACCGCGGAAAATACGGTACGGTCCATATACTTCCGCATCATATAAATCCCAGCACCATTCCCACGTATTCCCGAGCATATCGTAAAGTCCCCATGCGTTAGGTTCCTTCTGCCTCACCTCGTGAGTGACGCCCTCTGAATTTTCATTAAACCAAGCAATTTGATCGAGCTCTCCGTATCTATAGCCTGAAGTATCTGCTTTACAAGCGTATTGCCACTCTGCTTCTGAAGGCAGGCGATAACCATTGGCATTCCAGTCACAGCTTACCTCTTCCCCATCGTCCCTTAAATCGATTTCACCCGCTTGTATTTTGACCATGGGATAATCCATAGAACGCTTTATTTTCTCGGGCATACTCCATTCCTTTCCTCTGTATCATTTGTATTTTCAATCCATCAAGACATTGTGACCTTTCTGTAGGCACGAGGCGTACAGCCAACTTCCCGTTTAAACATGCTGCAAAATTGCGCGTCATTAGCAAAGCCTGCATCGGCGGCAATTTCAGAAATATGCATCTGGGTATCTGTAAGCAGCGATTTTGCATATTCCAGACGCTTTAGCAAAATGTATTGGAGAGGCGCGATGTTGTAGCGTTCCTTAAAAAGATGGCGGAAGCGGTCATAGCTGTAACCGGACATGTCAGCTAGCAGCTCAACGGTGAGCTTCTGCTTATAATGATCATCCATATATTGCAGGACATATTTGACCCGGTCTTCTGACGGATGGGGTGTTTTGCGGTTACCAAATATTTGCTGAAGCGGTGGAAGCAGCTCATTGAGGAGAGCATTCAGTGATTCGCTGTCGGTTCTCGGGCGGATGAAAAATTCCTCTTTGATACGCCATAAATGCTTTAAAATCGTATGGCTTACATCGTCGTCATAAACGCCGCTTAATCCTTTTAATTCCGCATCAGGAGCGTTAAAACCGATGAACAGCACCTCGCCCTCGAGCTCATGAATCTCGCTATGAATATGCCGGGGAGCGATGAGGGCAATCGTATGCTCTTTAAAGCGATATTTCCGGCCTGCAATTACGGTAGGACCGGTCCCGCGAATATAATAAACAAGCTCGTAGCATTCATGCTGATGAGGAGGGATGTTAGTATTTCTCTCATGTATGTCATTTGCTAAATACAATAATCGATTCATAACAGCCCTCCTTCGCGTTATATAGCCGAATCGTATAAAAAGTTGACCGAATCGAGATAATTATTTGATTTCGAATTTGTTATGATCGTATCATCCCGAACAAGCTATTCAGAAAGCGTACCTTTATTATAACCTATTTATTTTCTACATTACACTTGGGGTAAGCATTCTTTTCAGGACAGCAAGCGCGGGCGGCTGGTTTCAAAGTGAACACGACTTTTAATCGACAGAGAGTGGGGGAACAGAGAATGAAGAAAAATGTGATGGCATTACTCATGGTTTCGGTTCTATTGGTGCTGGCAGCTTGTGGTGGAGGAAATACAGGGACAAGCAGCGGCAATTCAGCAGGCTCAGGCAATACAAGCGGGGACAAGAAGCTGAAGGTTGTTCTGCTCGTACCGGGCACACTTGGCGATAAATCCTTCTTTGATGCAGCGAACAAGGGATTGACACTTGTTAAATCCGAACTGGGCGCCGACACGAAAGTTATTGAAATGGGAACAGACAAAACGAAGTGGGAACCTACTTATCAAGATATAGCAGCGCAGGACTGGGATATTATCATCTCCGGCGGATCTGAAATTACCGAGATGTTTAATGCAACCGCAGAAACGTATCCTGACAAAAAATTCATCAACTACGACACGGATATTGAAGAGACACCGGCTAACGTATATGCGATGTCTTACGCAACGAACGAGGTTTCCTTCCTTGCTGGCGCAGTAGCTGCGATTGCGACGAAATCCGATATTCCAAATGCGAACAAGGATAATGTGATTGGCTTTGTCGGCGGAATGGACATTCCCGGCATTAATGCGTTCCTGGTTGGTTATATCCAAGGCGCGCAATACGTCGATCCTGCCATTAAAGTAGCCGTTTCCTATGCGGGCGATTTCGTTAACCCGGCGAAAGGCAAGGAGCTGTCGCTGATCCAGTACAACTCCGGTGTTGACGTTATTTTCAACGTGGCTGGCGCAACGGGCCTAGGCATCTTCGATGCAGCGAAAGACAAGAAGCGTTACGCGATTGGTGTTGACTCCGACCAAGGCTCCCTGCTTCAGGAAACGGATAAAGAAAAAGCGGATCTGATCATGACGTCTGCTATCAAAAAAATCGACACCTCTATTCTTGGCGCAGTGAAGAAAACGCAAGAGGGCACGCTCGAATATGGACAACGCCAAGTGCTCAGCTTTGATCAAGAGGGAGTAGGCATTGCTGAAAATGACATTTACAAATCGATCTTCACGGCAGACATGCAGAAGCAAGTGGAAGACATCAAGCAAAAGCTGGCTAAACAAGAAATTAAAGTAGACAACGCGATGGGCATGGAAACTTCGCAAATCGAGGCCATCCGCAACGCCGTTAAACCATAATAACGATCCGCAAGGTTTAGTGCAGTTGGTCATTCTTCTTTTCCAATCGGAAGAAGGCCAGCTGCCTCTTTATAATGACCTCCGAAAGGTAAAGGGGTTTTACGATGATGCCGAATCAGCTGCTCGAAATGAAAAATATTACGAAGGTTTACCCGAACGGGGTTGTCGCCAACCAGAACGTGCAGTTTTCGCTGGCTGAGGGCGAGATTCACGCGATTGTCGGTGAAAATGGTGCTGGCAAATCCACGCTGATGAAAATGATGTTCGGCATGGAAGAGCCGAGCGAAGGCGAAATCATTCTTCGGGGCAAGCAGGTGTTGCTGGCTTCGCCACAGGATGCGATAGACCATGGCATCGGAATGGTCCATCAGCATTTTATGCTGGTGCCGTCATTCACCGTCGCGGAAAATATGGTGCTGGGCATGGAGCCGAAGAAAGGCGTCAGCATTAATTACAACGAAGCGGTACGGATGACAGAGGAGATGAGCAAAAAGTACAATCTGCTCGTTAATCCGAAGGCGAAGGTCGAGGATCTCAGTGTCGGCATGAAGCAGAAGGTCGAAATTTTGAAAGCGCTGCTGCGTGGCGCCGAAATTCTTATTCTCGATGAGCCGACAGCCGTATTGACGCCGCAGGAAACCGAGGAGCTGTTCCGCGAGCTGACGCAGCTTAAGCAGCAGGGCCATACAATTGTATTTATTTCCCATAAGCTGAAGGAAGTTAAAGCGATTTGCGACCGGATCACGATTATGCGCGCGGGCAAAAGCGAAGGCGTTTTTTGGACCAAGGATGTCACCGAGCAGGAAATTTCCAAGTTGATGGTCGGCCGTGACGTCGTGCTGAGGTATGACAAGGAGAAGAAGCCTTACGGCGCGCCAATCCTTTCCGTCACTGATTTTTCATTGGCGGATGAGACGGGCAAGGCGCTGCTCGATAAGGTAGCCTTCAAGGTGCGCGGCGGCGAAATCGTTGGCATTGCAGGAGTCGAGGGCAATGGGCAAACCCAGCTCGTTGAAGCGTTAACGGGAAGTTTAGCCGTGCGCGGGGGAAATGTGGCCATTAAAGGCACAGACATTCAAGGCTATGATATCCGCAAAATTCGCTCGCTCGGCGTTTCCTATATTCCGGAGGATCGCATGCGCCAAGGTGCAGCCAAAGATGCGAGCATTTCCGATAATTTGATTTCTACGCAATACAATACGAAAGCGATGAACAATGGCCCCTTTTTGAAAAGTAAAAAAATAGCTAAGCTTGCGACTACCCTCATTGAGGAATTCCGCGTGCGATGCTCGGGCCCGAATCAGCCGATAGGCATGCTTTCAGGCGGTAATATGCAGAAGGTCGTCGTCGCTCGTGAATGCTCGACAGCTCCGGATTTGCTCATTGCCGAGCAGCCGACACGCGGCGTCGATATCGGGGCAGCCCAATTTATTCATCAGAAGCTGATTGAGCTTCGGGATGGAGGCAGCGGCGTGCTGCTCATTTCGGCAGATTTGAATGAAATATTGGAGCTGAGTGACAGCCTGCTCGTCATGTATGAAGGACAAATTGTCGCATATTTGGAAGAGCCGTGGGCGGTAAGCGAGGAAGAGCTCGGACTGTACATGCTGGGCATTAACCGGCAGGACGAGCAGCAAATCAGGAGGGCCGTGGAAGCATGAAGGTAAAATATTTTGAAGTCATCCGTACGACAGCGGTCATTCTGATTGCGCTTGTTCTCGCATTTATTATTATTTCCATTGTCAGCGAGCAGCCGCTGGAGAGCATTCGCATCTTCCTATGGGAGCCGTTGAATACGAAGGGGCATATCGGCAACGTCATTGAAATGGCGATTCCGCTCATGTTCACAGGTCTTGCGGTATCGCTGCTGTTTAAAGCGAATTTGTTCAATCTCGGAGCGGAAGGGCTGTTTTATTTTTCCGGGGTCGTGGCAGCAACGCTTGCGATTCATTTGAGCCTGAATAGCTTCGTCCATCCGATTGTGGCGATACTGGCAGGGTCGCTCGTCGGCGCGGTGTTATCCGCGATTCCGGGCATTCTCAAAGCGAAATGGAATGTAAATGAGCTCGTCAGCTCGCTGATGTTCAACAATATTTTGTTCGGCATTGGGCTTTATATTTTGAATTATAAGCTGCGCGATGCTCAGGCATTTGCAGCTGTATCCTTCAAGTTCGAGAAAACTGCAGTGCTCACCAAGCTGATCCCAGGTACACGTATTCATACGGGACTGATCATCGTGCTGGTGCTGATCGTGGCTGCCCATTATTTTCTGTACAAAACCAAATGGGGCTATGAGCTGAGGATGACGGGGGCCAATCGCGAATTTGCGGGCTACTCCGGCATGAAGACGGCCAAGGTCATCATTATCGTGCATTTAATTGCTGGATTTATTGCGGGCATGGGCGGTTCGGTCGAGGTGCTGGGCATGTACAATCGCTTTCAGTGGTCGTCGCTGCCGGGCTACGGTCTGGATGGCGCGCTTGTAGCGATGCTGGCGAAAAATAATCCGTTTTCGGTCATCGGCGCAGCGCTCTTCCTCGCCTATATCCGAATCGGAGCCGACCAGATGGCGCGTTTCTCCGATGTGCCTGCGGAAATGATTTCGATTGTGCAGGCGATTATTATTTTGCTGATTTCGGCAGAACAGTTTTTGAAGTTCTGGAAAAATCGGATGCTGCTCAAGGAGGCACAGCGTAATGTCTAGTTTGTTTAATGTCATTTTCACGACTGAATTTGCGTTTTCTGTCCTCCGGGTAACGACTCCGATTTTGTTCGCAGCATTAGGGGCTCTTATTTCCAACCGTGCGGGTATTATCAATATCGGGCTTGAGGGCATTATGCTGGTGGCGGCCCTTTCAGGCGTCGTGGTCAGCGCTTATACAGGCAGCTCATGGGTTGGGCTGATGGGTGCAGTACTGGCGGGCACGCTCATTTCCGGCATATTGGCTTTTTTTACTCTGCACTTCAAGACGCATATTATTCTCGGCGGGGTAGCAATCAATATGTTCGCCTCCGGGGGAACCGTATTTATTTTGTATTTGCTGAGCGGAGACAAAGGCTCCTCGACCTCGCTTCCGAGCAAGGTGCTCCCTAGCGTGGACATTCCGCTGCTTAAGGATATTCCAGTGCTGGGCCCGATTTTCTCCGGCCATAATGTATTGACCTATATGTCGATCATAGCGGTTTTTGTTGTGTATTACATGCTGAAAAGAACACCGCTCGGCCTGCGCATTCGCTCAGTAGGCGAAAATCCGCAGGCTGCCCAGTCGGTTGGGGTCAGCGTGGTGAAGGTGCAATATACGGCGCTGCTGCTGAGCGGCTTTTTCGCAGGACTTGGCGGCGCTTATATGTCGATGGGCTACCTATCGCTGTTCACGCGGGATATGACCGCTGGCCGGGGCTGGATTGCGATTGCCGCGGAATCGATGGGACGCAGCACGACGGTCGGCACGACGCTGACGTCGCTTCTGTTCGGAGCGGCGGATGCACTAGCCAATGCGCTTCAAGTGCTTAAAATTCCGGCAGAGCTGATCGGCACACTCCCTTACGTCACGACCGTTATCGGTCTCATCGTATACGCGGTCAGCGAATCCCGTAAAAGAAATAGGAAGCTTAAAAGATTGGAGAAAAAGTCGTAACGTAGACTCTTTTTCACCAAGATTTTAAAGCGAAAGTGAAAGGATGATTAACACGATGGCTAGACCGATTATTATCGATTGTGATCCCGGGCATGATGATGCGATCGCCATTTTGCTCGCACTTGCCAATCCACAGCAGTTGGAGGTAAAAGCGATTACAACGGTTGGCGGCAATCAGGTGCTGGAGAAAATTACGAACAACGCACTGAAGCTGCTCAGCTTTGTAGATAAAGATATTCCGGTTGCGAAAGGCGCACCCGGACCACTGCTCGGCAAGCTCGTAACCGGAGAAGAGGCGCATGGCGATTCGGGCATGGACGGCCCAGATTTGCCGGCTTCCCGGTTCAAGCCGGTCGATAAACATGCGATTGAGCTGATGGTCGAGGTGATCCGTTCCTCGGAGCAGAAGGTAACGCTCGTGCCGATCGGCCCGCTGACGAATATTGCACTGCTGCTCAAAGGTTTCCCCGATGTAAAGGAGAAAATCGAGCAGATTTCCCTAATGGGCGGAGGCATCAGCTACGGTAATGTTACGTCAACGGCAGAGTTCAACATTTACGTTGACCCGGAGGCTGCACGAATCGTGTTCGAATCGGGCATCCCGATTACGATGAGCGGCCTGGATGTGACCGATAAAGCGGCTATTTATCAGGAGGATATTGAAGCGTTGAAGCAGCGTGGAGAGGTTTCGCATATGGTGGGCGAGCTGCTGGACTTCTATTCCATTTACAGCCGCAAGCTTGGCTTTGAAGGCAGCTCGCTGCATGATCCGTGCGCGATTGCTTGGTTGCTAGCCCCTGAGCTGTTCCAAAGTGAAAGCTATTACGTCACGATTGAGACAGACGGCAGGGTGACGAGAGGCATGACTGTGGCAGACCGCCGCAAAAAAACGGATGAAACGGCGAATGTTCAGGTGCTGATGGATGTGGACCGTGAAGCTTTTATTAAGCTGATTTTTGACGCTCTTGCTGTGCATGATGAGAACGCCAAAGCTCGGAAAGGGCAGGCTTAATTATGGCAGGCTGGGATAAGCTACAAGAAATTGTCCGGTTCGAGATTATTCAGCGCGGGGAAGAAGGCTGCAACGTAGACGGCTTCGCGGAAAAGCTGGCCGCGGCGGGCGAAAGCCATGAAGCGCTTATGGAGATTTATAACGAGCTGTCTGCATTGGAAGTGCGTGCGGATTTCCCTTATGAGGAGCCATCCGATTTGGAGTCGATCCGCAGGCTGCGCCCGGAGGGCCCAAGAACGCTGGCAGTAAATTTGACTGATGAGCAGTGGATGGACAAGTTTTACGGCGCTTGGCTTGGACGCAGTGTTGGCTGTGCACTCGGCAAGCCAGTGGAATATTGGGATTATTTGTATGGCAAAGACGGACGCCCTGGCTGGGAAAATATTGAGCTATGGTTCCGCGGCGCTGACGCTTGGCCGATTAAAGGATATACGCCGGGCGAATCGACGGCAAGAGAGCAGTATGGACTGGGGCTGAATGATTGGTCGCCCATGAGCACAAGCGAGACAATTCAGTACATGGAGAGCGATGATGATATCCGCTATACGGTGCTGGGACTTTTACTGCTTGAGCAAAAAGGGCTCGCTTTCGACTCTTGGGACATCGGCAAGCTTTGGCACAAAAACTTGACCTACAGCCAAGTTTGTACAGCAGAGACGCAGTCTTATTTGAATTTTGCTCATGAGACCTCTCATCTGAATGGAGACAAGCCTGACGATTGGGCCGTTCGCCAGGAGCGGGTGCGGATGCATATGAACCCTTACAGAGAATGGATCGGCGCGCAAATCCGTGCGGACGGGCTCGCTTACGGAGCAGCAGGTAAGCCGGAGCTAGCGGCCGAGCTTGGCTGGCGCGATGCGTCGTTCTCGCATGTGAAGAACGGCATCTATGGCGAAATGTTCGTCGCGGCGATGATTGCGGCTGCTTTCGTGGAGAAGGACAGCAAGCGTATTGTCGAGATTGGCCTCAGCGAAATTCCGGCAACGAGCAGACTCGCTGATGATGTGCGCAAGGCGGTGGCTATTGCGGAGGAAGCAAGCAGCGACCGCGAACTGGTGAGCCGTATCTGGGAAGCGTTCAGCCATTATGATGCTGTGCATACGAATAATAATGCAGCGCTGGTAGCTGCGGTGCTCGTGTATGCAGGCGATGATTTCGAGAAGGCTGTAACGACGGCCGTTTATGGCGGCATGGACACCGACTGCAACGGTGCGACGGTCGGCTCGATTATGGGCGCAAAGCATGGCGCAGCAGCGCTGCCGAAGTCATGGATTGAGCCGCTGAATGATACGCTGTATGCGGAGCTGAGCGGCTTTCATCCGATTGCGATCTCCAAGGTTGCGCGGCGGAGCTATGAGGTTTTTCGGAAAATTGAGGCGGAAATAATTCATTCCTAATATGGAAAAAAGCATTGGAGTAAGCGTCAAAAAGCCCTCACCTTAAAACCAAGATGAGGGCTTTTTGATGATTAGTTTATCTACTCCTCCAGCAGTTTTAAAATAATTGTCACGGCTTCCGCTCTATTTGCCATGGAGGATGCATTGAACTGATTTGCTCCAGTCCCTTTCATGATTCCATGCTTTTCTAATGCAGCTACCGCTCCTTTCGCCCATACCGGTATGCTATTGTCGTCCGCAAAGCTGGTTGTGGCATTCTCTTCAGTCTCTATTTTAAGTGCTCTGGCGATAATCAATGCCATCTCAGCTCGAGTAATAGGGCCATTTGGAAGGAACGTTCCGTCTGCGTAGCCTGAAATGATTCCAGTTTGAACCGCTTGTGCGACAGCTTGCTGTCCCCATGCCGGGATATTTTCAGCATCCGTGAATGTTAAGTCTGCTCCTTCACTTGCTGGCTTTAGAGCATTCATCAGCATAACCAAGAACTCTGTACGGGTTACTATACGACTCGGATCAAAAGTTCCATTCGGATAGCCGCTGACGATTCCAGCTTTAACTGCTTTAAGGATCGATTCATTCGCCCAGTGGCCGACAATGTCGCTGAAATTTGTTTCTTCGGAAATTTCAGCCCATTTCGCATAAAGGGTAAGGTTCTTCGTCACTTTATTGGAATGAAAATCCCAGAGCGTGACATAAGCCGCTTCGGTATACCAGCCTTCAAAGCTGTATCCAGCCCTCTCCGGTTCTTTTGGCTCGTTAATCGTTGATTGTGCTTTGACAGCGGATATTCCTGAAATAACACTTCCTCCCCTAGAATCAAAGCTAACGGTATAAGTTATTTGTAACTCACTGGTAGAAGGGGCAGCAGGGGAAGAAATAGCAATAGCCGTCCACTTCGCAAACAAGGTGAGATTTTGGTTCACCGAATCCATGTTGAAGTTCCAAGCCGTTGCATAGCTTCCATCTGTATACCAGCCCGCAAAGGTATAGCCGCTGCGTGTCGGTGCATTAGGTTCGGTTATCGTTAATCCATCCACAATGCCAGTCATACTGTCAACTGCACTGCCGCCTTGCGAATGAAAGGATACCGTAAAAGTAGGGATAGCCGTCCACTTCGCAAACAAGGTGAGATCCTGGTTCACTGGATCAGTGGTGAAATTCCAAGCCGTTGCATAGCTTCCATCTGTATACCAACCCGCAAAGGTATAGCCGCTGCGGGTCGGTGCATTAGGTTCTGTAATCGTTGAGCCCTCCACAATGCCAGTCATGCTGTCAACTGCACTGCCGCCTTGGGAATGAAAGGATACCGTAAAAGTAGGGATAGCCGTCCACTTCGCAAACAAGGTGAGATCCTGGTTCACTGGATCAGTGGTGAAATTCCAAGCCGTTGCATAGCTTCCATCTGTATACCAACCCGCAAAGGTATAGCCGCTGCGGGTCGGTGCATTAGGTTCTGTTATCGTTAATCCATCCACAATGCCAGTCACGCTGTCAACTGCACTGCCGCCTTGGGAATGAAAGGATACCGTAAAAGTAGGGATAGCCGTCCACTTCGCAAACAAGGTGAAATCCTGGTTCACTGGATCAGTGGTGAAGTTCCACGCTGTTGCATAGCTTCCATCTGTATACCAACCCGCAAAGGTATAGCCGCTGCGGGTCGGTGCATCAGGTTCTGTAATCGTTGAGCCCTCCACAATGCCAGTCATGCTGTCAACTGCACTGCCGCCTTGGGAATTGAATGCAACGGTATGTGTTATTTTCTCTTGAAACATAGCAGAACGAGCAAAACCAGCATTATGCGTCCCGTCATCGACCCGAACATGCAGGTACCACGGACCATCTGAACCCGGTACGGGAATGGGAGCGCCGCTCACGAACGTTGTCCAGCTTGATTCTTCACCAGTCCAAGTTGGCTGTACTTCGGAAGAGGACCATCTGTAGTCTACCGTTATTGGAAGTCCCAAAGGTATTGGCGATCCTATTGTAACAACTGTGTCCGAGGTGCTGCCAAACATCGAACCGTTAGGAGTGAAAACGACTCCCTCTGCTAACAGGTTTAGGAAAGGCTGACTGCTGACACCTGCATAAATTTTTGCAGGAGAAGGATCAAATGCGATTATGGAAGTGTCCAATAATTCACCAAATGCTGAACTATTGACGAGTGTTGAATCACCTGCAACAATCGCTTTTGCCAATGGGTTATGATAAAAAGCGAGTGAATGTATATGTGTTACACTTGATGGAATGTAAACATTTGTCAATTGATTCTCTTCAAATGCAAATGAGCCTATGCTTCCAACTCCATCGGAAAGAGTGATGTCGGACAGCTGATTTGTGCTAAATGCACGATTTCCTATGCTGGACACACTAGACGGAATCGTGATATTTCCCAGCTGATTTTGTTGGAATGCATCATTCCCTATGGAAATCAAGCTGTTTGGAAAAGAAACAGCCGTTATTTTATTTTTAGCAAAAGCTGCATGATCGATAATGGTCAAACTGGAAGGAAGACTTATGCTGGTCAGTTGATTAGATTCAAATGCATTTTGGCCAACATAGTTTACACCGCTAGGAATAGTCAGTTCGGTTAATTGATTATTTTGAAAGGTGCTGTTCTCGATACGAGTTACACTTGACGAAAGATGTACGCTAGTAAGCATATTTGCCTGAAATGCATTTGAACCAATAGTGTTTACATTGTTTGGGATCGACAGGTCAGTCAATTTATTGTCATAAAAGGCTGAATTACCTATATTGGTTAAGCTGGATGGGAGGTTAATATTCGTCAGCAGATTACGCTCAAATGCATTGTCGAAAATGAATAATAATCCTTCCGGCAGGCTTAGGCTTGTCAATTTATTGTTCTTAAACGTATACATATTTATGACGCTCAAGCTCTCGGGGATAGACAATACTTGCAGCTCATTGTTCTCAAATGCAGATACTCCTATGCTAGATACGTTTTCCGATAGGGTCAAGACTGACAAATCATTGTTTGAAAAAGCATAACTGCCAATAAAAGTCACACTATCCGGAATGGTCAACATCGTAAGTTGGTTATTCTCAAAAGCAGAGTTTTCGATATCGGTAACCGTGTTAGGAATGGACACGGATGTTAGATTGCGAGCTTTAAATGCTTGGATCCCAATCTTGTTCACCGTAAACCCATCTATAGTGGCAGGAATGATAACATTCTGATCCGAACCATTATAGCTAGTTATTGTCGCCTTACCGGACGATATACTGTACGTGAAATCTCCGCTCACAGCTGCGCTTGCTTTTTGAAGCATGGCCGCTGGCCATAGACTTATTAGTAGGGTAAAACAGATTAACCATTTCAGGACATTTAACTGTTTTCCTTTTACCGGCATGAAGTACTCTCCCCTTTACTTTAAAGACATGCATCCGCGTTAGAGCGCTGCCCACCTATTCTAAACGGTTACTGCACATAAAAAAACTACCCAAAAGGATAGGTTCTCTGAAAAATAGGGGAGGGATATAAATTTTAGATGTACGGAGGCAGTTCAATTTAACGATGAGCCTCTCTCAGAAGCCAATTGACAGCACTAAATAGGAATGGGATAATATCTTCGACTCTACCAATATTGGATGTTTTATACAATATGATTAAGGGAGATATGTTCCGGTGAAAATTCATCTGCCGCTAGCTGATTCACCTATTTATGGCTATTTGCACCACGCGTATTTATTCGGTATTATTGGACATTCCGAGAGCTTCCAACCGTGGATGCACAGCTATTACACCCAATTATTTTGCGCAAAAGATTTCGTAGAGCTAGCTTGTCCAGTGAATTTTTACCAATTGGATAATTGCCCGCTTCGGGAGACACAGGCGATATCCCGTTCACTCGTCATTTCCTTAACGGACATCCACCGCTTCATTCAAACGAGTCTTGAACAAGGCTATCATGTTCTATCTTTCATCAACGAGTATTATATGCCCTACAGTGACTTTTTTGGGGTGAGAAATTTCACACATGATTTGTTAATCAGCGGGTACGATAGCGAGCAGCAGAGCTATCTGGTGACCAATTTCGTGGACGGCAAATATCAGACCTTCTCCGTTTCCTATGATGATTATGAAAACGCATTCAATAATGCGGCCTTTTTTGACGAATACGGCAATTACGAAGAATATAAGACACGAATTTGCTTATACCGCGCTACCGACCACAAGTATGTGTTCACGGCGGATTCCGTTCTTTATTTTCTCGAGGACTACCTTAGCGCCACGAATCGTCTGAAAACCATTTTCCACACCGAGAGCAATCTGGCCTTCGGCATGGATGTGTACCGGTACATAACGGAGGAGCTAGTGAAAGTAACCGATGGAACCCGAGCGCCCGACGGCCGGCCGCTGCATATTTTGTGGGAGCACAAGAAGTGCATGCGGGCGAAAATCGAATATATGCTGGCCCAAGGCTACATCAAGGACGAAACGCTGCTATCCGGTTATGAACCGATCGAGCGGGACGTCAACCTGCAACGGGTGACCCTCATGAAATATAGACAGACCAATAACAATGACATCCTTCATTCGATTAACAATAATCTGAACCGGATTAAAGACCGGGAACAAGAAGTTCTTAACCGCCTGCATGACGAAATGCTAGCTTGCAAGAGCTATTTTCCGATAACGGATTGGGTGCGAGTTTAGAACGGATTCGGAACGGACATAAAATATTTTTCATAAGGAGCGTTAATAATGGCTAATGTACAAACGTTTAAGGCAACGGCGCATTTACAGGATGGGGTTAAAGTCAAAGCAACAGCGAGACAGTTCGAATTGACAATTGATGAGCCGAAGAGTCTCGGAGGGACAGATACGGGGATGAATCCTGTGGAAGCTCTGCTTGCCTCATTAGGCGCATGCCAGTCTATTGTTGCCCGGGTGTATGCTCCCAAGTTTGATGTAAAGCTGGACGATTTCCAAGTTGAGGTTGAAGGCGACCTTGATCTGGATGGATTTTTCAATAAAAGCGAGGTTCGTCCAGGCTATTCCGACATCCGTTATACGTTCAAAATCAAAACGGATTCGCCCAAGGAGAAGGTGGATGCCTTCGTTCAATTTTTGGAGAGCAAATGCCCAGTGGGGGATAGCATTGCCAACCCGGTTAATGTGAAATTAGAGCGGATTATTATCGAAAATACAGAGTCAGCCGCGTTGTAAGCTGTTTGCGCTATATTTGTAAGAAGCATAAGGCCCGTGGTCTCTTAGGAGATGACGGGCCTTGTCTAGGTTGTGTGTGCAAGCCGGAGCCAGCCCGCTGTTACTTGCCTAGCGCTTATTCCAGACCAATCCCGTCTGATGATTCAAGCTTTGAGAAACGCAGCATGCGATAGCGGCTGGAAACACTGTGGCTGGCAATACTGTTGCTGAGAGTACTGTTTCTGGGAGTACTGTATCTGAGAGCACGCAGATCTGGAAGCACCCTCCTTTTTTTGAAGGACACAGATTCCGCTATTCTGGCTTTTGCTCGGATTTCTGGCCGCACGCGGACAGGAAATCCGCTATTGTCCTCCTCAACCCGTCAAAATGGCTAATAGCAGCGCATTAGCGGCTCCTGAGTCCGCAGCCTGTGCCTTAACCCGTAATTCTGTCGAAATAACGGCTGCTGTGTCCACCAATTCTATGTTTGTACAGGGAGTAAACTCCTGAAACGAAGAGCATGAATCTACCTTATGTGCTAGATTAAGATCTAATTGCTGATGAAAAAAATGACTATAATAGTATAATCAATTGTATACGTATATCCATCGAAACAACAAATTTGCCCTTCAATGCTTTCCATGTAATTGGAAAGGATGTGAGTACAATTGCTTTTTTCGTTGTCTATATTACACCTACAATAGCTATCATCTTTTTTATGAACGCCGTAGCCCTAGCCAAGAAGATTAAAGAAGGAAATGAGAACACCATCAATCATACAGTCTGGGGCGCTATCATGTTAATTTATTGAACTGATTTTTTAAATAATGAACGGAAAGGAGCTTAATTATGGACGGCAACCAAACGACGTTTGAAACGATCGACGAATATATCGCCGGCTTCCCGCAAGAAATCCAAGAGCTGCTGCAGGCGATACGAAAGGTCATCAAAGAGGCGGCGCCGGAAGCGACGGAGAAGATCAGCTACCAAATGCCGACATTTGAGCTGCATGGCAACTTGGTACATTTTGCAGCGTTTAAAAAGCATATTGGATTTTATCCCGCTCCAAGAGGCATTGAAGCCTTCAAAGAGGAATTGTCCGTTTATAAAGGGGCAAAGGGCTCGGTTCAGTTTCCGCTGGACAAGCCGCTGCCTTATGAATTAATCGGCAGAATTGTCGCATTTAGAGTGGCTGAGAATACGACAAAAGCACAAGAAAAGTTGAACAAGAAAAAATAAAAGGCGGAACGCCGATAAGGAGTGAGCATATAAAGAGATGGATATTTCGCAGCAGCTATCGGACATTCATGACATTGAACAATCGCTACAGCTTGCTTTTCCAGCCACGTATAAGGCATTTATGACAACGGATGAGTTGCAGTCCGCTAATCCTAATACGGAATACAACCTCGTCGATTTTAACGGCTACACTGCTTGGGGCATTCGATTTATTAAGCTGGATGCTTCCTATCCTGCAAATCTCGAAGCGATAGCCGAGGTTGTCCTTCAGCCGCGCAAATTAA
The DNA here is from genome assembly GCF_000971975.1 of Paenibacillus algorifonticola. Lineage (GTDB taxonomy): Bacteria > Bacillota > Bacilli > Paenibacillales > Paenibacillaceae > Pristimantibacillus > Pristimantibacillus algorifonticola. Next base: position 114,885 of record NZ_LAQO01000007.1, on the reverse strand, counting down.
TTCCATTCGCTTGGAGCATCAGCAGCGGAGACTGGCTTGTTTTTGATTATCGCGAGTCCGATGAGAATCCTGGCCTTTTATATATCGATCATGAAATGGCTCTCTGTTTAGAGGATGCGGAGTCGGAGGCGCAAAGCGAGAACATAACGGTCGAAGAAATGATGGAAGGTAATCTATCCGTCTTGTGCGAAAATTTTGAGTCGTTTCATGCTGCGTTGAAGCTTGAGACAGACGAGACAGATGAAACAGATGAAACAGATGAAACAGACGATGAAGACGAGGAGGGTGCCGATGTACGCATCACTGAAAAATAAACTCGAACATCCCTCTGCTATCAAATGGTTTGCAGGCCGCCAGGTCGAAGAAGCATGGATTGCCGAGGCGGAGGCCGAGCTTGGCCAGCAGCTGCCAGCGTCCTATAAATGGTGGCTGCGTGAATATGGCAACGCCCAGTTAAGCGGCTCCGTCATTTTTACGCTTGTACCGCCGGAGTTTAAAGATATATCCGATAGTGATCTCCTTTATAACCACCGGTTAAATCGAGAACATGATTGGATTCCACAGGGCAGGCTCTATATTTATGTGCCGGATGCGGATGAAGCTTATTTTTTTGATATGAAGGCTTGGGACGGACAGAATGAAGGCGAGGTCATGCGCGAGGACTACCTCGGTGGGGATGTCGAAGTATATGCGCAATCGTTCGCCCAGTTTCTTGAAAAGCTAATAGACGAGCATTCATAAACCTTCTGTAAGAGCTACGAATATTTTTTATTCAGCGAAGGATTGTCCGTTGGCAGCGAGCGCTTCCCGGATGATCCTTATTGCTTTAGGCCCTACCCCGTGCAGCTTCAGCACCTCCGCCTCGGTAAGTTTTGTGAATTGCTCCAGCTGTACGTATCCTGCTGCGGTGAGTGCGCGTGTTGCGGGCTTTCCGACATTGGGCATATCGCTTGCCTTCTCACGATCAGGCAACAGATTGGATGGTTCCACGTTCATCACTCCTTATAAATGTAGGCTTTCCTTGATGCTTATCATTCGGGAAAGCCTTTATTATTTCCTTCCTTCCCGATAGGCACTTCGCACGATTTCACAATCAACCATTGTATGTGAGAATTATTATCACTTATAATAGGAGGACAAGAACAATCGATGTAGATTGACATGGGTGCATACTAGCAGCATGGGGAAAGGAAGGATAGGGCACGTTGAATCAGAGTGAGCATATTTTGCTGTGGAACCAGGCCTCCATTCGTGTGATGGACGTGCGGCATACGATGATGGAGCGAGGAGAGGAGCTGCGTTCTTATCGTCTGCCGGCGAGCGCTTTTTTGTATACGACTCGTGGAAATGCTGAGGTGCGGCTGGATGGCAAGACGGTGCTGGTGGAGCGTTTTCATGTGCTGCATGGCGGGAAAGGCATGTGCCTGGACATTGTGCCGGAGCCATTTTTGGAATATTACATAATTTTGTACAAAGCGGTTTTGCCGCTGCAGAGCCGTCGGGAGCTGGTTCAGTTGATGGAGCAGCACGATCCTTTTCAACTGCAATATAGCTTTGCCTCCCGTCAGCCGATTGCTTTGCTCGATAAAATACAGCACATGGAGCGGGAATGGCAGCATCCGAACGTGCTTGATCAACTATATATTAAGACGATGTTTTACCAATTCATACATGAATTATTTCAGCAGCTTTCCAATCAAGACAAACATGCGCGAAAAGCGGACTACGTCACGCAAGCCATTCGCTACATGCAGGAGCATTACGCGAAGCGCATAGCGCTCGACGAGCTTGCGGAGCTGCTGGATTGCAGCGTCAGCTATTTGTCCCGCAAGTTCAAGCAGGCGATTGGACAAAGTCCGATCGACTATTTAATTGCGCTGCGCATCGGCAAGGCGAAGGAACTGCTGCTTGAAACGGAGGCAACGCTGCAGGAAATTGCCGAAAGCGTCGGCTTTCCAGATGACAGCTATTTTAATCGCATTTTCAAAAAGCATACCGGCATGTCGCTTGGGCAATACAAAGCGAAGGTTCAAAATAATCCTGTACCCGGTTCAAGATATGCCCTTGTCCCGCGAAGGCTCAAACGGTATAGTGAGTATGGTTATGAAAATCATTCTCACTACAAGGAAGAGGGGCCTTTATTTATGTACAGAGAATCAAAAATATCAATGATGGCAGCCGTCATTATTTGCTTTACATTGCTGCTTAGCGCCTGCGGAGCAGGTACATCCAGCACGAACGCGACGACAAATACGAGCTCGGCTTCGCCAAGCAGCAATGCGGCAGCTTCGACGCCAGCCGCTACCGATACGGCTACAGCGGATGCTTCCCGCGTCATTAAGCATGCGATGGGCGAAGTGACTTTGACAGGGACGCCGGAGCGCGTCGTCATTTTGACGAATGAAGGAACAGAGGCACTGCTTGCGGTAGGCATCAAGCCGGTTGGCGCGGTTCAATCGTGGGTCGGCGATCCGTGGTACGAGCATATTAAAAATGAAATGGAGGATGTGACGGTTGTAGGCGATGAATTGCAGCCGAACATCGAGCTGATTGCCAGCCTGAAGCCGGATTTAATTATTGGCAACAAGGTGCGGCAAGAGAAAATTTATGAGCAGCTGAACCAGATTGCACCTACTGTATTTGCAGAGGATCTGGCTGGCGATTGGAAAATTAACTTCAAGCTGTATATTCAAGCGGTGAATAAACAGGATGAAGGCGACAAAGCGATGGCGGATTTCGATAAACGCGTCGCTGAGGTGAAAGCGAAAATTGGCGATAAAGCGGCAACGAAAGTATCCGTGGCCCGCTTCTCAGCTTCCCAAGTGCGCATTTATCAAAAGCAAACGTTCTCTGGTGTGCTTTTTGAACAGCTCGGCTTTGCCCGTCCAGAATCCCAGGATGTGGATTCCTTTATTGAAGTGATGTCCAAAGAAAGCATTCCTAAGATGGACGGGGACGTATTGTTCTACTTCGTAACAGAAGCGCCAGGACAGACGGAGGCGGCTAAAGTAGTAGAAGAGTGGATGAATGATCCACTGTTCAAAAACCTTGATGTGGCAAAAAATAACAAAGTTGTTCAAGTAGATGAGGCGATTTGGAATACAGCCGGAGGCTACAAGGCGGCCAATCTGCTGCTGGACGAAATCGTAGACTATTTCGACATTCAATAAAGAGACTGAAACAACGGAGCAGGCTGACGTCATTTTTATTGGCGTCGGCTTCTTTTAAAATATAGGAAAGTATATGATTTTTCATCCTTTCTCTATATTTCTCGGAATGAAACGTGCTGCGCCGCCAAAGGACGGCTTTCGGCCGTTTCACCTTATTGAGGAAAGAGAGGGGGAGAGATGATGTCTAAGTGGATGGAGAGCCGAGGCAGCAAGCTTGCTGTTCTCGCAGCGGGAGTTGTTATTCTGCTTATTTGCATGCTTGCCAGCGTGCTGTTCGGACTCCAACAATTTGGGTTAAAAGATTTGTGGCTCGCCTACAGCCAGTTCGATGGCTCGAATGAGCATCTGATTTTGACCCATACCCGCATGCCTCGCACGCTCATTGCGGCGGTAGTGGGAGCGAGCCTTGCGGTGGCAGGCGCCATTATGCAGGTGCTGACGCGCAATCCGCTTGCGTCGCCGTCGATTTTCGGCATAAATTCTGGTGCGGTGCTGTTTATTGTCGTTGGGCTGGCCTTGTTCGGCTCGTCGCTGACGATGAGCACGATGATCGGGCTTGCTTTTGCGGGAGCAGCGGTCACAGCTGTGTTCGTCTATGCGCTCGGCATGCAGGGAGGAGGAGGCTTTGAGCCGATCCGGCTCACCTTGGCGGGAGCTTGCGTCGCCGCATTTGCGAGCTCGGTTACCTCGGGCCTTATTTTAATCAATAAGCAGTCGCTTGAATCGGCATTGTTCTGGATGGTCGGCTCCGTGTCAGGGAGGGAGCTGAACCATCTCGTGATGGTGCTGCCATACATAATCGCCGGGCTGCTGCTCGCGTTCCTGCTTTCGGGCTCCTTGAATGTGATGGCTTTGGGAGACGAAAATGCGAAGGGGCTTGGGCAGCGCCTGATGCTGATCCGCCTTCTGTGCACGGCAGCTGTCGTGCTGCTTGCGGGAAGTGCCGTTTCTGCTGCGGGGCCGATTGCTTTCATCGGGCTGGTTATTCCCCATTTATGCCGGGCGCTGGTCGGAAATGATCACCGCTGGCTAATTCCCTACTGTGCAGTGGCAGGAGCTTTGCTGCTGGTGACGGCCGATCTGTTGTCCCGGTTCGTGCTCTTGCCGAAGGAGGTTCCAGTAGGCGTTGCAACGGCGCTTATTGGCGTGCCGTTCCTGATTCATGTGGCGAGGAGGAAGAAATATGCCTAAGCATCGAATAGGGAAAAATATTTCGCTCCTGCTTACGTTAAGCATCGTGCTCGTTGGTTTAAGTATTTTATGCTTATCCATGGGCAGCATCGCCATTCCGATTAAAGAAGTACTGCTGTCGCTGCTGGGTCGCAATACAGAGGACAGTGATTTAATTATTATGCAGTTCCGTTTGCCACGCATCTTAGCCGCCTTGCTCATTGGCGCAGCGTTAGCGGTAGCAGGCTCCTTGCTTCAAGGCGTCATCCGCAATTCGCTGGCATCGCCGGATTTGCTTGGCGTGACGGGCGGCGCGTCTGTTGCGGTCGTTGGTTTTATGACCTTGTTCACCGGCTATAGCATCCACTTCGTTCCGGTTATTGCGATTTTGGGCGCTTTTGTGGCGGCGGCGCTCAATTACGGTTTGGCCTGGAAAAAAGGCGTCTCCACGCTGCGGCTCGTGCTGATCGGCATCGGCATTTCGACGGCGATGAGCGCCCTTACGATGTTTCTGCTCATTAGCGGACCCGCTTATCTGGCAGCGCAGGTGCTGAACTGGATGACGGGCAGCATTTACGGCACGAACTGGTCGTATATTAAAGCGCTGTGGCCGTGGGTCGTTGTGTTTATTCCGTTGGCGCTGCTTTTTGCCAAGGAATTGAATGTGCAAGCCTTAGGCGAGGACGTCGCGCGCGGCTTGGGAAGTCGGCTTCAGCTAAGCCGCTTGCTGCTGCTGTTCTTTAGTGTTGCCCTTGCCGGAGCGGCTGTCGGCATTGCGGGAACGATTTCTTTTATCGGACTGCTTGCGCCTCATATGGCTAGAAGGCTCGCGGGCCATTCGTATGCGATGGTCATCCCGGTGTCTGCACTGCTGGGCGCTATTGTTCTGCTGCTTGCCGATTTGGCAGGGCGAATGCTGTTTATGCCGCTCGACATTCCCGCTGGGGTGTTTACGGCAGGGGTTGGGGCTCCGTTTTTTATGTATTTGCTGTTTAAACGCAAGGCTAGTGTATAGGGTTGTGAATGATAGCTAATCATTTTGCGGACGCAGAATCCGCTAATCTAGTAAAGCGTCAAATGCCTCTCTGCTATTACAATAGTGGGCGTTTGGCGTTTTTTATATCAGCTTAACCAGCTATTGACAATGCAAGGGTTTATCTGTACCATTTTGATTGACATGAATGTCAATTGAAAAAGAGGAGTTCGTGATGTCGCCACGTACGAAAGAACAAAATGAAGAAATTCGCAAGCAGCGGTCGCAAGAAATTTTGCAGGCTGCCATAGTTGTGTATGCGGAGAAAGGCTATGCCGCTTCCGAAATCGGTGAAATTGCTGAACGGGCTGGCTTGGCGCGCGGGCTGGTGTACCATTATTTTAAAAACAAGCAAGCCTTGTTTCAACAGCTTTACACGTACATGATGGACAGGACGGAGCAGTTTGCGAAATCTCATTTCGGGCAAGCGGGTTCAGCGTTTGATCTATTTAACGGGTACGCTCGAATGGTGTGCAAGCAAGTTTTGGAAGAGCCTGCTGTCTCGCATTTTTATATGCGTATTAGTATGGATGTGCCTTATCTATTTCCGGCTGAATCCTTTTCCCCGTTCGAATGGGTGAAAAGCTTCATGCAGCCTATGGAGCTGGCCATTGTGAGGGGCATCAGTGAACAGACCATTCGTCCAGGCAATGCCAGCCTTATGGCGATGCAATTTTGGGGCGCGGTGTCGCAGGGAATGAACTATTTAGAAAAGCGGCAGCAGGAGCTCGTAGCGCAAGAGGCTTTGGAGTCGGAAGTACTAGAGCAGCTAGAAATGATCCTTGAGCAAGTTATTGAATCGGCATTGGCGGTCATTAAACCAAGCTGATTTTTTTTGCTTTTTTTATTGATATTGGTGATAGTCTAAAAAGGAGTGGTATATGAATGGGGTTAGCCGTAATGAGCAAACAGGATTTTGATACCTTGAATGATGAAAGGCTCGGCTGGGCTTGCAGCAAGCACATTCTTCTGCAAATTCGCGGTAAAGATAGACAGGTGAAAACCGAGGCGATGGCCGGGCTTAATGAGAGCCAGCGGGCATTATGCATGTTCAGAGTGTTTTACGATCATGCCAAAAACTCGGTAAGCGAATATTATGGATGGGTCTCTCAACTGCTAGCGGAACCGGGCTATTGGTCAGGTGTGACCAGTGGGCTGCAATTTTTTGGCGACAGCTCTATGCTGCGCTTGCTTGAGGAGACGAAGGAGATCTTCGAGGAAAGAAGAATGAGGCTTGGCTTGCAGTGGAGCGATGCGGCTTTGAAAGATTTGGAGCAGGATCATGAGCTTATGGCTGCGGCAAGCCGATTATTTTCACATTTCAATGAAATTGCACCACAGAGCCTGAAGCTCATCAGTACGTACATTCGGGCGAATCCGCAGCAGTTTGTACAATTGGAGAGCAGTGAGCTTTAGGCAGTTCTGTGGTGATGGGGAATATTCGTCCCAATCATGCTGGTGAACGCGTGAGCAGATCGCGCTTCCCTCCAACGGAAAAACTTGATAGGATTATTTTAAAGCTCTAATGGTGAGGGAGACTAGCTTCAGACGGTAGGAGATGAGCAGATATGTTTACTTTACAATGTACGAAAAAGCTTGAAAGCGAGCTTGGGATGATGGATTTTGTGGCAGTGCCGACGGCGGGAGATCGGCTATATGGCTGGCATGCCCACCTATTTTTGCTGAATCGCCGGAAATGCGTGTTGGTTATGAATAATGAGACCCGATACAATTTTGTGCTGAATGGCTTGAAAAAGCAGGATTTTAAACGATTCCATGAGCTTGTAATCGAGAGCATTGCTGAAAATTTGCTTGCTGATAAAGCGGACAAGCAGGTGATAGAAAGCTATATGCAAAGCACTGATTCGCTCAGCTTTACGAAAACGAGTGACCGCAGCATCATTAGTCAAATAAATGACATGATCCTAATCATCAAGCATATGCACCAGTATGAATTGGAGGAAAAGGGAGAGATACATGCCCAGTGGTTCAACAAATTGAACCGCAGAATTAACAAAGTGCCTATGTTGAAATTGCCCTTGGCTTATTCGGGTGAAACGATGCTGGCGGCGTTGGGCAACAGGCAGTTTTAATTGGCTAGTCTAGTTTTATTTTTTTAGTGTGGTAGACCACTCCTCTTCAAGGGGTGGTTTTTTTTGTGTTTTATACGACAAAACAATCTATTTATTGTGAATTTTATCTGGAAACGAAGGAATATGTTGGATGTTGTCGAATGTATGTTCTATGACTTTGTACCCCGTTTTGGGTGATGAATGGGTATTCGAATATAGTTCAGGAGGCGCTATGGAGTATATTGCACATATTCGTAAAAAAGATGAAAAAATTCAGACGGTAAAAGTGCATTTGGAAGAAGTGAAGGATGGTTGTGAGCAATTGGGAGAGAAGATCGGTGTACGTCATCTAGCTGGTTTGGCTGGTTGGCTCCATGATCTTGGGAAAAACACCACTCTTTTTATGGAATATATTCAGCGAGCGGTTGCGGCACAGAAAACTGGTGACGCTAGCCAGCGTCCGCGAAAAGGCTCTGTTGATCATTCCACCGCAGGTGGCAGGCTAGTCTATCGCAGGTACCACCGAAAAGGTGCTAAGGATGCCGAAAAAATGGCTGCTGAATGGATTGCCAATTGTATTATCTCACATCATCAAGGGTTAAGAGACTTTATTGATTCGAATAAAACTTCTCCTTTTCTAAAGAGAGTGGATGAGAATAAGGAAGAGGTTATTGAGAGGGGCTACGAGCAGGCAAAATCTACATTCTTCATGTGGCACTCGGAGAAGGAACTGGATGCTTATTTTGCCAAGGCAGTAGAAGAATTAGAATGGCTTGTTGCTATTATCGTTAAAAATGAGCTATCTATGATTACTTGTTCCTTACTGATTAAGTACCTATTTAGTTGTCTCATAGATGCGGATCGCACCAACTCACGGCAATTTGAAGAAGAAGAGGAGGCGAAACCAACAGAAAACTTTCACTCTTTTTTTAATAGAAGTTACAATGCTTTAATGAGGAAGTTTGGGGAGTTGGAACAATCGAAGGATGCTGCTAAACCAATTAATCGTTTGAGGAGGGAAATGTCGCTGCAATGCGATGAGTTCGCGATTCGCCCGTCGGGCATATACACATTGTCCATTCCTACGGGTGGGGGAAAGACGCTTGCAAGTTTGCGATATGCATTAAAGCATGCGTTGGAAAGAGATAAGCAGCGGATTATTTACATTGTGCCTTATACGACAATTATTGAGCAAAATGCTCAGGAAATTCGAGATATTTTAAATGAAAACGATATGATTCTGGAGCATCATTCCAATGTCATTGAAGAAGAGGATGCCCCAGAAAATGTCGCTGATGCTGAAGCTTATGACTTACACAAAAAGAAAATTAGGCTTGCTAAAGATACATGGGATCGCCCGATTATTTTTACAACAATGGTACAGTTTTTAAATACGTTTTATGCAAAGGGAACTCGTAACGTACGTAGGTTACACCAGTTATCAAATGCCGTCATTATTTTTGACGAGGTTCAATCCGTTCCAGTGAAATGTATTTCGCTGTTTAATGCGGCGCTGAATTTTTTGCATATATTCGGACGTTCTAGTTTACTGCTTTGTACGGCAACTCAGCCTTCGTTGGAGAAAGTAAAGCATCGATTACATTTGTCCAATGAAAATGAAATCATTAGTAATCTGGATAAGGTAGGGAAGTACTTTAAACGGCTTGAAATAAAGGATCGCATTACCTCAGCAGGCTGGAAGGCGAAAGAACTGGCGGATTTTGTACTGGATAGAATGGATAAGGTTGATAATATTCTCGTAATAATGAATACAAAATCTGCGGTGCGCAAGCTTTATAAAGAGCTAAAAGGACGTCAAAAATCGAGTGAATGTGATGCTAAGATTTTTCATCTCAGTACTAATATGTGCGCGGCCCATCGAAAAGAAGTATTGGATAATTTAATTGAAGACCTTAAACCAGAAAGAAAGGAGCGGGTCATATGTATTAGTACGCAACTGATTGAAGCAGGAGTTAATATCAGCTTTCAGTGTGTTGTTCGTTCTCTTGCAGGGCTTGATTCTATCGCACAAGCGGCGGGAAGATGCAATCGTCATGGTGAGGTAGCGATTAGGCAAGTTTATATTATTAAATCGGCAGATGAATCGCTTAAAAAATTGAAAGAAATTGGAATAGGTGCTAAGCAGACGCAGCGTGTATTGGATGATATGAAAGAAGATCCAAAGCTCTATGGTGGAGAACTGTTATCCAAGGCGGCAATGCAAGCTTATTTTAAATACTACTACGCTCATTTTGAAGAAGATATGAATTACCGTATTGAGAAATTGGGTGGAAATAAACAGATGTTTGATTTACTAGATAGTAATTTGGAGTACGCTGAAGGATATTTTGATAAATCAGATGAAATATCTGAACTAATTAACTATGCGGCCCTGGGAACGGCAGAACAGCATTTCGAGGCGATAAGTAATTCGGGGAGGGCAGTACTTGTCCCATATGGCGAAGGCAAAAAGCTGATTAAGGATCTTAATGGTGATCTTCAGGCAGGAAAACTTGGAGATTTACTACGTAAACTCCAACCATATGTCGTAAATATTCAAATGGAAGTGCTTGAGACATTAGACAAGCAAGGGGATATTTCTCCTTTGTTAAATGGGGAAATACTTGCATTGACGGAGAGGGCATATTCAAAAATTTTTGGAGTTGAGCTTGATGGTGAGAACGTATAAGATCCGATGTTTGGCTAATAGAGAAAAACCCACCTGTGGGCGGGTTATTCAATCCATTCCTATTACTTTCAATCCACACTTTGCAGTGACAATAAGGATTGTATCATATTTAATCATTCTAAACCATACGGTTTGACTAGCTATAAATAAGGGACTGGTGTAAATGGATGACTAGGATAAACAATGGTCTTCCATAAATCAGATTCTAATAGGACTGTTTCCTGAAATCTACTGGGGGGATCAAAAGTTTTAAAGCAAATAATTTTTACTTGAAGACTCTTGTAATTTATTGGATCTTATATTATCATACGAGTAACCATTTATACATTCTTATTAGAAGGTGAAGTGTGAAAATGAAATTTGATGCAAGAGATTTTCAAGAGAAATTGATAGCTGTTATAGAAACTGCTTATTTTGATGAAAAAGAACTTTTTGGCTATTGTTTTGCTAAGGGTTACAGCATTAGCGAGATCAGAACATGGCGAGATGTTTACTTGCAAGCACATGGGGAGCAAACTCGGCATTAATTGAGTTTTTGGAGAGTGTTTCTCAGGCAATTAATTTTTAAAATAGTAGTTAAATAAGATAACTATAAACAACAATACAATTATAGCTGTATGAAAATTAAGAGCGTTGTAAGATTAATCTTTCATACAGCGAGTTTTTCAACATACTGAGTACACATTTTTTAAAGAAGGGTAAGGAGGAAGGGTAATGCGAAATCAAATAGAGTTCGAAGTATATGGAAACTATGCGCTGTTTACAGATCCTCTAACGAAAATTGGAGGAGAAAAGTTTAGTTATCAGGTTCCCACTTATCAGGCCCTGAAAGGAATTGTTGAATCTATATACTGGAAGCCGACGTTGATTTGGTATATCGACGAGGTTCGAATCATGAACGTGATTCAGACGGAGTCCAAGGGAATACGCCCCATAGAATACAATGGCGGGAATACGCTTGCCTATTATACCTACTTGAAGAATGTGAAATATCAGATTCGTGCTCATTTTGAATTTAACCATTATAGGGATGATCTCGTTTATGACCGTAACGAAAATAAGCATCACAATATTGCCAAACGGTCGGTTCGAGCAGGGGGACGCAGGGATATTTTTCTCGGGACGCGTGAATGCCAGGGCTATGTGGAGCCTTGTACCTTTAATGAAGGGACAGGCTTTTATGACGAGGAGCAGGAATTGGACTTCGGACATATGGTACATGGCATCAGTTACCCTGATGAAACAGGAAAACCTGATAGAGAGACTCGGTTATGGGAAGTGAAGATGCAGCATGGTATCATCACTTTCATTCGTCCAGAGGAATGCTTGCTGACACGTAAAACCGGAGAAGGCGTTGTAAAAGCATTCGGTCCTGAAAATATGGAGCCTGTGGATTTGCTGCATGGGCAACTATTTGCAGAGGAGGATAGAGCATGAGTTGGCTCGCAAATTTGAGCAAGACATATGACAATCATACAGATTATATCGGAAAAATTGAGATGAAAAAGAATGGCCGCGAATACTCGCTTATACCGATTTCACATACGACACAGAGTGCACATATTGAAGTTATTTTGAATGGAAAAGGTGAGTTTAAAAGGGCTGTAACGATTCAAAAGGAAGATTCAAGCACGATAATTCCTTGTACAGAGGCAGCTGCTAGCCGGACAAGTGCACCCGTTCCATATCCGCTATTCGATAAACTTATGTATGTCGCTGGTGATTATACACGATATGTCGGTGAGGTAAAGGGTACACCTTATGCAGACTATATGGAGCAGTTGCGTACATGGTGCAAATCGCCTTTTGCTCATCAAAAGGTAGAGAGTATCTATCAATATTTGAAGAAGGGCACGCTGATTGAGGATTTAATTGAAGAAGGGGTGCTATGTACCGATACTCAGGGAAAACTACTAGATAAATGGATCTCTGAAGAGGGAATAGAGAGCAAGGAGAAACCGGAGATTTTCAAAGTCATTGTCTCGGAGCAAAGTTCAGCTTTTGTACGATTTGCAGTGGAAATTCCAGAGGATACCGAGTCAAGGGTATGGCGAGACCGAGAGGTTCAGCAGTCTTTTATTCAGTTTTATGACATGCAGTTGACGGAGACTGATTTGTGCTATGTGACAGGTGGGCGGCTTCCTTATGCGGATAAGCACGCATCAAAAATTAGAAATTCAGGGGATAAAACGAAGCTGATTTCAGCAAACGATACAAGCGGTTTTACGTTTCGAGGACGATTCCGAACAAGTCGCGATGCGGCGTCTGTTAGCTATGCGGTTTCGCAGAAAGCGCATAACGCATTGAAATGGCTAATCGATCGGCAGGCCTATTATTTGGATGGAAAAGTGTTCCTCGTCTGGGGAGTTGATAGGCTTGATGTTCCTGATCCAGGCGGGGATTTGTTTCCCCATTTGAAAAAGGCCAAAGCAAAACGACGTGTCGGAAATGCAGCTCATAAGGAGTACGCTAATGAGGTGCGAAAGGCATTGAGCGGTTACCGTTATAATAATGAACATAAATCTAATGTTGTTATTATGATTTTGGATGCAGCAACGCCAGGGCGACTTTCGATTGTATATTACCGGGATATGAACCGGGAACTGTTTATGGACAAATTACAGCGATGGCATGAATCTTGCTTCTGGCAGCATCAATATAAATTGGACGAGGAGCAAAAGAAATATATTGCTTTTACAGGAGCGCCGGCTACGCGGGATATTGCTTTTGCAGTATACGGACCAAATGCGAAAGAAAAAGTGGTAAAAGGGTTGCTGGAGCGTATGCTCCCTTGCATCGTTGATGAGCGTCCTATCCCGTTAGATATTGTTCGCAGCGCTATTAGCCGTGCATCAAATCCTATTGGGATGGATATGTGGGAGTGGGAAAAGACTTTCAGTATTGCCTGTGCGCTAGTCAATAAAACCTATCAGAAGGAGGGCTTCCAAGTGAGCCTGAATAAAGATTTCGACGATCGGAGCTATTTGTTTGGGAGATTGCTTGCAATTGCTGATGTTCTGGAAAATTCAGAGCTTGAACGAGAGAGGAAGGCATCTGGTAAGGAGAGCAAGCGAGCTACAAATGCAATTCGCTACATGAACGCTTTTTCCCAACGTCCTGAACGGACATGGAAAATTATTCAATCAAGTATACAACCGTACTTCGAGAAAATGGGAGGTAATTCCTACCGTTTTCATCGTCTGTTTGATGAAGTTAGTTCAAAGATGAAGCCAGAGCAGTATACAAATGTTCCGCTTAGCGGCTTGTATTTGCTAGGTTTTTACAGTCAACGCCATGATTTATATACAAGTAAGAAAAGCAAAAGCGACGGCGCCGGACAAGGACAGGATGGCGAGCAGTCGAACGATGAAGAATACGAGAATGACAATGAAAACTAACCAAAAGGGAGAAATTTAAATGAGCATACTTGATCATAAAATTGATTTTGCCGTTGTTTTATCTGTTCGCAATGCCAACCCAAACGGTGATCCGCTGAACGGCAATCGCCCGAGACAAAATTATGAAGGCAAAGGCGAGATTTCCGATGTGTGCCTGAAACGCAAAATCCGTAACAGACTGCAAGACATGGGTGAATCCATTCTTGTTCAGTCTGATGAGCGTCGCGATGACGGTTATCGCAGTATCAAGGATCGGGTAGATGCGAATGCGGACATTCAAGAATATGCTAAGGGAAAAAAACAAAATAATGAGCTTTATGCACAGGCAGCTTGCAATGCATGGATTGATGTTCGGAGCTTTGGACAGGTATTTGCTTTTAGCGGAACGGATGTATCTGTTGGTATTCGCGGGCCAGTATCCATTCATACAGCAGTTAGTGTTGATCCCATTTCGATTTCTAGCATGCAAATTACAAAGAGTGTCAATGCGGTCACACAGAAGGACCCGAGCAAGAAAAGCTCGGACACGATGGGAATGAAGCATAGAGTCGATTTTGGCGTATATGTGTTCTATGGCAGCATTAATACGCAATTGGCGGAGAAAACGGGCTTTACGAGGGACGATGCGGAGAAGATTAAGCAAGCTCTTATTTCTCTTTTTGAAAATGATACTTCCTCTGCGCGCCCAGACGGCAGCATGGAGGTTCATCAACTTTACTGGTGGGAGCATCAGTCTAAGTTGGGGCAATATTCCTCGGCGAAGGTGCATCGCTCCTTACAGATTGGTTTGAAAGAAGGGGTAGCGGAAGCGGCATCAATAGCCGATTACACATGGGGCATTCAGCCGCTTGAAAGGCTGGAAGTCCGCGAGTATGAAGGACTATAGGGACTTATCAAGATTGAGTAATAAAAGGTTTTTTATGGATTTTATTGGTATTATATTTATTGGAAAATGGGATGGTTGATGCCGTGATGGGATCAATTACTTATGCTGTCGTACTCCGTATGGAGTGCGCGGATTGAAACGAGTGTATTGTAGATGCTACGAAATTCCGTCAAGTCGCACTCCGTATGGAGTGCGTGGATTGAAACGTCCATTATGGTTAACTCATTTGATCGGGAGTCACGAATCAGCAAATTCGTACTCCCCACAGACCACCTAAATCGAAACATTAATTATCTATTTTCCGTTTATTCCTATACAACTGGGTATTCCATACAGAGTACATAAATCGAAAAATTTTGAAACCAGGAGGTTGTGATGTTTAAAAAGCTGACATTAACACTACTGGCAACTGCACTACTAATTTTACCTTCATTGCCTGCTTCGAGTTCTGCTGCCGTGCAAGAGGTGGCGGTTACTAGCGGTCAATTGTTGAACAATCGGGTGCTCGTTCCTTTGCGTGTCGTATTTCAAAACTTGGGAGTGGCAATGAACTGGTCGAACGGGAGCAAATCAGTATGGTTCAAAAAAAGGGGATTCCAGAATCGTGCTGCCCGTCAACTTTAAAAGAGCGGTAGCTTTCAGTCCATCGCTTGATCCGAGTATCGAACAGAATGAATATATGGATCTCGATTCCCCAGCGCAGATTATCGAAGGCTCGACCTATGTTCCGCTGCGGTTTATCAGCCAATCGCTGGGAGCGAGCATCACATGGGATCATTTGTCCAAGCAAGCGACCATTACACTCAATGACAAGCGGGTCAAAGTGAGTATGGAGCAGCCAGCCTTCGAAATTCCGTCCTCTCAGAAGCTTACTGTTGCAAGCTTGAAGCTTCTATCCGACAAATTAAACGAAGTAGATACTATCTCTTCCATCAAAAATATCAATACGCATTTCAAGCCTTATTTTACGAATAGTCTCATTCAATCGATTATCAAAAATAAAGGATTGCAGGATACTGGGCAGTTTGAAGCTCCGATAGCAGCGGTTTACTATACAAGCAAGCCGAAGGCTAGTGTTATGCAATCCCTTCTGCTAGGCAATGGAATGACTGGAGAGGACACTTACGTGACGGACCGAATATCCCATTTTGTATATACCGATGGGGTTTGGAAGGTTGATAAGGTAAGCTTTGCTTCTCGATCGATTCCTAATTTGGGTTACTAAGAGAGCCTTCATTTAGATTGAAAAAATAGGCTGTTTCCGCGTCTTATCATCAACGCGGAAGCAGCCTATTTCCAAATGACATCCTCTACTTATTCCACTGTCATCGTTTTCTTCAAAAGCTCCTTCATCATCTGTGCAGCTTTCACCTTGACGCTGAGGCAAGGGGAGATTTCCGCGGAGTAGCGCCCGCTTTGCAGCTCTTCGCGCAGCTCGGCGGCGGTGCGGCATTCCCGCTCCAGCACATTCCATACGCTGCCGAACTGGAGCGGCTGATGGGAGTCGCTGCCTGCGCAGGCGGGCAAGCCGATTTCAGCGGCAAGCTGGCGAACCTGATCGGCCATGCCGGGGCCATATTGATACAAATCCTTCGCATTAATGTCTAAGGCATGAAGGCGCAGGAGCTGCTCAGCCGCATACTGCGTCAGAGGGTTGCTTTCCCGCATCGGATGTGCGCCAATCCGCAGCACGGGAGCATCCTCCGTACGATCCATCAGCTCGGAAAATGGGATAAAGCTTCCTTTTTCCGAATAAGGCTCCAATTGCTGGCGCAAATCGCGCAGGTACAAGCGATTCCCGATAATTAAAATATGCCCGCGCTCCGCGACATCTACCTCCATCCCCGTGAACACCTTCAAGCCATCCACGTCATAATAATCGTCCTGATAGGCGAAGGCTGCGTCAAGCTGGTCCAGCATATCCGTATAATTCAGCGTGTTAAAATGCTCGGTCAACGCAATGGCGTTTAGACCATTTTCAATCGCTTCAGCCGTCATCGCGGCGAAATAGTCGAGCGAAAAATGTGTTTTTTTCGATAGCTTGCCGTGGGTGTGCAAATCAAGATTCATCATATAGCTGAGGTCTCCATTTCAATAGTCGATATTATAAAGAAAAATGCTGCCCTGCTACCGCTAGTGCAATCATATAGCAGAGGGAGCAGCCGAGAAATACAAAGTCCAGCGGACGAATGCGCAAATAGGCGAGCTTCAGCTTCTTAGCATCAGGGCTGACTAGAGAATAAGTAAAGCCGCGCACCTCCAGCGCTTCAACCGTTGTGCGGGTGCGCTTCGCCGTATTCAGTATCAGGGGATAAAAGGCCCGGACGCTAATCGCCGCCAAGTAGACGAGGGAGCGCCAGCCGAAAATCCCTTTTCGCTGCGGCGAGCGTCCGCGGAGGCGGAAGGAATGAATAATGTTGTGATATTCCTCGATCAGAATCGGCAGCATTCGGTAGCCATAGGATACGCCGAAGCTGAACTGCGCCGGCATGCCCAGGCTGAGCAGCGCGTCGCTCAGCTTCTCGGGGTCCATGCTGGAGAATACAGCAATGCTGGCGAGTGAAATGAGCAATATTTTCAGCGTAAGTGTCATTAGGGGCCAGAAGCTGGCGAGACTTCCGCCGAACAGAAGCGAACCGAGCAAAATGTAGCTTATTTCACTGACGAGCCCGACGCCCATAATGATAAGGACGAGCGGACTGACCTTGGAGGATAAGGTGAGCACGATAATCGGCACGAGCAGGCCCAGCAATATGATTTTGTTATGAATGAACCAGGGCGCTATAGCGAAAAAAGAATACCAGATAATGAGAATCCGCGGATCGAAGCGCGATAAAAAAGTAGATTGGCGGCCGAAGGCGGTGCGCATCAGCTCGATTTTGATTTGCTCGACGCTGAGCTTGTCGATCAAATTTTGTTTAATGGCTTCCACTCGTGATGACCTCCTCTCTAGGCAGTTGCTCCGCTGTGTCCACAAAAGCGGCTCCAGTCAGGCGGCTTTGCAATTCGTCAACGGATAGGCACGGCGGCTCTAGGCCAAGCCGATCGCTGAGCAGCGTAATTTGCGGCGGAATCAGTCCGGCCTGCTCCAATACGTGAAGCTCGCGGAACAAGGAACGCGTATCCGTATCCAGCAGCACCCGGCCGTTGTGCATCACGATGACGCGATTCGCCCATTCGGCAACGAGCTGCATATCATGGGTGGCGATCAGTGTCGCTTTGACCTGATCCTGAAGCTCGGCCAGCATCGCCGTCATTTCGCGCCGGCTTGATGCATCGAGACTTGCCGTCGGCTCATCGAGCAGCATCACCGTAGGACGCATCGCGAGGCCAATCGCAAGGGTAGCCCGCCTTTGCTGCCCACCGCTTAACAATCTGCCATCACGGTCCTGAAGCTTGGTGAGCCGCAGCCGTTCCAGCACTTCATCGACAAAAGCAGAATATCCCTCTTTCTTTCGGGCTTTCGGGAAAAACTCCACATCCTTGCGCACCGAATCCTCAATAAACATTTCCTCCGGATGCTGATAGATGAAGGAGACGAATTCAGACAGCTGCTCGGGCGAATGGCGCTTCGTTAAGCGGCCGCAAACGGTAAGCTCACCCTTGTTCGGACGGCGAATGCCGGAAATAAGCTTGAGCAGTGTCGATTTGCCCGCGCCATTGTTGCCGACGAGCGCAATTCGCTCCCCCTCGTAGATCGAAAGATTCAGATCGCGAATAACAGGATGCAGCGCTCGCGTTATCGTTTTGTAGCCGTAGGACACATTCGCGAAGCGAATCAACTCTTGCGGTGACGCCGCATCCGAAGCCTTTGCCAGCGCTGGAACCGGATTGGCGAAAAGGCTGAGCGCTTGCGATTCCCGCCCTGATATAGTCTCGGCCTGCTCAGTGGACGGTAAAGCGGCTTGCGGCTGATAACCCTTTTGGCGAGCATCAACTGCTTCCATATCCTTTTGAAAATAAACCGCAGCCTCCGCCAGCGTAATCGGATATAGCTGTCTTGCTGTCGCTGCAGCCAGTTGCCCGCGCCGTGCTTCCCAATTTCGCACAGCCAAGGTAACCTGTGGCGGCAAAATATTCAGCGCTGCCAATTCATCGACGCAGGACAGCGCCTCCTGTACAGGCTTGATCCAGCGGATGGTGCCGCTATCCATCAAAACCACTTTATCGCAATAATCAGCAATAAATTCGGTATGATGCTCAATGACGATAATGGTTTTGCCGTATTGCTTGTTGAGCATGGCGAGCTTGTCGTAAATAAGCTTGGCGTGATAAGGGTCAAGTTGGGCGACAGGCTCGTCCACGATAATCACATCGGGATCAAGGGCGAGCGCGCCTGCCAGCGCAGTCATATGCTTCTGCCCGCCGCTAAGCTGCCAAATCCACTGATCGCGCAAAGGCTCAAGACCGAGCATGGCGAGCGCTCTTTCGCCGCGCTGGCGATAGTCCGCATAGCCATAATTAAGCGGAGCGAAGCAGGCTTCATCGTACACAGTCGGACGCACGAGCTGATTTTCAAAATCCTGAAATACGTAAGTCACCTTGCGCGAAAGGGAGGAAACCGTTTCATTTGATGCGTCCATGCCAGCTACCTGTATCGAACCGCTTAAATCGCCAACATAATAATTAGGAATAAGACCGTTCAAACATTTGCAGAGCGTCGATTTGCCACTCCCATTCGTCCCTGCGATAGCGATAAATTCGCCAGGCTGAACCGTCAGCCTTATTTCCTGCAAAGCCATTCCCTCGGCACCTGGATATTGAAAGCTAACGTCGTTCATTTCTATGATAGGAGTTGGAGCCGACGAGTCAGCAGCTCGTGAGGTCATCGTTGCGGCGGCAGCATGCTGTAGGCTGCTCAAAGCTTCATATCCCCCGGCTTCTGAGCGGCTTTCGCTTTGGATCGCATCGCGAATGCAACGGTGACGAGCAGCACAAGCGTTGCGGCGCCGATACTCACCCACATATAGCCGCTGCCATATTGCTCAATAAATTCCGGCTCCCAGACGGCGAAGTTAATATCCGACTCGGCCAGAAATTCGGCGACGACCGCAAGGAAGAAAAAGCAGATGCCCGTAATGAGCAAGCGCGGCGTCATCAGCTGTCCAAGAGAGAGCGGAACCCGGCTGTCGCGCGGCTTCATGCCAAGCAGGGGCTCGATTTTGCCATAGAGCCTTGGGACGAGAAACAGTGTCGGCAGCAGGGACAAGAAGATGCCGGTAATGACCATAGCGTTCAGGAAGCTGAGGCCCTCAATGAGCAAAATGCTTTCCGGAAGTCCCGGCACCGCTTCAAATTCCTCAATTCCAAGCCACACTTTGCCGACATCGACAATCGTACCAAGCATCTGGTCAATGCCTACTGCAACGAAGGATGCTAGAGCAAGCTGCTTGCGATTGCGGGGATCACTCACGAGTAGTCCGGCAATATACATAGCAAGCGAGAACTCAATGAATTTCTCCAGCTCGCCGAGTCCGCCAAATTGCCCGAGCAGCAGCTCTCCGAAAATAATCTCGCCGAAGGACGCGCCAAGCGCGGCGTATAGCGGGTTGAACAGAATACATAAAGTGAGCGGAATAAATGCAAAATATTCGACCTTGATTTCAATCGGCCCAAGCTTGAGCTCGGGGATAAGCTCGGAGAACATATTGGAAATGCCGTATAGCGACATAGCCAGTATGAACACCATAAGCTTCTGGGATTGCGTCAATTCGTAACGGCGTTTAAGCGCGGATGTCACGTTAAATTCCTCCTAAGCAAAATGGGATTGAGGCGAAATTCGCATCAGCAGCCTCCGTGCAGCAGCGAATTCTTTTTCAATATATAGAGGAACTGTTAACGCATCATCATCGAATTATTTCGTTTGTGTAAAATAATTTTCATATCATATTTTATGATAAAAAACTTTCATAAAATTGCAGCAAATGCTATACTGCTGATGAAAGGCTGCTTTTGAGGCACATGCACAAGCACAGGAGCGTACAGGCATAGGGAGGACACATCATGGTACCGATTAATATAAAAATGGATCTGGATAAAATGTCAAAAAGCCAGCAGGCGATAGCCAATTATGTAGCGGGCGCGCTTGCGCAAATTCCCTATTGCACCGAGGAGGACATTGCGCAGGCGGTTGGGGTCAGTACGGCGACAGTGTCGCGATTTTGGGCTACGATTGGTTTTGCAAATTTGAAAGCCTTTAAGAAGCATTTGCTGCAAAATGAACATGCTACCCCTGCTCATAAAATGAAGCAGATTTTAAATAAGGTCGATTCGGAAGCGGCCGATGTTGTAGGTGAAATATTGGACATAGCCGCAAATAATGTAGCGGTCACGAAGCAGCGGGTGGAGCGGGAAGCGTTTCATCAGACGGTGGAGGCGATTCACGCTGCGCGTAAAGTCTATATTTTTGGCTCAGGGGCGGCGGTCTGTCTCGTCGCGCTTCTGCAATTCCGCCTGAATCGGATCGGCGTACAGGTGGTGGCGATGGAGGTGAGCGGCAGCGAGCTGTTTGAAACGTTGTCCCATGCCGGGGAAGAGGATGTCGTGCTGATGTTTGGTTTTGTCCGGCGGTCGCCGGAGCTGACGGTTATTTTGGAGCAGGGCAAGACGGCGGGCTACCGGACGGTGCTGGTCACGGATTTGCTCGTCTCGGATATGCTGGAGCAAAGTGATATCGTGCTGCAATTGGATCGGGGAGCGCTGGAGGGCTTTCATTCAATGGCTGCTCCGGTGGCGTTGGTGGATGCTTTGACGGTAGCCGTTACGAAGCGGCGCGGCCAGCAGGCGCTTAATCAGCTGGATCGGCTCCATGCGCTGCGCAAGCGCTATGCTGCGCAGCTTCCAAAGTAGGGGGACAAGCAAGCTGCTCGTCTATAAAGGAACATTTTTCTACGAGGAGTTTTTATCTGTATTCTCTGGATTATCTTTGTTCTTATAAGTGGCCTTTCTGAGGCGATAGACGATATGGGCTAGATTCAGAATACCCGTCACGATAGCTAGAATAGAGGGGAGTAATTGAAGTAAGGTTGGCAAGGTGGTTCCGTTTCCAACAGGGCCTGTTCTCGGCTGCAAAGCTTCCCAATAGCCAAAAAGAATGGCGGCTGAACCGACAAAAATTAAAAACAGCGACAGCACAATGACTAATTTTTCGTTTCTTATTGTAATTTCCCCCGATACAAGGATTAGCTTGCCCGAGCGTGCAGCAGCATTTTATATACTCTTTATTACGAAAACGCCCCCTAAAATGTTACAATTTACAAAGAAGCTGTCTTTTAGACACTTATGCACACATGGGTTAATGTGGATTTTTAAGGAAAGGCTGAATCATAATGAATCAAATTGACTACGAGGCTTTTTATAATGAGGTTGGAGCAAGCAATGGCTGGGATTTCAGCAGGCTGAAGTGTACTTCTGAGGAAGCGAAGTGGGACTTGTATCAGGAGGTCGTCAAGCTTAGCCGAAAATCCGATCTTATGCTCGATATTGGCACGGGCGGCGGGGAGGCTATTTTATCGATTGCAGACTGTGCCCTGCTGCTGGTGGGCATTGATTTATCTACAGGCATGGTCGATACCGCAATGAAAAATATAACGAAAGCCGGGCGGAGCAACGTTCGCGTGCTGCAAATGAATGCGGACAAGCTGGATTTTCCAGGCCGCTTCTTTCAAATCGTTACCTGCAGGCATTCGGCCTTCAATGCGCAGGAGGCAGCCCGTGTGCTGGAGCATGGCGGCTTATTCCTGACGCAGCAAGTGAGCGAGAATGATAAGCTTAATCTCAAGCAGGCGTTTGGAAGAGGGCAAGCCTACGGGGAGAAGCCAGGCTCACTCAAGGAGCGGTATATAGCGGAGCTAACGGAAGCTGGCTTTACGCAGATTGAGGCGATGGAGTGGAACGTCACGGAATTTTATGAGACGGCGGAGGATTTAATTTTTCTGCTCAAGCATACGCCGATTATTCCGAATTTTGGGCAGCAGCCGGAAGATTTTGGGCGATTAGAAGCCTTCATCAAGGACCATAAGTCGGAAAGAGGCATCGCGACGAATGCAGAGCGGTTTATGATCAAGGCACAAAGGTAGAAGCAGGGGGAACAAATGTGAGAGAACAGCAGTTGATTAACAGTCAGAAAAGGCCGATTACGATAAATAACATCGTTCAGGATTTGCGAAGATTAGGCGTTCGAGAGGGCGATTCCGTGCTGGTGCACGCCTCCTTGTCGCGCTTGGGCTGGGTATGCGGCGGGCCGCAGGCTATGGTGCAGGCGCTCATGCAGGCAGTCGGGGACGAAGGCACGTTAATTATGCCTGCGCAAAGCGGAGATTGGAGCGACCCCGCCGAATGGGGGAATCCTCCGGTTCCAGAGGAATGGTATGAGACGATTTATCGGGAGCTTCCGGCTTTCGATCCGGCTTTGTCGCCTACGCGGGGAATGGGGCGTATTGCCGAACTGTTCCGCACGTTTCCGGCGACGGTGCGCTCAGCGCATCCTCAGGTTTCTTTTTGCGCAAATGGGAAGTATGCGGAGCTTATTACGTCCGAGCATATGCTAAGCCCGCAATTCGGCATGGCGTCGCCACTCGGGAAGCTGTACGGCTTGGGCGCCAAGGTGCTGATGCTGGGGACGGGTTATGAATCCTGTACAAGCTTTCATCTCGCTGAAGCGATGAGTGAGCGTCTGCCGACTAAACAGCTGGGAACAGCTATTTATGAAGGGGACGAGCGAGTATGGAAATGGTTCACGGATTTCGCTTATGACTCGGAAGATTTTGCCCGGATTGGGCAGTGCTACGACCATGAAGGCTCTGTGCAAAAAGGTGCGGTAGGCAGCGCCGAGTCCCGGCTTTTTGATTTGAAAGAGGCGGTCGATTTTGCCAAGCAGTGGCTGATGATCCATCGTTCGATGGAGTGAAAAATTTTATGCCGATACAGGTGCGAATGTGAAGCTCACATAAAAACCCTAGGGGATTCGCACCTCAAAATTTGTCGAATCATGACGAAAATCAAGGGCTTGGGGAAAAGTCAATATTTTATTTAGACTTTGTTCGTATGGATGATCTTGAAAATATATGCAATTGATGCCATGATGGAATCAATTGCATATATTTTCGCTGTCGCACTCCGTATGGAGTGCGTGGATTGAAACAACTTTGCTGCCACTCGATTTTTAAACTCTGCCCGTCGCACTCCGTATGGAGTGCGTGGATTGAAACGCGCCTGCCTTGAATATTGACGACGCAGCCTTAACGTCGCACTCCGTATGGAGTGCGTGGATTGAAACTTGTAGTCCGAGACCGCCCGCAGTTGCGAGATTGTCGCACTCCGTATGGAGTGCGTGGATTGAAACCAGTAATCCGGAGGTGCCGTTATGCTGGTCGACGTCGCACTCCGTATGGAGTGCGTGGATTGAAACCCTTTGTAATAATCTCCACTCAAAGCCTTTAACCGTCGCACTCCGTATGGAGTGCGTGGATTGAAACATCGGCCTCTCTCCTAGTCTAGTTATCTTGCTAGTCGCACTCCGTATGGAGTGCGTGGATTGAAACACCTTTTACGCGGTACCACCTATTCCTTTTTGAGTCGCACTCCGTATGGAGTGCGTGGATTGAAACAACGAGTCGATGGGTCACCCGTGCGTCTCCCGTGGTCGCACTCCGTATGGAGTGCGTGGATTGAAACCTCTCTACCGATATGACATTGTTCCAAGCATGTGAGTCGCACTCCGTATGGAGTGCGTGGATTGAAACGTCTCATGTGCGAAATCTATAAGAATAGCTACTACGTCGCACTCCGTATGGAGTGCGTGGATTGAAACCTCTGTGTAACCCTCCGCATCTATTAACTTATTGTCGCACTCCGTATGGAGTGCGTGGATTGAAACGAATGAGCGAACAAAAAGAAACCACCGCTGGAACGTCGCACTCCGTATGGAGTGCGTGGATTGAAACGATAGACAAGGCCAAAGCGATTGACGAGCTTTAGTCGCACTCCGTATGGAGTGCGTGGATTGAAACACATAAGCGACTATGCGGTCTGTGGCGCCCGCGCGTCGCACTCCGTATGGAGTGCGTGGATTGAAACCGCCAGACTGGATGCTGATGAAAGCGCCGTTCTGGTCGCACTCCGTATGGAGTGCGTGGATTGAAACGCTGTTGGCTATATGATTACTACCAAAAGGAGGGGGTCGCACTCCGTATGGAGTGCGTGGATTGAAACTTACGACGGCTTGGGGATAAGGCAAAACAGGGGCGTCGCACTCCGTATGGAGTGCGTGGATTGAAACCCGTCACGACTCAGTTGCGCCAGCATGATAAAGGGGTCGCACTCCGTATGGAGTGCGTGGATTGAAACAAAATAAAAAGCCGCTCATTTGAGCGACCTATAGTCGCACTCCGTATGGAGTGCGTGGATTGAAACACAGCGTCCAGTAGCGCGACAAGTCGTTCGGGAGCGTCGCACTCCGTATGGAGTGCGTGGATTGAAACTGCTTTTGCTGCTGCTCCTGACTAAAAAGTTGTGTGCTAATGGTATTAAAGCTGTGTATTAAGTAATAAAAAGGTTGCCGTAGTAATTAGCACTATACTCAACTAGAAAAGTCCCGATGGATTAAATCGGGACTTTTCTGTATTCAGGGGGCAACTGTTGATCTCAACAATTGGGAACGTATTCGTACAATCAGAAAATCAAACAAACTCAGTCAAGTTGAGTTTGCTAACATGGTTGGTATATCCCAAGGCACATTAAGTTAGTTGGAGCAAGATAAGTATAAACTTAGAGTAGTTATTGCCGGTTTGCTACTACTTTAAATAGCTGATCCATTTTTTGTTTGTTTGAGATATATTTCCCGATAAATTCCTTTAAATCATCTGTAGATTCAAATTCCTCAAGAACGTGACCATCGTACCATTCCTGGAGAAACTCACGGTGGATAACATATGTCTTTTCCTCCACAGTAAACGTGATTCGGTCTACATTTGGAATCAGGGCGAAAATAAAAGAGGCATTATAGACAATCGTATGCTCCAAATCGTCAAGGGAGAGTGAATTATTGACATTTTTATAATTTAAGGAAAGGCCATACGGCTCTTGGTCAGTTTCAAGCATCATCTTGTTTAATTTATCGTTTGCAGGCAACTGATGAACAATTTGTCCGACAGCACTGTTACTGCCAATAAGTGTATTCTTAAACTTAAATAAATCCTCACCAGAATCCGGAATCTTGTTAGTTGAATTGCATGCGACCAACGTAAGCGTCATTAACATCATAATCACAAGGAATTTACAATCCTTCCAAAAAAACTTCATGATTCACCTCGCTATTTCGATTGGTTTCCACATTTTAACGAATTAACCATACCATAGGTTTTAAGAAAAGTTCAAGTTGGTTCCCCATAATCTTTTTAACTTGAGAACGTTTGAAAAAAGTATTATGACTTAAAAGCAAGCATGGGTTTTATGAAAGCTGACCGCTTAGCGCTGAAGTTAAGGAGGACAGCACAGACCGCTGTTGTTTTATAAGCGTGGAAATGATACTTTTTCATCCTGCAAAGAATTTGGGACGGACATCGTGCGAAAGGATCAAGAGAGTTTTTGTTTCATTTTAACCATGCAAAGACGCGTTCTGCCTGATTATTATCAAACAGAATATAGTCATCCTCAAGAAACTGGAGGGTGGCTTTTTTATGTAACGTCATACGCGCCCCCAGATTTGCTGTCTTACTCTTCTTTCTTTTTTCTACCTCTTCCTGTACTAGATGCAGGGTAGAGTCATTTTCCCAATCGAGTTGCCCTTCTACCAGAATATCATCATAAAGGTCGCAACTGGCCTCGAGGACATCCCTTAGGATAGCTAATTTCTCTTCCCTAGAGGCTCTTGCAAGGCGCCAAACTCTCTTGCAGTAAGTTCTAGGATTTGAGAGGACCATGTATGCCCCTGACACTCACGCAACAAGTGAGTGTTTCATAGCACGTGAGAGTAGTGGTAGTACGACTTACAATAGGCGAGTAAGCAGTCGTGAACGACATTGCCCAGATCGTCTGGCTGCCGCGGTGATCGTGGACGTTAAGAGTGTCTCACTGAAACCCTTATTTACAAACAGAAAATCTCCCTCGTCAATGAGAAAACCTAAATAGTGACAATATTTTGATAAACTTGTAAGGTATATTATCAAAATGGAATTTATATGCTAGTATTCTATGTGTTAGATAAATATGGAAGATATGGGCGAATAGTGTTTTGAAAAGCTGGCCAGCTTTCAAATAAAAACTTATTTTCATATGGAGGTTAAGCAATGACATTTAATCTTAAGAAAACCTGTGCAACTCTTTTATCTGTTCCTATTTTAAGTCTTTCTTTGTTTGCCGGAATTTCATTTGCCAGTGCCCAAGCAAAAGAACTGACCATCCCATCCAATCAAGGCACTTTAACCTCTAATGTTTGGAGAGCTACGACCGCGACATCCTCCGGAAATACGCTTCAATGGGACTGGCAGGTGTCTGCTGTTTATAGCGGTACCAAAACTGTATCGTCCATTAGGACTTCCTGGAGTAGCACAGCCTCGTTGAGAAACTCTGCACAAATTTCCATGGGCGTTTCCGCTGACGGCGCAAGCGCTGGGGGAGGTTCCTCATGGGCGAGTACGACAACGGTTCTGAAGTACTGGGAGAATTCCAATGGAACCAAATCGTCGGATTGGCGTTCAAACATCGTTATCGGACCGAGCGTCGACTATAGAAGTGGAACGATTGTTACGACAAATACCGCTAAAGTAAAACTTTCGAGCGACCCTAAGTATTACGAAATTAGCGCAGGCGTTTAATTCGCAAAACTGAAGAAGGTAACAGGTAAAGAATCGACCGTTTATGCGGCTGATTCTTTACCTGTCGTTTACTATCTTTCATGATCGATGTGGGGGGCAAATGAAGAAATTCGTCTTGATGTTGCTTATTGTTCAGCTCGCGATAGCAGGTTGTAGTCGTCATAGTGACGTACAGCCAGGCGGTGGGGCGGTGAATGATGTTGAACTGCCTAAATGCAGTGAAGAGGGTCAATGTATTTATCTAATCAATCGATATTCTCAGAAGTTACTGACTTATAATGAGAAGACAAAGTCCATCGAAGAGCAACAGGATATTCCAAATTATATTTACTATGAATTTAATACGGTCAGTCCATACTTTACGGTTGGCAACAGCATTACAAATGGTTTCTCGATATTAAGAATCGACAAGGATAACGTTAAGGAAAGCGTACTGCTGAAAGATAGAAAAAACGAAGCCATTTTTCCTTTGGCAACAAATGGTGAGTGTTATTTTTTTATTCATTCCTATTATGATGACAGTGGGAAGGAAACGAAACGTACTATTGCAGAATTAATTCAAGATAGCACGAAAGATATCCCTAATGTATCGGGACTGGTGTCATACGGGACGATAGTTAAAGATAAACTTTACTATACGGTATATGACGAAACTTCAAATTCTTTCATTTTACATTCCTTGTTATTGAACAATTTAGAAGCAGCACCACGGATTGAAGCGGATAATCTCGAAACTGGGGAGTTATATAGTACAAATGGAGAATTGCTAACTTCTAGCAATGAATTGATATTTAATGATAGAATACAATTCGAGAAAAAAACGTTGAACTATATAGACGATGAACATGAAATTCTTATCCAAATCTATCCTAACCAACAAGCAGATCTTGTGCTGGATGTTATTGATATTGCGTCTAAGAAACAAATAGGAAGTGCTTCAGGCGTCATTGATTTTTCAGTCGATGATCAAGTGATTACTGTTTATTGCGAAGAACACATTAAGCAAATCAATATTCCATAACTGTAGATAAGAGGGGACAATGAAGACATTAAAATTGGTGGGTTTAACCAAACGGTTCGGTGATAAGGATATTCTTAATCGTATCGATTTTGAATTTCATAGTCCAAACCGTTATATCATTCATGGGCAAAGCGGATCCGGGAAGACTACGTTGCTCAATTTAATAGCAGGTTACGATAACCCGGATCGCGGCCATGTAGAAGGGGAGGGCTCTTCAAATGTAGGATATTTATTCCAAGATGAAATGCTCTTCTCAAATTTAACGGTCAGAGAGAATTTATTCATTAAGTACGCTTCTTTCTCGCCTAATCACCATGCTGATTCACATTTCGAATCGCTAATCGGGCAAACGTTGCGCAACTTTAATATTCTCGATCTAAAAGAAAGAAAAGTATCGATGCTTTCCGGCGGAGAGAAACAACGTGTCCAGTTAGCGTCCATTCTTATTTCGGAACCGGATATCGTTCTGATGGACGAGCCGACCTCGAAGCTTGACAAAAAAAACAAAGAACAGATTATCAAGACCATCGAAAATGTATTTAAAAACAAGTTGATTATTGTGGTTAGTCATGAAAGCAACCTGCTATTAGAGGGTGGGATGGACCTGAGGCTGGAGAACGGGAGATTATATCATGAATAAAGCTAAAAACACGCCCATTATATCTCGTTTAATCCTTAAGAAATCAAATTCGTATCTACGCATTTCAATTTTGCTCTTCATCTTCTCTCTAGTATTGATTGCGAGCTCAGCCGTGTATTTTATTAATCAATATCTCCAAGTAGATAAAGATTTTCTCTCCAATGATAATACGCATATCATTGAAATTACGACCTCGCGAGGCAATGCGATGCATGCTCAACCTTTGAAATACGAGGATGAAACGACCATTCGTGAAGAGATTGAAAAAAAGCACCCCGATA
The DNA here is from genome assembly GCF_000971975.1 of Paenibacillus algorifonticola. Lineage (GTDB taxonomy): Bacteria > Bacillota > Bacilli > Paenibacillales > Paenibacillaceae > Pristimantibacillus > Pristimantibacillus algorifonticola. Next base: position 85,710 of record NZ_LAQO01000007.1, on the reverse strand, counting down.
CAAGTTATAAGGTCTTTAAGGAGTATCAGTTTAACTTCGGGATTCAAGATGCAAAGGGAGGTACCCATTTTATTTACGGCCTCGATGAGGCGGGTGGCGAATTTTTAGGAAGCTGTGACTTGGAAATAAGAAAAGCTTGCGGAAAGATGGAATTAGATCAGGTGCTGACCTTGAATCTCCCAATTGTCAAAATCCATGAAGACGGGCTGAGCAGCAGCGAGATCGTCGAATATCCGATTTACTATCAGTTAGGCGTAGCAGATAAAAACCCTTTTTCCCTTTATAACGATGAACAATTAGAAAATATTTATATAGGCAGCAGAACGTATAAAGAAATGATCGAAAAAACATATTTGATTCAATGGGACCAATTCGTCAAGGAATATGATAGTCATAATCCGTTCGGTATCCAATCCTTGAGGAAGATATATGTCTACGTCGACGCATTATCTCAAGTGGAAGGAATTGCAGAACTGGTCAATGATAAAGGATATAATACAAATTATACGTTTAAAGCATTTGATAATTTTGATGTGTCCATGAAAAATACGGTCGTATTGTCATTGGCCTTAGGGTTTCTAATTCTGATGATAACGGCCTCGCATGTGATATTGTCGTTTAATTCTTATCTCAAAGTACAGCAAAAGGATATGGGGATTTTAAAACAACTGGGGTACAACCCAACAACAATTAATCAGATATACTCACGGAATATTAACGCTATCTTCTTATTCACTGCCGTGGGGATAACGCTTTACATCGTGGTAGTAAGTGCTATTTTCATTGGTGAAAATGTGTATCTATTCATGTTCTCCATTATAGTACTGATAATCTTAATCCTTCTCGCAATTAATCGTATAATTGTTTTATGGATCCTACGGCAATATTCAAAGAAGAATATACTCACGCTCCTTAAGATAAACAAAGAATTCGAATAAGTACAAATTTCTGGAGGCCCTTAGCATGCAACGTAAAGTTAAGAACATGGTAAGTGCAGTTATTATGATAATTGTATTCATGATAACCTTAATAGGTTGTACTTCTAGTCCATCCGAAAACGATGATACGAACAGCGTCTTGCTGCGGATCGCAACTACATACGGTGAGTCTGAAAACAATTGGCTTAGACAACAGTACGCCGAGATTTTTGAGTTTACTCATCCGAACGTCACGATAGAATTTATCCCTGTTATGACGGATGGTGAGCAGGAGCAGAGTCCATTGGAGCAATTAAAGACAACATTATTGGATTCAAGTAAAGCTGATCTTGTTCTGGTTGACTACCAAAGCTTGTGGAGACTGATTGATGAGAATCTGTTGATTAATCTAGATCCCTTAATAGAAGAAAGTCAGATTGAAACGGGTGAACTAGCCGCGCCAGTTAATAATACGTTGTCCATGATAGGCAATGGCAATACATATGGTCTCTCACCAACTTTTTCAACCACAGCACTCTTTTATAATAAAACGATCTTTGAGAGACAGGGAGTTCCATTGCCTCGCGATGGAATGACATGGGATGATTTAATTCAGTTGGCAGGGCGCCTTCATCTGGGAGAAGGGAAATTATCGCATGGATTTACTTTCAACAGTTTCTCTTCGGATGCGTTTTACGATATGTTGAGTTATGCGTCGCCGCTTCAAACCATGATTTTTAACGAAAAGGAACGTAAAATGACGGTTGATACGGACAGTTGGGAACGGATCTGGACGGACTTTATTAATTTGGCTCGCCATACAAAGCTTCCACTGCCTGATGTCGAGAACAAAAATGCTTCCGAAGCAAGCAATGACAGTATGAATCCCTATTCTAACGATTACTTTCTATCGGGACAATCGGCTATGACAATTGCTTCGTACAATTACGTCAATCAGATAATGGACGCGAATCTGAATGCGCCACAAATTCAGGGAATGGAACAGATTGAATGGGATGTGGTTACCCTGCCTATCCATGCTGATCAGCCCGGCATAGGCGGGAACATTACAATTAGCAATGCAATGGGTATAGCTGCAAATGCGCAGAACAAAAAGGAGGCTTGGGAATTTATTAAGTTTATCAATAGCAAGGAATGGGCAAATACGAAATCGCGCAGCAATAACAATGATTTGTTCACCTATGTTAAATCAAACAAGCCCCAGAGCAATTTGAATTACAACCTAGAGGCCTTCTTCAATCTAGTACCTGCCCCCTATCAGATTAAGCTCGGACGCATGTTAGATGAGAAGCCAGACCTGTATCAAGTGTTGGACATCGGGCGTAATAAATTAAATGAAGTTCTTATCGGGGATAAAGAGGTTCGTCAGGCTCTGAGAGAGTGGGAGATAGAAGGGAATATTAAACTTCAGAAAATTCTTTAACAACACCTGGGATTCTTGCTTTATAACTTGACAGTTGCAAGATTAATAATCTGAGGTTAATCCAGACAGACTGGTAGCGTTAGTGATTTCAGGGGTGTTATGAAATCATATTTAGATCTCCACTCGGTGGGTGGTGGATTCCTTCTTACATGACGATTGTCTAGAATAAGAAAGACAATCCGCCGACCACGATTTGTGGGGTGATTCCGGATCGTTTCCATGAATCGTCCCATCCGTCGTTTTTGCATCCGATCCACGGACCAAGGGGACTCGTAGAAAAAACGCTTCTTTAAATAGGTGTTAAATAAACAAATTAAGCTTACTCAATGCTTATCACTATGATTACTTAAATGAGAGTACAGTATTGTGGAGTTTACTAAAAGAATAGTAAAACAGACGCCTCAAGTTATATTGAAAACTTGAGGCGTCTGTTAAATTTAACCGTTAGTTGTCAGAATTCACCCATCTTCTAAAGTGGGAGATGAATGGCAACGGTCTGATCTACATGGACTCTTACAACCTAAGATACTATAATAATAGTATTCAGTCCTATATGATAAAAGGTTGTGTAATCAATGAAATTAGACTCAAATAACCATTCAGTGTTCTTGCTCCATTATCACCTGATTCTAGTCATCAAATATCGTAGGGAAGTCATTACCGATGAAATATCCGAACGTCTGAAAGAGATATTCGAATACATTCAGCCTACTTACCATGTGACTTTGCAGGAATGGAATCATGACAAGGATCATGTTCACGTTCTCATGAAGACGCATCCTAATACCGACATTTCCAAATTTCTCAACGCTTATAAGAGTGCATCCTCTAGGCTTATCAAGAAGGAATTTCCTATCCTCCGAAAATCACTTTGGAAAGAGCATTTTTGGTCACGTTCCTATTGCTTGCTTACAACGGGTGGAGCGCCAATAGATGTAATCAACACATACATCGAAAACCAAGGCATGAAAGGATGATCGGAATTGCTGAAAGCCTACAAATACCGTATCTACCCAAGCCATGAGCAACAATCCTATTTAGCTAAAGTATTCGGCTCTGTTCGCTTCATCTACAACAGAATGCTTGCAGATAAGATTGAACATTACAAGCAAACGGAAACGATGCTCAAAAATACACCAGCACCATACAAAAAGGAATTCGACTGGCTGAAAGAAGTGGATAGCCTAGCATTAGCTAATGTACAAATGAATCTTGAAAAAGACTATAAGCATTTCTTTCGTGATAAGAAAGTGGGATTTCCTAAATTCAAGAGCAAGAAGACGAATCACCATAGCTTCACAACCAATAACCAAAATGGAACCGTTACCATTGAAGATGGAACTATCAAGATTCCAAAGCTAAAAACGAGAATCAAATCAAGTTGCATCGTCCATTCGTAGGACTTATCAAATCATGTACGATTTCCAAAACACCAACGGGAAACTATTATGCTTCCGTATTGGTTGAAACGGATATAGGCCAGTTGCCCAAATTGGATACTAAGATGGGCGTTGATCTTGGACTGAAAGACTTTGCTATTACTTCACAAGGCGAAATCATAGCCAATCCTACATACTTGCGTAAATCTGAAAAGCGATTAGCTAAGTTGCAAAAGGACTTATCGCGCAAGAAGAAGGGAAGCCATAACCGTCATAAGGCGAGGCTGAAAGTGGCCAAGCTACATGAAAAGATTAGCCATCAGCGTAAAGACTTCTTGCACAAAACGTCTGCCAAAATGATAAACGATAACCAAGTAATCGTTATGGAAGACTTGCGTGTAAAGAACATGATGCAGAATCACAAGCTTGCAAAAGCGATTAGTGAAGGATCTTGGAGCATGTTCCGTTCGATGCTTGAATACAAGTCTGCATGGTATGGCAGAGAATTGATAATTGCACCGAAGAACTATGCAAGCAGTCAGTTGTGTTCATGTTGCGGTTACAAACATGCAGAGGTGAAGAATCTTGCCTTGCGTGAATGGACATGCCCAAACTGTCATTCGCATCATGATAGAGACGTAAACGCTGCTCAAAACCTTCTGAAACTAGCCATGTAAATGGCATCTATTGGGTTAGGAATCTAGCCTGTAAGCTTGGGTAAACTTGGAGCAGTAGCTTCATTGACCAAGAAGCCACCACCTCTTAGGTGGTTGGTAGTTCACTACGCATTAACTCAATTTTAACTGTTTCTGCACCACTAGGTTTACCATTACTAGCCCATGCCGATATCTTAGCTCTACACCTTTGTTTGGTAAGCGTCAAATAGCCCACACCTCAAAAAGAGATGCAGGCTTCACTTATTAAGACCTTAAAGCTTGGCGACGCGATAAGACTCTGGTAAGGATGAGGACCAAGGCAGCAGCTTGTCGAATGCTTCCGAATCTAACCGGTCTGTTAATTGCGGGAGCTGCTCCAACACATAGGTCAGGTAGGCAAACGGATTTAAGCCATTTTCTTTGGCTGTTTCGATTACGCTGTAGATCATTGCACTAGCCTTCGCGCCGCGTGGCGTGTTAGCAAATAGCCAGTTTTTGCGTCCAATGACAAAAGGCTTGATCGCACGCTCATTTCGGTTGTTGTCGATCGTTATGCGCCGGATTGCAGAACACAAAAAGACACGGTGAAAAAGGATCGAGGCCGAAGCCCTCCTGAACAAGAGCGGCCAGTCCGTCGATGGATCGGCGCAAGTCGGTTGCTCCCGCAGCCAGATAAACAGAGGTGTGACTGGAGAGCGTCAACATGGCAGCCCCTGTAAGGCCTCGACGGCTTCACGAAGCAGATTAGCATCAAAGCCAGGTGCCAGTTCGATGCAGACGGGACCTACACGAACGACCAGCGAGGCGGACGGTGAGGGGGACATCGTTGGTTCAGGGGCAAGGGGGATAAAGCGCGGTAGAGATGGCGGTTGTACGTCCGCAGCGGATTTAAGTCGGCGTTTCCAATATTTTAGTTGTTCGATCGTCACGTCATGAGACTGGCACCAGAGGGACATCGTCAGCCCGCTCGCAGAATAGTCTGCAAGGCGAGCCGTCTACTCCCGACGGCGCTGTTCTTTTTTATTCATGAGACACCTCCTGATTTGTGGTGCCCTCATTGTTTCATGCTCTGTCTACACTTTTGTAGGTGGTCTTTATTTGACGCTCACGGATAATCAACACGCCTGACCTCAAATAACAAAAAAGGGATGGTCGCACTCCGGATGGAGTGCGTGGATTGAAACCACAACATTCACGAGCAGCCAAGGAGGAAATCCATGAAATTTTGCACAAAAGAATGGTATGAAGAAATGCAGATTGCCGGGATAATGTGCATATATGAGACAGAAGAGGAATGGGAGGAATACCTCGCCTATTTTCGCTCAGAAGGCATAGACTATCTACAATCGCAGCGCGAATTGTTAGAAGAAAAGAAAGAACACCTGCTAACATACCTCCCTGAAGCCTTTCATCCCTACATACACGATGGCACGTTGAATGCGATCTACCCGCCTCCTGAATTGAAGGAAATGGCGAAGCAGTGGAAGCAAGACTATGATGATCGCATGCGTAAAGTGGCCGAGACGTATAACGGCTATTATAAATCGATTCAAAACGAGCTTCCGCCAAATGCGGTCAAGCTATTCGAAAATACCCTTCACGATGCCAAATTCACCTCCTATGATCGGCCTGATGAAGCAACGTTTATTCTATATTTGGACTGTCGCGGCTCTTATCATTATTTTACGGATATTAAAATCACGTTTCACGGAGTCAAGCATTTGGAGCTTCCGGATCTTCCTGAAAATACGTGGTGGCTGTACGATGAAATTTATACGATTGACGGTGGCTTTGAGCTCAGAGTGCTGCTGGATTCGCTAGAAGCGTTCATTATTTCCGCTGTCGATGTAGAGATTGAAGCATTAGGCGAGCTGCCAAGCCGATAGCCAAGAGAGCTATTTAATATTCTAAAAAGGATCGTGAGCGCATGAACACGATATATTTAGTGCGTCATTGCCAAGCAAAAGGCCAAGAGCCTGACGCTCCATTAACTGTAGCGGGGATAGAGCAGTCGCAGCAATTAGCTGTTTTTTTAGCGAACAAGCAGATAGAGGGAATCATTTCGAGTCCGTATGAGCGGGCTTACCGGACCATCTCTCCTTTGGCTGACGCAATCGGCCTGCCCATAATGAAGATATGGTGAAGCAGTTTGCCGATTTAATTGCCGATAAGGACTACCCGTGGAAGCTTAAAGATATTTTACCTAAAGTTTTTACTGCAGGTGAACATGCTGGATATCTCAATGAAGCTGGTGCCCGACTATTAGATCCATCAGGCAGCCTGCAAGCAGGTATTCCGCTATGTCCTCCAGAAGGCGATGCCGGAACAGGCATGGTCGCTACGAATAGTGTCAAAAAACGTACCGGCAACATTTCCGTAGGTACGTCGATTTTTGCCATGATTGTACTGGAGAAAGATTTATCCACGGTGTACCCTGAGATTGACATATGGCTCGGCTTGTTCCGTGAATTTTATGAAGCAATGGGGCTGAAGCCCGATATGAACCAGTTATTCAGCGTCCTGTTCAACAAAGCGCTGGAAGCAGACGCTGATGGCGGCGGCTTGCTGAGCTTCGGTTACTATTCAGGCGAGAACATTACCGGGCTTGCAAAAGGTCGTCCGTTGTTCGTTCGTTCTCCAGAAAGCCGCTTCAATCTGGCTAACTTTATGAGAGTACATCTGTTTACCGCGTTTGCTGCACTAAGGCTGGGGATGGATATTTTGACACAGAAGGAGCATATAACGATTGACCGTATTTTGGCGCATGGCGCATGGCGGATTGTTCAAAACGCCGCTAGTCAGTCAAAAAAATGTGTGCCGCAGCACTGAATGTTCCTGTTTCGGTCATGTCTACGGCTGGTGAGGGCGGCGCATGGGGGATGGCAATTTTGGCATCCTATATGGTTAATAAGGAGCAGCGCGAGGGCTTGGCTGATTACCTTACCACTAAAGTGTTCAAGGATGCAGAAGGACAAGAGGTTTATCCTGACAGTGCAGATGTGAATGGCTTTGCCTTGTTTATGGAGCGTTACACGGAAGGGCTGGCAATTGAGCAGGCAGCGGTAGATCATTTTGTAGAAAATTGGAAGAAATGAGAAGCGTGAAAAATGTAGGGATTATTTTCCGCGAGGCAGAATCTGAAGTTGGCGTACCCGAACCATCCGCTCAGGCACGTCCAATCCCCGCCACTGGCGCAACTCGCAGGTCATGCCCGCTCCTCACTGTAATCGCTTTCAGTTAACATATAAAGCTGAAGCGATTGGATTTCGTACGCGGAGAATTCGATCGCGACGGGAGAAGAGTAAGAGCCGGGAGGCCGCGTCGGACGCGGGTTTGAGGGCTGGTGAGCGTCAATAACCCTCACTGATAGGTGTGGGCTATTTGACGCTCAACTCCGTACGGAGTGCGTGGATTAAAACAGCCGAAATTACCTGCGACACAACAATTGAATCAATCCCAAAATGAGCTAAAACAATATTGTGATATAATAATGCCCAGTAATACGAAATGGAATAACGGGCGGGGATATATATGAAATTGGAGCGTTTGATCTCCATGATCTACAAGCTGCTTAACCACGAGGTTTTGTCTGCCTCCATGCTAGCTGAAGAGTTCCAAGTTTCTCAAAGAACGATCTATCGGGATATCGATGTCCTATGTGCTGCGGGCTTCCCGGTCATATCGCATCAGGGGAGCAAAGGTGGATATGGCATCATGGACGGGTACAAAATGGATAAAAGTTTGCTCGGTTCTTACGATGTCAATTCCCTGATCACCGTGCTCAGCAGCTTCTCCACCGTGTTTAAAGACGAGCGTGTCCAGGGAACCATTGAACGGCTGCAAACGGTCGCACCCGAGCATCAGACCCCAAGTCTGTCTGTGGACTTTGAAACGCTCCGGACGGAGCCAGACGCCCTTTGTCAATTACGCACGGGCATTACGAAGCGAAAGATCATCCGCTTTGATTATATCAATGCCAATAATGAACGTACGACCCGTGATATAGAACCGATGTGGCTTCATTTCAAATATAGCAATTGGTACGTTTATGGGTTTTGCCGAACAAGGCGGGATTATCGGGAGTTTCGCCTATCGCGGATGATGAATTTGTTCTTGACACAGGAAGACTTTCAGCCGCATCATGGGGCGCCGAAAGAGGCTGCTTTCTCATACAAGGAAGGTTACGATCAGTTGAAGGATGTGGTGATCCGAGTAGGGCCGAAGGCTTTGGCGGAAGCGATGGATCAGTTTCACCAGGCTGATAAGCAATTTCATGACGATGGAAGTATGACGATGCGAATTCCAGTCTATAAGCCATTAGAAGCACGATGGCTTTGGTCCATTCTGCTGAGTTTTGGCAGCGGCGCCGAAGTCCTCGAGCCTATTGCACTGCGAGGGCTCTTAAAAGAACAGCTTCAAAATACTCTCCAGCTTTATGAAGAAGTATGACAGACTTTTGTCATACTTCTTTTTTTATTATAACAACAGAAACAAAATCAAATTCATGATAAGTCAAAAGGAGACGTTACAAATGTCAAAACATCCGGTACAAATGTTTGAATACCACACATGGGCGAGCCAAACTATCCTAGGGAGAATCAAGGGACTCCCGTCCTCTGTGCTGAGTCAAGAAGTGAACAGCTCGTTTCCCACCATCGCCCATGCCCTTACTCATATCTATGCGGTTGATAAGATGTGGTATCTGGTTTTGACAGGCACGGGTATGCCAGAGGCGCTGCAAGCATGCATAACGCTAAATGAGAGCATCCTGAATTCTGTGGATGAATACGCCAATCTCTTTGCCCAGTTATCGGAACAATACAGAGAATGGTTCCAAAGCCAGGCTGATTTGGAGCAGACCATTCTGCTTGACAATCCATATGCCGGAATCCGCCAAACAAGCTTATCGGAAATTGTGCTGCATCTGGTCAATCACGGGACTTATCACAGGGGCAATATTTCTACAATGTTGCGTCAGCTCGGCCACGCATCCACCATGAACGATTATGCACTTTTTTGGTATCAGGAAGCCACAAAGTAAAACGAAAAGCCAGCTCCCATTTTTATTGTTGGCTTCAACGAACGTTAATACGTCAATAAACCCAAACATAGCTCGCCCGCTTTTATACGTACTTATTAGCGGGAGCTATTTTTTACTTTTAGGTGTAAGTTAGTAGTGTAATTCTTGTAGCTATGAAATAATTGGTTGTACATCGACTAGGGACATAGGCTCTACAATGACTCTCCATAATTAGAAAGGAGATTGTATTTGATCTATGGAAATTGAAAATCTAATTACAGTAAAATCGAGAGAAGATTTGAGAATTTGGCTTCAGGAAAATGGTACGACTAAAAAATCTTGTTGGGTAGTAGTTAGTATGACGCCAAACCCAGATATGCTGCTATATTTGGACGCGGTCGAAGAATCCTTGTGCTTTGGATGGATTGATGGAGTCAAAAAGAAAATATCTGAAACGGAGCTGGCGCAGAGACTGTCTCCTAGAAGCAAAAGAAGTTCATGGACTGAATTGAATAAAGAGCGTGTCCGCCGCCTCGAAAAGCTGGGGTTAATGAGAGACGAAGGAAGAAAGGTACTTCCTGATATGGATCACGATTCTTTTAAAATAGATAGGGTTATAGAGCAAAGGCTGCAAGAGGAAAAGCAAGTATATGAGAATTTCATAGCATTTCCAAATCTTTATAGAAAAGTTCGCATTGACACGATCCAAAGCAATAAAAATCAGCCAGAATTATTTAAGAGCAGATTAGACAAATTTATAACAAACACGAAAGAAAATAAAATGTACGGTCAATGGCATGATAATGGACGCCTTCTAAATTATTAATAAACCTAAGGAGTAACAATATGAATGCTATTTATTTGGTTCGTCATTGCCAAGCAGAAGGTCAGGAGCCTGACGCTTCGTTAACCGCAGCGGGAATAGAGCAAGCGCAGCAATTAGCTTCTTTTTTAGCGAACAAGCAGATAGAAGGAATCATTTCGAGCCCGTATGAGCGGGCTTACCGGACCATCTCTCCATTGGCTGATGCAATCGGCCTGCCCATAAAGATGGATGAGCGGTTAACCGAGCGCATTTTATCGGGTCAAAATCATCCAGACTGGCGCGAAATGCTTCGCCGAACCTATGAGGACATGGATTTATGCTACGAGGGCGGGGAATCCAGCCGCACCGCTACAAGCCGGGCCGTTCAAGTCGTTAATGAGGCACTGAATAGTGGCTGGAAAAATGCCGTAATCGTCTCACATGGCAATCTCATTTCGCTGCTTCTCAAGCATCTGGATCGGGCAGTCGGCTTTCAAGAATGGGAAGCCTTATCCAATCCCGACGTTTACGAGCTTTCCTTCACCGATGAAGCTTCCAGCTTCAAGCGAATTTGGAAGCCATGACGGGGCTTATCCTTAGAAGCCAAAAATCCCCTGAGCACACAAGTGCTCAAGGGATTTTCTCATTTAAAGCGGGCTACACCCGCTATGCTAAGTGCAGCATGCAGCCGTCCTTATTTTTTCGCGTAAAAGCTTACCGTTCCTGTACTCTCATCCGCGCTGACGAACAAGCTGCGTCCTTGTACGCGGTGAATGCCTTCTGGTGAATTTCCAGCCGTTGGAATCAAGCCAAGGTAGACGGGGTTCGCAGCATTAGCGACATCGAAAAATAAAATTGCATCCGCGCGTTCCGACGCTACTGCGGCAAGAGCTGTTCCGTCGACTGTCGCGACGGTCAGATTTTCCACCTCGCTGCCTTTGTTCGGGCTGCGGTCATCGGGATACAAGCCGACTTTAGCTGTCGCCTCGTCAATCAGGTTCGCGCTGTCGTATACTCGCTTGCCCTCCAAATCCCAGACCGCGATGTTGCGGCCGCCGGCCTTCACGCCGTCTTTAAATTCATTTTTGCCCAAATCGCCTTCATTGGCGGTCAGCACATATTTGCCATCTGGCGAGAACGCAATGCCATCCGGCTCATAACGAGCGGTCAAATCCTCCGTAAACCGCACATTCCCATCGTCCTCCAGATCGGCTTTATGCTGCGAAGTGCCGAGCGAGAAAATCTGAATGAGCTTTTTCGTCTTCAAATCGACAAGCGCGATTGCGTTGTTTTCCTGCATCGTTACGGCTGCGGTTGCACTGTCTGGGCTAATTGCCACATATTCCGGCTGCGGATCATGCGGATAAATGGCTCCCTCTACATCGTCCAAGGGAGTTGCAATGTCCACAACCTCGCCCTTCAGCGGGTCACCGCCTGCAAAAGAAACGATCATAATGCTGCCAGGACGCTTCGCGTTCGCATAATCGATTTCATCAGCCGCTTTATCTAGCTCCTCATCCTCAATCGCGATCACGGCATTCAGCCCGTCCGGCGAAAGCGCAATGGAGTCAGGGCCGATGCCAAGCTCATATGTTTTTACAGTTTTGTAGGTAGCCAAATCAACTACGGCCAGCAGTCCTTTGTTTGCTTTGTTCACATCATCGCCCGTGCGGATGACCGCAAGTCCATAGCTGCCGTCCTTGGATACGGTGACGCTCGTCACTTCCGCCTCGGTGGAAAGGTCGTGAAAGCTGACGGTTTTCAGCACGCTCACTTTGTTAATGTCGGCAATGTCCAATACGGAAATGCTGCCATTGTCGGCTTCGGTAACGAGCAGGCGCTTGCCGTCTGGCGTGGAAGCGGCGATTTCAGCTTTTTCGCTCGGCATTTGGAAGGAAGCGGCAAGCTCAAAGCCGGTTTTATTTTGCTGCTGGACGAGCTGCGCTTTTAGGCTGTCCAACGCTTTTTTGGAAACATAGGTCGTGCTTTTCGTCAAAAGAGAAGGGCTTCCAATTTCGGTTGCGGCACCGTTAATCGTAGCGGAAGAAGAGCCGATCGGGAAGGATGCTTTTAAACCGCTTACCGTAATTTCAGCGCTGCGGATATTAGCGTCCCATGTTACTTCGCCTTGCATATTTTCGATAGCTTGGCGCAGCTTCACATAATCACCAGCAGGCGCATCAGCAGCGAGAGCGGCAGGGGCGAAAGCGCCTGTTCCTGCAGCGAGCATCGTCGCGACTGACATCATTTGAACAAGTTGCTTTACCGTTTTCATAAGCTTACAAATCCCCTTTATCCTTTTTTAAGATCGTATGTAGAATCGTTCTAAGTATATAAATAGATTGTTAAAGCCAGATCAAGGGACGGAGCTAGTTTTGTAAAAACGATGAAAGATCGGCTTTTAAATAAGGGAAGGGACGCTATAATAGAAAGACTTAAAGGGCGAAGGGACGCGGTCAGCACGATGGAAAAAGGGTTGTCGAATAAGCATAAAATAAGAGGCTGGAAGCGCAGAGTCCGGGAAATAGAGAAGTGGAAGCAGCGCTATATGCAGCTGGATATGGAGTATCTCGCTCATCATCAAAGGGATTATGTGAAGCTTTGGATAGACCCTTTCTATAGATTGGTTCGCCGTAATCCGCCTGTATGGTTTTCGCGGCTGCTGCTGGCCGCGCTGCTTGATATTTATGAAGCGTGGCATCAGCAATTGAAGCAGCGAAACGAAGCTTTTTATTTGAAAATATGGCTGTTTGAGCCGGATTTCATATCCTCACAGGTGGTTGCGGCTATTGGCGAGCAGCTTCATGCTTATGATCATGCTTTTGAGCAAAATACGATGATGCAGGTTAAAGCAGACGAACGTCTCGCTAAGCTTCCTCTGCTGCAAAAAATCAAAGGCGTGGAGCTTTTTGCCTGGCAGCTCCATATAGATGCCGAGTTTTATTATGAGTCCGAGCTAGAGGATGATCTGGCATCAGGATTTCGAACGGAGCGGGAAGTTAAGTGTATCAAGAGCAAGGCTTATGATGTGGAGAAGCAGCAATGGAGTGGGCAACCAGACAGCGTATACAAGCTGCAAGCTGGTGACGTATGGGTAGGAGAAAGGCGGGAACGGACAAGCGATGAATCCAAAGGATAATCAGGAACAACGTCCTAAACAAAAGGCGAACGAGGCGATTCTATTAGCTGCCGAGCAGTTCGTCAGGCAGACGCTGGAGCGAGAGTATACCGGTCATGATTGGCAGCATATCCGCCGTGTTACGCAGACGGCGAAAGCGATTGCCCGCGAGGAGCAGGCGAATTTGTTCGTGTGCGAGCTAGCGGCGCTGCTGCATGATATCGCGGATGCCAAGCTGAATGCTAGCGAAGCCGCAGGCTTGCAGAAGGTGCGGAGCTGGCTGGAGCACAATAACGTTAATCCGCAGGACACTGTCCATGTGATGGAAATCATTTCGACGATGTCCTTCAAGGGCGGCGGAGGCAAGGCGATGAGCACGCTGGAGGGCCAGATTGTGCAGGACGCCGACCGGCTCGATGCGATTGGCGCCATTGGCATTGCGCGAACGTTTGCTTATGCGGGCGCGAAGGGGCATCTGCTGCATGATCCGAATGTGCGGCCCCGCACGGAAATGACGGAGGCGGAATACCGGAGCGGCGAAGCGACGGCGGTGCACCATTTTTACGAGAAACTGCTTAAGCTGAAGGATTTGATGAATACGGCCTATGGGAAAAAGCTTGCGGACACGCGGCATCAGTTCATGCTAGCCTATTTGGAGCAGTTTTATGCCGAATGGGATAGTCAGTGCTAACCATAAGTTGACATTACAAATTCATATATGGTATATAAAAATTAGGATTAGCACTCAGGCGTGAAGAGTGCTAAACTAGACTTAGCCTTACGCAGCCTTATAATGATGATTATTGAAGGGAGATTTATTCGTGGCCAAGAAACAGTTTAAAGCGGAATCGAAGAGATTGCTGGAAATGATGATTAACTCCATCTATACGCAGAAGGAAATCTTTTTGCGCGAGCTGATCTCCAATGCTAGTGATGCAATTGATAAAATCTACTACAAAGCATTATCCGATGATCAATTGGTATTCAATCAGGCGGATTATTATATTAAAGTAACGGCGGATCAAGAGGCGCGCACGCTGACGATTGCCGATACAGGTATCGGAATGACCAAGGAGGACCTGGAGAACAATCTCGGCATTATTGCGAAGAGCGGCTCGCTGGCCTTCAAGAACGAGAATGAAGCGAAGGACGGCCATAACATTATCGGCCAGTTCGGCGTTGGCTTTTATGCGGCGTTTATGGTGGCGGATGTTGTAACGGTAACGAGCCGTGCCCTCGGCAGTGAGGAAGCGTTCAAATGGAAATCCGAAGGCGCAGACGGCTACACGATTGTACCGGCTACGAAGGATACCGTCGGAACCGAAATCGTGCTGAAAATTAAAGACAATGCGGAAGAAGTCAGCTACGACGAGTTTTTGGAGCAATATCGCCTGCGTGCGATCATTAAGAAATATTCCGATTTCATTCGCTACCCGATCAAGATGGATGTTGCAGGACAACGTCCGAAAGAGGACAGCGAAGGCGAATTCGAAGAGTATTCCGAAGAGCAGACGATTAACAGCATGGTGCCGATTTGGCGCAAAAATAAAAACGAGTTGACGCAGGAAGACTACGACAACTTCTATATGGAGAAGCGCTATGGCTTCGACAAGCCGCTTAAGCATATCCACATCAGTGCAGACGGCGCGGTTGTATATAACGCTATTCTGTACATTCCAGAGCATACGCCATTCGATTATTACACGAAGGAATTTGAGAAAGGCCTTGAGCTGTACTCCAATGGCGTGCTTATTATGGACAAGTGCTCCGACCTGCTGCCGGATTATTTTGGCTTCGTAAAAGGGATGGTCGATTCCGAGGATCTGTCGCTGAACATTTCCCGCGAGCTGCTCCAGCATGACCGCCAGCTGAGCCTCATTGCCAAAAACATCAAAAACAAAATTAAAAGCCAGCTGATCAGCCTGCTCAAAGACGAGCGCGACAGCTATGAGAAGTTCTACAAAGCTTTCGGCAGACAGCTGAAATTTGGCGTCTACAACGATTACGGCGCAAACAAGGATACGCTGCAGGATTTGCTGCTGTTCAGCTCCTCCAAGGAGAAAACGCTCGTATCGCTCGATGAGTACGTAGAGCGCATGCCGGAAGATCAGAAGTACATTTATTATGCTTCGGGCGCATCGATTGACCGCATTGAGAAGCTGCCGCAAACGGAAATGGTATTGGACAAAGGGTATGAAATTTTGTACTTCACGGACGATATCGACGAATTTGCGATTAAAGTGATTTTGAAATACAAGGATAAAGAATTTAAATCCGTATCCAGCGGCGATCTTGGCATTGAAGCAGATCCAAGCGAGGAAACGACAGAGGCGGAAGCGACCGACAACAAGGAGCTGTTCGAGAAGATGCAAGGCATCCTCGCGGGCAAAGTATCCGGTGTTCGCGCTTCGAAGCGCTTGAAATCGCATCCGGTATGTTTGACTTCGGAGGGCGAAGTGTCCATTGAGATGGAGAAAATCCTTCAAGCCATGCCGGACAGCCAAAATGTGAAAGCGGACAAGGTGCTCGAAATCAACGTCAACCACGAGATTTTGCAGTCGCTCAAAACCGCTTTTGCCAGCGATGAAGAGAAGCTCGGCCTGTACACGAACCTGCTGTACAACCAAGCGCTGCTCATTGAAGGGCTGCCGATTCAAGATCCGGTTGAATTTACGAACGCGATGTGCAAAATCATGGTGTAACAGCCACAAGCATGCAGAGAGGGCTTTCCCTAGAGCAGCGTTAAGCTGCTTTAGAGAAAGCCCTCTTTTTTATAGATGCGTTCGGTATATTTAGTGATAGCTTCATCGTAATCGGGATACACATACCCAAAGCTTGCTGCTACGGTTTTAGAGTATTTTCGAAACAGCTCATAGCAGGTGAATAGAGACTGCCACATGTTGGGGTAGCTATTTTCAGCATAAGTAGAAAGCAGCGCTTCCCAATCCTCTTCTGGAAGGTAACGGTTTATAAATTTATAATTTTTCCCCACACTAAAGGAATAGCCTTGCTCTGCACCAATTTGCCAAGCCATCATTCGGAGTAAATTAGGGCGGGCAATCCCGCTTAAATGATCAATTGCGAACAAAATTTCTTCCCTCGCGAGTCCCTTTACCACGTAAGTAGTAACCATCCAAAATTCATTGCAGCAATCGTCAAATTCTCTTGCGGTCGGCTGCTTCGTCCAATATTGACGGTCAGTTGGGAGCACTTCATTTTGGACAAGCGACTGTTTATCAAGCAGCACTTCGACTAAACCGTCGCTATTCGTAAAATAATCATCTACCTCGTCGATTGGAATCAACGTCAGGTCGAGCTTATGCCCATCTTCAAAAATGATGAGATAGGAAAACCAATTGCCTAATTCGGCGGGGAAAAGCTTCATATCCTCAGGCTTCTGCATCATAATCCGCTTTCCGAAGCTGCTCAACCACTCCTCATTTTCCTTGAAAGCATCCATATCGGTCACAAAATAGGAAACATCAAAATCCTGAAATAGATCAGGGGTGATGTTTTTGTTGGTGCGTGAGCCTTCGAGCGTGGCAAGTACAATTCTAGAATCATGGGCAGCAAAGTCTATAAGCAGCTTCATCATTTCCTGTTCGCTTCTCATGTGGAAAACCTCCTTTCCCTGATTTCATTATATCTTACAGCTGCTTGGTCTACAGCCCGCAAAAAAGTAATCGCCCGCAATCACAATCGAACCGTTGCCTATTCTCAAGTATTCCGTTATAGTTAAACTAATTTCATACGAAATGCGGGTGCTGGATGAAGTCTGGCTGAGATAGGGAACTTGTTTTCCTGACCGTTAATCTGATCCAGGTAATGCTGGCGTAGAGAACATAACGAAACGTAGCCATTCGTGTATTCTCGAATGGTTTTTTTGTATTTCTCCGCTGAATAAAAGCGGGTTTGTCTGAGACAGGGTTTTGGATGAACTGCGAGCATTGCTTTCCTTCAGGAAAGGGGAGAAAGTAGATGACAGAAGCATGGATTGGGGCGCTGCAGCAGCAGGTGGATGAGCGGCAGGATGAGCTGTTCGCGCTGCTAGCCGAGCTGGTGGCGTATCCAACCGTCAGCCCTCCAGCACGCAATACGCTGGAAGCCCAGCAGTTTTTGGAGAAGCAGCTGCAAGCGAGCGGTTTTGCGACTGAGCTGTGGGAGGTTTATCCAGGCGATCCGAACGTGACGGCGGTAAAACGGGGCACCAATCGCGAGCGTTATCGCAGCCTGCTGCTCAATGGGCATATGGATGTCGCTGAGGTGGGCGACAGCGGAGGCTGGAAGCGTGATCCGTTCAAGCTGGTGCTGGAGGATGGACGCGCTTATGGACGTGGAACAGCCGATATGAAAGGCGGGCTTGCGGCATTGCTGTTTGCAAGCAAGCTGCTGACCGAAGCGGGTGTGGAGCTGAAAGGAGACTTGCTGTTCCAAGCCGTTATTGGCGAGGAAGCGGGCGAGGCTGGCACTCGCGCTTGTATGGAGCGTGGCTGCGAAGCGGATTTCGCGATCGTTGCCGATACGAGCGGACTGGCAATTCAAGGGCAGGGCGGCGTTATAACCGGCTGGGTCACTTTGCAAAGCCCGGAGACGTTCCATGATGGCATGCGTTCGCGCATGATCCATGCCGGAGGCGGCGTTCAAGGCGCCAGCACGATTGAGAAAATGGCTAAGCTGATCGCCGGGCTTCAAGATTTAGAGCGCCACTGGGCAGTGAGCAAATCTTATGAAGGTTTTCCTCCCGGCTCCAATACGATCAACCCTGCGGTCATTGAAGGGGGGCGTCATGCCGCCTTTATCGCGGACCGCTGTTCGTTATGGATCACGGTTCATTTTTACCCGAATGAAGATTATGAAGCGATTGCTTCCGAAATTGAAGCGCACTTGCTTGGCGTAGCGCAGGGCGATCCATGGATGCGCAAGCATCCGCCAACCTTCCGCTGGGGAGGGCGCTCGATGATTGAGGATCGCGGCGAAATTTTCCCTTCGCAGGAGCTGAATCCGCAGTGGTCGGGGCTGAAGGCGCTGGAGCAAAGCCATCAGCAAGTGCTTGGCGTGCTGCCAGCTGTTGGCATGAGCCCAAGTGTAACCGATGCGGGCTGGATCGGCAGGGAAGGCATTCCGACGGTCATTTATGGTCCAGGGCAGCTGGAGCATGCCCATGCGGTGGACGAGAGCGTCGACATCAACGAGCTGATTTATTATACAAAAGTTATACTCGGCTTCATTGCCGATTGGTGCAACCGTCCGAAAGAGGAAGCAGGGAGCAGCGTATAGTTGTTGAGCGGACAGAGAAGCCGTTAATTTGTGAAAATCAACGATTTTGCCTTGTTCGAGGACTCAGATGCAGTTATTGGCTGCAAAAAACCTATAAAGTCCCCGTTAATTACGGAATAGCGGATTTCCTGTCCGCGGTCACGACTAAATCGGCCAAATCGCTGAAATAGCGGAACGTCAGTCCTCGAACACAAGTGGGATTAATGAGTGTGAATAATAAGAGTCAGCGAATCACCAGCTGTTAAATAAAAAGCCGGATGAAAAAGGGCGGAGCGGAGTGAAAGGTTTGAGCTGGAGAAGTGTAGCGCTCGCATCTACTCCTTGATTTCGACTATTGATGGTCATATTCAGGAAATCAAGGAGTAACAGCGATCGGAAGCCAAACCTTTCACGCAGCGCAGCATCCTTTTTCATCCGGCGCCCGGAGGACATGATGAGCAAATTTAGCGATAGATTATATCAAGCAAGCCGTGAAGTATGGCAGAAAAGCCACGAGCATCCGTTTCTCGTGGAAATGCGGGAAGGCACGCTGGATCCGCAGCGCTTCATCTATTACCTCAAGCAGGACTACGTCTATTTAATCGACTATGCGAAGCTGTTCGCCTACGGCAGTATAAAAGCTGGCGATATGGAAACAATGGTCAAATTCGCTGGGCTGTATCATTCCACGCTGCATGTGGAAATGGAGCTGCACCGCCAGTATGCCGACCGTTTCGGTGTTACGCGCGAGCAGCTCGAAGGCACGCAGCCTGCGCCAAGCAATATCGCGTATACAAAATATATGCTCGACGTCGCGGCGAACGGCTCGCTCGCAGAGGTAGTAGCAGCGCTGCTGCCGTGCATGTGGAGCTACCGTGAAATTGGCGTAACCTTCGCCGAATATCCGGGCGCGCTGGATCATCCGCTTTATAAGGACTGGATTCTTATGTACAGCTCGGAGGAGTTCGGCGAGCTGACCCATTGGTGCATTGGCCTAATGGACCAATTGGCAGAAGGGCTTCCGGAGCGGGAGCTTGCGAAGCTGGAGAAGCATTTTGTTACAACATCTAAGATGGAATATTTATTTTGGGATATGGCATATCGCGGGGAGGAGTGGCCAGTGTGAGCATAAAGAAAGGCCAGCCGGGAGAGCAGGGGCTTGAGAGGGTGGCGGGAGCAAGCGGGACAGCAGCAGAAGCAGCGGCAACTAACGCTTTTGCGCATAGTGAAAACAACGAGCCAGCAGGCCTTAGTGTAAGCGGACTAACGTATGCTTTTCCCGGCGGGCCGCCGCTGATTGAAGGGCTTGACCTGCATATTGGGCAGGGCGAGTTCGTCAGCGTGCTTGCGGCGAGCGGCATGGGCAAGACGACGCTGTTCCGGCTGCTGGCCGGACTGCTGGAGCCGCAAGCCGGCGCGATTACGATCGGCGGCATGAATCGCAAGGAGCAGGCGGCAAAGATCGGCTATATGCCGCAGAAGGATTGCCTCATGCCGTGGCGGACGGTGCTCGACAATGCCGCGCTCGGCATGGAGCTGTCGGGAACGCCGAAGAAGGAAGCGCGCCAGCGGGTGCGGGAGCTGCTGCCGGATTTCGGCCTCGCCGGAACCGAGGCGAAATACCCGCATGAGCTGTCGGGCGGCATGCGCCAGCGGGTATCATTTCTTCGCTCGCTGCTGGGCGGCGGCGAGCTGTTTTTGCTGGATGAGCCGTTCAGTGCTCTTGATGCGATGACGAGAGTCAGCATGCAGGAGTGGCTGCTGCAAATATGGGAGCAGCATCGCAAAACGATTGTTTTTATTACCCATGACATAGATGAAGCGCTGCTTCTGTCCGACCGGGTGCTGGTGGCGGCGAAGGCGCCGGTTGCCGAGCTGGTGGAATATCCGGTGGCACTGACGCGTCCGCGCACCTACGAGACGATGCTGAGCGAGCCGTTTGTGGCGTTAAAGCGCCAGCTGCTGGGGCATTTCGGCCATGCGCACACAGCGGCCAGCCTAGAGGGGGGAAGCCGATGAAGCGCTTTTTCAAGAAGCATATGCCAGTCGTGCTGTTCATCCTGCTGCTCGCCGTTTTGTGGGAAGTTGGAACGCGAATATTCCAAATTCCCCATTATATTATCCCGCGGCTGTCTGATGTGCTCGTCTCCATGGTGGAGAACAGTGGGCTGCTGGCGCGGCATTTCGTAATCACGCTAGGCGAGGCGCTGCTTGGGCTGGCGATTTCAATCGTGCTTGGGACGTTATCGGCGATCTGGATCGACAGCTCGTCGCTGGCGCGCAAAACGCTGTATCCGCTCGTTGTTGCCTCGCAGACGATTCCGATTATTGCGCTGTCGCCGATCATGGTCATGTGGTTTGGCTATGAAATCGGCAGCAAAATCGCCGTTGTCATGCTGTTTACCTTTTTCCCCATTGCGATGAATACGGCGGATGGCTTCCGCTCGGCGGACCCGGATATCGGGGAGCTGCTGCGGACGATGGGAGCAGGCAAGCGCGAGTTGTTTCTCAAGTGGAAAATCCCTTCGGCGCTGCCGGAGTTTTTCACGGGGCTGAAAATGGCTGCGGCGATCAGCGTCGGCGGCGCTACGCTTGGCGAATGGCTGGGCGGCGAAGCGGGCCTGGGCATGTACACGAAGCGGGCGGCGAATATGCTGCGCGGTGAAAGTGTTTTTTCCGGCGTGCTGCTGCTGTCAGCGATGGGCATTATGTTATTTTTAGCCGTATTGGCGCTTGAGCGAATCTGTCTTTCCTATCGGAAAGAATCGAAGGTAGGCCAGTAGGTGATCAGAGCGTAGTGCCGATCAAGCCTTATGGCATTTTTTATACTATAATAGAAACAGAAAGAGGTTGCTTGTCTATGCGTAAGGAGAATGAAGGAAATCTTAATTTTTCGAAAAATAAAGCTTCCAAATGGAAACGCAGCTCATGGATCGCAGCATGTCTTGCTTTGACGCTAGTCATTATGGCGGGCTGCTCCTCGGATAATAAGAATACAGCAAGCGATGCCGAGGGCGCGCAGGAGCTGACGGTGCTGCTCGACTGGTATCCGAATGCGGTGCACACCTTCTTGTATGCGGCGGAGGAGCAGGGCTACTTCAAGGAAGCGGGCCTGAATGTGAAGCTGCAGGTGCCGGCCGATACGAATGACGCGCTCAAGCTGGTTGCAACAGGCAAAGCGGATCTGGCGATCAGCTATCAAATGCAGGTAGCCGTTGCCCGTGCAGAGGAAATTCCGATTGTATCGGTTGCCTCGCTTGTGCGCCACCCGCTCAATCAGCTGTTCGTGCTGGAATCGTCCGGCGTGAAGACGCCAAAGGATCTGGTCGGCAAAAAAATCGGCTACCCGTCGATTCCGCTGGATGAAGCGTACGTGAACACGATGGTGAAAACCGATGGCGGCGATCCGTCAGCACTGAACTATGTTGATGTGGGCTGGGACCTGATTCCGGCCATGACGACGAAGAAGGTTGATGCGATTATCGGCGGTTATGTGAACCACGAGAAGCTGCTGCTGGAGAAGGAAGGCGAGAAGCTGATTGCGCTGAACCCGGCCGATTATGGCGTGCCGGATTATTACGAGCTTGTGATGACAGCGAGCGAGGATGGCGTTGCGGGCAAAAGCGAAGTGTTTAAAAAGTTTCTCGATGCGGCGGCAAAAGGGCAGGAATATACGGCGAGCCATCCGGATGAGGCTTTGCAGGTGCTGCTCGACAAGCAAAGCGCAGATTACCCGCTCGATGCCGAGATTGAGAAGCAAAGCTTGCAGGTGCTGCTGCCGCTCATGGATGCCGGTTCTGAAGCTTTCGGCAGCCAGTCGGCAGAGTCGTGGAGCAATGTAATTTCATGGTTGAAGGAGCATGGTCAGCTCACAAAAGAGGTCAAGGCTGAGGATGCATTCCGCAACCTATAATGGTGGAGGGAATACGGCGTATGGACGAACGCTATTCAAGACAGATGTTGTTTACGCCAATTGGTGAAGCAGGGCAGCGCAAGCTAAGCGAGAGCGCTGTGCTTATTATAGGAATGGGAGCGCTCGGCACCGTTCTGGCCAATCATATGGTCAGAGCGGGGGTCGGGCTCGTCCGTTTCGTTGATCGTGATTATGTGGAGCGAAGCAATCTCCAGCGGCAGATGCTTTACGACGAAGAGGATGTCGAGAATGGCTATCCGAAGGCGGTTGCCGCCGAGAAGAAGCTGCGCAAAATCAATTCCGATGTCAAAATCGAAGCGATTGTCGCTGACGTCACCGTTCAAAATATCGACGCGCTGCTGATGGATATCGACCTCGTGCTCGATGGGACGGATAATTTTCAGACGCGTTTTCTGCTCAATGATGCTTGCTTCCGCAGCGGCATTCCGTTTACGTATGGCGGGGCGGTCAGCTCGCGGGGCATGAGCGCAATTCTCGTTCCAGGCGCTACGCCGTGTCTGCGCTGCTTTATTCAATCAGCGGATGCGGGCGGACAGACATGCGATATGATCGGTGTTATTTCGCCGGTGGTGGATATTGTCGCTTCCTACCAAGCGGTAGAGGCGCTTAAATATTTAGTTGGAGCTACGGACAAAAGAAGAAACAGCCTGATGACCTTCGACTTATGGCAAAATCACTCGTTCGAGATGAAGCTGGGCGAGCCTGCGAAGCAGTGTCCTTGCTGCCAGTTGAAGCAGTACCCTGCTTTGCAGGTGGCAGAGCAGGATGCGGCAGTCTCGCTGTGCGGGCGCAGCACCGTGCAAATTTCCGGCGGCGCTCCGCTTAATCTGGAGCAGTGGCGTCAAAGGCTGGCGCCGATTGCTGCGGAGCTTACGCACAACGCTTATTTGCTGAAAGCCGAGCTGCCGGAAGGCGAGCGGCTCGTGCTGTTCCCCGATGGGCGTGTGCTTGTGCAGGGAACGGAAGATATGGTCCGTGCCAAAACCTTATATGCCCGTTATATCGGAAACTAATGGCTAAGGAGCTGCGAGGAAATTAGTACCCGCTTTTGTTGACAAAATCTCCACGGTTTTGGGAGTTTTGTCAATAAATTAGCGGTACTTTATTTCGTCGCAGTCTCTAACCGCGAAGGGATTGTGTGAACATGAAGGATTTTCGTTTATATGCGATTACGGGCGAGGAATTTCATCCGGGCCGCGATTTGATCGAAGTGATGGAAGAAGCGATTTACGGCGGCGTTGATATTATTCAGCTGCGCGACAAGTCGGGCGATAAGCCAGCGATTTTGGAAAAAGCACGGGCGCTCCGCGAGCTGACCCGGAAGCATGGCGTAACCTTTATCGTCAATGACTACATTGATATTGCAATGGAAGTGGATGCGGACGGCATTCATTTGGGACAGGGCGATGTGCCGCTGGTGGAAGCACGCAAGCTCGTTGGCGATAAAATCATCGGCATTTCGACGCACGCCATTGAAGAGGCGCTTCTTGCCGAGGCCCAAGGTGCCGACTACATCGGCGTCGGTCCAGTGTTTCCAACAAAGACGAAGGTCGACGTTGTTGATCCGGTAACGGTCGATTATGTGCGCGAGGTAGCAGGCAAGGTGAAAATTCCATTTGTCGCCATCGGCGGCATCAAGCTGCGGAATGTGGATGAAGTGATTGCAGCCGGAGCGACGCGCATTTGTGCGATTAGCGAAATTGTCGGCAGCAGCGATATTTCCGGCACCTGCCGTTCTTTTCTGGACAAGCTGGATAAATGGGGAGAGTCGTAATGGAATTAGTCATTAACGGTGTGAAGCAGGAGCTGGCAGCGAAGACGATTGAAGAGGTCATTGCCCATTTTGGCCTGACGGGCAAGCCGGTTGTCGTTGAAGCTGACGGAGCGGTGCTGACACAGGAGCAATGGACTGCAACCGAGGTTCGCGAAGGCATGAAAATCGAGCTTGTACATTTTGTAGGAGGGGGCTAAAGCGAATGAAACCGGATGTATGGCATATTGGCAACCATGAACTAACGTCCCGATTTTTTATCGGCACCGGACTTTTCCCAAGTCCTTATGTACAGAGGGAGGCGATTGAGGCGTCAGGCGCCGAGGTGCTGACGTTCGCTATTCGCCGCATTAATTTGGAGGCGACCGAGGACGATTCGATTCTTCAGCATTTGCAAGGGAAGTCGTATCAATATTTGCCGAATACTTCAGGGGCAAGCACGGCGGAGGAAGCGGTGCGTATTGCACGTCTTGCGCGGGCTTCGGGTCTCAGCGACTGGATTAAGGTCGAGATTAGCGCCAATGATCGCACGCTGCTGCCTGATCCGATTGAAACGCTGAAGGCGACGGAAATTCTCGTAAAAGAGGGCTTTACCGTCCTTCCGTATACATCGGATGATCCGGTCATTTGCAAGCGGCTGGAGGAAGCGGGCGCTGCGGCTGTTATGCCGGGAGCGGCTCCGATTGGGACGGGACTTGGCATTTTGAACCCTTATAATTTGGGCCTTATTGTAGAGGAGGCGAAGGTTCCGATTATCGTCGATGCCGGGCTTGGCTCGGTCAGCGATGTCACTCAGGCGATGGAGCTCGGCGTGGCGGGTGTGCTGATGAATACACCTGTTGCGAAGGCGAAAGATCCGGCAGGGATGGCGCGGGCGATGCGGCTCGGCATTGAAGCTGGCCGTCTGGCGTATTTGTCAGGCCGCATTTCGAAGAAGCGTTACGCTTCGGCAAGCAGCGGTTACGAGGAATTCAAGCTGAAATAACAGCATTATTCAACAAGGAAAGCTGGTTAGGACATGGGAGAACGGATTGTAATCATGGGCGGCGGCATTATTGGCTTGTCTTGTGCGTTTGAGCTGCGAAGCCGCGGTCATCAGGTGACGGTGCTGGAAATTAGCAGCTGTGGCGGACAAGCTTCCGGAGCAGCTGCGGGCATGCTGGCTCCTTTTTCGGAAAATGTAGAGGGGCCGGATGACTTTTTTCGCTTATGTGCACAGAGCTTGCGGCTTTATCCGGCGTTTACAGATCGCGTGAAGCAGGTTTCCGACCTGCCTTTCGAATATACCGAATCTGGGAGCATGTATATTGCCTACCATGATGCGGATATTTTGGCGCTTG
Source organism: Paenibacillus algorifonticola (assembly GCF_000971975.1). Lineage (GTDB taxonomy): Bacteria > Bacillota > Bacilli > Paenibacillales > Paenibacillaceae > Pristimantibacillus > Pristimantibacillus algorifonticola. Next base: position 60,070 of record NZ_LAQO01000007.1, on the reverse strand, counting down.
AAGGCAGGCTGCGCTGGCAGCGGGAGCATGGTTCGTCAGGCAGCTTGCTGCAGGGCGAGGAAGTGTTTCGGCTGGAGCCGAAGCTGTCAGGCAAGGTGCGGGCGGCGCTGTATACGCCAGAGGAAAGCCATCTGTATGCCCCGCATTATGTCAAAGCGCTGGAGCATGCCTGCCGCTTGATGGGTGTTCACATTCATGAGCATTTGGAGCAGGTTGCGATTAAGGATTGGCAGAGCTCGGTCGTGCTGGAAGCAGCAGACTTAAGTGTTTTTGAAGGGGATCGGCTCGTTGTATGCTCGGGAGCTTGGGCGCAGCAGCTGGAAGCTGCATTTGGCATTCGCATTCCGGTCTATCCGATTCGCGGACAAATTTGCGCTTATGAGACGGAGGAAAAGCCCGTTCATCATATGGTGTTTTGCAATCAGGGCTACCTCGTAGCGAAGGAAAATAATACGCTCGTATGCGGCGCCTCCGAGGACGTTGCCGGATTCGAGACGACCGTAACGGAAAAGGGCATTGAACGCCTGCGAAAATGGAACAAGCAGGCGTTTCCGTTTCTCGAAACGTGGACGCCGTTCCACAAATGGGCGGGCCTTCGCCCTTCCACACAGGATGGCTTCCCACTGCTTGGTGCGCTCGCGCAATCTGGCCGCGTCGTGATGGGGGTAGGGCATTACCGCAATGGGATTTTGCTCAGCCCAGTTACGGCACAGCTTGTGGCTGATAGCGTAGAAGGCAAGAAGATGCCGGACTTCATGCAGGCGTTTGTCCCTGAGCGGTTCAGCTAGGCACAGTGAGCCGCAGGTGGAAAATGGCAATCAGCGAAAACAAGGATCGGTGAAATGGCCTTTAGTAGATTTAGGTATTTGATGAAGAAAGGGGCATGAGCACATCATGAGCGTACATGGGAATGGGCAGGCGCCACGCAGCGTCCCGGCTGCTTTGACGATAGCTGGCTCGGACAGCGGCGGCGGCGCAGGCATTCAAGCGGACCTGAAAACGTTTCAGGAGCTTGGCGTATTCGGCATGTCCGCGGTGACCGCGATTACGGCGCAAAATACGCTTGGCGTGCAGGGCGTATTTCCGCTTAGCGTGGAGGCCGTTGTGCAGCAAATGCATTCGGTCGGCTCGGATATTGGCGTCGATGCGTTGAAGACGGGCATGCTGTTCAATAGCGAGATCATAACGGCTGTTGCAGCAACGATTGCCGAGCTTGGCTGGAAAAGTGTTGTCGTAGACCCGGTTATGATCGCCAAAGGCGGGGCTTCGCTGCTGCAAGAGGAAGCCATCCGTGCGATGACGGACAAGCTGCTGCCCGTAACGACGGTGATTACGCCGAACATACCGGAAGCGGAGAAGCTGACGGGCATTGTGATCGTAACGGCGGACGATAAGCGGGAAGCGGCGAGACGGCTCGCTGGATATGGAGCAGGCTACGTTATTATTAAGGGCGGCCATGATACGGGCGAGGAAGCTATCGATCTGCTGTATGACGGCAGCGGCTTTACCGAGCTGGCAGGCAAACGAGTTGCAACAGCTCGCACGCATGGCACGGGCTGTACCTTTTCGGCGGCGCTTGCGGCAGGGCTTGCTCAGGGACTGGATATGGAAGCTGCGATGCGCCAAGCGAAAGCGTTTATTCAAGCGGCTATCGAGGACGGCATTCAAATTGGCGGCGGGCATGGACCGACGAACCACTGGGCGTACCAGCGCAGCAAGCGGGCAAGGCAAGCTCCGCTTTAGCTGTCGAGGCCCGAGGTGATACAAGAGCTTTGGCAAGTTCAAGAGTTAGCTTATCGCCTTGAAGCCATATCCCAATTACGTAGAAAAAGCTATGCGGCTTCCGGTTATCCTCTAACCGAAGGTAGCATAGCTTTTTTGGCGTACATGCACGTACTTGCTGTCTAACTAATGTCTACGGGCTAAGTCCAGCCCCAGAAAAAGCCTTCACGGTCCCAGGCTGCTTTGCCGCCATGGCCTTTTTTAAACGCTTTTTTAACTTCCTTGTCGATCGACGTATTTCCCTGCTCGTTCACATAAATGAACTGCTCTCCAAAATGGGCTGTAATATGGGCAACGGCCTTCTCCTGATGAAGAATGCCAGCAAACTTCAGCTCTCCAAGCATCCAATCGGCTACATCCTGTGCGGTATAACTCAACGTATCTCTTCCTCTCTAATTCGCAGCTCTCGCCCACTATTATAATCAACGGCAGCGAATATGCCAAATTTACATCAGGCTTAATTCAAAAGCATCCACATAAACGGCGGTGCCCGTCACTTCGATGAGCTGTTCATCCCGCTGCTTAGTGACTGTTACCTGAACACGGCCATCCCTCCCTATTTCATGGCCCTGTTCGATGCACAGCTCAAGCGAATCAAGCGTATTAAGCGAATGCTGCGGTTGCTCAGCCAAATGTGCTGCATAATAAGCTCCCATTACGCCAGATGCTGTACCTGTAACGGGATCTTCAATAGTGCCGGAGTACGGCGATGAAAAATGACGAGCGTGCATATGAGCGTGTGGATCATACGTTTCTAGGCAAAAAGGATGCAGAGAAGCACGCGGCATCTCCTGCAAAATCTCGGGGAATCGCTTATTATTCGGCTTCATATGCTTGAAAGCCTCCAGGCTTTTGATCGGGATTAAAAGCGTCCATGTTCCCGTGCTGCCATAGACAATGGGAAGCTCCGTCTCGATGTCAGCTTCTTGAATGCCCATAGCAGAAGCCAGCTGTGCATAGGAGCCGTTAAAAGCTCGGAACTGCGGAGCCGCCTGTGTCATCGTGATCAGAAGCTGCTCCTGTGCATTCGTATGCAGCCGAACGGGCAATACGCCGGCTTTTGTCTCAATCGTGAGCTCCGTTTTATCGCCCAATAATCCTTTGGTTTTAAGCGCATAGATGGTTGCCATCGTGGCATGGCCGCAAAGATTGATTTCGTGACCGGGTGTGAAAAAGCGGATTCGGACGTCCGCTACAGCCGATGGCAGCGGAAAAGCTGTTTCATTAAAGCCAACTTGATGGGCGATGGCTTGCATTTTTTTTCAGTCAGGTCATTGCCTGTTAAAACGACACCCGCCGGGTTTCCTTTTCCCGGAATATGGCTAAAGGCATCGTAATGATAGACGTTAATGCTTTGCATATTTTCACTCCTCCCAGAAGTCCCCCTTTTGTCTATTTATTGTGATGTTAGAGGTTGATCTTGTATTCGACAAAGTTTCATAATTTCCTCTCATGGAGGGAGTAAACGCCTGTGTCTATGAAAATAGGATGCTATTATTTTATTTTCTTGCTTATCCTGAGTATATCCATTAAATTATCCATATTAATCAAGAATATTATAGAAGAATACAGGTGAGTTATGATAGAGTTCATTCCCAAAATTGCAACTAAATGCTTGAAGCTATCCTTAGCTTTGACGCTTGCGTTTCTAGCTGGCTGTAGTACTGAGAAAACGGAGCAGCCGCAAGTGACGCTGAACACCGCTGCCGTTCATTCGCCAGCATTTACTCCAACTGCCACAGGGACAAATGCCGCAGCATCAACAGCCCCAGATTTGCCAGAAGAGAGCTCGCCAGTCGATATGGCAAGCGGCTCTAACGCCGCTGCGTCGCATACGCCAGCTGATACCTCATCGGAGGAAGAGACGAAGAAGGAGTCTACAGTACAGGATGGCATTATTGTCCCAGCGCGTTATATGCCTTATTTGAAGGAGCAGGCTCCGAAAGCGACCGAGCTGTTTTATGCCAAGGAGGATCTCGATCTGGATGGAGTCGACGAGGTCGTCATCGTGGCGGGCACCTTGGGAGAGGACAAGGATGATACAACCGTTGAAGTTATTTTGCTGCTGCGCGACTATGGGGACCGTATCGTTCAGCTTGGCGGAAATCAGGCGAACAGCCTCTATCGAATCCAAAAGATTAAGCTCGTTCATTTGCAAAATATGAAGCAATCCGTCCTTTACACAGCGATTACCAACGATGGCGAAATGGAAGGCTTTAATCTTTATGAGCTCAAGGACAACGAGCTTAATATGCTTTTTGGCGGTGATTCTGCCAGCGGTTCGGGAGTGGCTGTACTGGAAGACCAGAACAAGGATGGCGAGTACGACACGGCTATACAGATGCGTGGAAGTTATGATGTATTTTACTATCCACTATCCCGCATTTACTCATGGCGCAATCATGAATTCGAATTAGTGCGCGTTAAGATGGATTTGCCAGATTACCCGGAAACGGTACAGCAAGTGATTGTTGAGTTCCTGAAGCTGCATTACCTCGATGAAGGGCTATCTCCCGAGCTGGACAAGAGGCTTGCAGAGCTAAACCGTTATGATCTTTCAAAAGAGCCTGATTTGCTGGGAGATACGTGGTATGAAGCGACCAGCAGCCAATGGCTGTATGACGATGACGCCATCACCTTCCATATACAAGAAGATGGCGACAGCGCAGTAGCCGAAGCGTTGTACACGGTGGACACCGTAACAAGCTACGGTCATACCTTTCTTTTGAAGCGGGTTAACGATCGTTGGAGCATTACCAGCATCAGCCAGCAGAAAAAATTGAAATAACCTTGGCTTCCGATCAACATTTGTCAAAATGAGGGCGGAATCCTGCCACCGTGCGACTTTTCCTCAAATTTTACTAAACAAATCACCGTCTATAGCCGATATTTCTATTCATGAATAGTAATTAAATAAATAGGCGGGTGGGTCTCATGTTTTTCAAATTGTTAAGTCCTTTTACAGCTCTCATGTCCAAATTGAAGTATGCACAGAAGTTTGTGGTCGTCAGTGCTCTGTTTATGATCCCGCTGGTCTTGCTGCTTGTTCTATGGGTTAACGAGCAGCAAGGAAACATTGAGTATATTAAAAAAGAACATGACGGCGTGATCTATATTAAAGATATAATGCCGCTAATGCTCCAAGTGCAGCAGCATCGTGGGCTTTCCTCGGGCTTGCTGAATGGCAATACGGATGCCAAGGCAGAGGTAGATGCCAAATCCCAGGAAATAGATGGCTTGATTCAAACGTTAGATCCGGGGATGAAAGCGTCTGGCATGGCGGGGGCGCAAGAGATGTGGGAAGCCTGGAAGCAGCAGTGGACAAAATTAGACTCAGGAAACGCCGCGATGTCGTCTAGCGACAGTTTCGAAAGCCACTCCACGCTTGTTTTAGAATTATCTAATATTATGATCAAGCTTTCGGATGAATCGGGGCTTTCGCTTGACACGCAGATGGATTCTTATTATTTGGGTTCTATGTTTGTGCAGCAGATTCCTGCGCTCATGGAGCATGCGGCGATTGTTCGTGGCAAAGGCAATGGTGTGCTTACCAGTAAAAAAATGACGGATAACGAAGAAATTAAGCTTCGTTTGGAAGCGGAAATGATCAATTATTCTGTGACGGATATGAATAAGTCGCTGAGCAGCGCTTTAGGCTGGAACGAGGCACTGATACCATCACTGGAGAAAAGTGGCGCGATGACGGTGACATCGCTCAAAAGCTTTGTGGCGCTGCTTAATACAGGTGTCCTTGGCGGCTCCAACTTGACCATGAATGGGGCGGAATTTTTCAAGTCTGGAACGGCGACGCTTGGCGTATTAAGCGACTTTTATGTACAGGTGAATACAGAGCTTGAGCAGGTGCTCCAGCAGCGTATCGATGAGCTGACGGCTACTAGAAATATGCTGCTCGGCTTGACGATTCTGTCCATGATACTCGTTGCTATTTTCTACATGGCTTTCTACCGGAATGTGATGGTAACGGTCGCAGCGCTCCGAAACCGTGCGGATGAGATGGCGAATGGTGACTTTTCCAAAGAACTGCATTTGGAAACGCGAGATGAGCTGCGTCAAGTCGGCCTTTCATTTAATGAAATGATTCTCTCCTTGAATGTGCTGCTGCGGAGAAACCAGATCGTATCTGAGCAAGCGGCGGCTTCGTCGGAGGAGCTCACAGCCATTTCATATGAATCGACGCTTGCGATGAAGCAAATTGCCGAGTCGATTCAAGGCGTATCCGAAGGAACGGACGTACAGCGCGTATCGGCGGATGAAACGTCGAAAGCGATGAATGAAATGGCTGTTGGCATTACCCGCATTGCCGAAGCGGCTTCGGAAGTGGCGGACGCTGCGGTCAAGGTGACAGGCAACGCTCAAGTAGGCGAAGAGCAGCTTGGACAGACGGTACGCCAAATGAACAGTATTCAAGCGTCGGCTGTCCGTTCAGGAGAGGTCGTTTCGAAGCTGGATGAGCATTCGGCACAAATTGGCCAAATCGTGCAAGCGGTTATGGCCATTGCCAAGCAAACGCAGCTCTTGTCGCTGAATGCGAACATTGAAGCAGCGAGAGCGGGCGAGCATGGACGGGGCTTTAGCGTCGTAGCTTCCGAAGTAGGCAAGCTGGCTGAGCAGACAAGCGAGTCGGTGCAGACGATATCGGAGCTGGTCAGAGATATTCGGGCGCTGGTGAGCGAGAATGTGAAGGCGATGAGCGAGATGAAATCGGAGACCGCTTCCGGTCTGGCCTCCATCGAGCAGGCAAATACGACGATTGGCGATATTTTGCTTGAAGTCCGCTCAATGAGCGATCAAATTCAGGAAGTGTCGGCAGCCGCCGAGGAGATTTCCGCAGGCATGGAAGAGGTAACGGCATCGGTTGGCGAGGTAGCGAACATCTCGAATAAAACCTCGGATGAGGCGGAAACGATGGCCGCGGCTACGGAGGAGCAGCTTGCTTCGATGGAGGAAATTCAGGCATCAGCGGAAGCGCTGCGCGATATGGCACAGCAGCTTCAGGATGATCTTAGTCATTTCGTGCTGAGCAGCGATGACACGCAAGCAGTTCGGGCACAAGCAGCTCAAGCAGCTCAGGCATCACAAGCAACGCAACCAGAGACTGAGCAAGTGAAGGCTGGATAGCACATAAACATGGATAATGCTCTGGCTGTGAAAACAGCCTGTAGATTATCCTTTTTTTGTATTTAGATAGAGTGGGATGGTAGAATGAGAGCAGGATTGAAAAGGAAATAAAGGAGAGCAAGCAATGAGATTTGTGAAAAAAACATTGATTTATATTTTGGTCGCGATTCCGCTCATTTTGCTATTGAATTATTTAAAGGTGGAGGGACCGGCAGCGATCGTTATTATATTTTTAACGTTTTTGGCCGCGACACTGGGCCCGTTATTTTATACGATTTTAGGGACGAGAAACTTGGCAAAAATCGAGAGGTTTCTGCTCGCGAACCGCAATATACCCAGCTATTACATCAATTACACGGTGGCCCATCGTTTGGATGACGAGTTTGAAGAGATGATGGGGAAGCTGCTCAAGCAGTACAAGCAAAAAAATAAACAGGCGTTGTTCAAGACGCTTCGGGCTCACTATAACAAGGATATTCAGAGCGCTGCACAAGAAATTGAGCTGATTCAGCCAATGGAATATAGGTACTATTATCAGGCTTATTATTACATTGAGAGAAGAGAGTTTACTGAGGCGCACGACCATATAAACCGCATTTCCAAAGCATGGATGAAGCTGGCGCTGCTATCTTACATCGAGCTTAAACAGGGCAATCGCCCAAGGGCAATCGAGCTGGCGGAGGAAGCGATGCAGGCAGCGCGGGGAGTCCAGCTGTATGTGATGGTGAAAACATTTGAACGCGAGTACCTGGAGCTTAGGCAGCAGGCAGTGAAATAAACCTCCTGTAGCCGGGACACTGTGAACAGGGTCGGGTAAGCTTTTTTATAGCAGTTTGATAGAACAAGTATCAGAGCCCAATTGAATTACAAATTCGAAACAAGCGTTCCTCCTATAGCGCCTGATAAAACAACTACCCAGGGCGGTACTTTCCAGAATACCAGCATAATAAACAAAATTGCAGCCAGCGCAAAATCAACAGGAGCTAAAATCGCAGTGATCCACAACGGATTATAAAGTGCGGCGAGCAAGATGCCTACGACCGCCGCATTAATACCGATCAAAGCGCCTTGCACCTTGGGATTTTTACGTAAGGAGTTCCAAAATGGAAGAACTCCTATGATTAACAAGAATGCCGGCAGGAAAATAGCTGCGGTTGCAATCAAAGCCCCAGATATACCGTTCGCCATTGCACCCAAGTACCCAGCAAAGGTGAATAACGGCCCAGGCACCGCTTGTGTTGCGCCGTATCCGGCAAGGAAGTCCTCACGATTGACCAATCCGGTGGGAACGACTTCTCTTTCGAGCAAGGGGAGTACGACGTGGCCCCCTCCGAAAACAAGAGAACCTGCACGGTAAAAGCTGTCGAATAATGGTAGCCAACCACTGGGAAAAAATTGTCGAAGCAGAGGCAGCGTGATTAATAACCCAAAAAAGAGAACCAGACAAATGACAGCAATCCCACGGCTTATAGGGACTGGCAAGTTAGGAACTTCTGGAATTGCTGTTTTCCGGTACATCCAAAGTCCGATTATACCCGCCGTAACAATCAATAGCACCTGACTGAACGCTGTCTGCCATATAAGGGTGACGGATGCCGTAATAATCGCGATGGTCACTCGGTGCCGATCAGGTGTCAGTTTTTGTCCCATACCAAGAATTGCATGAGCGACAATCGCTACAGCGACGATTTTAAGCCCGTGAATCCATCCTGCCCCGCCAATATCAAAGCCCTTCAGAAGAAAGGCGAATAGCACCAGTGCAATGACTGAAGGTAGTGTAAAGCCAAGCCAAGCAATCAAACCGCCTAGCAAACCTGCACGAATGACGCCGATGCCAATCCCAACCTGGCTACTTGCTGGTCCAGGAAGAAACTGGCACAGCGCTACCAAATCAGCATAGCTGCGCTCATCCATCCATTTGCGGCGGCGTATGTATTCGTCATGAAAATAGCCGAGATGGGCGATTGGTCCCCCGAACGAAGTAAGTCCGAGCTTGGTCGATACCTCCAATACTTCCAAAAGCACACGTAGTTTGCTTTTCGGTTGAACAGCGGCTTTATTCGATTCCATTGGAAATGATCTCTCCTTTTTCAGTCCCTAATTTCCTTAAACAACTCATATGCCTTGTTGCGTGCTTCAACAAGTACTTGATTGCCCTTTTCGGTGGTCCGATAATATTTGCGGATTTTGCCTCCGACATTTCGATCTTCACGTTCCAATAGATCGCTTAGTTCCATGGTTCGCAAGAGCGGGTAAAGTGTTCCTGCGCTCAATTTATATCCATGTTCTTTTAATTCTTCGAGCATCCATGAACCGTATATTGCTTCCTGTGCAGCATGATGCAGGATATGAATCTGAATGAATCCTAGAAATAATTTCCTGTAAATTTGTTCCTCCATCATCGAATGACACCACCATTGATTGTTGACTTCGATATCGGATACCGATTTTTATTTTACCTTAATTTTGGTGCTTGTACCACCTAGCTAGGCTACAGATGAGATGTATATGAAAATGGTTCACATTATTTCATTGACCGACTCCACTACACAAACCTCTGGCAGGGGGCCGAATCAAAAAGAGCAAAGCCGCCAACTTGGGCGAACGATTTCAGCTTCATAAAGAAGCGATCCTTCGCTTTATTCGTGATGCACGCGTTCCCTTCGACTGCAAAAGAAGGTCAGCTACACGATATAAACAACGGTACAACGGACTGCTGCAACCGAGGACTAAGCCTTTGTTTTTTATTATGCCGTTTTAGCAGCTGGTACTAAGAGAAGATGGTACTATTTTTTCCAGCGAAAACAGGTAAGATAAGGCTATCAAACAAATAACCGAAAGGTTATATGGGAGGACGCCTATCATGGAAAATCAGATGCCTGTTCGCAAATCTATGAACTTTTACCGTCGCCGGAATACACCAACTTATACGTTTATGGCTTGGGGAGCTTTTGTCCTCGCTTTCGCCTTTGAATTTATCGGCATTTATACGCTGAATCAGCCGCTTTCGGTACAGGGCTACTACGCCGTAACGGGAATTTTGCTCATCATTACCTCGTTTACGCTCCAGAAGCTTGCCCGCGACAATGATGAAGATAAATTTCTGAAGGAGCAAAATCCAACTTATCGCAACCGCAATACGCCAGCCTTCACGTTCATGGCCTGGATCGGCTTCATCATTGCTGTGCTGGCGCAATATATCGGCTTGTACACCTTAGAGGAACCATTCTATGTAAAAGGCTACTACGCTATCGCAGGTGCTTTCCTGATCGTAGCCTGCCTCGTGCTTCAGAAAACGGTTCGCGATAATGAAGAGGATAAAGTGCATTTGGGCCCGGAAGAGGAATAAGCAAAGGCGGAGCAAGCGGGAAACAACTCCTTTCGCCTATCACATAGTTTAGCGTCTCTCGCAGCGTCTCCCGCTCTGAGAGTCGCTTTTTTTTGTGCGCCCAACTTTGAAATTCTGCCAGCCTTGCAGACAGACAGAGAGAGAATGATTATCCTTCATGTTATCCATAAAATGTCCATTTGTATGTATTCTGAAATGGACATATAATTATACTTATTATAAAAAGATAATAATTATAATTCAAGGAATAGGAGATGGTTAATATGAAAATGGGTGAGTTCCATCATCTTGAGCATGTAAAGGAGCAATCAGCTTCCAAGAAGACGCTGTGGATTACGCTGATGCTGACTTTGTTTTTCACGATCGTTGAAGTTATCGGCGGGCTTGTATCCGGCTCTCTTGCACTGCTGTCGGACTCGGCTCATATGGTATCTGACGTACTTGCATTGGGGCTTAGCATGCTCGCCATCTATATGGCGACGAGACGTCCAACGAAGCAGTATACGTACGGCTTTTTGCGTTTCGAGATCATTGCTTCATTTTTGAACGGATTGGCGTTGGTTGTAATCGCGCTCTTCATTCTCGTAGAAGGGATAAAACGGATCATTCATCCGGAGCCGGTCGATCTTGGGCTCATGCTCGGCATCGCTATCATCGGATTAATCGTAAACATCGTGCTCACGCTGGTGCTGAGCCGAAGTATGAAGGAAGAGAACAATCTGAATGTGAAAAGCGCGCTGTGGCATTTCATTGGCGATTTGCTTAGCTCGGTTGGGATTATCGTGTCAGCTATATTGATTCGATTTACGGGTTTGTCCATTTTAGATCCGATCATCAGTATCGTCATTGGCGGCATTATTGCATTTGGCGGATTCAAGATTATTCGGGAGGCGTATTTTATTCTGATGGAAGCTGTACCGGAGCAATTTAATCTGGAGGAAATTCGCCGTGATCTGAGAGGCGTGGAGGGCGTTGAGGATGTGCATGAAATGCACCTTTGGGCGGTGTCGACGGACCATTACTCCCTTACGGCGCATGTGTTGGCACGAAGCGACATTCAACCCTATTGTATGACGCTCGCGATGAATGAGCTGTTAAAGAACCGCTATGGCATCGTCCATTCAACGATACAGATCGAGCATGCCGCTATTCATGATCATGGTGAATACGGCAAATTAGTTAGCGGCGGCGCATTCTAGTTCATAAAAAATAGCCAATAGGTCACATATAAAGTGCACTTCTCAGAATAGGTAGTGGAAAAGTCCCTTTAAGCTGGCGCTAATCCAATAAAATTCTGGGAGGTGCACTTTTATTTTTTTCTTAACCGTTAATAATTTCCCCGCCGTTGACGTGCATCACTTGCCCGGTGACATAGCTGGAGTCATCCGATGCGAGATAGACGTAGGCTGCGGCAAGCTCGGCAGGCTGGCCGGGACGTTTCATCGGCGTATCTCCGCCGAAGGTAGCCACCTTCTGCGCGTCGAAGCTGGAGGGAATGAGCGGCGTCCAGATGGGACCTGGCGCGATGCCATTGACCCGAATGCCTTGGCCCGCCAAATTGGCGGATAGGGCGCGGGTGAAAGAGACGACGGCGCCTTTGGTGGCGGAGTAATCGATCAGCATCTCATTGCCGCGATAGGCGGTAACCGATGACGTGTTAATAATAGATGCGCCTTGCTTCAAATGGGCGAGCGCTGCTTTCGTCAAATAAAACATAGCGAATACGTTTGTACGGAACGTAGCGGTAAGCTGCTCCGCCGTAATATCCTCAAGGCGCTGCTGCACATGCTGCTCGGCGGCGTTGTTGACGATAATGTCGAGCTTGCCGAACGCCTGAACCGTCTGCTCGACCGCTTTTTGACAAAAGGCTTCGTCCCCGATATCCCCGGAAATGAGCAGGCAGCGCTTGCCGAGCTGTTCGATTTCCTGTTTCACGACGTTTGCGTCCTTGTCCTCCTTCAAATAAACGATGCTGACATCGCAGCCCTCCATTGCAAAAGCAATCGCTGCGGCGCGTCCGATACCGCTGTCGCCTCCGGTAATAATCGCCGCTTTGCCCATCAGCTTGCCAGCAGCCTTATATGTTTCAGACTTATAGATGGGCTGTGGATGCATAACAGATTCCAGTCCAGGCTGCTGATCCTGATGCTGGGGTGGCAGCGTCTGCGTTGGCGCTTGTGTTGTAGATGGACTCATCATAAAACCTCCTTAGTAATGGCGCGGTGGGGTCTGTAACAAAACGTTCTTATTGTGGAATAAAAACGCAGAGGTTATGCATGATTTCCTTCATTTCACAGCATGCTGAAGATACCAGTCATTTGCTTCCCGAAGCACCTCAGTTCCGCCAACCTTCATAAACTCATGGACGAAACGGTCAAAGTCCTCCAAGGGCTTCTCGCCAGTAATAAAGGCGACATAGGCTTTGTTTTTTAACTTAATTAATTCAGCTCCGTTGTCGATTAAGGAGGGAGTCGCAACTTCCAAAGCATTGTAGATGCCATCCTGATCGAGGCTCAAGGTTGAGGCCCATCGTTCCCTTCGTTCTTTAGGGATCAATGGTACCGTCATGCCTAAATTGGCGCCGATTATATTTTGATAGTTGAACATGGTGTCATAGGGAGGCAGCACAATAACATCCTCCTTCGAGGCTCCTGCCCATGTCCAGTGCGTGCCCTTGATCCCGTATTTCATCGAGGTATATTCATCGAGATCGGGATTGGCGCTCACATAGTCAAGAATTTGAAGGATCGTCTTCATTTTGCCTGGATCTTTGGCAGCGTCAGCGCCAATAGCCGTGAAGCTCATCAGCATATCATAGGCTTTGGAGCCCCTTTTTCCATCCGGTCCACGAAAGGGCCGGCCGAACACAATTTGGGCTTGCGGGCTGTTAGCCGTTAATTCCTTCATGTTAAAGGTGGCTTCTACTGGGGTTTCCTCGCCATTCGTATGAACATCATCCTTCAATGCCAAATAATCGCCATTTTGAATCCAGTGATAGTAATTCCCCATGGAGGTCATGCCGATTTTCCCATTGATAAAGGCATGGGAAAGATGCTTGTAGCCCCCTTTATTTTCGCCGGTAATAAACTCGGGATCGATGATGCCGTCAGCGTACCATTTACGAAGATAGTGCAGCGCCTCCTGCATTTCCGGCTCTAATGCGCCGATGACGAGCTTTTCATTTTTCACCCCGAAATAAAGCTGGTCTGCGAAAACGATTTGCCCGAAAGCGCCGAAAACAACATTCATTCCTTCCCTGGACAAACCGTACGTATCTTGAATGCCGTTGCCATCCGGATCTTCATTCGCGAATGCATAGATGACCTTTTCAAAATCGGATAGCGTCTCAGGTACCGGCAAGCCCAGCTTATCGAGCCAGTCCTCTCTATATACAACAGGTATGCGATAAATGTTTGTGGGATTGACGACAGGAATGCCATAATAGTTGCCGTCGATTTTGCCATAATCCTGATAGGCTGGCGCATTTTCTCTAATGGCCTTCATAATGTTGGGAGCGTATTGCTTAAGCATTTCCTCCGGTATTTCGGCCAGCAAGCCTTGCTGTTGATATTTCAGAAGGTCCTGCGGCTGTCTGATCCTGAACAAATCGGGGATTTCGCCCTGGGCCAGTCTCATGTCCAGAAGCGCTTCGTATTTATTGTTTTCTAAATTCCAGATGTCCAAATTGACGTTGAATTTATTTTCCGCTAAGCGTACCATCTCCGCATTGTCTGGAACAGGAAAATTCAGATGCATCGTCCAGGAAATGTTGTGCTGCGGGCTGTCAGAAGCTATTGGGGTTTGCAAATCTTTTGCAGCAGACAGATGCACAGAGCTTGTTTCGCACCCGCTGACAATGCTTAGGCATACGACTGCGATAAGGGCGGTGATACGCCGTAATTCCTTCATTTTCATGATGAAACCTTCCTTGAATCGTATTTCTGCATGTACGGGATGGCCGAAGCGGCTACGCTTGTTTAACGGTATGGCGCAAATAATTACCCGGTGTACACCCATGCCGTTCTTTAAATTTCTTAATAAAATAAGCCGCAGTCCTATAGCCGACTGTACTCGCAATTTGCTCGACAGACATATTATTGTTCTCGATTAATACGGCTGCTCTATCCATTCGCTGGCTAGTGACATAGTCGGTATAGGTGATGCCGTTCTCTTCCTTAAAGAGCTTGCTCAAATACTTGGGACTAATAAACACCTGGGCAGCCACCGTCTCAAGCGACAGATCATCCGACAAATGGTCGCGAATATATTGCTTGGCAGCGTCAATGCTGGAGACAGCTCGATCATTATTCCGTTTCTCCATTTGCGCAAGGCATGCCGATATGGAGCTAACCAGCCATTCCTGAAAATGATAGATATTAGATATCTCGTTATACTGATTGTATAAATCCAAATTTCCTTGATCATGTTGCTGGTATCGAACGCTTTTCAAATAATCGGAGTAGACGTATACGGTGTTTGCCAAAATAAAGCGGCAATAATCGGCAGAGTACATGCCTTCCCGCATCGTCAAAACCAACTGCTCGACCGTTGCCGCGATTTCGTGGGATTGACGGGCATGCAATTTTTCTCTGAACCTCATAAGCATCGCTTGCGGTATTTCTTCAAGGCTATTCTCGCGATCGAGAAGAGCGCGATCATTCAGTATGGATCTATCCGGCAGGAAATAGCTATATTTTATTAAGCTTTGGGCTTCCATGTAGCTTTGGTGAACATCGATGATGTCCTGTACCCAGCACCCCTGCGAAATTTGAAAATCCAACTGAAACTGCTGCTTGGCTTCCGCTAATACAAAGCGGGATAGCTGCTCCAAAAATACGTCGCAGGTTTGGCCCGCGCAAACAAGGATAACTATCGTCTTGTCCGGCAGCTCCTCGGCAATAATATGCGCTTCCGGCAGAGAGGCACCCTCCAGCTGGTTGATCATTCGGTACACCACGTACTGCATATCTTTGGAGCTTAAATGGGCATAGGCTTGGCCCGAATTTACAATCATGCTGCAATAATGAGTGTATTCCTGAGAGATGCCCAAAAAGGGGAGCTCCTCTGCCAGTTTTTCTCGTGTATTGCTGTTGTGGAGCAGGTTCAGCAAAGCATTATGCCTGATAACCGAGCTATTGGCGTGAAGCGTCTCTTCCAGGCTGCTGACCTTATCGTTCAGCCTAATGAAGGCCGTATCAATAAGCTTGAATTCATTCGTTACATTTTCAGGCGTATGCCCGGATATGTCCTTTATTCTTCCCGCCAATCGTTTGATCGGGCTGTAACTCGCTCTGGCAAAAATCCCGGATAATACGATTCCTATCAATAGGGCCACTACACAGATGACAAGTACCAGCTTTTGCACGAAAATCAACTTTTGATAAAAGAAGCTGGCAGGCATGGCGCTATATATTTTCCAACCGGTCGATGGCAGCGTTAGGTAGGAAACCGCATAGGAGCCATCATTAATTGTATCGTTAAAGCTCCCTGTTTCCGCCTTGGACAGCAAGGACTCGGTGACGCTGGAGCTGTTAGCGTTGTGCAAACCCAGGCTTTCATGGTCTGAGCTCGTTATCGTGCTCCCGGTACGATCTAAAATAAACGTGCTTTCATATTGGGTCGGCATCATATTCCGAATAACCCTGCTAATCGCGCTTTCCTTCACGTCAATCGCAATCATTAGATCACTGTTTTCGCCAGATGCCTGAAAGGGATAGCTGTGCGTGTATGTTATTAAGGCTTCGCTTTTGTTGCCTTGCAGGCTGGAATAAATATCTTGCGGAATCAAGCGGGTCGGTGTCCAAAGATGGCTTTGTGTATTGCCTCGCATCCCATTCATCCAGTCGGCAAAAAATACGGCGCTGCTGCCTTGTTCGGCATTGAATCTCAGCCCATAGTTCGACGAAAGCATGACATTTTGCTTCGGATAATACAAATGCGCCGCATATACAATGTCCGAATTGGCAGCGACTTCTGACTGGAGCAATTCCTGCAGATCAATTGCTTTGCTAAGGTTGTTTTTATAGGAAGAATCGGCAAATAAACGGAAATCTGTGGTTTTATCGAGAGATAGATTCAGATAGATTTGCTGCACTCTCTGAAGCACCGTGGTTTCGATGGTTTGGGCTGTATTTTCTAAAATCAGCTGATTTTTGGAGTGCAGCTCCTCTTCGTAGCTTCTTGAGAAATAAATATAGAAGACGGAGCAGAGCAAGAGAACAATGACCAGCACGATGGAAAGATATGAAATAGCCAGGTTAGCAAATACAGAGTTCCACTTTTTCACGGCCTACGCCTCCTCACCGCCTCGATTATACACCACGCGATGGACGGACTTATACCTATTAATCAAATCTTAACATTAGACGCAAATGCGGATGAAAATGGAATGAAAATAAAAGAAATGAGGCATGGAAGAAGCAGATCGAGAGGATAGGATACGATTTTTATACATTTCAGAAATTGTTATATTGAGCAGCGGCAGGGCCCAATGTTACGTTGAAATCGGTTCGAAAAACAAAAAAAACGAAACGATGGGAGTAGACTCAACTTGAAAAAGAAATCAACAAAAAAGGTTGTATCTGTTGCATTGGGCCTATTGCTGCTTTCAAATTCCGTAGCTTTGAATGCTGCGACCGCAGCATCAAACGGAGCTTCAATTGAACTGCCGCCAGCTCCGGCATGGGGACATTTTGTAGACAATTACAAAAACAGCATTTCTGCCAACCAGTCGGTATATTCCAACCCGGTCATCGGCGTGCTGTCCGGGTTTCAGGATCTCTGGGAGCCAGGGACTTCGTGGAACAATGGCACGAAGCTGAACAGCAGCGTGCTCGACTACAACATTCAATATGTAGCAAACATTGCTGCCACTCGTACGGCGGAAGATGAAGAAATGGCTTATTTCGTTGACCGGACAAATCAATCGTATGGAGCGACTGAAGGTCTTGGCGCTCTGGCTGATGTGTATCGTGACAAAACAGGAACATTCACGACGATTACGAGCATCCCGGATGATGCCACTTCGGTCAAATACAACGACGGCAACGGCTCCAATAAAGCGGGCGATTCGGGTTCCGAGCTTGGCAAAATGGTAGACTTGATCGGGACGCTGCGAGGCAATTACGCATCCAGCAATCCTTCTAAAAACTTCTACAGCTATATGCGTCCATACCGCTGGGCTAATGATACTTCTATGATTGTGCCTACGCTGGTTCCTGCAATCAGCGCAACGCCGGCTACGGATGGCGGCTTCCCGAGCGGTCATACGAATGCTTCGTATCTTGCTTCTTATGCACTGGCCTATGCTGTGCCTGAACGGTTCCAAGAGCTGCTGACCCGTGCTTCGGAAATGGGGAACAGCCGGATTATAGCGGGCATGCATTCTCCGCTTGATGTCATAGGCGGACGCGTTATGGCAACGGCGCTAGCGGCAGCTACCTTGTCTGACCCGGACAATGCCGCACTCAAGCAGGATGCTTATAATCAGGCGCACGCCCTTCTGTTAACTGAAACGGGTACAGCGGAAGACCGTTTCACTGACTATGAGAAAAATAAAGCGTTATTCACCGAGCGATTGACCTACGGATTCGATCAGATCCATTCCACAACGGAGCCGATGGTTGTGCCTAAAGGTGCAGAAGTGCTGCTAGAAACGCGCCTGCCATATTTGACGGGCGAGCAGCGTCGTGCGGTCTTGGCTACTACCGGCATTTCTTCCGGCTATCCTGTATTGGATGATCCGGAGGGCTGGGGACGTCTCAATCTCTTTGCCGCAGCAGACGGCTATGGCGCTTTTGACAGTGATGTAACGGTAACGATGGATGCCAGCAAGGGTGGCTTCTACGCAGCAGACAGCTGGAAAAACAACATTGCCGGAGCAGGGAAGCTGACGAAGGAAGGCACTGGCGCCTTGAAGCTGCTCGGTGCAAATACGTTTTCCGGGGGCACACAGATTAACGCTGGCACACTGGAAAGCGGATCTGGAACGGCTCTCGGAAACGGCGATGTCGTGAATAACGGCGGTACGCTTACTGAGAAGGTCGCCGGAAAAATGACGATTGACGGAAGCTTCACGCAAGCTGCGAACGGTACGCTTGAGCTTAACGTCGCGAGCGCTAGTGATGTGCTGGAAATCAAGGGCGCGGTTCATGCGAACGGGAAGTTGCATGTGAATTTTCCAAGCAGCTATGTGCCAAGCAGTGGCTCAGTCACACTTATAAGCTATGGTGCTAATCAACAAAATGGACAATTTACCTCCGTTGAGATCAGCGGGGTACCGAGCCAGTATAATGCTCAGGTCGTTTATCAAGCCGATAAAATAACGCTTGAAATTACGAATAAATCGAGTTCGGGAGGCTCTTCGGGCTCGGGCAATTCATCGACGCCTACACCAACACCTGCTCCAACATCTACACCGACTAATCCTGTAAATCAGAATTCTGGTGTAACGGTGACAGCAAAGGCGGATGCTAATGGAAATGCAGAGGCTGTCATTGATGACGCACAGATTAAAACAGTAGTGGAGCAGGCTCAGGCAAAAGAAGCGGGCTCAAAAATCGTCACGCTGACAGTTGAATCGGCAGATAACGTCAAATCATACGGCATTACGCTATCCAAAGCCGCCGTTACCAGTCTGTCTGCTGGCAAAGTGGATAAAGTAGTCGTGGCGACTCCATTTGGTACCATTACAATTAATCCAGCTACGCTGGCTGCAATTGAGAAGGCAGCAGGCAATAACATTCATGTCAAGGTAGCGCAAAGCGGAGCAGATACGCTTACACCGGAAGCCAAAAAGTTAGTAGGCGCAAGACCTGTACTGGATATTTCAGTTGAATCTGGAGCCTCCAACCTTTCTACCTTTGGCGGTGGCAGCATTCAAATCGATATTCCATATGTGCCTGCGCAGGGCGAGGATACAAGTGCTATTGTTGCTTATTATATCGACAATGACGGGAAACCTAGCATCATGAGCAATTCTAGCTATAGCAATGGCAAGGTTACTTTCGTAACGAACCACCTCAGCCATTACGCTGTTGGCTACAACAAGATCAGCTTTAGCGATAGCAACAGTCATTGGGGTGCTCCATTTATATCCTACCTGGCTGCGCGTGATATGATTTCCGGCAGCGGAAGCAACCAGTTTGCACCGAATAAAAACATCACGAGAGCAGAATTTGCCAAAATACTGGCTGGTATAGCGAACGCCGATGTATCAGGGTACAACACTTCCACATTTGGGGATGTCAAAGCGGGAGATTGGTACTTGCCTTATGTGTCCTGGGCAGCAGAGCATGCTATTGTTCAAGGATCAAGCAGCAACGCATTCAAGCCAAATGAGCCAATTAGCCGTGAGGAAATGTCGGTTATGTTGAAGCGATTTACGGATCAGGCTGGCTTCACGCTGCCTAAGTCGGTTAGCGCCGTCACTTTTGCCGATCAAAGCAGCATTAGCTCGTGGGCAACGGATGCGATCGTTTCCTTGCAGCAAGCCGAAATTATCTCCGGCAAGGGCGCCAATGCCTTTGTTCCAAAAGGCGGCGCAACGAGAGCGGAAGCGGCGAAGATGCTAGCCGTGCTGCATCAAACAATGAATTAACAATAATAGCTGCAAAAAACTAAGCGTTATAGTCAGAGAATCCAGAGAACCCGGAAATAGGGGTTCTCTGTTTTTTTTATACGGCACAAAGATAGACGATATAATTTGAACTTTAGATAGCATATCTGCAAGGAAAAGTCTTCTAACGATAGGAAAAGACGGTTATTTAATGGAAAAACTCTGTTTTTTGCCTAGTGGCAGAAAATAGGAATCTATATACTAAAAAGGGATTTACTGCACTAAGCAGGTGCTGAGAAAAGGAGGCTGGCTAGTTCAACTTGTGTTTTGTGAGCGTAACCAATTGTTCTTTAAATCGAAAGGATGCGATTGATTCATGTTCAGCAACCACTCCAACTGGCTTAAAAAGACGGCTGCTACGCTAATGGGGCTTACGCTGCTTTGCGGCAGCGCCGCAGGCGCAACTGCTGCGGAAACGACAGCTTCAGGGCAAGAAGGAACAGGCTTAGGCAAAGTACAGCTGGAATATTTGGATAGAGGACTTGTAGCTGTAGCTTCTTCAGGAAACGTATTTCTCAGCTGGCGGCTGCTAGGCAATGAGGTGACGGGCTATTCCGAGGGCGGGATGATCGGCGCGAATTTCAACGTTTACCGGGATGGCACGCTCATTGCAACGGTGACGGACAGCACGAACTACTCGGACCCGCAGGGCAGCGCTTCATCGCGTTATCAAGTGGCGGCTGTGGTGGATGGGGAAGAGCTGGCACGAAGCAGCGAAGCTACGCCGTGGGGCAATGGCTATTATGATTTGCCGCTTAATAAACCGGCTGACGGGGTTACGCCTGTGGGCGAGGCTTTCACGTATTCGGCTGCCGACATGAGCGTCGGCGATGTGGATGGTGATGGGCAATACGAATATATTGTGAAATGGGACCCTTCCAACTCCAAGGATGTGTCGCAGAAGGGCTATACAGGCGAGGTTATTATTGATGCCTATGAGCTCGATGGCACGCAGCTGTATCGCATAGAGCTAGGGCCAAACATTCGTGCCGGTGCGCATTATACCGAATTTATGGTATATGACTTTGATGGTGATGGCAAGGCGGAAATGATGTTCAAAACGGCGCCTGGCACCAAAATAACGAAATACGACGGCAGCGGCGGTATCGCCTCCGAGAATTATATTACGATGCCTCAGGAGGATATTGCAGCAGGGTACAGCAATGACGATGATTACCGCGTGAGCAAGCAGGGTTATTACGATCATGTCGTAAATATGTTCATGAACTGGGACGAGCATGAAGAAGTCATAAACGGCAATTGGCCGGCAACGCTGGAAGAAAGCTTCGGTATTGCGCCGAAATATGCGTATCCTCTGTCCCGCGAGGATGCGGAAGAGCTGACGGATTATTTTATGGACGTGTATGCGCCAGCGCGCAGCGGCAACAATAAGCTGCGTGATTTTGAAGGCTTTATTTTGAGCGGGCCGGAATATTTGACCGTGTTTGAGGGAGCGACGGGCAAGGAGCTGGAGACGATCCACTATAAGCCGGGCCGTCATGACGATGGCCTCATGTGGGGCGACTATGCGATGGGCCGGATTGAGCCGGGCAACCGCGTAGACCGTTTCCTTGCAGGCGTTGCTTATCTGGATGGCACAAAGCCTTATGCCGTATTTGCCCGCGGCTACTATACGCGCTCGACGCTCGTTTCCTATGCATGGGATGGCAAGCATTTGCGCGAGCACTGGTTTGTCGACAGCGGCTGGGTGCCGATGACGAATCCTTTCAACGACGGGCCGCATGGCAGACCGGGACTGAATCCGGCCTTTGCTTCGCTGACGACGCAGGGCGCGCATTCACTGAGCACGGCAGATGTGGATGGCGACGGCAAGCAGGAAATTATTTATGGCTCCTCGACGATTGACCATGATGGTACACTGCTCTATAGCTCGGGCGATATTTTGCCGCCGGGCAGCGCCAATCCGGGGACGTATGCAGGTCTTGGGCATGGCGATGCGCTTCATGTCGCGGATATTGACCCTGACCGTCCGGGCTTGGAAATCTTTATGGTGCATGAGGGTGGACCGTATGCCCCTTATGGCTACTCGCTGCGTGACGCCGGGACAGGCGAAGTTATTTATGGCGGCTACACGGGCAAGGATACTGGACGCGGCATGATTGGTGATATCGATCCGGATCACAGTGGGCTGGAGACATGGGCGGTTGGCACATGGACAGCAAGCGGAACGCAGATCAGCACAACCTCGCCGGGAACGAACATAAACATTAAATGGGCGGGCAATATGACGACGCAAATTGTTAATGGCTCATTGGAAAACACGCCGACGATTGATGATTGGAAACGCGGCAGATTGCTGAGCGCAACCGGAACCCGCACGAATAACCACACGAAGGGAACGCCTTCTCTAGTGGCTGATATTTTCGGAGACTGGCGTGAAGAAATGCTGGTGCGCACCGTGGACAGCTCGGCTATCCGCATCTATATGAGCACGGAGCTGACAGATCGCAAGCTGTATACGCTGATGCATGATCCGCAATACCGTACAGGCGTAGCTTGGCAAAATACGACGTATAACCAGCCGACGTACACAAGCTTCTATTTTGCATCGGACACGAATTTCGCCAATGTGCCGATTCCAAATTATTGGACGCCAGTTGTGGATGACCGCAACTCGGTAGGCGCAACGCTCATTGGACCGAATGCAATGGCGAAGGGACAAACGTTCGATGTGGTTTATGCCCTGCAAAATGTGCCAAGAGGCATTGCGGAGCAAAACATCCGTATTGAGTTTGATCCGAAAGTATTGGAGCTTGCGAGAATGCCAGAATCGCTTGATACTGGCAGATTCATCATTAATGAGCATGTAGAGGCTGCGGGCGTTATCAGCTTGAAGGGCAGTCATGCCGGCGACGGTCTGGGCAATCCGCTGGGCAATTTGTTCAAGCTGACTTTCCGTATTAAAGCGGATGCACCAGCTGATGTGACCGCGCTTGCGGTAACCAAGCTGATCGGTACGGACGGAGCAGGCGTGAATACGCAGCTTGCAGGCGATGTGCTGAATATTAAAGTCAACTAACAGAAGCGATGGACCATTTACGTCTCCTTAAATCCGAGCAACCTTCAAGGCCGCGAGTTCACGGCTTTGGAGGTTGTTTTCGTAGGGTATCCCATTTTTTAAAAAGGGTATTTAAGGGGTATTTTTGACCAGTTGGTTAGAAAATCGTTTATAGTAGAGAGATAGAGTTGATATCCTGTTCATTCGTTCATGTTTGCGGGTAATGATCAATAGAGTGTGGGGGCGAGTCATATGCGTAAATTAGTATTTTTTCTAGGCGGGGCGGGAGCGGGCAAGACGACGCTGGCTAAGGCGCTGGCACGGCGAAAGGGCGCTGCGATTTTTGATATGGATACGCTGCTGCGTCCGGCTGCCGAGGCGATTATGACGGCGTCGGGGCTTGATCCGAAGGATCGCGATTCGGAGCTGTATAAGGTGCGCTGCCGCGATCTCGGCTACCGGATTACGATGGATGCGGCTTTGGAAAATGTAGCGATTGGCACGGACGCGCTCGTCATCGGTCCCTTCACGAAAGAAACCGCTGATCCGCTGTGGATTGAGCAGGAGCTGTCAGCCATCGGTGCAAGCCTGCGTGATGTAGCTGTGCGGGTTGTGCTCGTCTCCCTGCGGGATCAGGAACTGCATCGCAGCCGGATACAGGAACGGGGCTTGGAGCTTGATGAATGGAAGCTTGGCAATTGGGAAGCCTTCAGCCGTTCACTGGGACCGCGCAAGCTGAACTGGCCGATTCCAGCCTCTTCTGTGCTTGATTTTGATAATTCAGGCGAGCTGAATGAGGAGAAAATGCTGCTGCTGGAGCGCTTCGTATATGGTGATGACATCGTAGAAGGGGAGTGAGGCTGCATGTCATTATATTTCAGAGACAAATTCTTCAGTTCCGGCAGTACAGGCATTATGAATGAGACGGGGCAGTCTGCGGGCTGGGTTAATCTGAAAAGTGCGTTTAGCACTTCGCTGGAAGTTTATGACGCCAATAATACGAAAATGTGCGAGGCGAAATTTCGCTTTTTCTCGTTGAAATGGGAAGTCAGCGACAGCTATGGCGCTCCGCTCGGCGTGCTGCGCCCACGGATGAGCTTCATGAGCAAGCGGTTCGATTATGATGCGGGTACGCGCGGCTTTTATTTGATTGAGTCGCCGGCGTTTTCCAAAGAGTATATGATTATGAACCGCCGCGAGGAGTCGATCGCGAGCTTCGCGCAGACGAGCGGCTGGATGCAAACCAGCGCTTATTGCCTGTGGAACGAAACCAAGCAGCTCGGAGATTATGAGCTGATTGCCGTTATTATGGGCATGAATGAAATCAGGAAGCGCCAGAGCAGTTAGCGTGAATATGAAAATGAAAAGGCCATCATGCCTTAATAATAGCCCTAAGTAAGCATGTGTAATTTCGACACATGCTTATTTAGTGTTGTCCACGTTTAGAACGAACGGGCACCACTCCCGCTATAAAAGTACTCGAAAAAATCATGTTTCGTAATACTTCTGCCATGTTCATAAAGGCTTGCTTCGAGGAAAATGAAGGAAGTAGTCAGGGGGGATAACATGTTTTTAACGATAAAAGCGCTGGGCGAGCATGCAGATAAGCTTTCTTTTTTATTATCCAAGCATCCAGATCATTTATATGAGCGCAAGGAAAAAGAGGCGCGCGTATGCCTCGTTTATACGATAAGCTCGCCGGAAGAAACAGAGGTGCTGCTGTTTGTAGAGCCTGATCCAATAGATTTGTACAAAGGAAGCTCGGAGCATTATGATATTACGCATTATATTAATGACCGCGAATTTGCGGTGAGCAGCTTGTTCTGTGCCTATATGCGATCCGCATTAGGGACGGCTTTGAACGGCAAGCCGAAGGAGGCTTATGCCGAGTGGGTGCAGCATCCTTTCCAGCTTGAGCTGTCCTTCGGCCCGCTCGCCTCGAATTTGCCTGATCGGACGATTGAAGAGCTGTTCGGCGCGCTTGGCTATGAGGTCGAGATTGAAAGGGCGGATATCGCCTATCCGTTTCAATTGAAAAGCCGCAGCTCGGCGCGAATCATTCGGCTTGCTGGCAAGCAGACGCTTCAGCTCGCCCTGCGCCAGCTGTTCATTATGCTGCCAATGTTGGACGACTATAAGCATTATTTTATTGGCGAGGAAGAAGCCGATAAGCTGCATCGGTATGGCGAAGGCTGGCTTGCGGCTCATCCGCTGCGCGAGCTTATTATTCGGCGCACGCTGCGTTTCAGCCCGCTGATTACGAAGTTTAATCGCGAGCTTGCGCAAAAAGCTGAACGTCAGCCAGAGGATCAGCAGGTAGCGCTTGGCATAGCGAGCCCGGTGGACATAGAAGAGGAGCCGCCGCGCAAAGCAAGGCTGAACGAGCTTCGTTATGAAGCGATAGCCGAAGTGGTGGAGGCGCTGCCTCAAAATGCGTCTATCGTCGATATGGGCTCAGGGGAAGGCAAGCTGGCAGCGAGGCTCGGGGCAATTACGGGCGTAAAGTCGATTATGGCGGTAGAACCTTCGGGCAAATCGCAAATTCGCGCCCTGGAACGTTTTGCAAAGCTTGAGGGCAGGCAGGGTACGGTCGTTCCGCAGGCGGTTATTGGCTCGCTTTTTTATTATGATGAATGGTTGTGTGGCAAAGATGTGCTGGTATTGTGTGAGGTTATTGAGCATATTGATGCCTTCCGGCTGGATCAGGCGATCGAAATGATTGCATCGCGCTACAAGCCGCAGAGCTGGATCGTTACGACGCCGAATAAGGAATATAACAAGCTGTATGAGCTGGACGATTATGAAATGAGGCATAACGATCATCGCTTTGAATGGACGCGGGAGCAATTCCGTGAATGGTGTGAAAAATGGGGCGAGCCATTCGGCTATGCGGTCCGTATATGCGGAGTTGGCGATGCGGATAGACAGTACGGACAGCCAACACAGATGGCTGTATTTACGAGATTAGAGGGGGAAGGGCGATCATGAGCGAACAGGATAAAAGGGTCATTCGGCTCCCCCATGCCGGTATTGTGTTATTGGTTGGCCCATCGAACAGCGGCAAAACGACGCTGCTGGACACGCTGATTGCAGCGGGGACGATCAAGCAGACGGAAGTTGTGTCTTCAGACCAGTTCCGCATGCTCGTTGGCGATGTGGAATTTATGGATTGGACCAGCCGCAGCAAGCTGGAATCCGATATTATTAACAAGCAGTATCAGCATATTTCGGCAAAAGCGTTCGAAGCGATGGAGGGCATTATCACCATGCGCTGCCGCTTGGATAAATTAACGCTGATTGATGCTACGCATTTATATGAGGAAGACCGCAAGCGTTATGTGGAGCTTGCACGGAAGCAGCATGTTCCGATTGTTGCGCTTGTGCTGGATACGCCTGAAGAGGAGCTGCTTCGCCGGGATGGCAAGCGCGAGTTTCCTAGAGGCAAGCAGCGCGTGAAGAAGCAAGCGCATTTGTTCAAGCGGTCGTTGCGCAGCTTGAGGCTGGAAGGCTTTGACGCCAGTTATGTCGTGAAAGCGGCACAGCTTATGGATATTGCATTCGAGCGCAAGGCTAACCCGCTCGTTCATGAGGTGGGACAAGGAATCGATATTATTGGCGACGTTCATGGCTGTTTTCAGGAGCAGCTGGAGCTGCTGGATAAGCTGGGCTATACACCGGATGAGGCAGGGTTTTACCGCCATCCGGAAGGCAGATTGCCCGTATCGGTCGGGGATGTGATGAGCCGTGGGCCGGAATCGTTAGCGGCGATGGAATGGTGGCGCAAGCATGTGGAAGCAGGGCTTGCCTATATGACGGACAGCAATCATGGCTGGAAAATAGCAAGATTTTTGGACGGCAGGCAGGTTGAGCTTAGTCATGGCGATGAGAAAACCGCAGCGGAGCTTGAGCATTATGAGCGGCAGTATGGTGAAGAAGCGGCGCGTATGCTAATAGAGCGGCTTCGGGTGTTTTTGCTGCAAGCGCCCCCGCAGCTCGTCTTTTGCCGCAATGGCGTGAGACAGCTCGTTGTTGTGCATGCGGGCATTCGTGACAGCTATATTGGCAAACAGTCTGCTAAAATTCAGGACTACTGCCGATATGGGGAGTCCGATGGTACCGATGCCCAAGGCAGGCCGCTGCGCAAGGAATGGTACAACGATCATGAATCCGGGGAGCTCATCGTCTGGGGACATGATCCGCGAGTCGAACCGACGATAATGAACCAAACGATTAATATTGATCAAGGCGCCGTATTTGGCGGGCATCTGACCGCATACCGTTATCCAGAGAAGCAGTTTGTCCAAGTAAAGGCGCATGCGAACTATGCGGGAGAAGGACGCAATCCATTGCTGGAAGAACAATTGAACAGGTTCAAGCAGCCGAATTTGAGAAAATATATCGAGGGTTACTCGGTACTGACCTCCTCTTATGGCGATGTAGCGGTACGGGGCGAATTCGTTAAAGCGGCGATTGATACCGTATCCCATTATACGGTGCCGCTGGAGGAACTGGTGTATATTCCGCCGACGATGAGCCCGCCGCCAAAGACGGCTGAGGATGAGCGATTTTTGGAGCATCCGGCCGAAGCCTTCGCCTACTATCGTTCACAAGGCGTAGAGAAGATGCTGATGGAGAAAAAGCATATGGGCAGCAGGGCTATCGTACTGCTGTTTCGAAATGAAGCGGCGGCTGTACCGTATGTCGGGCGAGAGACGTTAGGCGTCATATATACTCGAACAGGCCGGGCGTTCTTCCAGCCCATGCTTGAAGAGCAAGTGCTGCGGAAGCTGAATGGCGATTTGGCGAAGGCGAATTATTTTGACCGTTACGGTACGGATTTAGTGCTGCTGGATACGGAAATTGTCCCGTGGAATTTAAAGGCACGGGAGCTGATTGCCTCGCAATATGCCCATGTGGCAGAAGTCGCGCTGATGGACAGACGGGCCAAACTCGCGAAGCTGCTGGAGGCGAAATCAATCGGTAAAGCTGTGCAGCACTGGATCGATGAGCTGGAAATAAAGCTGGGCAACGCCGAGACGTTCGAGCAGGCGTTCCAGCAGTATTGCTGGGATACGAATGGGCTAGAGGGCATCCGCATTGCGCCATTCCATACGCTAGCGCACAGTACAGCAAGCTTTCAAAGCGAAAAGCACAGCTGGCATATGGAGCATGCGCGGGAGCTGGCTGCTTGCTCGGAGCTGTTCATGGAAACGGAATGTAAGGTTGTGACCGACGAGGCCAGCGAGCTGGAGGCGATTCGTTGGTGGGAGGAAATGACGGAGCAGGGGCATGAAGGTGCTGTCATTAAGCCGGAGTATTTTGTCGCGAGACATAAAGGAAGGCTAATCCAGCCGGCCATTAAAGTAAGAGGCAGAAAGTATTTGCATATTATTTATGGCATGGATTATTTGCTGCCCGAAAACTTGCAAAGGCTGAAGCAGCGCAAAACAAGCAAAAAGGAGCGTTATGCGCTCAAGGAATTTGCGTTGGGACTGGAATCGGTAGAACGGTTTATTCGCAAGGAATCGGTGGAACGGATTCATGAATGTGTGCTTGCCGCTTTGTCCATGGAGTCGGATTCGGTTGATCCACGGCTTTAGAGGAAGAAGCGAGGAAGGTTATAAAAGCGGGAGCTGCTCTTAAAAATGAGCGGCTCCCGCTTTTTGCGCTGTTTTCTATCAGCAGACCGTAACAGTCTTCCAATAATTCTCGTCCAAAAATGGCTTCAAGCTTGTAGGAGCTTGACCAGTCAGCTCTTGAACCGTTGTTGATGGCTGGGCATATTCCCCTCTGGCCGAGGCGGTATCGAAGGAAGCCAGTGCTTGCGCTACAGCATTCGGAACGCCAAACGATTCATACATGCCAACGAGCTGTGCGGTTTCGAGTGGCATATAGACAATGTTTTTCTTAGCAATATCACTCAATATTTGAGCGATATCATAACCGGATAGTGCTTCTGGGCCAGTTACATTCCGTATGCGCTTGTCCGTGTTTGAGGAGGCGAGTGCAGCTGCGGCTGTAAGAGCACAATCCTTACGAGTCACATAAGCGATTTTGCCTTCGCCGATAGCAGCAGCGTATTGGCCTGTGGCGACTGTATGCGTCAAGGATTGGAGCAGATTCTCCGCGTACAGATTGCTGCGAAGAATGGTATAAGACAGGCCGCTGTTCTTAATAGCCTCTTCCGTGCTGTAGTGGTCTCCCGCCGTTAAATTCGCTGTACCGGGCTCAGGGTTAAAAAACGATGTGTAGACAATATGTTTTACTCCTGCTGTAACGGCAGCTTGTATCGCATTCGAATGCTGCTTGATTCGATGACCCGGTACTTCAAGCGCATCCGTACTTACCAAAAGCAGACGCTGTACCCCTGCAAAGGCATCGGCCAGCTTCTCAGGCTGGTCGAAGTCAGCTTGCCGCACACTAACTCCGCGGTCCGCAAGATCCGAAAGTTTTTCTGGGGTGCGGGTAGCTGCTATAATCGGTCCATCATAATTTTCGAGCAGCCAATGAATGGTCAATCGCCCTAAATTTCCGCCTGCTCCTGTAACCAATATCGTTTCTTTTGTTTCATTCATTTTTTGTTCTCCTCCTTATTAAATACGGCAACCTCATGCCTATCTACAATATACAAAAACGTTACTGACACTAGCCTGTCAGTAACGTTTCATCATGTTTTCGATTTCTTTTTTTATACGGATTTTGAAAGCTTCAGGCTCAATGATCATAACATCTGCGCCCCAGCCAAGGAGCCAGGACAGCAAATCTTCAGATCGTCGAACGCGAAAAGTGACGTAGTATCCATCGGCGTTCAATTGGGCATCCTCCATATAATAGTTGTTTGCTATTTTCACTTTATCCGCGATGCTCGCATTAAAAAGTACATGGACTCTGACGTTGCGGTCATCCTTCGGCTGATAATCGTGCAGGTGAAAGCTGCTAGGGAGCTGGAACGTTTCATTCGTAATGGCAAGCTCTTTTATTCGCGATAACCGAAAATGGCGAATGTCATCCCGCAAGTCACAATGGGCAACTAACAACCAGCCATTTTGTTCATCAAGTACGAGCCCGAAAGGTGCAACGGTTCGCAGCATTTCATGTTTTTCATTCGCTTGTGCGGCTCGTTTATGGTATTCAAAGCGGATTTTCTTGCTTTCAAGCATAGCGGTACGGATGGCTGCCACGTAAGCTTTCTCTCGTTTACCTATTTCTGGTTCATTTTCTTTGTGAAGCAGAAGGATGTTATCGCGTACCCGATCCGCTTCGTTGCGGATGGGCTCCGTTAATACGGCTTCGATTTTCCTGCGTGAAGAGCGAGCACTCCTGCTGTAGGCAGTATCAAAACGCTTTTCTACGAATTCGGCTCCTATCAAAAGCGCTGCTGCTTCATCTACAGTGAAGCTCACTGGCGGCAGAAAATAGCCATTCATCAAGGAATAACCTAATCCAGTTGCACCAATGATGGGCACACCGGATTCACTCAGCACTTGAACATCCCGATAAATCGTTCTAGGACTAACTTCCAGCATCTCTGCCAGTACCGCAGCCTTCAGCACCTTGTTGCGCTGCAGTTCTAGAACGATCGATAACAAGCGTTCTGTTTTATTCAATTTTTAGCAGCTCCATTGTTCAAAATATCTTTTGTTGTCTCAAAATAACGGATAAGATTCACTTCGGTAGGCGTAATTTTGAAGTTAACCTGCCAAATTTCAACTCCACGTTTGATAGAGGATTCAACGGTTTCTCTAATATAGCTGCTGTATTTGCCGTTCGTAGAACCTCTAAATCCAGGACTATCATAGATAAAACAAATGAACAGTATAGCTCTATCATTTTCTTCTAAGCTTGCTTCAAGTTCACCAATGTGCTTGATAAAGCGTTCGAAGGAAGTAAACTCACTTCCTTTTGAGGTAGTGATATGGTCTTTTTTCTCAACCTGTAATGTTGTGAGAGGGGTCTTGACTTCGATGTAAGTATGCCCTACAAGAAAATCAAGCTTGGAATGGCCAAGCTTCTGTTCCCGCTTCACGATATCACTGCTGACCATAGCAGAGAGCTGGCCATTTTTCAAAAAATGTTCCACATAGCGGTTCGCCGCATTTTGATTAATGCCGATCCATGATTTATTTGGCTCAGATAGCAAATCGAGTGAAATGGCCTCAACGGTGTAGAGGGTTTTTCTCGTCATGTCCTTGCTTTTAGAAAGCAGGCAAGGAATATCGCGGAATACGATGCTGCCTATGCGTCCTGTAGTGGGGCAGTGGCAATCATAAATGACGCCGTCGATCGCCACTTCCATAATAAAGCGATTTCTTCTTCTAAGAATCAAGCCTTCAATAAGCGGTGTTTCAAAAATAAAAGCGTCGTTGTTTATGCCCATTTTAAAAGTGTGCCTCCCTTTCGAAATCTATACGCTGAATATACAAGAACGCTACTGACAACAGATTGTCAGTAGCGTTCTTGTCCAAATAAATTGAGAAGGAATAGCCTAATGATCATTTAAAAGGCTTGACAAATGATTTGATAATGTCATAATGATAATATCAAATAGAAAATTAAATCGTAGCAGGAAGTGAAGCACTTGATCGAAAACGAATCCAATTATTCGCCGGATCATTACCGAACGCCGGACGGAGCGCCGACGGATATCGTGATCTTTACGATTGTTTCAACCGAGCGCAGCAAGGTTAAGAAAGCTTTGCCGCATCATGAGCTGCAGGTGCTGCTCATCAAGCGTAACATTTGGCCTTTCGAAGGGCAATGGGCGCTGCCAGGCGGATTCACTTTGGAAACGGAAACGGTGCAGGAATGCGCCAGACGTGAGCTTTTGGAGGAAACGCAGGTTAGCGAGGTCCATCTCGAATATTTTAATGTATACAGTGAGCCCGGACGTGATCCGCGGGGCTGGATGATTTCACATGCGTTTCTGGCACTCGTGGGTGAGCAGCAGCTTGCGAATCGGCAGGCGGCGGTCGATGCATCGGAAGTACAGCTGTTCCCGGTAGCAGAGGTGCTAAAGCTCCCGCTCGCCTTCGACCATCGTACTCTGATCGAGGATGCGCTGCTCCAAATTCAGCGGAAGATGCTGACGACGACGATAGCGAAAGCTTTTTTACCGGATGAATTTACGATTGCCGAGCTGTATCAGGTCATTCAAGCGGTTGTGCCGGATTTTGCGGAACAAAACTTTATTCGGAAAATCACATCAACGCAAAGCCGCAGCGGCATTATTGAGAAAGTCGTGGACGCGGCGGGGGAGCCGAAGTCATCGAATTTATATTCCCAGCGCCCGGCGCAGCTGTATCGCTTCACAGGGCTTGAGCCGCAGCTGTCGATTTACGGATAGCAGGGTGAGTAGGTGAGCAGAACGTATCAGAGCTGAAGGGCGGATTTAGTGGTAAACTACGAAGCAGCGAGGAGAGTGAGCAAGATGATCAAGCTAAATGGCGCGGAGCTTGTGTTCAAAACGTTTCCCAACGGGGAAACGCTTGTGGATGGTGATGCGATTACGACGCTTATGGCCGAGCAGAATATGCTCGCTTTTAAATATGAGAATGACAGCGACTTGATTAAGCTGATGTTCGTGAAGCAATATTTGGACAGCCGGAAGGTGCAGGCCGACTTGACGATTGCTTATATGCCCTACAGCCGGATGGACCGGATCGAGGGAGCTTCTGCTTTTACTTTGAAATATGTAAGTAGCCTGATCAACTCCTTGGCATTTGGACAGGTGACGGTGCTGGAGCCGCATTCCGATGTGACGCTTGCGCTGCTGAACCATTGCTCGGCTAGGTATCCGACGATTGAGCTGTTAGATCGAGTTGTTGAGGCAACGGGTTTTGACCGTGCGGCCGATTATTTATTTTTCCCGGATGCCGGGGCGCAGAAGCGCTACAGCAAAGTGCGTGGTTATAACGAGCTGGTCGGCTTTAAGGCGCGGAATTTTCAAACGGGTGAAATTGAACGTCTAGATGTGGTTGGACAGGTCGCGAGCGAAGGCTTTAAGGCGATTATCGTCGATGATCTTTGCTCCTACGGGGGAACGTTTATGCGCAGTGCAGAGAAGCTTAAAGGACTGGGCGCGGCGGAAATTTATTTGCTGGTAGGGCACTGTGAGCCTTCGATTCATAAGGGCATGCTGCTCGAATCGCCGCTCATCGATAAAGTGTTTACGACCAATACGATGCTGAATGAAGCGGGACATGAGAAAATCCAACTTTTTGAATGGGGAGAGGTTTAAAATGACGACGAAGACAGCTTACCCTGCGACACTGCTATGCGATTTTTATAAAATCAGCCACAAAAACCAGTATCCAAAAGGGACGGAACTCGTCTACTCGACCTGGACCGCCCGTACTAGCCGGCTGGAAGGCGTGGAGGAAGTGGTCGCCTTTGGTTTTCAAGCATTCATTAAGGAATATTTGATCGACTATTTCAATGAGCATTTTTTCGGAAGAACGAAGGAAGAGGTTGTGGAGGAATACCGCAGAGTGCTGAAATTTGCGCTGGGCGATGCCAATCCGGATGCTTCGCACATCGCTGCGCTGCATGAACTCGGCTACTTGCCGATTCGCATTAAGGCGATTGAGGAAGGCTTGATCGTTCCGGTTAAAGTGCCGATGCTGACGATTGAAAATACGCATCCCGAATTTTTCTGGGTGACCAATTATTTGGAGACGCTCATGTCGTGCCAGCTGTGGATGCCGACGACGAGCGCGACGATTGCTTTTGAATACCGCAAAATTTTGGAGCAATACGCTTTGCTGACAAGCGGCGATACGTCGGGCGTGCCTTTTCAGGGGCATGATTTTTCGATGCGGGGCATGAGCTCGCTGGAAGCGGCTAAAGGCAGTGGTGCTGGGCATTTGCTATCGTTCACGGGAACGGATACGGTTCCGGCGATTTTGTATCTGGAGCAATTTTATGGCGCGGATATGGAAAAAGAGCTGGTCGGTACTTCGATTCCAGCGACGGAGCACAGCGTGATGTGCGCCCATGGCACCGATGAAATGGCGTCGTACCGCTATCTGATTAATGAGGTATATCCGAATGGCTTCGTCTCGATCGTTTCGGATACATGGGATTTGTGGAGCGTGCTAGATGTGGTGGTTAGAGGACTTAAAGAGGATATTCTCGCCCGCGATGGCAAGGTTGTCATTCGTCCGGACAGTGGCGATCCAGTGAAAATCATTTGCGGCGATCCCGATTCGCAGCACCCGCTGGCGCGCAAAGGCGTTATTGAAATTTTGTGGGATATTTTCGGCGGTGCAGTGACCGAGAAGGGCTATAAGCAGCTCGACAGCCACATTGGCGCGATTTATGGGGATGCGATTACGATTAGCCGCTGCCGTGAAATTTGCGAGAAGCTGGCGGCGAAGGGCTTTGCTTCGACGAATATGGTATTCGGCATCGGCTCGTTTACGTACCAATATAATACGCGTGATACGTTTGGCTTTGCGCTGAAATCGACGTTTACGATCATTAATGGCGAAGAGCGCAAAATTTTCAAAGACCCGGCAACCGATATCGGCAAAGTGAAAAAATCGCAAACCGGACTCGTGCTCGTAACCGAGCAGGACGGCGTGCTGTCGCTCACGGACGATTTGAGCGTTCAAGAGTATGAGGCAAGGAAGCAGGAAGACGTGCTGAAGACGATTTTTGAAAATGGCAAGCTGGTGCGCGAGCAGGAGCTGGCGGGAATACGCGCGAATTTGCTCGGGAACTTGTAGGAACGGTGACGGATGGGTCAAGCGGTGGTACGGCATATTTGAGAAATTATATTTAAAAAACGATGGAATATTAATGCCTCGCATCTAAATTAGACGCGGGGCATTTTTACGTTAGTAGGGAAAGGGTAGACGATTGATGAATAATTGCTCATATGTTAAGGTGAATTGAGATTTCTTCTCTTAGATGGGAAATAGAAGCTTTCGTGCGAAGCGCTGGGATTTTATGAATAGTACAGGAGGCAGAAGCAGGATGAAAAAGAAAAACGTGAAATCAAGGACATTAGTTTGGTACACCTTAGTCATTGTCGTGGTTTTTATTGCGCTGTTCGCCATTAACGAGATTTCCAAAAGTCGGACGGGTATCGAGCAGGAAACAGCAGAGGCTCCGCCCATTTCCAGCCAACCTACATGGGGGGACAAGGCCGCCAAGGTTTCTATCGTAGAGTTCGGAGATTACAAGTGTCCGTCCTGCAAAGCATGGAGCTCGCAGATTTGGCCGCAATTAAAAAAAGATTATGTAGATACGAATCAAGCCTCGTTCTCGTATGTGAACGTTCTATTTCATGGGGCAGAATCAGCATTAGGCGCTTTGGCTGGGGAAGCGGTGCTTGAATCGAATCCGGACGATTTCTGGCATTTCCATGAAGCTTTGTTTGCGGAGCAGCCGGATGCAGACCATGACGGACTTTGGATTACGGTAGAGAAGCTGATGCAGGTGGCGGAGGCCTCCGTTCCGAATTTGGACAAAGATCAGTTCAAAGCCCTGCTTAGCTCAGAAGAAGTGCAGGGGCGGGTCGATCAAGATCAGCAGCTCGTGAAGGATTTTAATATTTTGCAGACTCCGACCATTATGATTAACAACAAGAGAATAGGGAATCCGTTCGATTACGAGGCCATCCAAGCCGTAATTGAACAAGAGTTGAGCGAGGCGGCATCGGAAAAAGATTAGTTGTTTTCGGGGGATATGTGGGACTAGTTGCGAGCTATACGAAGTGCGACAATGATGCGCGGATAAAACAATGGGTGAGAGTCGGTTCCATTCACGCACTCTATACATGTGGAGTGCTGTGTGTCGGATGTGAGAAAGTAAAATTATGGAGCCGCATTTACCTGAGTGTAATATCTATTCGTACCCAAGCGGACAAAACGCTTGAAGCTTATATTTTCTTGAAAGGCTCTGTTAAGTTCTTTGCTGATTTTTTGCTAAACAGATTTAAGATCAACTGCGAGGAACCCTACATTAAATGACGGCTAAATTTTCGTGCGGGAAGGGCGTAGAGGGGCGGAAAGAGGCTGAGGCGGGTAGGGTGGAGGATGGACAAGATGAGGCCCGATTAGCTTGGTTTAGAGCTAGTACGGGCCTTTTTGGCTGGATCGTTTGTGAACTTGTCGTTGGATTTTCTTGCTTTTCATTATTGTGAAGATTGTCGGTAGAAAGATCATCACCCAGGTATCTAATCCTTTATTTCGCTTGGCTCTTTTTTTTATTTATTCAGGCATCCCCTCCGATCGTACCTCAAACCCGAGTTTGATTCGTACCGTCTTTGAAGTATGCTTACCCTCAATGATTGAGAAGTTTAAGAAAAACTTTATTTTTAACCCCATTTCTATTTTAATAGTATTCCTTATCCTAAAGTTAATGAAGGATTAGGAGGAACCAAAGGATGAAGAAATGGTTTTTATGGCTAGTTATATTATTACTGCTTGGTTATGGATATGCTCAACACAAACAAAAAATCATTAACGGGAAATCGCCAGAAGAAGGCAATCAAGCGCAAGAGGTGATTTCGCAACAGAACGAGCATACGATTAAAGTAACAAAAGCTCAGATTTACAAAGGCAATTTGTTGTTGGTTAATAAAGATCATCCTGTACCTTCAGGTGCTGAAGCGTCCGATGCGGTCAATCTTTTTCAGCATAAAGAACTGTTGAAGGGATTCATTGTGCTGGACAATTCGATTCAGCTGTCGCCAAGCTTGGTGCAAAAATTTTCAACAATGATTGGTGCCGCAGCAAATGATGGGGTTAGCCGGTTTATAATTAGCAGCGGTTACAGGGACAACAAACAACAAGATCAGCTCTATCAGCAAATGGGTGCTGATTATGCGTTGCCTGCAGGCTATAGCGAACATAATTTAGGTTTATCGCTTGATATTGGATCTACGCAAGGGGAGATGAGCCAAGCCCCAGAAGGAAAGTGGTTGAATAAAAACGCATGGAGACACGGGTTTATCTTGCGTTATCCGAGTGACAAAACAGCAATCACAGGTATTCAGTCTGAGCCCTGGCATTTTCGCTATGTTGGTTTGCCGCACAGCGCAATTATGCAAGAAAAGAATTTTGTCTTGGAAGAATATCTAGATTACTTGAAAGAACATAAGACCATTACGACTACAGTAAATCAACAAACCTATGAAATCTCCTACTACCCTGTCTCCAAAAATACAACTATCCCTGTCCCAGTTAATGGTCGCTATGAGATATCAGGCAACAATATGGACGGTATCATTGTGACCGTGTATTCGTGATATTCATGCCGTACTGTATTTTGCTTGGTTTAATGTTAAGAAACAAAAAAATATCATTTATAGAAGCGTTCATTCATTCTTTAGGTATAAGTCTAATCTTGGAATGCGCGCAGACCGTATTCTCTATTGGACGTTTTGATTTCGATGATCTCATACTAAATTCAAGTGGGGGCTTGATCGGCTTCATTACTTTCAAAGTATTCGCTAAGGTAGCAGCTACGCCAAGTATTATCCAAGCAAGAGGCAGATCCGTCTAATACAATAAAAGCAATACTAAGGTGATACAGGGGGGAACGAATGAAGTCGATCACAATTCTGATAGCTGATGATGAGGCAGAGATTGCCGATCTGATTGAGTTGCATTTAGAAAAAGAGGGTTATCGCTGCATTAAAGCATTTGATGGGCAGGAAGCCGTTTCTGTTGTTCAGACGCATTCCATTGATTTGGCGATTTTAGATATTATGATGCCTAAACTGGATGGTTATGAAGTAACTAGGCAAATTAGAGAGCAGTATCACTTACCTATCATTTTTTTAAGCGCCAAAGTGACCGACCTCGATAAGATTACAGGACTAATAAGAGGAGCAGATGATTATGTGACCAAACCCTTCAACCCAATGGAATTGGTTGCCCGAGTGAATGCTCAGTTGAGGCGTTCCACGCAGTTTAATCAATCAACGCAAGCGAACAAACTTGCTTTGGAGGCAGGCGGAATGATCATCTATCCCGAAGAGCGCACCGTATTCCTTTACGACAAGCCTATTGAACTAACTCCAAAAGAGTTTGATATTTTGTATCTGTTAGCCAGTTATCCGAAGAAAGTCTTTAGAGTGGAAAACATCTTTCAACAGGTGTGGGGTGATGCATACTATGAAGGCAGTAATACGGTCATGGTACATATTCGTACCTTGCGGAAGAAGCTTGGGGAAGACATTCATAAAAACAAACTGATCAAAACCGTTTGGGGGGTGGGATATACTTTCAATGGCTAAAATGATCCGAAGCTTTCGATTTAAAATGATTCAACTCTTTGGTTTAAGCATGTTTTTTTCCGCTGCCATTACCTTTATGCTCTATAAAGCTCTCCAAATCTATTATTATACGACCAAATTCGAAAGTCCATCGACTAAAATTCGTTATTTTATAAGAGATATTGGGGATGTTAATTTCTTTTTGCTGTTTTTCATTCCTCTCTCGATTTTGTTTTTCTTTCTCTTTACCAAACGATATGCGGCTTATTTTAATGAAATATCCAGCGGAATTAATCAGCTAGCGAATGGTAACTTCAACAGTCGTATAAGTATTCCATCCAATGATGAATTTGGGGATGTTGCGAGAGATATCAATCTGGCAAGTGAAAAATTACAGCAAGCTTTAGAGAGAGGAGATTTTGCAGAAAACAGCAAGGAACAATTGGTCTTGAATTTGGCTCATGATTTGCGCACGCCGTTGACTTCGGTTTTAGGTTATTTGGATTTCATTCTTCAGGACGATCAACTCACTGCAGAACAAATCAAGCACTATACGAGCATTGCTTATACCAAGTCTCAACGTTTAGAAAAGCTCATTGACGAGCTATTCGAAATCACTCGAATGAACTATGGCAAGCTTACCATTGAAAAAAAACCGATCGATCTGAGTGAGCTTCTCATCCAATTAACTGAGGAGCTATACCCTGTTTTTGAGAAAAATAAACTGGAAACCCGATTGAATGTGACTCCGCATATGACAATTTGGGGTGACGGTGAGCTATTGGCACGCGTATTTGAAAATCTTCTGACGAATGCCATTCGCTATGGAAATGATGGCCAGTATATAGACATTAATTGCAATTTTGATGCAGAAAATGTGGTGATTCAAGTGGTCAATTATGGAGATCATATTCCCCCGGAAGAGCTGCCGCATATCTTCGATATGTTTTTTACGGGCGATCAAGCGCGAACTCATCGTGAGGGGAGCACCGGCCTAGGCTTGTCTATTGCGAAGAATATTGTGGAGCAGCATCAAGGCACAATTTCGGCTCAAAGCAGTTTAATTCGTACGCTTTTTGAAGTCCGTTTCCCGCAAAAAATCGGATCTGAAACACTCGGTTAATGTTTAAGTCGAGTATTTAAGGAAAATTTTAGATTTACCCCACTTTTTTATTTAACAGTCTGCCCTATTCTAAATGTATGAAGGGGAGGAGGAAACTGTTAATGGAGAAGTGGGGTTTTTGGCATGGCTTTAGCATGAAGAAAAAAATAAAAAAATGGATTCGCAAGGATTCAGCGGCTGCATGGTTATTTCTCGCACCGAGCGGTGTCGGATTTGCGTTGTTCTACCTTATTCCGTTTGCCATGGGAATGATCTACTCCTTCATGGACAGTGCGGTCGACGGCCAATTCGTTGGATTGGATAACTACCGCGAGCTGCTTGCGAGTGATTCCTTCCGCAAGGCGTCATCCAACACGTTTTATTTTAGCGTGGTTAGTGTTCCGCTTATACTTGCGCTTTCGTTAGGTTTAGCAATGCTGTTGAATAAAAATATATATCTTCGCAAATGGCTGCGGACTACATATGTGTTGCCGCTTGTCGTTCCAGTCGCCTCGATTATTCTGATCTGGCAGATGTTGTTCGACTGGAACGGCTCCCTGAACGCCTGGCTGAGCGGCTTCGGCTTCGAACGTGTGGATTGGATGAAGACCGATGCGGCCAGAAATGTAATCATTGTCGTTTATTTATGGAAGAACATCGGCTATAACGTGATTTTATTCTTGGCGGGACTGCAGCAAATCCCGAAGGATTATTACGAAACCGCCCAAATTGAAGGGGCAGGGCGTTTACGGCAGTTTGGCAGTATTACAATTGTCTATCTAACATCCACCATGTTCTTTGTAGTTATCATGTCGATCATTAATTCGTTTAAAGTATTTCGGGAAACGTATTTGATCGCAGGCGATTATCCACATGACAGTATATACATGATGCAGCACTATATGAACAACATGTTTACGTCGTTGGATATACAGAAGCTGACTGCTGCGGCGACCTTGATGGTCGGCTGTATTCTTCTGATCGTCATGGGATTGTTTGCGCTTGAACGCCGACATAGGAAGTACATGGAATAGGGGGAGGAACGCCGTGCTGGTTGCTAAAGTATTGAAAAAAAGTGTGTTAACGGTAGTCATGGTCATTATAGCAGTTCTATTACTATTCCCGATTGTGATTACGTTCACAAATTCGCTTATGACAGAACAAGAAATTGGCATTAATTATGGACCCATAGGGCAGATGAACAAAGCCGCTGCAGGGAGAGAAAATCCTTTTGTGAATCTAAAACTGCTGCCGGATCAAGTGACCTTAGAGCAGTATGGCAAGGTGTTGGTGGGCAGCCCGAGATATCTGATGATGTTCTGGAATTCGGTATTTATGGTAGTGCCGATCATCGCAGGACAAACCCTCGTAGCAGCACTGGCTGCTTACGCGTTCTCCAAGCTGCAATTTCGCGGCCGGGAACACTTGTTTCTCGTCTATGTCTTGACGATGCCCATGCCATTCCAAGTGACGCTAGTGCCGAATTATATTATGGCGGATAAGCTTGGACTACTTAATAGTTCGAATGCCATTATATTACCTGGCATTTTCGCAGCCTTCGGTGTGTTTATGCTAAGGCAGTTCATGTTGGATATTCCATATGCCTACATCGAAGCAGCCAAGATGGATGGAGCTGGACATTCGCGAATTTTTTACAAGATTATTATCCCAATGATCAAACCGGGTCTGGCTGCGCTTGTTATCCTCTTGTTCGTCGATTACTGGAACATGGTGGAGCAGCCGCTTATTTTTCTGGACGATCCGTTCAAGCAGCCGCTATCGGTTTATTTATCCAGTATTAATGGTGAACTGGGGATTGCTTTCGCTGCATCCATGCTCTACATGGCTCCGATGGTGCTGCTGTTTCTGTATGCGGAAACGTATTTCATTGAAGGCATACAATTGTCTGGCATCAAGGGCTAGTTTTTGCGAAGCTGATGCTTGCAAGGCAAGCTTAGCATAAGTAAAACTCAGACAATGCTTACAAATTAAACTTTCCTACGGAAAGTTCTTAGGAGGAGGAAGATGGGAGATGGAGTTAGAAAAAGAGCCGGCTGATCGTAGGCGCAAACGAAGCATTCAAGTCGTGTTCATTGTTTTTATGGGATTGTTACTATTTTTTACGTTGTTCAGCAACACACTGCAGTCACTGACCTTGCCGAAAGTGAGAACGGAAAAGTCGGCTAACGGAAGTCTTTTATTTACGATCGAAGGTAGCGGTATGCTGCAACCGTTCGCCGAAGCAAGATTATTGAACCCTGCTGGCTGGAAGGTCCAAAAGATTCTCGTAAAAGAAGGGGAGCATGTGAAGACGGGGCAAAAGCTAATCATTTATGACAGCAAAACTGCCGAACGAGAATTGCAAGATGAAATAACCAACATGGACAAGCAGAAAATCGAGTTGCAGAATATTCAGGATCAGTACATCGAGTCGACCAAGGAAGGGGACGAACTCAGTATTCGGAAAGTAAAACGAGATATCGAAACGCGAAAACTTGATCTAGGCATGCAGGAACGTAAAATTAACGAGTTGAGAGACCTTCTGACAAGCCAACAGGAAATAACCGCCCCGTTCGATGGTATTATAACAAAATTGAATGCCCTTGAAGGGTTAACATCAACGGGAGAACCGGATGTTCTTATCTCGAACAGCAGCCTAGGTTATCGAATGGATATTTTTGCCGATTCAACGTTGCTTTCCAGCTTGGGGATTTCGATCGGAGATAAGATAGAGATCAAGGTAGATACAGGCCAAGAACAACAAACCCGTATGATCGAAGGCACGATTGATGAAGTGGTGAATGCACAACCTCGTACCGTGAGCTCATCTGGTGAAGAAGCGGGGCTGACCCTAACGATCCCACAGAAGGCTCTTCACATAAAGGTCTTTGATTCTGAGCTGAAAGGGGGTGAGCAGGCAGAAATCAAACTCGAAAAACGCTCACAGCAAGAGGGGGTGGTCATTTCCAATGAGGCAATTCATCATGACCGTGACGGCATGTTTGTTTATAAAATTGACGAGCAGAGAGGTGCATTAGGTAATGTCTTTGTTGCCCGTAAAGTCCGAATTGATTCTAGTCAAACGAATGACAAAGAAACGATGATTCAATCGAATAGCCTCTATGAAGAGGATCTGATTATTCTGGAAAGCAGTGAGCCTTTACAAGACGGAAACCGCGTTCGTCTGCAATAGTTAAGTAGGTATGCGATAAAATTATAGGAGGAATTCATTCGATGAAAAAGTGGCTGTGTATGATAAGTATTGGTATTTTAATGACGTCAATGACCGCGTGCAGTTCTGGAGGCAGCGAGGAATTGGCAAGTACGGAGAAACCGGTAACCAAAGAGGGGCAAACAGTCGTTACTTTGTCTATGCAACAATCGAACGCATTTTATGAGACGGCAGAGAAAAAGTTTGAAGAAAAGTATCCGGACATCGATCTGCAAATTCAGATCACAGATGATTATCAGAAATACCAAAAAACGACGAATACAGCGCTGCTATCAGGGAAAGGCCCGGATATCTTCGAAATAAGCAGCTTGCCTATCGACGA
This sequence comes from Paenibacillus algorifonticola, assembly GCF_000971975.1. Classification (GTDB taxonomy): domain Bacteria; phylum Bacillota; class Bacilli; order Paenibacillales; family Paenibacillaceae; genus Pristimantibacillus; species Pristimantibacillus algorifonticola. Next base: position 17,283 of record NZ_LAQO01000007.1, on the reverse strand, counting down.
TTATGTGAGCAAAAAGCTGCTCCTGAACATGGATGAGCCCATGAAGCAAGAAAAAACACTGAATATAAGTGATTTGCAAATGAATATTTTGAATGTATTGAAGTTGAATGGCGGTATGTATGCCATGCCTTTCGGGTTCTACCTGCGAGCATTCGTAGGCGATGGGGACATTCTTGAGAACAAGAACATTGACGATAAAAACTGGACCTGGAAGGAGTTTGAAAAGACTTCGAAGAAACTGGGGGAGAGCGGCACAGAACGCCGATATGCTTTAGCGAATGACCCGCCGGAGGTCCTCCTTCAAGAAATGATTGTGGATAAATACACAGAGTTCGTTGATCATACAGCGAAAAAGGCAAAGTTCGATTCTCCCTTATTCGTGGAAGCAATGCAACAAATTAAAAAAATGTACGATAATAAAGTCATGACTTCGGAACCGGCGGATATAGGCAATCAAATGTTCTATTCTACCGTTTTGCAATCGCCGGCAGACTTTATCAATGGTCTGCATCTATTCTTCTCAAATCCGAAGCTACTGCAAAAACCAGAACAAACAGGTGGAACGAGGATTATCACCGCTTCCCGGTTCGCCATTCAAGCCAATTCTCCGGTTAAAGAGGAGGCTTGGAAGTTTATTGCCTTCTTGTTATCCGAAGAAGGGCAATCCCTGCAAGAGAGACAAGGGTTTTCACTGCTTAAATCTGTGAATGAGAAGCAGATGAACGACATTCAGGAACAAGTTAAGAGCGGAACGTACAAGCTTCCAGACGGGAAAGCTCCCAAGGTGTCGGACGAAGAATTTACTCAGTTCAAACAACTCATTAGTACAGCGGATAACTTTGCGGAAGCGGACGGTAGTGTGATTTCCATTATAGGAGATGAGTCCAGATCATTCTTTAGCGAGCAAAAGTCTGCGGAGGAAGTAGCCGAGCTGATCCAGAACAAGGTGACAACCTTATTAAACGAGTAGCAAACATTGAAACTGATGCAGCGCGTACCACTTGCGCTGCTTTTTTAAAGCTATCAACATAGAAAATAGTATTTGCTATATTTTCTTCATACAGTATTCGCTCTTTTTTGCATTAACTTTAGATTAATCGCTTTCAAGATCAACGTTAAAGAATATTTATTATGCTCCGACTTTAATTACTTTCAGGAGAAACACTCGTTTGCGAGAAACTTACTTCACACATGTGGAGTGCTGTGCGTTGATAGTAAGGGAATAGTATAGTAGAGCCACATTTACCTTTCTAAAAAGTATAGACAGCCCGAATCCTCTTGAGTTCGGGCTGTAATGTTGACTTAATCCTAGTAATTAAACGTAATTAATTGGTTGAGTTTGACTTCTCATGGAGATGAGATTAAAGGCGTACTTCAAGTCGGAAGCTGTCCTAGAAGTTGCCGAATCGTGTTACTGCTTCTACTGCTCCCTGAGTGTGTTTGGGCCAGAAGCGACTTGCAGGTTTATTTGGACTCTCCCCATAATAGTAACTTGTGGTGTAGCGTTGATATTCTTCATGAAATTCGCTACATGAGAACGAATGATGTAAAACTTCTGAAAAAACACGTTCTTCATTTTATAATTCACCCCTGTCTTTCCCCATAGTAGCAAGCATCGAAACCACGTCAATGAATGCCTGTACTGCTGGCGAACTCCTTTGTTGTGATTTTACAACCATTCCAATAGGTAGTAGATGGGGCGGATCAAGTGATAGAATTGTCGTTCCTTCCAGATTATTAGAGAGCATCATACGTGGTAGTAGAGTTATACCTAGCCCTTCTTGCACCATAGCGAATATGGTTGCACTGTCCTGAACCCTAAACCTAACATGCGGATTGATTTTTTCTTTTTCAGGACCGGATTGATTAATAATATCAAATGAACACTCATCTTTAGATAAAATAAAATGTTCCGCCCCTAGCTCACTTAGAGCAATAGACCCCCTTTCCTTTAAATGATGTCCAGAAGGAACTAGTACACAAAGCTCATCTGTTAATATCAATGTGCTATTTTTTTCAACAGATGAATGAAGTGAAAATCCAGCATCAATTATATTCTGGCTTAGCCAATCTTCTATTTCCAATAGGGTACCTTCAAAAAGCACCACTTCTACGTTTGGATATCTCTCTTGAAAAACGGTTATTATACGAGCTAGCATGCCTGCATGTATGAAAGGAATATAACCAATACGTAGTTTTCCTGTTATTTCTCCTTGTTCTGCTTTTGCTTCTTGTACAATAGCTTCAGCGTAAGACACAATAGAACGTGCATACTCCAAAATCCTCTTCCCCACAGGGGTGAAAGTAATAATTCCCTTACGATTACGCACTATCAAAGTAATATTTAACTCATTTTCAAAAGCCGTTAGTGCATGACTCACAGCAGATTGAGTTAAATTCATTTGCACTGCTGCTTCTGTAAAACTGCCTAGCTTCGCAAGAGCTACAAGGCACTGAAGTTGAGTTAACGTCATATGAATTCTCCTCATATTAATATGCAAAACATGATTTGAACTCATAATGATATTAATCTATAATTTTGTCAAGAAGAGTATTACAAATGTAAATGAACGAGGAGAAATGTTTATGTTTAGTTGGCAGGCACATTCATTAGGAAAAGCTGAAGAGGTTGTGAAAAAAATAGAAATCCCCTTACCGGAGCCCCAAGAAAACGAAGCTAGAATAAAAGTTCTGGCTACAGTACTAGGTCTCCCCGATAAAATGATGCTAGAAGGAACTTATTTAATTACCAAAACACTACCCATTTCGTTTGGTCAAGAGATAGTAGGTATTGTAGATAAAGCAGGCTCTGGATATCCATTTAAAGAAGGGGATCGTGTAATTGGAATTACAGGTTACCATGTTGGCTTGGGAGGTTTGGCAGAATATTGCATAAGCCCAGGCGACAGCGCTGTATTGGCACCATCAACGCTTTCAAATGAAGAAGCTGCTAGTTTCTTAGGCTCATTCCATGTTGCATATGTTGGTCTTGTTAACCGTGCAGCGATAAAATCTGGGGAAACGTTGCTTGTATTAGGCGGGGCAGGCCGAACTGGCTCAGCAGCCATTCAATTAGGCAAAGCACTTGGAGCAACCGTCATTGCCACAGCGAGGGCTAAAGAACAAGAGGAGTTTTGCCGCGATCAAGGAGCTGACTATATCTTTAATCCAGCAGAGCAAGGATTTGATGAAACCATTGCCAGGTTTACTGAGGGTCAGGGCGTCAATGTAATTTATGATACGGTTGGTGGTGACGTTTATACTAACGCTGTAAATAGTATTACTTTAGGAGGGCGGGTTGTACTAATTGGGTTTGCGAGCGGAACCTGGGGACGCCCTGATCCACTGCATATCCTATCTAAAGGCTATTCTGTTACCGGCGCACTCCACTTAGTTCGTTCAGAAGAAGAACGTACTGAGAGTATCAAGGTTTTAAATAACATGCTAGAAACAGGAAAGATACAGCTTCCCCCCACCTCTGTTTATGGATTTGATAATGCTCCGGAGGCCCTCAGCTCTCTTCGTGAACGACAATTAGAATTAGTTGTTGTAAGAGGAACCTAGTATTAGCACCTTACCCAAAAGCTCTAAGGACGTAAATACGTATCTTTAGAGCTCCTTTCTGTTTCTCAAAATATACTTCGAGCAATACCCAGTCAACCACATTTCGTTGAGGCATGAAGTAAAAAACAAAGGCATACCGACCTGAAATTCATCGCAAATACAATTCCAATGCCCTATAAATGGTATGTTATATTTTTTCACTTAATCACTCTGTGAAAATATATTTTTTAATAGTCTCGTACGAGTGTTGCTTGACTCGTTTTTTCAAAATAGTGAGAAAAGGCTCGTTTTATCATTTCTTTTATAGATTTATAATCACTTGCATGTATAAAATTAATCTCTAAATAACTAGCAACAGCAGTAATAGATATTTGTTTTTGTATGGAATGAATTTCAACAATAGCCTCTTTTATTAACCTAATTTTTTCGTCAAATATCCTTTTGTATGCTTCGGAATTACTCATCGACTCCTGTTTCAATCCACGCACCCCATACGGAGTGCGACATAGAGTTTATTTTCAAGATCTTCATAAGTAAGTGTTTCAATCCACGCACCCCATACGGAGTGCGACAACAGGTAAAGATAACTGGTTTGATCTAGTCATCGTTTCAATCCACGCACCCCATACGGAGTGCGACAAGCCGTCCGATCAGGCTATTAATGACCTTAAGGTTTCAATCCACGCACCCCATACGGAGTGCGACTAAGCCAATTGTGCATTATGTGGATGATCCAGATGTTTCAATCCACGCACCCCATACGGAGTGCGACCTCCACGCTCGGACACTATTTCCACCTCCAACGTTTGTTTCAATCCACGCACCCCATACGGAGTGCGACATTTGCTTCCGTTTATCTCCAATCCTTCAAGTTGTTTCAATCCACGCACCCCATACGGAGTGCGACCAAATCAAGCCGGGTTTCCAGATTTAACATCTCAGTTTCAATCCACGCACCCCATACGGAGTGCGACGTATTGGTGTAATCTTCATTGGTTGTAACATATGTTTCAATCCACGCACCCCATACGGAGTGCGACAAGCATGTTGTAATCCAATACAGCATTTTCGAGCTGTTTCAATCCACGCACCCCATACGGAGTGCGACTTTAATTATCCGACTCGTGACCTCGTCAGCTGGTGTTTCAATCCACGCACCCCATACGGAGTGCGACAGCTTTTCCGGCAGCAGGTCAACGGAGCGCTTGAGGTTTCAATCCACGCACCCCATACGGAGTGCGACTGTCGTAATAGGCTATATTGTAGTTTATTACTTTTGGTTTCAATCCACGCACCCCATACGGAGTGCGACGCCAACATGCCGATCGAGCCGAACCGGCTCTTCCTGTTTCAATCCACGCACCCCATACGGAGTGCGACAGCAAAAACTGTACTAATTAATCCCATCATGGCATTAATCGCCGCTATTTTCAACGAAATAATATCGAAAAAAGATAAGAGTAAGCTTGACTTTTTGTAGAGTAGCTCGTTTTCGTCATGGTTCGACAAAATCTGAGGTGCGAGTCCCCCAGGGATTTCATGGGAGCTTCACATTCGCACCACAAAGGTGGAGAAATCTTTTATCCAGGCGCGTTATCGTACCCTTAAAGCAGCCACAAAAATATTTTTCGAAAACTACTTACAAAATTAAAGTAGATATATTATAATTACAAACATAAAGACAAGCCTTCAACTATTCTTACATAAAATGATTTTTCAAAGGGAGCGTTTGAACATGGGAGAACTTAAAACGATTATCGAAAAACGTCGTTCGGCCGTGAATTTTGTGGAAAATGTAGCGATTTCGGAGGAGGAGCTTCAGCAGCTTTTTTCCTTAAACCGCTTCGTTCCTTCGGCCTTTAATTTGCAGCACAGCCACTACATCGTGGCGACATCCGAGGAGAGCAAAGAAAAAATCTATGCAGCGTCCAAGCAGTATAAAGTGAAAAATGCATCAGCCGCGATCATCGTGCTCGGCGATACGAAGGCGCATCTGAATGTCGGGGAGCTGAACGCGGGAATGCTTGCGCTGGGCATGATGAGCAAGCTGGACTACGATCAGGAAAATGAAAATGTGACTCAGTTTTATGAATCGCGCGGCGAAGCGTTCCAGCGGGACGATGCGATTCGCAATGCGAGCCTGTCGGCGATGCAGCTCATGCTGATTGCGAAGGATATGGGCTGGGATACTTGCCCGATGATTGGTTTTGATGCGGATAAAATACAGGAGCTGTTTGATATCCCAGCACGCTATGTGCCGGTCATGCTCATTACGCTGGGCAAAAGCGACCCGAACAAGGAACGTCCACGCGGCTACCGCAAGCCGGTCAACCAGTATGTGAACCTGAACGCGTTCCACTCACCAGAAAACAACGGCTAATGCGGTATTTTGCTAACTAAGGCACCACTGCCAGAACGCAAGATAAACTAAAACACCTTTAAGTTGAAAAATGCGACTATTGCCCAATACTCGTACAACTTGGGGGTGTTTTTTGCATGGGCTTCGAACGCTCCACTTGCCCTATAGCCCCCAAATGGTGTATCTTTCAAGCAATCAGAGTTTATGTGTCATAGGTAAACTTCCGCAAAAGAAGGAGAAGCGAATGAATCGAATTTTGTTGGTTGAAGATGATGCGAATTTTGCATTTGGTATAGAGTACACTTTAATATCCGAAGGCTACAGCGTTGTAGTAGCCAATACCTTGAGCGATGCCAGGCGGGAGCTTGGCTCTAGCGCGGTGAACTTAATCCTCTTGGATGTGAATTTGCCCGACGGGACGGGCTATGAATGGTGCCGGGAAATAAGAGCTTCTTCCCAGATTCCGATCATTTTCTTAACGGCGCTGGATGAGGAAGCAAATATCGTAGCCGGACTTGATCTGGGGGCAGACGATTATATGTCCAAGCCGATTCGAACGAAGGAGCTTCTCTCTCGAATGAAAGCGGTTTTGAGACGCAATCAGCGAGAGAAGGAAGATACGGACGTGCTCGCTTCCGGCAGCATTCAAGTTCGCGTACTTGAAGGAACGGTACTCAAAAACAATAGAGAGCTGACTCTTACGGGGCTTGAGTATCGGCTTCTCCTACTGTTCATGAAGCATCCAAAGCAAATATTGACTAGAACTGCGATTTTGGAAAGCCTGTGGGATATGGGAGGAGAATTTGTCGATGATAATACGCTCTCCGTTCACATCCGCAGGCTCAGGGAAAAAGTGGAGGATGATCCGGCTGTTCCTGCCTATATCGTTACGGTCAGAGGGGTCGGATATAAATGGAATGCCGAAGGGGCCGCGAGGTGAAGCATGAGTGAGCTTATTCGAAATCCGGAAGTCAAATCCGTCATTTTCAAAGCAGCACTATTGCAGCTTACCTTATATTCCGTATATTCATGGGTGTCGTTGAAGTCGATTGGTCGATGCCTTGGGGAAATATAGCCATTGCTTTTGCAGGCTCTATAGCGGTCACCCTCGCAGCCAGTCTCTTGCCTATGCGGAAAATGAATAATACCAGCATCGTCGATGCACTGCGAAAGGAAAATTAAAGTTTAAATTGGGCCGTGTATGGAGCAGGCCCTAATCTGCAACTATCCTAGTGAAAAAAGCTGCCTCCCCAGCGGAGCACAGCTGCAAACGGCCATTAGCCGAATGCAGCCGCGCTCTCGCTAGGGGGCAGCTTTTTTATGCCAAAATCATGTTCATCATCATCTTGCTTGCTCATGCTTCGCTAACCTTCTCCAGCGGCTGCTTCGTGTAATACAGGCGGAACACGAGGTCCTGATTATGGTTGCCGAAGCCGGAGCCGAACAAGGTAACGCCGCCTACATGCTCGGCGCTCTCCTCCACAGCGATGCGGAACGTCCACTGATTGCTGCGCACATCAATATCGTCGATCGTCACATCCGACAGCTTGATGCCATCCATGAAGGTGCCTTCCTTCTTCACGATCAAATGCTTGAGCAGCCCGTGCTGGTTGACGCTTTCGAACCACCACGGCGGATTAAGCTTGCCTTTGCCGCCAAAGTCGCCGGGGCTTGTCCACATGCCGACCTTCTGACCGTTAAAAAAGAAGCTAATATCCGAAGGCCAGTTATTGTTCGTAAACGGGGCCTCCGAGGAAATTTCCATCGAAACCTCAAGCTGCTCGGGAATCTCGCTCCCCAGCATGTAATTAGGCAGCTTGTATTCGATGTAGCCTTGCCCAAACCACAAAATCTTCGCATTCAGCCGCTCCGGGTCAAGGAAATGTCGCGGATCGTCGAACACGCCGATGATAGAATCCCGCGTACAAATGCCGCAAGTCGGCAATATGTTCAGATCGGTAAAATGGCCAATGGAAATATCCGTCCGCCGCACCTCACGGGGAATAACATCCTTGAGCGGGAACATAATTTCCAGGTTGTCCACGCTCAGCGAGCAGACCTTCTGGGCAGCGCCGCCTTTGCCAGGAGTCATTTCAGAGTGGATGATGTTGGCCTTCTCCAGCTTCTTCACATGCATCGTCATAATGGCGCTGCTCAGCCCAAGCGCTTCAGCGAGCTCGCGAATGTTCATGGACTTTTGCGACAGCAGGTGGATGATTTGGATGCGTACGTTGCTGGAAATAGCCTCGAATACAGGCAAATATTGCTCGGACAGTTCTATTTTCAACGTGGCTTCCTCCGAAAAAAGAAATATTAATGTTTATGTGAATAACACTCATTTAGACTAATCATACATGATTTAATCGAATCAGACAAGGAAGCGCCTTCAAATCGGCATAATACGGTTGACATCCGCATAAAAGTGTTGATATATTAACATCGAAGATAGTTAATAACATATTTATGAATGATTAACATGAAGGTGTAAGTGAGTGCGGAAGCAAGGCCAATTAAGCACAGCAAGGAGTTCTGATCATGTTGAATGTTAACGAGCAGGTGCAGCAATCCTTTATTAACCCTATTATACCGCAGCGTGCCGATCCTTGGGTATATCTCCACACAGATGGATTTTACTATTTTACTGGCTCCGTGCCGGAATACGATCGCATTGAGCTAAGACGGGCGCGTACGATTCAGGAGCTGGGAGCAGCAGAGCCAGTTGTCGCATGGACCAAATATGCGGAAGGGCCGATGAGCGCCAATATTTGGGCGCCGGAAATTCATTTTGTCCAAGGGAAATGGTACATCTACTTTGCAGCCGCCAGGACGACGGAGACGGTTGAAGGTTTATTTGACCATCGGATGTTCGTGCTGGAAAATGAATCGGCTAACCCGCTGGAAGGGAAATGGAGCGAAAAAGGTCAAATTATCGCCAATTGGGAATCGTTTGCGCTTGATGCGACGAGCTTCGAGCATAATGGGACGCACTATCTCGTATGGGCGCAGAAGGATTTGTCAATTGAGGGCAATTCGAATTTATATATTGCCGCGATGGTCAACCCTTGGACGATTAGCGGCCAGCAGGTGATGATCGCCCAGCCGGAATACGATTGGGAGAAGATCGGCTTTTATGTGAATGAAGGAGCGGCTGTGCTGAAGCGTAACGGCAAAATTTTCATCGCTTATTCGGCAAGTGCGACCAATCACCATTATTGTATGGGATTGCTGACGGCATCTGCGGACAGTGATTTGCTGGACCCCGTTTCGTGGAGCAAGGCGCCTGAGCCTGTGTTTACAACGAACGAGGAGAATGGGCAATATGGACCGGGACACAACAGCTTTACGGTATCGCCGGATGGCAAGCACGATATTCTGATTTACCATGCCCGCAATTACAAGGAAATTACAGGCGACCCGTTATACGATCCGAATCGCCACACGAGGGCGCAGGTTTTCGGCTGGACGGCAGACGGCATGCCAAGCTTCGGCGTTCCGGTACGCGACGGCAAGGAATAAGAAAGCCGGGGCTTATGCGTCATACTGAAGATGAAACAAATTCAGTTGACAATGTAAGCGCTTTGAATTATGATCTAAAATAAATAAAAATATTAATTATTAATGTTTTTGTTATTTAATTGAACCTCCATGCGGATACATAAAGACAATCAGCGCGTATGCAAACAGGATGCAGGGAGAGTCATTCAAATTGTGAATGCGGTTTCATTTTGCTGAGGAGGGTTTGAAGATGAGAAAGAGTTTATTGGCGGCAATGGCAGCAACGGTAGTGTTGGGAGGCGTAATGGCAGGCTGCAGCGGCAATGCGCAAACAGGAGGCAATGAAGCAGCTGCAGAGGGCGGCACGAAGCAAATTAGCTTTATGTTTCGCGGCGGCCCGGAGGAGCAGAAGGCGTATGAAGCGACGGTCAAGAAATTTGAAGCCGATCATCCCGATGTAAAGGTGAAAATCATTACGACAACAGGCGATCAATACGCGACGAAGCTGAAAGCGGCGATTACAGGCAAAAGCGTGCCGGATGTATTTTATTTTGATCCAGGCGATCTGAGAGCTTACGTCAACGCCGGTGTGCTGAAGGATATTACGGAATATGTGAAGGATGTCGATTTTGATAACATCTGGAAGCGCGGCGTCGATATTTACCGTTATGACGGCAGCAACGTAGGCCAAGGCAATATTTACGGCTTGCCGAAGGACGTTGGCCCGTTCGCTCTCGGCTACAATAAAGACATGTTTACAGCGGCTGGAATCCCATTGCCGGATAAGGAAAAGCCATATACATGGGACGAATTCATCAAGGTCAATCAGCAATTGGTGAAGGATACGAATGGCGATGGCAAAATCGATCAGTACGGAACAGGCTTTAATGTCAACTGGGCGCTGCAGGCATTCGTCTGGAGCAATGGCGCAGACTGGTTGGACGCAACGAATACGAAAGTGACGATCGACGATCCGAAGTTCGCGGAGGCGCTGCAATATTTTGCCGATATGCAAAATGTGCATAAAATTACCCCGTCGATTGAAGATGCGGCGACGCTTGATACGTATCAGCGCTGGATGAAGGGCGAGCTTGCTTTCTTCCCGGTAGGTCCTTGGGATCTCGCGACGTATGAGACGCTGCCTTTCGATTATGATCTGATTCCTTACCCAGCTGGCTCGACGGGCAAATCCGCGACATTCCTTGGCTCGCTTGGCATCGGCGTATCCAGCAGCTCGAAAAACCCGGAAGCAGCAGCGCAGCTCGTCACATACTTAACCTCGTCACCAGAAGGCATGCAGCAGCTGGTTGATGCCAAGGTGCAAATTCCGAACCTGATTGATATGGCGGAAAAATGGGCAGCAGACACGACTAAGAAGCCTGCGAACAAAGCGGAATTCCTCCGTATCGTAGAGGATTACGGCAAGCCAATGCCTAACACGCTGACTTACAACTCGGAATGGTATCAGCTATTTTTCACCGATATTCAGCCTGTTCTTGATGGCAAGCTGACAGCAGCGGAGTATGTGAAGGCGGAACAGCCGAAGATGCAGAAGCTGCTCGACAAGGCGATTGAGCAGGAAGCAAAATCCAAGCAATAATGTCCAAGCAATAAAGTTTCGTAGCTTTGGCTAATCTCGAAAGCCGTAAGGGTAGAGGGCGGGCTCAATTTCTTAGCTGGAATGGGGCAGGTGCGGCAAGCAGGCGGCAGACGCAGGCGCAGGGCACTAACGTTCAGAAATGCCCGTCCCTCCAACCCACGGCTATACTATGGGGTGAAACATGAAGGCAAAGTCGAGTCTCTACCGCAAAGAAAGCTACTACGGGTATTTATTCGTGCTGGCGCCCGTTGTCGGCTATCTCTTGTTTACAATGTACCCGCTGCTGTACTCCCTATATGGCTCTTTCACCGATTGGGATGGGCTCGGGCAGATGACGTTTATCGGGCTGGGCAATTTTAAAGATATTCTCGCGGATGAGCTTTTTTATAAAGCGAGCTTTAATACGATTTTTATGATGATTGGTATTCCTATTGAAATTACATTAGCGCTTCTGCTTGCGATGGGTCTGAATCGGAAAATGTTCGGTACGACAACGTTTCGGGTCATTTATTATGTACCGGTTATTTCTTCGCTCGCGGCGGTATCGATTTTGTGGCAGTGGGCTTATAACGGCGACTACGGCTTGGTGAATCAGTTTCTAGCGCTGTTTGGTTTTGAGGGGCCGAACTGGCTCACGGATAAGTACACGGTAAAGCCTGCTCTTATTCTAATGATGATTTGGAAAAATATTGGGTATTCCATGCTGCTTTATTTGGCTGCGCTGCAAAGCGTGCCGAAGGATTATTATGAAGCGGCACAGCTTGACGGCGCGAATAGCTGGAATATTTTCTGGAACATTACGTTCCCGATGGTGAAGCCTGTCACGTTCTTTATCGTCGTAACGAAAATTATCGGGGGAGCGCAAATTTTCACTGAGGTTAACATTATGACGCCGACGGGCGGGCCGGAATACAGCTCCGCAACGGTCGTTTTCTATGTATGGAAGAAAGCGTTCGAGAATCTGCAGATGGGCTATGCCTCGGGGATGGCGATGCTGCTGGGACTGTTTATTTTCGTCATTACACTCGTGCAGTTCCGCATGAATGAACGTTCCTCGAAGGATATGGAATAAACTTGTCCGCAGGAAAGGAGTGAAGCCTCACTTATGCTATCGTTAAAAAGATTCAACCTGACCGATTTGCTTGCTTTTATCGTCATCAGTATCGGTGCCGTATTTATGGTTGCCCCGCTGCTGTGGACGTTGTCTACCTCCTTCAAGTCGAAGGCGGAGGTATTTGCGCTGCCTCCAGTATGGATACCGGAAACGTTCCATTTTGAGAAGTATATCGAAATTTGGGAAAAAGGCCCGCTGCTCAGCGGCATTCAGAACAGCCTGATCATTACGGTGTGCGTGACGATTATCGGCACATTCACCTCAAGTCTGGCGGCGTTCGCCTTCGCCAAGCTGCGGTTTCCTTTCAAAAATATGATTTTCCTGCTGCTGCTTTCCGCCTTAATGATTCCTTACCCGGCGGTCATGATTCCGCAGTTTATTCTGTTCTCTGAATTTGGCTGGGTCGATACGCTGAAGCCGCTGATCGTGCCGGGACTATTCGGCAACATTATGATGATTTTTTTCCTGCGGCAGTATTTGACGAGCGTGCCGGGCGCGATTATTGAAGCGGCAAAAATTGATGGCAGCTCGTATTTCGGCATTTTCTCCAAAATCATTTTCCCGCTTATACGCCCAGCTGTGGCCGCGCAGCTTATTTTATGGTTTATGGCGGTATGGAATGATTATTTGGCGCCGATTATTTATTTGAATTCGCCGGAGAAGCAGACGCTTCAGCTCGTTATTGCGAATTTTAACGCGACTTATGCGATTCAGACCGATTACGCGCTTATTATGGCGGCATCTTTCATTGCGCTGCTGCCAATGCTCATTATTTTTCTCGTATTCCAGAAGCAAATTATTGAATCGGTTGCCATTTCTGGCGTGAAAGGTTAGAGGCGCCTATGAAACGATACTTTTTAACGATAACGGCTGTTGCTACGGTATGGCTGTCCGGCTGCTCTGGCGAAGAAGTGATTTATCCGCAGGCACCGCCAAGCTACCCGATGTACGATACTTCAACGATAGACAATGAGCAGGGCTGGAATATAAGCAATGTGCATGATCCTTCTATTATTAAGGAAGGAGATACGTATTATATTTTCTCCACGGATGTTAAGGTCGGCGGAAAGGCAAAGCCGGGGCTTATGGTCAGAAAATCGAAGGATCTAATGAACTGGGAATGGGCCGGCTATGCGCTTGATGGTGTTCCAGCGGAAGCAAAGGCGTGGACGGGGGCAAAGGGCATGTGGGCGCCAGAGGTTGCGAAGCTTGGCGATCGCTTCTATTTGTATTATTCCGCGTCAACCTTTGGCTCCAATCGCTCGTTTATTGGTGTTGCAACAAGCGATTCGCTGGAAGGGCCATGGACGGACCAGGGAGAAGTCGTCAAGACGGGACCTGGCGATGAACCGAATGCGATTGATCCTAACATTGTAAAGGATGCCGAAGGCAAGCCTTGGTTCGTGTATGGTTCTTTTTTCGGAGGCATCTATGTTTCTCCGCTTGATCCGGCTACGGGCAAGCTTACGGAACAGGGCTACGGGACGAAAATCGCAGCTCGCGCCGCCTCGGAATCGGGAGCAGTGGAAGGTCCTTATATGATTTATAATGCTGAGCTGAAGCAATATTATTTGTTCGTTTCCTATGACTCGCTCAGCCAGGATTATAATGTACGGGTAGGACGTTCAGCGTCGATAACAGGGCCTTTTCTGGATTCCCTCGGCCGGGATATGCTGGATACCGCTTATGATCCGTCCTTCGATGTTGGCAACAAGCTTATGGGCGGCTACCGGTTCGCGGAAGGAGAGGGCTGGATCGCTCCAGGCCATAACTCGATTTTGCAGGACGGAGATAGCGATTATATCGTTCATCATGCTCGCCCCGAGCAGGATCCGAACTGGATGTATTTGCATGTGCGCAAGCTGCTGTGGACAGACGACGGATGGCCGGTGGTGTCGCCGGAACGATATGCCGGGGAACAGGTGCAAACGATACCTAAGGCCGCACTTGCGGGCACATGGGAGCGCATAGCGCACGAGAAATATATAGATGGCCCGATTGATTCCGAAGCGATTGAGCTGAGAAAAGACGGTAAGATTGGTGCCAAAGATTCAGCAGATTATTGGGAGTTTGATGGCGAGCACACGGTGCGCCTGTATTTTCAAGAAGATGATCAGACGAATGCGGTGGTGGAAACGGTACTGGTACTGCCAGCATGGGACTCAGAGCTGAACAAGTCTACGCTTGTATTTACCGGAATGGACGACAAAGGGCTCGCTGTCTGGGGAAAAAAGATCAAATAACAGCCACTCTTTGTGCAGAAGACGTATATTTGCAAAATGCCTCTATAAAATTGGATAGCGGCACCCTAATAACGGGTGCCGCTGTTTGTGTATCGTATATTTAACCGGGCCTTCTGCAACAAGAACGGCCGTTATATCCCTTGTTAATCTTGCAAGACAGCATAATCTTGCCTCGTAACCTAACTCCAAAACAACGGAAGCCCTACCTCTCTTCCATCCTTGCGGCTCCTAGACCGCGCCAGTGTGAATCAAAGCTCGTACAGCACGAACATGAGAATTCAGAAATGAACAGAAAAGAAAATCCAGAAAAGAAGATTAAAATCTGTGGAAACATTGAATCTCTAGGAGGGATATTTGGGGGTTAAATATAACACATCGAATATTAGTATATCCCAGATGCGTAAAAAAAGCAAGGACTTAGAAATAAAGCGTTAATGCGCCTGTTTGATCAGATGCAGCAGCATCCTACGGATGTAGGGCAATTGCATGTGCTGTTGAACAAGCTGGTGGATGCCGGAAACACGGAACCTTTTTTGTTTGCTGTGTACGGCTATAGTATGAATGACTTTACTCCAATTGGAGACCCTATTCAGAAGATAAAAAGCAGGAATGAATAGAGGAGGCTGCAATTTAAATGCAGGATTGGCTAGAGATTGTCATTAGAACGTTAACGGCGGTTATTATTTTATTCACGATGACCAAGGTGCTCGGCAAACGTCAAATATCGCAGCTGTCGCTATTTGAATACATAACGGGAATTACGATGGGCAACATTGCAGCCTATGTTTCTCTTGATTTGGATAACGAATGGTACCTGGGATTATTGGCTTTAAGCGTGTGGGTGGCTGTATCCGTCGGCTTTGAATTTGCGACGCTGAAAAGCAAAAAATTACGCGACTTTATTGATGGGAGAGCTACCGTTTTAATCGAACGAGGCATTTTGCTGCGTGAAAATTTGTTTAAAGAGCGTCTCACTATTGATGAGCTGCTGGAGCAGCTGCGCAAAAAGGATGTATTCCGAGTGGCTGATGTCGAATTTGCCATTATGGAGCAGAGCGGTGAAATCAACGTCATGCTCAAGCAGGAGCAGCAGCCACTGACGCCTAATATGCTTGGCCTGAAAATCAATGAGGAGAGTGAACCCAAAACGGTCGTGATGGACGGCAACATTCTGGAGTACTCGCTGCGCAGCTCAGGAAGAGACTCTAATTGGCTGAAAAAGCAGCTGCGGGATCAGAAAATGAAGGTAGAGGATGTTTTTCTAGGCCAAATTGATGGGAAAGGGGAGCTTTCCGTTCAGACAGGCGAGAAGACGATTGAGCCAGCGAAGCCGAAAGATCCGAAGACGCAAATGATAAGTCTAATGAAGCAATTCGAAACGGAGCTGAAGCTTCAGGAGAGCCTCTCGCTCAATGAGCTCGATAAATCAGAGTATCAGAAAGCAATCCATAAGCTGCAGGCGCTGCTGGACAGAAAGTAGTCTAGGCGCCCCCAGCGGCTCAAAATATTGCTCTCGAGCTAGGAATGCGGCTGTTCAATTCAGCCAATCTATTTTACACTTATCGGAGGTGAAGACTTGGGTAATGGAAGGGAGAATTTTGACGATGCACGATAGATTTACAAGCGCAGGCAGCTTATGCGGCGTCATGTTGCCGGGCGTATGAGACAGGTTATTTTTTTGCGATTTTATAATTACTTCTATTTCTCCTTATTTGCGCTGTTTTTGTCCTTTTTGCCGATTTACTTGTCTGAGCGAGGCATTACGGCAACGAATATCGGCTTAATTATTGGAACAGGCAGCTTCATTGGGGTCATTTCACAGCCTTTGTGGGGCATGATAAGCGATAAATATAAGGTAGTTAAAAAGGTGCTGCTCCTGCTCATCGCTGTATCGGTTATTGTCGGCGCCTTCCTTTTTCAATCAGCGGAGCTGGCTTCGTTATTCTTTTTGACCTGTGTCATGTATTTCTTCTTCATGCCGACCGATCCGCTCGTCGAAAGCTTGAATTACCGGGTTTCCCAGCAGCATAAGGTCAGCTTCGGCTCGGTACGCATGTTCGGCGCGCTAGGCTATGCAATGGCTTCCTCGATTATCGGCTATGCAGGCAAGCATTACGGGATAGATAGTATGGCTGTGCTCTTTGTGCTATATGGTGTGATTACCTTGCTGTTGTGCAGTACGCTAGCTGAAGTGCCTGCTGCAACGAAGCCGATGGCGCTTCGCGATATCAAGCGGTTTTTCACGCGCAGGCAGACGCTTTATTTCCTCGGCTTGGTGCTGTTTTTGGCAATTCCGCATCGGATGAACGACAGCTATATCGGCATTTATATGAAAAGCCTTGGGGGAGACGTCCAGCTTATCGGACAGGCTTGGACGGTCATGACGATTATTGAGTTTGTGTTTTTCGCCATTTGCCATTATTTCATTAAAAAAGGGCATGAGCTGAAAGTAATTGCAGCTGCTGCCGGTTTTTATACGCTCCGGTTTCTGTTCTCCGCCTTAACGACTGATCCGGTCGCGCTCTTATGGCTGCAGCTGCTGCAAGGCGTTTCGTTCGTCCTGTTTTATACGGCAGCGATTCAATATTTGTATGCGATTATTCCGGAAGAGTGGAAGGCTACCGGACAGACGATACTGGCTGTGCTGTTCTTCGGCGTCTCCAGCATTGTTGCAGCTACGTTGGGCGGCTGGGTGATGGATATGTACGGCGGGGCAGCGCTGTATTACGGTATGGCAGCTTGGGCGTTCGCAGGCCTGCTGCTGTCCCTGCTTGTATGGAAAAAACGAGAAAAGGAATAGCATTGCAAGAAGGGCTATCCGTGAAGTCTGTTCAGACTTTTGAACTGCACCCCGTCAAGTAGACAGTATAAAAAATAAAGATTAGTTAAGCGGCCTTGGTCCTGAATT
>NZ_LAQO01000006.1 GCF_000971975.1 Paenibacillus algorifonticola | reverse complement strand
CGCTGCCGTTACGGTCAGTGTATCTGCTTTACCTACGTTGTTCGCGGCTACTACATCCGATGCCGCTACTTTCGCAGTTTTCGCTTCCGCTGCTACCGTTACTTCCAAACGATCACTTTCCAGCTTGCCTGCTTCCGTTGCACTTACATACACTTTTGTTTCGGCTGCGCCGATTTGGGCAATCGATACAATTGCTTCCGTTTTACCTGCCGCTACTGTTGCCGTACCCAATATTTTACCTGCTGTTTCCGAATCGTACACCTTAATAATGGTTCCAACTGCAGCTTTTACAGTCAACGTATCTGCTTTGCCCACATTATTCACCGATGCTACATCTGCTGCATCCGCTTTATCTGTTTTCGCTTCCGCTTCTACAGTGAACTCACTTGCTGTACTTTCTGCAACTACAGATATGTAGACTTTTCTTCCAGCTACGTCAAAGTTAGCAATCGTTACTGTTACCTCTGTTTGTCCAGTTGGAACTTTCGCTGTGCCAATTAATTTACCGCCAGTTGCTTTATCATAAACATTTACAGTAGAACCAGCCGTAAGACCAGTAACCTTTACTGTATCTGCTTTACCAACATTATTCGTTATCGTAACATTGTCTGTATCCCATGAAGTTGTAACAGGAGCTGCAAATACGCTAGAAATAGGACCAAACGTTAATACGGAGCTCAGTAAAACGGTAGCAATAGCCAGTTGTTCTTTTTTTCTCAATATCATTTAAAAAATCCTCCCCAGTATGCCGCTTAAGTAAAGTGCGATAAAACAGGCGATCTAATTACGATTTGATTCCGTTAATAATTATGAAAAATCCATAAAATAGGATATCTATCACAGCTAAAATGGGTGAAAATGCCTAGAAAAACTGTCCCCTTAGTGTTTATTGTCTACTTTAAACAGTTGAACTTTTTGGCATAATCTACTTACTTGTTATATCGGATTTTTTTTTAAGGACTTTAGATGTATATCCAAATATTTTCTGTAAATTTTCGAATTACTTTTTTAAACATTCCAAATCCATAAAATTTAAATATTTGTCCCAGCTCCAACTCTTTTCACTGTTTCATCTATCAGTTCTTTCATTCTAGGTATTTCGTCCAATAGTTTAACAACTAACGGCTTCATAATCTCCTGTGCCAGCTTCGCTTTTTTGATCATATTATTTTCTTCAGCTAGCTCCGGAAGATCGCGCTCAAACTCACTTAATGCGTTGCGGAAAAGCATAAAACAAAATACTTGAAACGGTTGACTATTAATTGCAACTTTCCAATCTGTCTCAATCGTTTTGATTAACGTAAAACATTTCTGCGGATTTTTTCTGCTTAGCTCCGGCAGCTTTTCGATATTTTTATTGATTCCTTTTAAGCCTTCCTCATACGATTTCAACTCCTCTGGCATACGGAAAACCAGGTTTTTGATCGTTTGAAGACGTTCATTTTCGTAATGACTTGATTCTTTTATTTCCTTAATAAAAAAGTTTTCATCGGTTTTTTTATTACCAAGACGCTTAACTACCTGCTCCATAGGCTCGGCCGTCGTATATTTGATCTTTGCTCCCATAGCTGTAGTATTAATAAACTGAACAGCTGGATAACCCTCCAGCACACTTTCTATATCAGCTAATGTTAGCTTCATCAAGTTGCTTGTTCGATTCATTGTACCGTTAACATTTTCAACAACGAGCGTTGCAGCTTCTATTTGCTGCTCCAGCTTCTCCTCTTTAAAATGCTTGGCTCCAGGGGAATAGACTCTATCATTAGGATAGGATAAATCCTGACCCGTAAATATAATTTCTTTGCAGCCCATGTATATGGCAGCTTGAATAGCGGTTCCTGTTACGGAGTGATTGGAATTAAAGAGCGGGTCCTGATCTGACAGTTCCATTATTTTTTTAGAAGCAACATCATTATGGAAATGCATATGGAATAGATAATCCCATTTCTTATCTATAATTTTGTACTTGACCATAGGTGTATAAAGCAATGGAATATGACTGATATCTAGATCGCGGAATACGTTATAGTTCGCATCGGTACCATCCATAGAAATGATTAAATGCGGCGTTATCCCAAAATGAAGTAAGGACTGAATGGTAGAGCCAGCCGCAATGATATAAGCATGCTCCTTTAAATTGGATAAATGCTTGATATCAGCTTCCAATGAAGGGCCTGCACCAACAATAACCGCACTAAAGCCTTCCAGCTTATTTTTCATGTTCGTTATGGGAGGAGTACTCAACGTCGTAGATAAATTAAATAGAGTATTTTCCAACCATTCCCTACCGAACTTTTCGTAGAGTCGATACGAGCTATCATAATTCATAATGGCGATAATCGCATCATTACAAAATTGCGATACTTTATCTGCCATTAGGCTCTGATAAATAGGCAAACTGAGTATTTCAGGCTCGCCCTTCATGTAGCGTAAAAACTTATAAAACAATTTAGCTTGCTGGCTTGCATTGCCACCAACTACAAAATCCTTAATTTGTGGGCGATCTAGAAGCTTGTTCAAATCCACGCTTTTCATTGCTGCTAAAAAAATCTGTTCATCTGGTTCATAAAGATAAACATTATGATCTGGATAAGCATCCAAATACGCTGAAATGTGATAGCCAAAGCCTACACCATAAATGATAATATTATCTTTACCCTGCACTTTATCGGTTAAATGCTGCACCCAGCGATCCGCTTCATCTAAAGGGTTATATGTACTATATAAATAAACGGGGGCCTTTTCCGCAAGTGTAACACAAAGATTGGGCGCTCCATTTCTGGCATTCATCGTTTGATAAACATGATTATTTTTATCTATACTTATAATTTGATCATATAGTTTAGGAAACTTGACTTTTATATACTCAAGATTAGCCCCATATCTCTGCTCAGCGATCGTCCGTGCCCCACCAATAGCAATTTCCAACTGATAGAATAACGGATTTAATTCATAATGGATACAATCGCCTGCTTCTCTATACTGTTCTGCATCCATATAATTGTTCATGATTTGAAAATTACTGCTAAATTCGGCTATAAACACCTTTAAATAAGACCAAAGTACAGCAGAAGGATCCATTTCCGAATGAATGGAGTTAAGTGTACGATAAAGGTCATCCATACCTTCAAGAACATCAGCAAATTTATCCCATGTTGCCTGTTCCATTGGCTGATAAAGGCTACCTGCAACGAATTCACAAGCGGTAATTAATTCAGGTAAAAATGGGCGGATATTATCTAATACATCTTCCACTGAAGATTGTTGCTGTACCATATGTCAGTCTCCTAACTGTGCAAATCAATCATTATTGTCTTAAAAAGAAGCATAAACCGTCAGCGCATAACTCTGTCTGACGGTTTATAAAAGTTTGTTGCGAATGAGCTATTCTCTTCTATCGATAAAATAACTTTCAGACGCATAAGCTTGTTCATAGACTTGTTTTTGAAGACGGTTATTATTTATTTTATTCAATCCTTGTGAAGCTTCATCTTTAAAGAAATGCATCTTCGTCAGTAATACCTCATCAAACTCACCGATTTCTCGCAGCAATTGCTTTTGCTCTTCCGAAACCAAAATCCCCGATTCCAGTTGGTTTATAACATCTTCCCGGAGTTCAATTAACGCTAATAATTCATCACTTTCTGAATGATCCAAATGTTCAACTAACTGCTTGGTTTTAACATATAATTCGAAAATAACATTTTCCATTACATAGGACCGACTGCGGTTTGTGTTTGACCTGCTGAGGCTTTCATTGCCTGCTTCCAAGTATCTCGAAATTCTTGTAAATAGCCTAATGCCTCTTGGGCAAATGCATCATTTTTCTTCAAATTAGCTTCAATTAGAAGATGCAAAAGATATTCATAAATTTGAGATAAATTTTTTGAAACCTCAAAATCGTAATTAAGGGAAGCCAGCAGTTCATTAATGACAGCCTGTGCTTTTTTCAAATTCGTGTTGGCCATTTCATAATTTTGCTTCTTGATCCCTTCAATTCCGCCCTTGGTAAAGCGAATAGCTCCTTCATAAAGCATAATAACTAATTGGCCAGGAGTCGCTGTTTGAACAGAAGATTGCTGATACACTTGATATGGTGAGTTTAACAAAGGTTTCACTCCTTTAATTACTAAAGCTTGTTAGGGCAGATGACTGCGAATTAAATTTGTTAATTGCGGTTTCCATTGCAGAAAATCGTTTAAAATATTGATTTTCGATGGCGGTTAATCTTGCGGTCATTCGGCTTTCTTGTTCCTTCATCGTTCTTAATTGGCTGTTAATCAAAGAATTTTCAGCAAAAGCGGAATTGATGTCTGAGCTTATTAGTGAGGTACCTGCCTTTTCTCTTAAACCGCTTAATGTTTTTGTTGTTGTAGCCGTCATCTTGGCAAAAACCCCTGATGTGCTGCTGCCAGGCGAAGTATCCGTGTCTTTGGCCGTGAACAGATTAATGACACTGTCAGCATCCGTTTCAAGTGCCGTTCTAAGCTTAGATTCATCCAATATTAGCTTTCCTTTATCAGAATAACCGCCCGTTGTAATTCCAATCGAAAGTCTATTTCCATCTTGATCTGCAATACCCGAGATTAGTGAGGTAGCCGCAACCCTCAAATCAGATACCATTCCGCTAAGTATGCTGTCATTTTTAAGAGTGCCGCTTCTTGCCTTGGACTCCCACAATTCAACCTCTTTATCAGACATCTCTTTCTTCTCTTCATCCGTTAATGGTTTGAAGGTTCTATACTTCTCTTCAGACAATTCGGTATTTATTGAACCAATTAAGCTATTATACTCTGTGATAAAAGATTTAATAGTATCAATAATTTTAGACGTATCTTTCACAACATTTAGCGTCGTTGAGCTGCCCGATTGACTAGCGGCCTTTACTGTGAAATCGACGCCATTTATATTAAAACGATTGCCCGCCTGCTCATAGGTCAAGCCGTTCACTGTAATCTCTGCATTAACGCCCTCTTGGCTGCTGGTAGGCACTCTCCCTGTAAAAACATCATCCTGAAGGGACAACTGCCCTACACCAGTCTGGCTTGCCGATATAGAAAGCCTTCCCGTGTTCGCATCATAAAGTGCTGTAGCTTTTACATTAGTGGAATTCGCATTGATAGCTTGAGCAAGATCGCTTAGCTTAGCATCCTTGGACACTGTAACGCTCTTCCCATTAATTCTCACATCAACAGTATCTGCGCCAGGTGCACTTAACTCAAAACCCAAATCTTCTAAAGACTGAGCACGTTCGGTTGTGTTAAAGGTATAAACGCTATTCGAGGCTGTTGCGACATGATTTACTTGAACATTTAGAGTTCCAGCTGCACTGCTGCTAGTAGCGTTAAGTGTTAATGCGCTTGTATCCCCACTTACCTCTGTCGTTTTTGCACTTATCGCATTGGATAGATTAAAAGAAGTAAGCTTATTGTAACGAAAATCTGCAATCTTCGTACTCATCGAACGGTAATCTTCCTGCTTCCATTCCAGTTGAGTCCGCTTTTTTACCATGTTGTCATAAGTTGTTCTCCGAGCCTTCATGAGCTCCTTGACCATGTCATCTACTTGTAGGCCAGAAGCTAGTCCTGCCATACGCATATGCTAAAACCTCCTACTAAATTCTAGATTTTTTCGTCAATGACAATTCCATTTTGTTCAATAAGCTTCGCTGCCATGTCTAGAAGCTTTTCTTCTGGAATTTCCTTAATAATCTCGCCCGTTTCCTTGTTTCTAATTTTATACATGATATGTTTGGTTCCTTCATGTACAGATCTTTCAACCATGGTTACGGGACCTTTCATCGATTCAATCACACGTTCGATATTTTTCGAAAAGGTTTCTTGCTGAGCTTGAGCAACTGCAGTACCAGCTTCGTTGCCTGCTATAATATAATTGCTCTTGGAAGCTTCCGGAGTTACGGCTACTTCCTTAACCGACTCGCTGCCTGCAGCCTTCTCAGAGGTATAACCCGTCGTGGTATTCACTGATGAGATATTCATCGTCAATTTCCCCACCTCAATTTAGAGTGCTTTCTATAGTTTAATATCGGAAAAAGTCTGTGTCTTTGTTAGCTGATATTAATCTTGCTGAAAATATTTATTTAAACTTATACAAATCTATAGGAAAAAGAGGCCTTAGAATATCTAAGGCCTCTCCTCTCAAGTAAATGATTATTGCAGCAAGGACAATACGCCTTGTGGCTGCGAGTTTGCTTGAGCAAGCATCGATTGGGAAGCTTGAAGAAGGATGTTGTTCTTCGTAAGCTTAACCATTTCACTAGCCATATCGGTATCACGGATACGCGATTCGGAAGCAGTGATGTTCTCAACTACAGTACCCAAGTTGTTCGAAGTGTACTCCAAACGGTTTTGAACAGCACCCAGTTTAGCGCGCTCAGTCGAAACGGAAGTGATTGCTGTTTCTACAGTAGCCAGGTCGCTACCGCTAGTAAGGGAAGCGAAACCAGTAGTAGTGATTCCACCAATAGTAATTGTTTGCGAAGCATCATCGGATTGAATTGTTGCACCGCTAGTAATGTTGATACCGTTGAATTTAGTATCGGACATGATTTTAGTGATTTGCGAACCCAGTTGATCAAGCTCAACGTTGATGTTGGATTTGTCGCCAGAGCTGTATGTACCATTCAGCTTCTGTACGTTCAATTCTTTCATACGAGTAAGCATTGCACTTACTTCGTTCATTGCGCCCTCAGCTGTTTGTACGAAAGATACGCCGTCTTGAACGTTCTTTTGAGCTTGCTCAAGACCACGGATTTGACCACGCATTTTTTCGGATACTGCAAGACCAGCAGCATCGTCAGCCGCACGGTTGATACGAAGACCAGAAGACAGTTTCTCCATGCTCTTGCCTGCAGCAGCAGTGTTCAAAGTCATGTTACGGTGAGTGTTCAAAGCTGTAATGTTGTGATTAATACGCATTGTTATTTCCTCCCTGAAATGGTTATTTAGTCCCACATCCTTGTGGTTAGCTGATCAAGCAGGTTGCTTGCTCGCTATAATCTATTTATCGGCATATTTAACCAAGAGTTTATAGCTAATTTAACTTTTTTTGATTTTTTTGAATTGATGCTGCAAATCACTAGCCGAAATCGTCGATTGTTCCGCTGTAACATTCATATTTTCCACAGAAACATACAATTCCTTCCGAAGGATGCCTACTTCCGCCGGAGCTTTAATACCCAGTTTAATCGTATCGCCTACAATTTCCAGCACACTAAGCTCGATATCATTACCAATGAGAATCGATTCTCCTTTTTTGCGAGCTAAAACAAGCATATTATTCGCCTCCTGTCGGCAGACCTTCCGCAAATAGCGGATACTGAACGGAATAATGATCATTGGACAATATGTACTGAACGGCATAATTGCAAGCCGTATTGATAATAATCGGAGCTGCTAAATTAATCGTGGCCGAAGCCAAATCTTCTGTTACTCTCACGATACTATATATCTGAAGTGATTCTGCACTTTCTATTCTCAACTCATCTTTAATTTGCTCAGACAATTCAAATTCATACTCGTTTATGAAATCAAATGGCGACACAATAATGAAAGCTAGTGAGCCTTCTTCCACCGATTGCAAGTACTGAAATGGACTTTCTTCAATAGATACAATAGTATAACGCTGAAATTGCTTGAATCCGGGTATGCCAGATATAAAAGTGATAACTTGCTCCGTTTCGTATTCAAGTGATCCAAAACGAGTCGTTTCAATGATCATTTGTTCCACTCTCCGCTCTGTTTATTTAAAAATAAGAAGCTACGGTATCGTCACCGATTCCATAGCTTCTAAAATAATGTAACCATTTATTTATATGCTCCGAACTATTAGCTTAGGAAGTCAACAAGGGATTTACTGATTACCTTTGCTCCAACTGATAAAGATGCTTGATAAATAGATTGAGCGGTTGTCGAGTCTATCAAAACCTGCTCCAAATCGGCATCCTCCACTTTAGACTGCATATCTGTTAGACTCAACTTGAAGTCGGCAATCCGATTTTGCATAAGTTCTACACGGTTAACCTTGGCACCGATTTCAGCCCTTGCATTAAGCATCCGATCCGAGCTGATTTCAATATTACCTATCTCGGCTGAAACACCACTATAATTACCAGTAGACATTGCTGTTATCAGGCGATCCATGACAGAGAAAACATTATTTCCCGTACCTGCTGGATCGGAGTCCCCGAATACTGTATTTCCGGTTAAGCTTATGCCCACAGTCACATTTGCACCAAGAGCATACTGCACAGTTCCTGTATCTGTTGCAACTCCCTTAGCATCAAACCCAGCAGCAGATGCATCATAAGGGATCTGATTAAACATTTCCCCATTAAAAATGTATTTTCCGTTTATTTTACTATTTCCGATGTCAATAAGCTGTCCCTTTAATTCCTCAACTTCACTTTGAATAGCATCAAGCGCTTCTTGAGGGTTTGTTCCATTAGCAGCCTGTGTAGCAAGCTCCTTCACACGCTGGAGTATATCGCCCGCTTGATTAATGACGGTGTCCGTAAGATCAAGCCAAGACAATGCCTGGTTCGTATTTTTCTCATATTGATCACTGGAACCAAGCTCAGTACGATAACGCAGCGAATAAGTAATGCCTACTGGATCATCTGACGCCTTATGAAGCTTCATGCCTGTGGATGACTGGTTCTGAATATCCGCCATTTTGTTCAAATTACGGCTTATATTACGTGTAAGCTGGGCATGCATCATACCTTGTGTAATACGAAGAGCCATTACATGTTACCTCCCATTTTGGAGAAAATGATTAATTTATTTATTGTATTCTACCGACCTACTACGCCAGTATTATTAATGAGTTTATTAAGCATTTCGTCAAACGTCGTCATAAAACGTGCCGCAGCGCTATATGCGTATTGATATTTAATCATATCCGACATTTCCTCATCAAGAGAAACACCGCTGATTGACATTCTGCTTCCGTCTACTTGAGCCAGTTGAGCTTCTGCATTGGAATTTTCACGCGCAGCGGATTGGCTTTTAACCCCTAATGCTCCGACAAGCGCACTGTAGAAGTCGCCTAACGTAGCTTCCTTGATTCCACCACCAGTAGCAGTCTCGTCGAAAGAAAACTTGACCTCGGTCATTTGTGACATTAATAATGCTAGACTGTTATTACCTTTGACAACGGTAGAGACACCAGCCCCATCTGTCGTTGTACGCATAGAGGAAGCAATAAGGTTCGAATCCGAGGCAATATTGGAGTTAATCTCTATGCTCTCAGCAGTAAGTGTTGTAAAACCCGTCTTAATTGTAAACAATGGTTGTCCTGCAGTAGCTGGATTGCCAAGCGTATAGCCCAGCTGATGCAGTCCATTGATACCATTGACCGTCATCACTTGGTCTGCTGTTGTAGGCACCGTCGTCCCCGGCAATACGGAGCCTTTAGGAATCGTAACATCAAACTTGCCGTTCACGATCGTATTAGCAAGTGTATCCAACTGCCCGACAAATTCAGCAACTGTATCCAAAGATACGAACATCCCGTGAACCTCTCCGCCAGTCAGAGTGCCATTATTATAGGACTGCTCCAGTGCAAGTGCCGTCAGAGGAGTTGTTTCTCCCCCGGTAACGAGGTTTGTTCCCCCCATATTAATGGTGTATCCGTCCTCCGTATCTGTAACGGTTACATTGACGAGCTTGGACAACTTATCCGTTAAAAGATCACGCTGATCGCGAAGGTCATTGGCATTGTCGCCGAGTGATTCTATTTTTTTTATTTGATCGTTCAACGATGCAATAGAGCTCATCATGGAATTGGCTTGTTCCGTCGAAGTTTCAATTGTCATATTAATGTCAGCATCTAGATCGGACAGCTGCTTACTAAGTCCATTAAAGGTATCGGTCAATGCTTGTGTACGTTCAACCAAAATTTCGCGGGCCGTAACATTCTCCGGATCTTTGCTGAGATCTGACCATGCATTCCAGAAATCCGACAATACGGTACGAATACCTGTATCCGATGGCTCGTTAACAAAGCCTTCTAGCTTGCTAAGCGTATCCATCTGGACAGAAGTCGTACCAGCAATATCCGATTGATCCCGATATTGCGCATCCAGAAAAGCATCACGGATACGCGTAATCGACGTATACTCGACACCCGTTCCGATTTGACCTGGTGCTGTGGATTTGGTCATGCCGTAGGCTTCCATTGGACGAGTCGCCACCATGGTTACCTTTTGCCGCGTATACCCTTCCGTGTTGGCGTTTGCAATGTTATGACTGAGTGTAGTCAAGGCTACCTGCTGGGTAATCAAGCTTCGCTTTGATGTTTCTAATGAATGAAAAGTTGAGGTCATCTGCTTGTCTCCTCCTTAAGCTTTACTATCAAATAATCCATTGCGCTTACTGCCTGGATACTGATTCATCGGATGCTGATAGACAAGATCCTCATTCGGGTCATCCATCATCAGGCTGATCGAGAAATCCAGAAAAGACAAGGATTGATTAATTAATTGCTGATTCAAGGCACTAGCTTCCTTAAGCTGGGCCAACACATCATTGAGCTGGGTATGAAGCTGCAGCAGCTGCGCTTTAATTTCCGGATTAGCGACGGAGCGAATAAGTTCTGCCAAAATGCCGCTGCGAATTCTAAACCCAATATCTTTAAAATAACGGGAAGTAAGCTGAGTACGCATACGTTCAAGCTCTTCCGCTTTCGCAACAAGCAGCTTCTGCTTCTGGGTGTGTACATTTAATTGCAGAACATCATTCTGAATAATCATGTCCTTCTTACTCAGTTCAATTACCAGAAGTGAATGATACAGCTTTAACTGCTGCTGCAGGGTATCTGCAATTAATTCAAGAGACATCTCCGTTCACCCATCCTCATTCACTCGGATTGTTGTCGAAATAAGGAAGCAGTTTCTCAGCCAGCTTGCCCGAATCAACATGATACGTTCCAGATGCTATGGATTGCTTCAGGCTCTCAATATGCTTTGCGCGTTCAGGACTGTTCATCTGACTCGTAGAGAGCATCTCCTTGGCAGCGGCTGAGATCTGCACCTCATCCTTCCTCTGCTTCTTATTGGCGTTGTTCACTGCCATTTCGTTCTTCTTCTGGTACTGGTTAATCGAGTGGATACGACCAGGTTCATTTATCTTCAATTTATTCACCTCATTTATTTGGACACATGCTAATAAGCCGATAACCTTTAACAGTATTATCGGCTTATTCCCCAAGAAATTTATAGTTATATCGACGATTGACAAATATTAATAAATTCTAACGATCCTTGTAGCGATCTATACCTTTGTAAATGTTCTGGTTAGCCTTCTGCGCTTCCTGCTCTTCCGCCCTTCTGGTATCCTCGTTGCGCATTTTCCCAGTATCGCTAATTAAACGCGCTCTACAGCTATCGCACATATTGTTTTCCCGAATCAGGGTACCGCAAACTTCGCATGGATAAGCCATATTAGGCGCATTCATAATGGATATACGACCTTCTTTGACAAACTTCGTAATTTGGCGAATACTTACCCCTGTTTCATTGGACAAATCCTGTATGTTCGCTCCTTTATGTTTACGCAAATAATCGGAACAAAGCTCATACTCTTTATCTATTTCTTTAATGCAAGCCGGACAGACGTCACGAAAGTTCTTGGAGAACAGCTTGCCGCAGCGTGGACAATTATCTAAATTCATCATTAATTTCCGACCTCCCTGATCTACCTTTTGAAGTTATGATTAGCTCTATTCTAGCTGAAACAAATAATAATTTCACTAGTAATCTTAATGAACTGGAAAAAAGTGATAGTTAAAATCATGATCGTGCCCATGTTAGAGCATAGATATCCATTGGGGAAGTATCTGCTTTTTGGAGCGCCTCTGCACAGGCCTGAATGGTGCTTCCTGTTGTATAAATGTCATCGACCAGCAAGATTCGTGGAGCTCCGCATTCCTTTCTTCTATTATGCATTAATAAAAACTGTTTCATAGAACCAGCTCTTACAGCAAAAAGACTGTTCATATCTCGCATACGTGCTGAACGAGTCTTAAAGCTTTGCTTCTCCGAATGTCTTAGGCGTACAAGCAAATGACACAGAGGAATCTCGGTATTCTGGGACACCATCACAGCCAATTTTTCCGCTTGGTTAAAACCGCGTTCCTCAGCCCGCTCGCTGCTAACAGGCACGTAAGTTATCGCATGCCAAATTTCAGACCATGGGCTACCAGCACGGATACCAAGCCTGCCTGACAGTTCACGGGTCATTTCAGCGAGCGGATGCAGCAGCATTTCTCCCAAATAAGGTGCCAACGTTTCATTCCCCCGATATTTATATTTAGCCAAAAGCTCCCGCATTGGCTCGCTGTATTGCACAGCGCTCCTATTGAGCACAAAGGCTGTATCGCTGCGTCTTATGCAGTCGGGGCAGACTGCCCCCCGTCCGCATATTCGGCATTTCACCTTGTAAATCCAAGGAATGTCCGCCAAACAATTTCTACATAACGATTTTGCAAAAGATGGTGACAGCGAGCCAAGTGGCGCTTGCTGCGCAGATAATTTTTTATGTGATAATGACTTTGCGGTTTTGCCGCATAGCGGACAAAGCTGGGCTGATGGACCAAGCAGACCCAACGTAGTTCCCGCATATTTTACGACCTGCTGCCTTAGATGATAGAATGTGAACCCGTTCACGTTATAGTAAGCCTCCTTATTAGAGTTATAGAAGCATAGTGAAAAGGGCGAAGCGGCAATAAAGGGTAGAGCTGGAGAAGCTGAAGCTGCTGATACAGTTACTACGGCGGCAGCTACTTAAATTTTTCCCTATTGTGGCTCATTTCCGGAAATTCAAGAGTATAAATGCCGATTGTGAGCCAGAATTTTCATACAGCGAATTCGCTTTCTCACTACGCTTTTAAATAACACCGCAACTTTATGGAGGCCACCGTTCACACCTAAATCGGCCTAAAATAGCCTTTAGCCCGGGCGATACGATTCATCTTTTTAATATGATGGACAGCCATCATCTGGGATCGAGTACGCTCTTTTGCACAAAAAATAACGCTGCCGTTTGGGTCATCGCTGGATCTTCCAGCTCTTCCAGCCATCTGCACGAGCGAGGCCTCATCAAATAACTGTCCATCTGCATCCAAAATAAAAACATCGCTTCTTGGGATCGTTACCCCGCGCTCCAAAATTGTAGTCGTCACCAGAATACGAATAGCCCCGGCTCGAAAACGCTGAACCTTCTCGACCCGCTCCGGATCCTGCGAAGAAGTTCCAGCTACTTGGAGAAGGTTAAGCGTCGTCTGCAGCAGCTGAGCCATGCGTTCGACTTGCGAAATTCTCTGCACAAAGACAAACAGCTGTGCGCCTCGTTCCAAGGAACAAAGCATCGCGACACGAAGCCGCCTTGGAAGCTGGCGCTTGTCCAGCATTTGACCTACGTTAGGTGTACTAAGCAGTCTCGGAACAGGAAGCGAATGGCGATGAAACCGTACAGGAACTCTCGCATGGGCAAGCCTCCCCCGCCGTGCCAACTGCTGCAGCTCCACTGGAGGCGTAGCAGAGAGCAAAATTCTGTAGCCTGTTGGCGCACAGCTTTTGTCCGCTGCGTAATGGAGCTGGGGATTATTATGATACGGGAACGCATCCAATTCATCCAAAATGACCAAGTCGAAGGCATGATGAAATCTCAGCAGTTGATGGGTTGTGGCGAGCGTAATATCGCCTGGCTCCCACCGCTGTTCGCTGCCGCCGTATAGCGTGACTACGCTGTATTCAGGGAATGCCTTCCTGATACGCGGGTTTAGCTCCAGCACGACATCCCTCCGCGGCGTTGCTATTAATGCTTTTCCCCCGCGGAGAAGAATCGACTCGACAAGAGGAAAGGTCATTTCTGTTTTGCCGGCGCCAGTGACCGCCCATAGCAAGAAGCTCGTTTGATTGGCGTCAAGCGTGCGGGTTGGAGCAACGCGAGACGATTCAGTCGAGTGGCTTGGAGCAGGACGAGACGGTTGTTCTATAAAATGAAGCGCGGCCTCTGCCGCCGCTGCTTGAGCAGGGCTCAGCCCCCAATGCGCGAGACGCTGTTTTTGGGGCGGCGATTGGCTGGAGCTGCTGCTGGTAGCGCCAGCAGCTCCTAATAGCAGCAGCTCGCATTCGCGGCTGCGCCCCATTGTGAGGCATGCGGTGCAATACGCGCATGCCTCTCGCCCGCAGGCTGCACAGGGTGTCCTGTGCAGCTGCTCTTCTCCGCTGCCGCAGCGCAGGCAGCGAAGCCCGCGCTGGGCGCGCTGTGGCCAGCCTGCTTCGCGGCTGGCCCTCGCTGTTGATACAGCGCTGCGCAGCTGTATCAAGCCCAGCAAGGACGCTAGCTGCAGCGCAGCGTCCTTGTCCAGGGTCGGGACAGCGCCTGCGGCAGCTGTCCCTTCAAGCAGTGCGTGCGCTTCGCCGCGCAGCAGCGCACGGCCTTGCAGCGCCGCTGCCGCCAGCTGTGCGGCGGCGGCAAGCGCCTGTACAGGCGCGCGTTCCACTCCGCGCGCCGATCCACCGCGCTCGTGCCGATCCGCAGCGAGCGCTTCGCGCATGTCCAAAGTGGACATCCCCTGCCCCGTCCACCAATTCAACTCATTACGCGCTTGGCTAATTATTTCGGCCAAACGACCCAAAGCCAGCTGATCGTCCTCCCTTTTTCTACCCTCCTCCCTGCCCTCGCCAGATCCCTTCCTTTTCCTGCTCCATAGTCGCCTTCCCCGTCTCCCTAACCACTTGCCAAAAATATTTACCGTTCTCTCTCCAATACTTCTCACTATTCCCATGTCTATCCACATATTTGTTTCATTTGCATTAAAACGATCAGCTATTTCCATTGCTATACCGAGAGGAATCGATTTTTTCCATAAAAGCAGCTTCTCTGCATTCTCCCAGAAGGAGGCATCAACCTCGGGCTTGATGGTCACTTTACATGTCCAATACTCGGATTGCAGCATAATATAGATGTAGGCTTTAATACAACGCATCCCCTTTCCGAATGAAACGCAAAAAAGCACACCTCAACAACGCCTAAGCGTTATCAAAGATGTGCTTCATCTTTATCTATTTGAACTGCAGGTTTTACTTGTTCCGTGCTTTATGCCACCGTACTGGAGTAAATGTACGAACAGCCTTCCGTTTCGATCCTGTTGGTTTGTTATAACTATAATGGATTACCTGCCTTTTATCAATGTCATCCAATCTTCGCTATCACTTTGCCCCATGAGCTTTTCAGCTTTTCTTGGCCTCTTCAACCTTTCAGCTCTTAATGCCTGTATGAGTCCCTCACTATCTCTATCTTTTTACCTCTTTATCTTTACCTTTCAATTCCTTACTTCCTTTTCTTACTCTCTCCACCATTCCACTCAAAAAGGAATCTTCGATAAATCCTCCGGATTTTGCAGATCGATGACGACGGGGTATTCATTTTTCGTTACTACTCCATCTGCTTGCAGTCTCCACAATAAGCTGGAAGCTGCTTGCTCCTGCTTTTTTCGCCCACCCTTAGAAGCATTACTGGACTCCGGCTCCACTAGTCCCTTTTTTGCTTCAGAGCTCCATTCCTCTTCTTCTTGCCTGTGCTTGTTTAAATGCTGCTGCAGCTCCGGCTCGTTCGCTCGCCCTTCCTTCAATGGCATAGGCCTTAACTCGCTTCCATCAAACCGTTCTACGTAAAGGTTTACTCCTCCGGCTGTACGGTTCAATCGCTGTATAATTTCCCTTGTTTGCTCGCTGAGACCAGCATCTACGACAGTCAATTGCACATCTATGCCCATCCAGCGCGAGAACGAGAAGAAGGAGCGAATCATCCGTTCCATATTAGAATGCTGGCGACTGGCAAGCAGCACATAATGTTTGGCGGAATGCTGCCGATGGCGTTTCAAGCGGTAAACTGCATGTACCAGAAAGCCGGCCAGCACATAGCAGCCCACGACTATTAAAAAGATTTTGATCATGGCACCGCACCTCCTAAAAATAATCTAAAGCTTGTTTCCTTTTTCCCGTCCAAGTTCCAGACAGCACACCCGTCATCATACTCAGGCTACCCAACTAACCGCTCTGCTGCTCCCAACCTGTCTTGTTCTGCATTATATGCCTGCGGGCGCCCAGTGGTTCCAACATCGGTGGACAAGCGCACAACTCCTGTCGAAAAAAATAACGCCCTGTGTGGAAGCTTCAATCCTTTTTTCCATAAAAAAAGCTCCCAGCCATATTACTATGGTCCTGGAAGCTCTTCTTTCCTGCCTATTTAGTTGTTCCTTGTATCATCTTTCGTTTCTGACGCTTGATTCATCTATTAAGAAGCTGCTGCTTGCTCGCAAAGCATGGTCCTTTGGACACCTTTAGCAGCACTATGTAGCCCACTTTCTCTCACTTTAGGTCAGAACAGTTACAGCGTAACCCAGCCGAACTTAATGGAGTTGATAACGGCTTGCGTACGATCATCAACTTCCATTTTTTGCAAAATGCTGCTGACGTGGTTTTTAACCGTCTTTTCACTGATGAACAGAAACTCGCCGATGAGCTTGTTACTTTTGCCCTCAGCCATCAGGCGCAATACTTCGGCCTCACGTCTTGTTAATGGATTGTCATCGCCAGCGACAAATTTCACTCCTGGCTCTTTCGCTGCTGCCGCACCAGACACGACTCCCATTTCATCCAGATAAGTCATGCGTCGCAGCTGGTTGATCAGCTTGCCTGTGACTTTAGGATGAATGTAAGCATGTCCGTTAACGACGGAACGTATAGCGTTAATGAGGGCCTCCGCTTCCATATCCTTCAACAGGTAGCCTGTCGCGCCTTTACGAAGCGTCTCGAACACATAGCTCTCATCATCATGAATCGACAAAATAATGACCTTCACATCTGGGAAAATCGTCTTAAGCCGCTCAGTCGTCACGACCCCATTTTCAATCGGCATATTGATGTCCATCAGGACGATTTCTGGAATTGTATGGTTGCAAAATTCAAGCACCTGGATGCCGTCACCGCATTCGCCAATGACCTCCAGGTCCTCCTCCATATTCAAGATACGTTTCAATCCTTCACGAAAAAGCTGATGATCGTCAGCAAGCAAAATTTTAATTTTACGTTTATGATTAGATGCGCTTTGGTTCATTCGTCATCTTACTCCTTTCTATTCTCCGCTGTAATAGGGATTTTAAATATAATCTTCGTGCCTTTTCCTAAATTTGAGTCTATGTCCATCTTCCCTTCCAAGAGATCAATCCTTTCCTGCATGCCGACTAACCCAAAATGCGAGTTGTCTCCGTTATGCACCTGAATAAGCTCTTGTTGGAATCCACTACCATTGTCGAATACGGTGATTGTAACTGAATCTGAGGTATAAACCATGTCTAGAGTAACGTAAGAGGCATTAGCATGCTTAAGCGCATTGGAGTAGGCTTCTTGGACCAAACGGTAAATAGCAGCTTCCATGGCGGAAGGCATTCGAATCTCTCTGCCCGTAAGATCAAATACAGTATGTATTTTTGTTTTTTCTTCAAAGTCCTGTACAAACTTGCGCAGCGTGGGTACAAGTCCCAAATCATCAAGCGCCATTGGACGAAGGTTAAAAATAATTTTGCGAATTTCCTCGAGTCCTAGACGAACTTGACCCTTTAAATCTACTAATTCGTCCTGTACTAGCTGAAACTCCTTCTTTAGAAACATTCTTTCTGCAATTTCCGTACGCATGACAATATTTGCAAGGGATTGCGCCGGTCCGTCATGGATCTCACGGGCTATACGCTTGCGCTCTTCCTCTTGGGCTAAAATAATTTTCAGGCCAATCAGCTGCCTTGTTTTCGCGGATTCTAAAATACGCGTGACCTGATTGAGGTCGCCCGACAAATATTCCAATACGACATTAATTTGCGAAGCGATCATCTCTGCACGCTCAATCGAGGATTCTACATTGCGCACGCGCTTTTGCAGATCATCGCGTCTCGATTTTAAATACGTTTCCTTCTCGCGGCAAACCATTAAATCGAGCTGGATCTGCGTCGCCTTCTCATATGCGGATTTAATATCCTCTTCCTTGTATCTGACGAAATCACGGCTAACTTCCGTTAGACGTATTCTCGCCTGCCGGTAATCCAGCTCAAGCTGATCGACTCTCTCAATCGTTCTTACCGTTTCCTGAATAACCACTTCGAGCTCCTGCTCGAGTGATTCCAGTTCAGCGCGTGCAGCCTCGCAAATTTCAAAAATCTGAAATTTGCTGTCCTCCATGACCTGCGTCGCATTGGTAATGACACGGTTAATATCTAAAATATGTTGATCCATAAAAAATCGGCAACCTTTCCAATAGAAGGTTCATTTAGACTATCATAACACAATTGCATAGTCCGCCGCCTCCTTGGCCATGAACTCTAGCTGCCCGAAGCTTCGGGAACGAGAGGGAATAGAGGAAGGAACGCCCATATATTCCGGGCACAACCTCCTATATTTTTGGCTCTCGCTCCTGCAATTCCGGCTATAGCTCTTCCCTAGTTAATGGTGATTTTTTTCGTGCTATTATCAAAGCCTACCTTAAGTCCTAGCTGCTCCGAAAATAGTCGAATGGGAATGAGCGTCCGATTGTTCCGCACAATAGGCGCAACCTCTGTCGTAGAACGCTTGCCATTCGCCACGATTTCTTTTTTACCAATAACCATCTCAAGCAAATGGGCGCCATCAAATACCGTCACCCGGTTTAGCTTATTGTCCCATTGCAGATTGGCTCCAAGCGCTTCGGATACGAAACGGATTGGAACGTAGGTTGTGCCCTTTAGCGTAATAGGCGTCACATCAAGCGCTGTCGCCTTGCCTCCGATGGAAGCAGCTTTGCTGCCAATCGTCATGACAATGTTTTTCGCTTGGGAAGACACTGCTTCACCTGGATATTGCAGCTTCATATTGTCAATGCCGATCGTTCCGCTTGCCGCACGCTCATCCGCGCCCTCCGCAATGGTAACGACGTACACCCGTTTCAGCTTGACCGGATATTTCATGCCATAAGACGACAAGTCAGCCTTCACCGTCTTCCAGCCGCTCCAGTTGAGCTGCTTCGCCACGTCCACCAGATGCGATTTGCCATCAGCATCGGTAAATTCCGCCCGCAGCCAGTTCAGGCTCTTATCGCTATAAACATCAAGCGTCATGGCAGTAGGCGAGCCTTCAATCGTTTTGCCGGTAGTGCCGTTAAACACAGCATAGACCGCCTTTGTCCCTGTTCCTGCGCTAAAATCGTACGTCAGCTGCAAAGCTTTAGCCGATGTCTGGCCTGCCAGATCACTAGTCAGCTTGACGCTGCCCTTAGTCGTTGCGGACGGAGTGAGCTGCGTCGAAATGCCATAGTTCACATTTTCAAAATCCTCAAGCGCCTTCTCCGAGCCTCCCTGCGTAAGCGGGAGCATAGTTGGATAGCCGTCATAACGGCCGATGGCATAGCCTGTCGTTGCGCCGTCATTAACTGATTGTACAGTAAGCGTGTCACCCGATACTTTGCCGGTAAAGCCTACAAACTCCCATTTAAGCGAATCGCCGGACAGCTTATAGCTTTTGCCATTTTTCAAGGTCATCGTTATGGGCACCGAGACGGTTGCTCCTTTGGAAAGCATGCCTGCTGCACTGTCAATCGTCATCGACGCAATTTGATCTTGTCCGACAACATCTACCTTGTATGTAGCACTCGCTGAGCCCGACTTGACGCTAACTGTCGTGGAGCCCGCTTTTGTCGCCGTAAAGTCCGCGCCCTTGAAGGTGCCGATCGCAGAGGAGCTGCTCCATTTGGCATTGGTGCCGTCAACCGCTACCGGGTTGTAATACGTATCGTACCCTTTTACCGTAAAAGTCGCCTGCTGCCCAATAAGCAATACATTCGTGCCGCCTACTGTAATGCCCTTGACATCACCTTTAGGCGCTGTCGTAAATACGCCAATTCCACTTGCGACGCTGCGCATCGTCGTGCCATACGTCGTAGAATGAGCCGATTGCAGGGCAAACTGCCCAAGCGGACGCTCGATCATCGTTGTTGAACCGCCGCCATCCAGATTCATGCCTTTATAGACGCCCAGCTTCACCATAATCTGCTGCAGCTCCGCCAAATTCACGCCCTTGCTGTCTCCGTACTGTTCGCTGGTAATCAGATATACCTTCGTACCGTCCTTGGAATAGCCTACGGCTGAACGGGAAAGATATGCCGCTCCGCTAACACCTGTAATGCTGCGCGAGAATGCCGATGCTACCCCATTATTAACCAGAATCGTATGACCGCTAACCATCATTTCGAATTGATTAGGATCTACTTTGCTTCCAGTCGTTTGGGAGACTAACGAGTAGTCCGATTTCAGCTTGTCTCCGACCTTGATCTCGGCGCGGATGAATTTAGCTGCCGTACCGTTGGCGCGTAAAATATATCCGTCCTTAGGCGCAGCCATCGTGAGCGCAGTCCCATCGGAAATCTGCTCGACAACGCCATTGCGAACAAACACTTCAGTCGGCAATGCCGCAGAATTTTTTGGACGCTCCGATCCTGCCCATGCACTTGTATAGATATACATCGTGTTGGCGTGGCTGTAAGTGGAGTCTCCGCTATCCGGCGTATAAGCCGACTGGTTAATGCCAGAAAGGGCAAAGGAAGATCCGCTTGCAGACGTTACCGTTCCACTGAAGCTGTAGCTGTCAATTTTCGGCTGACGGTCCTTCGTTACTCCAAAAGCATACATGCCTTTAATTTGCATCGGTGTCGTCATGAGCGTTCCGCTAGTAATCTGCGCCCCCATCGGCGAGCCTTCGCCTGTTGTCACGTAGACGTCGCCGTTAATGCCGGCTACCGCTCCACTTGTTTTCGCCATATTCAAAATCGTATCGCGATCGCCGATCGTATTGTTTTTGCCGCTTAAAGCATTCAATTGCACATATTTATTCGTGAGATCGACTTCAATGACGTGGACGTTCGCTTGCGCTGTTCTGCCGCTGCGTGTTGTCGTCCAAAGATAATCGATTCGTTTGGCGCCTGATGTAACGTAGGACTGCAGCAGCTGTTTAAGCGTTCCGCTGCTCGCTGCTGCGGCCGTTTCTATTTTTAACATTTTC
Organism: Paenibacillus algorifonticola; assembly: GCF_000971975.1. Classification (GTDB taxonomy): domain Bacteria; phylum Bacillota; class Bacilli; order Paenibacillales; family Paenibacillaceae; genus Pristimantibacillus; species Pristimantibacillus algorifonticola. The sequence continues at coordinate 287,372 of NZ_LAQO01000006.1, read as the reverse complement.
CAGCTTGCCGGAGCCATTTCTGAAATTGGATGCAGGAGCAACGCTCCTCCGATTATGACAATAGCTACCTTTTTACCTATTCCGCGGTTACCTTGGTCGTATCCTCTTACTAACTTGCGCATTATTTTTGCAACTCTCCCATCTCAGGCCCGCCCCATCCATGCTGAAAATATGGAAAAAGGAATGGCGGCAGCAGCCTAATCTACTAAGCCTATTAAATATAGACTATAAAGAGGTGCAAAAAGTTCCGCTAATCTTCCGATTTTTGCGAATTTTGTCGTATGGCAACAGCGTTCGTCTCTGATCCTGCTTCTTGCTGTGAGCGCCTGTCGCTGCGGCATCAGTCCTCTCTCCAGTGATTTCATCACCAAATTGGTATGGAGCTATAGAAAAAGCCCCGTACAACCTTTATGCAAGGTGTCCCGGGGCTGGTACCAATTTACTACGTGTTTAAAAATTGAATATGCTCTAATAAACGCTTGATCATGACGACTGCTTCTGCCCGGGTTGCATTCGTCAAAGGACTAAAGGTTTTTGTAGTCTTACCGCCGATTACGCCGGTATAAATCGCTTTTGCCGCATCCGTACGCGCCCATGAGCTGATGCTGTTACGATCAGTAAATGGCTGCAAATACGTAGAGGCTGAAGATGGCAGTTGAATGGTGGCGCCAGCTGCACTTGCTGCGCGCGTCATCATTGCCGACATCTCCTGGCGTTGAATGTATTTATCTGCTTTGAACGTTCCGTCCGTATAGCCAAGCACGATGCCTGCTTCCGATGCCGCTCCAATATACGCCGCAAGCTCGCTGCCTATATTAACGTCCGTATATTTGGAAGCCGCTGCCTTGTTGCCTTGAAGCCCTAATCCCTTCGCAATATAAGTTGCGAACTCTCCGCGGGTAATAGGCTTGTCTGGAACGAACTGGTTACCTGTGCGCGCTGCAACAATATTTTTGTTGGCAAGCGACTGCGCAGTTGGGCCAGCCCAATGATTGCTAACATCAATAAGGCTGACGGAATTGCTAATTAATGCAAAAGCGCCGATGCTTTTGCTTCTAAAGGTAGCGACCGTCTTGCCGCTCAACGTGGAAAACATCGTCGGTACATAGGTCAATGCACCCGCAACAGGGTCAACCCGTACGATTGCCGTATTTTTCTTCGTGACGGCCAAGGATGTGTCCACGCTTAAAGTCGCATAGCTGTTAAGCTCTGTAATCTCGCTCTTCATTGTACCACTAACCGCATAGAGCTGAAAATGTACAATTCCCGATAATAGCGAGATCGTTGATAGATTCAGCCTATTCGTCAGCGCTGTCGTAAGTGATGTCGTACCAAGCTCGATCTCAATGAGCAGCTCGCCCGTTGAGCCTACGATGCTTGTAAGCTTGGAATAGTTCAAGGCACCCAGCGGAATTTCATACGATGTTCCATTATATTTTACGACAAACGATGGATTCGTATTGATAGAGCTCGCATTCAGCAGCGTCGATAGCGGCACGGCTACGACAGCCGCATTTTCAGAATTCGGAATTTCTACTATAATTCGCGCTTTCGTAAGACCAGCTGTTCTTGCCGCTTGGTAGGCCGGAGACAGCTTTTCTGCTGAAATAGAATATTTCACTGATGATTTTCCCGATGCGGTCTGATAGGAAGCCTTCGTAAAAGCACCGCTCGTCATTAGAACACCGCCATCGGACGATTGGGTAAACTCTCCCGGAATCAAATCAATGATTGACGAGCTGTTCGTGACAGACTGGCTCAGTATATTCTCAATGATTTTGCCCGATGAAGTACGAAGCGTCGTTCCAGAAGCATAATAGCTAAAGGTTACCGTACTCGTCGAAGCAATCGCCGTTGCGAGCGTCAGCGTAACGGTAGAGCCACTAATTGACACGCCGGACACTGTCGCCGTTGAGCTTCCCGCCATAACGGAAAATTGTGTTGTATAAGGCACATAGGAGCTATTCAACGTTTCTCCGAATGTAAGCACCAGAGAATTTCCCTTAATGACTGCCGAATACAGCGAGCTGTTTGCAGATCCCATAGATGCTTTTTGTGTTGAGAAGCTTGCTGCCGCATTACCGGCCAGATCCACTACTCTTGGTGAAGATACATTATACGATACATAGATCGTATCACTTGAGCTGATGGGCGAGCTTAGTGTGAGCAGCACTTGGCTGCCAGAAACAGAAATTTGCACAATCGAACGGAGGCTGCCATTCACGCTGACTGTATAGCTGCTCACAGGCGGAATCGCGCTCGTGCTTAAGCTCTCGTTGTAGCTCAGCGTAATGGTGCTGCCGCTGGCATATACGCCTTGCAGCGTTGGAGCTGTCACATCAACTGTATTCGTAATGTAATAGCTGCTAAAAGCGGCCACACTGGCTCCATCCGCGCTTTTAAGCGGATAACTGCCCGGTGTGTAAGAGACACTAACGGACTGATTGGAAATCGTCGCATTTACACTCATCGTGACAACCGAGCCATTAATGTTGATAGCTGTTGGTGTATAGGAGGCACCGCCAATATTGACGCGGAATTGCTGATACGCCAAATTATTGACAGAAGCCAGCGTTTTATTAAACGTGAGCGTAACAACGCTGCCTGTTGCCGTACCGCTTGAAAGCGTTGGCGCTGTCGCATCTACTGCAAATGCCACGTCCTGATTCGCAATGCTTACCGCCTGATTGCCAACGAGATCCTGTATGCCGCCAGTTGTCGTCGTAGGCTTGGAATAGGACAGCTTGACCGTCTGAATATTAACGAGCGTTCCTGCTAACGTCAGTGTAACGGTATTTCCGGACACAACAGCCGAAAGCAATTCGCGCCGCTCGCCATTAACTGTAATATAGAAGCTGCTTAAGGCAGGGACAGAGCTTGCTTTAAGATCCTCATTAAAAGTCATGATGATAGTGGAGCCTCTGGCTTCCATCTTGCTGACAGCAGGAGGCGTCGTATCGACACCTATCGTTTTGAAGGTCCATTGATAAGCATTCTGAATTCCGAGAAATGCATTATCCGACAGATCGTAAACAGCCGTTGGACTAATTTCGATATAATAATTCGTGTTTGGAGCCATCGTCGTTCCCGCTGGGAGCGTAATGACTAGTTGACGGCTGTTGTGTGGATCAATGTAGAAATTAGCCGGAATATCGGCTATGCCAGTCGCCGGTGTGACCGGTCTAATCGTAATCGTACCCGTCCCTTTTACAATCGTCTCGCTGAAAATAGCGGAGAAATACGCATCTGTAAGTACATTTTGCGTATTATTAACGGCATGTTGCGACTCAATCGTTGGCCTTACCGTATCTTGAGTCACCCGGAACGTCCAGCCGTTCGCCGCAATTCCGGCGAAATAGTTCCCCGCCGCATCACGGAAAGATCCGCTGCCAATGACCACATAATACTGCGAGTTGTTAATAAAAGCTTTATTCGGGTTAATCGTAATTTTGCTCGTTCCGCCACCCGTTACATAGCTTGAAGTCACGGGAATAGTGGCAAATATCGTATTGTTCGAGTTGCGAATTTCTATATTGCCTGCGCTCGGATAAACCGGCTCCGTAAAGTTAATTTCAATGCCGGAGTTAAGCATACCGATTGCAGCTGTATGTGCAGGATAAGTGCTCTGCAGCCGCGGCGGATCTGTCTCGTCGCCAGGACTCGTCGTAAAGCTCCACGTAGCGGCATTGGACACACCTTGGAACCAGTCTCCGGTCGCACTGTCTGTAAAGGCTCCTGCATCGATTAAAATATAATAGCGGGTGTTCGCGAGCAGCTTCGGAGGCGTAAAGGTAACGGTATTTCCGCCGCTAATGACGACACGGGAAGTATCCGTTGCCTGGTAGCGGTCCGCATAGTTATCGTTTACACGAACGAGGCTTATGTATTTTCCAGCATTCGCTGTCACATTTTTATCAAAGCTAATGCTAAAAGAGCTGTTTACTCCGACAGAAGTAGCGGAATTTGCAGGCGCTAGGCCCGTCGCATTAACTGGCGCAGGCGCGGTTGTAAAGCGCCATGTCGTCCCGCCATAGCGATTGCCTGAGCTGTCTTGAATCACGTGATTCGGTATCGTTACCGTATAGGTCGTGTTCGGATAGAGCGCTTCAGTTGGCTTAATCGTTAAGGTTGAGGTGCCACTGCCTACCACCTGCGCGGAATTGACCGCAATCTCTCTGGAATCATAAGCCGTTGCGCTTGGAGCAGATACAAGCGTAATCGCTCCATATGTCGTATATACGTTTTCATTAAATGGGAGCGTTATGGTTGTTGTAATAAGCGCTCCGCCTGATTCAGGAGCAGGCGACACCGCAGACCGCAGGTCTGGAGGTGTACTGTCCACCTGACTTACCGTTTTAAAGTTCCAATCCGCCGCATTGGATATGCCGCTAAAATTCGCACCATTGGATACATTCACAAATGCGCCTGGGTCAATAAATACATAATAATCCGTTCCTACCGCAAAGGAAGTGCTTGGCTGAATAGTAACCGTTCTGCCAGTACCATCAATGGTGACACGGCTACTTGTTGCGACATTAAACGTCTCAAATCGTGTGTTATTCGTGTAATCGTAAATCGTAATAGCGGCAGAGCCCGTCCCTTTTACTACACTCTCATCAAAGGTAAAGGACAGTGGCGCACCTAGTCCGGCATTTTCAAAATTATCAGCTGGTGATTTACTTGTAATGATAGGGCCAGAAGCTGCCGCATGCACTTCATTGGTCAGAAGGCTGCTGCTAGGCGGCAATGCAATTTGTAGCAAGAGTACGAATACTAGAAGAATACTAATTTTGTAACGACTCATTTCATTCACTCCCCAAAAATTTACACTCGTACCTTATTTGTCGGCTTATTAGTGCCGAAAATGTAGGTTTTCCGGATAATTTCCATCCATTTTGAATAAATCGTCATTTCTCATTAAAAATAGCCTGTGAATGGCATTCTCCATTGAGAAAATGCTTATTCGCAGGCTATTTATATATGAGTAAATTTTTATAGATAGACTTCTTATTCAAACAATACCCAAAACTTAAGTTATTAATTTGGATTTAATGCCGGAAGATTATTAAACCTCATTGTTATATATCGAGAGGTCCCATTGTCATAATTACGAGCATACCCTGTAACGATCAAATCATTACCTTCCCAATAGAAATATTGCAGATAATCTATATTCTCATAAACGCCTTGCGGAATTTGATAGTTCGCCAAAAGTACATTTTGTGTATTCCTTACTTCAATATTAGTTCCACTTACACGAGACACTTTATAACTTTTCCCATCTGGCCCCGAGAGCGTGCTGCCATGCATTTGAATTGTTGATACTTGATGTGAATCTGTGGCTATGATTTCGCCTGTATTCACCAAAATAGCTTTCATATTAATTTTCACATTTTCTCTAACCGTAATCGTTGATTGTTTATTTGTTTTCACCCATGCTCCTGTATCCCCAAATTGATAGTAATATTCAATATTTCTCGTATTACCCAAATTAGAAAAACTGATATATCTAATATTTGTATATGGATCTCCTTCCTTTATTACTAATCGATCTGATTTCGAAGTAATGTTTAGAAATGTAGAAGTATAAGATACCAACCCAGGCCACCTGACCCAGGCCACAAGATTATTCCCATTAAAGTGAGCACTTACTAACGAAGCTTGATCAAACCTATAATTCATATGTCTTGGAGGAATCTGTCTATCAATCCACTCAGTTCCCCCATCTCTTGTCACGAACAATTCGTCCGCATAAAAAGCAACCGTGTAAGTTAAACCATCTGGCCCCTGTACATGCAATGTTTCTCCATATGCCTGCACAGCTGCTGGACTAAGGTCTCCTTGCGTCAAACCAGTAAATGTCGCGCCTGATAAAAAAATCGTTGACGCTAAAGCAGCAACTGCTACACGCCTAACATTCTTTTTGATACTCAAAAACGTCCACCCCTTATCATATATTAAAATAAATTTTTACATTTTAAATCATAATTTCATAATATACTCGTTTAATATTCAAGTCAATATTATAAATGGATTTTTTTTAATTTATAAGATTGCTAGTATATGTATAAATTTTAATTTCATCAAATTCCGGACCCTATATTTTTCAAATCAAAGAAAAAGCCCTTCAGAAAAGTTAAGAACTGAGGTTCTTAACTTTTTTCTGAAGGGCTTTAGTTTTGAAAATATAATTAAGCCAAAGCATCTGCTTTCAGCTTATCCGCTTTGTCAACGCGTTCCCAAGGAAGATCCACATCTGTACGACCAAAGTGACCATATGCAGCTGTTTGACGGTAAATTGGGCGACGCAGATCCAGCATTTTAATAATGCCAGCAGGGCGAAGATCGAAGTTGTTGCTGATAACTTCAACCAGCTTCTCTTCAGCCACCTTACCTGTACCGTAAGTATCAACGCTAATGGAAACAGGTGTTGCTACGCCGATTGCGTAAGCAAGCTGAATTTCGCATTTATCAGCAAGTCCAGCTGCAACGATGTTTTTAGCTACATAACGTGCTGCATACGCCGCAGAACGGTCAACTTTTGTAGGATCCTTACCGGAGAATGCACCGCCGCCGTGACGTGCATAACCGCCGTACGTATCAACGATGATTTTACGGCCAGTAAGACCTGCATCACCTTGAGGACCACCAATAACGAAACGGCCTGTCGGGTTAATGTAGTATTTTGTTTCAGCGTCCAGCCATTCAACTGGTACAACTGGTTTAATAACGTGCTCAAGAATATCGCTTTGAATTTGCTCAAGGCTAATTTCCTCAGCATGCTGTGTGGACACAACGATTGCATCAACACGTACCGGCTTGCCATCCACATACTCAATTGTAACTTGAGTTTTGCCGTCTGGACGAAGATAATCCAACGTACCGTTTTTGCGCACTTCAGACAAACGACGTGCAATACGGTGCGATAGAGCGATCGGAAGAGGCATAAGCTCTGGTGTCTCGTTGGTTGCGAAACCAAACATCAAACCTTGGTCACCAGCACCAATATCTTCGTTTTCTTGTTGAATATCTTTGCCATCGCGTGTTTCAAGGGCAGCATTAACACCTTGAGCAATATCAGCAGACTGCTCATTAAGCGAAGTCAGAACCGCACAAGTGCTGGAGTCAAAACCAAACTTAGCTCTAGTATATCCAATTTCTTTAATTGTACGACGCGCGATTGCCGAAATATCGACATAATCTGCACGACTGCTGATTTCACCAATAACGAGAACAAGACCTGTTGCCACAGATACTTCACACGCTACACGTGCATAAGGATCTGACTCCAGGAATGCATCCAATACTGCATCGGAAATTTGGTCACAAATCTTATCGGGATGACCTTCCGTTACTGATTCTGATGTAAACAAATGACGACCTTTAATTGACACCCGTATCAACCTCCTACAGCTTTAGTATAAATAAGTTCATAACTTATAAACAAAAAACGAACCTTTTCCTTAGGGAAAAGGCTGTTTTACAACTCTCTAATAAAGTATGTTACCGAAAATGTCGCTTCCTGTCAATGGATACTATCCCGATGAGAATTAATTTTCAGTAAAGGTTAAATATAGCCGTTTAAAACCGACTCTGCTTGAGCTACAAGGCGTTTCGTCATTTCTCCACCAACGGAACCTGCTTGTCTTGTCGAAAGCTGTGACCAATGGACTGAGCCTGTAGTTTGTGGTACTGACCCTAGCTCGCCCGCAAACTCCGTATCATCACTAGATGATTGGGAAACATAAGAGTAAAGCCCAAATTCTTCAGCGATTTCATATTTCATTTGTTGCAGCGCTGCTTTACTAAGTGGAACGGCTACTTTATTAGATCGACTCATAATAAGAACACCTCACTGTTGAATGATGGGAGCGTGCTCTTATTTTAACCTCAAGGCATTTATTCAAGCGTATAATCTATTGTCAACTTACACAAATTATACTAAATCAGTTAACTGATTGCAGCTTATATTCACCGCGTACCAATACGGTCAACGATTTAGTGTAGCCTGCTGCTGCTGTTACTCCCCTACCGGAGCGAGGCATAAGCAGTAAATGGTTGCTGGCAATTGTATTGCCTTTCACCAAATCCTTGCCACCCGTTAAATCGACAATGCCGCTGCTGTCTGAGCTGTAGGCCACCGCCTTCCCTACGCGAAGAATGATTTCCGTTCCTTCGTCACCAAGAAGCACTTTGCCGCTAGGCACGCTAACTACTTTAAGTGATGAATCCGTATTAGATCCACTGGACGAACTGCCTGAGCCATTACCGGCCCCGCTGCCGCCTCCAGATAATTTAGCAAGCTGCTCATCTATATAGCTTTTAGTAACAACAGGATCGTCAATTGAGCCTGGAGTCGTGGACACACCGTCTGCTTCAATTGCTTTCGGATTCAAAAAACCGATGCCAAAGCCTACTAACAGGAGTGCCGCGCCTATTACCACTCTAATTGTCGTTTTTTTCAACTCTATTGCTCCTCTCAAAAAAAATCAGGTATCTTATAAAGATACCTGATTTTTCAAAAATTAACTACCTTATTTTAATTGCGATATTCAAGTAAACTATTCTTTATTGTTTGGATCAGCCCAATTTAAGTATGGCGACCATTTAATATTTTTCGATACTAGCTTCGTTTTATAACCATTAATTTCTTCATAGATATTCAACTGAATCGTTTTAGCAACGAGTTTATCCGTTACACTTTGAACAATATTAGTGTAGTTGTTGCCAACTTTCCATACATATTGCCCCGCTGTACCAGCTGTACCTTCAAGCTCAAATGGAGAATTAATCATGGATAAATTAGTTGATTGATCCTCGATGGCGAAAGTGAATTTCTTAGCACTGAAGCCTTCATAGCTAAGGTCTTTCGTTACTTGACCAGAGAAATCAACATCAATTTTATCATCAGTCAGGTAAGTAATAATATTATCCATATTAATAGTATAAGGCCCTACTTGAACTTTGCTAAAATCAGAAGTTATCGTTTGGTTATACTCTGGCAAAGCATAGCTTACAGGATTAACAAAACCCGTAATCTCAGCATCATCTTTCTTCACAATACCTTGTGCATTAAAAGCAGTACCCATTACTACCGTTGCCCCGCCTAATTCCAATTGTTTAGGAACCTCAGCAGTTACGATAATTTGCTCTTTCTTGCCTGAATTAATCAAGTTACTTGTTTTCATCAATTTGATATCGTATTTATCTCCATCAGCTGTCTTCAAATAACCAACTAGCTTGGTAGTAGCAAGTGCGCGAGCCTGTTTATTCGTAACATCCATATAAATAGCATAAAGATTGTTAGAAGTGCCCTCAAGCAGTTGCGTTTTCATCACATTCACTGTGAAATTTTCGCCGATATCATTAACATTGTTTTCACTACCAATAGCAATCGATTTCGGTACGATAGCCGCAGGAGTCTTCAATGCAGCCAATTCCGTTTGCGATTCGCCAGACTTCTCAAATAGCTTGAGCTTCAAATCAGCTAACGATGTAGTTGTAGGAACCGTACCCGTATAATAAATCGTTATAGAACTTTTCGCTGGAATAGCTACAGGGTTTGTGAATGGGATGATCGTTGTTTTCACAGCTGCATTATCTCCAAGATACAATGAACCTTCGACTGCTGGGATTGGAGCTGTTTTGGAGCTTGTGTTTGTAATAACAAGCTTACCGATCAGGCTGTCTTCACCACCCCATGTGTTTCTTTGAATAGAAGCTACGTTCATTTTATAAGTATAATCATCTTTAATATATTCATAATTTGTTGCTGTTGTGGTATTTGCTGTTTTCAGATTATAACCAATTTTCGAAACAGGTAATGATAAAGTCGAAGCACTTTCACCTGACCCAGAACTAATTCCTTGTGTAATGACTAGCTTTTGCCCTTTTGTAGAAACAGATTTAGGAAGAGTAATACTTAATTTAATCTTTTCAAGAATCTTTGGACGCAATACGATAGCTTCTGCTGTTCCTGAGGTTGTCGAAGTCACTTTCATTTTATACATCCCACCAGCCGCAGACTGGGCCAAAAATTGCAAATTGGCAATCGAAAGCTCCGAACTACTCGTATTACGCATAGCAAGCTCAATATTAACCGTATTATTATCTGTGCTTGTCGACATAGTTGATTTGCTAATTCTAATATTTACAGGAGTACTATTCAACTTCACAGAGGTATAACCACCTGCTTTAACATCTGTAGAATAGTCTGATGGAAACTTGAATTGTCCTAATGTCTTCTCATAACCGGCAACGTTGAAATCAAACTTCACTACTTTAAAAATAAGCTTTGGCAAAGTCATGCTCGATGGCAGCTCACTATAAAAAGTCAATGTTACATTTGAATTTGCTTGAACAGTTTTTTTCGTTTTATCACTGTCCAGCATATACAAGGTATATTTCGTCCCACTAGTAGAAGCTAAACGGAACCAATAGTCTTGAAGATTAATAGCTTTGCTTCCCCCGTTATAAAGCGTGATCGTAAAGCTGGCCGTCTTCCCTTTGCTTGTAGACAGGATATCCGCGCTATCCAGCTTCACGTAAGAGTTACTGTTTATGTACACAGGTTTAATACTGCTTGCCGTAGAGGCCGCTTCACTCATAGGTGGTAACGTAGGGAAAACCAAAGCTACAACTAACAACATAGCTACATAAAAACGCCATTTCAATTTCGGGCTTCCAGAAACAACCGTCTGCATTAAAATATCACTCCACATCTTTTTTTATATAGACGTTCATACCCAACAAAAAGTTTCGCTGTAATGCCGAGCAATTCACCCCTCCAGAACATTTTTTTCTACTTTAATTATAACAAACTTTTATGAATCAAGTGTGAACGCAAAAAAAAAGAAACCGATGAGAAATCTCATCGGTTTCTTTGTGTTAAAGAAATATTATTTCTTTTTAACAACTACGATAGCTTTAGCAAGTTGGAAGTTGCCATAGTTCGAATCGCCAACGATAGCGATTCCGTATTTGTTAGTTGCTTCACCAAGGTGAGCAGTTACATCAGCAAAGATACCATTAGTTACAAGGGAGTCATTTGCTTCGTCGTAAACATAGATTGCAGTCGTGCTGTTAACATAGTATACAACGCCGTTAACAGTTACAGTCGAATCAGAGTTGTTTACAGCTGTCAGAGCGTTAGTAGCTGCGTACACATTAACTGTGTCATAAGCTGTGCTTGGCTCTCCAGTGTTACCAGCAACAGGGTTGCCAAGAGCATCCTTGATTACGGAGTCTTTAACTTCAATCAAAGTTCTGGAATCTTTGTTATAAGTCGAGTTACCTGCAGATACGCTAGTAACGATCGAGTTATAGATAGCAGCGCCTTCAGTACCAGTCAAAGCAACAGTCTCGTCAGTACCTTTAACGTTGATTGTGATGGAGTAGTCGTCACCGGATTTAACAGCGCCAACATACAAACCATATTTAGTTTCTTTTGCGTCAGTAGCAGATTTCTTAGTAATCAGGACATACTTAGCAAAAGTAGAAGTGCCATCAGCGATAATTGTTACTTTGTTACCTACAGCAAGGCTAGCAAGTGTGCTAGTTTTAACTTCACGATCACCAGCAGTTGCTTTGTTGTAAGTAGTAGCATCAAGAACTACTGTGTTAGCGTTGATATCGTAAGTGATTGTAGAAGTAGAAGATGCAACTTTCAAAGTAGTATCTTTCTTCTCTTTCACTTCCCAATTTTCAGTAAGCGGCGTAATTTCTTTAATACCATTGATGCTTGCATCGGAGTTTTTCAACGTCCAAGTTACAAAAGCAGCAGCAGTGTTATTGAAAGAAGTTGTACCAGTTGGTACAGCTACATCGCTACCCAAACGAATTGTTGTTTGTGGAACATTAGTGTCAGTTACACCACCGTACCACGTTTTTTCGTCTAAGCTAACTTCAGCCGTTTTGTTATCTTTAATCGAGTAGTATTTGAAAACGTCTTTGTAGTCCGAGAAAGCACCAGTTGGAGCTACTTTGTTTTGAGCATTCAGGATAACGCCGTATTTAGCATCGGAGCTTCCGCCGCTCAACAATTCAGCACCAGCAACTTTACCGTCTTTGTTCAAGAACAGTTTGAAAGTGCCGTCTTTAGTAACTTCTTTCGAACCAGTCAGATTAGCACCTTTTACACTTGCATATGTTTTACCATCGATAGTATAAACAAATGTGCCATCAACAGAGCTGCTTACAAGTGTTACTTTACCTTCAACTACGTTACGAGTCGCGATAACTTTAACTGCTACTCTGTCTTTGTTATAAACAATGTCAAGAACATCGTTTTTAGCAAGATCAGTTGCAGCTTTAGCTTCACCGTTCAGAACGATGGAAGTGGAATCGTTAAGCGAAACGGACAGATTGTCTTGTGTAAGGATACGAGCTTTAGCAGTCGAAGTTGCAGCGATGTAAGAATCAAGCAACTTGTTAGCGCCGTTAGCATTAGTTACAACTACTGCACGAACTTTACCTACAAGACCAGCAGTTACGTTAGCAGTTGTGTTGTCGTACAGGTAAACAGACACATCAGCGTCTTTTTTCAGGTTGGAATCATTACCAGCAACAGAATCGCTGTTGAAGTAGTAAACAGAGCTTGCTACAGTAGTATACTTAGTTACTGCAGTTCCGTTTTTAACTTCAACTTGTTGCGCGTTAGCGAAATCAGCATTCAGTTTACCAGTTACTACATTGTTTTCCTTTTGGTTGTCAGTGATAGCGCGAATGCGACCATCAGTATCAGACAAAACAGTTACGTTGTGAGCAAGCAGGTCAACCAGTTTCACTCCACCAGTGATAATGAAGTTAGGTGCCAAAGTTTTGGAAAGACCGTTCAACGATAGACGACCGTTGTCATCAAGAACTGCAGAAGTAACAACTTCTTCAGTAGTTGTTCCCAGACGGGAGATCAATTTTTTGCCAGTGCTGCTGTAAACTTTAGCATCAGCAATCCATTGAACCAGGTCAGTACCAAGTGCGTTGCTAACTTGTTGAGCAACAACAGCACGAGTAGCTGCAGTACCAAGAGCTAGATCAACTTTTTTGAATACGCCAACTTCTTCAGCTTTCAAAGTGACGTTATAAGGCCACGAACCAGTCAGGTTGGAATCTTGGTAACCAAGAGCACGAACCACGATTGCAGCAACTTCTTCGAACTTGATGTTAGCGTTCGGGCGGAAGTTTTTAGTACCTTTGTCACCAAGCAGCAAACCTTTACCAGTTGCTACGTTGATGTAACCAGTGTACCATTCGTTTGTTTTAACATCTTTAAATTGCGATTTAACGTTTTGCAGTGCAGTAGCAGCTTGCTCGCTACCTGTTGCGATAACGATAATTTTAGCAAGCTCAGCACGAGTGATGCTGTTGCCTGGTTTGAATGTACCGTCAGTATAACCATTGATAATTCCAAGAGCTACAAGCTCCTCAATTGCACTTTGTTCTTTCACGCCAGCTACATCAGTAGGAGTTGCAGCAAATGCTGGAACCGCTAGGGACATAACAAGGGAGAAAGATAGCACGAATGCCAATAATCTTTTCTTCATAACCTTTTTTTCTCCTCCTCTAAATTGCTTCGGTTGTTGAGAGTTTTGTTTGGAAAATGAATTGCTCGTTTCCCTCATGTGTGTGTCACCCCCTTCCCAGAGTTGAGCAGTATTTAGTATAAATAATGTCTGTCGCCATGTTTAACCCTATGTAATAACATGTCGCAGAAACTCGTAAACACGCAGAAAATTGCTAGACCTTTATACCACTATAACATTATACAATGGCATCCCCTTATCGTAAAGAGAAAGTTGAGAATTCATTCCAACTAACTCTGATATTAGGCAAGTCTAAAGAGCGATTTTTTTGGCGATTGATGTAACACCACTTAATTAGACGCACAGGTATCAAAAAAGTTGCGCCCTCCGAAAAAATAATTTCAAAAAAGTTTTACCCCTGCTATGTAGCATCGAAACAACTGCATGCGAACCATGTGAAAGCTAGCCGGAATAGTTCTAGATGCACTTCTATGTTTTTATTGCTTTTTTAGTATAGCTTGGCTTCCTGCCTTACGTCGATGCAAAAGATTTTCCATGGATAATCTTACTCATTATTTTAATGTACAGGGAAGGATTAGCCAGAGACTAACCCTTCCCTGTACGAATTCAACTGGCTTTTACAGAAGTTTGTTCTTTCTCATAACACGCTCTGCGATTATTGCAGCATCACCACGTTTAAGATTAGCTTTAGGATCAAAACGGTATGTTGGTTTAGCTGTTCCAGTAGTAGTATTAGGCAGTCCTTCTAAAAACTTAGCTTTTACTACTGCAATAACCGAGCTTAAGGAGTACCCATCAATAGAGTTGGCATCTGTAAATTGTTTTTGAAGTGTTGCTCTATCCTTTGTTTGATCATCCTTGCCATCCTTGAGAAGATTAGCAGCACGAGCAATCATAACAGCTGCTTCCTCTCTTGTCAGAGCTTCATTCGGCAGGAACTGACGTGGGCCTTTACCTCGAATAATCCCTTTTCTTACTGCCGTTTCAATATAACGATAATCCCATAGTCGACTTATACCAATTACAGGAATAACATCGTCAAAGGTCATATCATTTGGATTGTAATCCAGTGGAATTTGGAACATTTTCACTAGCAACTGTGCAAATTCGCCGCGCGTGATATTATCATAAACACCGAATTCGTTGTTGCTGGTTGAGATCATCACACCCCGAGCGAACATAAGCTCCATTGAGTTGCGTGCATAAGAATGACCGATAATATCTGTAAAGCTATAACGCAGCTGCATAACTACATAATAACCAAATCCATCAATAGGTGTTGTAATAGTCTTACTTCCTGCATTGACTTTACCACCCATATTGGTCCATTGCCCATTATAATAGCGCCAAATACTCAGTGTGTTAGCAGCTGTATTAATAATTCCCGAATCGTATTTAAGCGTAATTCTGCCCGGGTTTGTTGTTTCAAGCCAACGTGATAGCGGACGCTGGTGGAACAGGTTAGTCAAATCATATGGCTGAGTCCCTTTATGGAACGTATACCCTGTACTTTTCGTCCCGTCAACATATCCAGGATCGATCCAGAACAGTTTGGAAGCATAGCCAAAATGTGCAGATGGGCGCAGAACTGCCGCACCATAATCATCATAACCAATTTGAACGAAAGTTCCATCTTTAGCAACAGATTGGGTACCGCCAGTATATTCACCCACCGCATTATATGTTTTTACTGTTCTGCCGTCTGCACGGTCAGCAATAGCGAACAAAACCTGCTGATTATCAAACATATCGATGGTTGTTACATCTTGGCCAGGACTTTCATTGGCTTTACGCAAGAAGGTATTTTTCGGGAAATTAACTGATACCTCTCCTTTAAAAGCCGATGCTTTTCCAGCCTTAGTAATTGATGTTTTAAATTGTGCGCCAGGTGAATTGTCAGCTGCGTAATTTACTGAGAACTCTCCATTAATTTTTTGGGTGCCACGGATAACTGTAAATTTAACCTTGTTGACTCCTGCTTTTAGACCAGTCATCTCGTATCTAAAAATATCATCAATAAGGCTTTTATTCATTTCATTTTTACCGATTGTAACGGAGTCCGCACCTTCTGCCAAAATACTTACATTAAGGAAGTTTTGGTTAATAACCGCTTCTTGAGGCAGCTTAGGCGATAAAATCTCAAAAGTGGGACGCTCTCTCGTAATCGTTACAGTCTGACTTACACTTTCTGTTCCTACTTGTGAAGTAACTGTAATACTCGATGCACCCGTGACTGGCAGAGGAACATTATAAAGACGCAATCGATATGTCTTGTTATTAGTATCTGTTCCATCAGGCTCCAAAAATAATTTATTAGCGACTTGATACACAAGCTGGTCACTTGCATTAACAGAAGCTGTAGCATAGGTTTGACCATCTATAGTGACAATTAAATTTGCAAGTTTGGCCACCGTAAACAATAAATCAACGCTTTTTTGTGTGGTAACATAATTATCCGCTTTATCTCCTAAAATAAACTTATTGTCAATGTCACTCTGATAGCGCGTATTACCAGTATCTTGAGTAGGATCGATTTTATATGGAACAGGAACGAGCTTAGTTACCGCAGGTTGCTGATCCGAGAAACGATAAATTAATAACGTATTGGTGACATAAACACCATTAGCACGACCGCTTAATACCAACTCGTTGCTGCCAAAAACAAGCTTAGAGCTCGTATCCGCATTAAGCAATGGGATTGTAAACTGAGATCCATTAAACATAGCAGCAGTCAATGGAATTTCTGCACCATTCAACTTGAAGGCAACAGTACCAATATCTGTCGCTAAATTAAAGTTCAACAGCTTACCTTTCAATTCAGCCAGTCCTGTTCCGTAGAACACAGCACCATTGAAGGTATTTGTTACTTGAATGGAAGATATAGGATTGAAATTAAACGTTCTGGTGACGACATCTTTCTCGGCACCTTTTATAACGGTAAATGTTAATTCAATCTCGCCTTGCGGCATTGAATCAATACGATATACCCTTTGAGAATCTGATGTACTAAATGCTGCTGAACTGAAGGATGAACCTGTAATTGCAGTACCATTTAGCTTTGCCGTTAGGGTTGTAGATCCGCTACCTAAATTGAAGTTTGACGTGTCAATTGCAACATAGAGAGGCAACTGCGATACTACAGCGTTATTTGAAAAAATACCGCTCGAAGTATAGTTTACAGTAGAGCCCGACTCGGTTGCATCGTATACTTGCTTTAATCCAGTTATATACGGAGCAGTCGCTGTTCTAACCGTAAAATCGACTGGAAAATTAGCCTCCTGCCCACTATATATCGAGCTCCTCACCCGCAATTGATATTTTCCGCTTGATGCCGCAGAAATGGCTGTATCGGAAGTGAAGTTAAATTCCGTATAATTGGAATTGCTTGTGCCTGCCGTTACTGTAGCCGTATGGGTGCTTACAACAGTCGCAGTATCATCAATAAGTTCTAACGTTACTGTCGGGGCTGCTGTTGCAGTTGCAGGTGTTGAAAACAATAGTTTACCTGTAACCGTTTGATTTGAAATAGGCGAAATTATTGGATTGCCATCAAGCTGAGTCGTATTTGCAAATACATTATAAGCAACGGGTGTATTTGCCTGAAAATAAACTAACTCACGATTCAGCGTATAACTTTTATCTCCATTGCGAGAAACAATCTGCAGCTTGTTTAATCCAAGCTGTAATTGTAAATCTGACGTTACGAACGTCCCTGCACCCCCATTGAACATAGAGGTTCCGTTAATCAAAACTTCAGTAGCATTTGCTGCCTTTACAATTAAAGAAGGACGTGCGGTCGTTACGATTTTCGATTGCCCTTCTTGCAAGACAGTTCCATCAGCCAGAGCAATACTTGAAATTACAGGAACATTACCATAGCTGACATAACTTACGCCTTCTACTGTCCCTCCATTTCCGCTAATGCTGCTGCTCATGCCCGTTACCGTAATTTTATTCAATCCCTCGTAAAGCTGTACCCCTGCAAACAAAAAGGTATTGCCGACAATAGAAGGAGTAAGCGCTCCATTAGAGGTGGCGACTACTGCACCATTGACTAGACGTTCTACTTTAAATGTAATCGAGTTTGCCGATACATCACTGAAAGAGCCTCGCAAATCAACCGTACTCGTATTAACGATAGTTGGACTCGCCTCTACTGTACTAAAATCGGTAAATTGAAAATAGATTGACGCAGCTTTCGCCGGTTGGAGCGGAGCCAACGTTACAATCAAAGCAATTGATAAAAATAAGCTTAGCATTTGTTTCCACTTTCTCATCACACTGGTTCCTCCTTGTATGCATTGCTTTTGAACAAACATCTTAATGGCCGATACTTGTTCGTCATAAAAATGGTTTATGAACTTGCTGTATAGACAAACGTTGATATCGCACAGAAGAGCTTATCGTTCTCTACTCTATAAACTTTCCTCCTTCTCCCTCTTGAGTTAATGTTTGTCATTGTTCGTTACAATTAGACGCAAAGACCCAAGAAAAGTTCCGTACTGTTGTTATCGGTTATTCCTTCCTATATTTTTAGTCTATTTGGGAAAGTTACGCAAAAAAGCTCCACAGCCTTTGCAAAGGCTGTGGAGCTTCATCATAAAATCCTATTATAAAATAATAGCGGGAATCCTTAATTATTTCGAACGCGATTGTGCATCTACCTTTGTCCGCAGCAGCAAACGGTTAAAGAAGTTAATAACCGGGCGGCGCGTTTTATCAACGATACCAATAAGCTCAGCGCCAATTTGCAGGCCGAACATAAGCAAGCAAATGACGGAGAACGTGACCCAATTCGCTGCGGTCGATTGAATAACGGTAGACTGCAAAATCGCAAAGCCTCCAAATATCGCCGCCACACCCCAAATAATCAGAACCGTACGACGATGGCTAAAGCCAAGCTCCTGCAAGCAATGGTGCAGATGCCCTTTATCCGGTGCGAAAATCGGGCGCTTATTCACCCAGCGGCGAACGATTGCAAAAAAGGTATCCGAAAGCGGAACGCCAATAATCAGCAACGGTGTAACGAACGAAACAATTGTAACCTGCTTAAAGCCAATCATGGACAACGTAGCCAGGCTGAATCCAAGGAACAGCGAGCCCGAATCGCCCATAAAGATTTTCGCAGGATGGAAGTTGAAAAATAAAAATCCGACAATGCCGCCGAGCAGCAGGCTGCTGAGCAGAATAATGGGGATATTGCCCATTACAATCGCCATGATCAAAATGGTAGAGATCGCAATACCGGAAACACCAGCCGCGAGCCCATCCAAGCCATCGATCAAATTAATCGCATTGGTTACGCCGACAATCCAGAGAATTGTAATCGGAACAGCGATCCAGCCAGCAATCGGCTGCATAGCATCACCGAAAGGAATGTTAACCAGATCGATTTTAATGCCAAAGCCAAATACGACAACGCTTGCCGCAACCAACTGGCCCAGCAGCTTCACTTTGGCGGACAGCTCAAAACGGTCATCCAAGGCGCCTATTAAAATAATAATCGTGCCGCCTACAAGCAGCGCTTGAATCATATTCATATTTGCATCTGTCAGCATTCCATCCGGAATGAACGGGAACAGCAATAAAAACCCTGCAACAAATGCAGCATAAATTGCCAAACCACCCATGCGTGGCATAATGCGGGTATGAACCTTCCGATGATTCGGCTTATCAATCGCACCGACGAAAAAAGCGAATTTTTTAACAAGCGGTGTCATGACAAGCGCTAACGTCAGAGCAAGAATAAAACCAATCGAATACAATAAGCCTTCTGGCATGTAATGCAGCTCCCCTTTTGTTTCTACCGAAGTGAATTATACTCCGATCGAAAAAGAAACTCCAATCCCGTTTTCATTCAATTTCAACGGTTTTCACGAGTTTTTACGATAATGGCCCAGGTTTTGTTACGTTTTCTTTGTCGCGCATCACTTTCACAACGAATTTCGGCAAAACGAGCATTCTTGGCAGCCTTTTTGGTTCCTGAAGCAAGCGGTAAAACCACTCTAAGCGCAGCTTTTGGAAAATCATCGGAGCGCGCTTCAGCTTGCCCGCAATAATATCGAAGCTGCCGCCAATGCCCATAATATAAGGGACGCCCAGCTGATGCTTATACTTCGCAATCCAAGGCTCCTGTGTCTCGGCTCCTCTGGCAACAAGCAAAATATGTGGCGCTGCCTGACGAATCTCCTCGACAACCTCCTGATCCTGATCAGGACCAAAAAATCCGTTGCGGTAGCCTACGATTCGCACCTGCGGATATTGGAGCTGCAGCTTTTCGGCCGCCGCTTCAATAACCTCCTGGGATGTTCCGAGCAAATATGCGGTCCATTTGCGCTGCTCGCCTTCACGCATTAAACGATGCATCAGGTCAAAGCCGGCAACTCGCTCGGCTACAGGCGTACCTACATAATTGGCCGCCCATACAACGCCTGCGCCGTCAGGTACAATAAGCTCTGCCTTCGTCATCATCCGGTAGTAATCAGGACTCTCCAAAGCAGACATCACCATTATCGGATTAGCTGTAATGACATGCGTTTGACGCTTCTCCTCAATTGCTTTCACTAAGTAGCTGACCGTCTCATCCATTGTCATTTTAGAGAAGGGTATGCCGTAAATAGATACGGTTGGAACATGGTTCGACAAACGAATATCACCTCGATATGGGATGGAGCAGCAGCTTCATAATTTGCTCAGCAGGCTGCTGCGCTTGTTGCTTCAACTTCGAAATAGCTTCCTGATGCGATCTGCGCCAGCTGTCGCCGTTCTCCAGCATCCGCTCCGCCTCATCGGCAAAAGCCTCTGCATCAAGCAGCTCCGTTGAGCCAATTGGCTGCAAATGGATCCTTTTCAGAAATTGATCGATTTTCGGATCATACGATAAGCCAAGCATTGGCACCATCTGGTTTGCTGCATAAATTAACGCATGCAGCCGCATTCCGAATAATATATCGCAATGGCTCACTTCCAGCAGCATTTGCTGCGGGTCGTCGCCCGGCGATGCCAGCTCAGCGATGCTTCCGCTGGCGAGCTTCCCTTGCAGCCGTTCCATGACCTGCTTCGAGCTTTGCGCATCGTCTGGGGTATGGAACGGGAGAAACCGCAGCCGCACCTGACGGCGGCGCGTCAGCGCGATTAGCGCATCGGCGGCGCGCGCAAGATCCGCGCCGTCTTCGCGCCAGCTGCGCAGGGACACGCCGACGACCGGCAAAGCTTCGCTGCCGGCCTGCGCGGTCCCCGCACCGCCAGGCGCAGCCGCCGCGGAGGCTCCGCCGCCTGGCGCCCCGGCCGCCGCTGCGCCTAGCGGCAGCGGCAAGCCCATCACCGGATCGGGTACAACCTCGATCCGGTCATGCGGCACGCCCATCCGCCCAAGCAACGCGGCGGATTGATCGTCCCGCACTGAAACATAAGCGCTCCGCCGCATAACATGGCGGATCATCGGGTCCATCCACCGGCGGTTCACCGGCCCGATGCCCTGCGAATAAATGAACGTCGGCTTGCCCAGCAATTGGGCAAGCTTCACGATTCCGGTATAATACGGAATCGTCTTCGTGCCTGTGGCATCCTGCAGCAGGCTTCCGCCGCCGCTGATCAGCCCATCGCAGCTGCGCAGCGCGCCCCACACATCCGCGGGGCGCATCCGATGTACGGCCTCTACGCCGTACATCGCTATCGTCCAAGCCGGGTCGGCCGATAGCACGACCGGCTGCACCTCAAGCCCATGCACCTTGCTCTGCTCGGCAAGCGCCAGCAAAATCGAACGCAGCACAGCCTCGTCGCCGCTATTACTAAAGCCGTAGTAGCCAGAAATCGCTATTCGGCGAATATGCGTTTGAGAACCGGCGACCATTTAGACCAGACTCCTTCCAGTAGCTGCCACACTCCGATGAGTATAAATCCGACTGCCGCACCAAGGCCAAGGCCAAGGAATACTCGGATGATCGAAATATGCAGCGGCGTATGAATATGCGCAAATGTGTCGACCATAGACAGCTGTCCAATGGAGCCAATAATAACGAACAGCCAGGCTGCGCGGTATCGCAGCGCGGCGAACAATCCCACCAGCAGCAGCGGATGCGCCAGCAAAAACTCTTTATTTCGCGGACGAACGCCGAACGTACCTTCCAGCCATTCGCGGAAGGGACGCTCGAATGGCAGCGTCTGTCCCTCATTACCTGTACGTGATAAATAATACATACCCGCAGCTACGACAATTAAACCAACGACAACCATCAGCACGTTAATCGGTGTGGACAGCATTTTGCGAAGGCGGGCAATAGGAGCATGCCCCGTATAAAACACGACGTAAATCGCGACAAGCCCAATCGGCGCGAGATGCAGCAGGCTAACTCCGCGGAATTGCTGAAGCACCAGCATATACGTTATATTGTTCAGCAAGCCGAACACATATGGCACCGCAATAAGCGACATGAGCGCTACTACAATAAACCAGCTGAAAGCAAGTCCCAGACGGCGGCGTGCCGGCAAGCCTTCGAATATCCACTTGCCGCCTGCATCAACAGAGCTGTTCAGCGGAATAACAACGCCTTGTCCTTTATCTTTGTTGCGGAAAGTCCAATCCGCTCCGCCAACAAAACGCTGGTTTCCTTCGGTTCTGGAGTAAATACGGTTCATGACCCAGATGAGCGCAAGCGTTGGGGCACTAATACCGGCTCCAAGCGCAAGCGCCTGCTCCAGCACGGAGCTGCTCAGCACATACAAGCCGGCACTTCCGACAATGCCAAGCAGGAACACCGCAATAAGCGTACCTGGCAGAAAAGCATTGATTAACAGCGCAATCAAGGCAATCGCACCAATAACAACGATTCCTTTCAGCATTTTAACCCATGACGGGTATTCCCGATCAAATGGCTCCGCTATACCCGGAGCAAATCCGGCATCTGCCAAACGCTGAATCGTGCCTTTGTTTCCATCCTCCCCTTTAAGAGACAGGTAGAGGTTGTCCAACGGATTAATAACAGCCGATTTTTCCTGGCTTGACGATGGAGCACCGTTCAGGAAAAACATCCGGATGTTGCGGTCCTTCGCTGCAAGCAGGAAGCGATCTGCAATATCTTCCGGCTTCATTCTCATCCCGTCTGTAGGAGACAACGAATAAAGACGTACAATATTATAGTCGGTCAGGTAAGCGAGTGTCGTCATGCCCGATTGCTCTTTTTTCAAATTCTCAATGGTAATTACACCGATTTGATATTTATTAAGCAGATCGGCAAATACGCGCAAGCTCTTCTCCTCGGCGTTGTCGGTATAGCCTTTTACTTTATCGCCGTCGAACAAAATCCGTGTAACTCCATAATCCTTCAACTGAGCAAGAGTCGCCTCTGCTTCTTCCTGCGAAAATGGAAGCACCCGATCAGTCAAGCGGGGCAGAACACTTAACCCAGCTGCTTTAATCTTTTGAAGCGACATCGGATCAAAGCCGAGTGGCTGAAGCAGCGAATTTTGCAGCGGCAGCTCCACCACAAGGCCATCGCGGCCATCAAAGGACCAGTCCCGATAGACGATGCCCGCCCGGTCAAATGCAGCGCGAACAAGCGGTCCAACCTGCTCCTTCTCCTCGCTGCCGGTATACAAAATATAAGTGAAATTTTGTCCCGGCGTCTCCAGCTTGCCTTGAAGCAAAGCCGCATCCTTGGAGTTATAGTAGGTCAATCTGCCCGCCTGCATCAGCTCGCGAAGCGAGCTTTCATAGACGGCCATGGTCGAAATGCCGGCTTCTTTCATAAAAATGAGATGCTGGGCTACAAATTCCTGCGGCTTCGCAGAATATTCCGCAATTTCGATCAAGTCGCGATAATCAAACACATACTCCACTTGCTTAGACGTTGACTCCGTATTCATTCGGTTATAACCAATAGGAAGTGCCGCCATCACGCCAATTAGCGTAATGATCCAGAGCCACTGCTTAGCTCTGCGATTCCATTGCAGCCAGTTTTGAAGCACGAAAATCCTCCGTTCATCTATCCTTTTCATTCCGCTTCCTACTGCTCTATTACCGAGCTGTTGCCCACGGTTGAAGCCACATATCCTTTATCCGTCTACTCTTGCCATAACCGCCTGTCGCAAAGCATTCAGCGCTTCTTCAGCTTGCGGAGTCGATTCACCGCGAACCGCAAAATAAACTTTAATCTTCGGCTCGGTACCCGATGGACGAAGACAGAACCATGAGCCATCAGCAAGCATATATTTCAGCACGTTTTCAAGGCGAAGACCATCCAGACCCAGCTTGTAATCCAGTACTTGCTCCACCTTCACGCCGTTGATATCAACGGGCGGCTGATTGCGCCAGCTGTCCATAATGCCGGCAATTTTTTGTACGCCGTCAAGGCCTTTCAGCGTCCGCGACTCTAGGCCCTCCAAATAAACGCCATGCTTCTCATACAGCTCAAGCAATACATCATATAGTGTTTTACCTAAGCTTCTATAATATGCCGCTGCTTCACAAATCAGCAAAGCCGCTACGATAGCGTCCTTGTCCCTTGCATAAGTTCCAGTCAAATAACCGTAGCTTTCTTCATAGCCAAAAAGGAAGGAGCGCTCGCCTGTTTTTTCATAGCCCGTCATTTTTTCGCCGATGTATTTAAAGCCAGTGAGCGTATTTTCAACAGCTACACCGTAAGAGCGGGCAATATCCGCACCCATCTCGCTCGTTACAATTGTTTTAATAACAACGCCGTTATCCGGCAATTGTCCGCGCTCCTCCAGCTGGCTGAGCACATAATTCACCATTAAGGCACCCGACTGGTTGCCGGTCAGAACGACATATTCGCCGTTATTGTTTTTCACTACTGCGCCCATTCGGTCGGCATCCGGGTCAGTTCCGATAATAATATCGGCATCGACCTGCTGCGCCAGCTTCATAGCCAGCGTGAACGCCTCGCGTTCTTCCGGATTAGGCGATTTTACAGTGCTGAAATAGCCATCCGGCTGTTCCTGCTCCGCAACAATATGTACGTTGCTAAAGCCGGCTTTCGCAAGCACCTCGCGAACCGGCATATTGCCCGATCCATGAAGCGGGGTGAATACAACGCTGAACTGTTTGCCTACGCCACTGCGAAGAAGCTCCACATTCAAGCTTTGCGCAACCACCGTATTAATGTAGGACTCGTCCGCATCCTCACCCAGCCATACGAGCAAGCCTTGCGCCTCTGCCTCTTCACGACTCAAACGCTTCACTTGGTCAAAGCCTGTTACCTGCTGAATGGCTGCAATAACCTGCTCTGCATCCTCAGGTATGAGCTGGCAGCCGTCAGCAGCATACGCCTTATATCCATTATATTCAGGCGGATTATGGCTAGCCGTAATCACAATGCCGCTGGAAGCTTTAAGCGCACGCACAGCATACGACAGCTGTGGTGTTGGGCGCAGCGATTGGAACAAATACGTTTTCACGCCATTTGCCGCCAGCACAAGCGCTGAATCCAGCGCAAATTCCGGTGAATAGTTGCGGGAGTCGTGTGCAATGACCAGTGACGGGGCATCGCCTGCAGCATGCTCAAGCAGCCAGTTCGCCAGCCCTTGCGTCGCTTTGCCGACCGTATAGGCATTGAGACGATTCGTGCCCGCGCCCATAACGCCGCGCAGACCGCCTGTTCCGAATTCCAGATCGCGGTAGAAACGGTCTGTTATCTCCTTCTCATCGCCCGTGATGCCGCGAAGCTCCTCTTTTGTCGCTTCATCGATCAACGGATCGTTTAACCAAGCATTGTAACGCTGGATTGCCGCTTCATTTTGACTCATATGGCCATCTCTCCCTTATATATAATGATTGAAAAATAAATTTAGGATGGATCAGACAGGGCAAACATAAGCTCGCCTTCAGCGACAACTTGATCTCCAACCTTCGCAGTAGCTTGTCCTTTGCCGATGCTGCCTTTCAATCTCGTAATGACGACCTCAAGCGTAAGCGTATCGCCAGGCTTCACCTGACCGCGGAACCGAACGCCATCAATGCCTGCAAAAAAGCCTAATTTTCCTTTGTTGGCCTCCAGCATAAGCATCGCTACAGTGCCGACCTGCGCCAGTGCCTCAACGATAAGCACGCCAGGCATAACCGGATAACCCGGAAAATGTCCTACAAAATAAGGTTCGTTCATCGTTACATTTTTCAGGCCAACCGCTCTGACACCCGGCTCTACCTCCAAAATACGGTCAATGAGCAAAAAAGGCGGGCGATGGGGGATAATTTCCTGAATTTGATTAATATCGAGCATGAATAAAGCTCCTTCCTTGTAATCGAGGGTATAAAAAATGCAATTTTTACTGAAACTATAGATATCCTTCATGAAACTGCAGTTTGTGAAGGTTGAGATAGAGGGCTTGGCTGTGCGGACCCGAAGCGTCTGCGGCCAAGCTTCTTTCATTTTACCGCGAATCCCTATGGACTCCCTAGCGGCACGCAAGTGTAGATTGACAAGCATTCTACCCCTTGGCGGGCGCGGCATTAAGGCTCCAAACCATTATACAACTACCGTATCAAAAATAAAACTGCCACGGCCCTCGTATGGCTAAACTTGGGACTTACAGGTACAATTGCGGCGGCAAATGATTTTTTTTAACTAAATACGACATCTTTATTCATTTCCTCTATATGTAAACCGTTATATAGAATAGAGAGTTTTTTATTCTATAGACGAAGGGATAGGATGTAGTGAATTTAAGTGTAAACGGGAACAAGTCGCTCAGAGAAATCAGGAGATGGCTCGCCGCCGTTCTATCTGTCATGCTCATCGCTACCACATTCAGCAGCATCGCGAATGCTGCAGACGAAACTGTAACAAGCATTGAACTAAGCTATGATTCATGGGATTACAATACCAGCACCTCATCACTAGAAGTATTTATTGAGGATGATGCCGTTATCGTCTCCTTACTGGCTGCCACTTCAAGCTCTTCCACCAAGAAGGACGTCAGCGCCTCCGCTACTTGGAAATCGTCCAACACCTCCTACGTCAAAGTGGACAAGGGCGTCCTAACGGCTGTAGGCAAAGGAACGGCTACGATTAGCGCTACTTATGGCGGATACACACAAAATATTAAAGTTACATCCGATTACGTTTATAATTCTGTACAAATTTTGAAAAACGGCAGCAACGCCGCTGAAAGCTACGACGTGAGTCTCGGTGCGGATCAAGTGTTTACGCTGAGCGGGATTAAAAGCGGCTCCTCCAATGAGAACATTACAACCAATGCAACCTGGACATCCTCCAGCACTTCCGTCGCGACAGTCGATGACGGTACAGTTACGCTTGTGGGCGCAGGAACAACAACCATTACAGCAAAATACAAAGGAAAATCAGACACTGTAAAGCTCGTCGTCACTTCTCCTTATAAATCACTGGCTTTGTCGCCAAAAACGTTGCTTGAAATGGATATGGGCAGCGATGACCAGAAGATTGAAGCAATAGCTACAACTACAAGCGGCTCGACAGAAACCGTAACGGCAAAAGCAACTTGGACAACCAACAGTGCTGCTGTTGCAACCGTCGAGGACGGTGTCGTAACTCCAGTTGCTACTGGCCAAACTAAAATCACCGCAACTTATTTGGGAGTAAGCTCGACGATTGATGTTGTCGTTCGTACACCATACCAATCGATTAAGCTGTCGCCAGCCAAGGAATATCAATTGCTGCTGAACAGCCCGGATTTGCAAATTACAGCTGAAGTTCAGGAGCTTTCTGGAGGAAGCAAAAACGTTACTACGCAGGCGGAATGGACGTCCTCCAATCTGAACGTCGCTACAGTAACGAATGGGCTTGTTACACCAAAAGCGGTTGGAACAACTAAAATAACAGCATCTATTAAAGGCATCAGCCGCAGCATTGACATTACAGTTTTTCCTAGCGTCACCGAGCTGAAAATCGATAAAGAGTCCATCGACACATTCCCTGAGAAAAGCGAGACGCTGCCTAAAGTCAGCGGCACCACTTTCGGCGGAGATACAGCCGACGTTTCCAAAATCGTGAAATGGACCGTTGCCGACGAAAAAATCGCTACTATCAAAGATAGCAAATGGACAGCAGAAGCTGTAGGCAAAACGGTTGTAACGGCTGAGCTCAATGGCCTGAAAGCGACATTTGAGCTGAATGTACACCTTACACCTGTGAAGCTCGTTCCAAGCACTAAAGAACTTAGCGTAGTAATCGGCAAGGATTCGGCGCTGCCTACGATTACGGTTGTGAATCAGGATGGATCGCAAGAGGACGTTTCTTCCAAAGCAACGTGGAAAGCATCATCGGATAATGCAATTGTCGTTAATGGCAAAGTGAAGGGTCTTGAAGCCTCCAAAGTGACGTTAACTGCAACCTATTTAAATAAAACAACTACCGTCAAAGCCTACGTTGAAGAAGAGATCGAGAAGCTGGTAGCAGAACCATCCAGCCTTGAGCTGTACCCAGGCAAAAGCAAATCGGTTAAAGTAACAGGCTACTATGTTAGCGGCAAGAAAGTGGTTC
Organism: Paenibacillus algorifonticola; assembly: GCF_000971975.1. GTDB lineage: Bacteria > Bacillota > Bacilli > Paenibacillales > Paenibacillaceae > Pristimantibacillus > Pristimantibacillus algorifonticola. The sequence goes on along the minus strand of NZ_LAQO01000006.1, from coordinate 259,354 downwards.
TGAGCTCCAAAATGGACTGGACCGTTTCTTCCAGTACGCTGGCGTCGGTTAAAGGTAGCACAGTCAAAGCATTGGCAGTTGGCAGCGGCAAGCTCACGGGTTCTTATCAGGGCAAAACGCTGGAAGTTCCAATTACTGTATCGCCTAAGCTTAAATCGCTAACCCTGTCAGACAAGTCGCTTAAGCTAAGCCCAGGCGCTTCTTATTCGCTGAAGCTGCAAGCAAACTATACGACTGGCAATCCAGTAGACGTAACGTCAAGCGCAACTTGGGTAACAAGCAAAGCAAGCGTAGCTACTGTATCGAATGGCAAAATTATCGCTCTTAGCAAAGGCTCCGCTACCATTAAAGCTACCTTTGACGGCAAAACAGTATCCATGCGTGTAACTGTAAAATAAGCACATGATTACACAAGCGTAAACGGCTGAAGCCGTCCTCTGGCGGCAAAGCTACCGTTTCGAGGGTGAAAAATAAGCCCATTATAAGTGTGAAATTTACAAATGCTTATATTTTGAAAAAGAACACCTTCCGCTTTGTTTTCTTAACAAACGGATTGGTGTTCTTTTTTTCATCTGCTGATTTCATCCCCGCAGACGACGCAAAAAAGCGGCATCCGCAATAAGCTGCGAATACCGCCTTCAACCATTCGTACGGTGCGAACTACGAATCCGAGAATACAAGATCATAGACATGCTGCCAAGTCGACCATTGGAACACGTCATCCCCCGATTGCTTACCCAGCACCGTATAACCGATATAGAGGCCTGCAATCAGCATAATGACCATGATGCAAGGCACAATGCTGCGACGCAAAATCCATAATATGATTCTCAGTACCAGGGGCCGCTTCTTCTTCTCTGGAGTGGAGCTTTGCCCCTTCCTGCGCGAGCTGCTGCGGGTCTGTTCTGCTTGTTCGTCTTCCAGCCTGTCATCCGCATAATCAGCTCGTTCATTCGTCGTACTCATTACCACCATCACCCTATCTATCTGCGCAAGCCGTTCGCCAACCCCATCATCGAATCGCTTGATGTTAATGCCCTAGCTACCAGTTGGTAAGCACGTTGTACATTAATCAGCTCAGTCATCTCGCCGCTCATATCCACATTGGATTGCTCAAGAGAGCCTTGGCGCAGCGCGATCGCATTATCCGCGTCAGGAGTAACCACCTGGATTACATCACCCACATTCAGTCCTTCAGCTACGGAAAACAAATTGTCATCCAGCTGAGTAAGAGCAGAAGGGCGGGTTGCTTGCATCAATTTAATTGTGCCTAAATTAATGGTTGTACCGTCAGTAGCAACACCTTGCGCACTGCCATCAGCACCAATATCCAGCTTATAGCCATCTGGAACAGTTACTGGCTGCTCAACTACTACATTTCCTGGCTGGGTCACCACTGTCGAAACAATAGGATAGCCTTCAGCCGTTGCCAAAATGTTATCACCGTTTGCATTAACCGTCAACTGAAACGCACCGTTGCGCGTATAAGCACGGTCGCCATTAGCGTTCACAATGACCTCGAACAACGCATTTCCTTCAATAGCAAAGTCCGTGTCCTTGCCTGTTGTTGCGATCGTTCCTTGCTCCAGATTCGGCTTAATCATCGTCAACTGGGAGCCCCAGCCTTGGTTAAAATCAAGCGGCGTCATACGGCCCGGCTGCCTAAAATCATTTGGCTGCTTTCTGACGTTGGTCAGCAAATCCTCAAAGGTTGCTTCCTTGCGCTTATAACCTACCGTATTCACGTTGGCGATATTATCAGCGATCATATCAAGCTTCTGCTGGAGTCCGCCCATCGAGACCACCGCATTAATCATTGAGCCGTTCATCGTCTGCCTCCTTCACGTTTCTTGCTGACTTCGTCTTAAACGCGGCCTACTTCCGTTACAGCCTTCTCAAGACTTTGATCGTAAAATTGTACAACCTTCTGGTTGGCCTCATAAGCGCGAAGAGCCGCCATCAAATCGACGGAAGATTGTGCCGCATCTACGTTGGAACGCTCCACATAGCCTTGCTGCACCTCTACCTGATCCGTCTCCTGAAGCGCGACAGCTTGCGCAGCATCTCCATTAAAGCGGAACTGGCCGTCTCCGGCGCGTACGAGTTGGTTCGGTTCGTTAATTCGTGTCACCAGGAGCGGCTGCACGCCACTATCCACACCGGTTAGCGTATTAACAAAGCGCAAATCCTTCGTCAGCGACAGCTGCTCAAGCCCGGTGCCTGCTGCGAATTGAATAGGATTGCCATCGGCTCCAAGCACATTGGCGCCGTCTCCGTTAACGAGAAAACCATTCGCTGTCAGCGTAAAGGAGCCGCCCCGCGTATAGCGAAGATCCCCTTGCGCATCCTGCAGCGTAAAGAATGCTTGCGGCTGGAACGTCACCGTACCGTCATCCGCCACGTATTTGCCGGACTCGTCAAACGCCGCGCCCTCCACTTCAATGTTGGACACGAGTGCGAAGTCAGTAGGCTTGTCCGTCTGGGACAAGTCTCCTTGGACATGCAGCGACAAGCTCTCCTCTGCAAATACCCCCATGCCGAGACGGCCGATGGATTTGCTTGGCTCGCCCTGTACCCCTGTCATGGAAAGCAGCGTATCCGGGAACGAACGCGTGACCGCATTCGTCTGCTTATAGCCCGGTGTATTTATATTTGAAATATTATTCGTTACGGTATCATGTCTCCGCTGCTGGGCCGTCAAGCCTGCAGCTGCTGTGTAAAGCCCTCTAAGCATTGCAATTGCCTCCTCGAAGATCGTATAAGGCTGTTCCCTCTCGCTGTATATGCCACTATTTATATATCGGTAAAAGGCATGACTTCAGTTATAGCTTCCTATGCGACCTTTGACTCAATTTAACGCCTCGGCGCGTCCCCTTTTAAACGCCCTACCCGCGTAAATGGCTATGCAAGCCTTGCTCCTGCTTGTTTTCTTTAGAAGCGTGGCTTCTTGCCAAGCTTGTCCAAGTTATCAAGCAGAATGCCGGTACCTTTAACGACGCAATGCATGGGATCTTCCGCAATCAGCACCGGAACCTTGAGTTCTTCCGCAAGCAGCGTGTCCAGGCCATTCAGCAATGCGCCGCCACCTGTCAAAATAACGCCCCTGTCAATAATATCTGCCGACAGCTCAGGCGGCGTCTTCTCTAGTACGGACTTCGCCGTAGCCACGATTGACATGACCGAATCCCACAGCGCTTCTTGAATCTCTTGCGAATGAATCGTCATGGTCAGCGGCAAGCCTGTTACCATATCGCGTCCACGGATATCAATTTCCGAACGTTGCCCATCCTCGTACACTTTACCGATTTTGATCTTGATATCCTCGCTTGTCCGCTCGCCGATCAGCAGCTTGTACTTATCTTTAATATACTTCATGATCGCAGCATCGAACTTGTCTCCTGCGATTTTAATGGAAGAGGCGGTCACGACGTCGCCCATGGACAGGACTGCTACATCCGTCGTGCCTCCGCCAATATCCACAACCATGTTGCCGCTAGGCTGGAAGATGTCCATTCCAGCCCCAATAGCAGCAGCTTTAGCTTCCTCTTCCAAAAATACTTCCTTGGCTCCGCTGCGTTCCGCCGCTTCACGAATCGCCTTCTGCTCAACGGATGTAATATTCGTTGGCGCGCAAATCAAGATACGCGGACGGCTCAGCCACTTACGCCCTTCCACCCGATCAATAAACGCTTTCAGCATAATTTCCGTTATTTCGAAGTCAGCAATAACCCCATCCCTTAACGGGCGGATTGCAATAATGTTGCCTGGCGTACGGCCGACCATCCGGTGCGCTTCCTCACCAACGGCAAGCACCTTCTTCGTGTCGCTCTCAATCGCGACGACAGACGGCTCATCGAGCACAACGCCTCTCCCTTTTACATGAATAGATACGTTAGCCGTTCCCAAATCAATTCCAATGTCCTTGCTCAGCATAAGGCGTAAGTCCTCCAACGAATAGTGTAAACGCTACGGTCAATTAGTTCCCACGACGTGAAAACCCCTAACGTACATTATTCGCCAAAAAACTATAAAATCCTCTACACGTTTGTAATAATTTGCGAATAAATTATGTTTTCCCGGCTGCCAGTACTTCCCTCTTCTTCGTGCTCGTTTTCTTATATTTGATTTTCGTTGCTTCTCCCCCGCGCAGATGGCGGATTGACTTGTGGTACTCCAAAATGTGCTTCACCTGATCCGCCAGGTCGGGGTTGATTTCCGGCAGCCGTTCGGTTAAATCCTTATGGACCGTACTCTTGGATACGCCGAACTCCTTGGCGATCGTTCGTACCGTGTGCTTCGTCTCCACGATGCAACGGCCTATTTTAATGGTTCGCTCTTTGATGTAATCGTGCACGTTCCCGCCTCCCTACTCGAGATAGTTTGGTACATTATATGAGGGGCGCGGGTATATATTCTTTATGGTCAAGCCTGACAAGCCAGTTTGTCATAAAATTTTCATAAAAATATAAAACAGGCAGGGGATATTCCCCTGCCTGCAAGGTCTAGAGACCTATTTTGCCAGCGCTTATTGCTCGCTGACTACGGTGCTTGGATTGACGGCTTTTCCGTTTTCACGCACTTCAAAGTGCAGATGGACGCCCAAATCCTTTTCCAGCTCATTACGAGCCGCTTTGGCAATAATGGTTCCCTGCTTCACTTCATCGCCTACCGCCACGTTCACGTCGCTAAGGCTTTGGTAAGTGGTCACAAGACCATCGCCATGGTTGATTTCAATAATGCTGCCATTCGTCGGATGATTGAGCACCAGGCTCACTTTGCCCGACATAGCGGCTACGACATCAAACGGCTGGTCATTCGGGTCTACAAGATCGATGCCCATGTGCGGCGAGAATGTATTCCCCGTCTGCACCATAGCTGCCTGACGCTCATCACTGCTCGCATTAGCATCGTAGAAAGGTGTCTCGATTTGCAGCGCGTCCTTGTTCACAACCGGCCATTGCAACTGCTCGCCTTCGCGAATGACTTCATCTACTGCGCCCTCCGGCTGTGTTGCCGTACCCTCGCCTACTGTGGCTTCCGTTTGGCCCGGATATTCTGTAGCTGTCGTCTGCTTGCTGTCATCCGCTCCCTGGTAGACCCACATTAAGGTTACGATAATTGCTGCCGCGGCCATAAATATTGCTGGCGAAACCCATTTGCGTGCCAGCAGCCTTTTAAATCCATTGCCTGAACCCGCGGCAGATGATGCTCCCAGTCCATTTTTGGGAGTTTCCTCTGAGCCTTGCTTTGGTTTGTTTTGATTGTTCATTTCTATCACCTCACTAGCCATTGTTGCCAGATTCGCTAGGTTTATACGTGAGGGTATATGGAATGATGGATAAAAATATAGAGACTTTAAGATTTCGAAAAAGCCTGTGTTTCCTTGAGCTAGGAGCGCCCAAGCAGTACTGCCGAGAACTTGGAAGCCTGCTCTATCTTCACATCCGTATAATAGTAGGTTAATATATCTTTCGCCGAATAGCCTAGCTTTGCCATGCCGTTCGCTCCCCATTGGCTCATACCGACGCCGTGTCCATAACCATAGGTTGTAATGGTAATAGCCTTATCGTTCATGCTCCATGTAAAAGCGGCCGAGGCTAGTCCCAATCGTTCGCGTACCTCGCGGCCTGTGAACACCGTTCCGGCGATTTCGATTTTGCTGATGCTTTTTCCTTCCGTTGCAGCTAATACCCGAATGGAAGGCTGAACCCTGCTCTCCCCCTGAAGGCCAAGCTTCTCATAAAATTGCGCCAGCGTTAGCTCCACGCTTTCTTTATAACGCGGTGACAGCTCGATGTCCCATTGACTCGCAACGCTGCGCAAATAAGGAATCTGATTGGTCCAATAGTCTTCGGAATTTTCCGTATACCCGCTGCTTGTGGAAAAAAACGCTGCCTGGATCGGCTCGCCATTATACGTGACGATTAACCCCTCCGTCTGCTTGACCGCTTCATTCAGCTTTTTCATATTAGCTGTCTGCTTGGCACCTTGCCAATGCTGCTTCAGCTGTGCAAGAGGCAAATACGCTTGATGGGCAATCGTGTCCGTTACATCTGCCTCTTTATTCTCCACGCCGCTGTCATCACCGGAAGCGAGGCGGCGTACGATATAGGTGCGTGCGGCTATCGCCTGCGCCTTAAGCGCCTCTAGCTCAAAATCGGCTGGCATTTCCGCTGCGATAACGCCGCGCACATACTCCTCCAGCGGCAAGCTTTCCGTACGCTGTTCCTTCATCATATAGGTGCGTACGATGAGCCCGCTAAGCGCGGCTGTCGTATTAGGCAACAGCCCGCCCATTTGCTGCGCGATAACGGCGCTGCCCGCTTCGACTTTATTCGCCCCGCTGCCGCTGCCCGTGCTGGGCAGCTCAAAGGCCGCCGACACTGCCCCTCCCGGCTGCGCATTCGCTAGAGTCGCAGGCATGCGGGCCGGTATACCTCCAATGGAAACTTTCATTAAAGCTACCGTAATGCCAAGCAATAGACCTATGGAAAAAATAGGCACCCAGCGGCTGCCCTTCAAGCATTGCAGCGCATCTGACACTCTGTGTTCGATTCTTCTTCGTCTCATCCCTGCTCCTTCCGCTACCTTTTTATAGCAATGTCATCCTGCTTAACTGGATAGTCCATTCTATGAGCGGATTTGATAGGGTAGAACAAAAGGAGAGCTAATCGTGACGCAGCGCGTCGACTGGCTTCAGCCTCGAAGCTTTGTTCGCTGGGAAAATGCCGAACACAATTCCGACAAAAGCAGAGAAGGCAAACGACAAAATGACCGTATTAAACGGAACCGAAGTATCCGTCCCATTCACCACCCCAATGACATAGGAGCCCAAATAACCGAATCCAATGCCAAGTGCGCCGCCCATGCCGCTAATGACAACGGCCTCCACAAGAAACTGGAACAAAATATCTCTGCGCTTTGCGCCCAGCGACTTGCGAATGCCGATTTCCCGTGTCCGCTCCGTAACGGACACCAGCATAATATTCATGACCCCAATGCCGCCGACGAGCAGCGTAATAGCCGCCACATAAAGCAGCATCGTATTCATCGTCTCATTGACCGAATTAAGCGTCTCTACCGCATCCTGCTGGTTGAACACCCGGTAGCTGCTGTCATCGCCCCTGAATTTTTCCAGCAGCTTTGCCTCGAGCGCCGCGACTGTTATATCCATCAGGTCAAGATCAGTCACCTTTAGGGCGACCGTACGCACACCGACACTATCAAAGAGCTTTTGCCCCGTCGTAATTGGAATCGCAATTTTTTCATCGTTGGAGCCGGTGAGCGAGCTGCCTTTCGCCTCCAAAAGTCCGACGATCGTAAAGCGGCTGCCGTTCACCTGAATCGTTTTGCCAACCGGGTCCTCTTCTTCAAACAGCTCCGTTGCCGTATCGACTCCGATTAATGCGACCTTCTGGGTGTTTTTCACATCCATCGAGGCGATGTATCTGCCGGACTGCACGCTAAAATCACTTACCTGCTCGTAATCCGGCGTAATGCCCTCCACCGTCACACTCGTACTATTTTTCCCATACTTCACTGTTGCACTGCCGCTGACCGTTGGAGATACGCCCTCCACATTCGGAATATCAGCCAGAGCCATCGCATCATCGAGCGAAAGGGAGGTGGCCGTTCCACGGCCCGTTATGGTGACCGACAAGGAGTTGGTGCCAAGGCTGGCTACCTGCTCCTCCACCTGCTTCGTTGAGCCTTGCCCCATACCGACCAGCGCTATAACCGTCGCTACGCCGATCAGTATGCCTAGCATCGAGAGGGCCGTTCTAAGCTTGCTTGACAAGACGCTCTTGATCGCCATCCTGAACCCCTGCGTCAGCTTCATCCCTGTCCCTCCTTTCCTCGGTCAGCACGCCGTCTCGCATAATGACCGTACGGCTCGCCCGATGAGCGACCTCCATATCATGGGTAATCAGCACAATCGTGTGGCCCTGCCGATTCAAGTCTTCCATGAGCTGCAGCACTTCCTGCCCCGTCTTCATATCGAGTGCTCCGGTCGGCTCATCCGCCAGCAAAATCGGCGGGTTCGTCGCCAGCGCCCGGGCAATGGCAACCCGCTGCTGCTGTCCGCCCGACAGCTCGCTTGGACGGTGATGCACCCGCTCCCCAAGGCCAACCTGCTCCAGCGCCTTCATCGCCATAGCCCGGCGCTGCTTGGCAGGCAATCCTCGATAAATGAGCGGCAGCTCGCAATTTTCAAGCGCGGTAAGCCGTGGCAGCAAGTGAAAGCCTTGAAAAATAAATCCGATCTTCTTGTTGCGAATATCCGCCAGCTTATTCTCGCTCATTCCTCTTACTTCAATGCCGTCCAGCTTGTAGCTGCCGTCGGTCGGCGTATCCAGACAGCCGATGACATTCATCATCGTTGATTTTCCCGAGCCGGAAGGCCCGACAATAGCGACAAAATCGCCTTTTTCCACCTGAAAGGATACGCCCTTAAGAATCGTCACCGTTTCCCGGCCCATCACGTAATTTTTCACAAGATTGTTAATGTCGATTAAAATGCCGCTGCTCTCGTTGGTCATGGGCGACCACCGCCTGCTCCGCCGCCAGTGAAGCCGCCGCCACCTCCGCCGAATCCGCCACCTGTTCCGCCGCCAAAGCCGCCTGGCATCATGCCGCCCATAGTTGCTTGATTTTGCTGCGTCGTCGTTGTCGTCATGCCCACCGTGCCTTGCGGTGTTGGGATCAGCACTGAATCGCCTTCATTCAGTCCTGAAATAATTTCCACATACGTTTCATCACTGATTCCCGCTTCCACTTCAACTAACTGTCCTTCCATCTGAGCGCCGCCAGTGCGCTGCATGCCGCTTGTTCCTTGAGCGCCAGCTGCACCTTGCGCAGTTCCATTCATACCTTGAGCGCTTGTCGTTCCTTGCGCTGCTCCACTCGTACCTTGGGTACCGCGTGTTCCCTGTGTACCGCTGGCACCTTGAGTTCCAGCCGCACCCTGTGCTGTGCCGCCAGCTCCTTGGCCACCCGTTTCAGCTTGCGCGCTACGGCCCCCTTGCGTACCTGTCCCGCCCTGTCCTTGTGTGCCGCTTGCGCCTTGCGTGCTGCTTGCTCCCTGTGTGCCAACTGCACCTTGTGCTCCGGCTGCTCCTTGCGCTGCTCCACCTGCGCCTTGGCCGCCAGCAGCTCCGTCCGTACCTTGTGCACCTGACGCTCCAGCATTTCCTTGTGCCCCCGCTGCCCCGTCCATGCCTTGAGCACCTGACGCTCCAGCAGCTCCTTGCGCCCCCGCTGCCCCGCTCGTACCTTGAGAGCCTGTCGTACCTTGCGTGCTTGTTGGCACGCGAACGAAGGATTTGCCGCCACGTTCAATAACCGCGTCTACCGGTACAACGACGACATCATTTTTGGACTCCAAAATAATATCCGCTTCCCCCGACATGCCTGTTATCACACCCTCAATGGTGTCGAGTGAAATTGTCACCTCATAGGCAGATACGCCATTCGATGCCGTTCCCTCACGAGCCAAGCTGGCTACTTTGCCTTCGATCGTCTTGTCCGTCAGCGCGCTCAAATAAACCTGAACCACTTGCCCTGCTTTAACCGATGGAATGTCCAGCTCATCGACCTGTACGACAAAATCAAGCAAATCATAATTAACGATAGACGCAATAACCGTATTTGCTACAACCTCGTCGCCAACGGAAACCTCGCTTTCCGTCACCTCGCCATCAATTGTTGCCACAACCTCCGTCACCTTCAGCTGATCTTCCCTCATGGTGCTCAGGCTGTCTTGGTTTTGCTTGATTTCCAGCGCCAGCATTTCCATGTCCGTTTTGATGCTTTGCTGGGTCGTGAGTTCATCCTCCGTGCCCGCAGCTTCCTTATATTTCGTCTGATATTGCTCCATCTGCACCTGCTGCTTCTTAATCGAAAGCTCCGTCTGCTCAATCTGGCTATCGTAGTCCTTCTCGGATTCAAACGTCGCCAGCACCTGGCCTGCCTTCACCTTATCGCCGACTTTGAAGTTCAGCTTTGCAATCGTACCGGATACGCCGGACGTTACGGTTTCGCGGGAGTTGGCTTCTACACTGCCTGTCGCGCTTATTTTCAGCTCAATATTGCCCCGCGTCGCTTTCACCGTTTGCGAGGTTGCCGCCTGCACCGTCGCCGGCTGCCCCATCTTCAAATAATAATAGGCACCGCCTCCACCGGCCGCGCCTACCACAAGGATAATACCAAGCCATAGCTTCCACTTTTTCATCGACTGTATTCCACCCTCCGACTGACATATTCGTGACGAATATAGCATGAAAAAATGAACGGAGAATGAACAGGCCTTACAGGGTGCCCGTTTAGCAAATAAAGAGCTGCATGAACCTCCAACGTTTCTACCGCTGAAAATAAAAAAAGAACAGGACATAACCTCTGTCCTGTTCTTAAGCCTAGCTTGCACAAGCCACGCTCCGCGTTTCCGGCACTGCCCTAATCTAGCCGCAATGTTTCCCTCGCTTATATGAAAGCAGCATTAAAGCTGGCGCTCGATATCCCATTTTTTAAATGAAACGAGTGTACTAGTTCCGCCAGAGGCGAAAGCTGCAATGCCCGTCGAGGCTTCGCCTGGGTAAATACGTCCGGTCATCACTTTTTCCCCGCCTTGGAGAAACACCTCAACCGACGATTGATCGACAAAAATACGCAGCGAAAGCTCGCCTTCTGAAAGTCCAACTGCCGTCCTTCTCTCGCCGCCCTGCCCAATACCGGAGCGGTCCCGATTGAAGCGGAACAGCCCTTCCTCCGCATCATAAGCAAGCACCGTCTCTTCTCCCGCCCCATTCGTCCTCAGCTTCAAGCCGAACTCACGAGCGCTGCCAGTACGAAGCACCACTTCAAGCTCATAGCAATCTCCCTGCGCAGCGAGCAGCTGCTCGCCTGCAAGCTCCAGCCCACTCAGCTCAAAGCTATCGCGGCGGTACGCCTTCAGCTCTTCCAGCGGCTGAAACAGCAGCTTTCCGTCGCTGCTGCGCAGCACAGCTTCACGCGGCAGCGTCATCGCGCCCGCCCAATAATGTCCGAGCTGGGTCGGAATTTCCTGCTCCCACGTTTCCATCCAGCCGATGACGATGCGCCGGCCCTGCGGGTCCAGCGCCGTTTGCGGCGCATAAAAATCAAAGCCGAAATCAATGGGCTCATAGCCGTCATACGAGAACGAGCCTGTCTCCGTATTTAATTTCCCTACCATATAAGTGGTAGAATGCAAATTACGATAGTTGTCACCTTGAGCTGGCATTCGCTGCGGCGACATTATCAGCACATCATAGCCATCAAGCTCGAACAAATCCGGGCATTCCCAATTATCGCCCAGCTGTCCGTCGCTGCGCGCCATCTCGCCGACAAAGGTCCAATTAACGAGATTCTGTGAACGGTAGAGCAAAATCAAGCCATGCCCTGCACCATCATTCGAGCCAATGACCGTATAATAGCAGCCACCCCGTTCAAATACCTTCGGATCACGAAAATCTTTACGGCTCGTTCCGGTCGGAATCTGCTCCAGCCCGAGCACCGGATTGCCCGCAAGCTTAGCAAATTTCACGCCATCGTCTGATACCGCAATATTTTGCGTCTGATAATAGTCCTTATCCGTATTCGGCCCCGTCACTACATGTCCCGTATACATAAGATGAAGCTTGCCTTCGTGGACAATCGCGCTTCCAGAGAAGCAGCCGCCGCTGTCATAAGGCTGGTCTGGCGCGAGCGCAACAGGAACATACTCCCATTTGACCAAATCACGGCTGATCGCATGGCCCCAATGCATCGGTCCCCATACCGGCTGATACGGATAATATTGATAAAACAAATGATAATGCCCATTATGATAAATAAAACCGTTCGGGTCGTTCATCCAGCCGAATTCCGCCATCAAATGATAGCCAAGACGGTACTGCGGGCGCAGCAGATGCTTTCTTTCCGCCACAAACTGCTCGGCATTCTCAAGCGTATACAACATGACCAATCATCCTATTCTTACGCGTTTATTTAATGGAGCCTTGCATGACGCCTTGAATAATAAATTTCTGTGCGAACAAATAGACGACGAGTACCGGCAAAATAGTAAGCAGCAGACCGGCCATTAGCGGCCCGTAATCGACGGTATAAGTTCCATAGAAGTAAAAGGTCGAGAGCGGCAGTGTGCGCTGCTCCGACGAAGTCAGCACGAGCGATGGAAGCAGGAAGTCATTCCAGATCCACAGCACATTCAAAATCGCGATCGTCACCGACGTTGGCGCGAGTACTGGAAAAACAATACGGAAAAACGTCTGTGTCCGCGTGCAGCCATCAATCATGGCAGCCTCCTCCAGCTCCGCCGGAATGCTTTTCACAAAGCCGTGATAAATGAATACTGCAAGCGGGCTTCCGAAGCCGAGATACATATAAATCAGCGACCATTTGTTATCCAGCAAATGCAAATTGCCATAAACCTTCACGAGCGGAATCATAATCGCCTGGAATGGGATAATCATCGCTGCCACCATTAGGAAAAACGTATATTGATTAAATTTGCTTTGATTTCGCACAAAGAAATGGGCTGTCATGGCCGCAAGCACCGAGATGAGCAAAACGCTCAGCACCGTAATGATAACCGTGTTCGAAAACGCGGATACATAATTCATTTTCGTAAACGCTGACTCATAGTTAGCCAGATTGAAGCTGTCAGGCAAAGAAAGCGGCGAAGCGGTGATCGCTTTATTTTCTTTAAAGGAATTGACGATTAACAAAATAAATGGAAAGACGAAGGCCACGAGGCCAACCAGCAAAACAATAAACTTGCTCCATTCCATAGAGGCTTTCAAACGCTTCATTAGGCCTCCACCTCCAGCTTCTTGCTGAAATACACTTGCAATAACGTAATGCCCGCTACAAGCAGGAACAGTACAAGCGCTTCCGCCTGCCCTACCCCATAATCCCTTGAAAGGAAGGCTTTCTCATATACATGCATCGATACCATTTCCGTGCTTTTGAACGGTCCGCCCTTCGTCAGCGTCAGGTTCAAATCGTAAACCATAAACGTGCGTTGCAGCGATAAAAATACACATACGATAAAGGAAGGCACCATCAGCGGCAAAATCATCGTCCGCAGCTTGCGGAATGCCGTTGCCCCGTCAATGCTGGCCGCCTCCATAATATCCTTCGGCACATTCATGAGGCCCGCAACGTAAATGACCATCATATACCCAGCATATTGCCACACCGTTACAATAATAAGCGCAAAAAACGCTTTATCCGGATCAGCGAGCCAGGAGGTGCCGAATATGGAAATGCCCGCTTTTTGTCCAATGGATACGAGAACGTTCGAGAAAATAAACTGCCAGACGAAACCAAGCACAATGCCGCCGACCAAATTCGGAATAAAAAATCCGGCCCGGAAAAAGCTCTGGCCCTTCATGCCGCTCGATAAAAAATACGCCAGCAAAAAGGCTGCCACATTGACGAGCGCCACACTAATAAACACATATTTAAGCGTTAAATAAAATGACTTCCAGAATACCGCGTCTTTCCACACATACGCATAGTTTTCAAAACCGACCATCGTACTCGTTGTGGAGATGCCGTCCCAGTTCGTGAAGGTTAAATAAATGCCGTACAAGAACGGTACAATCATGACGGTGGCAAAAGCAAACAAGGTAGGCCCGGTGAACAATAGCCGTAACCGAATGCGGCTCCAAAGTCCTTTTTCCGATATCATCGTTATCCCTCGCTAACGTTTCATTGAAGCGAAGCAACGGACAAGTCACACGGGCTTATCCATTGCCTCCTCTTCGAAGCTGTTGTTTGTCGTCTACTTCACACTACTTTACAGTAGTCCAATACTCTTGAATTTCCTTGGCAAGCGTGGCACGGTCAGCTGCTCCTGCTAAATATTTTTGCATCGAAGCGCCTACCTTGCTCCAGTGATCCGCAGGGAGCGCACTCATCGATTCCTCGATTTTGCCGCCAGCGATATAAGCTTGAATCGACTTGGCGAGCGGATCTTTCGGCTCCAGCGTAATGTTTTTGAAAGCAGGCACGATGTTCGCTTTATTGATCAGGAAGTCTTGGCCTTTCTCTTTGTAGACCATCCACTCCAGGAACGTCTTCGCTGCTGCTTGCTGCTCCGTCGTGCTTTTCTCCTTGTCTAGAACGAGACGTTTCGAGACAGCAGCGGAAATTTGCGTGTTGCCAAAATCATCCGTGTTGTTGCTGATCGGCACTGGCAGGAAGCCGTATGCGCCGCTTGCTGTATCAAAGCTGCTAATTTGCGGCCAAGCCCAGTTGCCCTGGAACCAAATGCCGACCTCGCCTTTGCCCAGCACCTCAGGGCCCTTCTCATAAGTGCCTGCCAGTGGCGAAGCTTTATCAATGTTGTGCTCCTTCATAAGGTCGAAGGTATCCATCAGTCCGTTAAACACTTTATTGGACGCAAGGTCTACACTGCCTGCTTGAAGATCGGTAATAAACTGGTTCACCGCCGCTTTATCGGCTGATTGTCCAGCATAAGCGAGCGGTAGGAAGTGGGCGGCAAGCGACCAATCCATTGGCGAGACGATCAGCGCGCCAGTGCCGGAAGCTTCGATCTTTTTAAACAAATCACCCAGTGCCTGGGTCGTCGTAATAGTAGCCGGATCGAAGCTGCCGCCAACTGCCTTGTCAACAACTGCTTTGTTGTAAATAAAGCCGTAACCTTCAATAGAGAGCGGGAACGCATAGTTCTTCCCATCAAATGTCGTCAGATCCGTGCTGCCGTCAACCTTGTCGGACATCCATTTTTCTTCGCTCAGATCGAGAATGCGATCCTTGAACTTCTCGACATCGCCTGTGTCCAGCATCGTAATCGTCGATGGGCTGTTCGCCGCGTACAGGGCGGATGCTTTCTCAAATGGCGACTGTCCTGCCGGAACCGGAATGATCTCCAGCGTAATGTTCGGATAATCCTCTTTAAAAGCTTTCGCCGCATCTTCAAGCTGCGTTTGAATTTCCCCTTTGGAATTCAGCAGTGTAATTTTCACATCTCCTGAAGCGCTCCCACTATTCGCACTGCCTTCAGCTGTGGATGAATCTGCTGGCTTCGAGCCGGCATTTCCTCCGCACGCCGTTACGACCATAACCATCACCAAAGATACGAGTAGAGCTTGCAAGCTTTTCCAAGATTTCATTTGTTCGTCCCCCGATTCTAAATGATAAATATTCTATGCTGGTACCGATTTATAAACCGCTTTCATAACGTATTATAGTATGTCCAAAAAAATATGTCAATCGTTTGACATGTCAAACGATTGACATTAAACATAAAAAATAAAAATCCCTTGCTGTATAAGGGATTTCGGCCTCTCCTAAGTCGTCAGGCGCTCCACCAGTTCGACTTCCAGAACATACCGATGCTCCAGCGGCTCATTGTTCATTTGCCGGATGATCGAGTCAACCGCGACCCGCCCGATTTCGGCAATCGGCTGGCGAATCGTCGTCAAAGATGGCGTTATCCAATTGGCCGCGCTCACATCATCATAGCCAACTATTTTTATTTGCTCTGGAATATGCTTGTCCGCCTTGCGGCATTCCTTCACCGCAAAGGAAGCAATAATATCGCTTGTCGCAAACAAGCCATCGATTTCAGGATGCTCAGCAAACAGTCGGCTCATAATCTGCTCATACTGCTGCTCGTCAAATACGTTCATATCCGTCTGGATGATAATCGGCTCGATCTCATTTTCCGCCATCACATCACGGAAAGCAGCCGTTCGCTGGTTCGCGAGCAGCTGAAGCTCTAAATTCCCGCAAATATGTGCAATTTTTCTGCATCCTTTGTCCACCAGCAGCTGAGCGGCCAGCCTGCCTCCCTCGTAATTGTCCGATGAAATAAACGGGATTTCCTCGCTGATCTGCCGATCTATTGTCACGATCGGGGAATGCAGCTCCTTGTATTCCTTAACCTCAAGCGTATGGCTGCCCATAATAATGCCGTCTACTCGGTTGCGCTTGAGCATGTCGATGTATTCCTTCTCCTTCACAGGATCAAGATGCGAATTACAGAGCATAATTTTATAGCCGTTCTCATAGGCGTAACGTTCGACATGGCTGGCCAGCTCGGCGAAAAAAGGATGCGCCACATTCGGAATAATGAGCCCGATGACATTGGATTGCTTGCGCAGCAAGGAACGTGCCAGCTCATTCGGCTGATAATTCAGCTCCTTCATCGTCTGAAACACCTTATTGCGGGTCGTCTCGCTAATGTACCCCCTGTTGTTTAATACGCGGGATACCGTCGTAACCGATACTTTCGCCATCTTCGCGACATCATGAATAGTTGCCATAAAATCTCCTTCTCATTTCCTAGAAAGTTATACGCTTACAAACCGCTCTTTCATCATACCACACGAAGACTATGACAAGAGAGCAGCTTATACATGCTTAAATCCAAGGTGAAACGGCTCTCGCCGTCCTTTGGCGGCGCGGCGCGTTTCATTCCGAGAAATATAGAGAAAGGATTGCTTTAGGATATCCTTTCTCTATATTTCAAGCGTAAACGGCTGTCGCCGTCCTCTGGCGGCAAAGCTACCGTTTCGAGGGTGAAATATAAGAATGTATAAGGGTGAAACTTATACATTCTTATATTTTCAAAAAAAGAGCCGTTCACACCGCCCCATCTGGCGCGTCTGCAAACAGCTCTGCTCTTATGCTTATTAAATGGTTAAGCCCAAGTAGGTTGAACCTTCAAGACCGTTGCTTCCTTCTCTCGCTTGAAGCTTGAAGCCGAATCCAGCTCAGCTGCTGCAATAACAGCGGCAGCTTCCTTCACTTGTTCTACAGCAGCGACAGCTTTAGCTTGAAGTACATTTTCTACTTCAGCAGCTTGCTGCTCTTCCTCCTCCGCTTCAACGCGGTGAATAAGCGCTCCAAGCGAAGCCAGCTTGCCTGTAATATCCACATAACCGCGATCCACATGGTGGATACCCGTTACTTCCGTCTCGCCATCAGCACGCAAGGCTGCACAGATCAAGGCTGCGCCTGCACGCAGGTCCGTCGCGCATACTTTCGCGCCAGTTAGCGGCATATTACCGCTAACGATAGCGGAACGGCCTTCGATCTTAATATGCGCATTCATCTTCTGGAATTCTTCCACATGCATGAAGCGATTTTCAAATACCGTTTCGGTCACGACCGACGTACCCTCGGATACGAGCAGCAGCGCCATCATTTGCGATTGCATATCCGTCGGGAAGCCTGGGTGCGGCAGCGTCTTCACGTCTACCGATTTCAGCGGATGATCCGCTTTAACCCGAATGCCGTTATCCGACTCCAGCACTTCCACGCCCATCTCTTGCAGCTTGGAAATGACCGGTGTCAAGTGGTCGCCAATTGCGCCTTCCACAAATACGTCGCCGCCCGTAATCGCGGCAGCGATCATATAAGTGCCCGCTTCTACACGGTCAGGAATAACATGATGCGTTACACCGTGCAAGCTCTCTACGCCTTCGATGCGAATAAGGCCTGTGCCTGCGCCGCGAACCTTCGCGCCCATCGCATTCAAATAATTGGCGAGGTCTACGATTTCCGGCTCCTTCGCGGCATTTTCAAGCAGCGTTGTGCCTTCTGCGAGTGCTGCAGCCATCATAATGTTCTCGGTAGCGCCTACGCTTGCTACGTCGAGATATATTTTTGCGCCCTTGAGACGCGTGCTTGTGCTTGCTTCAATGAAGCCATGTCCGAGTGTAATTTCCGCTCCCATCGCTTCGAAGCCTTTCAAATGCTGATCAATCGGACGTGTTCCAATCGCGCAGCCGCCTGGAAGCGAAATACGCACCTTGCCGATTCGTGCAAGCAGCGGTCCCATAACAAGGAAGGAAGCACGCATTTTGCGAATCAGCTCATATGGCGCCTCGTAAGAAGCAATCGTTCCTGCCGAAATTCTCATTGTTGTATCCTGATACGATATCGTTGCGCCTAATGATGCCAATACCTTCTGTATAGTCATGACATCGTCGAGGAGGGGAACGTCACAGATGACGCTGTCTCCTTCCGTCGCAAGTAAAGAGGCTGCTAGAATGGGGAGTACTGCATTTTTTGCACCGCTGACACGTACCGTTCCCGATAAACGCTTGCCTCCGCGGACGATAATTTTGGTCATCTTATGGTTCCCTCCGCGAACTGAATTTCTGTCTCTCGCTTTAAAATTATTGTTTAAAAGTGAAAAATTCCCGTCTTAATCCAAACTCCATATTAACACTTATCTACACTAATCGACAAGCTTTAAATTTCCATGCAATAGTAGCATTTAAAGCAGCCCGATCCTGACCCTAACATCCTATGCTGAACGATGCTTTTAGGTGTTGCCCTGCCTGATACTGGAACGGAAATTCCCACACTTGTATAGCTTTCGCGAGCAGGTAGAAATTTCAGTCCGTCATTACTACCCATTGTTAACATATTCCGCTCTGGTTATTCGACAAAACTCTTCATCATTGTCGTCCAAGACCAGTAATCCAGAATGAAGCTGGCAAACGCATGCCCGAGTATGATGGCAATAACCGCCTGAAACATGCGGGCTTTCGGGCTGCGGGGAAACGAAAAAAACGCTTCCCATTTCAGCTCCTGCATAATAAACCATATAAGTATAATGCTAACGAGCGTTACAACAATGGAGAACAATCCCGTTATTCCTGTGGTTGTCTGCATGCTGTTCAACATATCCTGAGTCAAACCCATCTGTGCTCCAGTTGCCTCCTTTTGTTCACTTGAGTTCTGATCTGCCGCTTATTTGCTTATTCTCTAAGCTACTGCACGAGCAGCCGCTCTAAAGCAAATGGCTCCCCGCTGTTTTCCAAGGCGGGATCCTCGGCTCTAAACATGCGGCGTGCTTCATCGCCTCCCGCTTCGCTGGCCGGGAGCTGTTGCTCTGCAACCGCAGAAGCACCAGCAAAGGCATTTTTGACCGTGACCTTAAAGCGGTAATATTGCTTGTCGAAGGGCTCATTGGCTGTCAGTTTAAAATAATAAACGCCTGAAGGAAACCGCTTGTTTTTCACTTCTAGCTTGCCTGTGCTTCCTGTTTTCTGCGTAAACAGCTGCTGCTGCTTTTTATCGTATGCTATGACTTGCATTACCTTTCCTGATGGTACATTAAACACCTGCAAATCAATTTGGCTCGCTTTGGTGAGGCGCAGTTGGAACCAATCGACATCGGTGCTGCTGTTAATGACACCCACATACTCTGTACCGCTGCGTATGCTCAATCCTTCGTAATATTGATTGTTTGGCTCGTTGGGATCATCGTATTTCGGTACATAATTGATTTTAAGCGTGTATTGCCCGGTAACCGGGCTGGCCTCAGACGAAATAGCATTATGCACACGAATATAATATTTCCCGGGTGTGACTGTCAATATTGGCGATATTTCAGCTTGACCTTCAGACTCCTCGTCATAGGCACGAAGCGACTGTCCGGCACGCTGGATCGCAAGGCCCGGGTCAATTCGCGCCGTATTCCCTTCCAAGGTGAGGCGCAGCGTGCCGCTTTGCTTGAACGTAATCGCATACCAGTCGCGATCCGCCTTCTGATGAAAGTTGCCAACTACAGTCTGGCTGCGCGGTGACAAAGCAAATGCTTCATACGTCTGGTCATTCGATTCATAAGCATCCGGCTTCATGATAAAAGAGGAGTTCAGCAAATAGGGCTGACGGGTGCCGTTATCGCTGTTCATGAACTGGACGCCTATTTTTTGCGTCCCTTTTTTTACCGTGAACTCGGCATTGCCGCTGGCAAGCTTCGTCGTATAAGTATTTTTCTGGATACCGTTCACATAATGCAGCAACCGAACGGGCGGAATCGCAGCTCCTGTTTCAGTAAGCGATTGATACTTAATCGTGAGCTTGCCATCATATGGCGCCTCCACGGTATACCAATCGATATCCTTGCCCGTATTCAATACAGCAGATAGTTGCTTGTTCAAGGGGAGAAAAGCAGCTGTGCCCCTCGTATCATTCGGCTCAAAGCCATCTGCAATAACTGGTGTGCTCAGCGCTTTATCAATTTGCAGCAGCCCATAGCCTGTGCGATTGTCGAAGCCAGACTCACCAATGTTGCGCGTAGTTTGGCGCAGCAGCTCCCTGACTTGATACGTTTTGAGCTTCGGATAACGGGCCCAGATGAGTGCCGCCGCTGCTGCCACCTGAGGGGCGGCCATCGACGTGCCCTCTTCCTTCTTATAGCTTCCGCCTACCGCCGTCGTATACACGTTCCAGGCAGCCGACAAATCCAGCTCCGTACCTGGATTCGAACGCAAATCTGGCGAATTGTCCGCCTTCACGCCGCCAACTGCAAGCACCGTCGAATAGGCGGCGGGATATTTTACTGCAGCCAAGCTTCCGAGCGACTGACCATCATTGCCCGCTGCCGCGACCAGCAGTACCCCTTTGCTCTCAGCATAGTTTACAATATCCTGCATATAAGGAGAATAACGATATAGTCCAACGGAGAGCACGACGATTTTGGCCTGCTTGCGCACAGCGTACAAAATCGCTTCGCCCAAATCCTGCTCCGTGCCATCGCCATTATGATCAAGCGCCTTGATCGGCATCAGCTTCGCTTTCCACAAAATGCCGGACACGCCAATGCCATTGCTGCCCGATGCGGCAATTACCCCGGCCACGCTTGTTCCGTGGCCGTTATTGTCCTCAGGCGGCATGTCCGTGTCGATCAAGTTGATGCCGGGGACGAGATTTTTTTTGAGATCGGGATGGTCGAGATCGATACCCGTATCGACAATCGCGATCGTCAGCGCGGTTTGCTCGCGCACGGTTTTCCAAGCGGCTAGCGCGCCGATCTGCTTGAGATAGCTTTGCTTCGCAAGCTCGGGGTCGCTGGCCGCCGCTTTAGACGCAGCGGCGGCTTTGAGGGTCGAAGCCTCGCCGGAGGCTGCTTCGGCTGCGGAGCTGTCGTCCGCCTGCTGTGCGGCGGACAGCTCTAAGGCGTGTACCCGGCCATTCGGGTACACGTATTCCACGCCCGGCGTGCTCCGCAGCCGGCGCAGCCACGCTTCGACGTCCGCCGACGCTTCGGCCGGACGTACGACGTCGACCGCCGCCTCAGCCTGGCGGCGGATCACGAGCGTCCCGCGCAGCTCAGCTGCTTGCGCGGGGTCGCTCCATTTGAGGAGCCAGCTTTGCGGCGGCTCCTCTTTTGCACTTGGGGCGGCGTCAATGCGCCTCCCCGCCCAGGGCTCTGCGGCGGATACAACGCCGCAGAGCAACATAACCGCCAGCAGCGCAGCAAGCTGGCGGCGCAAACTGCGGAACCTACCATGATTAACCTTCATGTTATTTATTCTGCCTTTGCATTCGTATTTTTCTCGCACCTTCGCATCTCGCACCTATCTCATGCCGTTGTATCTACTCATATCCCATTACCTTTCGCGCTCCGAGCAAGCTTGTCCTTGTTCCAGCCAAAGATAACGACCAAAGACCCAGCTTGCCTGCATCCATACTGCCTTCTTACCCGGTTGTGTCCCTTCCAATCAGGGGCCCCGGCTACTTCATCAGCAAGCCTGGGAACAAGCCCAGCACAACAAGAGCGACGGCGCAAATCACAATGCCCGCCGAGGCAGCAAACGGAAGCTGCAGCGAACGTTCATCGCTGCCCGTTCTCATGAACATTTGCCGAATGAAGCCAAAATAAGCATAGGTGGCTGCCAGAGTGCACGCAGCCATGACGCCCAGCAGCCAATAGGCCTCTGCAGCGGCGCTGCCCAGCCATATATACACTTTGGCAAAAAAGCCCCCTGTAACGGGCAGGCCTGCAAACGACAGGACGAAAACAACCATAGCTGCCGCGAGCCAAGGCGACCGATGATACAAACCGGCCAGACCGCTGAGCTTTCCATGCCCCGTCGCTTCCCGAACGGCTGCCAAAATAGCCGTAGCCCCAAACATCGCCAGCATATACACGGCGAAATGATAGCCAAGCGGTGCGAACGAGCTGCTATGAACGGGTGCAAGACTAAGTGCGACCGGAACAAGCAAATAGCCGCTGTTTATGACGCTCGCCCAGCCCAATATGTGAGCAGCCTGCTTTTGTCTCAGCAGGGCGACCGTGCCCCAAGCCATTTGACTGGCCGCAATCGCCTGCAAGCCAACATAGGCGCTGTTTAAACCTAATAGTTGGACAATCGCCGTTTCACGAAGCAGGTGAAATAATACAGCGGCGGTTGCACCTTGGCCTGCTACCGTCAGAAACATAGCGCCCGCCGTATAAGAGAAGCTTGTGTTTGTCTCTTCCTCGTTGGAAACCCAAATGCCAAATGGGAGGGCTGCCACTTTAACGCCCAAGCCGCATGCCATCAGCAAAATGGCCATGTAGCCAAGCGAAGCATACGGCTTTATATCGGAGATGCCCGCACGAATAGCAGCTAAATCCAGTTCGCCTGTCAAACCATAAATATAAGACATGCCGAACAGCAGCAGGGCAGTACCCACTCCGGAACGTACCGAGAAACGTAATGCCGGTCGCTCGGGCCGGGACAGATGCTTGTACCGCTTGTTCAACGTGGCAAAAATCAGGCTCAATGCTGCCAAACTAAACAGCTCTAGTCCAACATACAGCGTAATCAGATTGGAAGGCGCTAGCAGCAGACGTATGCCAAGCAAGGCAGTGGGAATATATAAATAATGGTTAATACGCCGCTCCCGTTCCTCTTCTAGGCTGAGCAGAACCACTACGAATGCCCCCACAATAATTAGCAAAAACATTAAGCTTTCCGCATTTAAAGCGAGGTACGTGATTCCAGCAACTCCGCCAGGCCCTCTGCCCTCCGCGAACTCTATCGCTGCTTCTGTACCATTGGCTAACATGCGCCATAAAGCTGCCGCAAATACGACGACCAGCCAAGTCAGTGTCAACCAGCCTGACGCCGCTCCCGCCTGGTTCCACAAACGAAACCGGACACCCGCAGCAAGTGTAATCAGCAGCAAAAGAAGGAGCAGCTCAGGAATAAGCTGTACCGTGCTCCACCAAAGCTGCGATCCCAGCGCTTCACTATTTGTCATGAGCTTATCCCCCCATCCTGCCTGCCAGCAATTGACTATAAAGCCCCGTAATGCTTTGCTGCACCGTATCGGTCAAAAATGACGGGAAGCAGCCCAGAAGGACGATAAAAGCAAGCAATATAATCATGGGCGCCGCCTCAATGAAGCGGGCATCCTTGAAAGCTGTATGCCGCTCATCAATCGGCCCGAAGATCACTCTCAGCAGGCATCTCAGCATATAAGCCGCAGTGAGCACGATTCCTGGCATTGCGGCAGCAGCAAGCCATGGCAGTGTATCGAACAAGCCGAGCAGCGACAGCAATATCCCCGGAAAGCCAGCTAGGCCCGGAATGCCGATAAGCGACAGCCCTGCGGCCATGAATATGCCGCAAATAAACGGAAGCGAACGGGCCAAGCCGCCAAGCTCGGATATTGCCGTTGTTTTAGCCCTCTCCTGCAAGCTGCCGACAACGAGCCATAACAGGGCAAAGCATAAGCTGCTTGCCATGAGCTGAAAGATCGTCCCTTGCAGCCCAATTTCATTAAAGGCAGCGATGCCAAGCCAAATGAACCCCATTTGGCTGAGCGAGGCATAAGCAAGCAGCTGCCTCATATCCGTCTGGCGCAGCGCCAGCAAAGCCCCGTACAGAAGCTGAACAATGCCGATAACGGCCATAGCCGGGGCCAGTTTCTCCGCTTGCTCTGGGAACAAAAACACCCCGTAGCGCAGCAGTCCATAAGCCCCGGCAGCCGGAAGCAGGCCCGAAACAATCATCGCTACCGATGTCGGTGCACCGGCCTGCGCTCTCATTAACCAAGTATGAAATGGCAGAAGTGGCATAAATAGCCCGAAGCCGATAAGCTGCAAAATAAACAGTACCATCCTGACGCCCTCAGACAATGGCGCGACGGCAGCCTCTCTCATATCCAGAACCTCTTGGCTCATTGAGGTGTCTTCTGCAAGCAGGCCACGGGCGATTCCGCCATATCCCCCGCTGTATACCGTCTGGAGCTGCTCGCCAGCCTTTTCTATGCGAAGCCCCGCCGTACAGGTCAAAATGAGAAATACGGCAAGCAGCAGCAAAGAACCTAGACCGGCCCCAGCCAATAACCGATTTGCCGTACGCTCTCCGTCCGGATTGCCCCAAATGCCAAGCAGAAAATAAAGAGCGACCAGCGCGGCCTGTATAAATACAATAAACAGCAAAACATCCCTTGCCATAAAAAGCCCTATCAGTGAAGCTTCCAACCCTAGCAGCCAAAAATAAAACGCCTTGCGCCGCTTCCTAAGCTGAACGGCTGTCACAACAGCGAGCCCTGTCACTAGCGCGGCAGCAAGCAGCAAAGGCAGCGAGAGCCCATCTACCGCAACCGCATAGGAGAAGGACAATTTCGCTTCGCTATATGCTTGTCCCGCAGATAAAGCAAAAGGGAGCGGGATTTCAATCCAATGATGGTGCTCCGCATAAGCGCCGCCCCCCTGCTGCTGATTAAACGTCGCATATAAAAAAGCGGCGAAAAGCAGCGGAAGCAGCGCTGCAAGCACAGCAAGCGACTGCATCACTCGTCCTTGCCGCGCTGGCGTGAGCAGTACAAGCAGCATCCCGGCAGCAGGGGTCAGCCACATCAAAGACAAAAGCGGCAGCTCTGTCAAAAATGCCATTTTACCACTCTCCCTTTGCAGCCATGATGATGATCGTGATGACCAAGCCAAGTATGATCGCTAGTCCCATCCCGCGAATCGTACTGCGAAGGCTAAAGCTAACCGCTAGCCTTCCCAGCGCATACAATAGTTGAGCCGCCAGCTTGGGCAGCGCGCCCATGGCCTGCTCAATCGCCGCTAATGCCGCTCCAGCGACGGCAAACGACCGTTTGATCGCACTCGCTTTGTCTGCCACCCATCCAGCAGAAGCATCCTTCAGCTTATTTCCGTTAGACAGCAGCGCGCTCGCATCACGTTTATTTTTCAGCCATCCCAGCCAAATTCCACCTAGAAGAATCGCGACAGCAGCCAGCATCAATCCTAAGGACATGCTGCCCTGCCTGCCAGCCGCATCTCCATCGAGCCAATGTTCAGGCAAGCTGCCCCAGACCAATTGAAAGAAGCCTGAAAGGACAACAATCGCGGCAAGTATAACAACCGAATAGCTCATAAGGCGCGAAGGCTTTTGCCCTTGCTCAGGTATTCCTGCTGCAGCTGAACGAGGCTTCCCTTCAAATATAAGAAAATACATGCGGGACATGTAGGCTGCGGTCAAGAACAGTACAAGCATGATCGCGGCTAGCCATAATATATGCTGCTCTGAGGCTTCCGCCCAAATAGACTGCTGCAGCCAAAAGCCTGTGAGCGGAGGAAGCCCGCATAAAGCCAAGCCGCCAATTAAAAATGTCCACGCCGCAAGCGGCATATGCTTGCGCAAACCACCCATAGCCCCTATATCCGCTGTTCCAACTGTCCGTAGTAGATGGCCCGCTGCTAGTACAAGCAGTGTTTTGCATATCGCATGGACCAGCACATAAAGCATACTGCTTGTGGCGGCCCCTAGAGCAAGCGAAAGCTGAACGACTCCTAGCTGGCTAATCGTCGAATAAATCAACACTTTCTTTATATCCCGCTCCATTAGCGCCCTTACAGCGGCGTAGACCGCCGTCACAACGCCAATATATAGCGCTGCTTCCGTTACGGCTGGAGCCGATTGGAAGATTTCTGTCGTTTTGGACAGAAGCAGCGCTCCTGTCATCATGCCTGCTCCTTGCAGCAGCGCGCTCGCGGGCGCAGGAGCCTGCTCCGCGTTGCTTAGCCAAGCGTAAAGCGGAAACTGCGCAGCCATTCCCACCGCTCCAAGCAGCAGTAGACTGGCGATCAGTGTCGTTATATTTTTCGCAATCGCACCGGATTGCCCTTCAAATACGTTATGTATAGCGGCAAAATCAAGCGCATGCTCCGGCATGAACCAGAACAGCAGCAGCGTTGCAAGCAGTAATCCGGCACTCGCTAAACGCAGCATTATAAAAGCTCTCTTGGCAGCTGCACGCGCTGTACTCTTCGCGTACCAGAAACCAAACAACAGAAATAGGCTGACGGAAGCCAGCTCCCAGAACAAATAAAACGCCAGTACGTTATCTGCAAGAGAGAGTGCCAGCAGCGAGAAGGTGAATAAGGACATATAGCTGTAGAACACCGTCAAGCGTTCATCCCTTTTCATATAACCAGCGGCATAAATATGGACCAGAACGCTCAGCAAACTGACGCCCACCAGCAGCAGCGCGCTCATATTGGTAACCTCAAACCCTATTCGCAGCGTAATACGATCTATCGAAATCCAGTTAAAGCTATCATTGTAGTCGACCGCGCCCTTGCGGAATCGCTCTATCCATACCAGAAGCGACAGCAGCAGCGAAGCAGCAGCGCCTCCCGTTCCAACCCAGACGCCAGCGGTATGAGATCCCCGGCCAAGCGCCATCAGGATCAAATAAGCGGCAAGCGGCAGCAGCGGAATAAGAAAAGCAGCCTCGGCATACATTTGCATCTGCTACGATCACCTCCTGTTCAACTATTATTCACGATTAGAGACTGCGACGAAATAAAGTACCGCTAATTTGTTGACAAAACTCCCAAAACCGTGGAGATTTTGTCAACAAAAGCGGGTACTAATTCCCTTGCAGCTCCTTAGAGGTGGAGTCTCGTTTGTATAATACAATTAATACGGCCGCTCCAATTGAAGCCTGCGCGAAAAAAACCACCAGAGGAAGAGTTCGAAGCCCTTCCGCTATCCCCTGCTTAAATAAGCTTAGTGCAGCAATATTCAACTGGGCTCCGCATAAAATGATACTTACACATAGCAAGGCCACCAATGAATTTCGTTTGACAATTGCCCCGTACACACCAATAGCCATCAGCGTCGCCGCCATCATCAAATGGGCAGGAAGCAGAGGCATTTCATCGCCAGAATAGGGCGTCTCCACAATAACATACAAAAGAATAGCGAGCAAAAGCGGAATGCCTACAGCAGCTGCCATTTCGCGGGAAGCGATTGCAATAGCCCGGTTATGCTTGCCTATTTCCGAATGTCTCCTAATTTCTGAGCCTAGCAAAATCCCCATTGTCCCCACATATAGGAGAGCCTGAAAAAGCGCAATCGGACCAGCCTCCAGCCGGACGAGCAATCCTGTATTCCCTATAATCGTGAACACTACGCCCAAAGTCAGCTTGGGCAGCAGCCTAGCATGAATCATAATGCAAGACCCCACGACAACAAGAGCCGAATAAAGGAAGAACGCGGTTGTTTCTGCCGTAAACCATCCATTAAACAATGAACCGCACTCTCCCTCTCCTAAGTTTAACATAAAAGGACCGAGCTAATCATAAGCTTCGGTCCTTGCAAAAAAGGGATTTGCCTCGCCCATGCATGCTAGCTTAGCATGGCGTTATCGTCCCTTTGCCGTCACCTTCAACTATCCGATGAAAAAGGGTTGTATTTTGCTTTTTTTCCAATCTAATAATAGTTACAATTATAACAAATGCTCCCACTACCGTCTATGATGGAGTTTTAGGTGCACCCACAGTGAAAAGGCCTGCCAAACCGCTGAAAACCGCGATCCGCAAGCCTTTATCTGCCCTACTTTTCTATTACCGGAACGCCGAACCGACTATCTAATTCTAGACTCTGTTAATTTGAATTGGCCCACGAGCTGCTGGAGCAGCGTTGTAATAGACTCGACATTCGTTGAAGTATGGCGAACGTTGTCCATCTCCACAATCAGCTCCTGCACCTGTCCTTCCACATCAGAGGAAACCGAGCGATTTTGCAAGCTGACCTCGGCAATTTGCTCCATCAGCTTCACAACCTCCTCCACAACCTGGGTTTTGCGCTGATCGTCCGCTTGCGCCGATTGCAGCGTGCGGGCTGCTGCAGCAACCAGCTCAGTGCCTTCTTCTACCACCTTCGTGCCCTCGTCCATAGAATGATAGGCCTGCTCGGCCTCTGAATAAATTTGCTTCGTAATGCCATGCACTTCCTCTGTCGATTTCTTGGTCAATTCCGCCAGCTTGCGAATTTCGGAAGCGACGACAGCGAAGCCCCGACCCTGCTCACCGACACGCGCCGCTTCAATAGAAGCATTAAGTGCAAGCAAATTGGTTTGCGACGATATTTCCTCAATAACTTGCAGCACATCGCGGATATCTTCTACCGTCTTCATAAACTTGCGAATCGTCTCATTGGTGTCCCCGACCTTGGAGGAAATATGCTGCATCTTCTCGCCGATACGGCCTACCTCCGTTTGCGCTACAGCGATTTGCTCTGCCGCTTGGCGCTCCAGCACATTAAGGGTATCGCGCATTTCACCCGCGGCATTTTTTGCCTTGTCGATATCCTTCAACTGATGACGAAGGCTGCCAATCATATGGCCCACCTTGCTGCCTACCCGTTCCGTTGACAAAGCGGTATTCGCCGACGACTCATTCATCACAGACTGGCTGCTAAGCACCTCGGAAGCCGTCAGCTTCACCTGCAGCATAATGCCTTCGAGCGAATCGATCATATTGTTGATCCATTTTGCCAGCTCCTGCGTCTCGTCGCAATCGAAGTCACTCGTCGACAGCCGCTGGGTCAAATCGCCTTTCCCTTCGGCATTTATGCGAATAAAACGGTTGATCCGCTCCAGATGCCCCGTCAACCGCTGCGATTCCTTGCGCTGTACCGACATCGCAAACAAAATGCCGTACAGCAAATTAAATCCGCCAAGCACAGCCGCCGCTCCCCATAGCGGCATATAGCCGATTACCAGTGAAGCAAGCAGAAACGTTAGAACGCTTTGCAGCATCACCGCATACATTTGCAGCTTGCGCTGCCGCCAGCCAATACTGCGTTGCCGATAAACCTCTTCAAGATCGCCCTCGCACATCATCCCCCATAGATCAGGGCAATGAGGCATTCGGAAGGTCACTCCTTTGCCAATGACGGCAATGTGGCGATAGTCCGAATAACCGGGAAACTGGGCGAACAAATTGCTGCCATTGCGAATCGTACCTGCGACGCCAGGATGCAGCTCGCCCGTTGCCGGATCAGTAAAAATAATTTCCAGCTCGGTATGCTCCTTAATCGATACGGTACCCCAGTCTGTCGTTACGCCATCTTTTAAATTTTCGCCATGTGTGAATGTACGATCCTCAAAGCGGCTGCGGGATAGCGCTGTTCCGGGCACAATATTACGCTGCAGGCTGGGCTCTGCCATGAACAGATAATTGTCGCCCGAATCTGGATAGACATGTCCTGACTCACGCTGGATCAAATCGCCCAGCACATCGTTAGGCACTCTCCCGCATAAAGTTCCGACACGGCTGCCGTTCACAAGCAGCGGCTGCATGAACATAATCGTCATTTTGTCGTGAAAGGAGGAGGTTCGGGCCCCTAGCTTGAGTGTAATCCCGTCTTCGAAAGGACCAAAAAAACAGCGTCTGCCGGCTGGATCGCCTATGTTCGTGTATTGCATACCCGGAGATAGCGGACTGCCCTCTCCATAGTGCGTCCCCATATGTGCCGGGTAGGTGGAGTGCGCTACATCATTGTGGTTGTCTAGGAGGAAAAGCTCCGTAAAATCCATACCCCTCGCATAGGCTCGTTCGAGCAAAGGAGCTATCCATTTCTGCTGCTCCTTGCTGAAGGCAGCGGCTTGCATTGCGGATAGGCCATCCGATAATTGATTCGACAGGCGCTCCATATGCCCCCAATACTCACCCGCCCATTGCATCAGCAGCTCTTTGCGAGTATCTGCAACGCCTTCGAAAATGTGCTCGACATCTTCCTTAATGCCAGAATTGAGCTTCCATGATACCCACAGTGGAAACCCCGTCCTTGTACCTAGCCAATCAAACATGCGCACTCCCCCTATGCCCTTCCTTAATTTTCTTTTATGTAAAGTATATTAACATACATTTCAACCGTTTTCCTAGAATAATGTTAGCTTTTTTAACCAAATATGTTTAGATAGATGCGATTTGTGCGAAAAAAAACCAATCTTCTGCACGAATCCCGTACAATTGATTGGTTTCCTCATTATATTGAATGATTAGTTCAAAAGGCTCATTTGATAACAGAACACGAAATCCCTCTTATTTCTTGAAAAAAGCTTTAAAAGCCTGCCAGCGGTTTGCCGCGGCCCCACTTTGCCAATCTGGAGCATCAGCAAGGGCCTCGCCCCTTAAAAGCGAAGAAGCATTTTGCTGAAAATAGTCCGACCACTCCGTGCCCATTACCTTTTGTATCCGGTCATACGCTTCCTTCAACCTGAATCCTCTGCGCTCTACATGATGTGCATCAGAAGACACGAGGTGAATAAGTCCCGCTTCACATAGCTTCCATGAAGCCCGCTCCACCGTCTTGCCGAAAGCGCCCAGCAAGGAATGGCTCGTCACTTGGCCAAATGCGCCTAACCTGACAAGCTCTTCAAGCCGCGCCGGCTGCTGTATGATAGCTGCGTTCCGCTCGGGATGAGCGATGACCGCATGTATGCCAAGCAGCCCAAGCTCATAAACGGTCTGCTCCGTATTTTTCGGAATATGGGAGGATGGCAGCTCCAGCAGCATGTAGGATGAACCTGCCAGCGTCAGCAAGCTTCCCTGCTGAAAGTGTTCAAGCAGCTCCTGATGCAGCCGAACTTCCTGTCCGGTATACACATCAAGCGGAATATCCAGCTCTTGCAGCAGCTCATTAAGCGTACGGGTCAGCTCTTCGACAACTTGAGTCGGATTCACATATCGTCCGTTAAGGTGATGAGGAGTTGCAATAATCGTTTTAATTCCCTCGGCAGCAGCCGCTCTTGCCAGCGCAACCGAATCTTCCAGGCGGGCCGCACCATCATCAATACCGGGAAGAATATGTGTATGAATATCAATCATAGTGGAGGGCTCCTCTCCTGCGTTTTCATTTACAAAAAACACCGCTAACGCCTCTTACAGGACATTAACGGTGTTTGGGTATCAAGTATTATTTTTGCGCTGTGCCAATCCGATTCATTGCGCGCTGCAAAGCAAGCTCCGCACGGCGGAAATCGATCTCATCGCGTTTGGCAGACAGAAGCTGCTCAGCGCGTGCTTTCGCTGCTTTCGCACGATCAAGATCAATATCGGTCGCAAGCTCGGCGCTTTCAGCCAAAATGACGATTTTATCTTTACGAACCTCGATAAAACCACCATTTACAGCAATAACATCAACTTTTCCATCGCGCTTGATTACAACTGGTGCAATACGAAGCTGTGTTACGAGCGGAATGTGGTTTGGCAAAATGCCCAGCTCACCTTCGACACCTTTCACACTAATCATATTCGCATTCTCCGCGTACACTTTACGCTCAGGAGTAACGACTTCTACCAAAAAGGTACTCATGTGGATTCCTCCCGCCTTTCGCTACTACAGCGTTTTGGCTTTCTCCACGGCCTCTTCAATCACACCTACATACCGGAAAGCTTCTTCCGGAAGGTCGTCATGTTTGCCCTCGAGAATTTCTTTGAAGCTGCGCACGGATTCTTTAACTGGTACATATTTACCTTTAATGCCTGTGAAAGGCTCGGCAACGTGGAACGGCTGGGACAAGAAGAGTTGAATTTTACGTGCGCGAGCAACGGTCAATTTATCTTCCTCGGACAGCTCGTCCATACCAAGAATCGCGATAATATCTTGAAGCTCTTTATAGCGCTGAAGAATTTTCTTAACGCCTTGAGCTACATTGTAATGCTCTTCGCCAAGAATATCCGGGCTAAGGATACGGGAAGATGAAGCAAGTGGATCTACCGCTGGGAAAATACCCATCTCGGAAATTTTACGCTCAAGGTTTGTCGTTGCATCCAAGTGGGCAAACGTCGTTGCTGGAGCTGGATCCGTATAGTCATCGGCAGGTACATAGATCGCTTGGATCGATGTAACCGAACCTTTTTTCGTTGAAGTAATACGCTCTTGCAGTTGACCCATTTCAGTTGCCAGCGTTGGCTGGTAACCTACCGCGGAAGGCATACGGCCTAGAAGGGCCGAAACCTCGGAGCCTGCTTGTGTGAAACGGAAGATGTTATCGACGAACAGAAGTACGTCTTTGCCTTCCTCATCACGGAAATATTCAGCCATTGTCAGACCCGTTAGAGCTACACGCTGACGTGCGCCTGGCGGCTCGTTCATTTGTCCGAATACCATTGCTGTTTTGCTAAGTACGCCAGAGTCTTTCATCTCGTGGTACAAGTCATTACCCTCACGCGTACGCTCACCAACACCTGCGAATACGGAAATACCGCCGTGCTCTTGTGCGATGTTGTTGATCAGCTCTTGAATCGTTACCGTTTTACCTACGCCCGCGCCGCCGAAGAGGCCGATTTTACCGCCTTTTGCGTATGGTGCAAGCAAGTCGATAACTTTAATGCCTGTTTCGAGAATTTCCGATTGTGTCGACAATTCGTCGAAAGCAGGAGCTTCACGGTGAATAGGAAGATTGATTGAAGAAGTAGCATCGCCAGCTTCATCGATCGGTTGTCCAAGTACGTTAAATACACGGCCAAGTGTTGGAGCGCCAACCGGAATCGTGATTGGAGCGCCAGTATCAATGGCTTCAGTACCGCGTACAAGACCGTCCGTTGTGCTCATCGCTACAGCACGGACTTTATTGTCACCGAGGTGAACAGCGACTTCAAGCGTAAGATTAATATCTACACCGCCATTTTCGCCCTTCTTCTCGATTTTGACAGCGTTCAAAATTTCCGGCAGGTTGCCGCGTTCGAACTCTAGATCGACGACCGGACCCATGACGGATACAACGCGTCCTTTTTTCATGGTATTCCCTCCTGGTTCCTTCTTGTTACTAGCCGGCGGAGCAGCCTCTCTCAGGGCTTCTGCCGGCGTAGTGTGTTACCTAAGATTGAGCATTTGCTCCTGCAACGATCTCGGAAATTTCCTGTGTGATAGCCGCTTGACGAGCACGGTTGTACGTAAGCGTCAAATTGCTGATCATCTTCGTCGCATTTTTCGTTGCACTGCCCATAGCCGTCATCCGGGCGCCGAACTCACTTGCCTTGCCGTCCAGCAATGCGCTGTAAATAAGCGTCTCCGCATATTTAGGCAGCAATGCCTCCAGCACGCCTTCCGGCGATGGCTCGTATTCATACGCTGCTGTAGAAGCTGCGCTTCCGTCTACCGATTCTAGCGGCAGCAGGCGCATTTCCGTAGGAATTTGGGTAATGGCATTAACGAATTTATTGTAATACACGTACAGCTCGTCAAAAGTGCCGTCGGCAAATTTCTGAACTGCTGTCGAAGCTACGATCTTGATATCTGCAAACGTAGGAGCATCCGGAAGACCGGTTACTTCTTCTACGATCGGCATATTGCGGCGGCGGAAATAATCCCGGCCCTTCTTGCCGATGACGAACAATACGAAATCATCATTCGACTTATGCTTGCTGCGAATCGCGTCCGTTACCTTACGAAGCACGTTGGCGTTGTAGCCGCCTGCCAGACCACGATCAGACGTGATGACAAGATAACCTGTCTTTTTGATCGGACGGGTTTCCAGCATTGGGTGCTTAACGTCCTTCGTACCAGCAGCGATGCTTGCCACAACTTCCTTCAGCTTCTCTGAATACGGGCGGGATGCCTGTGCAGCTTCCTGCGCTCTTCTCAGCCTGGAAGCCGCGACCATTTCCATCGCCTTCGTAATCTGCTTCGTATTTTGTTTACTCTTGATTTCGCGTTTAATATCGCGCATACCTTTAGCCATTTGGTTTCACCCGCCTTTGTTGCCTCGCAGCACTCCTGTACGCAAGCTCGGATATAGAGCCGCGCAAGCTATAAGGGATGGCTGCGAAGCCTAATGATTGGTACGAGCAGCATATATAAGAACTTAGAGGAACCTTTCGTTCCTCGTAAGCTCCAAAATTAAGCCGTTACGGCAAAGCTTTTCTTAAATTTGTTGATCGCATCAACAAGGGCTTTCTCGTTATCAGCAACTAGATCCTTCGTATCGCGGATCGAATTGCCGATTTCCGGGTGATTGGAATCGAGGAACGCCAGGAATTCTTTCTCAAAGCGCAAAATGTCGGCAACCGGAATTTCATCCAGATGACCTTTAACCGCGGAGTAAATCGAGATAACTTGCTTCTCAACCGGCATCGGCTGGTTAACGCCTTGTTTCAGGATTTCCATTGTGCGAGCACCACGGTTCAGACGGGCAAGCGTTGATTTATCAAGGTCGGAACCGAATTGCGAGAACGCTTGAAGCTCACGGTAAGCCGCAAGGTCAAGACGGAGCGTACCGGCAACCTTTTTCATCGCTTTAATTTGTGCGGAACCGCCGACACGGGATACCGAGATACCAACGTTAACCGCTGGACGTTGACCAGAGTAGAACAGGTCCGCTTCCAGGAAGATTTGACCGTCAGTGATCGAGATAACGTTCGTCGGGATGTAAGCCGATACGTCAGAAGCTTGTGTCTCGATGAAAGGAAGGGCAGTCAAGGAACCGCCGCCTCTTGCATCGCTCAGCTTAGCTGCGCGCTCAAGCAAACGGGAGTGAAGATAGAAGACGTCACCTGGGTAAGCTTCCCGACCCGGTGGACGGCGAAGCAGCAAGGAAAGCTCACGGTATGCTGCCGCTTGTTTCGACAAATCATCGTAAATAACGAGTACATGCTCGCCTTTGTACATGAAGTATTCGCCCATCGAGCAGCCTGCATAAGGAGCCAGGAACAACAGTGGAGCTGGCTCGGATGCGCCCGCAGTTACAACGATTGTATATTCCAAAGCGCCATGACGGCGAAGAGTTTCTACAACGTTAGCAACGGTGGATTGCTTTTGGCCGACAGCGACATAAATACATTTTACGCCGTTGCCTTTTTGATTGATGATCGCATCAATCGCGATAGCCGTTTTACCTGTTTGACGGTCGCCGATAATAAGCTCACGTTGACCACGGCCAACTGGAACCATCGCGTCGATCGCTTTAATACCTGTTTGCATAGGCTCATGAACCGATTTACGGTCGATAACGCCTGGAGCTGGAGATTCAACCGGACGGGAATGCTTCGTGTTGATTGGACCTTTGCCGTCAAGCGGCTGTCCAAGCGGGTTCACGACGCGGCCCAGCAGCTCTTCGCCAACTGGAACTTCCATGATGCGGCCTGTACGTTTTACTTGATCGCCTTCACGAATGTCCTTGTAAGGACCGAGAATAACGACACCGACGTTGCTTTCTTCAAGGTTCAATGCCATGCCGACAACACCGTTGGAGAATTCGAGCAATTCGCCTTGCATCGCATTTTCCAAACCGTGAACGCGAGCGATACCGTCACCGATGCTAATAACGGTGCCAACATCCACGACTTGAATTTCGGATTTATATTGTTCGATCTGCTGCTTAATCAGCGTGCTGATTTCATCAGGTCTGATACTCAATTCGCTCACCCCTATCTACAGTGCTTTAGATTTTAACTGTTTTTCTAACCGTTCAAGCTTGCCGGACAAGCTGCCATCGTAAAGGCGGTCGCCAATGCGGACCTTCACTCCACCCAGTAGGGCAGGCTCTACGACTTGCACAGCAATAATGGTCTTGCCTGTCAATTCACCAAACTGTGCTGCAACTTCTGCCAGTTCTGCGTCATTCAAAAGACGAGCTGTATATACCGTCGCATGCGCTTGCTTAAGCACATCGCCTGCGATTTTTGTAAATGCTTCGTAGATTTCCACAATTAGCTCCTGACGCCCGCGCACAAAAACCAGCTCCAGCGTATTCAGCAGCAATTCGGAAATGCTTCCACCGAAAGCGGCTTTAAGAACAGCCAGCTTCTTCGAAGCGTCGATATTCGGATAATTCAGAAACTTTTGGATTTCCAGATCTTCTCCAAGCGTTTGTGCAATAGCTTGCAGCTGCTGCTCTACCTCAGAAATAATGCCGCCTTGCTGTGCAAGCTCGAACAACGCTTTGGCGTAGCGCTTCGCTACCGCTGCGTCCCGGCTCATTTGCCGCTTACTTCTTTCAGGTATTGATTAACAAGCTGCTCTTGCGATTTCTCATCAACTTGCTTCTCAATGATTTTCGAAGCGATTTGAACGGAAATACCGCCAACTTCAGAACGAAGGGCTGCAATTGCCTTGTTTTTCTCGCTTTCGATGTCTTTAAGAGCATCATCCTTCAAGCGCGACGCTTCTGTCTTAGCAGTGTTCACGATCTCATCTGCTTGCTTGCTGCTTGTAACTCTTGATTGCTCAATAATCTCGTAAGCTTCTTTACGAGCCTGCTCAAGAGCCGCTTTCTGCTCAATCATTTGCTGCTCAGCTTGCTTACGGCTGGATTCAGCTGTATTCATCTGTTCAAGCACGAGCTGTCTCCGTTTCTCCATAACGCCGAGCAGCGGACCGAATGCGTACTTGTTCAGCAACCAGTACAATACTATAAAAGCTACTATCGCATATACTGTCGATGTCCAATGCAATGCCATTAAAGCCACTCCTTTCCTAACACAAAATTGTCTCAATCACAACGAAGGCGAAGAGGGCTAGGCCTTCCCCGCCAGATACGTGTTTTTAATTAGCTAAAGAATGCAAGGAAGCCGATAACTACGCCGATAATCGGCACAACTTCGACGATACCTACACCGATAAACATTGTTGTTTGCAATTTGCCTTGAAGCTCAGGCTGACGAGCGATACCTTCAACTGTTTTGCTGACGATCATACCGTTACCTACACCTGCGCCAATTGCGGCCAAACCAACTGCCAATGCTGCTGCCAATACTTCCATTTTAAAAATCCTCCTCAATAATATCTCGTTTTGGTTTTGTATTGCTAACCTAGGGGTAATTAAATCCTAGGCATCAAGCTTAAATTAATGATCTTCCTCGTGAATTGCAGCCTGTGAAATGTACACCATCGTAAGCATAGTGAACAAGAAAGCCTGAATTGCGCCGACAAAGATACTGAACGCTTGCCAAGCTGCGAGGAACGGAGTACCGATAACCCCCAGCATCAAAATGGTCGAGATCAGCACTTCGCCCGCATAAATGTTGGCGAATAGCCGTAGTGCCAAAGTTACTGGCTTCGAGATTGTCTCGATCAAGTTGATCGGCAGAAAAATTGGAAATGGATGGAAATAGTGTTTCGCGTAATGCTTCGTGTTCATTTTCAAGCCCAGATAATGGACGAGTATGAATACGATTAGCGCCAAACCAGCCGTTACGGAAAGGTCAGCCGTAGGTGATTTCCACCAAGCTAGCTCCAGATGTCCGCCCTTCGACTGCAACAGCTCCTCTGTAATGCCTAGTGCCGGATAAGCGTGATGGACTTCTGTCACGATACCGAAAGGCAAGCCTAGCAGGTTGGAGATGAAAATAAACATAATCAACGTCATACCTAAGGAAATGAAAGGCTTGACGCGGTTAAGCGGCATTGCGCTGGCAATCAGATTGTGTACAAATTCGACGACCCATTCCAAAAAGTTTTGCATCTTGGAAGGGTTGTCCACCGATAAATTGCGCACAGCAAGTCTCGCCACAACAAAGGTGATGATGGCGGAAACCGTTATCGCAATGAACGTTGAAATGTCGATCTGCAGCGATCCGAGCTGCCACACCGGAAATTCATGCATGTAAAATTCTCACCCCTTTCCACTAAAGTTTATTTCTATTATGAATATAAGCTGCTACCAGAAGAATAAAAGGCATAACCATACAGCCAATTAATGCGGCTGGCATGCTGAAGTCTTCCGGAAAGCGATAAGCAACCATGGCAACCAGCAGCACCATAGCGATGCGGCTTCCAAGTCCCATACCCATTCTGCGAGAGGCTCCTCCTGCTGCTTTAAGCGTAATCATTTCCACTCTGCGCCTCAGTAAAAACGCATTCATGAAACTCGCTGCTAGACCCAGTAGAAGACCGAGTGCGGCTGTTCGCCAGTTCGGCATAAATGCCCAGACAATCAGACACACACCCATCATGAAGAGTAGTGACCTTACTGCTGTGTTCATTATTTTATCCATCGGCATCCTCCATTACCTTCTTCACAAGCAGAATGCCTGAGAGAAGACCGACAGCCAGACCGACCAGTATGCCTCCAACCGTCCAACCCGAACCTCCGCCAAAGCGTTCACTGAGCGACGATCCGAGAAAGTACCCTAAAAAGATACAAATAGCGACTTGCAGTCCGAGTCCGCCGACAAGACCTGCGGCAAACAGCGGATTGTCTCTTCTGTTCTTTTTATCCATGGCCCATACCCCTGTCAATCCTCATTTATTTTATCCAAGCGGCGCAAGGTTTGTCAATTGATAATCCTGTATAGTTTTACTGTACAGATTGCCCAAAAGCCAGTCAAATCAAGCCCTCAGAGCCGACAAAACCATACAGTACAACTGTATGCTGTGCATTGCGCCGCTATTTATAAGACCATGTGTAAACTATGAACGTTGTGTGAACGGATCGGGACGCTCAGAATTTCTTCCAAAATGATGCAGCAAAGCTTGCACGATGCGTGTCGAAGCTTGTCCATCACCGTATGGATTTGCCGCATGGCTCATCTTTTCATACAAGGAAGCATCGTTCAGCAAAGCGCTTGCCCGTCTGTAAACAACCTCTTCATCCGTACCCACAAGCTCAAGTGTACCCGCCTCAATACCTTCAGGACGCTCTGTTGTATCGCGCAGCACCAGCGTTGGCACTCCAAACGAAGGAGCTTCCTCCTGCAAGCCGCCGGAATCGGTCAAAATCATGTAGGCATGTGGATAAAAATTATGAAATTCGAACACATCCAGCGGATCGATAAGCTGAATACGCGGATGCCCGCCGAGAATTTCCGTTGCCGGTTCTTTGACGGCTGGGTTCGGATGAACGGCATACACAATAGCAACATCTTCATGCTCATCAGCAATGCGTTTTACCGCGCGGAAAATATTGCGGTGCGGCTCGCCCAGCGACTCGCGGCGATGCGCCGTCATCAAGATCATCCGTTTGCCCTTCGCCCAGTCGATTACCGGATGAGCAAAGGAAGGATCCACCGTGTACTGGAATACGTCCGTTGCCGTATTGCCCGTTACATAAATCGTAGGCTCCGACTTGTTCTCCTTGAGCAAATTGCTAGCCGACCACGAAGTCGGAGCAAAATGCACATCGGACAACACGCCTGCAAGCTGGCGGTTCATCTCTTCCGGATACGGAGACAGCTTATTCCAAGTCCGCAAGCCCGCTTCCACATGACCCACCTGGATTTGCTTTAGGAAAGCTGCGTAGCTGGCAAGGAACGTCGTCTGCGTGTCACCGTGCACAAGCACGATATCCGGCTTCGCTTCCTCCAAAATCGGATCAAGGCCCTCTAGAACGCGCACAGTAGTTTCTGTTAGCGTCTGGCGGTCCTTCATCACATTCAAATCATAGTTCGGCTGGATTTCAAAAAAATCAAGCACCTGATCCAGCATATGACGGTGCTGCGCAGTAACACAAACGATGGATTCAATATCGTCCGAGTGCTTGTTCAACTCAAGAACAAGTGGCGCCATTTTAACTGCCTCCGGGCGCGTACCGAAAATAGTCATTACTTTTAATTTAGACAAAACAATTCACTCCTATAATCTGCTTGCGCCAGGCAGGCGCTAATTAGTGCCGAACATGCGGTCGCCCGCGTCGCCAAGACCTGGAACAATATAGCCCTTCTCGTTCAGACACTCATCCAGCGCAGCAATATAAATATCGATGTCTGGGTGTGCTTCCTGAACCGCTTTAACGCCTTCAGGTGCAGCAATTAGACACATCAGTTTAATATGCTCGCAGTCGCGTTTTTTGAGCGCAGTAATAGCCGCGATTGCGGAGCCGCCAGTTGCCAGCATCGGATCTACAACAACGAGCAGGCGATTCGGAGCATCCGTCGGCAGGTTGATATAATATTCCGTTGGCTGTAGCGTTTCATGATCGCGGAACAAGCCGATATGACCAACCTTTGCAGCAGGAATAAGCTTCAAAATACCCTCTACCATGCCAAGGCCGGCGCGCAAAATCGGAACGAGGCCCAGCATACGTCCCGATACAACCTTCGATGGCGTCTCAGCAACCGGCGTCTGTACGGTAATCGTTTCAAGCGGGATGTCCCTTGTAATTTCATATGCCATTAATGTTGCTACTTCGTCAACCAGTTCCCGAAAATCTTTCGTATTCGTATCTTTATTCCGAATAAAGGTCAGCTTATGCTGGATTAACGGATGGTCGCAGATGACCAGTTTGCTCATGGAGCGTGATTCCTCCCGTGTAATTACGTATTTCTGTATCAGTAGACACAATCCCGTATATTATAGCATTGTAAAAGGTCTGATGCATCCTGTGATTTTTCACTTTGAAAAATCGACCGATTTTAGCTGCTGCAGCCGCCGCCACAGCCTCCACCACCACTATCTCCGCTGCCGCAGGAGCTGGAGGAATCTCCACTGTCGTGGCTCCCGCTGGGCTCGTGGCGGTCATTCGAGAAGCTTCCTCCGTCGCAGCCATATGTAGAGGAGCCGCTACCGTTCGCTTCCCGCTGCGCTTTCGTCTGCGCAGCGTTCATCTGCTCTGCAAAGACGTCAGGCGTAGAGGCGGATAGCGAATAGAAAATCAGCATACCGGATAGCATACCTGTCGCTCCAATGACGGGATCATAACCGCCCTTCCATGAGGAAGAGGCGCTTGCCGGGTAGGGAGCCACCTGCTCATCGTTGTTATTCAGCTGCGATTTCAAGCGCCATAGCAGATAATCCATCGCCTCTTCCATATCGGAATAAGCATCCGCCGCTTTCACATTAAACCATTTTTCCTTTAACGCCTGCTCGGACTGCTGCAGCAGCTCATCCGCCCGGGCGCGGGGCAGCGGCGTCTTGAAAAAAGCGCCCCAAACCCTTCCGCTTGCCGGCGTCTGCTGAAACAGCTCGCCGTACACCCAGTCGAACCAAGAACGGTCATCTGGCTGCAGACGCTCATCCGCACTATGCGGAGCATGATGAATAAGACCGCCGCAAAACGCGTTGCAGAACTGCTCATACTCCCGCGTAAACATCAGCATTTCATGCCAGATGAGATCTGCCCGGCCGCTGTACATCGGAACCCCACGAAGCAGCCCGCACATCAGGAAAAATCGTTTCAGCTCGAAAAAGGTCCATTTCCATTCCTTATCGGACAAGCTCGGCAGCTGCTTAAGTACGCGATCCTTGATCCGGCTTTCAAAATCATTCGTAAGGGCAGCCTCCAGACGCTCGGCGGCAGGACGGGCGGGATGTCGATAAGGCACGCCAAGCGCGCTCGGCGGCTCCTCAGACGGCCATGCCGTCAGTGAAAGACTGCGGGAGCCTGGCGAATAGCCCGGCGCGCGTTTGCTTTTTCCCATTTTTGAACGATTGGATTTGTTAATCAGCATGATCACAATGAACATAAACAATACAATAATTAGTATAGCTGGAATCGTTTTTTCCATTTGTTCTCCTTCCACGCTTGGTTTGACTTGAACCTATTGTAGCATGCCGATAGAGCTTCCTGTATATGTAAAATCAGCGAAATAGCGAAAAAAATGCCGCACAGAGGCAAAAGCCCCCATGCGGCATTTTTCAATAACAAAATATTAGTATTTCAGCTCTGGATAAAGCGGGTATTGCGCTGTCAGATCGCGAACGATTTGGCGGGATTTTTCAAGCGTTGCCTCATCCTTCGGATTTTTCAGCGTAACAGCGATCACTTCGCCGATCACTTTCATCGCTTTCTCATCCATGCCGCGCGAAGTGGCAGCTGGCGTTCCAAGACGGATGCCGCTAGTGATGAACGGGCTAGTTGGATCGAAAGGAATCGCATTTTTGTTAGCTGTAATACCGATTGAATCCAGCACGTGCTCAGCTTCTTTGCCTGTAATGTTCAGGGAACGCGTGTCGATCAGCATCAGGTGGTTGTCTGTGCCGCCGGATACGATGTTAATGCCTGCTGCAACGAGTGTATCGGAAAGAACAGCCGCATTTTTCACAACGTTTTGCGCATACGTTTTGAAGGATGGCTGAAGAGCTTCGCCGAGCGCTACCGCTTTAGCTGCAATAACATGCATCAGAGGGCCGCCTTGTGTACCTGGGAATACTGCTTTGTCGATCGCAGCTGCCCACTCTTTACGGCACAAGATCATGCCGCCGCGAGGACCGCGAAGCGTTTTGTGCGTTGTCGTTGTAACGAAATGTGCATGCGGCACTGGGTTCGGGTGAAGTCCAGCTGCTACAAGACCTGCAATATGAGCCATATCTACAAAAAATAGCGCGCCTACATCGTTTGCGATTTTAGCCATTTTTTCGAAATCAATAATTCGCGGATATGCAGATGCGCCAGCTACGATCATGCGAGGGCGGTGCTTGAATGCCGCTTTGCGGACCTCTTCATAATCAATCGTGAAGGAATCTTCATTTACGCCGTATGCTACAAAGTTGTAAAGCAAGCCGGAAGCGTTAACCGGGCTGCCGTGCGTCAAGTGGCCGCCATGAGCCAAATTCATGCCCAGTACCGTGTCGCCAGGCTTAAGCGCCGCCAAATAAACAGCCATATTCGCTTGTGCGCCGGAATGCGGTTGTACGTTGGCATGGTCTGCGCCAAACAGTTCTTTGGCACGATCGCGTGCGATATCTTCCACGATGTCCACATGCTCACAGCCGCCGTAGAAACGTTTGCCCGGGTAGCCTTCTGCATATTTGTTCGTCAAAGCAGAACCCAATGCTTCCAGTACGGCTTCGCTTACGATATTTTCCGATGCGATTAGCTCGATGTTATCGCGTTGACGCTGCAATTCCAGTCCCATTGCTTTCAAAACTTCCGGATCTTGTTTACGTAGATTTTCCATTATAATTGCCTCCTTAGTAGTGTGTGCTTGTTATATAGATAAGGATTAAGCATGATATGCTCTTCAGATACATGTTCTACGGGCTGCATGCTCCTCCGCCAATAATAAAATCTTATGGAATACTTACAATTAATCGCAAGTACCGGCTGATTGTTCAGGGGTCAAGACAACAGCATCACGGCTGTCTGCCACCCCATCCAGCTCATACACCGCACGTACACCGCCAATAAGCTTTGGCCGCGTAACCGCCATCGTGACGTGCGCCTCGCCAATGCTGCGAATAGAAGGCCGCACCGGAACCGCCACTCTGCGCAAATGCATACCGATGAAGGTGTCTCCGATATCTATTCCAGCATGCGCGGCTACCGTCTCGACGAGACAGGCATCGCTGATGTGCCGATACGCGTAAGCCGCCATGGAGCCGCCTGCCTTCGGAACAGGAATCGCCGCGACCTGCTCAAGCCCGTAGCGTTCAGCCGCTTCACGCTCGATAACGAG
The DNA here is from genome assembly GCF_000971975.1 of Paenibacillus algorifonticola. Lineage (GTDB taxonomy): Bacteria > Bacillota > Bacilli > Paenibacillales > Paenibacillaceae > Pristimantibacillus > Pristimantibacillus algorifonticola. Next base: position 215,988 of record NZ_LAQO01000006.1, on the reverse strand, counting down.
CGCACGGTTCAAGTGCTCACAGCATTGATACACGGGATAAAAACCTATATCGCGGCGCACGGCCTCAACCCCAGCGAAAATTTCCGCAGCAGCTTCAAGCGTTCCCGACGTCCCAATGCGCCGGCCCAGCACCTCGCTCGTGCTCGTGCCGATGACGAGAAGCTGTCCAACCCGCAGGCTGCCCGCTGCCGCAAGCTCGCGAACGATCGTCTCTACTGCACTTGCTATCGCTATTGTTTCCTCGTTTGCTCCCATAGCAGGCGGCCTCCTTGTCTAACCGTATCAATAAAGGTATGGAACAAAGCCTTCGTCCATGCTCGTTTAGCTTAAGCGTTATATTTTTGCTCGATTTGGCCTACTTTATGAATGCGTCCCGCATGACGTTCGCCACCGGAGAATGGCGTGTCCAGCCAAATGCGAAGAATTTCCTGTGCAACGCCTGGGCCAATGACCCGCTCACCCAGTGCAATTACATTCGTATCATTATGCTCGCGCGTCGCTTTGGCGGAAAATAAATCGTGCACCAGCGCGCAGCGGATGCCTTTAACCTTATTAGCGGCAATCGACATGCCAATGCCTGTTCCACAAATGAGAATACCGCGATCCACTTCCCCGTTTGCCACCTTTTCTGCTACAGGCAGTGCATAATCCGGGTAATCGACCGATTGGTTGCAGTCACAACCGAAATCTTCAATAACATGTCCAAGCGATAGCAGAAATGGTACAATTTCGTCCTTCAGCCGGTAGCCGGCATGATCGGCGCCAATGGCAATTTTCACGTATAAACCTCCTCCAAAGTATGACGATGCTGCACTTGCACGAATACGACTTTATTATACCTAAATTTGTCCTAAAAGACGAAAAAAGAGCATGACATGCTCTTCAGCATGCTGCTCTTTGCCCAGGCGACCGGCCGTATGTTCCGATGCTCCACCGTGGTTACCCACTTCCGTCGCCAGTCACATCGGAAACCGTATATCTGTACCCATCATAGCCGAATTTTTGTGAAAAATCAATCGTTCCCGCGCCTAAATTCGCGCTTCCACTTTTGCTTGCCGCAGCCATCCACCTATTCCTGCTTTAGCCGCACGAGCAGCAGCTGCAAGCAGCTGTGAATTTCCTCGGCGCAGCTTTTGTAATTCCCGAGGGTTCCGCCAAACGGGTCTATTATATCAAAGCTTGGTATACGGCGCTCCAGCTCCAGCAAACGATTGCGTTCGCCATCGGTCAACTGCTGTCCCAGCGTCTGCTTCATGTGCAGCTCCGTATAAAGCCGCTCAAGCTCCTTGATGTCTGCCAATACGCCCGTATCCTGATTGACATATTCTTTGAGCGTATGCGCTTTGTCGACGGCTTCCGGAAACCATTGGAGCAGTCCTCTTTTGTGGCTGGCTGTCATTGTCAGTACGAGGTCGGCCCATTTCACCGCTTCCCCAGTCAGCGCGCACGAAGAGCTCTGATGCTCAATGCCATAATCGCGCAGCACCTCTGTCGCATGGCCGGAAACGGCCAACCCGTCAATCGTCGAAATGCCTGCCGAACGCACTTGGGCCGCTACGCCTTGCTGGACCGCCATATTTTTCAGCATCGCCTCCGCCATTGGAGAACGACAGGTATTTCCCGTACAAATGAACAAAATGCGTTTCACGCCACATACCCCTTTCTATGTGCACTCAGAAAATAAACAATAAACCGAACACCAGCAGCACCGCGCCGCCGCACGCTTCGCCATAGCCGCCTAGCTTATGGCTGACCCTTTGTCCAAGCAGCAGCCCTATGATCGACATCATGCTGCCAAAAAAACCAAACAGCAGCACCGTCAATAGCAAATCGGCCGCAAACATGCCGAGCGTTACGCCAACGGAAAAGGAATCAGCACTGACGCCGAGCGCGAACAGCAGCGTTCCCCAAATCGTGCGGTGATCAAAGGTTTGCGCATCTTCTCCCCGCAAGGAGCTATAAATCATATGCCCGCCGAGCAGCACCAGCAGCACACCAGCAGCCGCAGTCGCTACATGACCGAGCAAGCCGCTGACGAATCCCCCAGCGTACATGCCCCCGAGCGGCATAATAATATGAAATATACCGATAATGGTACTTAATCTTATCATATGGTTCCAGCGAATGCCGCGCAGACCAATTCCGATTCCTAGCGAAAAAGCATCCATGCCAAGCGCAACCGCCATAATCAGCAGTGTAACAAATTGCCCTCCAAGCATATGGCTACCCCACAAAACGATCTCCCCCCACGTCCGCAAACATTCATACCCCAACATATGCGGAAATGGGGACAAACATACTATAGCTTGTTTAAGGGGTACTAGACATATTCTTACCCTTCTAAGGCGTGCTGCAAACTGCAAAGCTGCAGCCGCTTAAACGCATAATCGCGTAATCGGCACGACTGGCACGAGCTTCAACTTTTCTAGTGAAAAATAGGCCGCTGGCTTAAGCTGGTTTTGCCCTATACCTGATGAGTGCGATGACCGGCTGCCTTGAGCAGCCGATTCATAAGCGCAGCTCCAATACCGTCCGGCTCGCAGCCCTCTGCCCAAATCCGCTGTACGCCTTCAGCATCAAACTGGCGCAAAGCTGCATATAGGCGATGGGCAGCCTGCTCCAGCTGCTGTCCGCTCCCATAAGTCAGCACAAAAGCGGAGCCGCCCTGCATAGCAGCGGCCTGCTCATCGAATACGAGAACGCCTGCTTTCAGCCCAGCGTTTGCTGCTTGTGCCACCTGCTCCTGCATATAAGCTATACGCTCGGCAGCTGAGCTTCCTTGCACAATGCTAAGCTCGCCCTTCGGCGCATAATGCGTGTATTTCATGCCTGGCGAACGCGGGGCTGCCAGCTCCTCCGCTGCCGATGCAGCATCCGCAGGCGCATCGATCTCCGCTTGCGGCGCCGCTTCGCGCAGCTGCTCCACCGTTACGCCGCCTGGACGCAAAATACGAAGCGCCTGCTCGCCCGTCAGTTCAATGACGGTCGATTCAAGGCCGATGCCTGTAGCGCCGCCATCGACAATGCCGCTGATACGACCGCTGAGGTCTTCAGCCACATGCTCGGCGAGCGTTGGGCTTGGCCTGCCTGAGCGATTAGCGCTCGGCGCGGCAACTGGACAGCCAGCAGCTGCTAGGAGGCGCAGGGCTACCGGGTGGGAAGGCATCCTCACGCCGACAGTGGACAAGCCAGCCGTCACAAGCGGTGACACCGCTCCCGGTTGAACGGGAAGCACAAGCGTGAGCGGTCCAGGCCACAGCTGCCCCATAAGCTGCTTTGCAAGCGTCGAATAAGGCAGCACCAGCTCGTCGAGCTGCGAAATATTTGCGATGTGAACAATAAGCGGATTATCGGAGGGACGGCCTTTCGCCTGAAAAATCCCCGCTACTGCCTCCGAACTGCGAGCATCTGCCCCAAGCCCATATACCGTCTCCGTCGGGAAAGCAACAAGCTCTCCACGGCGGAGCAATTCCGCTGCTTCCGCAATGGACTCCTCAGCGTGCTCGTCCGCCATGCGCCATACCTTCGTCGTTGTCATCTCTATCCTTCAATCCTTGCTCTATTGTAGTCATCCTTCTAGTCCGTATACTCCTGTTAGTATACCATACGCTTGGATAAAAACGGAGCCAGCAGCATAACCGCTGCCCGCGGATGCTCACTGGCTCAATCCTGACTACTGGCTGCTGTATGCTAGGGTGTGTATGCAAGCCGGAGTCGCCCTGCTACTCCTTGCTCAGATCTTATTCAAGGCCAATCTCATCTGACGAAACAAGGCTTGAGAACCGAAGCATGCGATTGTTGCTGAGACCACGCAGCTGAGACCATTGTTGCTAAGACCTCACAGCTTGGAAGCTTGGGAGCTAGGGACGCTCATTTCTTTTTTTGAGGACTGAGATTCCGCTATTTTGGCTTTTGATTCATTTTTAGGCAATAAGCGGACAGGAAATCCGCTATCGTCCTCATTATCCCGTCAGAATGGCTAAAGGCAGCGCATTAGCGGCTCCTGAGTCCGCAACCTATGCCTTTACGCGTAATTCTATTAAAATAGCGGCTGCTGTGTCCGCCAAGTCTATCTTTGTGCAGGGAGTAAAACCCTGAAACGAAGAGTATGGAGCTGCCATTCGGTATATAAGCTCACGTTCATGTCGGGCAGCATTCCCGGTAAGAGAGACAATACGTTCGATACTACATTCTATCTGGATCTGGCTTGCATACTTTTGCATATACGCCCTAGGCGAACAAGCTTTGCACCCAAGCAATCAGCTTTTGCAGCATTTCCCAAAGAAAAAACTTCGCTTCCGGCGCTTCGCCTTCCGCTTTGCTATTAGCAGGCTCCTGCTTGGCATGGACAACTTCGCTGGCTTTATCTTTTTGTACGGAAGCCTTTTCTACATCAGCTTTAGTTTCTTTCGATTCTTCCTTGTTTGCTGCTTTTGATGTCTCAACCTCGACATCAGCGGCTACCGCTTCGCCGGAAGCTGCGTCAATGAAGCACAGAGGCGGGAACAGCACGCACCACCAGTTTTGCCCCTTGCCTTCGCCTAACGTAATCAGCAGCGCTTCGTAGCTGCCAGCAGGATATACTTCACTTCCGTACATTTTAGTAGGGAACGGAACCTGGCCAAGCTCAATGTGGAACGCATAATCAAAACCCCGGCTGCTCAATACTTTGCCAACCAATAGCTCCATTTCGTCCATATGCGTGCGCATTGTTGCACGCGCTTCCTCTATTGTCTGCGGTCCAGTCACCCAGCTGTTCATCGCTTCTACCACAGCATCACGAACGACGCGTTTGACTGCCTGATCGGCAGGGGCGTCGGAATTAGCCAATATACGGAGCCTGATCGACTCCTCCGGAATATGGCTGCCAGCTACAGCGGCATCCACCTTTTGCATCTCCCAGCTCATCACAAGTACAGCAAGCACCACCATAATAAGAACAACCGATCTACGATAAGAAAAACGGGAATAATTGCGGGACATACACAAGCTCCTCTCGATGGCACCCGTCGGTACCTCTGCTTGCGTTCCGGAACGTATCTATCCGTAAGTATGTCCGCGATTCCCTTTCTATAAACCTCAAAACTATTAATTTTTAATAGACAAGGTGAAACGGCTGTCGCCGTCCTTTGGGGCGCGGCGCGTTTCAGTCCGAGAAATAGAAGAACAGTAAGGCTAAACATATACTTTCTTATATTTCAAAAATAGACAACCCCTATGAGCTATTCTAATGTGATTGCCTTGTATCGATTATAGGATTAGTCCGCTCCTGCATGAGCGCACTGGCAGCAAGCATGGTAGCCAGCTTCACAGGAGGGATTGATAATCCTGCCTAGCCGTTCGTGCGAACCGCAATAACATGGCGGTCAATGCCGCCATAATCCGTAATCGTCCGCACCTCGTCCCATGCTCCCGCTTCCCTTAAAAGCTTCGCCACCGCTTCCGCTTGGCCCATGCCCAGCTCGAAAGCGACGATGCGCGGCAGCTGCCTCAGCAGCGGCAGCTGCTCTACCATGCGGCGGTACGGGTCCAGCCCGTCCGCTCCCCCATCCAGCGCGAGATGCGGCTCGTAATCCCGCACCTCGCGCTGCAAGCCCGGGAGGTCATCCGCCGGTATATACGGCGGATTGGACACCAGCACATCGACGCGGAGGTCTGCCGCGCCGGGTGCCTGGGCTGCGGCGGCGCCGCCCGTTCCGAGGAACGGCGCCAGCAGGTCGCCCTGCACGAACGCCATGCGGCCTGCCGCTCCATGGCGGGCCGCATTCGTGCGGGCGACAGCCAGCGCGTCCGGCGAAAGATCGGACGCGCATACGCGCCAGAGCGGACGCAGCGCAGCCAGCGTCACGCCGATGGCGCCGCTGCCCGTGCCGACGTCAAACACCGTCGGCCGCGCAGCCCAGCCCTTAGTCGCGTCAGCAGCTTTAGCTGACGCTTCCCCCTGCTCCGCCTGCTCGCTGGCGCGATTGCTCGCAGCGGCCAACCCCGTCCCAGCCGCGCCTTCCACTGGCGCGTCCGCCGCGTCCGCCGCTTCCGCCTGTGCCGATTCCGGCCACAGGCGATCCGCCGCCTCAAGCACGGCCTCGACGAGCAGCTCCGTCTCGGGCCGCGGAATCAGCACGGCCGGCGTAACCGCAAACGGCCTGCTGTAAAACCATTGCTCGCCGATGATATATTGCACCGGCTCGCCGTTCCCTTTTCGCTGAGTGAGCGCATCCCATGCTGGAGCCAGCTCGCTCGGAAAAGGCTCGCCCCCGTCGCGCAGCAATTCCATGCGCCCGATGCCCAGCAGATGCAGGAGCAGCAGCTCCGCATTATTGCGCGGCTCCTCCACGCCCTGCCCCGCCAAAAACGAAGAAGCCTGCAAGCAGGCTTCTCTAATGGTACAAGGCAGCACAACCTTCCACCCCTTGCTATTGTCGCCCATGTATCCAACGTCCCTTTCTTTACTTCCCTAAACGCTTGGCAATAACACGCATAGCCGCATAAAAGGCAGGCTCTCCAAGCACTGATGCTCGAAAACCCTGCCTCTTCACGCAGCATGCCTTAATCGGCAGCTTATTTGGAAAGCACCTAAGTTAGTTCAGTTCTCTCTCCATAATGTCCGCTTGCTCGGCAATCGTCAGCGACGAAATAATTTCCGCCATGTCGCCGTTCATAACCGAATCCAGCTTATGCAGCGTAAGTCCGATACGGTGATCTGTCACGCGGCTCTGCGGGAAATTATACGTGCGAATCCGCTCGCTGCGGTCGCCCGTTCCGACTTTGCTTTTACGCTCGCCGGCATATTTCGCCTCTTCCTCTTGACGCTGTACATCTACAATACGCGCACGCAATACTTGCAGCGCTTTGGCTTTGTTTTCATTTTGCGATTTGCCGTCTTGGCAAGTAGCCATAATGCCCGTCGGTACGTGAAGCACCCGGACAGCGGATTTCGTCGTATTAACTGACTGACCGCCTGCGCCGCTGGAGCAGAACGTATCCACCCGAATATCCTTGTCGAAAATCTCGACTTCTACTTCCTCAACCTCCGGCATAACCGAAACGGTAGAAGTGGACGTATGAATACGGCCGCCAGACTCCGTTACCGGAATACGCTGCACCCGATGAGCGCCGCTCTCGAATTTCAGCTTGCTGTAGGCGCCTTTACCCGTAATCATAAAAATAACCTCTTTAAAACCGCCCAAGTCATTTTCATTAAAATCCATCAGCTCTACACGCCAGCCTTGCGTATCCGCAAACTTCGTGTACATGCGGTACAGCTCATAAGCGAATAAAGCCGCTTCATCACCGCCAGCAGCGCCGCGAATTTCCACGATAACGTTTTTGTCATCGTTGGGATCTTTCGGCAGAAGCAAAATTTTAATTTTTTCTTCCAGCTCTTCCTTGCGGTCAGATAGCTCATCAATCTCCATCTTGACCATTTCGCGCATTTCATCATCCAGCTTCTCGCCCTGCATAACCTTCGCGTCATCCAGTTGCTCCGACACTTGTTTATATTCAGTATAAGCCTCATAAGATTGTTGCAGATCGGACTGCTCCTTGGAATATTCCCGCAGACGCTTCGGATCACTTGCTACATCTGGATCACACAGCAGCTCACTCAGCTTCTCGTAGCGATCGGCCAGTGCTTGTAAACGGTCCAACACCATCATTCACCTCTGTTATCACACTTTGATACTCCATTATAACATATGCGCGGCATTCTATCGACAAGCGAATTACTGCCGCCACACCCAGTTTTTATTTGGCTTCTTCGCCCATCTATGCGAAGAAGCCCCCGACCCCGCTGGCAAAGCGGTTCGAGGACTCCCTTTTTCACAAAAAAATAATTTATACGTTGAAACGGAAATGAATAACATCGCCGTCTTTTACGACGTAGTCCTTGCCTTCCAGGCGAACCTGGCCACGCTCCTTCGCAACGTTCATGGAACCGGCAGCAGACAAATCGTCAAACGATACGATCTCGGCGCGAATGAAGCCACGCTCAAAATCCGTATGAATAACGCCAGCCGCCTGCGGCGCTTTCGTTCCGCTGCGAATTGTCCAAGCGCGGACTTCCTGCACGCCTGCCGTAAAATACGTATAAAGGCCAAGCAGCTTGTAAGCCGCACGAATTAGACGGTTGAGTCCCGATTCCGCAAGGCCAAGCTCTTCAAGGAACATCGCCTTGTCTTCGCCTTCCAGCTCAGCAATTTCTTCCTCAACGCGCGCGGAGATTGGCACCACTTCTGCATTTTCAGCAGCCGCAAACTCACGAACTTTATTAACAAATTCGTTATTGTCCGTATCGGCAACTTCAGCTTCGCTCACATTGGCTGCATAGAGCACAGGCTTCATTGTCAGCAAATGAAGATCGCGAATGAGCAGCTTCTCATCATCGGACAGCTCCAGGCTGCGCGCTGGCATATCATTGTAGAGCGCTTCTTTTACACGCTCAAGCACTTCAACCTCTTGGACAACTTTTTTATCTCCGCCCTTGAGATTTTTGCGGGAGCGCTCGATCTTTTTATCCACGGAATCAATATCGGCCAAAATCAGCTCCAGGTTAATGGTCTGAATATCGTCGATCGGGTCGATTTTGCCCGCTACATGCGTAATATTCTCGTCTTGGAAGCAGCGAACGACATGAACAATCGCATCCACTTCACGGATATGCGCCAAAAACTTGTTGCCAAGTCCTTCGCCCTTGCTCGCGCCTGCAACCAGACCGGCAATATCAACAAACTCAAACGCTGTAGGCACGATGCTTTTCGGCACTACAAGCTCAACGAGCCTGTTCAGACGCGGATCCGGCACCTCTACAACACCAACGTTAGGATCAATTGTACAAAAAGGATAGTTAGCGGATTCAGCGCCCGCTTGCGTAATTGCATTAAACAAAGTCGATTTGCCGACATTCGGCAAGCCTACGATACCAGCTTTTAAAGCCATGCGTAAAGACACCCCATTTTCCGAAGTAACAAGCTCTCGTCATTATACCCGATGCGTATAAACAATAAAAGGGGCGAGTTCGCTGACACGTTTAGTAAAACGGTTGTGCTAGGGTGTTGACACAACCTTCTCCCCCCTCCTCATGCAATCGCTTGATTAGAATCCATATTCGAATTCATATTTGTCGTTTAATTCATCCCATAGCTTTTGTTTGATTTCGAATGGTTGATCCCCGCCCGTTTTTAAGTCAGGCTGCTTCGAACCTCCCACTTCAAATTTCCCATTATCCATATTAATGATGGAATACTGCCCCATGCTGTTTTTCTTTAGAAAAATAATGTACTTCTGCTGGTATACCATTTCATTGTAGCCTGCTGCCTTTACTTTGTAACCTTGACTAAAACGCAGCACATGTCCTTTTTTCACGCATGCTTCAGAACGCTTCGGCCATACTATAGCTGGGATTATCCGCAGTCAGGAGGTGAAGCGCCGTGGAAAACAACACCCATAAAGGCAATTACAAAGGCACAACGAAGATGCATGCTAAAAATCAGGACATGGCATTCGTGAACGATAACATCAAGGATACGAAATCCGTCTCCAACTTCACAGACAAGAAGAAAAAAACCGACTAACAACCTTTGAACCTATCTATTCTTTCAGTAAAAAAGCATACAGAAGAGCCTCCAGCCGCTTAGCTGCCTGGCTGAAGGCTCTTCCGTTGTTCAGTACCGCCGTTAGATTATGACTCGTATTGCTGAGCAAGAGATAGCCTTCAGCCCTTAGTCGCGAATCGGCGCTTCCTTCAAATCCGCACGCGTTTGCAGGAAACGGAAAAATGCCGTCGCCGCCTCTGCCCGCGTCACTTTACGCTCTGGAAGGAAGCCTCCATCCGACAGTGACATTATGTTCAGGCCGACCACGATTGCCGCCTGGCCTTTTTTCTCTGTCTTGTCCGCATCTTTAAAATTAATATTAAACAGCTGCTCATGATTCGCTAGTGTGTTGTAGCCCAATGCCCGCACGATCAGCTCGGCCATTTCCTCACGGTCTACCTCGCCCGCCGGATTAAAGGTGCCGTCTCCAATATCAATCAGATTTTGCTCAAGCGCGCTTTGGACATATACATAATAGCCTGATCCTGCCGCTACATCGCTAAAAGACGCGTTGGCCGAGTCAGCGCTCTCCATCACAATCGGGCCGCGCCCACTGTTCATGGCAAGCACGAGCATTTTAATCAATTCGCCGCGTGTCACAATCGCATTTGGACGCACTTTGCCATCCTTCACATCCAGCGCCTTGTAGGCAACCATCAGCTCCAACTGACGCTGCGCCCAGTGGCCTTCGACATCCAGCGCCTTAGGCTTCTCTAACGCCGTAACCTCCCCACTTTCGCGATTCCGCCATTGCCCGCTTTGGGCATCCAGAAACACGGATTCATCAATGGCAGCCGGAACAAGTCGGTAGACAAGCTTCACATCCGTCTTGCTTTCCACTTGTTCGGAATCCAGTTCACCGGCAGCCAGCATCAGGTTATATTTTTCGATGGGAATCGGCTGGCCTTGCAGGGAATATTCCCGCTCTACATAATAAGTCAGCTCTGTACGATAGTAGGTGAGCCACTTTTCGATCGCTTCCGTTTTTTCAATAACCTTTGGCGCTTCCGTCGGGTAGTTAAAGGAGGCAAGCTGGGCGTCATACATCGTCACTTCATTCGTCCGGGCATCCACGTTGACATTGACCCGGTCATAGGACACCGTCGCTCCCTGGATTTTGCGAATAAATGAAATGTAATAGGAATTAATCGTACCGGCTGGCGCCTCGCTGTACTTCTGTGGATCAGGCTTTACAACGTACAGCTGGGCAGCCGCCCATGGAAGCTGCTTTGTGACCGTATCTGTTGCCATTTTCTCCGCCTGCTCATAGGTCAAGGAAGGCTTCAAAGAGGTATCCACACCATCGTAGGCATAGGCGTAATAGCTGCGAATGATGCCCGTCTTGCTATCAACAGTGGCCGATACAGAGCCTGTCTCTCTAGCTCCGCTCTTCGTCGTCCAATTGAGGTTCCAATACGATTCGTTATGGCCTGTTGTATCGTCGTTGTACTCATTGTAGCTTGAATTAGACAGCACAGCACCTGTTGGCAGCTTGAAATTCGACTCTACGAGCGAGGTCGCCTGTTTATCTGTCAAATTGCCCGCTTTTGGCGCTTCGCCAAGCGCTGCTGGCGCAATTGGAGTATCGGAAACGCTGCTTGTCTGATCATACAGCTTCTTAATAAGCGAGCCGTCTAGTGCATTTATCGCCAGACTGCCCATCTCGTAGCTAAGCATAGGGGAACGCTGGCCTTGTGGGCTATAAGGCACAATATATTGCAGCTCTGGCTGGGCAAGCTCACGAAGCTTAGCATTGGCCTGCGCTAGCGTAATGCGCGAGTCTGCTTTTGGAAACTGAAGCGTATCGTCCCATTGCAATTTATAATTAGTAATATGGCCTTCACTGTCGACATCGAGTTCAATATAGTTGTCAACATAAGGAATATCATTAATGATTCGGTCATAGCGAATTTTATGAACAACCTCGCCTGTCAGTGGGGGAAGCACCTGCGCACCATATTCGGGATTGTAGCGCACCTGATTCACATAGGCTGCAGCAATTTGCTTCATGAAGGAAGCAGCAACATCCTGGGCAGCTGAGCGCTCTACTTTGAGTGGATACGTCGGCTTGGAGCTAGGATTGTCTATATAGGAACTAAAGGACAGCAACTGGCCACCGTCAGCATCAATTTGAACATAAATGCTGCCCTTATGCTTGCCATTCACTTTCTTGACGAAATCAAGCCCCCATACATTACGTTTGCCCTGTGCCAGCACGCTGACCGCCAAAGACGCGCCCTGCAGCGTGTATTCATTCGGAATGCTCACACGCTCGCGCGCCAGCTTCTCTGCCTTATCCTTCGAAACCGATACATTCGCCGCAGCCTCCATCGAGTCCTCCCCGGAAATACTATCTGCCAGAGAAGTCTGGCGATCAATCGTCACCTTCGCTCCGCTTGCAAAAGCGGCGGTAGGCACACTGCTTGTAAGCGCGACTAACGCTACAAATGCAATCAATCGTTTTTTGCTCCCCATCTCCTGCTTCCCCCTCCAATACATTCCTGAATATCCTATAGACGCCTAAGCTTTGAGGGAAGTTGCGTCTTTTTGAAGAATAATTTGCACAAGTGTGAACGGAATTGCCATCCTTTAGCGTCCCTATATAAAAAAGAAGCCGCACACCGATGAACCATCGGCGATGCAGCTTCTCTTCATTTAATCAATGCGCGACCAAAGGTCTTACAGTTGATTGTTGATTTTTGTTTTCAACGCGTCTTTGCTTTGCAGACCTACCATTTTGTCAACGGGCTGTCCGTCTTTGAACAAAATAAGCGTTGGAATGCTCATTACCCCGAATTGCGAAGCCAGTTCAGGCTCTTCGTCAACATTGATTTTTGCAATTGTTGCTTGGCCAGCAAGCTCAGTTGCCAATTCTTCAACGATTGGAAGCTGCATTTTGCAAGGTCCGCACCAAGGTGCCCAGAAATCTACCAGAGATACGCCGCTCTCTACGTTAGATGAAAAGTTGTCTTTCGTTAATGCTACTGCCATTTCAATCATCCTCTCCAGCTGTGTTGTATGATAAGGGAATACCCCTCACACCGTCTTTATAATCAGTTGCCTATTCACACGCATGAATCTGGCCAAGCACATCCTGAATGGTCGTGTGACTGAAATGCGATTCCAGCTGCTTCTCCGCCTCACAAAAAATCCGGAACATCACCTGGTTCATATTGGAGCCGACGACGCACTCCATGCCCGGATCGCCCGAGCACCAGCTTGGAATAAGCGAACCTTGCGCCATCACTCGGTAAACATCGGCAAGCGTTACTACACTCGGATCAATCGTCAGCCGATAGCCGCCTCCCGATCCTTCGCGCGTATCCACATAACCGCTGCGGCGCAAGCCGCTCATCACCTTGCGAACGCGGGCTGAATGAGTCCCAACGTTGACGGCAATCATCTCGCTGCTTGCCATGTTTTCCGGCAAATGAGCTAAATATACAAGACTGTGTACGGCAATTGTAAATTCGCTGTTCAATGTGAACGGCCTCCCTGTTTAGTACTGTAATTTTATCAATTACAGTTCAAACTGTCAATAGTCCGTTCCCGCTAAAATTCATCATTAGGATGCGATGACTCTCGATCTATTATGCATTGGCCGTTTATGCCCGCTTTAAAAATTGAAATTCATCGGGTTGGAGCCATAACGGCGCCCTTCGTTTAGTCCATCAATTGCCGCAACCTCTGCTTCCGTCAGCTCAAAATCAAAAACATCGCCATTTTCGATAATGCGCTCTTTTCGAACGGATTTAGGAATCGTAATGACGCCTTTTTGCAGATCCCAGCGGATGACGACCTGTGCCGGGCTTTTGCCGTATTTGCCAGCCAGTTCCTGAAGCAGCGGCACGTCTAAATTCCCTTGCATGAGCGGGCTCCATGCCTCAAGCTGGATGCCTTGCTCACGGCAGAAGCTTTGCAGCTCCGGCTGTGTCAGCAGCGGATGGAACTCCACCTGATTGACCATCGGCTTAATTTCGCAGCCTGGCAGAAGCTCGTCGAAATGCGGCAGCAGGAAATTGCTCACGCCAATCGCCCGAATGTAGCCATCCTTATAGAGCTTTTCCAGCGCGCGGTACGTTTCCGTAAATTTGCCAGCCACCGGCCAATGCACTAAATACAAATCTATCACATCCAGACCTAGACGCTTTCGGCTTGCTTCGAATGCTTGCAGTGTCGTCTCATAGCCTTGGTCCCGGTTCCACACCTTCGTCGTAATGAACAGCTCTTCCCTAGCAATACCACTCTCGGCAATTGCACGCCCTACACCCGTCTCATTGTTGTAAGCGCTTGCCGTGTCGATGCTGCGATACCCTGCTTCTATAGCGTAACGTACAGCGTGCTCAACCTCATCGCCTTCTTTCGACAAGTATACGCCAAGCCCCAGCCGCGGCATTTGCACCCCGTTATGCAGCGTCGTTACTTCTGTGCTAATTGCAGCTTTAGTCATTTTTGTTCCTCCTGTTCTTTTTTAAGAAAAGTGATGAACGATAGCAATAAAACTATTTTCCACAAAATAGTAACAACAAAAGAAGGGTGGGTCAACCTATTCCTGTGACTGTATTTATATGAAGCAACCTATTTGCTGGATATGTCCACTCATTTGCAGCGTGATTCACCAGGTGATATATAAATCAGAGTCGGCCTGCTGCTCCTTGCCCAGCGCTCATTCGTGGCCAAACTCATCTGACGATTAGTCTGAGACAGCAGCAAGCAATTGTTGCTTAGACCATTGTTACAGAGACCACTGTTGCTGATAACATGAAGCTCGAGACGCGCATTCCTTTTTGGAGGACTGAGGAGCCGCTATTCTGGCTTTTACTGCGATTTCAGGCCGTAAGCGGACAGGAAATCCGTTATTTCCTTAATAATCTCGTTAAAATGGGTTATGGCAGCTCATTAGCGGCTCCTGTGTCCGCAGACTGTGCCATAACCCATGGTTCTGATGAAATAGCTGCTCCTGTGTCCGCCAAATCTACCTTTGAACAGGGAGTAAGCCCCCGAAGCGAAGAGCATGAAGCTACCTTTCGGAACGTAGGTTCACATTCATGAAGAATGACTACGCTTCAATTACTAAGTCGGGATGCAGAAGCCCGCCGATTGTATGAAGCATGAAGCAATAAAAGTAAAACAGCGGCAAGCTCGTCCCTCAGGGATATCGAGCCTTGCCGCTTTTCTTTTACGTTTGTAATTAACCCTTATTCGCTCCGCCGAAGCTAAAGCCTTGGGACATAAAGCGTTGGCCGAACACATAAAGCGCAACCGCAGGGATCGTGTAAATGATTGAGAAGGCTGCCAGCTTGCCGTACTGCACAATGCCATTTTGCCCAAAATACTGGTAAATGGTAACGGCAGCAGGAAGCTTCTGCGGACTTTGCAGCAAAATGAACGGAACGAGGAAGTTCCCCCAGCTGCCTGCAAAGGCGAAAATGCCGACTGTGAAAATGCCTGGCAGCATCAGTGGAGCAACGACCAGGCGAAGCGTCGTCCAGATGGACGCACCGTCCACCCAAGCAGCTTCCTCCAGCTCCAAAGGTACGGAATCCATGAAGTTTTTCATCATCCAGATCGAATATGGCAGCGCGGATGCGGCCAAGAACAAAATGGTGAAAAACAAGGAATCCTGAATTTGCATGTACAGGAAAAACTGATAAACCGGAACCATAACCGCCGTAATCGGCAAGCCTGTTGCGAACAGGATTACATACATAAACGGACGTTTATACCGCAGCTGATAACGTGACAGCGGATAAGAAGCTAGCCCTGCCGCCGCTACAACAAGCAGTGCTTGTCCAAGAGCCAGCAGCAAGCCATTGCCGAAAGAGCGCTGATTGTCAGAGCTCGCTAGTGTAGACGTATAATTGCTTAGCGTTACCTCATCCGGCACCTTCAAAGCAAGGGTAGCTGCTCCATCGAACGAAGCCAATACGAGCCACAGCATTGGAAGCAGGAACAATAAAGCGATAAAACTCAAAATAATATAAGGAAGCACCCGGCCGACCATAAACCGATTCATTCTGGGGCGCTTGCGTACGTTGCTGCTCATTCTCGCGTCCTCCTTTTAATAAACTATTATCCAAGCTTTGCGCATGGCTTACAGCTTCACTTTAAGAAGCTTCATATACAACAGACTGGCAACAATACCGATCAACAGCAGAACAAGCGAAATAGCTGTGCCGTAGCCAAGCTGATAGTTGACGAAGGCCTGATGATACATATAGATTGGCAGCGTCTCCGTTGCATTTCCCGGACCGCCACCTGTCAGCGCATAAATGAGCGTAAAGGAGCCTAATGTTTGAAGCGTCACGAGTACCATATTCGTTACAACTGAACCGCTGATCATTGGAATGGTAATGCGGATAAGTCTCTGCCAAGCCGAAGCGCCATCGATCATTGCCGCTTCCTCAACCTCTTTAGGCACGTCGCCCAGTGCAGCCTGGAATACCATCATGGAGAAGGCTGTTCCATGCCATACGTTTGCCACAATAACGGATACCATCGGGAACGTATACAGCCAAGCGATAGGCTCAAAGCCGATGCCTTGAATAAACGCATTAGCCGTTCCGGTATCATTCAGAAAAGCGAACCATACAAACGCGCATACCACTTCTGGCGCTACCCAGCCCGAAATAACGATGGAGCCGACAACACTGCGGAATACGCGGTTTCTGCCATTCATTAGAAATGCGATAAGAAAGCCCATAACCTGCTGGCCAACAACGGCCGAGAAAATGAGGAATACGATGGTGTTGCCTACAGAAGTGCGGAATGTCGCATCCTGAAACATATTCGTGAAGTTTTGGAACCCGACAAACTGCGTATTCGCTGCTGCCGCTCCGGTCAAAGCCATATTCGTAAACGCGAAATAAAAAGTTAAAACTGCCGGCACGAAGAAAAAGAGTAAGAGCAGCAGCCAGCTAGGCGATAAGAATAGCGCCGCCCTCCACTGTTCACTGCCGTTCCCTTTCCTTTTCGCTTTGGGAAATCGCGAGTTTATCGCTTCCATCTGGTATCCTCCTGACTGAATTTGAAAAAGACAAGCCGATTGTCGTTAAGCAACAATCGGCTTCTCAGCTGTGCTACTTCGTCGCTACTTTATCAGCGCCGACTGTTCTTTCTACACTTGTTGCATATTCTTTCATTGCAGCTTCAGGTGCAAGTGATCCCGATGCAACTTTTTCAACCATTTCCTGAATGGAAGTCGATACGGCTGGATAATTCGCATTAGTAGGACGAACGTGTGTGTACGTAATAAATTCAGCAGCTACGCCATACAGCGTGCCAGGCTGGCCCGTGTATTCAGTATCAGCCGCAACGTCGGTACGAGGCGTTAGAGCGCCGTCCAGCATAGCGAACTCTTTGTTATGCTGTTCATTTGTTGCCATTTTAATAAATTCAAAGCCTAGCTCTTTTTCAGTGGATTTCGCACCAACGCTAAGCGTCCAGCCGCCAGACATCGAAGTGAATCCAGGCTCTTGGCCTTTCTCTGTTGGCATTTTCACGTAGCCATATACATCAAGCGCTTCCGGCCACGGCTTGCTGCCGCTTGCCGACCAGTTGCCTGTCAACCAGTTGCCGTTCAAGACAATTGCGACCTTCTGATTCGGCATCAGATCGGTCTCCAGTACTTGACCTGCTTGTGCAGTCAGTACTTGCGACATTTTCGGCCCCATGCCCTCGGAGTAGATGGAGTGAATGAAATTCAGCGAGCTCAGAATGCCTGGGCTCTGCGTAACCCACTTGCCATCTTCATAAAGCGTATCGTCTGTTCCGTAAAGCAGCATTTCGAACGTTTGCATCGTCGTTGCTTCTTGGCCTGCTTTACCAGAGTTCATCCAGAAAGGAATAATGTCTGGCAGCTTGGATTTAATCGTGCGGGAAGCGCTCAGCACTTCGTCCCAGCTCTTAGGCTCCCAAGGTACAGGCAAACCTGCTTTCTTGAACAGCTCTTTGTTGTAATACAAGCCGCGAACGTCAGTGGAGAAAGGTACGCCATAAACTTTGTTGTCCGTGGCTGTTACAGCCGCTTTAATACCTTCGTTGAATTTGCTCCAATCTTCCCATGCATCCACAGCAAGCGGCTCAAGGTAGCCAGCCTCGCTGTCCGCATTAATCATGAAGGAATCTTCAGCAAGCACCTCAGGCGCCGTTTTCCCATCCATCATGAGCAGTGGAATTTTTGTTGCATACTGCGAGCCTTCAATCGGCTGCAGCTCAACAGTAACGCCAGGATTCGCTTTTTCAAAATCCGCCTTTACGCTAGTCAGCCACTTGCCCCAGTTGTCCGTCTCATTCCATTTACCATAAGCAACTTTAACCGTCTTTGCCGCTCCGTTTGCGGAAGTTGCTTCTGCGCCCTCCGAGCTATTTGTGCCTGCATTTCCCGAACATGCTGCTGTGAATACAGTTAAAGCTGCAACCGTACCTGCCAGAACTCTTTTTTTACCTGCCATCTTGATCGCTCCCCTTATTGTCCGTCTGTTACGCTTATTATTTGTTCCTATATTGAACGAGCATTCATGCTCGATGGAACCTTAAAGCCGCAATACGTCAAAATCAATTCGCTAAACAAGGCATTGGCCCAAGAAAACCATTCGCGCGTATACTCGCTAGGATCATCTTTATGAAAGCCTTCATGCAGAAAATCAGTTCCGGCATCCGTGCTCTCCAGCACGTTCAGCAGCCGCTCAACCTCTGCCTCATCTTGTGAAGTCAGCGCTTGCATAGCCAGTGAAATGTGCCAAATATAGTTTTCCGGAGTATGAGGGCTGCCAATTCCTTGCGCCGCCGTACCTACGAAGTAATAAGGATTATCCTCGCTAAGAACGAAGCGTCTCGTATTCAAATAGATCGGATCATCCAGCTTGCAGCAGCCGAGATAAGGCAACGACAGCAAGCTTGGCACATTCGCATCATCCATCAGGTTGTAGCCGCCAAGACCGTCTGTTTCGTAAGCAAAAATTTTACCGAACTGCTCATGCTCGACTGTCGCATATTGCTCAACGCCTAATTGAATTTCCTGACGGAGAGCAGCCGCTTGCTTCGCCAGCTCTTGATTGCCAAGCACTTCAATCGCAATTTCAGTCATATAATCCAGCACAACGATGGCAAACATGTTCGATGGAATGAGATAGCCGTAGTCGCAAGCATCGTCGCTTGGGCGGAAGCCCGACCAGGTCATGCCGGTTACTGCACTTGGCGTGCCTTTGCCTTCATTTAGCAGCGTGTCCGACTGCGGGCAATCCATTCTCTGGAAACGGTAGCTTGATTGTTGATCGTGGTTCTGCTCCGTTCTCCATACCTGCAAAATGCTGAAGCAGGCTTCACGGAATGCCTCATCAAAATGCGACGTAGTTCCAGTTGTCTTCCACAGAAGATAAGCAAGCTGGATCGGATAGCAGAGCGAGTCAATTTCATATTTGCGCTCCCATAGCCAAGGAGTCATTTCCGTTAAATCGTCCTGATGTCCCTTACCGTTCGCATGCTCATTAAACGCATTAGCATAAGGGTCCTGCAATATATGTTGAATTTGCCGTTTGACAACGCCTTCAATTAAACGGGCCATCTCTGCATCTTCATTCGCCAAAATTAAGTACGGACGAACCTGCGCCGCGGAATCTCGCAGCCACATCGCTGGAATGTCACCCGTAATGACGAAAATAGCTCCGTCAGGCTGAGGCTTCAACGTCGTCGTTAAGGTGTTGGAGAAACAGTTTGCAAACATCCGGGCCAGCTTCGTACGGGAACCGAGCTTCCCTTCTACTTCCTGGATTAACGACTGCACCGATGTCGGCAGCGTTTCCATTACTTCAGTCATTTCATACATCCCTTTCTATTAAGCGCTTTCAAGAGGTTTATGTACCGATATTAATCTATATTTCATGGTATGTCAATATACTATGTTATATTATTTATGAACAAATAGCATGCTAATCATTTTGCTAGACATACCTCCGATTCGAGCCCTAAAAGAATAATGTTATATAGCAGAAAGCCCTTGCTGTCTCGGTTGACAGAAGGGCTTTGTCCATCTATATACTGGTATTCCGTTTCTCACATTAGCCTGCAAATATGCAAGGCGCGCACAACCTGCCCTGCAGCCCGTTTGCCTATTGCGGTGCAGGCCCTGTCGATTTGCCAGGGACAAGCTTTACTTGCAGCGATATTTTGCTTGGGAGCGTGGCGCCTTGAATGAGCTCCAGAACATTATTGACGGCGAGGCGGCCAATTTCTTTCTCGTTCTGCTCCAAATGCGTGAACGGATACAGTGCCGACGTGCTCTGCGGGCTATCAAAGCAAATAATCGAAATTTGCTGCGGAATTTGCAGGCCCATCTTTTCTACCGCTTCCTTCGCTATAAGCGCCAGCTCATATTCCATCGCAAACAATGCGGTAATCCGCGGATGCTCACGCAGCATCTGCTGAATGATTTTCACATATTTATCAATGAGGTGGCTGCTGGAATTGTCATTGGACGTCCAGTTCATATCGGTCAGCCAGGACGAGCGGTCCAGCAAAATGCCGCCTTCGGCATGCGCCTGCACAAACCCTTCGATCCGTTCCTCAATGGCCACATTATCCGTCACCCGCGAAGCAAGCAGTCCAATATGGCGATGGCCGTAGTTAAACAAATGCTGCACACCCATTCGCGCCGCTTCCACATTGTCTGAGCTGATTGCGGTTGTGTCCGTCCATTTTAAATAACGGTCTACCAGCACATGCGGGAATTTGTCGATGACCAGCTTTAAAATTTCCGGGCTGAAGTTTTGGCCGCGCGTCGGATAAATGATTAGTCCGTCTACACCGTATTGGCGCAGCATCTGAATCGCCTTCTCTTCAACATCCGGCTGGGAAAAAGAGATGCGCAGCATTAAATAAACGCCGAGCGCCTGTGCCGTCCGTTCCATCTCAGACAGCATTTCCTTACCATAGCTATCGCTGAAATCCTCCATAATAAGCCCTAATACAATTTGCTGTGTACGCACAGAAGCAGACACTGGCTCTTGAGCAGGAGAAGCTTCCCCCTGTTCCTGGATTGCATGCTCGATGACGAACGAGCCGCGGCCCGGCTGGCGCATAATATAGCCGTCCTGAACGAGCATATCCAGTGCTTTCTTGGAGGTAATCCGGCTGACTGAAAATTCCTCCATCAGCTCCTTCTCCGAAGGGATGCGGTCACCGACCGTATAATCTCCGATTTGGATCTTTTCGCGCAGCATAAGATACATTTGTTCATATCTAGGCTTTAAAGCGTTCATGCCTTCCATTATACATTCACCTTCAGCATCTATTTGGTCGTACCGGAACGATGTCGTAATTATACATATCCACCTAGTATACTATGTCATGTCATTTCTGGAAAGCTTATAATACCGCTTCCGGCAAATGCGAGCTTATCCTTTAGCCCTTTGAATAAATCTGTCATGGCAGCGGGAGGACCCGGAATATATATAGCTTGAACGGATAATCTGTGCAGAACTCGGAGGTGCATAGGATGGGGCTGCTGTGGCGGCGGTGGGTTGCCATCAGAACCGAAAGCGGTTCTAGGGCGGATATCATTGACCGATTGGAGGCTCATTTGAAAGCAAGCGGCATTAAGGCAAAAATTACACTTGAAGGCAACTTGAAACGGCTTCACGTGCTTAAGAAGGACGTTGAAGCCGCTCAGGAACAGTTGGACGCTTTTGACGCCGAACCTTAAGCACAGGCGCGGGCCGGGCACGCATCATCGATGCGGAGCCCGGCCGCGCAGAACTATCTGGATGAAGAACGCACCCAGCGATAGCCTTTGCGGACACCATTCATGACCCACTCAGGCACGGGCATGGAGTGTTTGGATAGGAACGGCATATAAATCCGGTTGTACGCTTTTTTCAAATCATCCCACATCATGCAAGGCTCTTCTTTAAGAAAATCGGATACGTCCACGACAAGGCCGCGGTCATCGCTGGATACCATTACATTTTTGCCATGAACATCATGCGGAAACAGTCCCTGCTCACGAGCGTAATCCAAAGCTGCATCAATTTCCGCGATAATGCGGTCCTCAATGATCACACCCTCAAGCACACACTTATATAGCGTCTTCCCTTCAAGCCTGCGCAGCATCAAATATTCCAGGCCATTGCTTTTGGATGCATGGTAGCACGTGGAATACGCGGGATGATCGCCCAAACGGCGATAAACTTCCCTTTCCGCTTCCCAGCCTTCCCTGCCAGGCGCATACACCTTAACTGCTATATCCTGCGCATCCCTATGGACGAATACGCCAGCATAATTTCCTGCCCCAAGCAGCTCCCAGCCTTCCGGCAATACATCCACTTGAATGGGCTCGCCATGGTTAATGCTTTGGAGCTTCACGCCTTCAAGCAGCGTCCGTTCGGTCAACTCAATCCATTTCTCCAGCCGTTTCTCTTCCATACCTCGTGCCTGCCTCTCTCACCATGTCTATACTCTATTCTATTATTTTAAATCGGAAACGGCGAAAAGAAAAGAAGAGCGAAATAGTTTCGCTCTCCTTCTTTAGGTTTATTGTCTATTTTTATCCATACCCCAAATATTAAGCTACCAGCTTAAGACCAATGACACTTCCAATAATAAGCAGGACGAAAAAGATTTTACGCCAATCGCGCGATTCTCCGAAAAAAATCATGCCCAGAACGACGCTGCCAACCGAGCCGATTCCCGTCCAAATGCCATAAGCGGTACTGATCGGAATGTCCTGAAGCGACCGCGACAGGAAGTAGAAGCTGATGAAGCCGAAAATAATCGCTCCAACCGTCCCTCTCCAGCGTTTAAAGCCATCCGACAGCTTCATGAATGTCACACCGCCGACCTCGCCAAGGCCGGAAATAATAAGAAAGATCCATGCCATTTTATTTTCCGCCCCTTCCCTGCACGACCGGTGCTGTCTGTGCTGCTTGCGCACTCTGCGTGACCTCTGCATCTGCTGCCTGCTCTTGCTTAGGCTTGTCGCTGGATACCAGCTTTAGCCCAATAATCCCGATAATCAGCGTACTGACCAGCAGCAGCCGTTTAATATCCGCCGACTCGCCTAATACCAAAATACCGAAAACGACCGTACCTGCCGTACCAATCCCAGTAAATACCGCATAAGCTGTGCCGATCTCAAGCAGCTGCATCGAACGGGCGAACAGCACAAAGCTAATAATAATTAAAATGACTGTAATGACGCTTATTAGCGGATCTGTAAATCCTTTCGAATATTTAAGACCGAAGGTCCAGAATACCTCAAATATGCCCCCTAGTATGACATAAAGCCAAGCTTTCATATTAAATCTCCTCCTGTTAACTTGCAATGAAGCCAAGATGACTAAGCTGTCGTCCAGTCTTTCACTAACATTTCCCAAACCGTCTGCTTGCGCGAGCTAAATACCGATTGTTCATAAATCTGATTGGCCACCAATAAACCATCCAGCAGGGTATAAAACACCGCAATCATTTTCTCCACATTTTGCTGATGAAAAATGCCTGCTTGCTGTCCCTCCAAAAATAACGCGCCCACGACGGCGTCCACCCGCTGCTCATGCTCCAAAAAATCTACGCGGAACTGCTGCTGCAAATGCTTGGGCGGCATCAGCATCATTCGTTTTAGAAACCATTGGCCGACCGTCAAATGCGGAAAATCCGTGAAAAAATCGTACACCTCGCGCAGCCGCTCCAAAACAGGCTTGCCTTGCGATTGCTGCATAATCTCCTCAAATTTTATGCCCTCTTCGGCAATAACATCCGCGCAAAGCTCTAAAAACAGCTGCTCCTTCGACTTAAAATGAGCATAGATAGACGGCGTCTTAATCTGAACCGCCTTGGCGATATCGGACATCGACGTTCCTTCGTAGCCAAATTCGGTAAAGATCGTCAAGGCGGCATGCTTAAGACGCTCTGCCGTTGCTTTCGATGCTGGCACTTGTATGGAGTCCTTTTTCATAGCCTCATTCACCTTTCGGCAGTTATTCTTTTTCCCTAACGAACGTTAGTTAGTCTGTTGATATTGTATGACGCCTTTATTGAAAAGTCAAGGCTATAAGCTATAGGCTATAGGAGAAGCTGCTTGTCCCCGTGCCCCCTTTCGGTCCACACACGCAATTATGGCGTCTACCTTTATATACAAAGAAGTCACCTCTGCCGCTTGGAAGCAGCAGGGATGACTTCTTTGTTCATATAGTGAGAGGTTGTTTCCCTCGTCAATCTTATAATTTTGCTACACTCACTGCGATTTTTTCCATTTGTGCCTGGGTCAGCGCTTTGTCCGGGGAGCTGATGGTGATCGTGCGGTCATCGAGCTGGAAGCTAAGCATTGGCAGGTCGCTCGGCGTATACCATTTCGCTTTTACCCCGTTCGACAGCACGACCTCCTTGCTCTCATAACCGTCCGAGTAGTCTCTTGGAGATACATTGACCATCATATGGTTGAAAATCACATTTACGCCGTCGCTCCCAGCAAACGATTTGACAAAAGCATCCCCGGCCGCCATTTGCTTAGGCGCATATGCCGTTTCAAAGCCATCAAATGCAGCAAAATCCTTCTTAATGGCTTTGATTTGCGCATCGCTGTATTTGACCTCCACATACTGCTCAGATGCTTGCTGCCCTTTGCCAATCAGCACCTGATTATTTTTCGAATCATATTGAATCGGTGTATCGAGTGCTCCCGCAAGCGAGCGGACAGGCAGATACATTTTATCCTGATACATAATTGGCGAAAGCTTGTGGCCGTTCTCATCTTTAAGGGTATAAGCAGCTCCATCGACTTTGATACTAATATTGCCGTTCAAATATGCTGAAATTTTTTGGAGGCTCGCTCCTGCATATACGCCTGCTGCGCCCGTCAATGTCATTCCGACAACTACCATCGATACGATACCTTTTTTCATGTTTTTTTTCATTTTTATAATCTCCTTTTGAATACTCCGATTTTTTTGTTTTATCTCTATTTTTATGATTTCAACAACTGGACGCTCTAGCTGGACGCTACTGCTGTCCCTCCTTGTTTGCCGCTGCTGCGTCCTCCCTGATGAATACAGTATATAAAGCGGATATCTCAAGACTATGTCCAGCTTGTATCTAACTTGTAAATAATATTCCCCAATTACAACATGGCTGAAAACTTTAGCCGGCAGCAAAAAAACAGCATAGATTCATTACGACATTTTAGCGCCATAAATCACTGCTGTTTTCCATTTTTCATTTAAAAAATCAACCGTTCCCCCGGACTCAGCGAATAAACGCCCTCATAGCCCTCTTCCTTCAACACTTCAAGCAGCCCGTCGGTTCTCGACTTAACCGCATGCGCTAGCACAGTGGTGCGGCTGGGTACCCGCTCCAGCATCTGGCGGACATCCGGCAGCCCCTGATGCACCTTATAGCGGATATGCTGCACCGGTGGCGGGAAGCCAGAGGCGACGCTCCCACTCCTGCCGCTGCTCCGCAGTGCCATTTCGCCATAAGAGCCTGCTGCGAGATGTCCGGTCAGCAATACGGCATGGTGGGCGGCACCCGAAAGCTGCTGGTGGTACCACCGTGCAACTTCAGACTGCATCATGCCATCATTCGTAAAAATCAGGGCGCTGCCCTTGCGAGCAAGCGCCCTTAAGCGCTCCTCTTCACTTGCGACAATCGTAAGCCTGCCACTAGCCAGCAGCGCCTCCATACGGGCCAGCGCTCCGCCGCCCAGCCATTCCGGCAGCGCAGCCAACTGGTGGAGCGGCTCCATCAGCGCCCGCTCCACGATAAGCCGCGCTTGTGGGAAGCGCTCGCTCGCCCACACCAATAGCTCCTGCCCTCTCCCGCTCGTCGGCACCGGATAAAGCACCGAGCCCTGCGCAAGCAGCACCTCCTCGGTCGCCCGCTCCAGCTCCGCCAGCCGAACCGCCTGCGAATCCGGGTTCGCCCCGTAAGCCGCATCGACGATCGCAAGATCGGCGATACGCATTGTCTCTGAAATCGGACGGCGGGCGGCATCCGCCCCCTCGCCAATCACTCCGAGCAGCGGCTCATCCGCCGCAAGCAGGCCCGATTCTGCGGTATAATCGCCCGAGAAATACACCAGCTTGCCATGCCAGTCGAGCGCCAGCCAAACCGCGCCAGGCAAATGCCCGCTGCGCCCCCATTTTATGCGCAGACCCGGAAACACGCTGCTCCATTCATCGGCAATGGATCTCTCCTCCAAATAGGCATAGCGGATAGCCGCAATATGCTCATCCCTATAAGGGAGCTCGGCAGCCTGCGAGCGGGCATAACGGCCCCACGCCTGAAAATAACCCGGAAGCTGCTGCGCCGTCACGCGGCTCGTCCATACTTCACCTTCATAACCGTGCTTATACAGCAGCGGCAGCGCCATGGAATGGTCCTCATGCGCATGCGATAAGAATACCGCTTTCAGCTGTGGAATCACTTCCCGGCTGATGAGCGGATATTGCCCGCCGCCTTCTTTTTTCCCGCCGCAATCCAGCAAAACCGCTTCCTCATTATATTGCAGCAAATAGCTGGAGCGTCCGTGTTCGCCCGCTCCACCCCAAATGGTCAGTTGCATCATCAGCTATTCCACTTTCTGTTGTGAGCTAAAAACATTCATCGCCAGCAGCAGCACGGTTGTAATGCCAACAGTTATGACGGCCATCGCCATCCCCATCGACACCTCTCCCTGCTCAAACTGGGCAAAAATATAAGTCGCCGACGTTTTCATTGACGGCGGCAGGACGAGCAGCGACGCCACCAGCTCCCGATTGGCTATCGTGAACGTCATCATCCAGCCCGCCAGCATGCCCGGCAGCAGCAGCGGCAGCAATATCCGGCGCAGCACATAGAGCCTGCGTCCGCCAAATACTTGACCCGCCTGCAGCAGCATCGGGTCAATTTGCCCATAGCTCGCTTTTACATACTGTACGGTGTAAGGCAGGAACAGAATGACATACGTCAGCACGACCATGCCGTACGTATTATAAAGCGGAATGGGCATCCACTTGGCATTCCATAACAAAATCAAACCAACCACGATTACGATCCCTGGTACTGTATTCGGCAGCAAGCTGAATAGATCAACCAGCTTCTGTCCCGGGGTACGCGAACGCTGCACCGTCAAGGCGAACCACGTGCCCAGCACGACGGCAATCGTGGAAGCGACAATCGACAGGCCAAAGCTGTTCAGCAGCGCCTCCAGACTTGCGGAGCCTGGCGTAAGCAAATCCACATAATGCTGGAGCGTAAGATTATCCCAAGCAAGCCCTACGCCTCGCAGCTTTAACAGCGATGCCGTAATAATCGAGAAATAAGGGATACCGATGGAGGCAATGAGCAGCACCCCAATGTACATCCAGCACAAGGCCCAGCCCCAGCGGCTCATCGTCGCTGTCTGCTTGATGGCGCCTTTGCCGCCGACCAAGCGATACGAATAGCGGCTGCTAATCGTGCTCTGGATATACCACATCACGAGACAAGCAGCGAGCAGCACTGATGCGAGCGAAGTCGCCTTGCCGAAATCGATCGGCCAGCTGGAAATATATTTATGGATTTCCGAGGTCATGACGTAAAAGCCGATTTTGCGCCCAAAGGTGGCGGGTGTGCCGAACTCGGCAATCGTTTTTACAAAAATGAGCAGGCTGCCCATAACGTAGCTCGACAGCAGCAGCGGCAGAACAATCCGCCGCAGGCGGTACAGGAAGCCGCCGCCATGCACCGCCGCCGCTTCCTCCATGCTGCCGCCGATTTGCAGCAGCGCATTGCGCAGCAGCAAATACAGAAACGGAAATAAATGCAGGCTCATAATCGCCACCATGCCGCCAAAGCTGAAGAAAGCGGGCGTCAGCGCCGAGGAAGCCGGAATAAACT
This sequence comes from Paenibacillus algorifonticola, assembly GCF_000971975.1. Lineage (GTDB taxonomy): Bacteria > Bacillota > Bacilli > Paenibacillales > Paenibacillaceae > Pristimantibacillus > Pristimantibacillus algorifonticola. Next base: position 188,551 of record NZ_LAQO01000006.1, on the reverse strand, counting down.
GCTCCATATAGCCATTCGTCTGCATGAACAGCATCCAGCCCATCGACCCGATGTAGGGCGGCGTCATGAACGGAATAAGCAGCACGATATCGAGCCATTTGTGGCGGCGCAGCGGCGTCTTCGCCATGACCCAAGCCAGCGGGAAAGCAAGCACCGTCGTCGCCGCGATGACGCATAGTCCCAGCCAAATCGAGTTAAACAGCACCTCGCTAAGCTCGCTCTGCCTAATGATTTGCAGCGGAGCAAGCAAATCCAGCTTCTGGTCGGTATATAAGCTCGTGCCAAATACGATCAGCAGCGGTGCGAGCACCAGCATACCGAGAAGAACCAGCGCCAGTCCCATGCCGAGCCAAGCATAATTTTTGAATAAAGAGGATTGCATCTTCAGACCACCTGTCTATTACCTGTCTAGAACGTTGTCCATTACTCGTCCATCGCTTGTCAATTGCCAGCACCGCCTGATACCTAATGCCTCAGGGCAGCAGATATCAGGCGGCTGGTGTTTGCTTTATTTAAACAATTGGGTAAAGCTCGTCGTTACGCTGTCGGCATTATCATTCATCCACTGCCAGTTCACATTAAAGGTCGGAATGTCGCTCACACTTGCGCGATCCTTCGCCTCCACATCCGAGCGGCCTGGAAGCAGATAAGCGCCAGCTACCAGCTGCTGAGCCTCATCGGAAAGCAGGTAGTCGATAAAAGCTTTAGCATTGTCCGTGTTTTTGCTTGTCGATACAATCGCCGCAGGACGCGGGCTGATGACGCTGCCCTCTTTTGGATAAACAATATCAACTGGCTCGCCAGCCGCTTTCGCTTTGTACGCCATGTAATCGACGCCAGCTGCTACGACCGATTTTGCCCCAGTAATGACAGGATCAAGTGCCTCCTGATTCGCGCCCGCCATCGCTACGCCGTTCTGCTTGTAGCTTTCGAAGAGCGACCAGCCGCTATCTCCCGAAGCGCTCAAATAACCAGAGATAAAATCAAGCGCTGAACCGGAAAGCGATGGATCTGGAATGTTGACCTTGTCCTTCCACTCCGGCTTCGCCAGATCTGCCCATGATGCAGGAGGCGCCTGAACCAGCTTCGTATTGTAGACAATACCGAGCGCAGAGGCGCTGTAGCTGAAATATTGCCCGTCTTTATCCGACCAGTCGGCAATCAGCTTGTCCGCATTAGCCGCTTCCGGATAGCTCATCAGAATGCCATCCCCCTTGAGCCCCTGCATTGCTGGCAGTGAAGCGAGCACAAGCACATCAACGGCTGGATTTGATTTCTCCGCTTCCATGCGGGCGAGAATTTTGCCCGTCGTGCCTTGGAACATTTCGACCTTCACGCCAGTCTTCGCTTCAAAACCTTCTTTAATTTTGTTCGCGAGCCCTTCTGGTCCTGCGCTGTACACGACTACGCTGCCGCTCAGCTTGACATCCGTTTGCTGCGGCTGCTCTGCTGCTGTAGAAGCAGCTGGTGCCGAAGGTGCCGTAGACGATTCACTACTTCCTTGTCCATTGTTCGCCGCAGCTCCGCAGCCTGCCAAGCTAGCTCCCATAAATGCGGTTAAAGCAAGCATCATGCCTTTTTTAGCTAATTTCATTGGTAGGGCCTCCCGATTGTTTTCATTTTTTTATTTACAAAACATGTAATCCACTCGTTTATGACACGACTTCATGCACATGCTCCGGCGAGGCATAAACTTGCACCTTATCGCCAACGAGCAGCCTCGACGGAGAGTAGGCCGTCCAAATGCCCAGATTCTCCTGCATCTCAAGCTCTACCTCGTAGCGGTCGCCCATGTAGCTGGCATGGCGCACCTTCGCCTCGAAGCGATGGTCCTCCGCATCCGCCTCACGAAAGCGCACATGCTCCGGCCGCAGCATCCACTTGTCCTTCATCAGCCAATTCGACTTGCCGATGAATCGGGCGACGAATGGATGCTCCGGGGCGCTGTATATTTGCTCCGGCGTGCCTTGCTGCAAAATCTCGCCGCCCTGCAGCACAACAACCTCATCCGACATGCTCATCGCCTCCGTCTGGTCATGGGTGACGTAAAGCGCCGTCACGCCCGCTTCCTTCACCAGATGGAGCAGCTCTGCCCGCATCTCATCGCGCAGCAGCGCATCCAATGCGCTGAGCGGCTCGTCGAACAGCACGAGCTGCGGCTTCATGACAATCGCTCTCGCGAAGGCGACGCGCTGCTGCTGGCCGCCTGATAACTGATGCGGATAGCGTTTCTCCATGCCTTCAAGACGAACCGTTGCGAGCGCGTCTAGCACCGCTTCCTGAAGCCCAGCCTTCATGCCGGCAGCACGCAGGCCGAAGGCGACATTTTCAAACACCGTCATATGCGGCCAAAGCGCAAAGTCTTGAAAAACCATTCCGAATTTCCTTTGATGAGCCGGCTTATTGACATGCTTCACTTTGGAATAATAGCACTCTCCATTCACATGAATCTCGCCGCCATCCGGCGTCTCAAGTCCTGCGAGCATTCGCAGCAGCGTCGTTTTGCCACAGCCTGAGGGGCCAAGCAGCGTCGTAAAGCTGCCTTTGGCAATCGATAAGCTGGAAGGCCGCAGCGCCTGAACGGAGCCGAAAGACTTTTCCAAATGATTCATTACGATATGTCCCATATGCATTAACCTGCCTGTCTATTAAATGACTGGCGGAGCAGGCAGCCGAGGCTTCCTTGTCCGCTAGGCTTTAAGCTTGACCTCAGTATAGCTCCCGACTATTCGTTGTTTATTTGAGCTGTGTAAATGAAAGATTAACTTTTTAGTGGATTTGTTTTAACATTCATCGAATTTTTCTATGCTACTTTTATACATATCCGCTAATAGTAGGAGGCAACCGCCTGTGAATTTATTGAAGCTGAAAATTATTGAGCTGCTCGACAAGCATAAGAAAATTACCCCCGTTGCCCACGAGCTCGATCTCAAGCAGCCGACCATCACCTATCATATGAAAAGCCTGGAGCAGGAAATGGGCGTCAAACTGTTCGAGGCGCGAGCGGATAAAATGCTGCTGACCGCGCCCGGCAAGGCGCTGCTTCATTATGCGGTGCGCATCAATAAGCTGGCGCAGGAAGCCGAGCGCGTCGTTATGGAATATGGCAGCCTTGCCCGAGGGAAGCTGACCATTGGAGCGAGCTACGTCCCCGCCACCTATGTGCTGCCAGAGGTGCTGAGCGATTTTTCCAAACATCATCCGGGCATTGAAATTTCAGTGCTGGTGAAACCCGCGCCTATTATTAAGGAGAAGCTGTGGAACCATGACATTCATCTCGGCCTCATCTCCTCCGAGCCGTTCGAGCAGCCGTCCTTGTCTACCCAAAGCATTTGTGAAGACGAGCTGGTCGTTATTTTTGCACCTGAGCATCATCTGGCTGCTTATGAGACGCTTAATCCCGGGCTCATTGCAACAGCCAATTTTGTGCTGCATGGCGAGCAGTCCAGTACGCGGGAAATGACAACGAGATGGCTGAACAATCACCGCATTGCTCTCATCGGGCCGATTGAGCTCGATTCGATTGAAGCCATCAAGCAGACGGTGCAGCAAGGTGGACATATTGCTTTTATTTCGGAGCTTTCCGTGCAGGAGGAAGTTCGAAAGGGACAGCTGCTCATGCGCAAAATCCCCAATACCCGCTTTCAGCGCTCGATTTATTGCTGTTATAACAAGGATCGCTATGACTCCAGGCTGACCGAACAATTTATTGATACCCTCCATAGAAGCTTTAAAAATTCTCCGTCCCCATCCATTAATTATTGGAAAAATTAACATAATCCGTTTCCATGCTTGATTCCTCGCGAACAATGGATCCCTAAAGTAGAGCTTGTACTTCCATTATGAAGAGGAGATGAGATAATGAAACATTGGTTAACGAAAGCAGGCACGCTGGTTTTGAGCGCGACGCTGCTGCTGTCGGCGTTCCAGGCGCCCGAGACGGCACAGGCAAAAAAACAGGAAGCGAATATGGTCCCATCCTACGAGGTCAAGCTGCTGCTGGATTCCGCGCAAGTGCTGAACAGCAATTTGGCGCTAACTTCTGCCGTAACCTCCCAGTTCAATCTGACTACTTCGAGACAAACCAATGTGGAATATTTCGATACCAATAGTCTCGGTCTGGATGATGCAGGCTGGAACGCACGTTTTCGCAAAAAAGAGGATAAAAACAACTACGAGCTTACGTACAAAAAACGTTACGCTGTGCAAAACGGCAACATTGATGCAGCGCTGACGCTCGCAAACACAGAAGGCTTCGACATTACGGATGACAATTATAAGGCGGAGATCGATTGGGGCTATAGTAAGCAGACGCTCAGCATGTCAGTGGATAAAAAGGTGACTAAATCCTTGAATGGCGCACTCGGACTTCCATCCGAATCAGCAGCCCGCCAAATGCTGCTCGACGAGCTGCCAGGCAAGCTGAAAAACTGGGGAACAAGCAATTGGGGCAAGACGCAGCTGCAAAACTCGCGCGCTTACGGCCCTATCCTCACAACTAAGCACACAGGCACTTGGAACGGCCTTGAGGTGGACGTTGAAATTTGGCCAATCCGCAATGCTGCGGGTACAGGCATCGAACCAATTGTGGAAATTTCCTTCAAAACGGATGAATATAGCGTAGCTAATACGAACCGCACCGCGCTGATAAACAGCTTGAACAATTTGGGATGGCTCGTGCCAGCAGACGGACTGAAAACGCAGCTTGTATTGGAACGTTATTAAATTAACAAGTTATTAGGTTGTTGAGCTAATCCATAGCCGTCCAATGAACGCAAAAAAGACCGCATAGCCGCCTGACGAATCAGGCTGGTTATACGGTCTTCTTGTTCATAAATCTATTCAATGATCGGCTCACTAAGCAAAGTGAAGTGGACTGGTTAGGCGCCGATTATACTTCCATGATGATCGGAAGAATCATCGGCTTTCTTTTCGTTTGCTCATATAAGAATCGTCCGAGCGCGTCTTTTACATTAGATTTTAGCGTCGTCCATTGATTGACGTTATCGCTAATTGATTTAGTAATGGTGCGGGATACAATGCGGCCTGCTTCGTCGAGCAGACCTTCCGATTCACGTACATAGACGAAACCGCGCGAAATAATATCCGGACCGGATTTAATCGTTTTATCCTGCTTGCTGATCGTTACTACAACAACAAGAATGCCGTCCTGCGACAAATGCTTGCGATCGCGCAATACAATATTGCCGACATCGCCAATGCCCAGGCCATCGATATACGTATTGCCGGACGAAACTTTGCCCGCTTTGCGTGCTTGGCCATTCGCAATCTCGACCACCTCGCCGTTATCGACAAGGAAAATATTTTCCTTCGCAACGCCTACAGCTTCAGCAAGCTTCTTGTGGTGAAGCTGCATCCGGTATTCGCCGTGAATCGGAATAAAATATTTCGGTGCCATCAGATGAAGCATCAGCTTCAGCTCTTCTTGGCTGGCATGGCCGGATACGTGCATGCCTGTAGCAGCGCCCTGACCGTAGATAACGTTCGCGCCAAGGCGGAACAGCTCGTCTACTGTACGGCCAATGCTCCGCTCGTTGCCTGGAATCGGCGTAGCGGAAATAATGACCGTATCGCCCTCCAGAATTTCAATCTGGCGGTGATTGGAACGCGCCATACGCGTAAGCGCCGACATCGGCTCGCCTTGGCTGCCCGTGCACAAAATGACGACCTGATTGTCAGCATAACGGTTCACTTCATTCGTTTCAATGAGCATCCCGTCCGGAATATTCAAATAGCCAAGCTCAGAAGCAATCGTAATCATATTGACCATACTGCGGCCAATAATCGCCAGCTTGCGGTTCGTTGCGACACCCGCGTCGATAACTTGCTGCAAGCGGTATACGTTCGATGCGAACGTCGATACGATGACACGGCGCTCTGCCTTGCGGAAAGCGTCTATGAAGTTCGCTCCAACGTTTCTTTCCGAAGGCGTGAAGCCCGGACGCTCTGCATTTGTGCTCTCCGATAGAAGCGCCAGTACGCCCTTGCGGCCAATTTCAGCCATGCGATGAAGATCAGCATGGTGATCATTAACCGGCGTCTGATCAAACTTGAAGTCGCCTGTGTGTACAACGACACCTTCAGGCGTATCCAGTACAACACCGAGGGAATCCGGAATACTGTGGTTCGTACGGAAAAAGCTAGCAGTCAACGTGCCGAATTTCAGCTCGGATTCCGCATGAATCAGATGTCTTTCCGTTGCGCCCAGCAGGCCAGCTTCCTTCAGCTTGCCTTCGATAAGTCCCATTGTCAGACGACTTGCGTAGACAGGCAGGCTAAGCTGCTTCAAAATATAAGGTAATCCACCGATGTGGTCTTCATGGCCGTGCGTAATAAGCAGCGCTCTGACCTTGTCCTTGTTCTCGATTAGATAAGAAATGTCCGGCACGATAATATCGATGCCCAGCAGCTCTTCATCGGGAAACTTGGAACCGCAATCAATGACAATAATATCGTTAGCGTATTGTACTGCGTACATATTTTTCCCAATTTCACCTACGCCGCCCAAGGCAAAAATGGATAGTTTGTTTTCTGTTCTGTTATTCAAAATAATCCTCCTATTTTATAAGACTGACGACGATTAATATACCTCAAACTAAAAAGATCCGAACCAGTCACTTGTCACCATTATAGCACGAAAATTTAATAAAAAGGAAATAGGCTTATTCGCCTTTTATTCCTTGTTCATTCGACCCAAAATGTAAAGCAAGCCTTTAACAAACATTCCCATAAAAGCCGATGCCGCTACCGTGCATAAATTCAGCCCGTGGATATAAATAACGAGCAAACCTCTGGATGTCACTTCATCGGATAAAGGGAACACTAGCCCGAGCCCATACGTTAAAATGACCGTAAAGGGTACCCAAAGCACCGGAATAAATAGCGGAAAATACCAAAAGCGTCCGCTAAAGCTTCGAACGATGGCTATCGTATAAAACACGCCAAGCACTGCCAGCAAAGTAAATACACCATTCAAAATCGTCATGCTGTAAGCTGCCGCATAATACAAAGTATTGCCGATTAACGAGAAAATTAAGCTAAGCAGCGTAACCCTCCGCATAGCAAGACCGAACGGCGAACGATTTTCCTCGCTCATTACGGCTTTACAATATCAGCGATTACGTTAAGAAAGACGTCCATTTCCTCATCCGTACCAATACTTACCCGCAAATAATGCTCGATGCGAGGCTGCTTGAAATAACGAACGAGTACGCCCTGCTCGCGCAGCTTTTGAAAAATATGCTCCGCCGCTTGGTCAGGGTGGGAAATGAACAGAAAATTGGCTGTGGAATCGGTCACGACAAAGCCGAGTTCCCGCAGACGCACAGCCGTCTGATCCCTTGTCTGATTAACCTTTACCGTAATCTCCTGGAAATAATCCTCATCTTCTATGGCCGCAACAGCACCGGCAAGCGCTAAGCGGTCGAGCGTATAGGAGTTGAATGAATTTTTCACACGGTTAAGGCCGTCGATAAGCTCCTCGCTGCCGATCGCCCAGCCTACCCGCAATCCGGCGAGTGAACGCGACTTCGATAGCGTCTGAATCACGAGCACATTCGGATAATCGGCAACTAGCTTAACGGCCGATTCTCCACCGAAATCGATATAAGCCTCGTCAATGATGACCACTTGATCCCGGTTATGTTCAAGTATCGAGCGGAACTCGTCAACCGGAACAAGCATTGCTGTCGGAGCATTCGGGTTCGGAATGACAATGCCGCCATTTTCACGCGTATTAAATTGCTCCAGAGGCATACGGAACTGCTCATCCAGTGGAATTAAATCCGCCTGCAGCCCATAAAACTCGGCATACACTTTATAGAAGCTGTATGTAATATCCGCAAACAGCACCGGCTTTGCGGGATCGAAGAACGCCGCGAAGGCGAACGCCAGCACCTCATCGGAGCCATTGCCCACAAAAACCTGGCTTGGGGAAACCTTAAAATAAGAAGCCAGCGACTGCACAAGCGCTCCGCTCGTCGGATCAGGGTATAGACGTAAATCCTCGTTTGCCGCGGCTTGGATCGCCTCTATCACCTTCGGTGAAGGCGGATACGGGTTTTCATTCGTGTTGAGCTTAATGTATTGCTTATCCTTTGGCTGCTCGCCCGGCACATAAGGTACTAACGATGCCGCAAGTGGGCTCCAGAACTTACTCATGAGTCAAGCTCCCTTCATTCGATTAACGGCCCCTGCCGTTTGTCCGCTTTATTCATCCTCATTCAGCATAAAACATTTTACAGCCGAATGCATCCACTAATTTGCGATTATGCCAATGACTAAAAAAGGCAGCACGAGAATCAAAATAAGTACGACTATGGCGAACGTAATAATTAATGAAACACCAAGTGAACGCCAAGCCGAAAACTGATGGGCCTCACCGACCGCATGCAGCATAATAATGAACACCCAAATGCTCAAACCAATTTTGATAATGGAGAACAACAGGCCAATCGCCATCAGTACGCCACCTGGAAGGTCAAGCGCCGAAGCTAATCCACTCGAATACACAGGCGAATCGGTAAAGGCACCTCTTCCGAACAGCAGCAGCTGCGGAATCCACAGCAGCCCAATTAAAACGGTAGGCGCCAAAACGCCGCGGGCAAATACAATGTACATCTGATGCCTGTCGGCCGTGCCGCCAAACCATGAGCCCACCCATCTATACAAAACGCCGGATAAAAATAATCCCCCTATCCCGAGCGCTCCGCCGGCTACAACAGCCAGCAGCAATATCAAGCCTAAATACAGATGATTTCCCCACGCATTCTCTGCACCGTTATCCAGAAACTGAAAGATGCCGCTGAATAAAGCAATCACAATGAGCGGCCAGAATGGTCCCGGATGATTGAGAAAATGCCTAATCGTCTGACGGGGATGAATCCATACGCGAAACCAATATTTCCAATTTCCCTGCTGCATCATTTCTCCCCCTTCGTCCTTCATCCAACGCGGAGCCCCATAATAACCAAATCGCGCTCCACCCCATCCAGCTCCGCCACTTTGGGCATATACGCCCATTGCTCGAAGCCGAACTTGCCAAGCAGCCCAAGACTAGGAGCATTATGGGCAAAAATAAAGCCGAGCAGCGTCCGAATATGCAGCGCCGGACATGCCTCAAGCGCATGCTTCATCAGCATGCTTCCCAATCCGCGTGCGCGATGCTGCTCGGCAATGTAGATGCTGATCTCGGCTGTCGCCTGATAAGCAGGACGTCCATAAAACGACTGAAAGCTGAACCACGCCAGCAGCTCTCCGTCCTCTTCCACTACCCAAAGCGGCCGAGTATCCGGCGCATGCTCGTCAAACCAAGCCTGCTTCGCTTCTACCGTGGACGGCTCCAAATCCGCTGTCACTTGGCGCGACGCAACCGTTGAATTATATATAGCTACAATGCCGGGCAAATCCTCTTGCATGGCATCGCGAATACGATACGTTTCCCCTGCCATAAACCGCTCTCCTTAGCATCATAATATCAACAGTTTACCACCGCAGCTGGAAATTGTCTGCCTTCCTTGACGCTTCAATTGGAACCATCGCAGGCTTAAGACAATACGCGCAGCACATCGTCGATTTTTCTATGATGGGACAGCACGCCATAATTCATCCACGACAAAAAATCGACCTCATATACGCTGCCATTCCGCACGGCGGGCAGCGACCGCCAAAGCGGCGATTGCAGCAGCTCGATCTGCCTGCCCGAAATCGTATCAATCGTAATAAACAGATGATCAGCGTCCAGCAGCACCAGCTCCGCCATCGACAGCTCAACAAACCTCTTGCCTTTAGCCAGCTTCTCTACGAGCGAATGCGGGGTCAGCCCTAAATCGCGGTACAGCACCGGGCCAGTGTAGCCATTGTCCGGCCCTCCATACAGAAGGATGGACTGGGCGGACAGGCGCAAGCACGCTACGGTCTGCCGCTTTATTGATCGCGAAAGCTTAGCCTTCGCGGCTGTTGCTTTATTTTCATAATCAGCAATGACGGGCCTCACCTCCGCTACTCTCCCCAGCAAATCCGCAATGCTGTACAGCGTTGAACGCCATTCCTCGCCCTTATAGGTCAAATGAATGCTCGGTGCAAGACTCGTGAGCCTATCCATGCCCCAACGTTCGATACCGCTGTCCAGCATTATAAACTCTGGCGCAAAGTCAGAAAGGGCGGCTTCGCTATCGCTGACCACATTAAATTCAGGCACGTCATCAAGGCCCAGATACTCCTGCCTCCCCCAGTCATCATGGCTGAACTGCATAATCGGCCTGATGCCAAGGGCCAGCACATAATCCTCAATAAATGGCGCAAAAACCCGAATATTTTCCCGCTGATGGCGGCGATATTGACCCGGTGTAAGGCCAACCGACTGCTTGAAGCGGCGACTAAAATAATATTCATTGCTGTAGCCGACGCTTTGAGCGATGTTGAACAGCCGATCATCCGTGCTTGCCAGCAGCTTTTTCGCCTGCTCCACACGTACGGCATTCAGATAATGCAGCGGAATTTCTCCCGTCAGCTCCTTGAACAAGCGCGAATAACGCCAGCGCACCATATTGGCCTGCTCGGCAAGCTTGTCCACCGTCAGCTCCTCGCGGTAATTTTGCTTAATATGCGCGATAGACAGCTCCATCGCCCTTCTGACGCTGCTTTCTGTGCGCAGAGGAAGATTTTTCTGCATGATGAACAATAAAAGCTGCTGAAACCGAATGTCGCTGCGGAAAGCTTCCAGTTCGTCCTGCTCGTGCCGCTTCTCATATAATCCTTGAAGCTCACTAACGCAATAAGAGAACGGGCTGCATGCGACCTCGCCCAAACAAGGAAAAGGGTCAGGCTCAGCTGTCCCTGCAACCTCCTTGGCTTTTTCGCCTCCAACCGAATCGAAGGTAAGGCAATAATAGGATAAACCACCCACTGCTCCCTCATCACTCCCGCTGTATGTAAGAACTATCCGAATATTTGGGGAGAAAATATAGCAGGCTCCACGGCTCAGAGCATGCCGTTCCCCGTTTGCTTGCAGCGCTCCCGTTCCACCTGTCACTGTAATGATCATATGTTCATGGGCTGCATGCAGCTCCTGCTCCTGCCTATCCGGCAGCTCGACATATTGAACATCGGTAAGCCTGTAAAATATCGCATGGCGCAGCGGCCGCTTTTCCTCGTCTTCGTTCACTTCATAGCCCCCTTTGGATGTCTTGGCCGATAGCCCTAACTATGTCCGCACATGCCAAGGTAAATGAGAATGATTTTCACAACTAGTATAAATGAAAAAAGAAAGCCCATCAATGCACAGATGGGCCTTCCTCTTTATTTATTGAATAGCGCAGCTTGTCGATCGCTGCTTATTTGACGAACATTTTCAAAATATCATCGATTTTCATGAAATTTGCTGTTATGCCACCGGACTGCCAAAATGATCTTTCTACTCGGTGTACATGTCCCGCCTTAACCGCAGGAACAGCCTTCCACATATTGCTGTCCAGAAGCTTCATCGCTTCTTGATTTTCCGGTGAATCCCATGTTCCGTTTGACGGTAAAATAATAATGTGGTCGGCATCCAGATCCGGCAAGCTTTCCTCCGTTAAAACAACTTGAAATTCCTTCATTTCCTTCGACCATGTATTTGGCGTAAGTCCCAACTCGGAGTATATAGAGCCAATAAAACGATTATTCACGCCGAACAGCGCGAAGGTACTTTCATCCACATTCAAACGAATGACCGCTACCGACTCATCGCCAAGCGCTGTCTTGAGCTTGTCCTTGGCATCGGCTATTTTCTGCTCGTAAGCACTAATCACATTGTCTCCCTGTTCCTTCATATTCATTACATCCGCAACAGTCGTCAATATCGCTTTAGAATCCAATAAAATACTTTCAGGCAGACGGTAGGTAGGCGCTATTTTAGAAAATAAATCGTATTTGGTTTTATCTGCCCAGCCATCCAATATAATTAAGTCCGGCTCCATTTCAAGCAGAACTTCAATATTGCCCGTTATATCAAATGTCGGCGAGTCCAAACCAAGATATTCCTGCGTGCCCCAGAGCGGGTGATACCACTGAACAATTGGCGTTACGTCAAGAGCCTTCAAATAATCCTCCAAATAAATGGCCGCTACGCGCTTCGGATGCGCCGGAATAGTCACTTCGCCAAACTCGTCCTTCAACACTCGCGTTTCCGCTTCCTGCTCTTCCGCTGCTGGTTCCTCCGCTGCCGACGGAGAAGCGCTTGTTACAGCGGCTTCCTCGGTTGCCCCCGTATTCGCCTCCGTATTCGCCTCCGTATTCGCTTCCGTACCACCTGGCGAGCCGCATCCAGCAAGCACTATAATAATGGCCAATGCCAGCGGTGCAAGCACCGTCATTTTACCCTTGAGCTTCGTCTTTCCCCATTGCATCATCTCTGTTCGACACCCCTCTAAATCAATGATTATCATTATCAAATGACGAAAACAAGTGTAGCTTATTGCACGCCCAGCCTACAATGCACATTCTCAACAATTTTCTTATACAAACGTTAACGCCGCAGCAAACATCCACCCACTGACACGCCACTTATTCCAGCCCTTACAAAAACTTTGTTAAAAACATGCATTTATGGATTTGAAGAAACGTTTTCATATGACATATGTCATATGACCGAATTGACGTTTATGACTACAGGCGCATGACGTTTTTCTTTACAATATAAATATAGCTAGCAGGATGCGGGCATCTTGAATAGAGGATGTACATCTTGTTATTGAAGGAGGAGCTTCATTATGGATCAGAAAGCCAAGCAAGCGAGCTTGAAAAAGAGCCTTGCCCCTTATGAAAAAGTGAATATGAAAACCAGCATACGACAATTAATTAATACTCTAGTCCCACTCGCCTTTTTCTGGTACGCGGCGTATGCCGTCATGCCAATCTCCTATGTATTGACGATTCTTTTTTCCTTCATTACAGCAGGCTTTGTCATTCGGACATTTATTATTTGCCATGATTGCTGCCACGGTTCTTTCTTCAAGAGCAAACGGGCAAATGCTATCGTCGGCACAATAACAGGGATCATTACCCTCGTCCCTTTCCAACAGTGGAAATACAGCCACTCCATCCATCATGCAACGAGCAGCAATCTCGACAAGCGTGGTATCGGCGACATTTGGATTATGACCGTGGATGAATATATTGCAGCAACGCCTTTGCGCCGCCTTTTCTATCGTATTTACCGCCATCCGGTCGTCATGTTTGGTCTTGGCCCGATTGCCGTGTTTCTTATTCAATACCGTTTCAACCGTAAAGGCGCTAGACGCCAGGAACGCCTCAACACATATTTGATCAATGTTTCAATTGTTGCTTTATATGCAGGTCTTAGCTGGCTTCTGGGCTGGCAGGCGTTCGTCATGGTTCAACTGCCTGTTATGTTTTTATCCGGACTGTTCGGCATTTGGCTGTTCTACGTCCAGCATCAGTTCGAAGATACGTATTTTGAAAATGAAGATGAGTGGAGCTACGTGAAAGCAGCCGTTGAAGGCAGCTCTTATTACAAGCTTCCCCGTCCCTTGCAATGGATTACCGGCAACATTGGCTTCCATCATGTGCATCACCTGAGCCCGAAAGTGCCTAACTACTATTTGGAGGATGCGCACAACTCATCCGTTCCGCTTCAGCAGGCAACGACGATTACGATCAAAACAAGCTTGACTGCACTGCGTTTCCGCCTATGGGATGAAGAGAACAAAATGTTCGTCAGCTTTAAAGGCATGAAGCATCGTCTGCGCAAGCCGCGTGCGGCAAGCACCAAGCTGGATACAAGACGCGTTGGCTAGCAGGTACAAAGATATACAGACGAAAGAGGCTGCGCGGAACCAAATGCGCGAGCCTCTTTTATGTTAAAATAGCTTCAAAGCAGCTCCTTATGCTGCAACAGCGATTTGAAAAGGCGGGACACATATGCAAAAATGGCATCATATTTTTCATAAAAATACGGGAATCAGCCCCTATGTATGGGTCGTTTTCTACATCCTGCCCTTCTACTTTATTTTCCGCAACTCATCACCCTACCAAGCGACTTCCGGCATTGTGATGATCGTTTTATTTTTCATCTGCTATATGCTTTCCTTCGTGTCCAAGGGCTGGCAGGTCTATTTCTGGACCAGCATCCAAATTATTATTTCCATAGCGATGACGCTCATGTTTGGCTATGTGTATTTCTCGATCTTTCTCGCTTATTTTATCGGCAATATCCAGAACCGCATCGGATTCTTTACGCTGTATTCCATTCATATCGTCACGACCTTCCTGAGCATCAACTATGGGCTGGCTGTGCAAAATCCGGTCTTTCTCGCGCAGTTCCCCTTCGTGCTCATTAGCTTGATCGGCGTCATTCTGCTTCCGGTCAATACGTACAACCGCAACAAGCGCGACAAGCTGGAAGGGGAGCTTGAGCATGCCAACAAACGAATTTCAGAGCTCGTCAAGCTGGAGGAGCGGCAGCGGATCGCCCGCGACCTGCATGATACGATCGGACAGAAGCTGTCACTCATTGGCCTGAAAAGCGATCTGGCGGGCAAGCTGATGCAGAAAAATCCCGCCAAGGCGCAGGAGGAGATCGATGATGTGCGCCAAACAGCGCGCACGGCTCTCAAGGAAGTGCGGGAGCTTGTCACAGAAATGCGTGGAACACGGCTTGAAGATGAGCTTTTTCGGGTAAAACAAATTTTGAAGGCTGCCGATATTCAGCTTCTGGTAGAAGGCGACCCGGCGCATACCGATACTTCACTGCTTGCTGAAAATGTCGTCAGCATGTGTCTTAAGGAAGCCGTAACCAATATCGTCAAGCACAGCTCCGCCACCAAGTGCATGGTCGAGATTGAACCAACCCGCACGGAGCTCATCGTCCGCGTTCAGGACAATGGCACGGGCATTGCTACGGGCGGCAAGGAGTCGCGCAGCTATTACCGGGGAAATGGTCTCCGGGGCATGAAGGAAAGACTGGAGTTTATTAATGGCAGCCTGGACATTATTTGCGGCGACGGCACGATGCTCGTCATTAAAGCGCCCAATATCGTCCAGAAGCCTGAAAAGGAGCCCTCGCTATGATTAGAATTGTAATCGCCGAAGACCAGCGGATGCTGCTGGGGGCACTTGCTTCCCTGCTTGAGCTGGAGGACGATATGACCGTAGTTGGCAAAGCCGGAAACGGCGAAGAAGCGATCACGCTCGTCCAGCTTCATAAGCCCGACATTTGCATTATGGACATTGAAATGCCAGTCAAGAGCGGGCTGGAGGCAGCGGAAGAAATTCGCCAGCTAGGCTGCAAGGTCATCATTTTGACCACCTTTGCCAGAAGCGGCTATTTCGATCGTGCGCTCAAGGCCGGCGTGTGCGGCTATTTGCTCAAAGACAGCCCCAGCGAGGAGCTGGCGAGCTCCATACGCAGCGTCATGACAGGCCGACGCATTTATGCGCCGGAGCTGGTGGATGACGCCTACGGGCAGGAAAACCCGCTCACCGAACGGGAGAAGGAAGTGCTGGGCCTTATCGCCGACGGCAAAAATACGAAGGAAATCGCCGACCAGCTTTATTTGACCAATGGCACCGTGCGCAATTATATTTCTGTCATTTTGGATAAGCTGGGCGTGAGCAACCGGATCGAGGCGATTACCCGTTTTAAGGAGAAGGGCTGGTTTAAATAAAAAAAAGCATGTTCTTTCCCGCAATAGCGGTACGGAACATACTTTTCCATCGCAGGCCAAATCTAGCATGCTGGTTGGCCTCTTTTATTTGTCTCAAGCGTAAACGGCTGTCGCCATCCTATGGCGGCAAAGCTGCCGTTTCGAGGGTGAAATATAAGCCCATTATAAGGGTAAAACTTATAAAGTCTTATATTTTTAAAATGCTGGCACAACCGCCACGCCGTATTTGTCCTGAATGAACTTTTTCACCTCGGGCGATACGAGCACCGCATCCAGCTTCTTAATTTCGTCGCGGTTCTCATCACCGCTGCGGACGACGATAATGTTGGCGTAAGGCGATTCTGCATCCTCGCGGAACAGCGCAGTGTTCGGATCAATGCCCGCCTCCAAAACCAGGTTCGTGTTGATAATGGCGCCATCTACATCAGGCAATACCCTTGGCAAAGTAGCCGAATCCACTTCCTCGAACTTGAGATTTTTAGGATTGTCTACAATGTCCTTCGGCGTTGCCTCATACGTATTTTCCAAGCCTTCCTTCAGCTTAATCAGCCCTTGCTGCTCGAGCAGCACCAGCGCTCTGTATTCATTCGATGGGTTGTTCGGAATCGCAATAGTCGCGCCATCCGCAATGTCATCCTTCGATTTCAGCTTCTCGGAATAAAGGCCAATTGGCTCGACATGAACTTTCGTGGTTACCGCAAAATCATACCCCTTCTCTCCTTTAATCGAGTCCAGGTACGGAACGTGCTGGAAGTAGTTCGCATCAATCTGCTTCTCAAACAGCGCAGGATTGAGCTGGCCCTCATCATCAAGCACGACGACTTCCAAATTAACGCCCTGCTCCTTAAGCAGCGGCTTTACAAACTCCAAAATTTCGGCATGCGGCACTGGCGCAGCACCTACCTTAAGCGTTGCTGCTTCCTGCGGGGCTGCAGAAGCGGAAGCTTCCGGCGACTGGGTTTGTTCGGCAGGGCTTACAGCCGCGCTTGCTTCCGGCGAGCTTGCCGGGGCATTATTTGCTGCGGTACCGCAGCCTGAGACGATAAGGCTAAACATAAGAATAAGGGCGGATAAAAAAGTCCATTTTGTTGTTTTCATGGTTACACTCCTGCTTTCTCTATTTAGGTTAGAGGGCAGCTACAGCTACCCCAGATGACGTTTTTTCAAAATCGCTTTAGCTACGCTATCGCCTGACAGTTGAATAATTTGCACCAACAAAATAATGACGATAACGGTAGCGATTAAAATATCTTCGCGAAACCGCTGATAGCCGAAGCGGATAGCCAGGCTGCCAAGTCCCCCAGCGCCAATCGCTCCTGCTACCGCTGTAAATTCCGTAATGGCAATGACGGCGATGGTCATGCCCCGAACGAGCGCCGGAAGCGCTTCGGGAATCAGCACGCGGAATATAATGGTTAGCGGCGTCGCTCCCATCGCTTTGGCCGCTTCAATTTTGCCCGCACTCACCTCCTTTAAGGAGTTTTCAATAATACGGCCCAGAAAGGGCGAGGCTCCAATCGATAAAGCGACGATGGCTGCTGTCGGGCCAAGCGAGGTACCTACAATAAGCCGGGACAACGGCAGCAGCAGCACGATCAAAATAATAAAAGGCAGCGAGCGTACGCCATTAATCGCCGTCCCAATGATTTTGCCCACGATCGGCGCCTCCAAAATACCCCCCTTCTCGCTGACGACTAATATAATGCCTAGCAAAATGCCAATGATTAAAGCAAATACCGACGACCAAGCTACCATATACAGCGTCTCCAGCAGTCCCTCCCATAGCAGCTCGAACAGATCATCTCTCATATTCCTGCTCCCAGCCCCTCCATGATCGACCGTTTGTCCCGGTAATAATCGATGATGCTGACGAACCGGCGGGCGGTATAGCTGACAGGGTCCATAAACAGCTTGTCGACCGTCCCTGTCTCTACGATGGAGCCATGCTCGATGACCGCCATATGGCGGCAAATATGCTGCAGCACATCCAGCTCATGCGTAATTAATACGATCGTCAGCTTCAGCTTGCGGTTAATATCCTGGAGCAGCTCCAGAATGGAGTAGGTCGTCTGCGGATCAAGCGCTGAGGTCGCCTCATCGCTGAGCAGCACATCCGGCTCATTCACAAGCGCCCGGGCAATGCCTACCCGCTGCTTCTGTCCGCCGCTGAGCTGGGACGGATACATATGCTCCTTGTCGGACAGTCCGACCAGCTCCAGCATCTCTCGCACGCGCTCCCGAATGAACGGCTTCGGATAACCGGCCACTTGAAGTGGAAAAGCGACATTTTGAAACACATTTTGTGAATCCAGCAAATTAAACTGTTGAAAAATCATCCCGATTTTCCGCCTTGCCAGCCGCAGCTCCTTGCCAGACAAATCAGTCAGTACCTTTCCGCCGATTTCAATCGAGCCTGAATCAGGCTCTTCGAGCCGGTTCAGACAGCGGATCAACGAGGATTTGCCTGCCCCGCTAAAGCCGATAATGCCGAAAATATCCCCCTTATCAATCGTCAGGTTAATATTATCCAAGGCAGTAATCGTACTGCTTCCGCTTGTATAGGTTTTATGCAAATCCTTTATGACGATCATGCTGAAAAACTCCTCTCCTCCCTGAAAATAAAAAAAACCAAACTTCAGCACCGTTCAATCTGTTCGGTGGAGAGTTTAGTTTCCAGTGTTCTGGTCAACTAGTTTTGGGCTTATCACCCGAAAACCAACTATTCCTATTTGTTTTATTAATTTAAAGCAATTGCCCAGCGGTGTCAACTTCTTTTTTTGGCAATAATCGGGATTGACGCTAGAAAATGAAGGTGATAAATTAAAGCAAACTATTCCACCCTGTTCACTTAATATATTATCCCATCTATCAAGGAGGAGCTTGACATGTCCCAAGAAACCGCGCGGAAACGCAGGCAAATGAAATTATCCGCTTATTTGGTTGGCACAGGCATGCATGTGGCGGGCTGGCGTCATCCCCATGCGCAGCCGGATGCCAGCATCGATATTGACTATTACCGCAAGCTGGCCCGAACCGCTGAACGCGGAAAATTCGATATCGCTTTTATCGCGGACAGCCTGGCGATTAATGAGCAATCCCATCCGAACATTCTAAACCGTTTTGAGCCGATTACACTGATTACCGCTTTAGCGTGCGCCACGACGCACATCGGCGTAGTCGCCACCGCCTCAACCTCTTATATTGAGCCCTTCAATCTGGCCCGGCTGCTGCTGTCTGCCGATCAGATAAGCAAAGGCCGGGTTGGCTGGAACATTGTCACCACGCGGGATCTGTCAGGGAATACGGCGCGCAATTTTGGCAGGGATGAGCATTTCGAGCATAGTCTTCGGTACAGACGGGCAGAGGAATTTCTCGAGGTTGTGCAGGGGTTGTGGGATTCTTGGGAGGACGAAGCCTTCGTCCGAGACAAGGAATCGGGGCAGTTTTTCCATAAGGAGAAGCTGCACCGGCTCCAGCATCAAGGCGAGTTTTTCTCGGTGGAAGGACCGTTAAATATCGGTCGCTCGCGGCAGGGGCATCCTGTGCTCGTACAGGCCGGAAATTCTGAAGCCGGACAGGATTTCGCCTCGCGAACAGCGGAAGTTATTTTCTCGATCAAGCACAGCAAGGAAGAGGCGCAGGCGTTCTACCAATCGTTTAAAGGCAAAGCCGCTAAATGGGGGCGCGCACCCGGGGATATTTATATTTTGCAAGGCATTTCGCCGATTATTGGCGATACCGAGGAGGAAGCGCGGGCGAAGCTTAAGCAGCTGGAGGCGTTGATTACGGAGGAGCAGGGCATCGGCTTTCTGGCGGATTATTTTCAGGGGATCGATTTTTCTGGATATACGCTGGAGTCACGCGCTCATGAGGTCGGGCTCGACCGCATCAAGCTGGATAAAACGGACTACCTCAAGCATCAGCCGGTCATCGCAAGGGAAAATCCGACGCTGCGCGAGGTGTATTCCTTTCTCACAGGCTCATTCAGCGGCGATCATTTCGTCGGCACCGCCGAGAAAATCGCGGACACTTTGGAGGAATGGTTCTCCGAGCAGGCGGCTGACGGCTTTATGCTCATGGCTCCGCTGCTGCCGGATGGACTAGAGCTTTTTGTCGATCGGGTCGTGCCGATTTTGCAGCAGCGCGGCCTTTTCCGCACCGAATATGAAGGCGTTACGCTGCGGGAGCATTTTAACTTGCCGCTGCCGCGCAATCGTTTTACTAGAGCAACGAGCCATTAATATGCAAAGCCGCCGCACCCTTATAGAACTAAGGGAAGCGGCGGCGGCTGGCTTATATTTTTTGCTGGAGAACGGTTATGTGGTGTTAAACGAAGAGAGGCCAGTAGACCCGGCGGGATCTTACGCTAGATGGCTCTATCGCTTCAGCTCCGCAAGCCCTTCGTTAAAACTGTCGCATAGCTGGAATAGTTCATCTGCTCGCACAAGCTTTTCCAGCCAATGCGAGGGTATGGACGACAGGCCGTAATAGATGCCCGCTAGACCGCCCGTTACCGCACCTGTCGTGTCCGTATCTTCCCCTAAGTTAATAGCACGAAGTACCGCCGCCGCATAGCTGTCGGTCGTCAGCAGGCTCCAAATGCTTGCTTCCAGCGTGTGCATGACATAGCCCGACGAAGCAATGCTGTCCTCGTTCAGATTTGCCAGCTGCCCGCTAAGCAGACGTTCAAAACGCTCCAGATGACTATCACCCGCATAAAAAAGCTGAAACGCCCGATTCGTTGCCGTATAACTCTCTTGAGGGCCATGGCCCATCAACAATTGTACGGCATACTCCGTATAATAAACGCAGGCCATAATCGATAAAGGATGCCTATGGGTTAACGATGAAACTTTGCCAACCGCAGCCGACCGTTCCTCTCTGCTAGCATCTAGCAGCCAGTAGGCCATCGGCAAAATGCGCATCAATGAGCCGTTGCCATTGCTGTATTCGCCGATACCGCCTGCCAGCTCAGGCTCTGCCCCACGCGCAAGCCGAGCAATCGCCTCGCTCGTCGCTATGCCAATATCGAATACCTCGCCATGCGGCGTCCAGCGCTCGCCCCGCTTCCATTCCACGAAACGCCTCGCCACATCATGCACATCAACGCCTTTGCAATGGGCGAGGCTCTCCACCAGACATAAGGTCAAAGACGCATCATCCGACCAAGTGCCCGGCGGTTGCTGATGTGAGCCGTAACCGATCATATCTGTTAAAGGCTCCTTCATTAGCGCCTTCCGACTGCAAAATTCCACGGGAACCCCTAACGCATCCCCGATGCAAAGCCCTATTAATCCTGCTTGAATAGATAGATTCATTTCATAAACCTCCTGCTGCTACCAGCTTGGACTAGCGGTATAGTAAAGCATTTTCGCTCACTTCCCAACAAGGCCATTATGCACAAGACCACGAAAAAAAGGCAAATGCTGCGGATGGCACGCAATCAAATATGGCTCGCGGCTCATGCCTGTGAAGGGCCTGCCCTCATAGTCGGTAATGATGCCACCCGCCTCGCGCACCATGAGCATTCCCGAATAAAGGTCCTCGCCCTCCGAGTTGTACAAAATAATCGCATCCAGATCGCCCTTCGCCAGCATACTCCATTGCAAGGTAGGCGCCCATAGCCGCATCATTCGCTTGGTGTTTGCATCAAGATGCTGGCGCAGCCTCACCGCCCGCTGCTCCTGCTGTACCTTATGCCCTTGAATCCAGCCGACCGTTGCTTTTTTGAAGGGGCGCGGCTCACCTATCCGAATAAGACGTCCATTGCAGCGGAAACCGCCATTGGCGGCAGCCTCGTACAAGCGGTCCGTCAGCGGCTCATAAATGACCGCCATAACCGCCTCGCGCTGATACATGAGCGTAATAGATACAGCAAATAACGGCATCCCGACCGCGAAATTATTCGTCCCATCCAGCGGATCGACCAGCCACAGCCAGTCACTCGCCAGACGATTGTCCCCAGCCTCCTCCGAAATCACCTGATGTCCCGGAAACGCCTGCCTAATTTTCGCCAAAATAATCGCTTCCGCCTGATGGTCCGCTTCAGTCACCAAATCGCCAGAGTCGTCTTTGTGCTGAAAAGCACTGGAATCGAGCTTTTCAAAAAGCTTTTTCAACAGCACTCCCGCCTCTCTCGCTGCCAAAACCGCCACTCGCTGTGCCTCTCTTACGATCGTTGTATCCACATCAAATCCCCCTATTTTCGTATCATGGTCGAGCACAACATCTAGACATCCAGCATCTAAGACGGCAAAACAAAATCCTTCTTGCAAATAAGAAGGATTTCATGGTTGAGATCATATTCGGAATCATAATTAATTAGGCATTGGATAAAACAGCGCCTACGTATTGCTGTTCTGGTCAGGGCCTGAAGGCAGGTTGGGCAGTGGAGGCGGCGTCACATTGGATTGCGGGCTCGAGCTGCCAGAGTTAAATGGGCTGTTGGACGGGTTAAAATTGGACTGCGGTCCCGGCGCATACCCGTTTCCTGCTGGTCCCTTCGTTAAATCCAGCTCTGTTTTCTCTTGGACGATCAGCTCCAAGCCGCCGAATTTCTTGGCCAGTACGCCATACAAAAGTGCAACCAACATACTAATTGCACCATATATACCGATTAGAAAAACCGGCATTAGTATATACGGAATTCCTAATGCCAGTAAAGTGGGCTCTTGAGCGACCACTGCTATCATTGTTAAAATAATACCGAGTAAAAACAACAGCGCAGAAGGAATAATCATCATATACGCCGTCGCTTTAAAAGCACTGACCGTTCCTATTCCTTTAATTTCCAATTTCTTCATCGTTTCAGCTCCTAGTTATGTTTTTTGCGCTTTCTTTTTCGCAGCAGCCACTAGGTAAAATTCACCAAAAAGTGACAAATTCCTGCTTGCAGCGTAAAAAAAGCAAAAGCCGCGAACGCTGCTCATAAAGCAGGCATTCACGGCTTATCCTATTGCTCGACTGCTGTTCTTATGCTTTCGCTGGGTCAAAAGAGCTTTTCAGCGAAACGATGCGGTTGAAAGCAAGCTTCTCCGGCGTCGTATCCTTCGGATCAACATTGAAGTAGCCGTGGCGGAAAAACTGGAACTTCGCCTGTCCTTCGGCATCCTTCATATTCGGCTCCACGAAGCCTTGAAGCAGCTCCAGGTTGTTCGGGTTGATACATTCGAGGAACGGCTTGCCTTCCTCTTCTGCTTCATTCGTAATAAGAGGCTCGAACAAGCGGAAGTCTGCAGCAACCGCCTGCGACGCTTCAACCCAGTGAATGGTGCCCTTCACCTTGCGGGCGTTGAAGCCCGAGCCGCTTTTCGTTGCCGGATCGTATGTGCAGCGAAGCTCAATAACGTCGCCCGCTTCATTTTTCACAACCTCTTGGCAAGTAATGAAATAAGCATGCTTCAGACGCACTTCATTGCCAGGGAACAGGCGGAAATATTTATTTGGAGGATTTTCCATAAAATCATCCTGCTCAATATAAATCTCGCGCCCAAACGGAATTTGACGAATGCCCATGTCTTCGTTCTCGGCGTTATTTTCTGCATCCAGCAGCTCGGTTTGGCCTTCTGGATAGTTCGTAATGACGACTTTGAGCGGACGCAATACCGCCATCGTACGAAGCGCCTTAAGCTTCAAGTCCTCACGAATAAAATGCTCCAGCATCCGCTCATCGACCGTGCTGTTCGCCTTGGCAACCCCGATCTCGCGGCAGAAGGCGCGAATCGCTTCCGCCGTAAAGCCTTTGCGGCGCAGGCCGCTGATCGTCGGCATCCGTGGATCGTCCCAGCCGTCTACGACTTTCTCGTCGACAAGCTGCTTCAGCTTTCTTTTGCTCATCACGGTATTCGTGACGTTCAGACGGGCGAACTCGTATTGACGAGGCACCGCCGGCATCTCGCATTCGGCAATCGCCCAATCATAGAGCGGACGGTGATCGGCGAACTCCAGCGTACAGATGGAATGCGTAATGCCTTCAATCGCGTCACTGATCGGATGCGCATAATCGTACATCGGGTAAATGCACCAAGCATCGCCAGTCCGGTGATGATGGGCATGAGCGATACGGTACAGCACCGGATCACGCAGGTTGATATTCGGCGAAGCCATATCGATCTTCGCTCTCAGCACCTTTGAGCCGTCAGGAAATTCTCCGGCGCGCATACGGGCGAACAGATCGAGGTTTTCTTCTACGCTGCGCTCACGGTAAGGGCTGTTTTGCCCAGGCTGTGTCAGCGTGCCGCGCGTCTCGCGGATTTGCTCGGCGGACAGGTCGCATACGTATGCTTTGCCTTTGTTAATGAGCAGCACTGCACGATTGTAAAGCTCTTCGAAATAGTCCGAGGCAAAACGAAGCTCGTCCCAATCAAAGCCCAGCCACTTCACGTCCTCTTGAATCGAATCGACGTATTCGGTATCTTCCTTGACCGGGTTCGTATCGTCAAAACGCAGATTCGTTCTGCCTTTGAAATCGTCAGCCAGCTCAAAATTCAAGCAAATCGACTTGGCATGCCCAATATGCAAATAGCCATTCGGCTCCGGCGGAAAGCGCGTCACGATTTCCTGGACATTGCCGGTCTTCAAATCTTCGCTCACAATATTTTTTATAAAGTTAGAGGATGACAGCTTTGTGTCCACGTTGTTTTCCATTGTGACCAACCTTTCCCACGAAAAATAGATATCTTTCTATAATACACAAAATCCCGAAAAATTATAAGATCATCCGACTGGTTAATAAAATAGATGGCATGTGATCAACCTTTGTTTTCATAGGTTCTATCAATAACGTATTTGCTCGCGGCTGGCGCGCGCTGCCATTGGCTAGGGCAACCTGAACGGATGGTGAAGACATCATGACTGGGAATCCGATCGTTATTTTTCCCTACAGCCGTTTTGGAGCGTTCCCGGCGGCGGAGCGCGACTGGCTGGCAAAGCTCGCTCGGAGAGCAGCGCCAAATCTATATGATCGCCGAGGACGCGCTCCCTGACTGGGCAAGCGCCGCATCTATTGTTCCCCTAACGCTGCTCGGAATTCTTGGCAATGGAGCTTCGATTACTTGGTGGGAATACTAGCTCGTAAAGACATACCACGAAGTAAGGAAGTTGAGGAAGCATATCGGCTGCATCACCCCGCTTAATAGCAAGAAGCCGCTGCGAACGTCATCTCAAGATAACGTTCGCAGCGGCTCTTTGTACCTTTATCTATTACTAGTTCTACAGCAGCTTTTCAATATCCGCCTTCATGCTCAGCGGCTCATCGGTCGATTCGAAACGCTTGACGACATTGCCTTCACGGTCAATGAGGAACTTAGTGAAGTTCCATTTGATGGAGTCTCCATCCAGAAAATGCGGCAGCTTTTCAGTCAGAAAGGCGCTCAGCATTTTGCCGCTTGCCTCAGCTGTATCAAAGCCATTGAACGGAGCTTCAGTCGTCAAATAGTTAAACAAAGGATGTGCGGTTTCATCGCGTACATCCGTCTTCGCAAACAGCGGGAAGGTTACTCCGTAGTTCAGCTGGCAAAAGCTTTGCACGTCCGAATTTTCGCCCGGCTCCTGCTCGCCAAATTGATTGCTTGGAAAACCGAGTATTTCCAGCCCTTGATCCTTATACTGCTCATAAAGCTTTTGCAGATCGGCATATTGAGGCGTAAAGCCGCATTTACTCGCTGTATTGGCGATAATAACGACCTTGCCTTTATATTGCTCCAGGCTGACTGTCTTCCCTGTAATCGTATCGGCTTGATAAGTATAAATGGACATCGCTGCACACTCCTATAATTTGTCTATCTACTTGCTGTACGACTCTATTCTACTACCTTGCCTGGCCTCACTTAAAGAGCAGCTGACTTATTGCCCAGCCAATCTACAAACAGCTCATAATCCTGCTGCGTCTGATCCGCATAGGAAATCGCCCACTGAGCAATGAAGCGGCTAAATGCCTCCTCGTCGCTGCCCATTGCCTTGACGATTTCATGCTCACTGTGATAGTCCAGAATGCCGCTCTGCACATCGGTATCTGCGCGCGCATGCAGCTTCGCTGTCAGCTTGCCCATCGTCTCCGTAACGGCCTGCATATCTTCCACTGTCTCTAGCGATTCGAGCTTGAGCCGCTTTTTGTAGGGAGAGCGCTCACGCACATAAAACTGCCTGCCGCCAATCGTCAGGTAACCGAGATAAGGGTCTGCCTCATGATGCATCGCCTGCTGGGTCATCGTCACGCGTTTGCCCTGATGCTCGAACGAAGCCCAGAACGACTCATCATAGGGAAGAAAATAGGCTGGAACCGCGACTCGCACCTCTTTCACTTCCAGCACAATGTCATCATCGTGCCCTTGCTCACTGCTGCCCGCCTCAATCAGTACATAGAACCGATCCAGCCCGATAGAAGCTGTGCCCGAGCCATGCTTCACAGCGATATCTTTAATCTGATAATGAGCAGCGTCCTGCAAATCATCGGCATGCAGGCTTTCGATATATTGCGGCCAAGCCTCTAGTAGCGCAGCGCGCTCCTTTTCCGTCGGAGCGAGGATCTCATCCGTATGCGCGAACTTGCGATGCTCCTGCACGAGCGCCGTAACCTTTTCCAAAAAATGCTGTTCCTTGCGCTTCTGCAGTTTGCGAAGCAGCTTTCTCACCTTGCCGCTCGCCTTCTCCTCATCCACCCCGAACGAAGCCGGATCATCCTTGCCCTTGACGAACCTCCACATTTGTTTCGCATAGGCGCGCAGATAAGCCTCGATTTGATGCTTCTGGGCTTCCTCCGATTCGCCTTTCATGCGGCACACAAGCGCTATGCTAACCGACATGCGCAGCAAATCATATAAATATGAGCCCAAATAGCCCTCGTCAAAATCATTCACATCATAGACGAGCGCCCCTTGCTCATTGCGGAAGGCGCCAAAATTTTCGAAATGCAAATCGCCCTGAATCCAGGTCGGACGCTCCGCTGGCGTGTGATAGGGAAACCATTCCCTCGTCACATCCATATAAAATAAATAAGCGCTGCCGCGAAAAAAGGAAAACGGGCTTAGTGACATTTTGCGGTATTTCTCCTCGCGCTTCTCGCTGCCCAATCTCATGATTTTATGATCAAATTCATTAAGAACGGCCGTAATCGTCCGTTTTCGAAGCCTCTTTTGCGTAAGCTTTACACGTTCTGTCAATGATCCATCCATTCCGGTTCCCCCTTAGGCAGCTCTATCATTTATACGATTTCATCTATGAAGAAAGCTTGTACAATCTGAGATAATCATTGACCATCGCCAGCCGCCACGGAATAATCATGCCGAAAGCCACGAGATAGAACAACGCCCCCGTCTGCGGAATCGACATATATTGCTCCACAACGCTATGAAGCGCAATTCGAATAATGAACAAGGTCAGCATGATGAAAATAAAAGCTTTGGATCGCCTGACATAAATATCGGCATCAATACGCTCCAGCCGGGTCGATACGACCAGCGGAAAAGAAAAAAGCAACAGGCCTGTTCCGAAGGCAGCTAAACCCCAGCCCCACGGAATATGAGTCATAGGCGCCAGGAACATCATAAAACCGGTCGACATGCCGACTGGCGGAATAATGATTTTACGAAGGGTAATCGGCTGCTTGCCTGCCCGGATACGCAAAAAGATGAGCATAAGCCCTGCGATAGCTGACAATATAATGGAGCCTACCTGAATCGTTTCAGTAGACAGCTGCACCGCCCTTTTCCCCCTTGTTCTTAAAAGAATGCCTTTTCTTTCTTTATCCTACTTCAAAAAAGAGGCCGCTGCAAATATTGTCTAATCGCGCAGAACCGCTGGTTCTAGAGCTTTCTGAAGCCTTCTGATTGGGGCGAGCAGTAGCAGTAGAGCTGCAAGCACCCAACATTCAGTTGCCTTTCAGGCAACTGAAAAATTGAAATGTTATACTTTTGTCACAAACGAAAAGGAGAATGACCGATGAAAAAGACGAACCTATGGACCCTTCTAATATTGGCAGCCCTGCTGCTTTCCAGCGGCTGCTCTACTGAAAATGCACCTAAAACGCCTGAGAGCAGCGGTTCAGCCAGCAACACAGCTGCAGAAACCAGCACGCCAGCCGGCTCTGAATCGACCGATGCCGCGGATGACAGCGGACTTACTGAGCAGGTCACACAAGGGCCTTATTATATAACAGGGACAAATGTGCTCGAAAACGGCGTTCTGAACTACGATAATCTGGAAGGCGAGCAGATAAAGGTTAATGGCTACGTCTATGCAGGAGCAACAGGCACAACCCCAGTGGTCGGTGCAAAAATCGAAATTTGGCAGGCCGACAACGGCGGCAATTACCACCCAAACTCCAATGGCGCAGCCAGCAGCTACAATGCAAGCGAGCTTTCGCTTCGCGGCTTCGTAACAACGGATGAGGACGGCTACTACGAATATATGACGATTTATCCAGGCGAATACACCGGCCGCACGCGCCACATTCATACGAATACGACAGCGGACGGCTACACGGGTGTCATTACGCAGCTAATTATTCCAAGCCTCTCCGGCGACCAAATGACAGCGGATGAGGATAACATCGCCCAAAGTCTTCCCGCTTACAACCAAGTAACCTTTCATGAAATAGATGGATTGAGGGCGACAAACTTCAACTACAGACTGGCGGCTCAGTAAGCGGATGAGCAGACAGAGGACACCTTTTAAAATGCTGTTCGCTGTGCTGGCATTCGCCATCGTTGCAGGTGTCATTTACAGTCTGGTTCCCAAGCAGAAGGAAAGCGAGACGGTCATTTCCGGCAGCGGTAAAAATGCCCACGGGCAGCTCGCAAACTATTCTACCAGTGGTACAAGCAGCATCATTGATATTCCTGAAAAGGTAGCCGAGGTCGCGGCGGGCTTCGACCACTCGCTCGTGCTGACGGAGGAAGGCCATGTCTACTCTTGGGGCGACAACACCTACGGGCAAGTAGGCATCGACAGTGCAAAAGGAATTGTGAGCGGTCCGCAGAAGGTTGACGGGCTGCCAACGATTACGCGCATCAGTGCTGGCTTCCGCCATAGCTTGGCGCTTGATACCGATGGCAATGTGTGGGTATGGGGCAACAATATTGCCGGACAGCTAGGCACTGGCGACCGCACCGACCTGCGCAAGCCCACGCAGATTACGCTTCCCGGCAAAGTAACAAGCGTCGCCGCAGGGCATCGCTTCTCGCTCGTCACGCTGGATAATGGACAAGTGTATGGCTGGGGGGCAAAGTGTGAAAATGATACAAAGCGAACGTTCGCTGAGCTCATGCAGCTCATTGGACAATCGGCAACCGGCATCAGCTATTATGTCGATGCTAATGCCGACCCGAGCAGCAGCGATACGCAGGAGCTTTGTGAATTTCAAGGCTTCGTCGCAGTAAGCAGCCTGATTCCCGTGGAAATTCCCGAGCTTGCGGGGAGCCTTCAAATCGTAGCCGGCTTCGGACATGTGCTTGCGCTTCAGCCGGATGGCACCGTGAAATCCAAAGGCTGCAACGCTTACGGACAGCTCGGCTATCCGACAGCAGACATCGTGCCAGCCGAGACGATCCCTGGATTAAGCGGCATTGTGTCGCTCGCCACCAGCACGCGGCATTCCATGGCGCTCGACAGGGATGGGAACGTCTGGGCGTGGGGGGCGGACAACACGGGCCAGCTAGGCAAAAATCTAGGCAATCTCGAAGGCGTGTTCGAGCCCGAGATCGTGGCTGGCCTGCCCGCCATTACAAGCATTGCCGCAGGACATGATTTCTCGCTCGCGCTTGATGAGCAAGGAAAAGTATGGGCATGGGGCGTCAACAACAACAGCCAGGCGCCAGGCATTGATGCAGCCGACTATAACTCGACGCCTAAACTGACGAGCTTGACGAACGAATCCACTATTATAGCAGGGGGAGCCTTTATACTGGCGTACTAAACTATGAACCCAACAACGAAACGAAAAACCGCTGCTTTTTTGTCCCGAAATGTTATTGTGCTGTCGATTGTCAGCTTCTTCACTGATATTGCGACGGAAATGCTTTATCCGATTATGCCGCTTTATCTCAGTGATATTGGGTACGGCGTCATCCTGATCGGCTTGATTGAAGGGCTGTCGCAGCTTGCGGCGGGCGTCATCAAGCTCATCAGCGGCGTCTATTCCGACCAGCTCCAGAAGCGCAAAGGACTTGTGAATACCGGCTACCATATTTCGGCGCTTGCCAAGCCGCTGATGGGCCTGTTCCCGACTTATTGGGCGATTTTCGGCTTCCGCCTAATTGACCGTTTCGGCAAGGGCGTGCGCAATGCGCCGCGCGATGCGATGCTCGCCGATGCTTCGACCCCCGTCACCCGTGGGCGGGTATTCGGCTTCCATCGTGCTGCCGATACGCTCGGAGCAACGCTCGGACCGCTTATTACGCTGGCTATTCTGTATTTCTACAGCGAGAACATTCCGCTTATTATCGGACTGACGATTATTCCTGGTATCGGCGCCATCGTCGCGGGATGGTTTCTGAAAGAAGCAAAGGATAAGACGGAGCTGCCAACTGCGGAAAAAGGCGGCATCAAAGGCTTGTGCCACCGCCTCAAAACCCATTATGCAGGCGCTTCGCCGAGCTACAAACGGATTTTGTACCTGATCACGATTATTACCTTGCTGAAAAGCACCGATATTTATTTGCTGCTCCGCGCCCGCGAGCTTGGGCTAAGCGATCTGCTCATCATTAGCGCTTATGTCGCTTACAATCTCACGGGTACCGTTATTATTTATTATTTAGGGTCGCTTAGCGACCGCATCGGTTTTGCCAAAACGTTCGCAATTGGCGCCCTTTCGCTTGGCGCAACATATATGCTGCTCAGCCAAAATGAGCTGCCGTTGATTTTGGTTTTTGCCGCCTTCGTCATTTATGCGGTGTTCCAAAGCGTTTTTGAAGGGCTCACCAGCGCCTGGATGTCGCTGCACGTCAGGCAGGAGGAGCGTGCGTCCGGCCTTGGCGTTATGATGGCCTTTCAGGCAGTCGCTACACTCGTCGGAACATTGATTATTGGTTTTGCCTGGGCAGGCTTCGGCGCAAAAATCGTATTCGCGATCACAGGCCTGCTCGCGGTAGGCGTCGCTGCGTATCTGTTCTTCTATCAACAGCGCGATTACAATAGCACGACGGATTTTGGACGAAAGCCCTATGTCGTCGATGTTAAGGCGCTAACCATGGAGAATGAAAACTTCCGCACCGCCATCTGGACAGGCGCACAGCTGCAAGTAACGACGATGTCCATTCCGGTCGGAGGCGAAGTCGGGCTTGAGGTTCACAAAAATATTGATCAATTTCTGCGCATTGAGGATGGCGAAGCGCTGGTGCTGATGGGACCGCGCGAGGATGAGCTTACGTTCCAGCAGCCTGCTGCAACCGATTATGCCATCATGGTTCCTTCCGGCATGTTCCACAACGTCGTCAACACGGGCAGTAAGCCGCTCAAAATCTACAGCATCTATGCGCCCGCTGAGCATCCATACGGCACGGTTCACAAAACAGCGGACGATGCTGACCGCGCCGAGCTTGCCGAGCTGCTGGAGGATGAAGACTAGAAAGCGCTAGTATGTATAACAACAGCGTTGAAACCGCAAATTGAAAAAGCTATCCCTTGGCCGTTCGAAAACAGCTTAGGGGATAGCTTTTTTAAATATACTGACTCGGATTCAATGCTAGCAATAGATTGTATTTTCTGGACTTAGTTATAGTAATTAACGGTAGGTGCAGGCTCGATGCCATTTGCATAGTAGTAATTCAAACCACTAACAAAATCAATGACCTTGTTCGTATTCAAATCATACACCAAAATATGTGGATTTCCGATCATGTCCAAAAAGCCCAATCTTCTTGGGGTCGTAAACCCTTTCGTATCCACAAAGGTTTGGAAATATTGCGTTGGAGGACCTGAAGCGAAGGTCGAATAGTGATACGTGAATAATGTTTCTTCCTTCAATACAATAAGTACAGCATTGTTGGAGCTTGCATAAGTAGAATGATAGTCCACCGCCGTCGTAATATAATTCACCCGTGCGTCTGAAATGCTATGAGTGCGTGATTGATAGCTGCCTCCATAAGAGAAGTAATATACTCTCTCCCAATCCAATTGCGGGTTAGTATTCGCTGCATCTGTCGTATTAGCGATCAGCTTATTGTTGAGATATAAATCTTGATTGGAATACTCCCATACAACCGACTGCAAAAGACTTGAAATTTGATTATAGGATACTGCGCCACTTGGAGCGGAGGCATTGGACTGGATATTATAGGAAGCCTCTAATGCACCCGTGGAAGTAACTAATAGTCCAAAATCACCTGCTGGCAAATTGTTGGCGGCCGACAGATTGCCGCTTGTATTGCCTACACCTGTTGGATAAGCCGTTCCCGTATTCCAATCAATCTGATACAAATCTACACGGTAGCTGGCATTGCTGGATTGAATCCGAAAAATGATGCTGCGTGCCGTAGCCAAACTAAAGAAATAAAAATTTTGCGGATTGCTTGCAGTTAATGAACTGCTATGGTAAAGGATATCGCCTTCCACATTATAATTTAATCGGCTTGCTGCATTTGCTGGCTTAGGTTTTTGCAAAAGCTCTGACGGGCTTAGCGCTATACTGCTCTCCCAATCCGTTTGTATACTTTCGACTTCCCCAATTACATCAGGTTCTGCTTGAACAGCAGGCAGCAATTCTGAGTTATTCAAAGGGACGGCTTCGGCTGAAATGGGAAGAGCCATTACGAAAAACAGCATGAGAACTAAAAAAGGCGTAGTCATGTACTTTCTTTTGAATGTCATGGGTTATTCCTCCATCATTTTTATGATTTTTTATCTCACAAAAACTCATAGCGTACGACCATAACTGATTTTTCCCACTGAAAAATAGACTCCTCCCTTATCGGCTTATTAGGTTTCAATCAATTATGTTATAAAAAAAGGTAATTTAGTAAATCTTAATTTATACTTTAAGATAGTTACCAATAACATTCAATACAAATTTATACAAAAATACCTTTTCTATTAACGTGATGTTTCTGAGATTAGGCCGCATTACACTCTGGATAAAGCTTGACGGCGGTTCTGGCGTCGTTTTAGAATATAGTTAGCCGACAAACTAATTTTCTGCATGTATGTTCAATAAGAGAGGGGTGCCGCTATGCCATTTCGCAGAGGGCCTGACCATATTACGCGGATTTTCCGCCATTTAACCCGCCAACATCAGAAGCAGCTGCATGCCCAGCTTCAAGATTATGATCTTTATCCGGGGCAGCCGCCGCTTATGTTCGCCTTGGAGCGTGGGCCGGGACGAAGCCAGAACGAGCTGGCACAGGAGCTTGAAATTAAAGCGGCAACGCTGACTGTGATGCTGAACCGGATGGAGCGAAACGGAATTGTCCGCCGGGAAGCCGATCAACGTGATCAGCGCGTGTCGCGAATTTTTATGACCGACAAAGGAAAAGCCATGCTCGGCAAGCTGCGGGAGACGCTTCACCTGCTCGAGGAGCAGTCGCTGCAAGGCTTCAGCGAGGAAGAAAAAAAAATCCTGAAAGGGATGCTGCACCGAATTGGCGATAATTTAAACGCGATGAACCCTACCGAGGGAAATCAAAATTAGAGGAAGTGGACGATGATCAAACTTGCGCGATATTTAAAATCGCACTGGGTCGCTGTATTGCTCGCCCCGCTGCTGATGGTTTTGGAAGTATGCATGGACCTGCTCCAGCCTAAGCTGATGGCGAGCATTGTCGATGAAGGCATCATAAAAGGCGATTTAAGCCATATCAAAATAACAGGCTTATACATGCTTGCAGCCGCATTAGTCGGCCTCATTGGCGGGGTTGGCTGCACCGTATACTCCAGCATCGCCTCGCAAAAATTCGGAGCCGATCTGCGCGGCGATTTGTTCCGCAAGGTACAGACCTTTTCCTTCCGGAACCTGGATGAGCTTAAGACCGGATCGTTGATTACTCGGCTTACAAGCGATATTGTCCAGCTCCAGACGATGGTACAAATGCTGCTGCGCATTTTTGTCAGGTCGCCGATGCTGGCCATTGGCAGCATTATTATGACGATTGCGATTAGCCCAAAGCTGGCGCTCATTCTCGCCATTGTCGTTCCGCTGCTGTTCATCGTCATGTTTGCACTTATTCGCTCTACACTGCCGCTGTTTGCGAGCATGCAGTCGAAGCTGGATGCGGTAAATACGGTGCTGCAAGAAAACTTTACCGGCATTCGGGTCGCCAAAGCATTTGTACGCTCCACCTATGAAAACGAGCGGTTTGGCCGCGCGAATCGCGATTATACAGGGTCGGCTATTAAGGCGATGCAATTGGTTGCCATTAATATGCCGATTCTCACTTTTATTTTGAATACAGCGATTGCTGCCGTGCTCTGGTATGGCGGTCTTGATGTACAAAAAGGTTCACTGCCCGTTGGCGATTTAATTGCTTTTATCAACTATGTAACACAGGTCATGCTTTCGCTGTCGATGATCGGCATGATGCTCGTCCGCTTCTCAACGGCGAAGGTATCTGCGCAGCGCGTGCAGGAGGTGCTGAACACGTCATCGGAAATTCGCTCAGCCGATTCGGCCACCCAACATAACAACACGGCGGGAGAAATCGCGTTCGAGCATGTTTCATTCGCTTATGCGGGCGCATCTGCGGCAGAAAAGGCGTATGAGCTGCGCGACATTAGCTTCACGGCGAAGCCGGGACAGAAGCTCGCGCTGATTGGAGCAACCGGATCAGGTAAGTCCACGCTGGTCAACCTGATTCCGCGGCTGTACGAGGCTACGCAAGGACGCGTGCTTCTGGACGGCATTGATGTGCGCGACATTGAGCTGGGCAGCCTGCGCAGTCATATTGGCATCGTGCTGCAGGAGTCCATTTTGTTCACGGGCACGATTCGTGAAAATATTTGCTTCGGCAGGCCAGAGGCTACCGAAGCCGAAATGCTTGCCGCCGCCAAAGCTGCGGCGGCGCATGATTTTATTACCCGCCTTCCCGAAGGGTATGACACGCAGCTTGGCCAGCGCGGCGTCAATTTATCCGGCGGGCAGAAGCAGCGGCTGTCGATCGCTCGTGCGCTGCTGCTCCAGCCGTCGGTGCTTATTCTCGACGACAGCACGAGCGCCATCGACATGGGAACGGAGGCGCAGATCCAAGCTGCGCTGAGGCAGCTGATGCACGGACGCACCAGCATTATGATCGCGCAGCGCATCTCCTCCGTCATCGACGCCGATCATATTATCGTGCTTGATGAGGGGCAGATTGTCGCACAGGGCACCCATGGCGAGCTGCTTCGCTCCTCTGGGCTTTATCAAGAAATTTACCAGTCGCAGGCTGGCAAGGAGGCGACCGTTCATGGCTGATCCAAAGCATTCCTCCAATAGCGGGCGCCCGCCAGCGCCAGCATCATCGCCTGCTCTGCCGAACCTCGGAATGCGCGGTGGTCCTCCGGGCATTCCAACTGCAAAAGCCAAGCCCAAAAACACGCTCCAGACGCTGCGCCGTATTTGGAACTACTTGAGCCGCTACCGTGCAACGCTAATGAGCGTGCTGTTTGCAACGATAGGCGCAACGCTTCTGTCGCTCGCCGCGCCGTATCTCATCGGCCACGCGATCGACCAGTACATCATTCCGCGCAGCTATGACGGACTGCTGTCGCTATGCTTCCTGCTGCTTGCCGTATACGCGGGCAGCTCCGTGTTGACCTGGCTCCAGCAGAAGCTGGTTGTGAGCGCATCCCAGAATACGGTGCTGGACATGCGCCGCGACCTGTTCGGCCGGCTGCAGCTGCTGCCGCTTCGCTTCTTCGACGGCAAGACAAACGGAGAGCTGATGAGCAAGGCAACGAATGATATCGAAAATGTCTCCAGCACGCTCAGCCAAAGCGTCACGCAGCTGTTATCCAGCGTCATCATGCTTGCCGGATCGCTGGCCATTATGCTGTCGCTCAATGTATGGCTGACTCTGCTCAGCATGATTACGATTCCGCTCGTGCTGCTGTTCACCAAGAAGGTGGCGGGCTTCACCCGCCGGTTCTTCTCCAAGCAGCAGCAGCATTTAGGCGAGTTGAACGGCTTTATCGAGGAAACGGTTGCCGGGCAAAAAGTCGTGCAGGTGTACCGCCGCGAGCAGCGGGCTGCGGAGCAATTCGATAAAATGAACGGCGAGCTTACGAATGCGAGCATTCAAGCGCAAATTTATTCAGGAACAATCGGCCCATTCATGAACGTGATGAACAATCTCAGCTTTGCGCTTATTGCCGCCGTTGGCGGCTTTATGGCACTGAATGACTGGACGACAGTCGGCATCATAGTCAGCTTCCTGAACTACTCGAAGCAATTCCAGCGCCCACTCAACGAGCTTGCGAATCAGTTCAATTTGCTGCAATCTGCTGTGGCGAGCGCCGAGCGCGTATTTGAGCTGATCGATACCGATACGGAATACGAAGGCGACGGCACCAAGCAGCTTGAAGCATGCAGCGGCCATGTCCGCTTTGACAACGTATCGTTCGGCTATCGCTTAGGCCATCCGATTTTGAGCGATGTATCGCTGGAAGCTAGGCCTGGACAAATGATTGCTCTCGTTGGTCCAACCGGAGCGGGCAAAACCACAATCATTAATTTGCTAACGCGCTTTTATGATATTGAACATGGCAAAATTACGATCGATGAGGCCAACATTCGCGAGCTGGACCGAAACAGCCTGCGCCGCCAGCTTGGCATCGTGCTCCAAGATGCCTATGTGTTCTCCGATACCGTTCGCGAGAATTTGCGCTACGGACGGCTGGACGCCAGCGATGCGGAGATCGAGCAGGCAGCGCGGCTGGCGAACGCCCACAGCTTCATCAGCAAGCTGCCGCAGGGCTATGACACGCCGCTCACCGCCGGCGGGGGCAACCTCAGCCAAGGGCAGCGGCAGCTGCTCACCATCGCCCGCGCCGTACTCGCCGATCCGTCCATCCTCATTCTGGATGAGGCGACAAGCAGCATTGATACGCGGACGGAAATGCATATTCAGACCGCCATGCGCAAGCTGATGGAAGGGCGTACCAGCTTTGTGATCGCCCACCGACTCAGCACCATTCGCCAAGCGGATCAAATTCTCGTCATTGCGGACGGCGGCATCAAAGAGCGCGGCACGCATGACGAGCTGTTAGAACAGCAAGGCTTCTACTACGAGCTGTATATGAGCCAATTCCAGCGCAGCAGCTAGATGCGCAATAAGGACAAAGAAGGCGAGCGGGGTGATTTCCGCTCGCCTTTGCTTTATTTTCAGCATGATTAGCCTATTCGCCCATTAAAGCTGTTTCTTTCATAGCTGCTCCTATTTCTTTAGACCGCCTGACAAAATGAGCAGCAGCTGCCGTTTGGGGAGGAACAGATGCGCGGCCGCATACAGGAGCAAGGGCGGCAGGGCAATCCAATATCCGTAGACCCATTCCATTAAAGCTCGGAAATGCTGGAGCCCTACCCAAGACGAATTCATAAAACCGCTAAACGATTTATATAACTACATGCTCGGCATATTGGCTTTCAATACTCATTGCTGTTCACATCTAGTTTTTATTTTATCCGTCATTTCCGAAACAATATTACCCATAATGCGCATTTAGTACAACACCTTTATAAAGTTTATGAAAATAAGCATTCCAATTTCCACTACTTTGAGATGGGAGGATTCATCCTTAGTGCCCCACTCATAAAAAAACCTGTTTGCTCAATTAAACGAGCCTTTTCCCGACATTGACCAGGAGAAGGCTCTTTGATTTTTTGCTATAATCATTGAAGGAAGCGCCTTTCGGCTGCTTCTGCGTTCAATTTCCGCAGTGGGAGTGATAACTGGTCATGATCATCCAATTCATTCGTTTGCGTTAATGAGAGGTACAGAATGATGAGCCAAGCTTTTTTCGCGCAAAAGAGCTAGGTTTATTTATCTGTGCCTTGTTTCATTTACTCAAATCGAATGAATGAGGTGCTTTTTGTGATGCGTAAAAATAGGAAAAAAACCGCGGTGGCGCTAACCTCCCCCGCCTATTCCCACTTGCTCCGCTGCCCGATATGCGCAAGCTCCATGCAGCTACGGGACGGCCGAAGCCTCGTGTGCAGCAGCAAGCATAGCTTCGATCTTTCGAAGCATGGCTATGTTCATTTTCTAAGCCGTCCTATGCGGACAAAATACGAAAAACCGCTGTTCGAAGCGCGGAAAAAGGTGATGGACAGCGGCTTCTTCGCTCCCGTCCTCTCCCATATTGCCGAGCGAATAACCGCCTCCTGGCAGGCTCGGGCTATGCCATTGAGGCTGCTGGATGCCGGATGCGGGGAAGGCTCGCATCTGTCCGTACTTCAGCAGCAGCTCAGCCGTGTTTCAGATGCTGCGGTACTGGCGTCAGGCCTAGATATTTCCAAGGATGCGATAGCGCTTGCCGCGAAAAATAACGGCGAAGCATTCTGGTGCGTCGCAGACTTGGCTCACAGCCCTTTTGCCGACCGCTCCTTTGATTTCATTGTCAATATCCTGTCTCCTTCCAATTATGCCGAGTTCCAGCGGCTGCTTGCCGGTACGGGCAATGTCATTAAGGTTTTTCCCGGACCGGACTATTTAAAGGAGCTGCGCTCCTTGCTATACAGCAGCACAGACAGCAGTCACAGCATGAGTCTTGAGAGGAACGTATATGATAACCTCGCGACTATAGCGCGTTTTAGCGAATATTTTGAAGTGCTGGGCAGTCAGCGGCTGCACTACAGCTTTCTTTTGCAGCAGCCGCTGATCGAACCTTTCATTGCTATGACACCATTGTCCTGGGGAATGAAGGAATCGCTTGTACAGCAAATAAAGCAGAGGCATACGCTCGAAGTGACAGTCGACTTGACGGTCATCATTGGCGGCAGGAAAGCCGCTGTTTACTAGCAGCTTTAGCATTTCATGAATGTTAGTCCATTGAGGGCATGCAGCAGCTTTTCTTTCTATATGAAAGAAAAGTGCGGCATGCCCTTGCGGCATTTAATTAACTGCCGTTAATTGGGCGGAATTAAACCAATGTCCCTTGTACGAAGCAGGCTCTTCAATCGTTACGCCAAGCTGCTCAGCAGCCGTTCGCGGCCAGAAGGGGTCTCTTAGCAGTTCCCGCCCAATCGCGATAAGATCGGCACTCCCCTTTTGCAAAATGTCCTCGGCTTGCTGCCCTGTTGTAATAAGTCCAACCGCTGCTGTAGCAATCCCGCCAGCACCGCTGCGAATCTGGTCAGCCAATGGCACCTGATAGCCTGGAAAAACATCTGGCTTCTCGCTCGTTATGCCACCACTGCTCACATCAATGAGATCGACGCCCTGCTCCCGCATGAGCGAGGCATAATAAATATAAACCAAAGTGTTTTGGCAATATCACTTTCATAATCAATCCATTTTCCTTATATTACTTAATAAAAGAGGAGTGTTCGACATGGATCAAACGGACCAGCACATTCTCACCATCCTCCAGCAGCAAGGGCGAATTTCGATGACCGATTTGGGGAAGCAGGTCGGGCTAACCCAGCCCGCCGTAGCGGAACGAGTCCGCAGGCTGGAGGATAA
Source organism: Paenibacillus algorifonticola (assembly GCF_000971975.1). Classification (GTDB taxonomy): domain Bacteria; phylum Bacillota; class Bacilli; order Paenibacillales; family Paenibacillaceae; genus Pristimantibacillus; species Pristimantibacillus algorifonticola. The sequence continues at coordinate 149,280 of NZ_LAQO01000006.1, read as the reverse complement.
AGGCATTTTGACAGGCTATCGGGCCGCTGTCTCGCCCGCCGCAATCGGCAAAACGATAAGCGCCTATCTGCTTTTTCATACGAAAAGCTGTGATGATTTTATCGCATTCTGCAGCCGCTCTGCCGATGTGATGGAATGCCACCGGATTAGCGGGCAATACAATTATTTGCTTAAAGTTACGACCGAATCGATGCATTCTCTGGAGGCATTCATTAATGCCAGCAGTAAATATGGCGATTCCTCGACCATGATCGTCATGTCATCGCCAATCGAGCACAATTTGCTCATTCCCCAACTGCTTGAAGCAGGAGGAAAATGAAGAAAAGCAAACAGGCGGAGCCCCATTTGCCGGAGGACACCGCCTGTTTTTCTGCAATATCATTGTTCAAAATCATTCTTCAATATCATATAAAAGCATCGTTTCTCGCCGTACCTTGACTCCGCTTAACGCTGCGGCATATGCTTGCGAATATCTACGCCAAGCCCTTCGGACAGTCTCATCCCAAGCTCCACATTGGCCCGGAAAAAGTTGCAAATGGCGCGCAGCTGAATATCTGCATTCGTCTGTTCCAGATCATTAACCAAATTTTTCACCAAATTGTCCTGCTGCGGACCCGTAAGGGAAAGATAGCGCTCGCCTGCCTGCGTGAAATCATCGGTTTTATCGATTTTCTGGCGGCCGGCAAAGCCGTGAACGGGAACGGTATGATCGGCGTGGCCCTGCTCGGCTTCCTGCGGACTTGAGCTCGAGCTGTTCGGCTCATAATTGACGCTCGAGGAATCAGCTTTCATCGTCATCGCCCCGTCACGCTGGTGATTGCGGGCAGTCGCATACGGGCAGTTGACCGGAATATGCAAATAATTCGCGCCCAAACGGTAACGCTGCGTATCTGGATAAGAGAATAAGCGGCCTTGCAGCAATTTATCCTCCGACGGCTCAATGCCTGGCACCAAGGCGCTAGGCGAGAACGCCGACTGCTCCACCTCGGCAAAATAATTTTCCGGGTTGCGATCCAGCGTCATCGTACCGACTTTATGCAGCGGGTACATATCCTCCGGCCACGTCTTGGTCGGATCAAGCGGATCAAAGGAGTAACGCTCCATATGCTCAGGAGGCAGCAATTGCACATGCAAATCCCATTCTGGGAAATCTCCTTTTTCGATGGCATCGTACAAATCCCTTGTCGCATGATTAAAATCGCGTCCCTGCATCTCCGACGCTTCCTCGGCGGTGAAATTGCGCACCCCCTGCTTCGATTTCCAGTGGTATTTCGCATACGTCATCTTGCCTTCGGCATTAATCCACTTGAACGCATGCACGCCAAAGCCGTCCATTTCACGGTAGGTCGCGGGTGTGCCATCATCGGAAAACAGCCACGTCAGCATATGCGTCGATTCAGGAGACAGCGTCATAAAATCCCAATAGCGGCCGGGCTCCTGCACATTCGTCTGCGGCGACGGTTTCAGGGAATGCACCATATCGGGAAATTTCATCGCATCGCGGATGAAGAACACCGGAAGATGGTTGCCCACAATGTCCATATTGCCCTCTTGCGTATAAAATTTCACCGCAAAGCCGCGCGGATCACGCGCTGTCTCAGGAGAACCCGTTCCATGGATGACGGTCGAAAAACGGACAAATACCGGCGTCTCCACTCCCGCCTGCTGCAAGAAATGTGCTTTCGTATGAGCAGCCATGCCGTTCTCTACGCGGAATACGCCATGCGCGCCAGCGCCTCTGGCATGAACAACCCGCTCAGGAATCCGCTCTCGGTCAAAATGCGCCAGCTTCTCCAGCAGATGATAGTCCTCCAGCAGCGTAGGGCCGCGCTGTCCGGCTGTGCGTGAATTTTGATTATCGGCAACAGGTGCGCCTTGATTAGTCGTCATGTAGTTCGCATTGGAATGATGATTCGTATTCGTCGTATTGGTCATCGTTTTTACCTCCGAGTTGGATTTAGACTTGGTCTAAATATTTACCCTTATTATAGCGAGGCCAAACGATGCCTGTCATGAATATTGGATGAACGTATGATGAAGATCGGATGAACACGCCTTAATACGGCATACCTCACAAGAAGACCGCACTACTATCGCACCTGACAAGTACGCCACATAAAAATACCACTGAGGGCCGTTTGACCCATCAGTGGTATTTTCATTACGACGATGCAGCTTCATCCGCCAGCCGGTAGCCCGCACCGCGCACCGTCACAATATATTTCGGCGCTACTGCGCTGTCTTTCAGCTTCTTGCGGAGCGACTTAATATGCACATCTACTACATTGCTGCCGCCGAGAAACTGGCTCCCCCATACCGAATCGAACATCGTCTCGCGCGAGAGCACGGAGCCGTCGGACGTAATAAACATGAGCAGCAGATCATATTCGGTCTTCGTCAAATCAATGCGCTGCTCGCCGCGGAACACGGCCATTCTTTTCAGATCGACCGTCAGATCCTTATAGTGGTAGCCTGACACGACGACCGGGCTCGACTGCGGCTGCTGCTCCATCATGCGGTTGATTTGGTTAACTGCCTCCTGCGGTGCAGCTGGCCATTCAATCATAGCTGCAGCATCGGGCAGCAGATGGCGGATCACGCCTGCCGGAGCGCCTGCCAGGAACAAAATCGGCACTCCCTTAAGATGCGCCGTATGCTGCAAAGCAGCCTGCAGCGCTTCTACCGCATCCGTATGACCTTGGACATACGGCGTTGCATCATAGATCAGCAGCTCGGGCTGCAAGCTGTGCACAAACGCTTTATTCAAGTCGTGCAGCGTAAATAGATCAAAGCAATCTGCGGCAAGCAATTGCAGCAGGCTATGCACCCGCTGCGGGAACGGACTGACGACCATAACCCGCTTCGTCATGGAGCAGACCGCCCCTTCTGGAATGATGCCTGCGTCGAGCTGCTCCGTAAAATCCGGCTCAAAGCTGTCCTGACGTGGCCGGGCGAGCTTTCTCCCTTTTAAAGCTGTCTGTTTGTCCTGATTCGTTACGACTGGCTCGCGCATGACTCGCAAACCCCCTCTAACACAATATGTGAATGGTGAATAATGAACCTGGTTTCCTCCGCAACTTGACGAGTCCACTCCTGTGGCACCTCAATCATCACTTCTTCAATACGCCCACATTTGCTGCACATGACATGCTGATGCTCTTCCGTACGCCCGTCGTAGCGGCTAACCGCCTCACCGAGCTTGAGCTCGCGGATAACCCCCGCATCGGTTAAATAACGAAGCGAATTATATACCGTCCCGTAAGCAAAGTTGAAGCCTTTGCCCCGCAAACGCTCGATAATATCGGCTGCTGCCGGATGGTCGTGAGATTGCTGGATAACGTCCAAAATCGCCTTGCGCTGGACCGTTAAATTTAGCTTTGCCATAAGGCCTTCATTCCTTCAATTTTTGATTTAGACTAAGTATAATTCTGTTGTCAAAATCGGTCAACCCTACCTCTATACCCTAATGGCCTATTGCCAAAAGCAAGCTGAATCCAAGTACTCACGACTTTATGATCATTTTGCAAAAAATGAGGAATTTAAATATTCTGAATATTTACAAATTTCAAATAATAAGATATGATGAACCTATCCTAAACGAGAGGGGATAGCCCGTTGGAGTAGCGTAAGCGAAGCATGTCTCCCATTTAAGCGGAAAGGAGATTGCAAGGATCATCCGGACATGCGGGAACTCACCATAATGAGCAAGCGAGAATGCTGCACCGTCACCCAGTCAAGTAATACAAGCAATACTTAACTTTGATAGTTTGATTTTCAATGAGAGTTCATTCGGTTGTGGCAAGCGCAATAATGAATGGAAGTTGTACATGGAAATGCGAACTTTGGAATGGAGCGTTTGAATAAATTGAATAGAAGTGAGTCAGAAAGTTAAAGGGATTCCGGTTATCATCGATAAGCGGGATCCCTTTATGCTGTCTAAAGAATCGGTGAGAGCAGCCGGCTGATCGACTCCTTGAAGCGTTCAAACAGCGGACGTTTTGCAAACTCCTCTTTCTGGAGCTGAATGCTATTTTTAATATCTGCCTCAAAAATCCGTTTTAATTGTCCCGCGGTACTCTCCTCATAAATAAAAGCGTTCATCTCAAAATTCAGCTTAAAGCTGCGAATATCAATATTCGCCGTTCCCACCGAAGCGATCTTGCCATCGATGACAATCGTTTTTGCGTGCAGGAAGCCTTTTTCATACAAATAGCATTCAATGCCGCCTGCCAGCAGCTCGCCAATATAAGCGCGTGTCGCCCAATATACAAAGAAATGATCGCGTTTTTTCGGAATCATAACCTGCACCCTCACACCAGATTGGACGGCAATTTTCAGGGCGGTCATTAAGCTTTCATCTGGCACAAAATAAGGGGTTTGCAGGCAAATCGACCGTTTCGCCGAATAAATCATTTTAATATAAGCATCTTTAATTTGCTGCTCCTCGGAATCCGGGCCGCTGGCTACAACCTGCATCCCAATGCCGCCGCCTTCTTTGACCACCGGAAAAAAGCTGCGATTCAGCTCTACCGTACCGGAGGACGCGAGATTCCAATCCATGAGAAACTGCGCCTGCATTTGATGCACGGCATGTCCATTCACCCGCAAATGCGTATCCCGCCACTCACCGAAATGCTTGTCCAAGCCCAAATATTCGTCTCCCACATTAAATCCGCCAATGTAGCCAGTCATGCCGTCGATAATCGCCAGCTTGCGATGATTGCGATAGTTCAGCTTCAAATTTACATAAGGAATGCGCGAGGGAAAAAAGGCCTGCGCCTTGCCGCCCGCTTCCCGCAGCTTGCTGAAAAACGACCGCGGAAGCCCCGAGCTCCCGATGTGATCATAGAGAAACTTCACCTCAACGCCTTGCTGCGCCTTCGCTACCAACGCTCGCATCAGCCTGTTGCCCAGCACATCATTACGCACAATGTAATACACCAGATGAATATGATGCTCTGCGGAGGCAATATCCGCAATAAGCGCGTCGAATTTTTCATTGCCCTCGGTATAGATGCGAATGGCGTTATTTTGCGAGAACAACGCGTAGCTGCTAACCAAATTCATAAAAATCATATCCCGATACTCGTTCGTCTCGGCATCATGAAAGACGGTGTTGCGATCCTGAAGCTGAAGCTTCTGCCGCTCCACGGTATCTTCAATGATGCGCTGGCTGTCTCCAAGCAGCTTGAACAACTTGCGTTTGCGCAACTGCTGGCCGAGAATTAAATATAGAATAAAACCGAATACAGGTATGAAAGATAATACCATGATCCAAGCCCATGTAGAGCTGACGTTGCGTCTCTCCAAGAAGACAAGGGCGAAAGCGAGCAATATATTCAGCAATGTAAAGATGAAATAAAAGTCTTGAAACATAGTCATCGCTAAAGCTCCCCCGATATGCCATTTACAACATGCATATTTTTTTTATAATTAATCAAATCATACTCTATGGGCGGTATATGTTCAAACTTGAAAGTATGCTACAATTTTTCAAAAGAACTGCTGGAGCGGCATGGGAGGAACAACAATGGACTTACGCAAGCTACGATTGGACGAACCTGCGCTGGGAACTTTCAGTGAAGAACGAGACGAGTATGAACGGGATTATGCCCGATTGATTCAATCCCCCTCTTTTCGCAGGCTGCAGGGAAAATCACAGGTGTTCGGCGCCGGTTCCGGCGACTATTATCGCACGCGGCTGACACACTCGCTTGAAGTCTCACAGATCGCCCGTGAGGTCGCGCGGAGACTGGGCAAGCAATATGCCTTTTTAGCTAAAAAAGAGCATCCCGGCCTGATGCTCGATCCCGCCGTCGTCGAAATTGCGGCGCTGGCCCATGATCTCGGGCATCCGCCATTCGGCCATAAAGGCGAAGAGGTGCTCGATCACCTGCTTCAGGAAGAGCATGGCATGACCTATGAAGGCAATGCGCAAAACTTCCGCATCCTCATGTTTCTGGAGAAGCGCGCCGGCAGCGGCAGCGGGCTTGATTTGACCGCAGCCGTGCTGCTCGCTACAAATAAATACCCCTATTCGCTGGATGAGCCTGGCCGGCTTAAAGGGCTGTACAGCTCCGAATGGGCAGATATTGAGCAGCTGCGCCATTCGTGGAAAATGCCCAAGGGCCGTTCCACCCTCGAAGCGCAGCTGATGGATTTATGCGACGATATCGCCTATTCCACCCATGATATCGAGGACGGCATCCGCGCAGGCAAAATCCAGATGAATCGCACGTTTTTTGAAGATCAGCGTCTGATTGACCATCTGGTACAGGAAATTGTCGAGGACCAGGGCAATATGGAGGTTGGCTGGCATCAGGTGGACATTCCCGCGATGGTGAAGAAGGTGCTCGCCGCTTATTTGGAGCAATGGGAAGAGCTGTATGGGCTGTACGATCAGGAAACGTCGCGCACGCGCAGGGAGATGAAGGCGCGCTGGGTCAGCGTTTTTGCCGGAAAGGTCGGCATTATTGACTCCTCTGCCCCAGGCTGGAAGAAGGTTACCTTCGTCAAGGATGGACAGCAGGATCTGGAGCTGCTCCGGACGATGGAAATTCTTAAGAAGCTGGCGTGGGTGACGCTGATTAAAGATTTCCGCGTCCAGCGTCTGCAGAAACGCAGCGAAATTATGATTCGCAGACTTTGGGAGAGCTTCCGTATTCCTGATCATGGACGGCTCATCATTCCGCCAGACTGGATTGCCAACTATGAACAGCACAAGCAGAGCTGGACCTGGCCGCGCTTCGTTGCAGACTATATTTCCGGCATGACCGACGCTTATGCGGAGAAGGTCTACGCCGAGCTTTACGCCAGCAAATCCGGCTCGATCTATGAAATGGACTAGTGGTGAATTTCAAGCGCTGTTCTAGAACTTTTGGGAAAAAGAGGCTGCGCTGCATGAAAAGATTGGCTTCCGATCGCCATTGCCCTTGAATGTCTTTGAATAAGCCACCACAGGTGGACATTCAAGGGCAAAGCATACGCTTACGATGCTGCTTTCCTACGGAAAGCTTTAAACGAACGCTAACGCTTCTCCAGTCCAATCTTTTCATTCCTCTGCGCCTTTTTCACCATGCTTCTAGAAATGTCGTTTTAAATATGCAGCTTAAGTATGTTACTTAAGCAAAAAAAGAGATGAAGCGCATGCTTCATCTCTTACTTTTTTTCCAAAATGAATCGGAAGCCTCTGTGTAATAATAACCCGCACGGTAAGGCTTGAAACGCACTGGGCTGCCTATTTACGCCGGATTAAGCTCAGCGCTGCATGCCAGCTCCGTTATATAGTCGAAGAAACGCTCCGGCTCCACATCGTACACGAGGCTGACCGGACGGCCATCAGCCGCTTCAATAGTGCGCCCTTGGCTGGCGCCATGCGCTATCGCCTTGCTGTGCACCGTCGTCATCGAGACGAGGCTTGAATCGCCCACTGTTGCTGTTGTTAGCACATCCCATAGGTAATACGTCGAATTCGTCTCCATATAAACAAGCGGCGGACAGGCCGCGTAACATTGCCCTACAAAATCCATGCCTTCATGGCGGCGCAGCGAAGCCCAGCGATTGCGAATCGGCACCGTCAGCGGCACTTTATTGGTGCTTTCCAAAGCAACGAGGAAGATCGGAATTTCGCTTGCCCATACCCGCTCTACTGCTTCCGGGTCCCAGAACGCATTCCACTCTGCGGTTCCATCATGCTCCGGCTCCTGTACATTGCCTTTCTCATTGAATGTACCGCCCATCCAGACGAGCTTCTCGATTTTCGCTTCAATATCCAGCGCTTCATCTAACGCACGAGCTAAATCCGTCAGCGGTCCAGTGAACAGCAGCGTTGTTTTCTCATCTGAGGCACGAATCGCTTCAATCATATGAAGATGGGCCGGCAGCTCCGCTTCACGCGTCTTGATCTGCTCCGGCTCGTTTAAGATCGGCAGCGCATCGACGAAAAACGTATGCATCCGCCACTCCGCAGGGAACGGATTGCGCCCCCGAGAATTGGATCTCGCAACCTCGACGCTTGCCGAAGCATCGCCACGTCCGAAACGGTCAATGATTTTGCGGCTGGCTTTCATGCCGGGCTCCAAATAGCCGTCAGCCGGGATGACCGAGACGCCGACCAGCTCCAGCTCTTTCATTTGCAAAACAAGAAATAAAGAAACGAGATCATCTACTCCCGCATCATGATTGTAATAAAGCCTGGCTCCCATCAGCATCCATTCCCTTCACTCGTATAAATTGATCCTTAATTCGTCCATCCTAAAGCTGAGGAGGTGAACTGTCAATGGCAAAGGACGTATTGTGCGACGTCAATTCCTGCAAGTTCTGGGCCGCCGGCAACCACTGTGGAGCTGCTTCGATTTTTGTAGCAAGCAACCGCGGCAAGCGGGCTTCCGAATCTGCGGAAACAGACTGCCGCACGTTCGAGGCAAAAATCTAGTTACCGTTCAGCAACGGATAGTAAAGCGGCAGTATGATCATAAAAAAAGCAGCGTCTGCCCGCCTGAGTTCATTCCCAGACTGGGTAAACGCTGCGCTTCCGCTAGCTATCATTGGCTTACTGGAATGGCGTTGTAATACTCCTCCAGCGTCTCGTCGTTTTCCGTCAGTTCCTTCGCCAGCGCCTTGCCTACATAACGAAGATGCCACGGCTCGTATTTGTAGCCGGTAATTTTATCTTTGCCTTCGGGATAACGGATAATAAAGCCATATTCATAGGCATGCTCGCCGAGCCATACCGCTTCATCCGTACCGCCAAAGCAGCTCTCGGCTGCACATTTGCCGTCGCTTCCAGACACGTCAATCGCAAGCCCTGTCTGATGCTCGCTCGTCCCCGGGATCGCGCTGTACGTTCTGGCTTTCTCCAGTCCGTCTCTCTTCACATAACGGTCGAACAACGCCTTTTGGGTCGCCTGCGAACGGTAAGCCGACACACCCGCTAAATAAATTTTGTCTTTCTTCGCTCCTGCGAAGAGCTCCTCCAAAGCGTCCGCCGCTACTTTGCGCATTTTACGTTTATCGATTTTCTCGCTGAAAATAAAAGCCACATCCGGATATACCAGCTCCGAAGGCTCATAGTCATCCGGGAGCTTGTTTTGCTTATTCACTAGCGCTGTGACGCTCTCCGGCTCGGCTACAACGGCTAAGCCCTCATCCAAATCACCAGACGAGCTCCCGCCGGACGGCTTTGCTGTTGCCTTCGGCGTTGCTGTCGGCTCTGGAGTCGGCTTTACGGTCGGCGATGGTGTAGGGGCAGGCGTTGCTGCTTGCGTTTCTTCTGCTGTTGCTGTTTCTTCTGCTGCCGCGGTTTCCGTCGCTTCCGGCGCCATACTTTCCTCGACTGGCGATAAGGACGGCGAAGCGTCCACCTCGGCAGTCGCTTCCACTGTCGGCGCAACAGCCGCTGCATCACCAGCCGCTGCATCACCAGGCGCTTGAGCCGCCGTTTCATCAAACTTCACAACTACTATAATAGCCATCGCAATTAGGCATAAGGATAACAAAATAACGACCGCTCTTCTGCGTTTTTTCTTCATGATGCACTCCTTAAATAGTTTCATATACAGGAAAAAGGTGTAATAAACGATTGGACTGTTCTTTTTATACTATACCTAATAGACTTCCTTCTGTCTTAAAAGGTTGCCGAAATTTCCAATGTAATTTTTGTGATCCTTTTTCGCGAATATGCGGCATAGGGTTATTTTTGCATTTTGACATTCTACTATGGGAAGAGGCATAATAAGTATGAATTTATCGTAAATTTACGAGGAACTCGGCCCTTATTTGGCGAGGAAAGGTAGGAGATATTTTGACTTTATCTGCACCAAAACGTCTGTTCAGCACCAGACCAATCATTGCTTTCTCCATTATTGTTCTTTTCAAAAGCTATCTCACGTGGATGGTTGTATTCGGAAGTCCGTCGTGGAGCACCTTGTTCAAGGAGGTTCCATTTGCCTTAATCGTCTTTTGCCTCATTGAATGGTTCGCGACAAAACGCAAGCTGACTTATTATTTAACAGCGAATTTATTAATAACGGCCATCCTCTTTGCTGTGCTGATGTACTATAAATATTACGGCGTCATCGTCACCACCTCTGCCCTAAAGCAGGTCAATCAGGTGACGGCGGTCAGCAACAGCGTATTTTCACTGATGGACCCGTATTATTTACTCGTCTTTATCGATGTGATCCTTATGTTTTATTTTCTCATGCGCAAGCAGAAGGCGCAGTATTGGAAAACCGCCAGCCAGACCAGCGTGAGCAAAAGAATGTTAACAAGCGTCTTCGCGGTATCGCTCGGCCTGTGCCTGTTCAACATTTTGCCGAATAGCGCCAGCATGAACGAGATTGTGAAAGCGGAGCAAATGGGCATTCTGAATTATGAGGCCTATACGATTTTTGGTAAAAAAGAACCGGAGCTTGTCGATTCCTCCACGATTACGCAGGAGAAAATCAACAGCCTCAAGACGCTTGAGCCTGTCGCTTCACCGCAGCTGCAAGGCGCCGCCAAGGGCAAGAACCTAATTATTATCCAACTGGAATCGTTCCAAAACTTCCTTATTGGCCTCACCATTGACGGCAAGGAAATTACGCCGAATATGAATAAGCTGGCGAAGGAAAACTATTATTTCAAGCATTTTTACCAAGGGGTGGGCCAGGGCAATACGTCCGATGCCGAATTCATTGTAAACACGTCCTATTATATTCCGCCAAATGGCGCGGCTACCCAAGTGTATGCTGGCAAGGTACTGCCGAGCCTGCCGCGAATTTTGACGGAAAACGGCTATGATACGGCGACGTTCCATACGAATGTCGTGGAGTTTTGGAACCGCGGAGAGCTGTATCAGGCGCTCGGCTTCAATCGCTATTATGATAAAGCGTTTTTCGGTGAAGACGATACGGTATTTTTCGGCGCCTCCGATGAGGTGCTTTATAAGAAAACAGCGGATGAGCTGGAGAAAATGGACAGCAAGGATCAGCCATTTTATGCCCAAGTCATTTCGATGACCGCTCACCACCCTTTCACCATACCGGATACGAAGTATAAAATGGAGCTGCCCGAGCGTTACGAAGGCACATTCGTCGGCGACTACATTCGGGCACAGAACTATGCGGATTACGTACTCGGCCAATTTATTGACGACCTCAAGCAGCGCGGCCTCTGGGATGACAGCCTGATCGTTTTGTATGGCGACCATCTGGGCTTGCCGATTTATTCGCTGGATCGCGATGATAAAGCGTTAATGGCGGAAATTTACGGTTATGAGTACAGCTATACCGATATGATTAATATTCCTCTTGTCATTGCTTCACCCGGCATTACCTCGCCTAAGGAGTTTGATCAGCTAGGCGGGCAGGTTGATTTGCTGCCAACGATTTCGAACTTGCTTGGCGTTTCGCTGGATAAGCAAATTCATTTCGGTCAAGATTTGCTGAACAACACCTCGTATAACCTGCTGCCACAGCGCTATTATTTGCCGACGGGCTCCTTCGTCAGCAGCAAGGAGCTGTTCCTGTCCGGCAGCGGCTACGACGATGGCACCCATCACCCGCTCGCAGGCGATGGCATGGAAAGCGCCAAGGAAGCAACCGAGGATGAATACAACCGCGCGCTGGAGCTGCTCCAGCTCTCCGACAGCTACGTTAGCCAGCTGCCAGACCGCGAGCCGCAGAAATGACACAAACAAGCGGCAGGCGGGACCCACGCGTAATGCTCGGGTCCTGCCTGCCGCTTGTTTTATGATAAGGCAGGTTTACAACCTGCCATTAATCAAGTTTTCTTATGTTTCTATTAATGAGAATCAGCTAATGAACATCAGCCGCACAGCGGAATCCCATATTTCCGGTCGTGCTATCGGGTGTATTCCTACTGCGCGCCGCCACACGGAATCGATTACAATACGACTTATGGCATAAATAGGAGCCCCCGCGAACAACCTTGCTAACCCCCGTTGAGGGACCAATCGGGTTAACCTTTTTGCCTTCTATATGATAGGTTGGGCTAAACCAGTCAGAACACCATTCCCATATATTTCCAGATGCATTATATAAACCGTACCCATTGCTATCATAAGACTGTGCGGGAGCCGTGCCTTCATAACCGTCGCTCGCATGATTTTTCAATGGAAATTTACCTTGCCAAATGTTGCACATATGCTTTCCGCCGGGCTTCAATTCGTCCCCCCACGGATATCTTTTCTGGACAAGACCGCCTCTCGCCGCATATTCCCACTCCGCTTCCGTAGGCAATCTTTTTCCAGCCCAACGACAGTAGGCCATTGCATCGTTCCATGAAATATGGATGACCGGATGATCCAGCAGCTCCTCGATACCAGAATCAGGTCCAGAGGGATGACACCAATCTGCACCTTCTACAGCCAGCCACCATGGCGAGTGCCGGACGGAATCGATGACGTTCATCGAAGCAGCCTCTGATACAAAAAGATGAAAGACGTACGACCAGCCAAAGGTTTCCGCTTCCGTCTTATACCCTGTAGCATGTATAAATTGTTTAAATTCAAAATTCGTTACTGTACAAGGAGCTATATAGAATGATGAAACCTCTATTTCCCGAACAGGCCCTTCTCCATCGGACGAGAAACCCTCTTGGTCATTAGTACCCATCAAAAACGTTCCGCCCGGCAATAAAATCATTTGCTCTGTACTTTTATCGCTTTCGCCATTTGATGGCATTAGATCATTAGCAGGCATCCGATGATTGGATTGGATCGCATTTCGGCTTGCAGAACAGCATGCTGGCTTATTCGATTCCATACACGGAGTCACCGCTTTCTATATTCGATTCATATGAGTCTACAAGGTTATAAACCGAGCCGCACATACTGCTCCGCCGGAGCCTCGTTCGTCTCCATAAGCTCCTTGAGCAGCTTGATCATTTTCATTTCTATTTCAGGGTCCTGTAAAGGCTGTTTCTGTAAAGGGTCCTCTAACACATCAAATAATAATGTGCCGAAAGCATGGGAATGATTATAGGAGGAGGCTCCGATCTTCAACGTTTGTACGCCTTTAGTGAATGAGAACGGTTCGTGAAGGCTTAATTTAGACAATTCCTCTACGGTAAACAAGCTGCGCATATGCGTTGGCATGAGTGTATAGTTATACAATGGACTGTTATCCTTGGTGATAGGAGCCCGCATGTACACATATCGGCCATCTGTCACATTGACATGCCCGCCGTGCAAGCCAAACAACGCAGCCTGACGGACTTCTTTATCGGAAGCAATCGTTTCCTTTAAAGCTTTGCCCTGCATATCTGCAGGAATATCCAAACCAAAATAGTCAAGCAAGGTTGGCGCCAAATCAATCGTCTGCACGAGACTGCTTCGCCGCTCTTGCTGCTTCCCGCTGCGTGGGTCCCATATAAATAGCGGCATATGAGCAATTTCATTGTAGAAAGGCATAATGGATTTGGCCCACCAGTCATGCTCGCCAAGTAAATAACCATGATCCGTGTTAACAATAAGCATCGTGTCTTCCCAAAGCTCAAGCTCGTCCATAGTATCCAATAAATTACCTAGATAATGATCACACATACTAAGCAATGCAGCATATTCGTAGCGAACATGATCGATTTCTTGTTGCGATTCCTCAACAGGACCATACGGAGGCCAATCAAAATGTTCACCATTGTATAGGTGAGGATATAAATCCCGATATTTTTGCATCGCAAAAAAAGGCTCATGTGGGTCAAAGGTTTCGATCTGGACGAACCAGCGATCCTCCTCATGATTAGTTCGAATAAACTCCAGCCCTTTTGCCATCGTTTGCGCCTGAGGAAAATCCATTTCCTCCTTAATATATTCCCGATTCACCCAGTCTTGTCGAATCAGCTGATGCATTTGCTTCATTTTATTATTCCCCGACTGTTTCGGATTAGCCACATGCCCCTTCCACGGATCTCCTTCCTGCCCGCGCACCAGCTCAAAGGAATTGTACCGCGTGTGGTACGTGCAGCCACCATCCTCCCAATAATGCTGATGATCGGTCACCAGATGAGAGTAAATACCGTTTCTTTTCAACTGCTCCGGCATAGAATCGTCAAACGGCTCCATAGGCCCCCAGCTGCGATGAAGAAAATTATGTCTTCCTGTATGGAGCTCACGCCTTGCCGGCATACAAGGCATACTTCCCACATAAGCTTGATCAAAAACAACCGTTCTTTCTGCCAGCCTCTGGAAATTAGGGGCGTGAACCCAGTTGCATCCATAAGGTGGAAGCATATGCCTGTTTAATGTATCGAACATCAGCATGATAGCCTTCATTTTATTGCCTCTCTTTCGTCTATTATTCGACCTTACCTAGCTATCCCTTGACACTGGATGAGAGCATGCTTTGCACAAAATACTTTTGAAAAACAAAAAACATAATAATTAAAGGAAGCGAAACGACCAAGGTCGCTGCCATTTGCAAATTATAGGCTACGCTGAATTGGCCTTGAAATACGGAAAGCCCCAGTTGTACCGTACGCATCGCTTCTTTTGTAGTAAACACCAAGGGGTGAAAAAAATCATTCCAGACCGCTACGGTTTTCAATATGCCGAGCGAGGCGATTACGGGACCGCTCATTGGAAGATAAATTTTAAAATATCTGGCTAGCACACCACAGCCATCTATCCCAGCCGCATCATCAAGCTCCTTAGGGAAGCTCAAGTAAAATTGCCGGGCAAAAAAGATGCCAAAGGCGCCGGATAATTCCGGTATGATGAGGGCGGCATACGTATCAAGCCAACCGTTCCCGCCATTTCCCCAAATGTCGTTTCCGCCAAATAGCGGAATCGATTTCATAATCATAAATTGAGGAATAATCGTAACCTGTGCCGGGACCATAAGCCCCAACAAAAGAGCTATAAAAATAAGGTCTCTTCCCTTGAATGACAATCGTGCGAAGGCATAGCCGGACAAGGTATTAAAAAACAAGCTGCCTGCCACGGTAATAGCTGTAACAATTAAAGAGTTCTTGAAGTAAACGGCCCAGTTCGTTGCTTGAAGGGCGAGGATGAAGTTCGTAAACTTCCATTCCTTCGGAAAAAAAGTATTCACGCCTGAGGAAAACTCTGCGTCTCCCTTTAAGGCTGTAAAGATCATGATAAGGAGCGGCAGGACCATTGCCATTGAAATAAATATGAGCACAGCATATAATAGCCATTTTTTCATCTGATTTGCTTGAAGCGCCATCTTGATCCACCTTTCCTCAGTCACGCATCCTGCTTGGAACCAAATTTATAATTAATTAAAGTAATCAGCATAGTAATCAGCAGCAGTGAGATTGCCAGTGAGGAAGCGTAGCCCATTCTGTACTCTTGAAAACCAGCTTTAAAAACTTCATTTACAATTGTAGTAGTGGAATTGACGGGTCCCCCACCCGTTAGCACGTACACTAGATCAAATACTTGGAACGAACGAATCGTTACTGTCACAAAGAGGAAAAAGGTTACCGGCTTCAGCATCGGAATGGTAATGGAGACAAATTTGCGTACTCCAGCGGCTCCGTCAATGCTCGCTGCCTCGTACAAATGATCCGGTATACCCTGAAGGCCGGATAAATAAATAATCATGGCAAAGCCTACTCCCATCCACGTCCCTACAACCGTAACTGCAGGCAGCGCGGCTTTCATATTTTGCAGCCAATCCAGCGACGGAAGGCCGATCCAATCCAAAAAATGATTGATAGGCCCTTGCGTTGGGTTCAACAGCCACAGCCAGGTGAGGGCTACCGCAATCGAAGACATAATTCCTGGCAAGTATACAGCCGCCCGAAACACGGCCAATCCGCGAATTTTTGAATTTAGTAAAACAGCAATCAGCAGCCCCAGAAACATAGTTGGGAGCGTCGTTCCAACCCAATAAAAAATCGTATTTCGAACTGCCTTCAGATATATATCGTCTGCAAGCATCATTGTGTAATTTTCTAACCCCACCCATTTTCCTGGGGACAATACGTTATAATCCGTAAGACTAAGGTAGCAGACCCATACTAACGGCAATAAAATAAATACAACATAGATGAATACATTGGGGAAAATCATCAGATACGGTAGTGACGTATGATAAAGCTTTCTCATGAACACACCTCTAGTTCATTTGAAGCTATGGGCATAAGGATATTCATGTCTTCCCTATACCCATAGGCATCCATATTTTTTAATTCAGCTTCAATTCTTCTTTCGCTTTCTGAGCATTATCCTTCATTGCCTGTTCCGGTGTCTTTGCTGCAAAATAAGCTTCTTCCAACGCATTACGCAAATATTTGGAATTGATTGCCCATGAGCTCGAAGGCGTAAATCCTCTCGCATCGTTCATTAGACCGAATAACACTTGATTCTCGGGAGCCAGCTTCACATACTCCTCTTTCAATGATTTTCGAGCCGGAATGTATCCGCTGGCTACAGAGATTTGGAGCAGATTCTCCTTCTTCGTCCAATACTCCATGAACTTCCAGGCAGCATCTCCATACTTCGTGCTCTTCGACATGGTCAGGAAGGTCCCTAGCATGAGAGCCGTTTGTTTTCCTGCGCTTCCCTTTGGAGGAAAGGAATACCCGATATTTTCCGCGCCAACCGTTTTCTTTAAATTAACTAAAGCATACGGTGCTGTGAATCCCATTGCCGCTTCGCTATTTTGAAATAACGAGCCCTCTAAACGCAAACCGTTATATGAAATTAGAGCGCCATTTTTATTGAGATTAACCATCTTTTCTAATAGACTAATACTTGCATCCGAGTCAAACGTTGGAGTTCCGTCCTCTTGATAATAATTTTCTCCTTGCAGCATCAGCATAGACAGAAAGGCCTGTTCACCATTTGATGACGGAATGTCTATTCCTGCACGCACCGTTTTTCCGGTTTCCACCTTCTTAAGCTTTTCTGCAAATGTGAACAACTCATCAAGCGTTTGAGGCGGCGTTTCAGGATCAAGGCCTGCTTCTTTAAAGAAATCCTTTCTCCACACCAGCGGACGTATATCTGGCATCAGCAGCCCGTATTGACCACCTTGCCATTGGCCGGCCTGTAAAATATCGGGGAAATAATCTTCCTTCCCATCCCATTTGGATTTTTCAATGAATGGATTGAGATCCATATACTTGTCTTGATCTACCGTCGAAATCAGTTGTCCAAAACCTAGACCGTGTACATCAGGAGCAGACCCCGCGCTGTAAGCAACCGTTAGCTTCTGGAAATAATCCTTCCAGGGAATCGGCGTGTATTCGATTTTAATGGTAGGATTCTCTTGCTCAAAGCCAGCAATTAGCTCTTTCACAGGCCCGGTGATTGTTTCCTCATGACCGGGGTACCAAAATTGCAGCACCGTCTCCGCCTCGCCCGATTTCCCGTTATTTTTGGAGTTGGCGGTGCTGCCGGTACCATTCCCGGCATTAGTTCCCTGTCCGCAGCCGGCGACTACCAGCGTGATGCCGACCATTGATAATAAGCTCACTTTTTTAATCTTTTTCAAAAGCTCATCCCCTTTTTCAGTTAATAAAGCACAAAATTAAAACGCTTTCAAATGTTATATCCAAGCCTTCTTGAATATGGACCCATTGTATAAAAGCTAACCGCTAAAAAAAATGACCCATTTTTGACAACATGGATGCATGCAATAATTGCAGTTCCATTGTGCCAAAATCGGGTCCTTTTGATTCCTATTCACCATTTTTGAGGTAGTGTACACATTCTGATATGGTTCTGTTATGCCAATTAATACACTTTTTGATTGTCCAAAGCGCGTTGATTGATGGAGTCCCGGTAATTCCCGGGCGTTAAAAGCTCATATTTTTTAAAAGCGCGAATAAAGCTATGCACATTATTGTAGCCCACATTTTCCGATATTTCGTTCACCGTCAGCTTGCTGTTCACTAATAAATATTTGGCCTGATTGATTCGAAGGGTAATCAGGTAGTCTATGAAATTGGTTCCCACCTCCTGCTTGAACAATCGACTTACATACGATGGGTCAAGCTCAAGCTGAGCAGCTATTCCATTCAATGATATTTCTTTATTAAAATTCAGATTGATATACTCCAACATTTTTTGCACAATGGTTGGCTCTTCGGTCTTCTGCAAAATGTCTGGAATAACCATCCAATCCCTCAACAGCGTTTCCGTATATTGAACAATACGGTCTATCGTAACGATATGATTGATTCGATCACAGATGATCGTAATATCGAAGGCAGCGCTCGGCTTCCTGTTTATATCATTTATTTTCCCCAGTACAGTCATTATAATTTCCAAATAAGTATGCCGTACAAGCACGACAGGATATTCCTTCATCTCCATGAAGCTTTTTCTCAAGCGATGAAGAGCGGCCGATACCTGGGATAAATCACCTGCAAAAAAGGCCTGATTAATATTTCTCTGGGCTTTCTCCCGCAAATCGTTCATGTAAATATGGATATCCGTGTCGTCCTGGATCAGCCAGGCAGGCTTTATATGCTCCTTATCTTTTATGACATAGGTGGCTAAAGCACGCTTGGCCTGCTCATATGATCTCGACAAGGTTGACAAGTCCCATTCTAAATCACCTAAGCCTATACTAATTTGAAGAGGCAAGTACGTTTTCAGATGTCCATAGATCTCATCCATTGTATCAAAGGCCCTTTGGCGTCCATACTCCAGCTCTACAGACTCTGATAAATTGAAAATAAGAATGACATCACGCTCATCGGTATCGACCGTAATAATATTGAATTGTTTGGCAGATACCTCCTCCGCCATTTTCGTTATAAAAAATCGCAGAAGCGCTTGATCGAAGCTGCTGTATTTCATTTTAAAATCGATAAGGTCGGTGATCCGTATAACACTAACTATAAAACCATGTGGAAATACGATGATCCCGTTCTTCTCTAATATTTCCAGCCTTTTTTGATGATTGCCCATGGGCTGAGTCAGCATTTCCTTCATTATGCTTTGCCTGGTGTGCGAGAGGCTCGCCTTCATTTGTCCTTCCAAGGCAACTCCCTTGTCCATTAATGAAGTGACGGCCGATAAGAGAAATGCGAATTCATCATCTCCTCTGCCTGGTGGTAGAGACGCCGCTTTATTGGTGTGGAACAAACCAAGCAGTTTCTGAACGGGGCGATAAACCCTCCTTAGCTCCATGACCATATACACGGCTGATAGCAGAACAATAATGATAATAAATATAATTAAAAGCGCTTGCAAAGTATCGTTTGCTTCAATCTCGCTAGCGGGCACTAGGTAGATATATTTCCAGCCCGTTCGCTCCGATTTTTTCATTTGAACAAAATAATCTTTATTTTGATAGGAAACCTCTATAAATTCAGGCGAATTCCTCAAATCGCTATAGATCATTTTGAACGGTTCGCCGTTCACATCAGAGCCTTGCGCCGTTTCAAATGCCTGGCTTTCATCTGGGCTTAGAACCCACAGCAAATCGCCAGATTTTGAAAGATTAGGCTTACTGAACAACGCCTTAGGATCTAAATTTATAATAATGAGACCTTGAAGCTCCTTCCCAAGGGCGGGAACCGGCCGGATTAATGAGATCAGCTGCTCTCCCTTGCTCTCTTGCTCTGTAAACCAAGAGTCTTCATAAAGCTGCCAATTGCCATTCGATCTCATAGCGTCTGCTAGCTCATTCCATTGTTCAAGAGAAATTTTATTCAAACGAATGGTTCCATCTTTAATCGTTTTCGTCAAACCCTTCTCATGAAAGATCAAATTCACACTATCTAAGCAGCATAAGGAATCGGAATAAAAATTCAGCTCATTTTTTAAATTCAGAAAGTCGGACAAATCCTCCGTTAGCCCTGGCTTATTTAATGTGTTTAACACCGCCCTGCTGTTCGTAAAAGCAATCGTTTTCGTTTCAAAATCGGCGATTAAGTTGTCAATCATGTTTTTTCCAATATCCATATTTTGCGTCACATGCAAATCGAAGTTCTTTTTCTTCACCTTCTCCGTGTAAAAGCGATCCTGGAGAAAAATGTAAAGCAAAGGCAATAATATCGCTACGGATAATGCCAGAAAAAGCCGTACGGATATATCCTTGAACCGGCTGCTCATTAGAACCCTTAGCAGTAGTTTTATCATGCTGCCACCTCTCCAGTAAGTATCTATTGTAAGCTTAATAATATATACATGGCCTACTTTCGTAAAGGTGTTGAATTTTGTCGGAACAATGAATCGACCGTCCTGTTCCAGTAACCTATTTATAAGCATTGGCTGAAAATACGATTTATATAAGGAACGCGGCCACAGCAATAACGGAGGCATACAAAATAAGCGGCAGTAGGGATCAGAGCGTAATGCTCGGGTCCTTCCTGCCGCTTTATTTTCGATGGAGATATCGGTGAAAAGAATGGAGCTTAACTAGTACCCACTAGCTAGCTCCTCGCAAAGCTTGTATCACTTTGCAAGCTAAGCTTGGCTTGCCGCCTCCAGCACTTCCTGCACATGGCCCTCAACGACGACGCTGCGCCATTCTTTCACTAGCTTGCCCTCTTCATCGATCAGAAAGGTCGAGCGCTCGATGCCCATAAACTCCTCGCCATTACGGCTGCGCAGCTTCCATACGCCAAACTGCTCGGCAACCTGATTTTCTGTATCCGAGAGCAGCAGGAAAGGAAGCTCATGAGCAGCAATGAACTGATCATGCGACGCCAAATCATCCGGGCTGATGCCAATGACTTCGGTATTGAACGTTTTGAATTGTCCATTGAAATCACGGAAATCGCAAGACTCTGTTGTACAGCCCGGCGTCATATCCCGCGGGTAAAAATAAATGACCAGCTTCTTGCCCTTATAGTCCTGCAGCGATACGTCCTTGCCATTAGAGGCTGGCAATGTAAAATTCTCAACCTGTTGTCCGATTTGCACTTGCGTCATGTCCGAACAGCTCCTTTGTAATGGATATTGCGGCTTGCTTACTCAAACAACGATAGCATGCCCATCAACGGGATGCCACAAACTCATAGAAAAGCGGTGTATTCATGACAAACTCGCGAATTTGCTGCTTATCGGTAAAAAGGGAATAAGCGAGCGTCAGCTTCATAAGCGCTGCATCCACCGACATATTTTCGATAAAAGACACTCCCGCCTGCTGCAAAGCGACCGACGACGCATATAGTGTCTCCGAGCTGTCCTTAAGCGGACACAAATACAAGTCTACGCTATGCTCGGCGCAATATTTGGCGAATGCAAGCAGGGAATGTCGCTCGCTTGCACTCGTGTTCGCCGTGCCGGAGTGGAACAGATCGTGAACGACGGCCTTCGGCGCTTTTTGCCCAAAATCAAAATAGTCATACGTCATGCCGGAAAACGGCTTTACATACAGCAGTCCCGATTGCAGCTTATCCTTGCCAGCGGTGAACGGGCTCGGGGCAGGCTCGCGAGAACGCAGCTCCTGCGGGGACGGGTTGTAAGGATGCTCATTTACGATCAGCTTGCCCTCGCTCATGATGCCATAATGCACGTCATACGGGCATTCCAGCTGATCGGTGAACGACACCGCCTGCGTCACGCGCGTGCCTAAATACACGATGGCCTCGCCTGCGCTGTTTTCATAGACGACGTAGATGCCCTTCAGCTTCTCGCCATCTATGAACTCAACGGCCGAGGTAAAGTTGCGCAGTCCATTGCTGCGCGGATCGCCAAGCGGATAGTTGCTCGCCACCAGCACAATCGGGATGGGACTATCACAAAAAATATAGCTAAGCATCGCAGCCGAATATGCAAGCGTATCCGAGCCGTGGGTGACGATAATGCCGTCATAACGGGATAAGTCTGCGCTGCGGATCGTTTCAATTAAAACATTCCAATCATCCGGCACCACATTTTCGCTGAGTATATTCAGCGGTTGAACGCATTCCAGCTGGACAGACTCGCGGTAACGGGGGCCTGATTGATAGCCTTCAATAATCGCATAGGAGCCTGCTTCACGTACGCTAATCGCTCCTGCGCCAGATTTGCTGCCAATCGTCCCTCCCGTGAAAATAACAAGAAGATTGCTCACTTGGTTTCCTCCATATCCAGCGGCTTCGAAGGCCATCCTTCGCGCCAGCCGCCTGTTCATACCAATTCCCATTCATTCTACTATCTTCTCCGCAAGCTGTCTAAACCTATACGATGCTACAGGAAAAGTTACCCGCCTTTTGCCATGACACCACGACTTTTCACAGCGCCTGGCTTTTTCTTGACGGTCGCCCGTCCCAAAAGCAGGCCAACGGTGACGATTAACGTCGCGCCATACATGAATTGCACGAGTCCAAGCTGTGTATCCGTTCCAGCCAAAATGCCGTGAAACAGGGCCAGCAAATAGATCGGATAGGCCAGCATATGGATAGCGAGCCACACTTTGCGCTTCAGCTTCGGCCGCAGGTCCGAGGTCAAAATGAGTACCAGCATGCCGTAAAGCGCAAGCGTGCCTATGCCGTACAACACCGGATGATCATGTGCGGTAAAAGGGATCAACAGCTCGCCCCATGTAAAGGGGGTATACTTATCAATGACGAGCACCGCCATATGCAGCAGCGCCAGCAACGTTCCTCCATTCGTAAAACGGATATGCCAATTGTAGACGCGGGCTTTATTTGCCCCTTTCACAAACGGGTAGCTGTACAGCATGCCCAGCGACATGCCGACGAACAGCATCAAATAAGAGCCAATGCCCAGTACCCGTGTCATTTGCCATGTTGGCCAGCTTAAAATCCACTCCGTCATGCCGATTCCTCCTTTTCACTTTCGATCTCGCTTCCGCTGCCGGCTCTAGCCCCAGCTCTAGTCGCCGCTCCCGCTCTATGCAGCTGCTCCGGGATATTCCACTCCAAGCCAAGCTTTCGGCTTTTTCCATATTTCACAATCTCACCATTGCTCATGAAAATAACGGCTTCAAAGTCTCGCGCATGCTCGCCCATCAGCCGGATGCCCTTGTCAAGGCCGCCGATGCACAGCGTCTTCGCCCATATTTCACAGGCAACGGCATCGGGGCCCGCAACCGCTGCCTGAACGACGTCACTGTCGCTTGGCTGCATCGTCAGCGGATCAATCAAATGATGCGCGGCCGAGCTGCCCGTTCCCCAGCGCCTGCCCAGCGTCCCCGAGGTCGCGACTGCGCCATTAGCCAGCAGCAGCTCCCCGGTTGTGGCTCCAGCCTCCCAGGGGTGCTGGAGATCAATAATCGCTGGCTGCGCGGCGGCGTCCCCGCTATTCCACGCATACAGATCGCCTCCGGCATTAACGATGCCTGCAGGAATCCTTCTGCTGCGCCTGAGCCAATCGGCGAGCTTTTGCACAGCCCAGCCTTTGGCGATGCCGCCGGCGTCGATGCTCGTTCCCTCAGCGAGCTTCACCGCCTTCATGCCATAGTCCAGCTCCAGCTCGCCAGCCAGGCTCAGCTTCCGCTGCTCAGCACCGCCTGCTCGCGCCTGAAACGCCGCCGCGTGCTCGAAGGACTGCGAATAACCGGATGCTTCCAGCCCCGGCAATATTCGCAGGTCGAACACCCCTTCCGTCATAAGGCGATAGTTCTCAGCCGCTTCAATAACCTCAAACAGCCAATCCGACACGACGTTCCAGCTGCCTGCCGAACGCCCCAGCCTGCTCCACTCGCTATCTGAGCGGAAGCGGCTAAAGCGCTGCTCCACCGCCTCGAACCAGTCGCGAGCACGGTCGGCATAAAAGGCCGTTGTGCGGCGCTCATCTGCCGCATAATCCAGCAAAACCTCAATATCCGTGTTCATCGCCCGAAAACGAATCGTGCCCCGGCCGCCGCTCATCGTCAAGACCTGCCTGACTGCGAGCGCATGCTGCCCGAACTGCTGGAGCTGCCGCTTCCACTGCTGCTGTCGCTCCTTTGGCTGGAGCTGTCCGACCAGCTGCTGTCGCTGCTCCCATCATTCCAAGCCGATCCGCCGCTGTCGGCAGACCCCGTAGACAACCACTGATCGACCGTATCCTGCTGATCACCTTGCTGCTCCGTGCCAGCAGCCGTGCTGCCTCCCGTCGCCGCCGCTTGCGCCTGCTGAAAAGCGGCTGTATTTTGCACCGTACTGAATAATATAAACACGCTGGCCGCACCTGCGGCACCAAGCTGCCATTTTAACCATTTTGAATTTCCGCTCATCTTTCTCCACCTACCCTACTCGTTGTAGTTTAGCCTAGTATAGGAAGCCAAGATGAAAGTAGCGTTAAAACTATCTGAAGAAACGCTAAAAGAAAACGCCCCTACTCTACGATGCGGATTAAGCCTGTATACAACAGAAAAGAATGCGGCCCTAGGACCGCATTCTTCACCTACCTCTATTCAGCTTAACTATTCTCCAGAAGACAAAAATCTCTCCTAGCGACTGCCTCGTTAATCCGCTGCTCCGCTACTTCTTCGCCACATACTTGCGAATGTCGAAAGCAACTGCAGCGACAATAATCATCCCTTTAATAATGAGCTGCCAGTACGGGCTTACGCCAACAAAGGTCAGACCGTAGTTGATCACACTGAAAATCAGTACCCCGGCGAGTATGCCGCGCACGCGCCCGACACCGCCCGCCGTCGATACGCCGCCGACGACGCAGGCGGCAATCGCATCCAGCTCGTACATATTGCCGTAGTTATTCGTTGCGCCCCCGGTGCGGGCAGCCTCCAGCACGCCTGCTAGTCCATAAAGCGCGCCGGCAATCGCATAAATATAAATCAAATTGCGAGATACATTAATGCCCGATACATTCGCGGCTTGGATGTTGCCGCCGATCGCATACATATTTTTGCCCAGCCGCGTATTGTTGAAAATAACCCAGACGATAAACGAGACGACAATCGCTATAATGACGATATACGGGATCGAATACGTGCCGTTCGGCCCTATATACCCGGTCCCCAGCTTACTGAATTCCTTGCTCAAGCCGCCAATCGGCTGCGACTGGTTCGGCTTCATATCGAAGTAAAACGAGTTTACGCCGTACACGATAACCATTGAGCCGAGCGTCGCAATAAACGGCGGAACATGAAATTTTGCGACAATAATACCGTTGATCAAGCCAAAAATCAAACCGACGACAATCGCCAGTACAATTGGCACAATAATCGGAAGCTCCGGCAGATTAGGGAAAAATTTGCGTGGATAATCCGACATTTGCAGCATGGATGCCGATACGACAGCGCTCAAGCCGACGATCCGCCCAGCGGACAAATCCGTTCCTCCCGTAATAAGCACAAACGCTACGCCTAAAGCAATAATGACCCGCGTCGACGATTGCAGCAAAATATCCCGCAGCGTCGTTATGCCGATAAAATTAGGGTCGGCTACTGCTATGCCAATAATAAGCAGAACCAATATAATATAGATCGCATTTTGGGAGAAAAAATGCTTAACTCCTTTTGCATCCAGTGCATTCATCGTATTCACTCCTCCAAGTTGTCCTGCCCGCCATTATTGTGCGGCAAGCCGCATAATTTCTTCTTCCGTCGCCGCTTTGCCGTCCACGATGCCAGATATGCGTCCCTCACGCATGACGATGATGCGGTCGGACATGCCGATCAGCTCCGGCATTTCGGAGGATATCATAATGATGCTTTTGCCCTGCTTGGCAAGCTCGATCATGAACGAATAAATTTCGTATTTTGCTCCGATATCGATGCCCCGCGTCGGTTCGTCCAGCAGCAGCACCTCCGGGTCGGTCAGCAGCCATCTGGCGAGCAGCACCTTCTGCTGGTTGCCGCCAGACAAGTTGCGAATCAGCTGCTTGGTCGATGGCGTTTTGACCCGAAACTTCTCCACGCTTTGCTGCGACACTTCGCCAATCCGCGCATTGCTAATTAAGCCATAGGGTGTCTTGAACCGACCCAAATTCGCAATAACTGTATTTTCCGCAATCGTCAGCACGGGAAAAATCCCGGTAACCCGCCGCTCCTCGGTAAGCAGCGCAATGCCTTGGCGAATGGCGTCAGACGGCGCCTTCACTTTAATTTTTTTGCCATGCAGATGGATGCTGCCCTGCTTAAGCGCCCGCATGCCAAACAGCGCTTCAATGACCTCGGTCCGCTGTGCCCCTACAAGCCCGCCGAGTCCCAAAATCTCGCCCTTGCGCAGCTCAAACGAAACATCCTTAAACGAATGCGGATGCACTGAAGTCAAGCCTTCTGCCCGCAGCAGCACCTCGCCCGGCACGTTCGTCCGCTCCGGATAACGATTGGATAAATCCCTGCCCACCATGCGGGTAATGATTTTATCGATCGTCAGTTCCTTCGCTTCCCAAGTACCGACATGCTTGCCATCTCGCATAATCGTGACATCATCTGAAATACACAATATTTCTTCCATTTTGTGGGATATATAAATAATTGATACGCCACGCCGCCGCAGCTCATTAATGATGCGGAACAGCTGCTCTACTTCATTTCCAGTGAGCGAGGAGGTTGGTTCGTCCATGACGATGACTTTCGAGTGAAACGATACCGCTTTGGCAATTTCCAGCGATTGAATTTTCGATACGGATAGGTCGCCTACCTTTTGTTTCGGATGAATATCCATCTCCAGATCTTTGAGCAGCTTCACCGTATCCTCCTGCATTTTGCGGTGGTCGATGAATTGCAAAGGCCCCAGACCTCTGGTCGGGAATCGTCCCAGCCAGATATTTTCCATGACGTCGCGCTGCGGCACCGGGTTCAGCTCCTGATGGATCATCGACACCCCGAGGGTCAGCGCATCCTTCGAGCTGTTGATGTGCACCAGCTGCCCACCCAGCATAATCTCGCCGCCGTCGGGCTTATAGATGCCGAACAGACATTTCATCAGCGTCGATTTCCCCGCACCATTTTCACCCATCAAGGCATGTACCGTACCGGGGCGCAGCTTCAGCGTCACATCGTCGAGCGCCTTCACGCCGGGAAAAGATTTGGAGATGTTATTCATCTCTAGCACATAAGCCGGATGCTCTGGCATTTGTATAACACCCCTTTACATACATTTAAGTTAAAATTATCAAGTTATTAGTCAAGCGTAAACGCCATTGCCAGCCTTTGGAGGCAATGCTCGTTTCGTGGTGAAATAGAAGCCTATTTATAGGAACAAACTTATAAATGCTTATATTTTAGAAAAAAAAGCAAGGGCAGCGCCAGCCTAATGCTTCCCTTGCTCTCCTTATCCGCTAACCACCGCCACCCCCGCAGGCAGCCGGCTTAGCGATTATTTCAGCACTTCATCCTTGTTCTCGCTCGTTACCTTCTGGTACGGAATCCACACGTATTTGCCGTCGGTAACTTCGAAGCCTGTGTTTTCCTTGCTTGGCGTCTCGCCAGCAGCCAGTACGCGGGACAGCTCCACTGTCGCCTTGCCTTGGTTAACCGCATCGTTCAGCACTGTGCCGAGCAGCGTACCTTCATCCAGCGCCTGAATGGCAGGAGCGGTAGCATCTACGCCAACAACCGGAATATATTTATCGCCTGTAAAATAGCCCGCCGCCTTCAGCGCTTCAATCGCACCGAGTGCCATATCATCGTTGTTGGCGAGGACGGCTTCGATTTTATCGCCATGGGAAGCGATGAACGCAGCCATCTTCTCCTGACCTTTTACGCGGTCCCACATCGCGGTATCCTCCGCCAGCTTCTCGACCTTAATGCCTGCATCCTCAATTGCCTGCACGGAAAACTTCGTCCGCAGCTCGGCATCCTGATGGCCCGGCTCGCCTTTAAGCATCACATATTGCAGCACGCCGTCGCCGTTCTTATCCGCTTCCGAATGCGCCTTCCAATAGTCGACGATGAGATCGCCGGACATTGTGCCCGATTCCTCCGCCTTCGCTCCGACAAAATACACCTTATCCCATTTCGCCATATCATCCGCCAGCGGCTCGCGGTTGACGAACACGACCGGAATGTCCGCTGCCTTGCCTTTATCAATAATGACGCCCGCCGCTGTGCGGTCTACCGGGTTAATGATCATCGATTTGACCTTCTTCGTAATGAATAGGTCAACCTTGTCATTTTGCGTCGGCTGCGAGTTTTGGCTGTCTACGATATCCACCTGTACTTTGCCTGCCGCTGCTTCCGTAATCGCGTTGCGGACGCCCGTCATAAACGTATCGTCGAACTTGTAAATCGCGACCCCAACCTTCGGCTGGTCGCCCTCGCTTCCCCCTGCGTTGCCGTTTGATGCCGAGCAGCCTGCAGCTACCGTCAATGCGCCGATCAGCAGCGCAGCCGTTACTTTTTTCATTTCATCATGACCTCCCCGTTTTTTTGGTTCATGCTGATGAGCGTGTGCAGCTCTGTTTCTCTTTCGTGTCCTCATTATGGCTGAAACGGAGCCAGAAACGAATGTAAAATCCTCATCATTTTTATTAAAATCCTCCTTACTTCTGAATAAAGGGAAACAGCACCCGTTGATTTTCAGGCCAAAACATCGTGTCGCTATTCACCAGCTTGGCCTCCATCGCTACATGCAGCGGCACTTCCTCCCCCCGCAAAGCGAGTACGGCATTTTTGATACCAAGATAGCCGATGCTGAACGGATTTTGCACCAGCACCGCTTGCAGCTGATCCTCCTGCAGCAGTTCAAGCAGCTCCATGGAGCTGTCAAAGGCGACAATTTTAATTTTGCCGCCGAGCCCCCGCTGCTTCACCTCAAGGGCAGCCGTGACGGCAGCTTGGACATTAAGCGCCAAAATGCCATCTACCTGCTGCTCGTTCAGCAAGCTGCTGACGACGCTTCGGCAGTTGCCATCAGCCTCCACGCAGGGCTCGATGCCAATAAGCGCCATGCCGCTTTCCTCGGCAAGCGCCTCCTTAATGCCCTCCTCGCGGCGCAGCTGGTTGTTGTCCCCAAGTCCGTCAGTCAGCAGGGCGACGCTGCCTTTGCCTGCCAGCAGCTCACTCATTTTGAGAGCAACTGCGCGTCCCGCCTGATGATGATTAATCGTGATGATCGAGCTGATGCCAGCTTCCTCTGTCTCAGTGTCGATCGCAATAAGCGGAATCCGCGCCGCCTTGCCCGCCTCGACAATGCCGGCCGTAACCTCTTCATTTCCGGCAGCAAATACAACCGCGTCTGGATGATGCACCAGCGCAAGCTTTGCCGTTTCCAGAAGCTGCTCTGGGCTGCCCTGCTTTTCCGGCCCGGAAATATGCAGTGTAACGTTGAACTCCTTCGATGCCGCTTCGGCGCCCATGACAACGGAGTTCCAATAGTCGCCATCCAGCCGCTTGAGCAGCAGACTGATGTCAATATTTTCACGTTGAATGCTGCTGTCCTCTGCCTGATGCATGCAGGAACCCAGCAGCAGCGCAACCATAGCCGCTATGCAAAGCACGGCAAACCGCCCTAACCTGCGTTTTACACTCATCCTTCCTCACTCCTCTCATCAGCTTCCTCATCAGCCGGCTTGAATGGGAACCGTATCGTCACGGTCGTTCCCTCCTCCAGCTCGCTCTCAAACTTCAGGCCATACGGCTCGCCGTAAAACAGCCGAATCCGCTCATGCACATTGCGCACGCCTACGCCGGAGCCCGCTCCGGAAACCGGGCTGGATGCGGTTCCCGCAGAGGCAGACCTCTTAGAAGCTCCCGAAGCAGCACCTACGATGGTGCCGTCACGATCAGCGTTACTTTCTCCCGCATGCCTACCCCGCTTGGTTGTACCGCCAGTCTCTTCCGAGAGCAGCGCAGCCAGCTGCCCGCCGCTCATCCCGAGCCCATTGTCGCTTACCTGCACGTACACTTGCCCGGCTTCGATCCATGCCCGCACCGTAATCATCCCTTTATCGACGGACGGCTCAATGCCGTGCATAATGGCATTTTCCAGCAGCGGCTGCAAAATCAGCTTGAGCGACAAGCTGGGCAGCGCGGCCTCTTCGACGTCAAACACATAATCGAATTTATTTTTGAACCGGATATTCTGAATGATGAGATAGTTTCGCGCATGCTCCAGCTCGCTCGCCAACGGAATCATCGGCTTTCCTTTGCTAAGGCTGATGCGGAACAGCTTCGATAAGGATGTAATCGTCGTCACAACCTCCTCATTGCGGTTCATGCCGACCATGCGCACGACCGTATTGAGCGTGTTGTATAGAAAATGTGGATTAATTTGCGATTGCAGCGCCTCAAATTCATATTTGCGCTTCGCCTCCTGCTCCACAACAATTTGCTGCATCAGCTCGCGGATTCGCGACACCATCAGATTGAAGCGTCTGGACAGCTGCTCCACCTCCAGCGGTCCGCGAATGGCAGTCATCGTATGGAAATCGCCGCGCTCGACATTTTTCATCGACTTCTCCAGCTGCCGGATCGGACGGGCGATAATGCGCGAAATGAGCCACGACATCGCAATGACGAATACGAGCAACATCAGCAGCAGATTCAACAAATAATCGTTCAGCTCGCGCCTCGTCGTAATAATTTCGTCGGTGAAGGACACCCCGACCACCTTCCAGCCGATGTTGCCGATTGTCTGCACCGTAATCATTTTATCCTCGTCGCCGGATTCATCGTGAAAGCTGCCAAACGTATATTTCAGCGCCTGCTCGACGTTTTCGCTTTTCAGCCCGGCGTAGATGAGCTGCTGCTGCGGATGGTACACCATATTGCCCGCACTCTCGTCCACAATGTAGACGTAGCCCTTCTTGCCAAGCACGACCCGCGAGGACAGCTGATTGATTTTGTTAAAATTGACATCCAGCAGCAGCACGCCCTGCTCCGTCTTCCCACTGCGCGCTACGGTAATGCCTTTGCTTAGCGAGACGACCCATTTGTACTGCATTTTGTACATGTTCTGCACATGTGGTAGCGAGTAACTGAGATGATTCGGCGTTTGAAGCGCGCTTTGGAACCAGCGCTGATTGTATAAGCTCAGATTTTCCTTTAGCGCAACGCCCGGAATGCTCATCATCACCTCGCCGTTATGCCCAATGACCGCCAGCGACACAATTTCTCCCCGAATGCCGATAATCGTATTCAGCTGGCTGCGCAGCTCCTCTTCGTTCACATCGCCGCTGCGGCTGATCGTATCGTGGATAACGCCGTAAATTTCCGACATGCCCTGGATATAATCCTCCAAATTGTAGCTGACCTGATCGACGACCTGCTGGGTATTGCGCAGCGCATTCGTCTCCGCGGTCTGCGAAAACTTGTTGTACAGCAGCACGCTGACCATCATAATCGCAGCCGCCGAAAATACCGACAGCGCCACTGAAATTAAAAACTGGATGCTGCGCTTCCTCATGGCGCATCCACATTCATCGCCTGATTGCGATAATCCTTGGCGGAGACGCCGACATTTTTCTTAAAGCACAGTGAAAAATAATTCGGGTCCGAGAAGCCGACCTTCTCGGCAATTTCAAACGTCTTCAGCTCCGTCGCCCGCAGCATTTCCTTCGCCGCCTCCATCCGCAGCTGAAGCAAATAACCGCCGAACGTCAGCTTCACTTCCTTCTTGAACAGGCTGCTGAAGTAGCCTGCGCTAATATGCAGATGGCTGCACAGCCGGGCAATCGACAGCTCGCTGTCATGGAAGTTTGCCTTCGTATAACGCACCGCTTCCTCGACGAGCTGCTTGTAGGAGCTTTGTCTGCGGCTGGCGATATGATGGCGGATTTTCTCGCAGAGCGACATATACCAGCTTCTCGTCTCCTCAAGCCCGCTAAGCTGCCCCAGCTCCGCATAAATTTGCAGCTCGTATCCCGCTATTTCGTACAGGTTCAGCCCTGCTTCCTTCACCAGCTTCATGATCGCCGTCATCATCTCCAGCATGTACAGCTGGTATTCCCGGTAAGCGGCATTAACGCCTTCAATCTCATCAAAAAGCGCAGCCACCAGCTGCTCCAGCTCCTCATGCGTCCCTACACGGAGGCACCGAATGAGCGCCTGCTCTTTGAGCTCGTCGAATTGCAGCTCCTCGACATAACGCGTCTCCACATCGTCAATGCAAATGATCCGGTTGCTGCCCACCAAATTATGATAATCCAGCGCCTGCTGCGCCTCCTCATAGCCCTGCTTCAGCTGCGCGACATCAGGCAGCATCGAGCTAACCCCAATAGTCACTGGAAAACGCAAGTATTTCCGGATATTTTGCAGCATTTCAGCGAGACCGCTCAGTGTTCGTTCCATTAGCTCTTGGGCGCTTCCTTCTCGTCCAACTGCTAGCAGCGCCACCTGGTCCTGATACAGAAATACCTTGCCTAGCCCGAGCCGGCCCCACACCTCTTCCGCCACATTGCGAAGGGCAAACAGCTTGAGGTCGAGATCGCTGGAGGCGGCAAGCGAGCTTTCAGCCGTCCGCAGCGGAACGCCGGGAAGCGCTTCCAATACATGCGTGTGCAGCACGGACACAATGTACGCCTCCCCCGCCAAATCGAGCTCATATTTCTCTGCCTTCTCCTCAATATGCCGCAGCGGAAGCTTACGGGAGAGCAGCGACGACAGGAATAGCTCCTTTACGACCGGCAGGCTTGTACGATAATGCTCCTGCAGCAGCTGCATATTTTCCCGTTTCTCACGCTCATCATCCAGCCGCTCCTTCACCTTGTCCATCACCTCAAGCAGCTGCTGCGCGGAAAAAGGCTTTAAAATATACTCATCCACCTGCAAGCCGATCGCCTGCTTGGCATATTCAAATTCATCATAGCCGGAAAAAATAACGATGCGCGTCAGCGGATACGTCTTCCTCATCCATTCCGCCAGCTCCAAGCCGTTCATATACGGCATGCTAATATCCGTCACGACGATGTCCGGCTCCAAACGCTCGATCAGCTCCATCGCTTCCCGGCCATTCGCCGCCGTCTCTACGATTTCAAAGCCATTGCGCTCCCATGCAATTTCCTGCAGCAGCCCGCTGCGCGTCTCTTCTTCATCATCCACCAGCAGCACTTTATACATCGTTTATCCCCCCGCTATTTAAATACGCGGCCGAGCAGCCGCAAAGACCTGATACTGTCAGCATGCTATTTATCATATTCGTTTCCGTGTTTTCTGGAAAGAGGGGGTGCTTTTAGTAAACAAGCGTAAACGGCTGAAGCCGTCCTTTGGCGGCAAAGCTACCGTTTCGCGATGAAATATAGAGAAAGGATGGAAAAATCATATGCTTTCCTATATTTTAAAAGAAATCGCGAGATAAACCGACCTTGCTAAAGATAAATCTCATTGTAAGCGTTTAAAATCACGCTAATCCGCTGCATTCGCTCTCTTTTGCGGCGCCAGCTTCCTTTACAGCACTCGCGGCAGGGGAGTATGATTCATAACATGAATGAACCTTTTTTGATCGCTGAGTCTTCGCGCATTAGGCGAAGAGCGGGGGAACCAAACGCACTGCAAGGGTCCGATGTGAGAGTCGGAGGCTGGCAGCGCAGGGGTGAATCGTTTGCAGGAGTGTCATGAAACTCCAGGCAAATGTAGGGCGACTCTCACCGCCCGAATCCGACAGCTAACCTCGTAAGCGCAGGTGTAGAGAGGAATGGTGAACGATTGTGACCTTGTAAATCAGGCCACAGAGCGTCATACGCCTCTGTGGTTTTTTGTTGTCTTTTTTCGAAAATAGCAATCGCAACATCGGCAGACATTTTGTTTCAAACGCTGAGTTCTGCACTGCCGCAGAAACGGGGGAACCATCGACGGCCCTCTGCCATTGTCCAATGGACGATTGCAGGGAGCGTCACGGGGTGAATCGCAGGGCACACGACAAGTGCCAAGCGTAGGGCGTCTCTCGCGCCCGAATCCGACAGCTAACCTCGCAAGCGTCAACGGGAGAGGCCACACTTACACTAATCGCAGGCGAATCAGGGGCGTATTATGCCCGGATGAAGGAAGCTGCGGGTGAAGAGTCCTCTTTGCCCAAGGCTTCTTTTTTGTTGCCTTTTTTCCACAATGACTAGGGATAAAACGAAATAAGGAGCGCTGCAGCTATGCTGGATATCGGAATGGCTTTGACCTTAATCGCATCTTTCGGGCTGATTGCCGGATTTATAAGCTGGTGCGACCGGTCCATTAGCGAAACGGAGGAACGGGGATGATTGTCATATTGCTCGTTACAGGAGTTTTGCTGGTGTATCTCGTCTACGCCTTGCTCCATCCGGAGAAATTTTAGCAAATAACGTTTCATCATTTATAGCAAGGGAGGAACAGCTGTGGACGTCCTGCAAATGGTGGTAGTCATCGGCATTATCATGCTGATTGCAAAACCGCTTGGGCATTATTTATATTTGGTGTTTTCCAACGAACCGAATCGTACCGACAAGCTGTTCGGACGAATCGAAACGGTCATTTATTCCTTAATCGGGCTCAAAAATCGGCAAGGCATGAGCTGGAAAAGATACGCGCTCAGCTTTATTACACTCAATTTCATACTCGTAGCTATCAGCTACGTGCTGCTGCGGCTGCAAAGCGGCCTGCCGCTTAACCCGAACGGAATCGGCGGCATGGAGCCAACGCTCGTCCTAAATACGGTCATCAGCTTTATGACCAATACGAATCTCCAGCATTACAGCGGCGAAACAGGGCTGACGTATTTTGCGCAAATGGCGGTCATTACGATGATGATGTTTACGTCCGCCGCCACCGGCTTTTCCGTTGCCGTCGCTTTCGTTCGCGGCATTACGAGCAAAGGCGGAGCGCTCGGCAACTTCTTCGAGGATTTCGTCAAAGCGCATACGCGGATTTTCTTCCCGCTGGCTATCGTCATTACACTGCTGCTTGTAGCACTGCAGGTGCCGCAAACGCTTAGTCCCACCTTGACCGTCACGACGCTTACGGGCGCGGTCCAACATATCGCCATCGGGCCAGTCGCGTCGCTGGAGTCGATTAAGCATCTCGGGACGAATGGCGGCGGGTTTTTCGGAGCCAACTCCGCCCATCCTTTCGAAAATCCCGGCCCGCTAACGAATGTCATTGAGATTTTGTCCATGTGGGCGCTGCCTGCCGCGCTGCCCTTCATGTACGGCCGGTTTGCAAAAAGCAGCAAGCAGGGCTGGGTTATTTTTTCGGCGATGATGGCGCTGTTTCTGATCTTTCTTACGATTTCCTATACGGCTGAAAAAAGCGGAAATCCGCTGATCGCCACGCTCGGCATCGACGCTTCGCAAGGCAGCATGGAGGGCAAGGAGGTTCGCTTCGGCATCGCCCAATCCGCGCTGTTCACGACGGTGACGACGGCGGCAAAGGCGTCGGCCTCGTCAATATGCTGATGTATGCGATGCTGACGGTATTCATCTGTGGGCTAATGGTCGGACGGACACCTGAGTTTCTCGGGCGAAAAATAGAGCCGCGCGAAATGAAGCTGATTGCCATCGCCATTCTCGTTCATCCGTTTATTATTCTCGCGCCAACGGCGGCGGCTTTTCTGACCGAGCTGGGGCAAGGCGCGATATCCAATTCGGGCTTTCATGGCATTACGCAGGTGCTGTATGAATATACGTCCTCGGCTGCCAACAACGGCTCCGGGTTTGAGGGCCTTGCCGATAATACGCCGTTCTGGAATATAACAACCGGACTCGTGATGTTTTTCGGCAGATATATGTCGATGATTGCGCTGCTTGCTGTAGCAGGATCACTCAGCCGCAAGCAGTGGGTACCAGAAACGATTGGAACGTTCCGAACGGACAATTCGCTGTTTGCGGTTATGCTAATGGGCGTCGTCATTTTGATCGGTGCGCTCACTTTTCTGCCTGTCATTGTCACAGGGCCAATTGCCGAGTTTTTAACGATCCGTTAGAGGGAAATGAGGGGTAAGCGTTATGAATGACCAACGTACTAAAAAATTATTCACCGGACCGCTCGTGACCGAGGCGTTAAAGATGAGCCTCCTCAAGCTGAATCCGGTCCATATGATAAAAAATCCGGTCATGTTCGTCGTTGAGATTGGAACGCTAATCGTTCTGCTTATGACCGTGTTTCCGGGTTACTTTGACTCGCAGGATCGCACCGGCTTTAACTTGGCCGTCTTTATTATTTTGCTGTTTACGGTGCTGTTCGCCAATTTTGCCGAAGCTTTAGCTGAGGGCCGCGGCAAAGCGCAGGCCGGCTCGCTGAAAAAAACAAAGCAGGAAATTATGGCGAATAAGCTGCTGGGCGACAGTATTCAAATCGTCCCTTCCACGGAGCTGCGCAAAGGGGATATCGTCATCGTCTCGCAAGGGGAAATGATTCCCGGCGACGGCGAGGTGATCGAAGGCCTCGCTTCCGTGGATGAATCGGCTATTACCGGCGAATCAGCCCCCGTCATCAAGGAGGCGGGCGGCGATTTCAACTCTGTGACGGGCGGAACGCGGGTGATCAGCGACCGCATCAAAATGCGGATCACGAGCGAGCCCGGCGAAACCTTCATCGACCGGATGATTGCTCTCGTCGAAGGAGCGAAGCGGCAAAAAACGCCGAATGAAATCGCCTTGAACACGCTGCTGATCAGTCTGACGATTATTTTCCTCATCGTCGTCGTCACGCTTGGCCCGATTGCCGCATATGTGGGCGTCAATTTGGAAATTCCCGTTCTCATCGCGCTGCTCGTCTGTCTCATTCCGACGACGATCGGCGGTCTGCTGTCCGCTATCGGCATTGCGGGCATGGACCGGGTCACCCAGTTCAATGTGCTGGCGATGTCAGGGAAGGCGGTCGAAGCAGCCGGCGACATCAATACGATGATTTTGGATAAAACCGGGACGATCACCTTCGGCAATCGGATGGCTAGCGAAATCAATCCGGTGGGCACTGCTGGAGCAGATGAGGCAGCGGCATGGGCCGCCATTTCTTCCATACATGATGAAACGCCAGAAGGCCGTTCGGTGCTGGAGTGGATGAAAAAGCATGATAAAGCCTATGATGCCTCGCTTGGCGAGGGCGGGCAATTCGTTCCCTTTCAAGCCGAGACGCGTATGAGCGGCATCGATTTGGCCGATGGACGGCTCGTGCGCAAAGGGGCTGTCGAAGCGATTCGCGGGTGGGTGCTCGCACAAGGAGGAGACATCCCCGCCGATCTGGC
This sequence comes from Paenibacillus algorifonticola, assembly GCF_000971975.1. GTDB lineage: Bacteria > Bacillota > Bacilli > Paenibacillales > Paenibacillaceae > Pristimantibacillus > Pristimantibacillus algorifonticola. The sequence continues at coordinate 112,359 of NZ_LAQO01000006.1, read as the reverse complement.
CCAGGAGACCGAGCGGATTGCCAAGGAAGGCGGCACACCGCTTGCCATCGCCGTCGATCAGCACATATTCGGTTTGATTTATTTGAAGGATACGGTCAAGCCGGGCATGAAGGAACGCTTCGACCAGCTTCGAGCGATGGGCATCAAAACGATTATGTGTACGGGCGACAATCCGTTTACGGCGGCAACCATCGCCAGAGAAGCGGGGGTCGACGATTTTATTGCCGAAAGCAAGCCGGAGGATAAAATCGCCGTCATCCGCCGCGAGCAGGCAGAAGGCAAGCTGGTCGCCATGACGGGGGACGGAACGAATGACGCGCCCGCACTCGCGCAGGCAGATGTCGGTCTAGCGATGAACAGCGGCACGACGGCTGCCAAGGAAGCAGCCAATATGGTCGATCTGGATTCCGACCCTTCCAAAATTATAGAGGTCGTATCGATCGGCAAGCAGCTGCTTATGACGCGCGGTGCGCTCACGACATTCAGCATTGCCAATGACGTAGCCAAATATTTCGCCATCATTCCAGCGATGTTTATGCTGGCGATTCCGCAAATGCAGGCGCTGAATGTGATGCAGCTTGGCTCGCCGCTGTCGGCGATTTTGTCCGCGCTCATCTTTAATGCGATCATTATTCCGCTGCTCATTCCGTTAGCGATGAAAGGCGTCACTTATCGTCCGCTCAGCGCAGCCCGCCTGCTCAGCCGCAATCTGCTTATTTACGGGCTCGGCGGCATGATTGCTCCGTTCATTGGCATCAAGCTTATCGACATGATGGTTCATATTTGGATTTAACGCCGTCCAAACTGGCTGCGGCATTTAATGAAACGAACTTCCACTGAAAGAAGGGAATTGTGCTATGTATGCTATTTTAAAAAGAAAACGTCCATCGCCATCTATACCGTCCACTCCATCTTCATCAGCGGCCCCCTCCTCATCTTCTGTAATCGGGGTGTCGCTGCGTGCCAGCCTGCTGTTCCTGCTCCTTTGCGGTGTCGTGTATCCGCTTGTGAGCACGGGCGCCGCGCAGCTGCTGTTCCCGGCTCAGGCGAATGGCAGCCTGCTCAAGGATAGCGCAGGCAACGTCGTTGGTTCGTCGCTGATCGGTCAGCCTTTCACCGATCAGCGCTATTTTCAGGGGCGGGTGTCGAGCATTGATTATAAAGCGGAAGCTTCCGGCTCTAATAACTATGCCCCTTCGAACCCGGAGCTGCTGGCCCGTATGAAAGCATCCATTGCCCAGTGGCAGCAGGATAACCCGGGCGTTCCGCTGGAGCAGCTGCCCGTAGCGTTAATAAGCAACTCCGGCTCCGGGCTTGACCCGGATATTACGCCGCAGTCGGCGCTCGTGCAGGTGCCAAGAATCAGCAAGCTGACGGGCCTGCCCACTGCCGAGCTGGAAGCGCTCGTTAAGAAGCATACGAAAGGTCGCGAGCTCGGCCTCTTCGGTGATAAACGCGTCAATGTGCTGGAGCTGAATCTGGCTTTATCCACACGAATCGCCAAATAAAAGAGAAGGCGGGAGCAGGATGCCACCGTATCAACGCAAGACGCCGGAGGAGATATTGGCTTCTATCTCCCGGCTGCATAAGGGACGCCTAAAAATCATCATCGGCTCGGTCGCAGGCTCCGGAAAAACGTATCATTTGCTGCAGGAAGGCCAGCTGCTGAAGCAGCAGGGCATTGATGTCGTCATTTGCGCATTAACGTCGGCAACGCGTACAGATAGGAATCTACCGGAGCTAGTGTCTGAGCTGGAGCATGTCCCCAGCATTCGGTGGCAGCGCGATGACAAGGAGCAGCAGGATTTGCCGCTGGAGACGCTGCTCGCCCGCAATCCGGAAGTCGTGCTCGTGGACGGCCTTGCCCATCGCAACCGTATGTGCGCCCGCTTCAAGACGCGGCTGGAGGACATTCAATATTTGCTGGAGCATGGCATCAGCATCATTACGACGATTAACGTCTACGAGCTTGAGGGCGAGGACGGGGTTATTTTCAAAATGACGGGCATTCGCGCGGAGGAAACGGTCCCGGCGGATACGCTGGAATGGGCCGATGAGGTTCGCCTCATTGATGTATCTCCTGAGACGATGCTAAGCCGGATGGAAGAGGGACTGCTCGGCAGTTCTCTCCATCCGGCTATGCGGCTGCGCGGCAATTTGGCTGTCCTGCGCGAAGTCGCTCTCTGCCTAATGGCGGAGGGTGTTCATGAAACGCTGGAAAAGCACCGCGAAGCGCTGGGCTTAAGCGGCCCGTCAGGAGCAGCCGAACGAATTGTCGTTTCCACGCAATATCACTTCAATGGCTCCCTATATGTGCGCCGAGGCCAGCAAATTGCCAAGAGGCTGCATGGCGAGCTCGCTGTCGTCACCTTTCTGCTGCCGGGCCGCAGCCTGCCCCAGGAGCAGCAAACGATTAAACGCTCGATGCAAAAGCTGGTGGCGAAAGTCGGCGGCGAATTTGAGGAGCTCTCGCTAGCGCATGCGCGCAAGCTGCCTGCCGCACTTGTCGAATATGCAACGCGGCATCATGCGACGCGGATCGTGATGGGCCATTCCAAGAAAAAAGCATGGCAGGAGCGCTGGCAAGGCTCCATCGTTAACCAAGTGCTCCGCAAAATACGGAACATCGACGTTTTTGTGATGACGGATCGGGCGGAGCATGAGGGAGAGCGCATTTTGCCTGTTAAAAGCCGTCTGGGCGGTCAGGAGGCTCTTTTTCATCGGCTTAACTCCCGTGAAATGGAGGAACAGGCGCAGCGCATGCGCCGGGGCACGTTCAAAATTTATATCGGAGCCGCTCCCGGCGTCGGAAAAACGTACAAAATGCTCCAGGAAGGCAACATTCTTCAGCGTAAAGGTGTAGATGTCGTCATTGGCTGGCTGGAAACGCATGGACGCAAGGAAACGGCGGAGCAGGTCGGCGACTTGACGATTGTGCCCCGAGCAGCTATTCCCTATGGGGCTGTACAGCTTGAGGAAATGGACACAGCGGCTCTTATTGCGCGCCGCCCCGAGGTCGTGCTGGTCGATGAGCTTGCCCATACGAATGTGCCGGGCAGCTCGCTCAAGAAAAGGTACGAGGATATTTTGCTGCTGCTGGAAAACGGAATTTCCGTCATTTCCACCGTAAACGTACAGCATGTGGAAAGCTTGAATGATGCGGTTGAGCAGCTGACAGGTGTACGGGTGAGAGAAACGGTGCCGGACGCGATTTTACAAATGGCGAGTGGAATTGAGCTCATTGACGTTACGCCCCAGATGCTGGCGCAGCGCATGCGCGACGGTAAAATATATAAGCTGGAAAAGGTAGAGCAGGCGCTGGGCTCTTTTTTCAAAATCGGCAATTTGATTGCCTTGCGGGAGCTGGCACTGCGCGAAATTGCGGATGATGTCGATGAACGGCTGGAGTCGTGGAAACGCGGGCCCTCCCTTCGGGGACCTTGGCGCAAGCGCGAGGTGATTTTTGTATGCGTCGATTTGGGTGATCAGGCGGAGCGGCTTATTCGCCGCGGCTTTCGCATCGCTCACCGCTTGAAGGCAGAATGGCATGTCCATTATGTGCATAGCAGTAAAACCCAGCAAACCGAGGCGCAGCAAAAACGGCTCCATGCGCTGCGGCAGCTATGCGAGCGGCTTGGCGGTCAGCTGGCGGTTAGTGTTGCGGACAAACGCAAAGAGATTAGCGGGATTTTGCTGCAAAAGATGAATGCCCTGCAAGCTACCCAGCTCATTATTGGACAATCGCGCAGGCCGCCGTGGCAAATGCTCGTCCGCAAAACCATTGTGCATGATTTGCTGCGCTCCGCCAGGCATTTGGATATGCTAATCGTCGCAAAATGGGAAACAGAACCCGTACCGCCTATTCTCGGCACGAGCCCTGTTGAAGATGTATAAACAGGCTTACTTACGGGGGGCGGTTATCCTTTCAAACGGCAGACATGGCGACTCAAGCGTAAACGCATCGCCATGCCTCGTTTAGAAGAATTTCCTAATAAGCCGTGTTTCCAGATTGGCTGGTTTTGCCGGAAGCAAAACCTTTGAACAGCGTTGGCACATTGGAATAGCGCGTATTGGTGATTTTCGCTGTAGACGAGGAAGCATCCGTACGCAAGATAGAATCTTTTACTTTGGAAATATCGCTGCCAGTAACGGTCATATGAACGGTAAACGTGGAGCCTCCCAATTGGCGAACCAACTTCCCGATATCATTAGCTTTGAAGTTTTTAATATTGATTGTGCCGGCGGCATTCATTTGGAACACTTTATCATAAGCTTTGTATGCGCCACCGCCAGTAATATTAACCGTACCGGAGCTTTTCAATGTAAGAGCATCCTCGCCTACATCCTGCCAAGTCACATTCTCAATGTTGCAGTTGCCATAGCAGTGTACGCCGTCGGCAGCGGGAGCGCCGATAATGACATTTTTCAGCGTCGCGCCTGCTTCCAGACGGAATAAGGGCTTTTGTCCCTCCTCCTGGCTGCCGTCACCGAGCGTATTCGGGTTCGCTACAAAAACTTTGCCTTTACCGTCGTAGGTTGTATTTTTCGGAACAGGAATGGTGGCGTTTACAACTTCCGCCGCAAATACAGGGGCCGGCTGCACACCAGCAATTGCAATAATAAGAGCCAAAGATAATAGAGCACCAATCCATTTTTTCATCGAATAAACCCTCCTTTGATTCCATTTTATTTGGCAAGGTGAAGCCTCATCCTTAAATGCCTCTACTTTTATGCAAATAGATGTGCACCTCCGTTTGCATCTACAAGAAGACTACCTAATTTTTGCCATTACAGGAATAATCATTAGCTCAGTAGTTGTCCAACCCGCTCAAAATCCCTTATTCTGTAACAATTTACCCCTTTCCCTGTGAGGAATGTCACAATCGACCGTGCACCTCCTGTGTTATTCTAACCTCAGTAAGCAGCAAGAGGAGTGAATGCTCATGGAAACAGAAGCGCTACGCAAAGTCGAGCAGCTCGCACACAAGAAGCATATGATTTTTCAACAAAGCCGCATCCGTTATATTGCCAGGTCCATGCTCGCCAGCATGTTCATCGGCTTTGGCGTTATTGTCGCCTTCAAGACGGGCAACTTTTTTTACGCCGAGCATTCTCCACTCGCTTATCCGATGGCCGCCCTCACGTTCGGAGCTGCTATTATTCTCATCGCATACGGCGGCGGCGACTTGTTTACCGGCAATACGTTTTATTATTCGTTTACCGCACTCCGGCGCAAGCTCAAATGGACCGACGCTATCAAAATGTGGCTGACCAGCTACGCTGGCAACCTGCTCGGCGCAGCCGTGTTCGCACTGCTCATTATGACAACCGGACTATTCGACAGCGAGAAGGTCAATACGTTCTTGCTCAGCGTCGTCGAAGCGAAAATGCATACGTCGTCGATGGAGCTGTTTTTCCGGGCGATTTTATGTAACTGGCTTGTCTGTCTCGCCTTTTTCATTCCGATGGGCATGAAGCATGACGGGGCAAAAATGTTTTCGATGATGCTGTTCGTCTTCTGCTTCTTTATTTCGGGCTACGAGCATAGCATTGCCAACATGTGCACCTTCGCTATCGCGCTAGTCGTCGACCATCCAGACACGATTACTTACGGCGGCGTCATTCACAATCTTGTGCCTGTCACACTCGGCAATCTGATTGGCGGCGGCGTATTAATGGCATATATGTATTATTTCGTGAACAAGCCTTATTTCGACAAAGGGGATCACACGCAAGAGCAAGTACAGGAGTAAATGCAGGAGCAAAACCGAAAGCAACTACATCACTAGACAGGGAGAGATCGGATATGAAAAAATCAAGAATTGTTGTCATTGGCGCTGGGGCAGTAGGCTCGACAACCGCTTATACGCTTCTGCTTCGCAATCGCATGGATGAGCTGGTGCTCATTGATGCCAATGAGAAAAAAGCGATCGGCGATGCGCTCGACATGAACCACGGCATGCCGTTCCTTGGCGGCACGAAGGTATGGGCAGGCACTTACGAGGACTGCAAAGGCGCGGACATTATTATTATTACTGCCGGTGTAGCACAGCGTCCGGGCGAAGAGCGCATTCAGCTGCTGAAGCGCAACGTGGCGATTTTTGACCAAATCATTGATGAAGTCTTGAAATATAATGACGACGGCATTCTGCTGATTGCCTCGAACCCGGTGGACGTCATGAGCTACTTCTCCCTGCGAAAATCGCGCTGGCCCGTTAACCGCGTCATCGGTTCAGGCACGCTGCTCGACAGTGCACGCTTCCGCTATCTGATTGGCGAAGAGCTGAACATTGATCCGCGCAGCGTCCACGCCCCGATTATCGGGGAGCATGGCGATTCCGAGCTGCCGGTATGGAGCCTGTCGAACGTCGCGGGTACGGAGCTCGGGCTGAACGACGAGCAGAAGGAACGGATTTTCACCGGCACACGCGACGCCGCCTACCAAATCATCGAGGCAAAAGGCGCGACGTATTACGCCATCGCTTTGGCGCTCGACCGCATCTGCACCGCCATTCTGCAGGATGAAGGCGCCGTGCTGAACGTGTCGACACTGCTCGACAACTACCTCGGAGTGTCCGATGTGTACATCGGCGTACCATGCGTCGTTGACCGCGGCGGCATCCGCAACGTTCTGGAGCTGACGCTGTCCGATGAGGAAACGGCGCTGTTCCAGAAGTCGGCGAACAAGCTGAAAGGCTTGATCGAGTCGATTCGGGATGAGATGGAATAAGTTTTGACATGGGTCGCAAATATGGAAAAGAGATAAAACACCTAACTAAGCAGCCAGTTGCCGATACTGAATCGGTAACTGGCTTTTCGTTTCGTTTGAATGCGGGTATGGTTAGAATAGTGGATGTAATCCAAGACTGTCTGCATCACGATTGCCGTCGTGGTACGGGTTAAACGGTCGAGATAGAACGTTTCGCACTTGAGAGAGGCGTGAAACGATTCAATGGGGGCATTATCAGCGGGCGTACCTTTACGGGACATGCTCTTAGTAATGCCTTTGCTTTTGACGGTCTGTTGGTACATCTCAGACGTATAAACCGAACCTTGATCACTATACTATGCAGCACACAATCCTGCTCAACCACTGGGAGCTGGCTCAGCGTGTCGAGCACACAAGCCGTATCCTGTGTATCACCTAAGGTAAAAGCAATAATTTCCCCTTTAAATAAATCCTGAATGCTTGAAAGATACAACATTTTGGGTACAATCGGCAAGTAAGTAATATCGGTTACCCCTTTTTCCTACGACAATAGGTGGCCCTGGAGATCTGGAATAGCGAGCACATCGTTTGAATGCTCATTTGTTGCTCGGATGATTACATATAGGCTACAACGACTTCTTGAATCACTTCTTTTCCTGTTCGGTGTACTTTTTTAAAAGAACAAGCTGTTGCTTCCCGCTTATAATCGAGCTAATTCTATTCGGTATTCTGGACCTTTTTTATAGGTATATTGCTTTCCTACGGGTTGTTCCAGCCGCTTTAATTTCCCCTTGCGATACTACTTCATCCATGTGTTCACCTGTGTTCGGTTGCGAATGTTCGGCTCGCCCATGATCTCTTTTACAGGAACGCCTGCTAACCTCATTTCAATGGCTTTCATCTTCACATCTACGGCATAACTCACTCGTACCCCCATGCAAAAACACCTCCAAGTTGTACGATTATTTTACAATAGTCGCATTTTCAACTTAAAGGTGTTTTATTTTGTCTCACGTTTTGGGGTCAGTTCCGAACCCGTTGATTCAAAGACTAACATTTTAGTTCTAAAGTCCATTTCCATTCAAAACATTTTATGTTAAATTTTATATGTAATAGGACTTGAATAAAAATTATTAGGAGGCGATACCAATTAAGAATTTAATCCTCAAGTTCTCTATGTTTTTTTTTATTGCACTGGTATTAATGCCGTCCGCCACTTTTGCTGATTCAAATAAAAATTCGGAAGATCAGGATCATTGGGTATCTGAGGTAGTGAGAATACCAATCACACTTAATCCTGTGGCTAAAGATGGCCAATTTATTACGGCTGCTGCTGCCCAATCTATAAGTGGATACGCTGATTTTTGGATTGAAAAAGAAGGTCGTTTTGTTTTCTCTAATTGGGTAGTTACAATGGACTCACCTGGGACATATATTACATCTGTTAACTTAAGTGTATATTACAGTGGAAATGCATTTAATAATGGGGATCACTGGGAAGCTTTTGTTTATCCCCTTGGAGGACCCAGAGTATCTGCGGCAAATCAAGGGTTAAATATTTATTCTCAACCTGGAACTTACTCGGCAACTTTATCAGGTTCTGTATGGACTACAAAGGGGCAAGCTTTTGTCATTAGCCCAAATAAAACAATTCACTTTAGTTTATTGTAGATTTTCATAATAAAATCTGCTCTATTCAGTATAAAATCCTATATTTATATAGGATTTTATACGTTTTATACATGAAATTAATGAGGAGGTATAAAATGGAATTGTTTGATGAGATACACTCAGCCTCTGTTCATTTTTCTTCTGGCAAACCTTTATTGCGACCAAAAATGGAGAGAATCTCAAACAAAATTCGAGCCACGGATGTATCTTTATTAGGTCTGTTTATTATTTCCCCATCCGTAATGAAAGATAGGAAAACGGTCGTTTCAATCCCACTACAATATGATTCAGAGTACGAAGAAATATTAAACTATGAGATTATTCCACATTTTGAAAACACTCTTTTAGCAAAATATCCCGATTTTCAAGAATACGTTTTAATGAATCTTAGAGAGAGTTCTGGAATCCTGTTTAGGAAAATGGCAGGAAATCATGAAATAATCACATCAGTAGGAACCCTATATGAAACTGACTCTAAACAAACGGCTATTGAAAATCACCACGCGTTTAATGTCAAAGAGTATCTTGTAAAACTCGACTTCATTCATCCTATTTTCTCCGATGAGTTCAATAAAATATGGACTTTCCTATCAAAAACTTACCTTTTATATCAAGAAGCCTACGTTTTACTTCCTGATAATTGGGCCTTTAACGAACTATTCAAGGAACGTTTGCTGATTAAGCAGCTTGCATCAGTATGTAAAGAAATGAGAGTCACAGTTAATACAGATAACAACCAGATTGCCTCCATCTCTGTTTGTTAATCCATCATTGCGTTCTGTGTTATAAAAAAACATGTAAAAACACTCTCATTATCTCCACCTTATCCCATTTTCATCAAGCCAAGTGCGCAGCCGCCTGAACCGGATGCAGCAGCGGCTCAAAACCGGGAATTCGCGCTTCAATGACATCGCCATCGCGAATGACGACTGCGCCAGGCGTCCCCGTCAAAATCACATCGCCGGGAAGCAGCGTCATCACCTGCGAATGGAAGGCGACGAGGTACGCCGGCTGATAAATCATATTAGCCAGCACATTGCGATGGGCAAGCTCGCCATTATGCCATGTTTCCACGGCCAGCTGGGACAAATCCTCGATTTCATCACGCGTAATCAGCTCCGAGCCGAAGCCAAAAAAGGTATCAAAGCTTTTGGCCCGCGTCAGAAAACGCTGATGCTTGGCATGAATATCCGCAGCCGTTACGTCGACTGATACGGCAAAACCCGCTACGCAGCCCAGCGCCTCGGCTTCGGTTATATTTTTGCACGTACGCCCGATAATGATTGCCAGCTCAGCTTCCGCCGTCACATGCTCCGTCTGCTGGGCAGGCAGCTCAATCGCCGTATTCGGGCCGATAAGCGACGTATCTGGCTTCATAAAACTGACCGGATCAGCTTCAGCGAATAACGCCTCCCGCTCCTCCGCTTGCTTCACATAATTCATGCCAATACCCCAAATTTTGCGGGGATGGCGGTATAATGGCGCGGCTGCTATTGCTTCGCTCGGCACTGACTCCAGCTGCGCAAGCTTATCGCTGCCTCCTTCGTTATACCATGCCGTCAACGTTTCCAGCTGCCCTTCTTGCAGCAGATCAAACACGTTGATGGGCCAGTGCGTATGCTCCAACTGATTAATCGTATGGAGCCGTACATAGCGATCGTCAATTTTGATGCACGCTTGCTCGTCACCCTCGTAATGGATCATTACCAGCTTCATCTATCCAGCAGCCTCCCCTTCTTTTCCGCAGCCTGGCTGCCAGCTTCGTTCCCATAACTTCGCATGCTGCTCTATCCATCGCAGCAGCTTCAAATCCTGCCCTGCCCCTGCAATAATGGATAAACCGATTGGCGCGCCATCCACCTCACCAACTGGAAGCGTTACCTGCGGCAAACCCGATAAGCCCGCTATACAGCAAAGCTGCATCGTTAGGGCACGCTGCTTGTCTGCCGCTTCTCCGCTAATGTCGCGGTCAGGTGCCGTTCCGGGAATGGTTGGGATGACGAGCAGGCCATCCGTTCCGAGCAGCCTGCGCAGCTTGGCACGAATGCTGTGCCGTTCCTCGGCCTTTTCCTCGCCGTCTTCCTTGCGCAAGGTGCTCGACCAGTGAAACCGTTCTGCTATCCCCGGGCCAAAAGCAGGCTGCTCGCGCTTTATCCACTCGCCATGCGTCTGCCAAATTTCCAGCCCTTGAATGGTGCGAAACGCTTCAAGCCACTGTTCCAGCCCTTCAGGGGCAAGCGTCAGCTGCTCGATATTTGCCATAGTTGGCTCCAGTTCAGCAACGAGCTGTCTCAGTTGGAGTTCGCTAGCAGATTCTGCCTTGCTCCATGCATCTTCTGCGATGAGCAAGCGGCTGAACGGCGTTACGTCCGCCGCCGTCCCTGCGTTCTCGTTCTCGCTCTCGCTCGTCGCTCCAAATGCCCGTACACTTGCCCCTACGGCATCCGGCTCGGCAGCAATTGCATTGCCTTCCACTCCGGCTGCCGCCCCAGCAGCAAGCAGCAGCTCGCCAACCTTCAGCAGCAGCGCGCTGTCCCGCGCCATCCAGCCTACCGTATCAAAGCTCGGAGCCAGGGGAATGACGCCATCCATCGCAACTGCGCCATGCGTCGGCCTAAAGCCATATACGCCGCAGTAAGCAGCGGGCACGCGAACCGAACCGCCCGTATCCGTCCCGAGCGCAAAATCCACCGCTCCCGCTGCAACGGCTACGGCGGAACCGCTGGACGAGCCGCCTGGTATGCGGTCTGGCGCGAGCGGATTAATCGGCGTGCCATAATGGGCGTTTTGCCCATTGATGCTGTACATCAGCTCATCGGTATGCGCTGCTCCGGTCAATGACGCTCCAGCTGCAAGCAGCCTTTCAATCGATGAGGCGGTATGCTCCGCCGCTTCGTGCGTATGCAGCCAGTCGGGATTGCCCGCGCTGCTGGCATGCCCTTTTATCGCGAACACATCCTTAACCGCAAAGCGGAGACTGTCTAGCTTGCCCGTATTCGTTGCTGGAAGCGTAAGCTCCGGCTTTATAAAAGCATGGAACGTATCGTTTATTTTATCCTGCATGATAGCTGCCTCTCCTGTCCCGCCGTTGTTCTAGCGATACGGCCAATTTCTGTATCATTAACTACAACCAACTCCGTAATCGTGGCTGCAAAGCGGGCAGCCCCTTACAGCCCGATCTGCTTCACGCTTTGCCGCACATTTTGCCGCATGCTTCCGAGTCGTTCCGACTACCAGCCGATTGCCGCTCCATCGCTTCGCGGATCAGCTCCGCCGCTAATGACGCCATCCAGACTAATCATAATCGCATGGGCATGGCCCATAATGCCGTCAAACGCCTTCATGCGGCGAACATCATGTCCGGCTTGCTCAAGCTGCTCCATAACCTCGCCCGCTATGCGGCTCTCTACTTTCAGCTCCTGCGTTTGCGCACCCCACGTGCGTCCCCAAACCCAGCGCGGCTCATTCACCGCCTGCTGCGGATTCATGCCAAAATCAATCATTCGCGTAAGGATTGCCACTTGTGTCTGCGGTTGACCTTCCCCGCCCTGTGTGCCGAACAGATGGCTTGGCTTGCCATTCAGGCACGCCATAGCAGGCATCAGCGTATGGAAAGTCCGCTTGCGCGGCTCCAAACGATTCACGTGCTGAGGCTCAAGCGAGAAAAAGGACCCCCTGTTTTGCAGCAAAATGCCCGTATCCCCGGCTACAACGCCCGAGCCAAACTCAAAATACAAGCTCTGAATGAAGGAAACTGCGTTGCCCTCCTCATCCACGACCGCCGCATAGGCCGTATCATTGCCAACAGGCTTCGTATCTATGGAGCAGGCCCCATCCAGTTTAATAGAAGCTGCAAGCTCCGCCGCATAGGCAGGACTCAGCAGGCGCTCAAGCGGAATTTCCGCAAAAGCAGGGTCCGTCAAATATAAATTGCGGTCACGGAAGCCCAGCTTGAGCGCCTCAATCATGAGGTGATAATACGTGTACGAGCCATGCCCGTAACTTTTCAAATCATAGTTCTCCAACATTTGCAGCGCCATCAGCGCTACAAAGCCTTGCGAGTTCGGCGGCACCTGATACACCTCATGCCCCCGATAGGAGCCTTTAAGCGGCGCAACCCATTCGCCCGAATGCTCGGAAAAATCCTCCTTGGTCAGCAGCCCGCCGCTGCCTTCCAAATAACGGACGATTCGCTCCGCAATATCGCCTTTATAAAAAGCATCGCGCCCCTGCTCCGCGATAGCGCGAAGACTCGCTGCGAGGTCGCGCTGCACAAAGCGCTCCCCCGCCTTAACTGCGCGCCCATGCGGCAAGTATACCGCCGCTGTTGCTGAAATCTGTGCCAGCATGTCCGCATGCTGCACCGTATTTTCATATTGATCCGGCGACATTGGAAAGCCGTCTTCCGCATATCCGATGGCAATGTCCAGCACCTGTGCAAAAGGCAGACGCCCATATTGGCTGTGCACGGCATGCCAACCGTCAACCATGCCCGGAACCGTAATGGCGCTACGGGGCCCGCGTACCGGAATCGCAGCTTCGCCAGCATAAGCTTCACGCGTTGCAAGGCTGCCTGATCGCCCGCTAGCATTATAGGCTCTCACCTGCTGCTCCTTATGCGCGTAAGTCAGCCAAAACGAGTCTCCGCCCAGTCCTGTCATATGCGGATAGACGACAGCTAGACAAGCGCTGACCGCAATCGCTGCATCAAAGGCATTGCCGCCCTGTTCTAGTATTCGTGCCCCTGCTGCCGAAGCAAGATGATGCGGGCTTACAACCATGGCCTTCGTGCCGGTTATCGGCTTGTTCATGCTATCTCATCCTTTTTGAGTCAAGTTATCTGACATACTCTATTGAGTATTAAAGTAACATGGCGGCTCGGCTAGTGGCAACTAGAAAATTCTTTTCGCCCAAGATTAGCAAATTTTATATTGATAAGGAACGAAATTGGTTATATATTTATTCATATCGTAATCGAATCAAACTTATCACATACGTTTTGACATTTCCGCTCAATAGAGCAAAAGGAGCTTTTCACATGCAATCCAAAATGCCGCCCGCCCAAGCGGAGCATGCCATTGACGATATTGACCGTAAAATTATCGCCGCCCTGCATATTAACGGGAGAATATCTTACACCGACTTAGCCAAGGATATCGGCCTATCCCGCGTAGCGGTGCAAGCAAGAATTAACGCCCTGCTGGAGCATGGCGTTATTGAACGCTTCACAGCCGTCATCAATCCGGAGAAGATTGGCGTAACGGTATCGGCTTTTTTCAATGTCGAGGTGGAGCCTAAATTTCTGCACGAGGTTGCGGATCGGTTGTCCGAGGAGCCTGTTGTCACCAGCCTGTATCACATGACAGGTCCTAGTAAGCTGCATATGCACGGCTTATTCACCAGCAATCAGGAGATGGAGCTATTTTTGAAAGAAAAGCTGTATCCTCTGCCCGGTATCATGAGCGTCGATTGCCAGGTTTTAATCAATCGTTACAAAAGTCGAATGGGAATGAGGCTGTAAAAATGGAGACGACAACAAGCACCAAGGCATATGGACAACTAACCTGGGCGATGTTTAAAACCGGCATTTTTGGTTTCGGCGGCGGCCCTTCCGTCATCCCTCTCATTCGACATGAGGCTGTGACCCGCTATGATTGGATTAATGATGAGGAATTTGGCGAAATTTTGGCGCTGGCCAATGCTTTGCCAGGACCGATTGCAACCAAAATGGCCGCTTATCTCGGCTATCGGCTGCAAGGCTGGCTGGGTGCGCTAGCCGCTGTATTGGCTCATATTTTGCCGTCGGCTATCGCGATGATTGCCTTGCTTTCCGCCGTACAAATTCTTAGCGGCTCCGCTGTTGTGCAGGGCATGATCGCCGCGGTCATTCCCGTTATTGCGGTCATGCTTGGGGTTATGGCGTATGAGTTCGGCAACCGCGCGGTGAAGGGGCTTGGCTGGGTAGCTGGTCTCATCAGCTGTGCGCTCGCTTTTCTGCTGCTGCAGATCGTGGATATTCAGGATGCGGTCGTTATTGCCGCCTTCCTTCTCTATGGGGCGATGCATTTCAAGGCTGCCGCATGGGTGAAGAAGTGGAGAAACAATCGGCGCGATAAAGGCAACAATACGAGCGCGAGCGCATAAGGAGCAGACAATATGGATTGGTTGGATTTAATTATTGGATTTTTTCTCGCAAATATTTTAGGCTATGGCGGCGGCCCTGCCTCCATTCCGCTGATGTATCATGAGATCGTGGACCGTTACCACTGGTCAACCGATGCTGAATTTTCAAACATACTCGCGCTTGGCAATGCCCTTCCCGGGCCGATTGCTACCAAAATTGCCGCATTCGTCGGATATGACGTATACGGCATTCCGGGCTTGGCGATCGCGCTTGCAGCAACGATTGTCCCTTCTGCTGTTGCACTGATTTTTCTGCTTAAGCTGCTGCAAAAGCATCGCCAGTCTCCCATCGTCAAAGGCATGACGCTGCTCGTGCAGCCAGTCGTCGCCATTATGATGCTGCTGCTCACTTGGCAAATGGCAAGCACGGCTGTGCATTCCGCTGGCCTCTGGCAGACACTCGCTATCGCTGCCGTTGCCTACTGGGCGATGGAGCGCAAGAAGATCCATCCGGCGATCGTCATCTGCGTCGCCTTCGCTTACGGCGGCATTGTGCTGTCGCAGACGATGGCATAAGGGAAGCAGCTTGCGTCCTTGTGCCATTTATCATAAAAAGAAGCGGTCTGCACATTCGCCAACGCGTCTGTGCAGACCGCTTCTTTTCCATCCTATTCTCCTTTACTACTGGGTTTTAACCGGATACACGCCATCGTCTAGGCAGATAATATAATTGATCGCCAAGTATGGCTGCATATTATTGTGTGCTTGAGACCCTCCGCTTGCAGTTATAGCATTCGCATGCATACTCGCATTCGGTTGTTCTTCATTATACACACTAACTGTAGTACCGCGCGGTGTAGTGGCCCAAATATTATTGAACGTATCAGTCGTATTTCCCGTTGTCTGAGCGTTCAGCTGATGTGTATGATTCGGCATTTTAAAGGTGGTAATCGTTTCTGTAATGCTGCCGCCCTTTTCATAGCACTGCCTCGGAGTCAGACCTACTCCGCTGCCTTGATGTATCGGCACAAGGCCCCGCAAATCAGGCAATGTAAAATACGTTCTATAGTCCGTGCCAAAAGTTTTTCCTATTATCGAGTATAATGCCTGATTGTTCGGAATAGAAACCTGCTGTCCATGACAAAAGGCCCAGCCCCGCGGAGCGTAGTTTCCTGTAAATAAACGAATTTCTCCAATAAAAGCGTCCATGTCAAGCCTCGCTTTCTGATTCTAATTAATTTTTCTGTGGATAAGCCCCTGTCATTGCAATGCAAAAATTTGCGACGGCGTAGGGCTGCATATTGGAATGGGCCTGTCCCGAGCCCGTTATCCCGATTGCCTGAGGCGACATGTACCCGTTCGCCGTGTTGCTGTAGGCCTTTGCGCTGCTTTCACTCCATACATTGGAGGCAGCCACGCCTTTTGTACCTGTGGCTGAGCTGGCAGACAGCGAATGCGTGTGCTGGGGAATTTCATTTATCGTCAAGGCATGCGTTTCCGTCCCGCCGTTCGAATATACAGGGAATACTCCGTCTGTTGTTGGATTTATGGCAGCCCTTCCCTGCAGATTTGGCAGTTGGAAGGTGGTTTGGCCATCCCCACCGAATTTATTGCCAATAATCGAGAATAAAGCTTGGTTCTCACTCACTTTAAGTATTTGTCCATTGCATTGGGCCCAGCCTACGGGAGCGTAGTCGATTGCAAACAAACGTATTTCGCCAAGAAACCATTCTTCCATAAACGCCTTCCTCCTCTTGATTAGCTATTGTCTTATATGCTTAATACTGCCTCATCGGATAGGTGCCTCGCGTACAAATAATATAAGTTAGTGCCATGGAAGGCATCATATTGTTATGTGCCTGATTGCCGCCTTCCGTGGACAAAGCAGCTTGGTTCATCGCGGCGTTAGGCGCTGTTGTTCCTTCAAAATATTGCTTGACCGTGCTCGCCGCCCAAAAATGGCCTGTCGGCGACGCCTCATCGCCCGCGGACTGCTGGGCTGCCGCCAGATGCGTATGGGCCGGCAGCTGTGCCTGCGTCAACTGAACCGTCTCCATACCGCCTTTATCTTTCAGGGAAAATTTGCTGCCCGTTGAGCTGGTACCCATATGAATGGGAACGCGGCCCCGATAATCCGGTAGGGCGAACGTCGTTCGCCCGTCCCCTCCGTAGGTTGCCCCGAGAAGGCTGTACAGCGCCTCATTATTCGCAACCGGCAGCACTTGCCCGTTGCATAGTTCCCAGCCCTCCGGCGCGTACGTGCCGACAAACAGCCTGATTTCGCCCAAATATGAATCTGCCATTTCAATCTCCTCCTTTGATTTTTTATTCTGTCTCCTATTGCTTTACAGCCTACCCGTTGATTAAATCAGCCTGCAGCAGCAGCCTGCGAATGAGTGCAGCAGCCTCCGCTCGTGTAATGTCGTCCTGCGGATGCAGCTGTCCGGAATTCCCCGTCACAATTTGAAGCTCAACCGCAGCGGCCATAGCGTCTTTCGCCCAACTGCTGATTTCATTCTGGTCCGCGAAAGCAGACAGCTTATCCAAAGATCCCGAAGCGCTCAGCTTCGTGTAAGCTACAGCTCTTGCGATAATCGCAATTGCTTCCTCGCGGGTAATTGTCTTTAGGGCGCCAAATGTGCCGTCAGCATAACCGGTAATAAGACCATAAGCCGCTGCGGTTTCCACATAACCGGCATACCAGCTTCCGGCCTGTACATCTGAAAACTTACTTTGCCCTTGTAGAGCCGCTGGACGCAAGCCTAAACCACGTACGATAATTGCCGCAAACTCAGCGCGGGTAATTGATGCGTCTGGAGAAAAGGCCGTCTCGCTTGTCCCTTGTACAACCATGCGGGAAGCCAGATCGTTCACCTCATTGCGGCTCCAATGCTGCTCTAGATCCTGCATCTCTCGCGGGTGCCAAATGATGGAGTACGTACTGTTCGTCAGGCTATTAATCACTGCGTAATACTTCCCGTTCAGCGTCGTAATGTTTGTAGGCACATGATATAGCTGTCCATCGGAATGCAGCACGACCCCTGTCGTAATACGATTCGCATTGGCGCCTTCCGGCATTGGAATCGTCATTTGCACATAACCGTTGAAGAAAGAGACAGCCGTCTGCTTACCGCCGTACGAAGCTGTAATATGGAATTCCAGCGGCGAAGCGGCAATTTCCATCCCCTGTCCGGATGCCGCAGCGTATACCTGATCGGATTCCGCTTTTGCCGATTTTGCTATCGTGATGCTGAAAATAATATCTTTCAAGCTGTTCTGCGCTCCTAGCTCCTTGGCAATCGCATCAACAGGGATAAGCGATGCCGGGAATGCATAGGAGGCCGAGGCCGTTTGAATTTCAAGGGTCGCCGTTTTATCTGTCATCACCTTGAGCAGTTGACCATTCAGCAAGCTGTTTACGCTATCCGCCGCTTCTGTATACGGAATCGTCACTTCACGATTGGATTCGGACTCCAGCTTTTGAATGATTTTGTCGTTCTCAAGCGTCACCGTCGCATAACGCAGCTGTTTGCTGGTGAACGTCTGCACCGTAGCCGTCTGCTCCTGCTTCACTCCGTCTACATATACTGAAATTCCGGTTCCCGCTGCCACTGTCCCCGTTTGAACGGAAGTGCCTGTTGAAGGCGTTGAACCTGAGCTTTGCTGGGCGCGGGTCACCTTCACCAGATAAGTACGGCTCGGCTTTGTTGAGTCAGCCGCCGTAACCGTGACCGGAATCTCATTCAGTCCGACGTTTAACTCCACCGTAACCGGACTATCGGCCGATTGGCCGTTTATCGTCACCGTCGCAAGCGGATCAAAGGCTTCAGCTGTAATCGTCGTTGCCTCAACTGCGTTAGCTACATTTTGCTCGTAGCTCAGTGTATCTTTATGGAAAGCAGGGGACAAACTGCCTGTGCTCGTCGAAAGCGCCCCTAATTCGCTAATTCCATAAGGTGTAATATTTACTGTAATAACGGCTGGATCGGAATCCTCCTGTCCATCCGAGGCTACATATGTGAAGCTGTCTGTCCCTAGCTGGCCTGGACTCGGCACATAAATAAACTCATCGCCGTTTATGATCGTCACGCTGGAGGACTTCATACCGGTTGTGAGCAGCCGGAATGTCAATGAATCTCCGTCCACGTCAGTTGCATGCAGCTTTTGGGTCAAGGATGTAAGACTTTCTACATCGTAGCTCGCATTCTCAGCTACCGGCCGGTCATTAACCGGCGTCACCGTCACTTGTACCGTAACCGGATCAGACTCATCCACTCCGTCAAAAGCTCTTATAGTGAAACTATCGTTCCCGTTAAAATCCTGATTCGGCGTGTAGGTTAGCTGATTACCATTGGTAATCACCGCTTGAGCGTGCTCCGCCTGAGCATCGACCAGGAAGGTCAGCGCATCCTGATCCTCATCTGTACCCGACAGCGTCAAGCTCAACACATCATCCTCATCGATTTGCTGAGGAGCAATTGCCGTTGCAACAGGCTTGGTGTTCCCTACGGCCACCGTAAAGCTCGTTGTGCCTTCCGCCAGACTGCTGTCCAATACCTTAACTGTAATGGTAGCTGAGCCTTGCATTCCCTGAGCCGGCTCCACGGTAACCGTGCGCTGCGTGCCGTTGCCCGCCAGTGTAATTCCGCTGAGCGGAACAAGAGCGGTATTGCTCGATTCAGCAGTTACTGTAAAATCGCTCGGCTCTGCATCAGGATCCGTAATGGTAAAGCTTAACGCCTGGGTGGCCGAATTTCTGCTTATGCTTTGATTGGAAATAGCACTTACCGTCGGGGTGTCGTTCACCGATGTCACAACCAAGGACGTCTGACTGTCCACAACAGGTACAGCTATCCCATCATCCACCGTCACCGTTAATACAACGGTCTCCGTCGTTCCCGGAGCAACCCGGTTCGCCTTCGGCGCAAATACCAATTGGCGAATCGCGGTCGTCAGATCATCGGCCGTTCCGCTTGCCTCGTATTGACTGCCAACCAGACTGAAGCCGGATGCCTGAAGGGAGGCAGTGGTAAATTCGCCTTTTGCCGCAGTAGCCAGTGAGATTCCGACCGTCAGCGTCTGACCAGGATCCGCATCCTCTATCGATACGCCAGTAAAGGGCTGCACCGTCTCCGTATCCAATAACTCAAATGGAGTCGCGGTAATGCCCGTTAATTCAGGAGCGTCATTTACCGGGGTGATCGTAACCGATATCGTACTAACCACCGTGCCTCCGTTGCCGTCGCTTACTTCAATTTTGAATACATCCTGACCACAATAATTGGCGTCTGGAGCATACTCCCACGCTCCGGTCAATGAATTAACCGTTGCTATTCCATGGGCAGCCTGCTGCGAAATGGAATAAGTCAGCGTATCGCCATCCACATCATTTGCCGTCACTTGACCGGTAATCGACGTATCCTCGGCAGTCGTTACGGAATCATCCGCAGCTGTCGGTGGATCATTCACCGGCCTTACGGTTACGGTAATCGTGCTGGTCGCCGTTCCTCCATTGCCGTCGCTAACCTCGATTTTGAATACGTCTTGGCCGTGATAATTCGCATTTGGAGCATACTCCCATGCCCCGGTCGACGCATTAACCGTTGCCGTTCCGTTCGCTGCCTGCTGCGACACCGAATACGTCAGCGTGTCGCCATCCGCATCCGTTGCCGCTACCTGGCCGGTCGTACTTGTGTCCTCGTCGGTCGTTGCCGTATCGTCCGATGTTGTCGGAGCTACATTTATGTTCACAACCGTTACACTTATCGTACTCGTTGCTGTGCCTCCGTTGCCGTCGCTAACCTCGATTTCGAATACGTCCTGACCATAATAACCATCCATCGGGTTATATTCCCATGCTCCGGTCGCCGGATCGACCGCTGCCGAACCATGAGCTGCTTGCTGCGAAATGGAATACGTCAGCGTATCACCCTCCACATCGCTTGCCGTGACCTGACCCGTCGTCTTCTCATTTTTATTGGTCGTCGCGGTGTTATCGCTCGTAACAGGCGGATCATTCACCGGCGTCACGGTTACAGTAATAGTGCTGGTCGCCGTGCCTCCATTGCCGTCACTAACCTCGATCTTGAATACGTCTTGACCGTGGTAATTCGCATTCGGAGCATACTCCCATTCCCCCGTTGACGCATTGACCGTTGCCGTTCCGTTCGTTGCCTGCTGCGACACCGAATACGTCAAAGTGTCGCCATCCATATCCGTTGCCGTTACCTGACCGATCGTACTTGTATCCTCGCCGGTCGTTGCCGTATCGTCCGATGTTGTCGGAGCTACATTAACGTTCACAATCGTTACACTTATTGTGCTCGTTGCTATGCCGCCGTTGCCATCACTAACCTCAATCTCAAATACGTCCTGACCGTAATAGCCATCCATCGGGCTATATTCCCATGCTCCGGTCACCGGATCGACCGCTGCCCCACCATAATTCCCCTGCTGCGAAATGGAATAGGTTAGCGTATCACCGTCTACATCGCTTGCTGTCACCTGACCCGTCGTCTTCTCATTTTTATTCGTTGTCGCGGTGTCGTCGCTCGTAACAGGCGGATCATTCACCGGGTTGACGGTAATCGTAACCGTACTGGTCGCCGTCCCCCCATTGCCGTCGCTAACCAAGACCTTAAATACGTCTTGACCGTGATAATTGGCATTCGGGCTATACTCCCATGCCCCCGTTGACGCATCGACCGTTGCCGTCCCATTCGCTGCCTGCTGCGACACCGAATAGGTCAGCATGTCGCCATCGTTATCGGAGCCAGCAATGTTGCCAGTCACGAATTCGTCCTCATCTACCGATTCTGTATAGTCTGGCACGGTCGGAGCCTGATTCACAACGGTTTGTTCATATTCAATATAAGGCTCCGTATCGAACCGATACCGTTGAACGTTGCTTCCATCCAGACTTTCTGTACCTGTGAGAAAGAATGTTAGCATTCCGTTCGAAGCGTTATTGAAATAAGTCGTAACATCGAAGGAAAGCAGCTTTCCGGCCACAATTCCACTCGTCACACTATCCAATAGTTCGTACTTGCTGGGTGTATTAAGCACATCACTCATGCTAGGCCAGCCTGTATGCGCGTTTTCCACACTGGTTGGAAGGGGCATCGTCTTGTATGCCCATACTTTGGCGATAGGCGTTCCACGAACAGCCAGTTCTTCCGGTCCTCCACCATAGTCATTGCCTACCTTAATTCGCAAGTAAACCTTGTAACCGGCAGGAGCGCTCGCCGTTTTGTTGAATCGTACAAAAGCGTGATACTCCCTCGTGACTTGATCCTGATATCCAATGTAATAAGGAGCCCCGGTATATGCACCATATGTAAAATCGTGTCCGGTTATTTGGGCAAGTGCCGGACCCGGCAAGGTGGCTGCATGCACCGTTCCAGCTCCGATGAAGCCGCCGAATATAAAATGAATCGCGATTATGCCCGCTAATAAGCCTATGAATCCCTTCTTTCTCACGCTTTCCTCTCCTTTGCTCATCCATCTGTAATTCTATTCACCCTGATTATACCAATTTTCTCTGAACGCATTCTGAACCCGACCGCACTCCAATACTCTGCACAACCAAGAAAAGCCCTCTTATCGAATGGATAAGAGGGCTTTTTCACAGCAATTTTATTATTCTGTAAATCGCTTTGCAGTTGCTTTAATGAGAGCTGCCTGCCTTCATTAAGAGACGGCTAGCTGCCTATCAGGAGTGATGAGAAATATCCTTAGTTGGTGAATAGCGAACCTCTTGCTCGCTCTCATTCATAAACGGCCAGTAGTTCGCTTTGCCGAACATGCGCACCATGACTGGAATGAACAGCGGCAGCATAATGAGCGCGTACATGAACAATCCGCACAATACGAGCGTCGCGATTTGCAGCAAAGACATAACGCCTGAAGGCAGCATTGCCGCAAAGGTACCGCCAAGAATAATGGCAGCCGACATAATGACGCCGCCCATGCTCTTCATCGCTTTCAAAATTGCCTGTGTCGGCGAAAGATCACGATATTCCCGGAAACGATCCATTAAGAAGATGCTATAATCGATGCCCAGCGCGACCAGCATAACAAAACCGAAGAACGGAACCGCCCAGCTGATGCCCGAATTGCCGAGCAAGCGAACGAAAATCACTTCTGTTATCGCCATTGACGTGTAGAAGGTCAACAGGAGCGATGCCATCAAATAAAGCGGCATAACGATGGAGCGGAACAAGATGATAAGAATAATCGTAATGCCGATCAGCATCAGCATCATCGTACGAGAGTAGTCCTCGTTCGAAATATTGTTCAAATCATGGTTGGAACTGGTCACTCCACCCACTGCATAATCGGCCTGCGCATAAGCTGTGCCTTGAAGCGCACGGCCAACTGCGGCTTTCAAATCTTCGATTTTCGCCATTGTCGCCATATCATACGGGTTGCCGCTGAAAATGACATCGAATTTAGCGCTCATCCGATCTTCGGACATATAAACATCAAGAGCCTGCTGGAATTCTGGTTTCTCAATCGCTTCCTCTGGAATAAACCAGCCCGTCATTTGTTTGTTTGGCGAGGAACCAAGCTCGCTCAAATAATTTTTCGCTGACCCAAGCCCGTCGCTAACCTGCGTGATGCCATCCACGCTTTGGTCAAGTCCATCCGTCAGCTCACTAAGCTGGCCGTTCAAATCGGCGAAGCCTGCTTGCAAATCGGATTGCCCGCTTGCCAACTGGTCAGCACCCTTCGTTATGTCAGGAACCTTCGTCACAATTTGGCCTTGACCGGCCGCGGCCTGCGCGATGCCCTGCTGAAGCTGGGAAATGCCTTGTGCCAGCTTCTCCAAACCTTTCGCAAGCTCGCCTTGGCCAGCTGAAGCTTGGGAAAGTCCCGCATTCGCCTGCTTCAGCCCATCAGTAATGCCGCCCAGCTGTCCATTAATTTGCGTCAACTGCTCACTGAGCACTGTCGCTGACTGCTCCATTTGGGAGGCTGCGCCTAATACCTGTGCATAGTCAGCATCGCCTGCCAGCTCAGGGTACTTCTCGCCTAAGCCGCTGATGCCTTTGTGAAGATCTGCGAGTCCGCCTGCCAACTGCTGCTGCCCAGCCGCAATGCCGCCGTAGGCTTGTGATAGCTGACCGACGCCCGCTTCCAGCTTTTCATAGTTAGTCAAAAGCTCTTTGCTGGCCGCTGCCAATTGATCGGCGCTCGTTTTCGCCTGCTTCAGCCCTTCGGCAAGCTCACCTGCTCCAGCGGAGCCATCATTCAGCCCTTGCTGAATGCGTTTCAAGCCATCTCCAAGCTGAACAATGCCGCTTTTCAAATCCTTCGTTCCCGCAGCGAGCTTGCCTGCGCCTTCCGCTGCTTCATTAAGTTTTGGCTCGTTTTCGCTCAGCTTGGTGCTGGCTTCAGAAAGGCCGCTGCTTATTTTCCCAAGGCCATCCTCGCCTTTATCGAGGCCATCCTTCAGTGTGCCCACTTGATCAGATACCATTAAATCGTCAAGCTCTTCGCCTGTTGGCCGGGTCGCACTGCGAACGAGCGCTACACCTTCAACCTTCGAAAGCTCACGGGTAATTTGCTCAATGGTCGCCAGTCCATCCGTTGTATCCATCGGTACAGCTGTTTTCACAACAACTGTCGAAGGCAGCGATTCACCAGGCCCGAAGCTTTCCGAAATGAGGTTAAAAGCTTTCACCGAATCGTATTTGTCGCCAATTTCATCAAGCGAATTAAAGGAAACATTGCCTTTGTACGCCACCAGAAAAGGAACGGTCAGCACCATTACGACAACCAGCGCCCAAAGCGGCTTGCGCAGCGAGAAGCTGCCAACAGCTCCCCAGAGCCCGCTTTCCTTATGCTCAAGCGAGCCTTTCGAAGGCCAGAACAGCTTGGCGCCAAGCACCGACATAAAAAACGGAACGATCGTAAACAAGGCAAGCAGCAAAATCGCGATGCCAATCGCTACCGCAACCGCCGAGCGATACAGCACGAAGGTCGAAAAACCGATAGAGGCAAAACCAACAAATACCGCAAGACCAGAAAACAATACCGTTTTGCCCGCCGTCTTATAGGTTGCCAAAATCGATTCCTGAATATCTCCGCCCCGATGCGCCAGCTCTTCCTTAAAGCGGCTGATCAGCAAAATGCAATAATCCGTACCGATCCCGAATAAGACAGCGACTAGGAAAATTTGCGTAAAGTTCGAAAGTGGAAAATCAAAATATTCCACAAGAAATGCGACGATGGATTGAGACAGCAAATAAGTAAAGCCCACCGTCAGCAAAGGCACAATCGGCGCCACGGCCGAACGGAACACCAGGAATAATATAATCAAAATAAAGCCAACGGTAATAAACTCCGTCTTCTTCAAGCCCTCTTGTGCGCTCGACGCGACATCGTCACCGATAATCCAGCCGCCCGTGTAGTAGTGCGTTACTGGAACATCCGTAACGGCGCTGTACAGTCCGTCTCGTATCCCGGCCAAATCACCACTGGAAATATCCACCTTCACAAGCACCAGCAGTGTCTTGCCATCCTCGGACAGCATTTGCTTTTTAAGTTCTTCGGTATCAAAATGTGTCGTAACCGAGGTGATATGATACTGTTCCTTCCCAGCCTTCAGCTTCTCCACGCCTTGCTTGGCCGCCGCCAAGTCCGCATCGGATAAGCCCTCTGGATCATGGAAGACAAGCACGGTCGAAGAGCCATTACCCGCTTCTTTGCCGCCAATCTCCTCGATCATTTTCTCAGCAATCGTGGAAGAGTACCCTTGCGGGACAGACACTTGCCCCTTTTCACGAACGAGCCCTTCCATATTCGGCGCGCTCACCATTAATCCGACCGTGACAAGCAGCCATACGAGCATGAGTACCCATCTTAGCTTTATTACCGTCTTCATTGCTCTGTTTCTCCTCCTTCTATCCCGTACGTGCCAGACATAACTTTAGCCAGCTTCTCATAGGTAGTAATAAACTGCAGTGCTTCCTGCTCATCAAAATGCTGAATATGCAGAGCCAGCATCTCTTGAATTTTTATTTCGGATTGATCCGTCAATTGCTCGCCCGCAGGCGAAAGCTTCAAATAAGTAACCCTTCTGTCCTTCGAGTCCTGCTGCCGTTCAATGAGCTGTTTATCGAATAAACGTGTCGTTAGTGCCGTAATGGAGCTTCGTCCTACGCAAAACGTATCCGCAAGCTCGGAAGAGTTCGTCTTTCCCTGCTTCCGCAAATAACGAAGCACCGAATATTGCTCGACCGTAAGCCCCTCCGGCATCGCTTCCCGGAACAAGCTGTTTATTTGACGATTGACGGCAAAATAGGTCGCCTCATACCGCGCAATAATGTCCAGCAACAGTTTTTGATCTACCATCCCGCTTCCTCCTTTCCATTTATGCTTTCTCTCTAAAATGTTCGATGATGAAATAGTTCACTGATAGAACTATATCAAAATCAGCCTTACAACGTCAAGCGGCTATTTTCAAAAGAGGTATAGGGACTCGTCGCGTTTAAAGCAAACAAAAAAAGCCGCGAGGCGGCCAAAAATGACCGTCTCGCAGCTTCTTCCATCTTACATTTATGTTTTTCCACACCTTATGCTTTCCTATACCGTCAGCTTAAGCAGTTTGATCAGCAGCTGCATCCGTCGACTCAACTGCTGTATCACGCTTCCCATGCTTGCCCTGACGTCCCGTGCCATCACCTTCCGGCTTTGTGAACTCGCCATTAACAAACTGGGTGACACGCTCCGTCAGCTTAGCGATTTTCGCATCATATTGCTCCTGCGTCAGCTTCCCATCTGTAAGTGCTTGATCCAGTCTGGCTTTTTCCTCGCTGACTTTTTGGTCAATCACCTTCTGCACATCGACGCCTTTTTCAGCCGCGATGTCAGCGAGCGATTTTCCAGCCTTTAGTTCAGTTTTCAGCTCATCGGCTGTCACGCCAAGAACAGTAGCCGTTTCCTCGCTTGCGTAGCCACCGCCTTTTCCAAATCCGCCTTTGCCGCCGCCACGTTGGCCGCCTTCACCGCCAAGGCCAGCTTGGCCTTTTGAATCCAATATTTTATCAGCAATTGCCGAGCTATCCCATTGCTTGTCTGCGTTTATCCCATCCAACGTTTTGTCTGGATTCTCACTTTGAAGCTTTTCTTTGCGCTCAGCAGCAGCCGCATCAATCCATTCCACCAGCTTGGCCTTCAGCGTCTCGCGGTCTACGCCCTGAGCGGAAGCGACCTCAGCAAGCGTTTGCGTTTTGAGCTGCGTGTCCAGCGTCGCTTCATCAAGCTTCAAATATTCAGCAAGCTGCGTTTTCCACTGTCCAAAGCCGAAAGATCCGCCCCTGTGCTTGCCTGCCTCACGCGTTGTTCCGCTTCCATCCGTGCTGCTTTGCGTGCTTGTATCCGTTGAAGCTGCATGGATAGCCGGTATGGCCAGCGCACCTCCGCCTACCACCAGCGATAATGCAATTGCGCTTGCGACGATCGTTTTCGTACCCTTCATGACTGTATTCCACCTTTCAGTTGAATTTGCCTTACATTTCCTATCATAGGCATAAATTCTTAGCACAGTTATAAGCCCAGCTGAATGTTACCTGAAAATCGTGAGGATTTATTCAGAAAGCAGCAAAAAAAGACGGAGCCTCATCAGCTCCGTCCTGCATCCTATACGATCATATTTCCCGTTCTTTCTGAAAATAAAGCTTTCAGCCCTACGCCGTTACAGGCACTCCCAGCTGCAATTGATACATCGCGAAGTATTTGCCGCTATGCTCCATCAGCTGATCATGGTTGCCCCGCTCAACGATCTCGCCATGATCCAGCACCAGAATTTGATCGGCCTGGCGAATCGTCGACAGGCGATGGGCAATAACGAACGTTGTGCGCCCTTTTTTGAGCACATCAAGCGCCTCCTGAATAATCGCTTCCGTCTCCGTATCGATGCTCGCGGTCGCTTCATCCAAAATCAGAATCGCCGGGTCATACGCGAGCGCCCGGGCAAAAGAAATCAGCTGGCGCTGGCCCGCGGACAGCGTGCTGCCCTTCTCGATAACCGGCGCATCGATGCCGCCGGGAAACTGCATGAACATATCGTAGGCGCCTACATCGCGCAGCGCCTGCTCTACCCGCTCCCGGCTAATTTCCGGGTTGCCTAGGCTGACGTTCGACGCGATCGTGCCAGTGAACAGGAACGGGTCCTGCAGCACGATGCCCATATGCTGGCGCAGCTGCTGCTTCGGAATATCCCTTACATCGCGCCCATCAATCAAGATGCTGCCTTGTTTTAAGTCATAGAACCGGAACAGCAGGTTGAGAATGGAGCTTTTGCCGGAGCCGGTGTGACCCACGAGCGCTACCGTCTCGCCCTGGCGAGCGACGAAGGAAATCTTTTTGAGCACATAATCTTCTTTTTTATAGGCGAAGGTGACGTCCTTGAACTGCACTTCGCCCTTGTAGCGCTCGATTTTGCCCGTGTCAACGTCAATGCCTTCTTCATCCATCAGCTTGAAGACACGTTCTGCCGATACGCGTGCCGTCTCCAGATTGGAAAGCTGGTTCACCACGCCAACAATCGGCTGGAACATCCGGTTCATGAGATCAATAAAAGCATACAGCGTACCGACGAGCAGCACTGTGCCGAACCAATTGCCCCAGAACATCCAAATGACAATAAGAAAGATAATGTTGCGGATGACCTGGACCATATTATGCGAGGTGATGGAATTTAAATGAAGCAGCTTGTTTTGATATTTAAAATAATGATCATTCAGCTCATCAAATTCCTCCATCGTCTCTTTCTGGCGACGGAAAGCTTGAATGATCGGCATCCCTTGAATGGCCTCATTGATCATGCCGTTAATTTCGCTCAGCTTTGCTCGAATAACCTTGTTGTAATGCGCCGCGAAACGACGATACACCTTGATCCACACGAGAAGCAGCGGTACAAGCGGCAGCGCGAACAGCGCCAAACGCCAATCGAGCAAGAACAATGCCACGTAGATCGCCGACATATAAATGATGGCAGAGAAAAAGTTCGCTAATACCGAAACATACAGCTCCCTAACCGCTTCGGTGTCATTCGTTATGCGCGAAACGACCTGCCCCGCAGCCAGTGTATCGTAATAGTTGACGGGCAGCCGCTGCGTATGCTCGAATACATCATTGCGCATGCGGCGGACGATGCTGTTCGCTGACGTTTGCAGCAGCAGCCTTTGGCCATAAGTCAAAAATCCGCCAATAAGCAGCAGCACGCAATAAAGGGCCGCTAGCTTTATAAGTTCTGGCGTTTCCGGCTTGTAGAAGGCGAACAGCTCTTTTGCGGACAATGCGGTTACAGGAATAGTAACCACTTCTCCTGTCGCTTTGCTCGTAAGAGTCATTTGCTCCCCATCTACCGTGCGCTTTCCATCCTCGAAGGGCAGCTGCCCTTCAAGCCAATAAAACGTTCTCCCCGACTGCAGTACTCTCACACTGTCACCCTTTGGCTCTCCAGCCGACAGACGATCCTCGCGTTTGTACCATTTTCCATTATGCTCAACCGCGAAGCTGTCCTGCTTCGCCGTCTCATACCATGTCTTCTCAATGCCAAGTATGTTCTGGTCGATCATGCGCTTGGCAATGAACGGTCCCGCGAGCTCTGCGGTTACCGCTAACAGCAGCAGCACAAGAGCTCCAATAATCGGCTTCTTATATAGCATGGCGTATTGAAACAATCGTTTACCTGTTAAGCCCATTGTCCCTAGCGCCCCCCATTTCCTTCACTTTTCGTACGTTGTTTATTAGGACTCAATAATCGACTCCAGCTGCTGGCGATCATATTGCTCCTTGTACCAGCCGCCCGCTTGCAGCAGCTCCTCATGCGTGCCTTCCTGCACGATGCGGCCCTCATCCAACACGATAATCCAGTCCGCATGCTGAATGGCAGATAGGCGATGCGTCGTAATGAGCGTCGTTTTGCCCGCACGCTCTGTGCGGATGCCCTCAATAATTTCCGCCTCCGTCTTGCCGTCTACAGCAGACAGCGCATCATCCAGCATTAAAATCTCCGGATCGGCGATGAGCGCACGCGCAATACTCACACGCTGCTTCTGTCCGCCTGAAAGGGCAACCCCCTTCTCACCGACCATCGTTTCCAAGCCATCAGGCAAAAACTGAATATCTTTGGCAAAGGAAGCGCGCTCCAGCGCACGCTGCAAATCCGCTTCGCTCGCCTCGCCCTTCTTCCCGAACCAAATATTATGGCGAATCGAACGGGAGAACAGCACGGGCTGCTGCGGCACATAGCCGATCCAGCCGAGCAGGCGCTGAATTTCCAGCTTGTCGATGGGCACATTCGAGACAGAAATATCTCCGTTTCCAATTGGATATTCGCGCAGCAGCTGTTTGAGCAACGTCGTCTTGCCGCTGCCTGTGCGGCCAACGATGCCTAACGTCTGGCCTTTGCGGATCGAGAACGAAACATTGACCAAATTATCGACCTTCGACGAAGGATAACGGAACGTCACCTTGCGGAATGAAATCGTCTCAGGCTCTTCCACTGCGACTAACTCTGCAGCATCCTTTACATCGGGTTTGTAGTTTAGTGATTCGTTAACCCGATCAAGCGAAGCATTGCCCCGCTGCATGACGTTGATCAATTCTCCGATCGCAAGCATCGGCCAGATGAGCATGCCCAAGTAAATATTGAACGAAACCAGCTCGCCCAGCGTAATTTCACTTTGGAACACCATGTAGCCGCCATAGCATAAACCGATCAAATAACTAAGACCGATGAGAATTTTCATCGTCGGCTCAAACAGCGCATCGATGCGGGCAACCTCAATATTTTTCTCATACACTTCGTCCGTCTTGCGGCTGAACTGCTGCTGGCTCGCTTCCTCCTGTACGAAGGCGCGAATGACGCGCACGCCGGACACCGCCTCCAGCACCTGGTCATTCAGCTCACCGAAGGAATCCTGCGCCTCCATGAAGCGGCGGTGGATTTTGCCGCCGAAATAGCTCATAGCCAGCGCCATAAGCGGCAGTGGCAGCAGCGCAGCCAGCGTCAGCTTGAAGCTGATCGTAGCGATCATCACAGCGAGAATCGTCACCATAAAGAAGGTCGAGTCAATCAGCGTCAATATGCCAAAGCCCGCTGTGTTCGACACGGCCTTCAAGTCGTTCGTTGCCCGAGCCATCAAATCGCCTGTACGATTGCGCTCAAAGAAGGTCGGCGACATTTTCATAAAATGCTTCATCAGTTGGGAACGCATAATGCGCTCCAGAAGGAAGGAGCCGCCGAACAATTGATAAAACCAAACATAGGACATGGCATAGCCTACAATTGTAATGGCAATCCAGCCGCCAATAATGAAATAAAACTCCTTGTCAGCAAGTGATCCTTGCGAAATGCCATCGATGGCATACCCCGTCATCCAAGGCGGAATAATATCCAGTACGCCAACCAAAATCAGCAGCACTCCCGCTATCGCGTAGCGCTTCCAATCCATTTTGAAAAACCATCCAAGCTTCTTAAGTACGATAAACATAGCGCTGCTTTGATACCTCCCCATATCCATCCAAACGTTTATTTTTCCCACAAAAAAAGGAAACGCATCGGTTACACGATACGCTTCCTTCGCATGCATCATCGACCTCTAGCGGGTCGAAGGCATTGAAAAAGGCGCACGGCTGCATCGAACGCAACCATACGCCTTTGATTTATGGGAAAGCTCCCTTATTCATCAAAGAGAATTAACGCACGGATGGATTACGCTCATTAAATTCATATTTACAAAATCAAATTTCTTGCCTAGATGTACTGTAAATTTACGCATGAGACATAATCCTCCTTTCCATTTGTTTAATCTTCTGCCACTTTACCATCGCTAGTAAATGCTGTCAATACCTTATCTTGAAAATAGTTATGCCCATTTTGCGGGTTTTCAAGGTTCATTTTACCTCAATAAACAATTATGTACAGCAAACCTCTAAATTTCGCATGAATAAGTGTCGAATTTGCAGGATAGCAGGAATGGTCTGTCGAAGCTATTCAGCTAGCCATCTAACGGAGGCACCATTTTGGAAAAGAGGCAGATATGTTCAGTCTATCTTCAGCACCCCGCCATGATTCATCAAGCTGGTATCGCATCATTCTCAATGTGTATTGGGTGTTATGTATACTAGCGCTTACCTGTCAATATACGATATTTGCTTTCCAAAACACTTCACCGGATGATACCTTTTTCTCTAACCGACTGTTTACTTATGACATTCTAGTTCAAAACATATTTGTGCTTGTCGTAATGGTATCCCTTGAAGTAATTATCCGCTATGCGAGCCGCTTTATCGAGAAAGCGCTCATTACCGGCGCTCATCTCATTACGATGAGCTTCTTATTTTTTTTAAACACCCAGCTGTTGACGGCACCCGCCTTGCTGCTGCTTCCAATGCTGATTACGATTTTATTTTTGCGGCCATATTATTTATTTGTTTCGCTGCTCGTCTCGATGCTTTACCTGTTTTATATTTATTTTTCTAATTATTATGATGAAGAATTTACTACACTCGATGCCTTCTTCTTTGCAGGCATTCTAATTGCAACAGCGATGGTAGGATTCGCAATTATTCATCGGGCGAGAGGCTTGCTTGTCACGCTCAACCGTACGCTTAAATCCGAGCAAGAGCTGCTGATCAAAAATATCGTGATGGATCGGATGTCGAAAATCGACCCGCTTACCGATCTTTATAACCATAAAACGTTTCACGAATATGTAGAAAAGCTCATTGAGTACCAAGAGGCTAACCCGTTCAACTTCCAGCTAGCGATTATAGATATCGACAACTTCAAGCATGTCAACGATACCTATGGGCATTGGGTTGGCGATATTACGTTGAAGCAGATGGCAGCGACGCTGCTGAAGCACTTGAAAACCGATGATTTTGCTGC
Organism: Paenibacillus algorifonticola; assembly: GCF_000971975.1. Classification (GTDB taxonomy): domain Bacteria; phylum Bacillota; class Bacilli; order Paenibacillales; family Paenibacillaceae; genus Pristimantibacillus; species Pristimantibacillus algorifonticola. The sequence continues at coordinate 79,948 of NZ_LAQO01000006.1, read as the reverse complement.
CCGTTATGGCGGGGAGGAATTTATACTCATCCTCCATGAAGAAAGCCTGGAGAAGGCGCTTGCGCTCGTTGAGGAAATTCGCGTATCCATCTCTCAGACCAAAATCACCGAAATGGACAATCTTGCCGTCACCGTCAGTATCGGCCTGCACGAGCATCTCCCTGGTGAATCCAAGGAGGACAGCTTCCAGGAAGCGGATCAAGCCCTATACGAGTCCAAAAATAGCGGCAAAAATAAAACGACTATCCGATAACTTGCTCGGATAGTCGTTTTTGTGCGGGCCGATAGCTAGCGCACGCTGTAGTAGGTTTCAATGCTAGGACAGCAGCGGGCGTATCTAGCCGGTTTGCTCAAACAAAGGGCGCCCAATTGGGCGCCCTTGTTTGAATCCACCATTTATTCGGCTTACTCGCTTACTGGAATGCTGTTTTTCGCTCGATTTATATCATTGGAGTTGACGAGCTGTGGCAGCATCTTCTCCGATTCTTCCATAGGAGAATTACATTGCAGGCAAGTGGGCGACTGCTCGAATGAAAAGTTTGCACGCATCCAGCCATTGCAAACATCACTTGTACAAGCCCATATTTTCGTGCTCACCTCAGGGACTTCCTCTTGAAACTTTTTCCGACTATAGATCGTCAACGCCTCCTTTAATTGGACATGCTACTGCCATGATAATCCTGTTCCTGCTCCTAGCGTTTGATAATTCGCCCAATTCCATACATAGGAATTGGGCGCAATTTATTACCAGCCGCCCCGAGCCCAAGCAATAAATGTTGTACATCTGATCGGTACGCCTGAATAAGTCAAGCCAAGGCACCCTGTCCTTCATTCGCATAAAGGATGTATATGCAGCAGCAGGCGATTTTATTAAAATATAAGAAAGTACAAGTTTTCTCTTTATACTTAGCTTATATTTCACCGCGAAACGTTAGCATTACCGCCAGAGGACGGCAAAGCCGTTTACGCTTGGCCCCGCTTTACAGCTTGTAGCCGTAATTATGTGGAATATATTCAATCATCGCTTTCGCCTTGAACGCAAGCTTGCGTTCATCAGCTTGAAAGCTGACGGATTGTTCCTGTACGTAGAACCAAATTTTGACCGTTGGCTTATCCTCATGCTCTTGGAAAAGAAAGACGTTCAGCTCTTCCTTCCACGCAAGCAGGTTACCCAAATCAAGCTCCGGCGGCGTCGTGACCGTGAACGCCCACAAATCAGCAGCCTGCCCAATGTGATAATGAACGCCATGCTTGCTGGAATCTACAAAGGTTCTTCCTCCAACCGCATGCTTGATTAATAACGTTTCCTTCATCGCTTTCTCCTCCTCGCGTAGAAAAATCCGTCCTTAAGGCATATCAATAAGCATGACGAATGTATCTTCCTTCGCTTTAATCAGAATTTCCGGTTCAAATTCCGCACGAAGGCTGTCCTTCGCCATCATATCAAGGTTGTTGACGTCGGCAGCGCCCTCGATCAGCATCAGAAACACACGCCGACCCGCCTTTTGGCTGTAATACAAACGTTTCCCTGCCTCAACGCGGCCCAAATGAATCGACATGTCCTGATGAATCATCGCTGTGCCATTCGCCCCGTCCGGCGTGACAATCGGCAGAAAAGCATTGACCAGCTTCTCCTGATCGTACCGATGCACTTCATAGGAAGGCGTCAATCCACGCTCGCGCGGCATAAACCACAGCTGCAGAAAATGCCCCTCTTCAGTTTCTGAATCATTGTATTCTGCATGAACAATGCCGGAGCCCGCTGTCATCCGCTGGATTTCCCCGGCAGAGGTAACTTCCATATTACCCAAATTATCCTCATGCTTGAGGCGGCCTTTCAACACAATGGTCACAATTTCCATGTCGCTATGAGGATGCGCTCCGAAGCCGCGGCCCGGCGCAATCTCATCTTCGTTGCATACACGCATGACGCCGAACTGAGCGTTATCCGGATCATAATAATCACCGAATGAGAAGCTGCGTGAGCCCCTCAACCATCCAATATCAAAAAAGTTCCGCTCGTTCGCAGGATAACGCTTAATCATCGTGCAAGGCCTCCTTTATCCATTCCATTGTCCGCATGCCAAACCAAACCTTACACTTATTGTATCATAATAAAGTGCTTTATAGGATTTTCGGCTTATAAACTTCTGCTCGCCGCTTTCTTTGACCCGAAAAAATAAAAACAAACGCCCCGAGGGTTGAGGGCCCTCTGGAGCGTCTATTAGATGTGCAGGTTACGATTTTGCTGGCAGCTTCTTGCCTTTATGTTTCACTGGTGCCGGTTTTTCGGCTTCAACTTCCGAAGCGATTGGCAAGGTCGGCATTGGGTAAAGCCGCTTGGAAAGCATGGTCTGTAAAATCATAAATACGCCGCCAACAACCCAATACAAAGGTACAGCAGCAGGCGCGGTGAATGAGAAAATGCCCATCATGATCGGTGAAATGTAACCGAACAGCGCCATCTGTTTTTGCTGGGCAGGGTCCATGCCGATTTGAGACACGCGGAACTGCACATAATAGATAGCAGCGGCGAGAAACGGCAGGATGTGATCCGGTGTACCCAGCTGGAACCAGAGAAAGGAATGCTGCGCCAGCTCTGGCGTCATTTTGATTGCATAATACAGTCCTGACAAAATCGGCAGTTGAATGAGCATCGGCAGGCAGCCAATGGCTAGCGGATTAAACTTGTGCTCGCCATACAGCGCTAACGTTTCCTTTTGCATATTCGACTGCGCTTCAGGCGATTTGTCATTTTTGTATTTTTCCTTGATTTGGTTAAGCTGCGGCTGCATGACGCTCATCTTTTGCTTCATCACCTGCTGGCTCTTGGATTGACGAAGCATGAGCGGAAGCAGGGCCAGACGGATGAGCAAGGTGATTGCAATAATCGCCATTCCAAAACTGTCGTTAAAAAACTGCGCAATGTGTTGAATTAAATAAGAGATGGGGAAAACGACGTAATGGTTGAAAAATCCTGGTGTCGCTGAGTCAATCGTTCCATTCGGCGCACCACAGCCGCTAATGATGAGCAGCAGCCCGATAATAAGGATAAAGCGGTATTTTTTAAGCATTTCCATTGTATATTTAGATAACATATATATCCTCCTCGTTTGTTTGGATGTTGCTTCACAAACGAGGAGCTGCAATCTGTGGGATCACCATCAGGCGCTTCTTTTCTTTTTACTTTTCGTACAAGCCAGAGTGCAACGGTATGAGCCCGCTGAACAGTTGGCAAAATACGTTCAGGCGCTGGCGCATGGACCTTGTCCTTCGACCAGCGGGACGGCTCGCTTGCAGCATGAAAAGTGAAATACGCTGCATAAGCGAACGTGCAGATAATGCTTACAGAGAAAAAATACGGTATAATATCATGCAGCTCGAGCAGCTTCTTCACCTCCAGACTCAAATCGGTTACTCTTGTAGTATAAAGCAACCATTCCTGATATTCCCTCGTCTAAAGTCTAGGTACTACCTGCACCAGAGACTGTTATAGCGAGGAGCTCGCAGGCGATAAAATAGATCTAGTCATTATTATACTGGGAGGTAAGCTATTTTGTATATCACCTTGGTTCATCTTACGCTTGGTTGTTTATTCCTAGCGCTGCTGTTGTCTTGGATTGCCGGCAATAAGGCCTCCTCCCTGCTCTACAGCAAATCCGAGCAGCAGCTGCACCAGCGTGCCAAACACTTGATAATTTGGACAATTGTACTGTCCATCCCAGCAGCAGCGGCATTGGGCGGAGTCGTCACCATGGCCGTCAAGCTCCCTCCGGATTACGATCTGGGCATGCTCATCTGTGTACCGATCCTGACGCTATCGCTTGCGCTGCTGTGGGCCAGAAGCATTCCAAAGCTGCTCAGAATGCGCAAAAACACAGGACGGAAGTCCAGCGAGCCACTGCCTGTACGCATGCTATATCGCGCTTCAGAGCCCGCGTTCATTCTGCCTTACCAACTGCTGTCACTATGTATGCTAACGATCTTTTACCTGACCTTATCGGTCGCAGTATCACTGCATTCGATGCCTTTGACTCTTCCGCTCTCGATGCTTGGCTTCGCCGCCGCCATCCTCTGGATAATTCATGGCGAGCGCAGCAGCCGAGTGACCTTGCCGAAAGCAAAGCTCAATCGCCGTCCAAGCGAGCGAATGGTACGCAGACTGGCTATTGCCATTGCTATTGTGCTGCTTGCAGGAACTCCTTATTACAATGCGTTTGACAAAATCGATTTGCCGGAAGCGCTCATCATGACAAACAACGCTGACAACATGCACTCATTCGGTTTTTACATTGAACAATAACAGAGCCACAGCTGCCTTCCTTCTTGGGGCACTTTGGGACAAACCTGCGCATATGCATAAATGGCATCGCCCCAGTTAAAAATAACCCTCGCCTAATAAGGCGGGGGTTATTTTTTGCGAATGAAAAACCATTTAGCTGCTCTATTTATTAGCATGCGGCACTCTCCGGCGCAAAATCCCACAGCGGGGAATGGGTGAAACCTTCCTTAGCCCGTACAACATAAAACGGAGAAGCACCCTGCAATCCCGCACTAACACTGCGGAAGCGGTCAGATACCTCCATGACGATCTTCTGCTCGCCTGAGGCATGCTCGGCTCCTGCGGCAATCGCCGCCTCATAACCGAAGCTGCTGGCGAAGTGGATCGCACGTACCCGAATATCAGCTGCACAAAAGACTCGGAGCATATCTGCTGAGCGGTCCGTGCTGTTATCATTTACAAAAATCAGTTCGTAATTCTCGCCAATTGGCGGAATAATTCGTTTTAGCCGCTTGTAGGTGTCGTAAAGCATTTGCTCATCATTATACACAGGAATAACTACGGAATAAGTGACTGGCTCACGCATAACAGGTCCCCTCCCGGCTTCGAATGCTGCCTTAACAGCTTGTACTTCTACTATACATGATTTTTCTTAAGATTCCCTTAATTCTAACTGATCATTTTTCATAAATTTATGATGAATTTTGTCAGTTTGTTCCTTATTCCCCCAAAGCAAACCATGTTTCCACCGGCTTGAAATACAAATGACCATCGGGCCATGGCTGAAAATGCAAATCCATGCGCGATTCACTCCAGTCTGTAGGCGTTCCGCTCGTCATTAGCTTGCGCGGCAATATCGGCTCCTCAACAACGGTCGGAAACTCCTGATAGCCGAACAGCAAATTTTCGTGCATCGCGATGATTTCATATTTGGGACCATGAAACGCGTGCTCCTCTTGCAGCTGGTAGTGGTAATAAATGTAGCTCGCCGCCATCTCGGGCTTCAAATGGGCCACGCGCCCGACGCGCCGCTCCACCGCTGCCTTACGCCGCCAATGCTCCGGACTTGCTGGCGCATTGAAATGAAAAACATCAATCATCGGAATCCATAAACGCTTCTCGGCCTGTCCGGGCCATGGCTCCAAATAACTGGACAAATCGCGCATGAGCTCCTCGGGCGCTGGTGGTTCATCCATCATGCTTTCTACGTATAAAAAAAGATTCCGCTCCCATTTAAACAAGGCCGCTGTCATGAATTTGCCTTCCTCAATCCAAGGAAGCAGTTTCTCTCTTAAGCGCTCTACAGAAGCGAGCGCTTTCATTTCTTCATCTGCAAGCAGCTGAGCCCGCGCTATCATTCTTTGCATCGTCGTCCCCCGCAATCTTATGCTATAGTAAAATGTGCCAAGCGTAAACGGCGTTGCTCTCGTTTAGAGGCAGCATCCGTTCCGCGGTGAAATAGAAGCTTATTTATCAAAAACTTATAAATTCTGTTATTTCTACACGGTCGCCTGTTAGCGGCGGCCAAGCATGCTTATGCCCAACGGCGCCAATTAAACGTTGAACGGAGTGACTCAGCTTATGAAGTATAAACGTCTCGGCAATAGTGGACTGAAAGTATCCTCTCTCGGCCTTGGAACCAATTCCTTCGGCTCGCGGGCGGATAAGCAAAGCTCTATCTCTATTATACATGCTGCGCTTGGCAGCGGAATAAACTTTCTTGATACTGCCAATATTTACTCGGGCACCGCGTCGGAGACCATCATCGGCGAAGCGCTTAAAGGACGTAGGCATGAGGCTGTAGTCGCTACCAAAGCCGGTCTACCGCGCGGCAAAGGCGCGAACGAGCGCGGCTCTTCCCGCTATCATTTACAGCTTGAGCTGGAGCAAAGCTTGCAGAGGCTGCAAACGGATTATGTGGATTTATATCAAATCCACACCTTTGATCCGGAGACGCCGCTGGAAGAAACGCTGCGGGCGCTCGATGATATGGTGCGCGCCGGCAAAGTCCGCTACATCGGCGCATCGAACTATGCAGCCTGGGAGCTGATGAAGGCGCTCGGCATCAGCGACCGCCTTGGCCTGAATCGCTATGTGTCGATTCAGACCAGCTATTCGCTCGCCGACCGGACCCCGGAGCGCGACATTACCCCGCTATGCCTCGACCAAGGCGTCGGCATTATCCCTTATTTTCCGCTGGCAGGCGGTCTGCTGACCGGAAAATACAGCGAGCAGCAGAGCGCACCGCAAGGGTCGCGGCTGGACAAAAACCCGGAATTCGCCCGCTTCTTCACGGGCGAGGGCTTCACGCTCAGCCGCCAGGTGGGCGAGCTTGCGGCTGAGGCTGGCTGCACGCCAGCTGTGCTTGCCCTGCACTGGCTCATGCAGCGGCCAGCCGTGGCGAGCGTCATCGTCGGCGCGACGAGCGCAGCGCAACTGGAGGCCAATCTGGCCTCAGCCAGCCTTCAGCCTGAGCCGGCCGTCATGGAGCGGCTGGATGAAATCAGCCTGCGATTTAAGCATGGCGAGCCATTCGCGCTTTACAGGCTGAGTTAGCCGATAAGCTTGGAGGAACGGAACACGCCATAGAGTGCGTCTGAGGCAGCGCAGCCAGTTATGGGCCGAATGACAGGAGCTATTTTTCATAAGAAGATGTAGCTCTGTCTGTAGCTCTATCGCTACTGTATCGGGAAAACCCTAAGTCGGCTGCTGCGGCATGCCTTCACGGGTGCGCACCATTTCAATAAACAGCTCCGCCGCTTTCGTATGAAAGGTATCGCGCAGCGTAATAATCGAAAAATCACGTTCGACAGGCTGCCCAGCGATGGTCAGCCTGTTCAGCGTTCCGAGCGAAATTTCTTTGCGTACTGCCCACTCTGACAGCAAGGAAATGCCGAGACCCGCCTCAACGGACTCCTTAATAATTTGCGTACTGCCAAACGCCATGCGATTCAGCGGCCGAATACCGTATTGCTCAAACATTTTTTCCGTTGCCGTCCGCGTTCCCGAGCCTTCCTCTCGCACAATCCAATGCTCGCCTAGCAGCTCTTCAGCCTCTATGTCCTGCCGCTTCGCATACGGATGCCCGGCACCAACAACGACATACATTAAATCTTTGGCAAAAGGCTCGCATTTCAGCTTGTCCTGCTCTGGCAGCGCGCCCTCTACGATTCCAATATCCAGCTGGCGGGCTGCAACGAGCGCCGCAATGTCCTTCGTGTTGCCGATTGTGATCGTTGGCGTAATAAGCGGGTAGCGCGCCCGTAAACAGGCAATCGTATGCGGCAGCACATATTCGCCAAAGGTGAAGCTTGCGCCAATCGATAGCGTGCCGCTTGCGGTATGAAGCAGGTCGTCGAGCAGGCGTTGCATTTTGGTGTGCAATCCGCTCATTTCCTTCGCATGGCGGTACACGATGTCACCCGCTTTATTCAACCGGACATACTTGCTGCTGCGATCCAGCAGCTTGGTGCCCAAAGCCGCCTCCAGCGACTGAATATGCTGACTGACTGCCGGCTGCGTCATATGCAGCGCTTCCGCAGCGCGCGTGAAGCTTTGTTCCTCGGCAACAGCTATAAAAACGAGCAGGGATTGATCCATCGTTTAAATGCGCTCCTCTCATTACTTGATGCCTATCGACGAAAATGTCATAAGTATTTGGTTATGATTATAATCATAACCATTTATTTTTCTTATCGTAAGCCATCCCTTATGCTTAATTAATAAATCAGGCAGGAAGCGCGCCGCCATTACTGAAGGCAGCAGAGGGCTTTCCGCTCACAGAATGAGGTGACAGCTATGAAAGCAGAAATAAACCCGATGATGATTAGGCGCCCCACCTCCGAAGAGACGAAGCCGCAGGGATGGTTAAGCCGGCATGCCCAGGGACATGTTGCGGCTTGGCTGGGCGGGGTTGCGCTGACAGCCGCTTTTGCCTCCGCTGCTTATGCACTCGCAATGCTTCCTGGCTTCAGCCGCGTAGGGCCTATGGCGATTGCCTTAATTGCCGCTGTGCTTTTTCGCCAATTCGCTGGATATCCAGCTTTTCTCCGCCCTGGCATTCAATTTTCCTCCAAGCAGCTGCTGCGGCTTGCGATTATATTGTTCGGACTCAAGCTGAATAAGATGGTTTTGCTGGAGCAAGGGGCCGGCTTGCTGCTGCAAGCCGCCGCAACCATCCTCTTCTCCGCCCTCTTCACCCTGCTGCTCGCCCGCAAGCTCAAAGCCGATATGCCGCTGTCGCTATTGCTGTGCATCGGCACAGGCATATGCGGCGCAGCAGCCATTGCTGCTGTATCGCCGATTCTCAAAGCTCGCGGCGAGGATACCGCCGCAAGCGTCGGACTCGTTGCGCTGGTCGGTACGATTGCCGCGCTCGCTTACACCGCCCTCCTGCCGCTGCTGCCGCTAACTGCGGCGCAATATGGCATTTGGACAGGCATCAGCCTGCATGAAATTGCCCATGTGGCGCTTGCCGCCGAGCCTGCCGGACAAGATGCTGTCGCCCTTGCGCTGCTAGCGAAGCTGAGCCGCGTATTCTTGCTCGTACCCGTCAGCTTCATACTGATGGCGATCATGAACCGTCGCCGCCACCGCGAGATGGCGGCGAATGCTCAGGAGATGAAGGCTAGGCCTGAATTTCCATGGTTTTTGCTCGGCTTCATCGCCCTCAGCTTGTTCGGGAGCATGACTGCTGGAACTACGCTTGCGCCGTCCGCTGACGCCTTAAGCAACATTTCCACGCTTACTACCATCCTGTTGACGATGGCAATGGTCGGGCTGGGTCTGAACGTTAACTTGAGAGAGCTGCGCTCCCGCGCGCTTCGCCCGCTACTCGCCATGACAATAACGTCGGTTCTGCTGTCATTATTATCTTTGCTATTCATTATGTGGCGCTAGGGTGTGTACGCAAACCAGAGTCGGCCTGCTGCGCCTTGCTTTGCGCTTTTTCGGGGGCCAATCTCATCTGACGCTTCAAGGCTTGGGAATCACAGCCTGCGATTGTTGCTGAGACCTCGTTGCTTGGGACGCTCCCTCCTTGTTTGGAGGACTGAGGTTCCGCTATTCTGGCTTTTGATCCGATTTCAGGGCGTAAGCGGACAGGAAATCCGTTATCGCCCTCATCCTCCCGTCAAAATGGCCATTTGCAGCGCATTAGCGGCTCCTGAGTCCGCAGCCTGCGCCTTAACCCGTGATGCTGTTGAAATAGCGGCTGCTCTGTCCACCAAGTCGATCTTTGTATAGGGAGTAAACCACTGAAACGAAGAACATGAGGCTGCCTTTCGTTAAGTATGTTCACATTCATGAGGTGTGATATTCCAGATAGTAGAGGGAATACGTTTGACGCTGTCTTCTTTCAGGATCTGGCTCGCTTACGTTTGCATACACGCGCTAGAGTTGAACAAAAAATCCTCACTCCTTCTATACATAAGGGGTGAGGATTTTTTCGGCTATCCTTTTTTTTCGGCTTCGAAGAGGCTTTAACCTGATCAGCTCTAGCGTATTTAGTTTTGCAGCGCCTTGCGCACGCTCAAAATATATTTCGACTGATCCAATGGATTGACACCGCGCCGCTGGCGCTCGGCTTTCACATCAGGCGGACAAGGCTCGTAGCCAGCGAAAAAGGTGGCGATTGTTCCGCGTCCTTTCGTCAGCGAGCTGAGCTCCACCGCGTATTCCAGCGAGGTCGCTGCGGGGATGCGCCCTTCAATAATCATTCTGTCGCCATGCAGCACAGGCGCTCCGAATGTGCCGCGCATCAGCGACAGGTCGTTCATCACCCGGCCTCCCGCTTCCTCGGGCACGACGATACGGAACTGGAGAATCGGCTCCAGCAGTCGGGTGCCCACAGACGCGAGCCCATTCATAATACCCATTGGCGTCGCCACCGCAAAATCCAGCGGATGCGTATGCCACACATGATGCTGCCCTTCAATGAGCGTCACTTTAAGGTCAACGACCTCCCAGCCGTACAGCCCTTGCTCCAGCGCCTCCGGCACGCGCCGCGCCACCTCGCTCTGGTATTGCGGCAATAAATCCTCGGATCTCACCACCGAGGCATATTGCAGCCCGCTTCCCCGCTCGCCCGGCTCCATGCGAAACCGTAATACCGCCCAGCAAGGCTTGGGCATTAAATAGGAAATATATCCTTCGCCGGCTTCCTCAAGCGTCTCCTTATAAATAACCGACGGCTGTCCGAAGCGCACCGACAGCCCATATCGCTGCTCAATAACGCTCGTCAATATTTCCAGCTGTATCGGGCCCATTACCTTCACATGCAGCTCCCGTTCATCCTGCAGCCACTGCACATTCAGCAGCGGGTCCTCATCGGACAGCTCCGTAAGCGCCTGTACCATTGCCGGATAATGCTGGGCGTCGCCCCAATGGGCTTGAACGGTCAGCAGCGGCACAGCGAGCCTTGCCTCCTCGGGAACGGCATCCGGGCTGCCTATAATATCGCCGATCCGTACATGAGACATACCGCATACGGCTGCAATGCCCCCAGCCGCAAGCTCTCCGGCATCCTCGGAGCGGAAGCCGTCCATTTTGCGAATTTGCGTCACCTTCTCATCCATTTGCTGTGTGAAATTGCGAACCACATCACGATTGCGGATTTTCCCTTGATACAGCCGGATGTAAGCCATCCTGCCCATCACCTTGTCACGCTCAATCTTAAACACAATACCCGAAGGCGGCGCCTCCGCCTCGCCGCCCGGCGCGGGTAAATATTCGACCATGGCGCCCAGCAGCGCTTGCACGCCAATGCCTTTGCTCGATGCGCCATACAGCACCGGATACACCTCCGCGCGGCGCGCCTTCGCGGCGGCTTCCGCCCGCCACTCCGCCAGCGGCACTTCCTCGCCGCTGACATACCGCTCTAGCAGGCGCTCGTCCTGCTCCGCCATCGCCTCAAGCAGCGCCGTGCGCGCATCGGCATCCGCGTCCTCCGCCCACAAATCCTCCGATCCAGCGAACTGCTGCTCGCTGCCAAGCGGACGCTGCACCGCGAGCAAATCCGCCGTCAAATAGCTGCGGATATCGGCAAGCACCGCTTCGTAATCGGCGCCGACGCGGTCCATTTTATTGATATAAATCAGCGTTGGGATACGCAGCTTCCGCAGGGCATTCCAAATCAGCTCCGTCTGCGCCTGCACGCCCTCCACTGCGGACACGATCAGGACAGCGCCATCCATCACCCGCAGCGCGCGCTCCACCTCCGAGAGAAAATCGACATGCCCTGGCGTATCGACCAGCTGCACATGCGTACCCTGCCACTCCAATGCGGTCATTGCCGCCCGTACCGAAATGCCCCTTGCCCGCTCAACCTCCATGGAATCCGTTATCGTCGTTCCTGTATCGACACTGCCGAGCGTTCGCGTACGCCCGCTGACATAAAGCATATGCTCGGTCGTCGTCGTTTTGCCTGCATCGACATGTGCGAAAATCCCGACATTGCGCCAATTCGCGCGGCTGTTCCCCATCCTTCTGCTCCCCTGCCGCCTCAATAATCGCCGTACCGCATGGCGGCTTTATTTTGCTTTTAGCGTACCGCGATAGCGGTTTCACGTCAAATGCCGCGATGCCCCTCCATGCGCCGCTCACCCACCAAAATAAGTAAAAATAATAGGATGCTTTTCCCTCTCTATCGTTGTACAATCTTATTTGCAAACGCTTACTTTTCTGCTATTCGCCTATCCACATGACCCGAGCAAAGCCTAGGCCGGGCGCCGAGCAGCCATGCGGTCCACGCTTACGCCGATGCTTGCGATTGCCTCATCAAATTCCAAGGAGGTTTTTTATGATGAAAAGCAAGTCCCGGCTTTTGCTCGCGTATGTGCTCACCGTTGCTTTGGCTCTCAGTCTGATGGCCGTCCCTGCGACCGCTGCTCCTGTCACGTTCGACAATGGCGTTCAGTTCAAAGACACCGCCGGCAACCCGATTCAAGCTCATGGGGGCGGCATTCTCAAGTCAGGCAGCTATTATTACTGGTTTGGCGAAAATCGCGATGGCGTCAATTACGTTTCCGTCTATCGCTCAGCGGATCTGAAAAACTGGGAGCTTCGTGCAAATGTCCTCAGCAAAACCTCGTCGCCCGAGCTGGCAACAGCCAACATCGAGCGCCCCAAAGTCATTTACAACGCTGCTACGAATAAATACGTGATGTGGATGCACAAGGAGAACGGCGTCGACTATGGCGATGCGCAGGTCGCGGTCGCTTCTGCCACCAACATTGAAGGCCCCTATACCTATCATGGCAGCTTCCGTCCGCTGGGCTACGATTCCCGTGATATGACGGTCTACAACGACAATGGCACCGCCTATCTCATCTCCGCTACCCGCGTCAACGCCGATTTAAATATTTATCGCCTGACCTCCGACTTCCTTGGCGTCGATACGCTCGTCTCCACACTGTGGGTCGGCCAATACCGGGAAGCGCCTGCGATGTTCAAGCGGGGCAGCACCTACTTCCTCGTCACCTCTGGGGCGACAGGCTGGGCGCCGAACCAGGCAAAATATGCGACAGCCAGCAGCATTTCCGGTACATGGAGCGGCCTGACGAACGTCGGCAATGGCAATACTTACAACTCGCAATCCACCTATGTGCTGCCTATTGAAGGCTCTTCCACCACCTCGTTTCTGTACATGGGCGACCGCTGGGCCGGCGCTTGGGGCGGAGCGGTCAACACCTCAGAGTATGTGTGGCTGCCGATAACCTTCCCTTCGTCTACCACCATGACACTGGACTGGGCCGATCAGCTAACGATTGATGCAGCCACAGGTGCTATAACCGGTACAGTAGCGCCGCCAGTCAACACAACGTCCTGGTATAAAATCACTAACCGCGCCAGCAGCAAACTCCTTGGCGTCACCAGCGGCGGTACGGCGGACGGCGTGCAAATCGAGCAATACACCGATGGCAGCTGGACAAGCCAGCATTGGCAGTTCACCGACGTAGGCGGACGCTACTATACGATCAAAAACCGCAACAGCGGCAAAGTCATGGACATCACCAGCAGCTCGGTCGCAGACGGCGCCACTGTCATTCAATATACGAGCAACGGCGGGCTCAATCAGCAGTTCCGCATTCTCAGCGCCGGAAGCGGTTATTTCAAAATCATGAACGTCAAAAGCCGCAAAGTGCTTTATATTACCGGCGGTTCTTCTGACAACGGCGCGGACGCTATTCAGTGGACGGACGACGGTAGCACCAATAAGCATTTTTCATTCACAACGACGAGCTAGTCCAGCCCCACGAGCATAGCCACTCCACAAAAACAGATGGCCTAGAGCTAGCTAGGCCATCTGTTTTCAGTGCGCCTCCGAGCGCTATATTCTTCCTTGTGGTGGCAGCGTTTTATTTTCTTGCGAGGTATCGCGGAAATCAAAAACCTCATTTTTCGAAATATCTAACGTTTCTCTGCAAATTTTAACGATATGTAATGCCGTAAAACCCCAGTTCACACGGACTCGATTCTCTCTCTGTCCTTGGAGGACTGACATTCCGCTATTTTAGCATTTCGGGCGATTTTAGCATGTGAGCGGACAGGAAATCCGCTATTCCCTTGATCATGGCGTTAAAACAGGGATTTGAGAACCAATAGCGGCCCCTGAGTCCGCAAACACCTCCAAACACCGTAGTTTAGACAAAATAACGTCATCTGTGTCCTCCAGGCCAGACTCCGCCTTTATCAGACTCCCCCTGTACAATTAAAAAACACCCTTCGAGCATTCATCCAAACAGCCGTGGAAACGCGGGGGCTGCAAGGACGAATTTCGAAAGGGTGTTGCTTTTCCTCAAAAGGCTAGCCTACTAGCATGCAAGGCTCAGCTCTACCTATTTCGCTGCCGGAATCAAAATCTTCTGGCCAATGGACAGGCGATTCGGGTTCGCCAGCTTATTATAGGTCGCAAGCTTTTGCCATGTTGTGCCGTGATTTAATGCGATGCGGTACAGCGTGTCGCCGCTTTTCACGATATACACCGTATCCTGCGTCGTACCGGTGGCCGGCTTGGCAGGCTTCGACGGTGTAGCTGGCGTTGTCGGCTTCGTTGGGCCCGGCTCAGTTGGCTTCGTAGGCGTTGTTGGTGTCGTCGGAGTCGTTGGCACAGTCGCACCAGCTGACAAATTAATTTTGAACTCCGCGTAGCCGTCATCGGTTTGGCCTACATACGACAGCGCATCAAGCGAATCCGCGAGCGTCTTGGCAGCAGGCGACGTTTTGAACGAAACGTTGACGTCTGCTTTGACCGCTGCGAGCGACCAGTTGCCATCAGCGGCAGGGTCAATCGTCTTGAACGAGCGAATATAATCAATGACAACTTGACGGTTCTCGTCTGGCGAAGCCAAAATAATCCGCTTGCCATCCGGATTCGCAAACTTGCTCGACGAGGCGCGGTAGTTATTCGACGCTACGACGAATTTTTGCTTCGGATCAATCGCTTTGCCATCAAATTGCAGGTTTACGATACGGCTTGATTTTTCATTAACGGTCGTGCCTTTGGCATCGTATTTGGCTGGCTGTGTCACATCGATTTGATATGTTACGCCGTCAATGACGTCAAAGTTGTAGGTCGGGAAATCCAGGTTGACCAGTTCCTGCTTCGCTGTCGATTTGGTATCGATTTGGTTGAATTGTCCAGCGGACCATTCCAACCATTCCTTCAGCTCGGCGCCTGTTACTAATACAGCGTTAACGGTATTGGAGTACAGGTACAGGTCAGCCACATTTTTGATCGCAATATCGCCAGCCGCAATATCCGTGTAGTAGTTCGGGCCTTGGCGTCCGCCTGCCTTGAACGGAGCACCTGCGGACAATACCGGAATGCCCTCGTATTCCGTGCCTTGCATTTGCTTTTCTACGTACCATTTTTGCGCATTCGTTACAATCTGAATCGAAGGATCATCCTGTACGAGCGCAAACCAGCTATTGATAGGCGCTGTTGTTTTGCCAACCGGGCCGCGAATATAGTCCAGCGTATGCTCATGGTCTTCTTCTACAGCGTCCAGCACCTCTTGATCCGCTTCTACAAGCGGCTGCTTGTTCACCGCATCAAAGATCGGCTTAACCTCAACCTTCGAGTCCACAACCGACCATTTGCCGTCTGCAAGCTTCAGATCGAGGTCAATAATACCGAGATTATTGCCCCAGAAGCCCGGCTCGACCGAAGGCACGCCGTTAATCGTACCCTTGTCCAAATCAACGCCCGGCTTGCCCTCGAACGACTTGTCCGGGAACACTTTGTGGGCATGGCCGAACAAAATCGCATTAATATCCTTGACCTTGCTGAGGTACAGCACCGAGTTTTCCATATTTTCAGCCTGCGGAATATCCTCAAAGCCGGAATGCGGAATCGCTACAATAATGTCGGCGCCCTTCGCCTTCATCTCAGGAACGAACTTCTCCGCCGTTTTAATAATGTCCTTGGCAATGACCTTGCCTTCGAGATTCGCCTTGTCCCACTGCATCACCTGCGGCGGTACGAAGCCGATGACGCCAACCTTGAGCTTATGCGTGGCGCCGCTCTCATCCTTCACTTCCTTATCCAATATCAAATAAGGCGTGAACATATTTTTATCATTCGACTCGTCTTTATCTTTGTCATCGACATAAATGTTCGCATTGACGTAAGGGAAATCAGCTCCTGCGAGCGAGTTGCTCAAAAAGTCCAGCCCATAGTTGAACTCATGGTTGCCCAAATTTCCCGCATCGTAATCAAGCAAATTCATCGCTTTGTAAACCGGATGCGTCTCCCCTTGCTTCAAGGGATCAATAACTGCCGTGTAGTCGCCAAGCGGGTTTCCTTGAATCAAATCGCCATTGTCAAAAAGCAGGCTGTTCGTTGCTGCTTCGCGCGCCTGCTTGATGAGCGTCGCTGTTTTGGCAAAGCCATACTCATCGGTCGGCTTGTCCGCAAAATAATCATAGTTCACCATGTTTACATGCAAATCGGTCGTTTCCATAATACGCAGCTTCACTGTACTGCTGTTCTCAGATGCCGCTGTTGCAGTAAAGGGCATTGCAACCAAGCCAACAGTAACCGCAATAGATAAAGCACTTCTCCATACGACTGACGATCTCAACAAATGAATACCCTCCCCAAAATGACTAAAATCATGTAATGATCGCGTTATGTAAGTCGAGCTTTTGGACGATCATTCCCATCATTCCATTTATTTTAGATGAATTATCCAATTTTGTCATGCCAAGCGTAAACGGCTGTCGCCGTCCTCTGGCGGCAAAGCTACCGTTTCGAGGGTGAAATATAAGAATGTATAAGGGTGAAACTTATACATTCTTATATTTAAAAAAAGAGGGATTTCTCCCTCCTTGCATTACATGTGTGTAAAGTTTTATTGTTGGGTCAAAATAAGCGGGCCATCCTTCGTAATCGCAATCGTATGCTCATACTGGGCAGACAGCCTTCCGTCCCGCGTACGCGCCGTCCATCCATCAGAATCCAGCTTGCTGAAATACGTGCCTGCATTCAGCATCGGCTCAATCGTAAACACCATGCCCTCTTTAATTCTAGGTCCTTTATCCGGCGGGCCATAGTGAGGCACCTGCGGGTCTTCATGCATGTCCTTCCCAATACCATGGCCGATAAAATCACGCACGACCGAGAAGCCTTCCGCCTCCGCATACGTCTGGATCGCGTGAGATACATCGCCAATCCGCTTGCCGATTAGCGCTTGCTCTATGCCGAGATACAGCGATTTTTCCGTTACCGCCAGCAAATGCTTCGCTTCATCGGTTACTTCCCCAACCGCATAGGACCATGCCGAATCGGCAAGCCAGCCATTCAGGTTGACGACCATGTCGATGGTAACGATATCGCCTTCTTTGAGCTTTTCCTTCTTCGGAAAGCCGTGGCAAATAATATCATTCGTGGAGGCACAGGTCGCATATTGATAGCCGTTATAGCCTTTTTGCTCCGGCGTGGCACCATTTTGCTTCATAAATTTTTCCGCAAACTGGTCGATTTCATGCGTCGTGATGCCAGGCTGGATGAGTTTTGCAATTTGCCTGTGGCATTCCGCCAATATTTTACCCGCCTCATGCATGCGGTTGATTTCCGCTTCGGTCTTAATAATGATCATTTCCGTTCCTTCTTTCCATCAAATTAACCCGGCTTCGTCCCTAGACTTCGCCAGAAGCTCCACTAGAAGCCACATGCCTATGCCCATCGTAGCATATTATGATAAATATGCGAACATAGACTGGGCCATGACGCGACTTTTTCGCTCATCCTTGTTAGTAAGTTTGGTGAAAAAGGGTCGACACGATTACTTTTTCACCGACTTCCTAGACTTTAGTCTAGTTCGCTACTTTACCTCTAGCATGACGACATGCTTTGGAGGCCTGTGTTATGCTAAGGATGCTAAGCAAAAGATACGGATAAATCATTAAAAGGAGAGATAACAACGATGTTCAAGCGATCCATTATCGGCCCCGCCCTTATGCTGATTGGTGTATTTCTTTATTTCAACCAAGGCCAGTCATTTGGAGCGGGCGCCATCTTCGCCAATTTTTGGGCCAGCATGTTCGTCATCCCGCTGGGACTGCTTTTCCACTGGCTGTATTTCGGCGTGACAGGTGGCAAAGGGGTCGGCCTGCTTATTCCGGGAGGCATTTTGTTCACAGCTGGACTCGTCTGCCAGCTCGCTACTTTGTTCTCGGCGTGGCATATCCTTTGGCCGGGCTTTATTTTGGCGGTAGCCGTCGGTTTATTCGAATTTTACTGGTTCGGCAACCGCAACAAATGGCTGCTCATTCCGATTAATATTTTAGCCGTGCTGTCGCTGCTGTTCTTCGGCGTCTTCTCGCTGAGCGCCTTCTCCGGACAACTTGCCACCATGCAGCCGCTGTTCGCTATTGCCCTTATTATCGTAGGAGCTTTCGCCATGCTGTCGCGCAAGAAAGAGCAATAATAGCTTATGCCAGAGCCTCCGGCTCCGCATGAAGGGATGGCCCTTCATGCGGAGCCGGATTTTTTTATGCCTGCTGCTCTACCATGCTCATCCGGGCACGGCAATCCGCCAAGAATACTTGCGGCTGGTCGATAAAGATATGAACCTCACGAACGCTGCGCTGGCGGGCAAACAGGCCCCCTCCTCCCTTCTATCCCTCTTTGACATCAATATAGAGCATTTATAACTATTTTCCAAATTTATTTTAAGCAGTAAAATAGTCTCTATCTCCTCTCACAAACAAGGAATTTGCCTTAAAGATGTCAAATAATACAGAAGCATCCGCGACCATGGCCAGGAGGAATAGGATTTGTCGATCAGAGCGAAGCTCGTTTGCCTCATATCGGTTACCGTTACCGTGATTTTGCTACTCAATATTACGATCTACTACATTTCGTCCAAGGATGAGCTGCAACGGAATGCTGAGCAGCAAATGCGCTTTATTGGCAATCAGATAGCCGTCTCCATCGCCTCGGCCGAGCAGAACAGCCAGTTGACAGAGGACGCGCTGGGTGAGCGGCTGCGAGCCGTCGCTATTGCCATACAAAACAAGCTCGATCCCGATATTAAAAATGTCCGCAACAGCGAGCTCTTCCAGCTGAGCAAGGAGCTTGGCGTTGATCACATTACGCTGTGGATCAAGACGGATAACGATATTTTATCAGTACGCTCGACGAACCCGGATGAGCTGTATATGAGTCCGAAAAGCTGGAACTACTGGTATACCGCCTTTACCCAGCTATTTGAGAAGCATAATGTAACGATTCCCGAAGGACAGAAGCTGGACAATTTTTGGGCGGGACCGACCAACTTCGGTACTTCTGACCCCGAAAAAGTGTTTAAATGGGGCAACTATTATGACGGCACGACCAACTACATGATCAACCCTTATATTCATGCGCAAACTTTTTTGGATAGCAAAAAGAAATATGGTGCGGATGCCATCGTTACGCAGATTTTACGTGATAAAAATAATATTCTCGAAGTGACCGGCTTCGACCCTGCCTACTTCGGCAAGGCGCCTGCTGTCAGCATTAAAAATGGGACCGTCGTCTATAATCTCGATGTTCGCAACATTATTTTTGGCCAATATTATTACAAGGATTCGGTTAATGATCACCTGAATACACAGAAAGCGATTGAAAATAACGAAGTCGTTACCATTGAAAGCAAGCTGAACGGCAAGCATGTCATCAAGAGCTTTATTCCCGTTCAGGGGCCCAAGCCGTACGTTATTAGCATTACCTTCAACAACTCGGCCCTGCAGCAAACGCTGCTTCGCCAGGTTTTGACGCAAGGTGCAATATCACTTGGCCTGATTTTGGCGACGGTGCTGTGCAGCTACTTCATTTCCGGCTTCATGGTGCGCTCGCTTAATCAAATCGTCAGCAAGGTCAATGAAATTTCCAATGGCAACTTCGGCGCCCGCATTTCATTAAAAAGCAATGATGAATTCGGCGTATTGGCTAATCGCGTGAATGCCATGGGGCAAAATCTTCATACGTATATGAACCGACTGACCGAATCAGCAGAAGAGCTGCGGCAGACGAAGCAGTATTTGGAATCATTCGTCAATCATACATCCGATGCGATTCATGTCTCCAACTTGCACGGCTCTGTCATTCAGATGAATAAAGCGTTTGAGAAAATGTACGGCTGGACGGAGGAGGATCTGCTCGGTCAACCGCTGAACAATACGCCGCCCGAGCTTGCGATGGAGGGCACCTTTATGCTGGAGTTTATCCAGCAGGGCGGCTCCGTCGCCGATTACGATACGATACGTTATGACAAAAGCGGCAGGCTGCTCGATGTGAGCATCACCGTCTCCTCGATCCGCGACGAGCAGGAGCAGATTATTGCGATTGCGACGATTTCGCGGAACATTACAGCGCGCAAGCAGACGGAAGAGGTGCTGCGCCGCTCGGAGAAGCTGTCCGTCGTCGGGCAGCTGGCGGCTGGCGTTGCCCATGAGGTACGCAATCCGCTAACGACGCTGCGCGGGTTCGTACAGCTGATGAAGAAAAATGGCCAGCTGGCGCCCGCCTACATCGATGTTATGCTGTCTGAGCTGGACCGGATTAATTTTATCGTCAGCGAGTTTCTTGTGTTTGCGAAGCCGCAGGCGAGCCGCTTCCAGCGCGCCAATATTCATGAAATTATGCGGGGCATCATTATGCTGCTCGATTCCGAGGCGAATATTAGCAATGTCCAGTTCACAACCCGTTTTGATAATGAAATACCCGAAATGAAGTGCGAGGTCAATCAATTAAAGCAAGTATTCGTCAATATTATAAAAAATGGGATCGAAGCGATGCCGGAAGGCGGCGAGCTCGACATCGACCTGTCCTATACGCCTTCTACTGGCATTATAATCCGTATTACCGACCATGGCTTCGGCATTTCCGAGGACAATCTCTCAAGGCTCGGCGAGCCGTTTTTCACAACGAAGGAGGAGGGCAACGGGCTTGGCCTGATGGTGTGCTACCAAATTATTGCCAATCATCGCGGCACGATGTCATTCCAAAGCAAGAAAGGCATTGGCACGCAGGTCGAAATTCGGCTGCCCGTCATACAGGATGTGCCGCCAACCGGATAACCGGCGGCGACTCACAAATGCAGGGAGAAGCAAGTGCAAGCTGCTGCATATGTACAACCTGCAAAAAAAAGACGCGGCAGCCTTTTCGCGCTAGCTATCGCGTCTTTTTTGCATTTTTCTTCCATACTTCCATTTCCTTAGTAGCCCTGCGATTCGCAGTAATCCAGAAAGGCTTTCATATTGTGTGACGCGATGAGCGGCACCACCTTCTCAATACGCTTCGGCGGCCAATCCCACCATTTGATGCGCAGCAGCTTGGCAATGGCCTGGTCGCTAAAGCGATACCGGATGAGGTTTGCTGGATTGCCGCCCACGATCGCATAAGGCGGAACATCCCTCGTTACCGTCGCATTCATGCCGATGACCGCGCCATCGCCAATCGTAATGCCGGACATAATCGTCGCATGTATGCCGATCCAAACGTCGTTGCCGATAACGACATCACCATTCGTTTGCGGCTGACCGGTAATGTGCAAATGCTTCGTTAGAAATGAAGTAAAAGGATAAGTCGATACCCAATCCGTACGGTGGTTCCCTCCGAGCATGACCGAAACGCCTCCGGCAATGCAGCAAAATTTGCCGACTGTCAGCTTCGTTCCCTCCCCCCAGGAGAAAACATGCGGTTCACCGACGGTGTATTCGCCAATTTGCGTATGCCCATCCTTTTGCTTTGCAGGGAATACCGTTCGCAGCAAGTTCATGTCCACTCGATCACTCCTTCCATACCATGCAGCGAGCTGAATATATAGAACAGCACAAGGTGAAACGGCTGTCGCCATCCTTTGGCGGCACGGCGCGTTTCATTCCGAGAAATATAGAGAAAGGATAGCGTTAGGATATCCTTTCCTATATTTCAAGCGTAAACGGCTGAAGCCGTCCTCTGGCGGCAAAGCTACCGTTTCGAGGGTGAAATATAAGCCGATTATAAAGGTGAAACTTATAAAGTCTTATATTTTAAAATAATATATTCAATAGCTTGCCTTTTCGCTTCCGCTCCTCTACAGGGCTAAGCTGGACTTCTATGCCCACGGCTTAGTATGATGGAGAAACAGGAAGTTTAGAGAGGAGCAGCTTACGATGACGATCCAGCCAGCTAGTCCGGTTCCCGGACTGCAAAATCTGCTGCTGCTTGACCGGATGAACGATTATTCGCAGACAGATCCGCTTTATCCGTTCGCTTTGGATGAGCTGCTGTGCCGCAGCACAGGACAGGGCGGTCCAGCGATATGCCATATTTGGCGCCACGAGCGCGCCTTTATACTCGGCCTGCGCGACAGCCGGCTGCCGCTGGCGGGCGACGCCTCCCGCTGGCTTGAATCGCTCGGCTACAAGGCGGCGGTGCGCAACTCCGGCGGCGCGGCGGTGCCGCTTGATCCGGGTGTCGTCAACATTTCGCTCATTTTGCCTAAGGCGAATACGCTCGATTTTCATTTTCATCAGGACTTTGAGCTGATGTACAGCCTCATTCGCTCCGCGCTCGCCGGAGCTGGCGTGCCGGTCGATAAAGGCGAAATCGCCGGGGCGTATTGTCCCGGCGATTTCGACCTCAGCATCGACGGCTTTAAGTTTTGCGGCATTGCGCAGCGCCGCCAGGCACACGCCTACATCGTGCAGGCGTTCGTCGTCGCCGAAGGCGCAGGCCAGGAGCGGGCGGCGCTGGTCCGCTCCTTCTATGAGCGGGCAGCGGGCGGTGCCGAGCCCGGCGCGCATCCGCTCGTAGAGAGCAGCAGCACGGCCAGCCTCGAAGAGTTGGTCGGCTTGGCGCAAGGCGGCGGCGCGGAACGATTCGCGGACGCCGTCAAG
This sequence comes from Paenibacillus algorifonticola, assembly GCF_000971975.1. Lineage (GTDB taxonomy): Bacteria > Bacillota > Bacilli > Paenibacillales > Paenibacillaceae > Pristimantibacillus > Pristimantibacillus algorifonticola. The sequence goes on along the minus strand of NZ_LAQO01000006.1, from coordinate 57,297 downwards.
CAGATCATCCGCAGCGGACAGACGGCGGATGGTCTTGCCGAAGCAGCGGCGCGGCTCCAGATGCCGTCGCTTGCGCAGATTGAAGCCATGGCACAGTCGCTGCGCGGACGCTATGCGACTACGCAGGCGTAGGGCCTTTTGCTAGGCGTGGCCAAAGCGTGGACAAATACACAAAATGCCTCCTGCCCTGCTGCGAAGCAGCATAAGCAAGAGGCATTATTTTTGTCATGACGATCGCGGCGATCTGCGAAATATAATATAAATGACCTCGGAGAATACTAGCCCGATGGCGATGGAGCCAGAAATCATGAAAGCCTGCACGGCAAGCTCGACAGCTATGACGTATTCCTCCTGCACAATATGGCGCATCGCATCATAGGCGATTTTACCCGGCACAAGGGGAATAATGCCCGCCGCACTGAATACAATGATTGGCGTACGGTAATGCTTCGCCATCATTTGGCTGATGATCGTCACTACGCAGACGGCCAGCAGAGTCGCCGGAATCGTCCTCATTTCAAGCGCGCTGCATACGGTATAAGCAAGCCATCCCGCCCCGCCAACCAGGCCACACTGTACCAAGCGATGCTTCTGCACGCCGAAGATCAGGCTGAACGCAGCGCAGGCCACGAAGCTGACGGCAAGCTGTTCAAGCAGCTGTACAACCATCGTTTCTCCCTCCTTTTAAAGCTACGGATATACGGACAGCACGAAAGCAATTCCCGCGCCGATAGCAAAAGCGATCAAAAACGCCTCCGCGCCCTTGGACAACCCGGAAACCAAATGCCCCGCCATTAAGTCCCTAACCGCATTCGTAATATGCAGGCCAGGTACGAGCGGCATAATCGAGCCAATAATAATTTTGTCCAAATTATGCCCGATACCGAGCCATACCATCAGCACAGCCAGCGAGCCGCTAATGACAGCTGACAGAAAGCTTGCAAAAAACGTAATCGGCATAATGCGGTGCAGCGTCAGCAAGCACAAGAAGCCGATGCCGCTCGCAAGCGCCACCGGAAGGAAATCGTTCCAGCTGCCGCGGAACATAATCAGGAAGCAGCCGCTTGCGACTGCAGCGACCAGCACCTTGAGCCAGGCCGGATAATCATCCTTCGCCTGTTCAATATCCTGCAATTGCTTATAAGCTTCATGACGCTGCAAGCTTCCTTGGCATATGCGCCTGGAAATATCATTGACGAGCGTCACCTTTTTCAAATTCGTCGAGCGTTCCGAAATCCGGACGAGCCGCGTCGACTGCGCAGCGCCATCCAGCGCAAAAATAATGCCCGTCGGCGTCACATAGCTATAAGCATTAGCAACGCCGTAAGCCTCGGCGATCCGGACCATCGTATCCTCAACCCGGTACGTTTCCCCGCCATTTTGCAAAATAATTTTACCCGCCAGCAAGCAAATGCTCGCAATATCCTGACCATCATTGTTAGCGTAATCCATACGTAGCCAGCCTCCCTAGCTTCGCAGCCTCAACATTTCATCGCAGGATGAACGACAAGCTATTGTCCGCTTGTTGAGCTCACCCTTCTCTAATGAGAAGCCGAATGCTCTACAAAGTCCGGTTTCACCAGCGCATGCCGTTCCCACTTCCGGCTCTTCCACCGGAAATACATAATGACCGCGCGCAACCACTCATCCGTCGCAATAGCCAGCCATATGCCCGCCAGTCCCATGTCCAGATGAAAAACAAGATAATAACCGAGCGGCACGCTTATGCCGACCATCGTAAACATCCCGATCCATAGCGGAAACTTCGCATCACCTGAGGCACGCAGCGAATTGACCAATATAATATTGATCGTTCGCCCCGTCTCCAGCACAATGCTGTACAGCAGGACGTTCGCCCCCAGCCGAATAATATCGGCATCATCCGTAAACAGGCCCATTAGCCGCTCACGGAACAAAAGCACGAACACGAGCATCACCATCGTTGCTCCGCTGGCCCACAGCACGCTTGCCAATACCTGCTTGTACGCAGCATCGCTGCGCCCGCCGCCGACGTACCGGCCCACCATAATCGCCGTACCCATGCCGACCGCCATCGCGAATAAATAGATCAGCACCGATATATTCGAGGCGTACTGCCGGGCCGACAAGGACGCTTCACCGAGAAATGTTACATAATACAGAAAGACCATCTGGCAGCTCTGGTACATCACCTGTTCAAAAGCTGACGGAACGCCGATCTTTAATATTTTGCGAATAAACTCCTTCGACATCTTGAAAAAATACTGCAGCTTCACCTTAAATACCATAACCCGATTCATCAGCCAGAAAAACACCAGCATCGCCAGCAGGCGGCTGACAACTGTCGAAATGGCCGCTCCTTCAACACCAAGCTCGGGAAAGCCGAACTTGCCAAAGATCAGTACATAATTGCCGACCAAATGTATAATGTTCATTCCCAATGATACAAGCATGGCTTCCTTCGTGAAGCCGTATACCCGAATAATTGCAGAAAGTGAATTAATAATCGCCTGTAAAAAAATAAAGCCGCCTACAATTCGCAAATAGCTTTGCGCATAGGCCAAAACTTCCCCTTGCAGATGCAAGCCTTGCAGGATTACATTGCCGAACAACAAACAAGATAAGCTCATTAACAAGCCCGCCAAAAGATTAAGCGAAATCGCCAGCGCTGACAGCTGCGCAGCCTCGACCAGCTTCCGCGAGCCAATATATTGCGCGACAACAATCGATGCGCCGTTGCCAATGACCTCCATAATAAGCAGCATAATGTGCAAATATTGATTGGACGCACCAACGCCGGATACCGCATTGTCGGACAGCTTGCTGAGCATGAACGTATCTGCCGTTCCCATCATCATAAACAAAAATAATTCCAAAAATATCGGCCAAGTCAAGAAAAAGAGACTATTGTCCCGATCCCGCTTAACCCCAAGCCTAAATCCCAAGATGTCACCTTCTCCAGCTCATAATCCCAAGGTGAAACGGCTGTCGCCGTCTTTGGCGGCGCGGCGCGTTTCATTCCGAGAAATATAGAGAAAGGCTGAAAAAATCATTTACTTTCCTATATTTCTAAGAAACTCAAGGTATCTTAGCATACTTGACTGGCAAATGCACGAACTAAAGCGGGTTTTATTTGCCTTTTGCTGCCGAAGAAGGATGAAAGCGGTTTATGCTTAAGATTACCATTCAAATCGCGTATCCTTAAAGGCAAAAAATGTGATACCATTCTATGTAGATCGTTTAGCATCCTGAGAGCGCTTCATTGCTGAAATACCTAATTACTAACCAACTGGAGCCATACAACTGATGAATATGACTATCTCCAATTATATTGTTATTGTAACGATTTCCAGCGTACTCAGCGCCTTGCTTGCCATTTACGGATATGTAATAAAATCAAGCTTTGCCGGAATGAGAGCCTATATCTGGACCTCGATTTGCTCAACTATCTACACCTTCGGCTTTGCCTTTGAATTGGCAAGCGATTCACTAGCCGAAATTCGCTTCTGGATTGGCATTGAATATTTGGGACTGCCTTTCATCTCCCCCGCTACGCTAGTGCTCATTCTGTACTTTACTGGAATGGATCGCTTCGTTACCCGTAAAAACCTGATCTGGCTCTTTACGATTCCCTTTATTACTTTATTGCTGGTCGTAACGAATGAATGGCATCATCTGTTTTACCGTTCGATTTTCCTGCGTCCCAATGAATCGGTCATTGTAGCCGATATCGTCTTTGGGGAATGGTATATTATTAATGGCAGCTTCACGTTCGGCTGTCTGGTCGTAAGTGCTTACCTGCTGCTGCGCCAATGGAATCACGCCAAGATGATTTACCGCAAGCAGCTTTTAATGATGGCAGCCGGAATTTTCATTCCCATGACCGCCTCCTTTATGTATTTGCTGGACCTTTCGCCTTACGGCATGGACATCGTGCCACCGCTCATGTTTATTACTTCCATCTTGAACATTTGGGCGATATTGACGTCAAATATTTTGAAGGCCGCGCCAATTGCCAGAGAACGTATTTTCGAAAGCATGCGCGACGGCGTTATTGTGCTGGATATGAACGGGCGGATTGTCGATTATAACCGATCTGCGGCGCAGATGATAGCTTCGCTGAAGCCTACAGTAATTGGGACGCCTTTCGAGGATATATGGCTGTTCCATACGGGACAAGCTGCTGATTTTATTCCTTATGATGAGGAATTCAGACATCATGAGCGGGAGGTGCGGTGGATTCAGCCGCATACGAGCCTGCCGTCGTTCTATCTTGTGCGCTCATCCCCTGTCCACAGCCGCAAAGGCGAGCTGATTGGGAGAACGATTGTACTGATGGATATTACAGAGAAGGCGATTCTCCAGGAGAAGCTTAAGCATATGGCTACTATAGATGGACTGACCGGCATATACAATCGGACTTATTTTTTAGAGCAAGCACGATTGCTTCTTAACCAAGCGCTGCAAAATCAACAGCCGTTTGCACTCATCTTGTTTGATATTGACCATTTTAAAACGATAAATGACCGCTTCGGCCATGACATTGGCGATTTAGCCCTCTGTCATGTCGTAGCGGTCTGTCAAGAACAGCTTAGCGATAGCGATCTATTTGGACGCTACGGCGGTGAAGAATTTATTATTTGCCTTCCAGCTGCTACGCCCAACGAGGCAGGGGAGCTTGCTGAGAAGCTGCGCCGGGCAATTGCAGGCAGCCCGCTGCTAACACAAGCTGGCACGGTTCCTTTGTCAGCAAGCTTCGGCGCAACTGGCATAACAGCAGCGGAGCTTGCTGAACTGGACGAGATGATCCGCGAGGCCGATAAGGCGTTGTACCAATCCAAGCATATGGGACGCAATGCCGTTCATATTTTTAGCAAATGAGGGAAATCACATGCAAATAACGATATTAGGCGCCACTGGCCGCGTCGGGCGCGAAGTCGTGCTGCGCGCCCTTGCGGATGGACATCGCGTCCATGCCTTGGTGCGCTCGGCAGACAAGCTTGGGCTTTCACATCCGCAATTGACGGCAATCGTCGGCGATGCCCGCGAAGAAGCTGTGCTCGAGCGGGCTGTTTCAGGCAGCAGCGTAGTCATTAGCGCACTTGGCACGGACGGCGGGGATACGCTCTCCGCCTGCTTTCCGGGCCTTCTTGCCGTCATGGAGCAGCAAGGAATCCAGCGTCTGGTGACGGTCGGAACGGCTGGCATCTTGGAGAGCCGTACCGAGCCTGGGCTGCTTCGCTATCAATCCAGCGAAACAAAACGCCGGTCCACGCGGGCTGCAGAGGAGCATCATGCTGTACTGCGTCTGCTCCAAGCGTCTGTAGAGTCTTTAAATTGGACGCTCGTATGCCCAACTTACTTGCCGGATGGGCCATATACGGGCGTTTATCGTACCGAGCAAGACTATTTGCCTGAAGGCGGGCTGCAAATTACCGTAGGCGATACTGCCGACTTCACCTACCTTGAAGCGGTCAGAGGCACCTTCATCCGCTGCAGGGTTGGCTTAGCCGAGTAGCTTTCTAATATCTTCTACAAGATCCTCAGGCTTATCATTCGGCCCAAACCGTTTGACCACCTTGCCATCCCGATCCACCAAAAACTTCGTAAAATTCCACTTGATCGCCTTCGAGCCCAGCACCCCGCGAGCCTCATTCGTCAGGTGCTGGAACAACGGGTGCGCGCCGTTGCCGTTTACATCGATTTTTCCAAACAGCGGAAAAGATACCCCATGGTTAAGCTCGCAAGCCTGCGCAATTTCCGCATCGCCCTCCAGCTCCTGATTCATGAACTGTCCGCTTGGAAAGCCAAGAACCGCAAGCCCTTGCTCGCCATACGTATCCTGCAATTGCTGCAAGCCTTTGAATTGCGGTGCAAAACCGCATTTGGTAGCTGTATTTACGATCAGCATCACTTTGCCTTTATAAGGAGCCAGCGTCTCCTGCGCACCTGTAATCTTCTTCACTTCGATGTCATAAATGGACATAGTAATAACCTCCTTTAAATTTTAAAAAAATCAACGGTTAAGCTGAAAATGATTCGATTGGTTTTGATAAATTTAATTTTATACAATTTAATTTCGATTGTCAAATCGGATTGCTGAAATATGCTGCTATGCATACCGCATCTCCTTTTGACAGGTTCCGCATGCAATGCTACAATAACTTAATTAATTGCACACAACTGATTGCTTCGCATAACCTTGGTCCGAAGGGAGAGACGACTAGCATGAATGAAGATGAATGGATGAAGCTCGATAATCAAGTTTGCTTTTCCTTATATGCCTGCTCGCGGGAAATTACAAAGCTTTACCGTCCTGTACTTTCTGAGCTTGGCTTAACGTATACGCAATATGTCACCCTGCTGTCCTTATGGGAGCAGGACAAGGTAACGATGAAAGAGCTTGGCGCAAGGCTGCTGCTCGACTCTGGCACGCTCACCCCGCTGCTTAAGAAGCTGGAAGGCATGAACCTTATTACCCGCATTCGCGATAAAGCCGACGAGCGCAATCTCGTTATTCAGTTGACGGACGATGGCCGCGAGCTCAAAAAACGGGTGGCAGACGTTCCAAAACGCGTCTATGGCAGCCTTGACATTGCACCGGAGGAATTTCATGCCGTTCATAAGCAGGTACGAGACCTGCTCGGCAAAATAGAAGCCTCACAGCAGCCGACCTAACAAACTTTAGTCGGCCCGCTACACCCCCATTCAAAAGGATAGAAGAGCAGATTCAACGCTGCCTCTTCTATCCTTTTTTTATATTTTCATAACTGCCGCCTATTGACGCTTTGGTTGATCGCATGTATAGTTGGTTACACGAGTAACTAACCAGTTTGGTGGTGGACAATATGAGCATAAGCATCGATGATAGCAGACCGATTTTTATGCAAATTGCCGAGCGCATCAAGGACGATATCATTCAAGGGCTGCTGCCTGAAGAGTCGCAGGTGCCTTCGAAAAATCAATTTGCAGCCTTTTACCAGATCAACCCCGCCACAGCAGCGAAAGGCGTCAATCAATTAGTAGATCAAGGCATTCTTTATAAGAAACGAGGGATTGGCATGTTTGTCGCAACAGGTTCTAGAACCTTATTGATGGAGAAGCGGCGTGAGCAGTTTTTCGAGCAGTATGTCGTGACGATGATGCATGAGGCAGAGAAGCTGGGCATTACGGCGGAGCAGCTGTCAGATATGATCAGAAGAGGAGGAGCCAAGCCATGAACCCTATTGCGGAGCTAAAGCAGGTGACGAAAGCTTATGGAAATTTCAAAGCTGTAAACGAAGTCAGCTTCGTGCTGGAGCCTGATAAAATATACGGTTTGCTCGGACGCAACGGCGCCGGGAAAACGACGATTATGCACATGCTGACGGCCCAGTTGTTCGCGACCAGCGGCGAGCTGACCGTCTTTGGTGAAGCCCCTTATGAAAATAACCGTGTGCTGAGCCAAATTTGTTTTATTAAAGAGAGCCAGAAATACCCTGATAATTACAGCCTGCTTGATGTACTGGAGCTGTCCGCCTCTCTGTTTCCGAACTGGGACCGCACCTACGCTAATACGTTGGTTCAGGATTTTCAACTGCCATTGAAGCGTAAAATTAAAAAAATGTCGCGCGGCATGCATTCCTCCGTCGGCATTATTGTTGGGCTTGCGAGCCGCGCCCCGCTGACGATTTTCGATGAGCCTTATTTGGGGCTGGACGCTGTGGCCAGAAATTTATTTTATGGCCATTTGCTGGAGGATTATGCCGAGCACCCTCGTACGGTCGTACTGTCCTCCCATCTTATTGATGAGGTTAGCCAACTGCTGGAGCATGTGATCGTCATCGACAAGGGGACGATATTGATCAATGAGGATGCAGAGCTGCTGCGGGGTCGCGCCTTCACTGTAGCAGGCTCCGCTGCCGAGGTTGAGTCGTTTCTCATCGGCAAAACCGTTATTTCCCGCGACCCCTTTGGCGCCTTGCTGTCCGCCACAGTAGATGGCACGCTGCGTGCGGAGGATCGCAAGCAGGCAATGGCGAAAGGGCTGGAGTTTGGCTCCGTATCTCTACAGCAGTTGATTATTCATCTGACGAATGGCAAAACCGAACGAAAGGCGGCTGATTTGTAATGAACCGCACTTTAAGCGTAATCAAGCTCCATCAACGCGATCGATTTAGCTGGATTTTCATTCCCCTCATCATTCTCGGCTCCAGTTTTATTGTTAATTGGCTCACGAGTATGATGATTTCTGAGGACAGCATGTATACAGGCGGAATCGCTTCCCTATTGGTCTATATATTCGGGCTGGGCATTATCGTTGTCGCACAGACCTTTCCATTTGCGATTAGCTTCAGCATTAGCCGCATCAATTATTTTACAGGGACCATCGTGATGGCTCTTCTGGTCAGTTTCGGCTCGGCGCTGCTGCTGCTGCTTATGTCTATTATTGAAAATCAGCTTACGAACCACTGGTGGTCGGGCTTATATTTTTTCCACCTGCCCTATTTGAATGACGGAAATTTACTCGTACAGCTGCTTACCCTCTTCCTGTTCACTGTGCATTTGTTTTTGTGGGGATTTGTTTTCGGCAGCTTCTACCGCAAGTTCAAGAAAAGCGGCATGCTGATTCTGTTTCTCGCCTCCGGTCTTGGACTCACCCTTGGCTCCTATATCATCACTCAAAATCAGTGGTGGCTCGATATTTGGAAATGGATCACCCAGCATACCGCATTTGGCCTCTCCCTCTGGCTCATTCCGTTCATCCTCCTGAACGCTCTGCTATCCTTTCTTATGCTTAGAAGATCAACCATTTAGCAGTATGCTCGGCAAGGCCGCTTCTTCAGCTTGAACAACTGGCAGGAGCGGCTTTTTTACCTTTTCATGCTGCTGCTCCCCTCCAATTGATGCATAAGCAGTATCAAGCTTCGCCGCTGTTGAATACATCAATAGTAAGCGAGCGTAAACGGCTTTGCGCTACAGCATAAAGGGGGCTGCTATCTATGGACGGGCATAGCGTTAACGCAAGCTTCGAGGGGTTCGAACGGCTGGATGTTATGGAGGATGCGGCAAGCGGGCTCAAAGCTATTATTGCTATTGATCAAACCAAGCTCGGCCCTGCGCTTGGCGGCTGCCGAATGTGGATGTACGCATCAGAAGAGGCGGCCATTAGCGATGCGCTGCGACTTGCACGAGGCATGACGTATAAATCGGCGCTTGCCGATATTCCCTATGGCGGAGGCAAAGCCGTCATTATCGGCAATCCTGCAACAGACAAGAGCAGCAAGCTGTTCCGCTCACTCGGGCGTATTATTGAACGGCTGAACGGACGCTATATTACCGGCATGGATTTGGGTACAACCTCGGCGGACATGGATGAGATTTTGCGTGAAACGCGCCATGTGACCGATGTTACTGGCTCGCTGGGAGCAACGGGAAATTTCACGGCGGAGATGACCGCCTATGGCGTATATATCGCAATCCGTACGTCGCTTAAGCAAAAATATGGCTCCGAGCAGCTGCAGCAGCGAACCGTTGCCGTTCAAGGGCTCGGCAAGGTCGGCTTCGCCTTATGCCGTTATCTGCATCAATCAGGCGCACAGCTCATTGTTGCAGATTTGGATAATAGGCTGGTGCAGTTGGCGGCCTCGCAGTTCGGGGCTGCACCCGTTGCTGTTGATGCCGTCCATAAGCAGCGCTGCGATGTTTTTGCCCCTTGTGCACTTGGGGACATTTTGAACGATTTGACCATTCCCGAGCTCCAGTGCCAGATCATCGCGGGGGCAGCCAATAACCAGCTGGCGGACCCCCGTCATGATGTGCTGCTGGAGCAGGCCGATATTCTATATGCACCGGATTACGCTATTAATGCTGGAGGCATTATCGTAACCGCAGCCGAGCTGAATGGCAGCTCCGCCTCCTATGCCCGAAGCCAGGTGGAGCGCATCAGCCATACATTGGCCCAAATATATGCACGGTCCGCAGGCAGTACTCCTGGCACACTGCCACCGGCTGCGGCTGCAGATGCGATTACGCGAAAACGGCTCGGTATATAACCCCTTACGTTCACGAAATCATTGATTCCGGCCAGCAGCAGCGGGCTGCTGGCTAAAACATCGCGAACATTCCGATACATGCAGCTCCTTTTTTTGCACCATAATTAGGAAACCAATTGTACACCTATTTCGTAATAGACAAAGACGCGGTTACCGCATCACACTTACATATTTGGACACAGCTTCATCGCCTGCTGATTTTTCTATGACCTTATATTCCTTGCCCCGCAACAGAACAAGCCCAATCTGAAGGAGGACTGAATTTATTTTGAAAAAGCATTTGGCATCCACGATCGTATTTTCCTTGCTGCTCATGGCCGCTTTTCCCGCTATGACAGCCGCCGCAGAAAGCATGAAGCTGTTTATTAATGGCAGCGCCGTTTCCGCTTCCGACGCCCAGCCTTACAAAAACCAGAACACGGTCATGATACCGCTCCGCAGCACAGCCGAGCAGCTTGGCCTTAAAGTGACTTATCAGAAAGCGGGCTCCGAAATCGTGCTTAAAGGACAAGACCTTGCCGTCACTTTCCATACCGGCAGCAATACCGCCGTTGTGAATGGCGAAAAACGCTCATTCGATGCCGCATCTGTCCAAAAGCAGGGACGCACTTATGTACCGCTCGCTTTTTTCGATAAAGCACTGGGACATCAGGCCAGCTATGACAGCAGCACACAGCAAATATCCATTACGACTGCGCAGTTTGAGGCTGAAAGCTGGATCAAGCGCGTGACTGAGCTGCTAAGCAAAGCGGACTACCAGAAGCTGTCGGATGATTATTTTTCAAGTGATCTCAAGGCACAGGTTTCTGTAGACGCGCTCGGCCAAGGATGGGAAAGCACCACGGCACAAGCGGGCAGCTTCGTTCGCTCAGAAGACATTGCCATATCCGGCGTATCTGGTGAGATGACCATTATTACGGCTACCGCCGTGTTTGAGAAAACCAGCTTTAACCTGACGATTTACGTCAACACGCAGAGCAAGCTGCTCGAAGGCATGTTAATCACGCCAAAACCGGTTGAAAAGGAAGCGCCAGCTACGATTGTTGAAGAAGAAGTTACCGTAGGCGAAGGTACTCCTTATGCACTCGGCGGAACCTTGACTCTGCCGAAAAATGCCACTGGCCCGCTGACAGCGGTCGTATTGGTTCAAGGCTCGGGTGCATCCGATCGCGATGAAACGGTAAGCGGCTATACACCATTCCGCGATATCGCTTGGGGACTTGCTGAGCAAGGGATTGCCGTACTGCGCTACGATAAACGCACATTCGCTTACGGTAACAGCATGACAAAAGAAGCTTTTATGAAGATGACCGTGAAGGAAGAAACCATTGACGACGCCATTGTCGCAGCCAAGCTGCTCAAGGCGGATAAACGGATTGATGCCTCAAAGGTGTATGTAGTTGGGCATAGCCTTGGCGGCATGCTCGCACCACGCATTGATGCGGAAGGCGGCGACTTTGCCGGACTCGTGCTGCTTGCTGGCTCGCCACGCTCGCTATGGGAAATCGTCTACGATCAGAATCAAGCTTTTATCGCCGCCATGGATGATAAAGATCCAGCCAAGCAAACGAATGCCCAGTTCATAGAAGCCGAATACAAGAGGGCACAAGCACTGGATACGTTGACCGATGCGCAGGCGCAGGCGACGACGATTTTCTCTCTGCCCGCCTATTACTTTAAGGAAATGGATAATCACCCCACGAGCGAATACGCCGCCAAACTAACAAAACCGGTGCTTGTCCTGCAGGGCAAGGACGATTTCCAAGTGTATGCGGATAAAGATTATGTGCTGTGGGAGGAGCTGTTCAAAGGGAAAACGAATGCCTCCTTCAAGCTGTACCCAGACCTTAACCACTTTTTCGTAGATTACAGCGGCGAAGGAGAAGGCACGATAGCGGAATACAACCAACCAGGCAGCTTCGCTGAGGAAGTCATTGGCGATATCGCCAAATGGTTAAAACAGCAACCTTAGCCCTTATCATTCATCCCATACAACGAACCGCCAGTCTGGAGAGGGGAGCTTTACGTTCCCCTGCTGCCAGGCTGGCGGTTTCTTTTAGGCCATTCTATTTATTTACTTTTCACTTTCAGGCTTATTCGCCCTTTCTATTGAAATCATGCCCCGGGCGAGCTGCCCGGCCAGCATGTTGTAATCAATCACAATTGCCGCTCCTCCATGCTCGCAGCGAGGCTAAGCAGCTTGTTCATCGTCTGCCAGTTGCGCGAAGTGGCGGCCACGCCCAGCTTTTTTTCCAGTAAATTATTCGAAAACATCGACTTGCGCACGCTTTGGCGGCAATAAATATACACTTCGCTATCGTGCAGGCGATAGTCGTCCACGTCACTGCTGCACGCGAGCAGCCGCTGCTTTCCTTCTTCGGTAGGCGTGTCTGCGAGCAGCGCAACATAAATATTTTCACCCTCCTGGAGCTGATCTCCGGCAAAAGGGCTGCTTGCGACAATCGCCGCCAGCTCCGTATTGGTGCGTATGACGACCGGAACGTCGAATCCGAATACCGCCATAATTTCCTGCCGGATTTGCTGGCGCAGCTGATCTGCTGGCGCATCCGCTTCGAACAGCACATTGCCGCTTTGAATATACGTTTTGACACGCTGCACGCCAAGCTGCTCAAACATCCGCTGCAAATCCTGCATTTTGATGATTTTATGCCCGCCGACATTAATGCCACGAAGCAATGCGATATAAATGGTCATCCAACAGCACCTGCCCTCTACTCAATAATCCTAAGTATAGCATGTACAGCCACACGCGCGAACGCTGCTGTACTTGTGATAAAATAGAAATAAACCTAGAGATACATACTGATTAAATAGAGGAAAAAGGAGCATGGAAGCATGAAACAGGAACTGATGGAACGATTTATTTCTTATGTGAAAGTGAACACGCAATCCGATGACCGCAGCGAGACCTGTCCGACGACCCCAGGGCAGCTGACGCTTGCCGACCAGTTGGCCCAAGAGCTCATGAAGATCGGCATGGAGGAGGTAGGCGTGGATGAGAACGGCTATGTGATGGCTACCCTGCCTGCCAATACGGACAAAACCGTACCGACAATTGGCTTTCTAGCCCATATCGATACCGCGCTGGATTTCACAGGTGAAAATGTAAAGCCGCAAGTGGTCGATAATTACGACGGCGGCGACATTGTACTGAACGAAGCGCAGTCTATCGTATTGTCTCCATCTGCTTCGCCTGAGCTGAGCCGATATGTGGGGCATACACTGATTACGACCGATGGCACGACGCTGCTAGGCGCTGACAACAAAGCCGGCATTGCCGAAATCATGACAGCGATGGTGTATTTGATTCAGCATCCTGAAGTGAAGCATGGAAAAATCCGCGTCGCCTTTACACCGGATGAGGAAATCGGCCGCGGGCCGCATCGTTTCGACGTTGCCGCATTCGGTGCAGATTATGCCTATACGATGGATGGCGGGCCGCTTGGCGAGCTGCAATATGAGAGCTTTAATGCCGCCGCCGCTCACATTATTTGCAAAGGCACGAACGTGCATCCCGGCACGGCCAAAGGTAAAATGGTTCATTCGGCGAAAATCGCCATGGAATTGCACAGTCAGCTTCCTGCTGGAGAAGCGCCGGAATTCACTGAAGGCTACGAAGGCTTTTATCATTTGATTCAAATGAGCGGCGATGTGGAGAAGTCCGAGCTTCGTTATATTATTCGCGATTTTGATCAGGAAGGCTTTGCGGGCCGCAAGCAGAAGCTGGAGGACATCGTGAGCGGGCTTAAGCGCAAATATGGCGAATCCAGCGTAGAACTGAACATTCGGGATCAATATTTTAATATGCGGGATAAAATCGAGCCGGTTATCGGCATCGTAAATCAAGCGAAGCTGGCGATGGAAAACCTCGGCATTAAGCCGGATATTAAGCCGATTCGCGGCGGTACCGATGGCTCGCAGCTTTCCTACATGGGGCTTCCTACGCCTAATGTGTTCACTGGCGGTGAAAATTATCATGGCCGTTACGAATACGCTTCGGTCGACGATATGCTGAAAGCCGTTCAGGTCATCGTGGAAATTGCTAGGCTTGCAGAAGCTGAAGCTTAATACAGCGCACGCAACGTGCGTTTAGACTTATAAAAGCAAAAGAACCTTCGCTCTACGCCAATACGGCGGAGTCGAAGGTTCTTTTCGTTTCCAGCTTGCAGCTAACAGCCGCTGTCATTTTTGTTCAAACGGATACCTGCGTATCCTATTACGAGGTCGGACGATCAATGGAGAAACGTTCGCCGAGGCCCGCATAATCACTGCCCGCAAGCCTGGCGATAGGCGCAAGCTGGTCGGCATCGATATAACCGCGATCATCGTAAACCGTCTCGTCCAGATGGTAGAACACGACCTTGCCGATCAGCAAATCACAGGCGGGCGAATCGTCCGTTCCGCCGAGCGGGATTGCCTTCTCCAGCACGCATTCCATCCGAATTTTCGCTTCAGCTACACCAGGCACGGCAATCCGAACGCTCGGAACAGGCGTAAGCCCTGCTGCCTCGACCTCGCTTTCCTCCGGCGGAAGATTTGCCGCCGTTACGTTCAGCTGCTCAATATACGATTGGTCGGCAATATGCACGACGAATGCACCTGACTCGATCGCGTTGCGTGCGGTGTCCTTCTGCTGCCCGTCTGACTTCCGCTGTACCGAAACCGATAGCAGCGGCGGATTGGACGATACAATATTGAAGTAACTATATGGCGCAGCATTGAGTACGCCGCCTGACGACAGCGTCGTCACGAATGCAATCGGCCGTGGTATAATGCTGCCCGAAAGCAGCTTATAATTGTCGCGAGCCGAGCGCTCAGACGGATCAATGGTTACCATCATGGGCAAATGACCTCGGCATACCAAGCTGCGGCTGCGTCGACTTCACTGCCCGTCAGCTGATGGCCATAGTTTTCCCAATGTACGCTAACCGCTGCTCCCGCGCCAGACAGCATCGCTTGCAGCTCTTCCGTCTCCTGCGGCGGGCACATCTGGTCATTGCGGCCTGCTCCGATGAAGCAGGAAATCCCCGTCATATCGGGAAGCTCTACACTGCGAAGCGGAACCATCGGGTGATGCAAAATCGCTCCACGGAAAGCATCCTTGTAATGAAACATCAGGCTGCCCGCGATATTGGCTCCATTGGAGTAGCCAATGGCGACGAGATTTTCACGATCGAAGCCATAATCAACGGCCGCCTGATCCAGAAAATCATGCAGCTCCTTCGTACGAAACACCAAATCCTCCTCATCAAAAACACCCTCGGCTAGTCTGCGGAAATAGCGGGACAAACCGTTTTCAAGTACATTGCCTCTTATGCTTAGCACCGATGCTGTAGGATCAATCCGGCCAGCGAGCGGCAGCAAATCCCGCTCCGTTCCTCCGGTACCGTGCAGCAGCACCAGAACTGGCGCCGCTGCATTCGTACCTTGCTGATAAATATGTTTCATTGTCCATTCTCCTCTCATTGCGGTACTTGGATAGGCGGCAGCAGCCGCACAATATCCTCGCGATGCTGTTCAAACCATTCTGGCAGCATCAATTTTTCACCGAGATGTTCCGGCTCCTCGTCACGTGCAAAGCCTGGAGGATCTGTTGCAATCTCGAATAATATGCCGCCTTCTTCGCGGAAATAAATCGCATGGAAATATTGTCTGTCAATTATTGGTGTAGGGTGGTAGCCATTTGTCTCCACATGGCTTCTCCACAGTGCATGCTCCACATCATCTTTCGCACGCCATGCAATATGATGCACCGTACCGGAACCGCCATGGCCAGGCTCAACACGCTCAATCGGAAGATCAATGATATTGCCGATTTCTGCCGATGATCTGAATCGCGCATAACCAGCATCCTCACCGATTTTGCTCAGTCCCATTACCTCTTCCAGCAAACGGAAGGTTTGCTGCGGAGCAGAGCTGTACAAAATCGCGCCTCCAAAGCCTTTAATGGCTTTATCTGTCGGCACTCCCGCATACGACCAATCGCTCAGCGGGCCTTCCTCCCGGGCTACAAGCTCAAGCTGCAAGCCATCAGGGTCAACGAACTGAACATACGTCTCGCCGAACCGCTCCGTTTCGGTGAACGGAACCTCATATTTTGCCAAACGCTCTTTCCAAAAATCCAGCGCTCCCGCAGGAACAACATAAGTGGTTACCCCAACCTGTCCTCCGCCAATCACACCTTTACGACCGTGTGCAAAAGGGAAAAAGGTCATGATCGTGCCTGGGCTGCCGGCTTGGTCTCCGAAATACAGATGATACACTTCTGGAGCATCGAAGTTGATTGTTTTTTTCACGAGCCGCTGGGCAAGTACGCCTGCATAGAAAGTAACCGTTGCTTGTGCGTTGGATACGAAAGCTGTAATGTGGTGAATGCCTGCTGTTTGTTGTGTCATTATGAACACTCCTCTATTATATCATGGATTTGAGAATCTTTAAATTAAGATATTAGGGTTGAGCGATAATATTTAATGACGGTACAGGATACTAAGCTTCTTCTACTTAAAAGCATCCTGCGCGTGTCTGCCGAGCTTCTTGAGCAGCTTGCTTGCCTGCTTCTGTTCTTCTGTCGTCAAGCCGCTAACCGCTTCTTTAATAATATCTGTATGTGCCGGGAATACTTCCTCAATAAACTGCGTGCCCTGGCTCGTTATTTCTGCGAAGATGAGCCGGCGATCATCAGCTGAAGCTCTGCGCTGCACGAGCTGCTTCTTCTCAAGCTTATCTATTACATAGGTAATGTTGCCGCTGCTCATCAGCACCTTGCCGCCGATTTGCTGCAGAGGCTGTGCGCCCTTGTGATACAGCATTTCCAGTACGCCGAATTCGGTGCGATTCAAGCCATGCTTGCGAATGTCCCGGTCGCCATGGGCGTTAATCCATTGGCTGGCCCGGTTGAGCGCAATGTAGAGCTTCAAGGCGCTGTCTTCGGCTTCCTGCGGTGGCATTGGCGTCTTGCTATCCGCCTCTTTCATTGCCCTCACCTCCTTGCATTTATTATCTTAAATTTAAGATACTATAATTAAAGATAAATTGCAAGCATTTGCTTCAACTTTTTTTAATCCATTTTCACTCCAGCCTGTCCACTCTATCCTTGGCGTTCATTATGATATAATGGAGAGTATGACTTACAAGTCAATTTACTGTATAGGAGGTTATTGTTATTATGGCCCATTCACATACCGTTCCTCTTTCCATTCTTGATCTGGCTCCCGTTGTTGAAGGCGGCAATGCAACCGACGCTTTCAAAAATACACGCGATCTCGCCCAGCATGCTGAGCGTTGGGGCTATCAGCGCTATTGGCTCGCTGAGCATCACAACATGCAAGGCATTGCCAGCGCCGCTACCTCTGTTCTCATCGGCTATGTTGCCGAAGGCACCAATACGATCCGCGTCGGTTCTGGTGGTATTATGCTGCCCAACCACGCGCCGCTTATGATAGCCGAGCAATTCGGCACACTCGCCTCGATGTATCCGGGACGCATTGATCTCGGACTCGGGCGTGCCCCAGGCTCAGACCAGTCAACTGCCCGCGCGCTGCGCCGTGGACTTAACAGCAATAACGGCCAAGACTTTCCCGAACTGCTTGGCGAACTCCGCAGCTTTCTAAACCCTTCTATAGAAGAAGGAGTTCCTGCCGTTCGCGCTTTTCCCGGTGAAGGACTCGATATTCCGATCTGGCTGCTGGGCTCCAGCGGCTTTAGCGCTCAGTTGGCGGGACAGCTGGGACTGCCCTTTGCTTTCGCCAGCCATTTTGCGCCGGACTACTTAATGCAGGCTTTGCAATTGTATCGCAGCAGCTTCCGCCCTTCGGCAGCGCTGGAGCAGCCTCATGTCATGATTGGCGTAAACATTCTCGCCGCAGATACAGATGAAGAAGCGCGCTTCCTCGCTACATCGCAGGAGCAGCAGTTCCTTAACCTCATCCGCGGACAGACGAGCAAGCTGAAACCGCCCGTTGCCAATATGGATGAACTGTGGAATGAACAAGAGAAGGTTGTCGTCCGCAGCAAATTCAGCTTCGGCGCTGCCGGAAGCAAGGAAACGGTGCGCAGCAGAATTGCCGACATTATTGAAAAAACAGGCGCTGACGAGCTGATGATTACCGGCTCCGCTTATGATCATCAGGCACGTCTTCGCTCTTTTGAATTGATTGCTGAGATTATGAAAGAGGGCTAAGGCGGATTCATCTCTATAGCCTGCACTACGTCAAATCAAACAATCCCCCTGGACGCTTTCGCGTAATCAGGGGGATTTCTTCTATATATAGGCCAATTCGAAACCATGCATCAGCAAAAAAACGTTAGTGTGGGAAAATATCCTATTCCACCCATACGATTGACTGCTTATCATGAGATTGTATGCTGCTCAGCGGGCTGCTAAAATACGACCCGGAATGTCGTCCCCTCTTCGCTTGATTCAATCTCGATATCGGCGCCATGATGCTCCGCAATGCTGCGGCACACCGCAAGACCAAGCCCGGTTCCCGTTTCTTTCGTCGTATAAAAAGGTGTGAAAATCGCCTCAATATGCTCCTTCGGGATGCCATGGCCTTGATCGGCGACTTCCAGTATGACGTTGCCCTGATTCATTCTTGTCCGAATGGTGAGCTCGCCGCCGCTCTCCATCGCCTCGATTGCATTGCGCGTCAAATTCAGGAGCAGCTGGCGGATCTCCTTCTCCTCCACGGTAACGGGCTCCGTGGCATGCAAATCAAGCACAATTAAAATGTTGGAGTAGGCCGCATCCGCTTCCAGCAGCGGCAATATATTCGAGACGAGAACATCCAGCTGTTTCCGTTCTTTTTGCACAAAACGGGTATTCGCCAGCGATAAATATTCTGAAATAATGCCGTTAGCGCGATCGAGCTCGCTAATCATCAAATTTAACGTATCCCGGTAAGAGGCGAGCGTCGTATTTTTCTGCATCAGCTGCAAAAAGCCTTTGATCGTCGTCATCGGATTGCGTACCTCGTGGGCGATGCTTGCTGCCATGGAACTGAGCAAATTCAGCTTGTCCATAAGGAGGAGATGCTTTTTGGCTTTGCGCAGCTCCGTAATATCGATGGCAAAGGCGAGAAAATAACGCTTGTCCTTCATCTCCAGCACTTCGCCTGAGATTACACCATAGCCCGTATCGCCGGACTGCCGCAGAAAGGGCAGCTCAATATTCTCTAATAAACCCTGAGCTGGAATCGCTTGCATAATACTGTTTACAAAATGGGAATAATGTCCCCGCCGGATCGTCTGCGAAAACTTCTGATTCATCTCTATAATCGTCGCTGTTTCCAAATCTATTAAAAAGTTCATTGTCGCATTCGTATGAAAAGCGCTCGTAAATTTCAGATTAGAAAGCTCCAAATGCTCCTGAGCCCGGCGGTATTCGGTTACATTACGCCAGCTGCAAGCGAAGCCATCGCCCATTTTATAATAGAGCACATCATAGCTTTCCTCATCCGTCAGCCACTTATTGTATACCCGCTCCTGCCGCAAAACGGGTTTGCCGCTGCTCGTCACCTGTTTCAGAACCGCCCTGATCTCTTCTGTAAAATCAGGAAAAAGCTGCGACCACAGCCGGCCAACAGCTTCATCTTTCGAATAATTCATCATTCGGCAAAAGGTATCATTCATGTACTCCGATCGATAATCAATAATATCTCCGCCTTCGTCCCTGACTGTCTTGTAATAGCTGAAGCCATCCAGCAAATTGTCGAGGCAGGAACGATACCATAGCTCCTGTGCCGCCAGATGCTGCTCGAAGCTTTTCTGATGATTCACATCGCGCCCTATGACATAAAAGTACATATTGATTTGATCCAGCGAGACATTCCACTGCAGCCATTTATAAGAGCCGTCTACGCAACGGAATCGATTCAAGTATCCGCTCAGCTCCCTGCCCTGTATTAATTGTGGAACCAAAGCATCCATTGAAGCTATATCGTCGGGATGCATATACGTATAAAAATCTTTCATACTATTCAATAAGACAGGATAGCCCAGCATCTTCTGCAAGCCACTGTTATAGTGCACAACGCGGCCGTTGCAGTCCATGACCACAAGCATGTCAAAAGATAGCTCAAATAAATTTTTGAAGTGATCCACCGCCGCAATCTCCTTTTCGCAACAAACTGTTTTCCTGCCTGGCAGGCAACTAGCGCACACGCTTCAACCCGATATTTATCGATTATTGTTATATTATAGCTTATTTTCACACTCTATGAGTTCCTTTATTTAGGCGAACCAAACACCCCTGTTCTACTAATAGAACAGGGGTGTTTACGAGCTGTATCGTTACTCTACTTTAAATTCGCCAGCTGCTTGTGCCAGCTCATTGCTCAAGCTTTCGATCGTTTCAACCATCTCCGCAAGGTTCTGTACCATTGCCGATTGCTCCTGTACCGTTGCTGTTACTTCCTCCACGGAAGCGGATACCTGCTCGCCGGAAGCCGACAAGCTTTGCGCTGCTCCAAGCACGCCGTCTTTATCCTGCTCAATCGCTTTCAGCTGGACAGCAATCGTCTTGACCTGCTCAATAATTTCGTGAATATTATCGGTAATGTAGCTGAAGGTTTGCTGCGTCTGCTGCACACTGCTATTGTGCTGCTCCGAAATGGACTCTATCGCCTTCACGCTGTGATCGCTTTGCTCTACGTATTCAATCGTCTGGGCGACGATTTTATTAATATCTTGGGATTGCAGCGAGGTCTGCTCCGCCAGCTTGCGAATTTCCGAGGCGACGACCGCAAAGCCGCGGCCCTGCTCTCCTGCTCTTGCCGCTTCAATGGAAGCATTCAGTGCAAGCAGCTGCGTCTGACCCGCAATGTCGGAAATCGCTCCTGTAATTTGGCGAATGCCAGAAGAGCTTTCCGCCAGCTGCGCGGTTACCTCGGAAATTTTGCGCACCTCCGACTCGCTGCGATGGTTGATTTCCACCAAAGCCTCAATAACCTCATAGTTGGCTTTGAATATTTGCGCAACGGAGTCTGCCTTCGTTCTAATTTCCTGCGACTTGCCGCTTACGTCAGCAATTTTGTCGCCGACCTCCATAAACTTGTCGACGATCGATTCCGTATCATTGGCTTGCGATTCCATCGCCTTGGCAATTTCCTGCGTCGTTGTCGACGTCTCGGCGATCGAAAGATTGGTTCTTTTCGACGTCTCATCCAGCTCTGACATGCTCTTTTTCAGCACCGCAATCGAGCCGTTCATGCTCGTAACCAGCTGCTTGTTGCGCAGGGCCATCACGTCGAAGCTGTCTGCCAGCACCTTGAACTCTCCGCTGTATTTCCCAGTAGCCACTACCGTCAAATCGCCTGAAGCCATAGTCTTGAACAGCCTTGTCAGATGGCCGATTGGCCGCGTAACGAGCAGGGAAATCAGAATGCCTGCCGCTATTGAGGCCAGAATAGAAATAATCATCACTACAATCATCTGCTGCATCATGTTTTTCAGCGGCTTTTCTACATCGCTTAAACTATCTTCAATAATAACCGACCAATCGGAAATCGGCGTCTTCGAATAGAAGGCAACCCGGCTTGGCAAGTTCAGCTCATCTCGCACTATTTCACTGCTGGCTGGCAGCGCGAGCACCGCATGATAGTCTTCCGTTTCAAGCACAGTACCGATTAACGACGCATCTGCTGAATGATAGAGAACCGTGCCTGCACGGTCCAAGATCATGACCTTGCCTTCATCATTAATTCGCACATCCTTAAGCTTGTTTACGAAAAAGTCCGTAACAAGTGTAACGGCAACCACGCCTTGAATAGAACCTTGCTTATCAAAAACGGGCGAAGCCAGTACAGTGACCAGATTGCCTGATGATTTGGATACCAGCGCATCGCTGACAACTGATTTCCCCGCAATAGCCTGCTTGAAATAGTCCCGGTCTGAGCGGCTGTTATTCAATATGCTATCATTGTTGCTGGCGATAATGATTCCGCTTTTGTCCATGACGAGTATCGTTTCCGTGCCCTGCATCCCGTTGATGCTCGTTGCTAATTGCTCATTTACGCTATTCATCAACTCATTGTCAGCTGAAAAAAACTGTTCTTAACCCTTATAACTTGTTATATCGGTTAACGGCATCCGGTTAATAAGTAGCAGTTATATAACTTTCTCAATTTTTTTGTAGAATAGTTTTGGAAAATCCACCCTTTATTGTTAGCGTAGAACATAAAAAACAAGGCACAGGGACTTTTCTCGTCCCCATGCCTTGTTTATCAGCCGCTGCTTAGCGGCATCTTTACAGCCTTCTCTTCCTACATCGAGGAGCCGAATTGAATCCATGCTTGCTGGATTTCGTTAATCGCCTGCTCCTTCGTTTTCCCGCCGCTAATGTAACTCTGCATCAGCTCGCCAAATTTTTGATGGAATGTGTCGAGGGAATAGTTGACCGACAAATCGCCGGATTTTTCCGTCTTTAAAATCTCTTCCATCTGCTTCGGCATATCCAGATCCGGCAGCGCCGCATCTTTAATCGGCGGAATGACCTTCGCGACTTCCGAGAACCACTTTTTACCGTAATCCGAGGTGTACAGCCAGTTGAAAAATTCAATCGTTTCCGCCGCAACAGCGGAATCCTTGTTAATGCGCAGCGCCTGATCCGCCCCCGTAACAAGCAGCGCTTGCTCCGGCTTATCGCTTACTGGATAGCCTGCGATGCCGATTTCGATGTCAGGCGTAATTTTCTTGATCGCTTCCTCGTCCCATGCGCCCTTGCCCGTCATGAAGGCCGCTTTGCCTGATGCAAAGTCACTTACTTCGGCGTTGCTGTCACGCTCAAGCGGCTTGTCTGTCCCGTGCTTCACGGTCAGATCGATGAAATTAAAGAAATTGTCGCTGAGCACGGGATGGTCTTTAAATGTCGTTTCACCCGCGATGAACTGGTCGACCAGCTCTTTCGGCGTAGTACCCGCATCTGCCGCAGCAGCGTTGACGAAGTTTTGGAAAATATGCTTCCATACCCACCACTCTTTGTAGGCGTTGGCAAATGGTGTGATGCCCTTCGCTTCCAGCTTGGCAATTGCGTCCTCAAGCTCCGCTGTCGTCTTCGGAGCAGCAGCAATGCCAGCGTCCGCCAAAAGCTTTTTATTATAAATCATCATCATCAAATTGCCCTTGACCGGAAGTCCCAGCACCTTGCCGTCGCTCGACGTCATATTAATACGGACTGCATCCGTCATTGCTGCCGCAAGCGGCTCATTAGTCAAATCAGCACTGTATTCGGCGAAGGTGTCAATATCGCCACCTGCCGTCGTCTGGAATACATCCGGCGTGCTTCCGGCAGCGATTTTCGACTTCAGTACCGTATTGTAATCGGCTTGCATAATTTCCAGGTTGATCGTGACGTTCGGCTTCACTTTTTTGTATTCGGCAATGTAGGCATTGAACGCATCGGTATATTCGGGAGAAGCGGTGAACATGTTGATCGTAACCGGCTTCGCCTCATTCGCGGCGCCGCCAGCATCGGCTGTGCTGCTTGCTTCTGGCGTATTGCCATTAGTGCTGGTAGTGTTGCCATTGCCGCTGCCGCAAGCAGCCAGCATGACCGAAGCCAGGACGATACTGGTGGACATGGACATGATTTTTTTGAACATGGTAGGGCCCCCATTTCTTTTCGCTTGGAATACAAGTCTTCGCTGCTTATTCTAAAGAAAAGGATAGGAGATAAAAATGCAGATAAGTGGTGTATTAAGGGTAAAAAAGTGGTGTATGACTGTGAAGCTCCCCTAACTATTCCCCTTGCTGCTCCGGTATTCCGTTGGCGACAGGCTGTAATAATTGCGGAACGCCTTGCTGAAATAGTTTTTGTCCTTGTAGCCGAGCAGCTCGGAAATATCCTGAATTTTGAGCGCCGAATCGTCCAGCAGCTCCCTCGCTTTATCCATCCGCACCTTCTGTACATATTCATGAATGCCGCAGCCAAACTGCTGCTTGAACAGCTTCATCAAATACTCGCGGCTGAGAAAATATTTATCGGTATACAGCGAGATTTTGATATCCTCAAAATAATAACGGTCGATATGAGCTTTAATATCGGCAATATCGAACGGCTTCTGCACAGCCTGCGCCGCCCGCAGCTGCTCATGGTAAAAGCTTAGCAGCCGCTGGAGCAGCGCGGCGAACTGCTCGAAGGTGGCAAAATCGAGCGAAAGCCCCCGGCTGCGCAAGCTTTCCTCACTGCCTGCCGGCAGCCGCTCCTGCGGAACGCCAAGCGCAAGCGACAGGTCGCCAAACAGCACGATGCCCTCGCGAATGATGCGATCGGCTTCGCCCAGACTCAGCCTGTCCGCATCCTGCCAGCTGCGGGCCAGCTCACTGATGATGCTGCTCGCCTGCTGGAGGTTGTCGCCCGCTAGCGCCTGGCGAATGACCGCCATTCGCCCAGGCAGCGACAGCCCCTCCTTCGGCTGCCGCTTCTCAGCGCTGGCGGCAGCGCCTGGCGTACGGCCTTCGCCTTCGCCCGTATGACTTCGGGCGGCTGCTTTGCTGCTTGACCGCTCGCCGCTGACGCCGACTTCGCTGCGGCTGCTGCTGCCGCGATGATCAGCAGCTGCGGCTCTAACGGCTGCTGCTCCATTCATGCGCAGCAGATCCATCTCACCCAGCGCTGAGCGCGCTTCTTCGAAGGAGGCGGCCATGTCCAGCGCCTCCGCCACCGGGCCGCCGATGCCTGCGGCGACCCTAATGCCGAATAGCCGCTGAAGCGTAGCGGCTATTGCATTCACCTGATGCAGCGCCCGATAGGCTGCATCGGCAGCACCGCCGCCATTCATCGTCAGAATGGCGACCAGCTCGCGCTCCTGCTTCGGATTCGCGAAGCTGAACGCTTGAAAGTGCGCGCCCGCCACCTCGTTGACGACGTTGCTGACGGCGAAATGCAGCAGCTCAGTGTCGCCGTGGAAGCGGCTGCGCCTGATCTGGTCCAGATTCAAAATGCGCAGCAGCACAACGACGAAGCGATTGGCCTTGTCGTCCGCGCCAATAAGCGGCAGAAACGCTTCATTCGCCTGCTGCTTAAAGCTGCGTTCGAGGATCGACAAATACATTTTCTCCTTGAGCCCTGGCAGCGAAAGGTTGAGGGTAATATTTTGCGCAATAAAATCGCTCTCCTGCCTGCGCTTCGCCTCCAGCACATCCATCGCCTTGCGCAGCGCTTGATTCAGCTCAGTCCGGTTTACAGGCTTAAGCAAATAATCGACGACCTTGGAGCGAATCGCCTGCCGCGTATATTCAAAGTCATTATAGCCGCTGACGACAATGGTCAGCAGCCCAGGATACTGCTGCTGGGCGGTTTGCAGCAGCTCTGCCCCGTTCAGGCCAGGCATCTTCATATCGACGATAGCGAGGTCTACCCTCTGCTCCGCAAGCATGCGCAGTCCGCTTAATCCATCTGCTGCCTCCAGCAGCTGCCCTACGCCAAGTCCCTCCCAGTCGCCAAGCAGCCGAATGGCCTCGCGCAGCGGCTCTTCATCGTCAATGATCAGCACCGTATACTTCATAAACCGTTCCCTCCTCGCCGGGGCAGCCGCATCGCCAGCTCCGTCCCCGCTTGATCGCTCTTAATGAGCAGCTCTGCCTCTTCCCCGTACAAAAGCTTCAGCCTCGTGTACAGGTTGACGAGCCCAATGTTGTCGCTCTCCCGCTGGCCCCATTCGCGCCGCAGCGAAGCCTCCACCTGCCCCAGCCTGTCTGCTGTAAAGCCTGGCCCATCATCCTGCACCGCGATCAGCGCTGTTCCGTCCTCCTGAAGGCTTGCCCTAATGCCAATGGTGACGGTGCTCGTCACCTTCTCCAGCCCATGCTTGATCGCATTCTCGACCAGCGTCTGCACCGAAAGCTTCGGAATCTCAAGCTCCATCAGCGCTTCCTCCCACTCATAGACGACCTGCAGTCTGGCGCCGAACCGCGCCGTTTGCAGCGCCATATAACGCTCGATATGCTTCAGCTCCTCGCGCGCAAACACAATATCCTTCCCGCTGATGCAATAGCGGAACGTCAGCGCCAGCGCATCGATCATATCCGCGACGTCATAGGTTTGATGCTTGAGCGCTTTCGTGGAAATGGCTTGCAGCGCGTTGTACAGAAAATGCGGATTGATTTCCGCCTCCAGCGCCTTTAAAATCGCATGATTTTCCGCCAGCTTCATTTTGTAGCGCTCATTAATCAGCTCATTCGTCCGCCTGACCATCAGATTGAAATGGCGTGACAAATATGCAATTTCGTCGCGTCCCTTCACCTCGGCCTCCGCGTCAAAGCTGCCTGCGCTGAACCGGCTCATTTGGCGGGACAGCTTCTTGAGCGGCTTCGTGATGGCACTCGACATCAAGCTGACGAGAATGACTGCGAGCAGCAAAAACAGCACGCCAATAGCATAGTTCAGGTTGCGCGTCTTCGTCGCGGCCTCGTAAATTTGCGAATAAGGAATCGGCTTAATCAGCTTCCAGCCGCTCTTCTGCGCCACATTGTAAATAATTAAATATTTCTGCTCCCCCTGCACCCAAGTAAACGGCCCGCTGGAGGCCCCCGCCTGCTCGATCTGTTCGGTCTGTTCGTTCTGCTTGTTCTGTCCAGCCTGTCCAGCCATCCCCTCTCCTCCACCTAGCTTTTGCAGCACACCTGCATCCCGCAGCTCCGTGTAGAACGCTTCATCATCCAGCTCGAAAGGCTCATTATCCGGGCTAAGATACAGCAAATGCTGGCCTTCGCTAAACGGAATATCCTTCATAATTTCGTCCTTGACTGAAGCGTTGTAATAAAAAGAGAGCACCGCCTGCGGCTTTCGCGTCTTAATCGAACGCAGCACCCGGTGGTACGCCATAAAGCTCGCTCGCTGAATTTCAGCGGCATAACCGGAATCAGCCTCCGCCTCCGGTCCAGATAGCGATTGATACGCTTGATTGCTCGGGTCTGCCATCGCCTTGGCATACCATGGCTGCTCTGCAATGACGGTGTTCGTTCCCGTCCGCACCGTAATATTGTAATTTTCTCTCGTTATCGCATAATACTTCTGCTTCTCTACGACATACAAGTAGATTGCCTCCAAGTCGCTGCGGGAATAAAACATATTGCGCAAATAGTTTTCAACATACATCTTGGAAGAATAGTCCTCGGACTCGTGCATAATGGCATAGGTGATTTCATCGTAGCCGATTTGCGGCAAGGACATCTGCTCAATGCCCTTCAAATAATCCTCCAAATTACGGCCAACGAGCAGCAGGTTGTTCGTCGTACTATCGATGCTGTTGCCAACCGACTCCTTCTCAAGCATCTGGTAGGAAATGAAGTTCAGCGAAGCCACAACGAGCACAATAACGCCTGTAAACAGCAAAATCAGCTTATTGACCAGCCTCCGGGCGACCAGCTCCCGCCAAAAAGAAAACAGCTCCCGCGCCTTGCCCGCAATCGCTTTCATAAACGTTTCACGCTCCGCATACAGTTCACCTTTTTACCCCTAACTGTTTTCTATAATCCATTTTGACGGGAATCCGTCTGCTCTATAATACACATTAAAGCTAGATTGGAAAATGCTTTTTCCAGCGTATGCGACTGGCGCCATCCTCTGGCTGCGAAGGTCGCTGGCGTGGATGAAATAGACGAATTGGGGTGCATCATATGTTCAAAGCATTAGGTAAAAAATGGGGCGGAAAGCTGGAATTCACCTTGTTCAGCCTGCCTGTTCTGATTTGTATCGCCGTTGCCTTTTATATTCCTTTTGCCATGACAATCCGTTATTCCTTGACCAAATGGAACGGCATTTCCAAGCATCCGAAATTTATCGGGCTTGATAATTTCAAGCAAATTTTTATGAATGATGCGAACTTCACCAGCTCGGCGTGGTTTACGATCAAATACGCGGTGCTCTACATCGTGCTTGTCAATGTGCTGGCGATTGGGCTTGCGGTTCTGCTCGATATGAAGCTGCGCACGACGAATTGGCTGCGGGCCGCTTTCTTTATTCCATACATTTTGAGCCTCGTCATCGTCGGCTTTATCTGGAAGTTTATTTTCATGCAGGGCTTTGAATCGCTGGGGGAAAGTACGGGATGGGGGATTTTTGACTTAAGCTGGCTCGGCACGCCGGGACTTGCCTTTGTTTCTATTTTGCTCGTGTCAATCTGGCAATCAATTGGCTTCTACCTCGTTATCTATATCGCGGGGCTGCAATCGGTACCGGGCGACTTGAAGGAGGCGGCAACGGTAGACGGCGCAGGGCCGTTTCGCACCTTTTTCAACATTACGCTGCCACTGCTCGCACCTTCGATTACGATTGCCGTCTTTATGGCGCTGACGAATTCGATTAAAGTGTTTGATGTGATTTTGTCGCTGACGGGCGGCGGGCCGGGCGGCTCAACCTACAGCATCGCCTATGATATTTACCGCGATACGTTCCAGAACAATTTGTACGGCTACGGTACAGCGAAAGCGCTCATTCTCTTCGTTGCCGTGCTGTTCATTACGATGATTCAATTAACGCTGTTCAAGCGCCGGGAGGTGGAGGCCTAATGAGAAAAAAACGTCCGGCAGGGCGCTA
The DNA here is from genome assembly GCF_000971975.1 of Paenibacillus algorifonticola. Classification (GTDB taxonomy): domain Bacteria; phylum Bacillota; class Bacilli; order Paenibacillales; family Paenibacillaceae; genus Pristimantibacillus; species Pristimantibacillus algorifonticola. The sequence goes on along the minus strand of NZ_LAQO01000006.1, from coordinate 28,728 downwards.
TGCGCTGGAAGCCGTAATGGTTCTGCTCTCGCTGCTGTTTCTATACCCGCTGTTTCTGGCCATTAACAACTCGTTCAAAAGCTTTGGAGAAGTGATGAGCGATGTCATCGCGCTGCCTGAGAAGATTATTTTTGAAAACTATGCTTATGTGTGGCAGTTTATCAATTATCCGAAGCTGTTCATGAACAATCTGGTCATTACGATCGTTGGCCTCGCGGGCATTATTCTCGTCTCGTCTATCGCTGCCTATAAGCTGGCGCGTACAAAAACGCGGATGAGCGGCCTGATCTATCTGCTCTGCATTATGCCGATGCTTATTCCGTTCCAATCGATTATGCTGACGGTGCTCCAGTTCGCCAAGCAGCTGCATTTGTCGGAGAGCACCTGGGGACTTGGCGTGCTGTATTGGGGCTTTGGCGCTCCGCTTGCCGTCTTTATTTATCACGGCTTCGTGAAAGGCATCCCGCAGGAAATCGACGAAAGCGCGACAATGGATGGAGCATCCGGCTTTCGGCTGTTTTTCCTCGTCATTTTCCCGCTGCTGCAATCGGTCACGACAACCATCATTATTATCGATGTGATGTGGATCTGGAATGACTTCCTGCTGCCGCTGCTCATGGTGAACGGCTCGCCGGATACGAAGACGCTGACGTTAGCAGCCTACACCTTCGTCGGCCAATATACATCGGACTGGCAATATGCAATGACCGCGATGGTCATGGCCGTCCTGCCTTCGATTATCGTCTTTATTTTTCTGCAAAAATACATCGTCAAAGGCGTCGTTGCCGGAGCGGTGAAAGGCTAACAACAGAGAACCCCAAACAAGGAAAAGGTCTATCCCTTCAAAAGGATAGGCTTTTTCCTTATTTTTCTGTTTAGTGATTTAGTTTTGTCTTCTGAAAGCAATCATGTTAAAATGCTTGAACACTGCACGGAATGAAAGCGCTATAATTCACGACTACTCCCTAACATTCATGAAAGGGTGGGCAAATTGGGACGCTGGAGAAACGCACGTTATCAGACAAAGCTGCTCATTTTATTTTTTCTCCTTAGCAGTATTCCTGCTTTCATTATAGGAGCTATCGGCTCAACGAAGTCATCCAATACATTGGAAGCGCAGACGACGCAGGACTTGAAGGTCATTTTGGCACAGCTCAACGCTTCAATTGAACGGCAAATTAGCGACTTTGACCGTTTCAGCATGCTGCCTTATTTTATGCCGGAAGTGTTTTCCTTTCTGAACCAGCCTGCGATCTCGCCTGAACAGTGGGGAACAGAAGAAATTAATGCCCAAAAAACGATGGCCCGGCTCATGAGCGCTTATCCGTCCATTAATTCATCCATTAACGGGTTGATGGTTTATGGCATGAACGGGTCGATTAATGGCTATCGGATAGATGGAGACAGCGCCATTAATATGGCTTATGACGCCAAAGTCGAGGCTTGGTATCAAGAGGTGATGACGGGGAAGGGCCATTTCACCGTGACAGGCATTCAGAACATTCAGCAGTTCAAAAGCAATTCTTTCGACGCCATTATTGGAGCTCGGCTGTTAATGGACGAGGACTATAAGCCGCTGGCCGTCACGGCGATGTTCATCTCCCCGCGCTTTATTTCGAATCTTGTGCGTTCGCTGGAGCTGCCCAATGCGCAAGTAACGGTCATAGACCGAGAAGGCAATTTGATTTATGCCTCGAATCGGGCGCTTGCAGCTGAGCTCCAGAAACATGCAAGCCGGAATAAGCAACATGACGAGTGGGAAGTTTCCATTGAAGAACAAGCTGGGAGCAAAACCTTTAGCGGTGTTTCCTTGAAGAGCGATTATCTGGAATGGCAAATTTACATGGGTGTGGATAAGGACGCCATGCTGCAAAGCAGCCGTTCCATTCAGAGCTTTACGATCCTGATTATTATTTGCGTTGCTGTACTGGCGGCCGTTGCCTCCCTCCTGATCGCGCGAGGGTTTTCCCAGCCCATCTCCAGACTTATACGCTCCATGCGCAAAGTAGAAAAAGGGCAGTTTTTCACTCCCGAAGCGCATGGTCGCGCCGATGAAATCGGCCAGCTGGAGAGCAGCTATGGTCGAATGGTCATTCGACTGGAAGAGCTCATTCAATCGATCGAAGAGAAGGAACGGCAAAAGCGGCATGCCGAGCTTTACGCGCTGCGAGCCCGTATTCAGCCCCATTTTTTATACAATACGCTCAATTCTATCCGCATGCTGGCTGTTCTCCAGCAATCTGGACAAATCGCCAAGCTGATTCAATCGTTGAATAAGCTGCTTCATGCAAATATGAAGCTCGACAGCGAGCTCGTTACGTTTGAGGAAGAAATTCGGCTCTTGCGCGACTATGCGACGTTAATGGACTTACGCTATACGAATGTATTTGATATGGAGTGGCGTATTCCGCCAGAGCTGAATCAGGCTTCTATACCACCCATGCTGCTGCAGCCCCTGCTGGAAAATGCGATTTTTCACGGGGCCAAGGGGCTGGAGAGGAAGCTGCATATTACGCTGGAAGCCCGGCTCGAACGGAATGACAGCCGTCTGCTGGTCATTGAGCTGCAGGATGATGGAAGCGGCTTCGACCATCAAGCCTTGGAGCTGCTGAAGCGGCCGCAAAGCGATTCCGGCACACAAAATATTGGGCTGCGCAATGTGCAGGACCGTATTCGGCTGCGGTTTGGCGAGGAATATGGCTTATCATTTGAACGTACAAAGGCGCATACGATCGTGACGGTCAGAATGCCCTATCGGATATTGGAGAAGGAGGAGAATGCGGATGTGGAACCTGCTCGTCGTTGAAGATGAATCCATTGCAAGACTGGGACTTCGCTATATGGTGGATTGGGAAAAATACGGCGTTCATTGGAAAGCCGAAGCCTCGAATGGTGAAGAAGCACTGCTGGCTATGGAGGCACAACAGCCTATCCATATTATCCTTACGGACATCCGAATGCCCGGTATGGACGGTCTCGCTTTTGCCAAGCTGGCGCTGGAGCGCTATCCGGGCGTGCAAATTATTTTTATTAGCAGCTATGATAATTTCACCTATGCCAAAGAGGCCATTCGCCTCGGCGCTGTTAACTATTTGCACAAGCCAACGATGGATGAGGAGGAAATTGGCGCTTCCCTGCTTAAAGCTTCGGCGAAGCTGGAGCATATCCCAGTACCCCAGCCGGCTTATACGGAGGAGGAGAAAAATCAATATTTGCTTTCCTTGCTCGATGAGTACACGTTCCCTGAGCGGCCGCTGCTGGCAGAGCTTGAATCAGCAGCCTATGAGACAGGCTTTCGGCTAACCGTCTTCCGTAAACGCGATGATGCCGCGACCATGCAGGACACCGGGCATTTTCGCTTTCGCTCCATCCAGCATCTCATTGCCGAATTTGTCATGAAAGAATGGGGTGGGCTCGTCTTTCATCGCAATTACCGCGAAGTGATATGGCTTTGTCCGCAAAATGCACGCTCAACCGATGCTATCCCGGCACAGTTGCAAGGCGAGCAAAGCAGTACCGACAGAACGGACACCAATAGCCCTGCCGAATTAAGCAAGCTGCTCGATATGGTGCGGCAGAAGACGCTGGAGCTGCTGAACATGGCGATGATTTCCTCGGTCAGCTCGTGCTACTGTTCTCTTGAACAGCTGCCCAAGGCTTATATGGAGGCCTTGCTTCAGCTTCCGCTAAACGAACAAAGCGATAACTTCATCGTCCGTAAATCGAAGGCTTTTATTGATAAGCATTTGCTGGAGGATTTGACGCTGACCAAGGTTGCGGAATCCATCCATGTCAGCCAAAGCTATTTAAGCCGTATTTTCCAGAAGGAAATTGGCGAGAGCTTCAGCGAGTATGTCATTCGTCATAAAATTGAGCATGCCCAGCAGCTTCTGCGTACAACAAACCGTAAAGTATATGACATATCAGCCGCTATCGGCTATATGAACCCGCATTATTTCAGCAAGCTTTTCAAAGAGCGCACCGGCGTTTCTCCGCTGGAATACCGCAATCAATAAGCTTTTCCCGGAGCCCCCTGTTCCTTCTCTCCATGAGAAGAATACAGGGGGCTCTTTCAAGCAGCACTCGGCTCGTTTTTCATCCGTACAAAAGCACATGAGCATAAAAGCATAGGAAATAGCATCATCCGTATACATACAGAGGCTTGATACCGCGCTTGCCGCAAACAAAAAGTCATATTAATGCACAAAAGGATCGATTGGACCGCTACGAATGGACAACCGCATCCTATAGAATGAAGCCATTCACCAAAAGTAATGTATTTTTATGATCAGAGAAGGAGGAACAGCATGACTCGCATATGGTCAGAACCTTTCGAGGCTGAGCAGTGGAATCGTTTTGAGCTTCGCATAGAAGGCCCACAGGACGGAAATCCCTATAAGGAAGTTGTGCTTAGTGCTGAATTTCAATTCGGGCATCGGATCATTAAAGTGGACGGCTTCTATGACGGCGAAGGGCAATATGTCATTCGCTTCATGCCGGATTACATTGGCTCATGGTCCTTCATTACGAGCAGCAGTACGGCGCAGTTGGATGGCCTGCAAGGAACACTCATCTGCACCGCTCCCACGTCGGCCGATAATCACGGGCCTGTGAAGGTTGATCAAATTTATCATTTCAGCTATGCCGACGGAACGCCCTTCTATCCGGTTGGAACAACCGCTTATGCATGGAACCATCAAGGGGAAAAGCTTGAACAGCAAACGCTGCGCTCACTGAGCAAAGCACCGTTTAACAAAATTAGAATGTGCGTATTCCCCAAGCATTATGATTATAACGCCGCCGAGCCGGAACAATTCGCTTTCGCGGGCTCCTTGCAGCAGGGCTTTAATTGGGAGGCGTTCAATCCTGATTTCTGGCGCCGCCTGGAAACGCAGCTCGATCAATTGCAGCTTCTCGGCATTGAAGCGGATTTGATTTTATTCCATCCCTATGACCGCTGGGGCTTCTCGCGCATGGCTGCTGAATCCGACGATTATTATTTACGCTATGCGCTCGCAAGGCTTGCCTCTTTCCGCAACATATGGTGGTCGCTTGCCAATGAATATGACCTGTTGTTCGAGAAGAAGATGACGGACTGGGATCGGTTTTTCCGCATCATTCAGGAGCATGATCCTTATCAGCATCTTCGCTCCATTCATAACTGGCATAATCCCGAAATCCATTATAGAAGCAATTTGCATTGGTATGATCACGGGAAGCCTTGGGTCACACATGCCAGCATCCAGCATGCCGACTTGAATTTTGTAACGGAATGGCGCGAGCTTTACCGTAAGCCGATCGTCATCGATGAATGCCGCTATGAAGGCAATCTGAATCACGGCTGGGGAAATCTTACCGCAGAGCGAATGGCCCAATGCTTCTGGGAAGGGATGGCCCAAGGCGGATATGTCACCCATGGTGAAACTTACTTACACCCTGAAGGTATCATTTGGTGGTCGCATGGAGGCGAGCTCCATGGAAGCAGCGCAGAGCCGATTGCCTTCCTGCGCAGCATTATGGAGCAAGGACCAAGACTCGATACGAGCCGCATTAACTTCAAATGGGATGCTTCTGCCGGAGGCGTGGAAGGCGAATATTATTTGATTTATTTTGGCGCCAGCCGCCCCGCGTTCCGTGACTTGACACTTCCGGAAGGTGCAAAATTCCGCATCGATTTAATCGATACTTGGGCGATGTCGATATCGCCGCTCGATGGGGAATTTGCGGGGGCATGCAAGGTACCACTTCCCGGCATTCCTTATCAAGCACTGCGCATCAGTAAAATTTAAATGAAACGACCATTTTGATTGACCACTAGAGGGGGATTCTCATGACAAAAAGATGGCAAGCATTTGTAGGCTTATTAATGATCGCACTTATTGCAGCTGGCTGCTCGTCCAGCGGCGGAACAAATTCAGAGGCTGGCAGCACAAGCGGTACAAGCGGTACAAGCAGCGCAAAGAAAATAACCGTTTCCGTTTGGGCCTTGCAGGAGCATACATGGATTGATGGAGCGGCTGCTGACTTTAATGCGGCTAACCCCGATATTCAAATCGAGGTTAGCAAATATGCCGTTGATCCGATGAAAGAAGCGTTAAAGGTAGCTGCTAATTCGGGAACGCTGCCTAATATGTGGTCTACATGGGGCGGTTCACTGGGTTCCTTTTATGCCGAAAATGGGCTTACAGCTGATCTGACCCAAATTGCCAAGGATCACAATTGGCCTTCGCTTTACAATCAAGCGGCTATTGATATGGGAACCTACAACGGTAAAGTGTCTGGCATACCCTATCACTTAAACGCCGTCGATATGTGGTACTCCAAAACAGTCTATGACAAGCTTAAGCTTACCGCTCCTTCCACCTTTGAGGAACTTGAAGCACAACTGCAAGCGATGAAGGATGGCGGCATTACACCGCTATCGCTTGGCGGCAAAAACGGCTGGCACGTCATGCGTCTGACGGAGCAGCTGCTGGAGCATTTCGCAGGACCTGAGCTGCATGATAAGCTAAACAACCTGACTGCTTCGTGGAACGATCCAGCCGTTGTTCAAACGTTCGCAAAGCTCAAGGAATATAACGATAAAGGCTATTTCCCTAAAGGATATGTCGCTCTTGATCCAACAGAGGCTGTGAATCTCTTCTATCCGGGCACTACGGGACTAGACATTGATGGAACATGGTTGGATGGCAATATTGCGGCAGCTGGATTTAATGTCAATGATTTTGGCGTGTTCAAGTTCCCGACCGGCCGTTCATCCGTATTTGCCGAAATGTTCCAAGTAAGCGCCGACCTTGATCAAGCAACGCTTGAGGCTACCATTAAAGTAGGCGAATATTTGACTAGTGCTGAAGTCGTCAATAAATATATTGATTCTTACGGCACCCCCGCTGCTCTTAATGTCACTTATTCGGAAAACACGCCCCACCTGAAGCCACTGCTTGATATGGCGACAAAGGGCAGCTTCCTCATTACCGACCAAGCACTTCCGCAAGAAGTGGTACAGAAGCTGTTTGAGGCGCAGGATAAGGTCGCTTTAAAAGAATGGACGCCTGAGCAGGCTGCTGAAGGTATGGAGAAGGCCGCTGCTGACTATAAGGCTAAAAATAAAACAAGCTAGGCCGCATCAATGAAGCGCTGCAAAAGAGAAAAAAGATGGAGCACGGCTGCTTTGCCGGCTCCATCTTGATTCGCAAGGAGGAATGAAGCTTGAAAATCGGCGTATTAAAGCCCTGGCTGTTCGTGTTTCCCGCCCTTTTCATTTATATAGCCGTTATATTTATCCCGACGCTCTACACGCTGTATCTCAGCTTCTTTAACTGGAACGGCGTAGCGCCGACAAAAACATTTGTCGGCTTAAGCAATTACACCGATTTGCTGCTGCACGATTCCGTCTTTCCAAGAGCGGTCGCCAACAATCTGTTATGGACGCTCGGCTCTTTGACGATCATTATGGGAATCGGCCTTATGCTGGCGATTTTATTGAATCAGAAGCTGAAGGGCCGCATCGTGTTTCGTGGCATTTTTTATTTCCCTTACGTATTATCCGGGGTCATCGTCGCGACGATCTGGACATGGATGTACAATCCCATGCAGGGATTATTCAATAAAGCGCTGGAGCTGATTGGGCTCGGCAGTTGGGCACAGGCTTGGCTGGCGGAACCTAAATTCGCCCTATATGCGGTGTTCGTGGCTGCCATCTGGAATGGCGTTGGGCAGCCGATGGTGCTGTTTCTCGCTGGACTACAGACGATTCCACAGGACCCTTATGAAGCGGCAACCATTGATGGTGCCAAGCCTCGGCAAATGTTCTGGTTTATTACCGTCCCGCTGCTGCGAGAAACGTTTGTTATTGTCGTCGCCATCACAATGGTATCGTCCATGAAGGTATACGATTTGATTTATGCGATGACGGGCGGAGGCCCAGCGGAAAGCACCCATGTGCTGGCTTCGTGGATGTATATTCAGACGTTCAAATTTGCCAATATTGGCACAGGCTCAGCCATTTCCATGTTTTTAGTTCTCATTACGCTGGTCATTATTATCCCTTATGTTTATTACACCACTAAAAAATCGCATTTGTAATATGGAGGAAGGATGGTGTCCATCCGATGGAACAGCGCGTTCATCCCATCAGTAAGGCACTTAAATATGTTTTAATCGTAGTATTAGCAGCCATCTTTCTGCTGCCCGTTTTATTTATAGCCTTTACAGCTTTGAAGTCGAGCAGCGACTTGCTGACACGTCCTTTTTATATGTTCCCCGAAAAGCTGCAGTGGCACAATTTTGTGCAGGCTTGGGAGCAAGGGCGCATGAGCATGTATATGAAAAATACAGCGCTTATCGCCTTAGTAAAGGTTCCCCTTGGCATTTTAATTGAAGCGCTCGCCGCCTTTGCTCTGACGCGGCTGGCTTTCAAGGGAAGCGAGTGGCTCTTCGCCTTGTTTCTCATCGGCATGATGGTTCCGATGCAGGCTACTCTCGTTCCGCTCAATATGATTCTCAACAAGCTTGGGCTTGTCGATACGTATCCCGGCATTATTCTCATTTATTTGGGCTTCGGCATCCCGTTCGGCATTTTGATCCTGCGTGGATTTTTCCGCACGATCCCCAAGGAAATTGACGAAGCTGCACTGATTGACGGCTGCGGGGTCATGGGGAAATTTTTCAAAATCATTATTCCATTATCGATGCCCGCCATTGCAACGCTGTTTATTTTTGATTTTATGGCGACCTGGAATGAATTTCTGCTGGCCCAAATTTTTATTACAAAAGATTCGATGCGCACCATTACGACAGGGCTGCTGGCGTTCCGCGGCCAATATTCGGCCAATTATCCGCTGATGAACGCGGGAGTGCTCATTTCAGTCGTACCGGTACTCATCGTCTATGTCGCGTTTCAGAAATACTTCGTATCAGGCCTCGCTGGTTCTGTGAAAGGCTAGGCTGCCTATTCACGATTGAACACGTAAACCGTAAAGAAACCGTCTCCTCGGCATATGGCAGCTTCACGCTCCCATTTTGCCGAGAAACGGTTTCTTTACGTTTGTTTCTGTATACTAAGGAAGAGATTAAGCTGGTAAAGAAAAGGAAGCGGGGAAATTCGATGAATGTACATGAAGAAATAGAACGGTTGAAATATCAAATGAAGCTCATGAGGACGATTATTGCGAAAGATGAGTTTCCATTCTACCTTTTTTTATTGGATCATCATTTTACGGAGCAGCAAACAAGAGCCCTGCATGATGTGCTTTATCTGTTAAATCATCGCATGAAGGGAGCTTCTGCCGTTAGAGATGAGCATAGCATCAGCTTTTATAATGCAAAGGTTGCCGACATTCAGCAGCGCTATACGCTATTTTCCAGTCCAAACCATCCTTTGTATGCCGATGCTCCCCCATCCTATCGTGATTTTGTTGCCTATGCTTCGGCTGTTGTGCCGAAAGATGTAAATCCTGATTATTTGCTTATGGCCCTCAGCAATCAGGAAGTGTATCCTGATCTATGCCAGCTGCTATTAAGTCAAAAATAAAGCCTTCTTCAACGGCTTATCACTGCTGTCTGAATCGGCGACAGCAGGCCGATGCTATTTTCAGCCATGCGCTCTACGGTTAGCCGAAAAAACGCACCTTGCCTTTAAAAGCGATGGCGCAGGCGGCTCTATCATCAGCGAGCGCACTGGCATTTTGCAAAGTAGCTGTGGAATTGTGCCACTGGTACGGGTCCAGCCTTTTTAGCTGCTCCAGTGTACTCAGCCTGCGGATTTCCAAGACCGGACCGGCAAGCACCCATAGCTCATCGCCTTGTTCGTGAATGGCCAGCTCGAAAGCAACGGAACGTTCAATTGTGGCCGTGTACAACTGCTGCGCTCGCTCCACATCCCAAACACTAAGCGATCCATGTTTCCAGCGGCTGTGATCCTCCGCCGAAATAAGCGTTCCTCCATCTTCGCTAAACGTTATGGCGCTTACCGTAATGCCTTCCTCCAGCACAATCGCCCGCCGCTGAATCGTATAGACGCCACCCCATTCACTCATGCTGATCAATTTAATCGTATGATCGCTTGCCGGATAAGCAAGCATCGAGCTGCCATGGGCAAAAGCAATCGTACTCGTCGACACCATGCGTCCATGATCTGACATCGTTACAAAATCATGATCAAAATATACGATGCTGCCGGTATTCAGCTCCCATACAGCAACCTCCTGGCCAATAACGCCGACAGCCAGCATCCGCTCATCCTCGCTGAAGGCAACGGCACCGATTCGCCCTTCGCGAAACGCATGCTGCAGCACACACTGTCCGCCGCTAGTCTCTATTACAAATACGGTGTGGAAACACGACATATCCACCCCATCTGCATACGGAAGCACATCGCCCTCTACTACTGGAATAACGGCGACATAACGCCCATTGCTGCTAAAGCTGATATGCGTATACAAACCCTGAGAATGTCCACCGCCAAGCCACTCTGCCTGAATGTCAGGACAGACCTCCCAGTGCTGCCCCAGCTTCCCGCCATGGACATGAAATAGCTCTACTACGCCAATCCCCGTGCCAACCGCCAGCAGGCTGGAGTCCGGACTGAAGCACAATGCCGCTCTATGTGCTGTATCTTTGCTTTCTAGGCGTTTGCCCACAGCTTCGCCATTTCCCCTCGCGATTACAGCTTGAAGCTGGCCATCCGCTGTACGCCACACGCGAACGATGCCGTCTTCATAGAGGACGGCTGCCAAGCTGCCATCGGCATTCAGCGCGAGCTCATGGATGCTGCTTGCTTGCTCTCCTGCAAGCTCCCCAATTTGCCGAAAGGTTGATGTGCTGCGGTCAAGCTGCTCCCACTCCATCCGGGCTTCGCGAATGGCAATCCACTGCTCCAACTCGTCGAACCGCTCCACAACGAAGGGCGTGGGACCTTTCTCCCGCCTTGCTAAACCCAGCTTTTCCCGCGCATCCACCACATTGTAATCCTCATAGTCCGCCAGTGAAAAATAATAATAAACCGCCGCCCGCAGCTGCGCATCAAGCTGTGCGCCATACTCCATCAGCCTGGCGAAGCCACGCACTGCTGCCAGCTTGCTCCCCAGCGCGTAGTCCAGCGCTGACCGGATGAAATTCAGCTGATAATTGGCCGTATAGCTGTGAGTATAAATCCCGTTCCACGTATACAGCAGCGATTGAAGCGCTGGGTAATGCGCCTCTGCTTCCTCCACATGCCCGCTGTAAAGCTGCGCTTCTATATATAAGTACAGCGTATCAAAGCCTTCCTGGCAGCCCGCTTCACTTCGAATATCAGCTGGAATGACGACAGCCTCCTGTAACGCTTGAATGGACCGATGAAATTCACCGGTCCGGTTCCACTTTTTTATTTGTTTCATCTTGCTTGTGTTGACCATTCGCCTTCCCCTTCCAATCTATCCGTTATCCTCTCATCCAACGCAGGAGCGCAGCAAAGCTCGCCCGAGCAAAAGGGAAAGGCCATTCATCTAACGGCGGGGCATAGGGCATCATGTGACGCATTCACGGCTAATGCTTAATGCTTAATAGAATTCAGCTTTTGATCGCGATATAAATGCGAACGACTGCTTCCCCATCCTGAAAAGCATTTTTATCATACCGCTCAAAATCACCCGAATACGCCCGCTGCTCGGCAGCCGTCTCATAATAAGCCCAAATATCCTGCCAGGCCTCGATGACAACCTGCGGCACCCGCCCTCTCCTCGTCTCGAAAACCCGGTACATGGAGCCCGGCACAACAATTTGCTGCATGTCTGCTGGGGCAGCTGTCCCTGTTGTTATGGAAAGGTCTAAATCATAGGTACGTCCAATGAAAGCCGTGTAAGCGCCGCTTGCATCCGTTTCATAATCGGTATATACCCCATAAATAAAATCGTCTTGAGCTTGAGCCTTACTGGCCTCCACACCTTCCAGCTGAAAATACCGTGTCCACAGCGCCGGAATGCGCCCACTTTGCCCCGCTTCCTCCTGATTCGTTGTCCGAACGCCAATGCCCATCAGCCTCAAGGCCGCTTGCTGCTCCAATGTCGATTTCATAACGTCATTTCCTCTTTTCCATAAGCATGGCGACCTATGCGCAACCCGCTTCGCCATGCTTACTTAGATTTACCCAAAGCTTATCGCACTATATCAGACAGCTGTCTGTCCGGATTCAATATTGGGCAAGGTGAAACGGCCGAAAGCCGTCCTCTGGCGGCGCGGCGCGTTTCATTCCGAGAAATATAGAGAAAGGATAGCGTTAGGATATCCTTTCCTATATTTCAAGCGTAAACGGCTGTCGCCGTCCTCTGGCGGCAAAGCTACCGTTTCGAGGGTGAAATATAAGCCGATTATAAGGGTGACACTTATAAATTAATATATTTCAAAAATAAGCTGTGCCCTGCGCTTCACTTCTTCAGCGGCATAAGCGGGAGCCAGCACCCTCACATGCTGGCAGAAGCTCAGCAGCAAGCCATAAAACCACTCATCCAGCGAAAAAGAACCCGCCACCTGCAAGCTGCCATCCGCAAGCTCGGTAATAAATACGCTTGGAAAAGCATCATATACGCGATGCTTGACCTGCGGCTGAAAGAGCAGAAGCATTGGCGTCTCCTGATCTACCGCCCAGTCGCTGCGCCAGATCAGCCCTTCGAGCTGCGGCGACTGCCGCGGCTCGAAGCGCTCCAGCATTAGCGACAGGCCGAGTATACGCGTCAAACGAAACATGCGAAAACCCTGCTTCCCGCGGCAATACGCCTGCACATACCAAACGGAGCCTTTCATGATGAGTGCTGCCGGCTCAACCGCCCGCTCGCTTTCATTACCCGCCGAGCTGGCGTAACGCAGGTGAATCACCCTGCTCTCTGTAATCGCTTGTTGGAGCAAGGCCAGCTTGGGCTTCAAATCCAGTCCCGATCCCCACGATTGTAAATCCAATACCAGCTCCTCGCCCTGTCTGCCATGCTCCTCATGCGCAGCTTGCGGCAGCAGTGCATTCACCTTGGTGAGCAGCTCATGATAGGCTTGATCATTTAGCGCTGAGGCAATTCCCTTCACCGCAGCAAGCAGCGCCTTCCATTCCTTCGCGCTTGCAAGCTGCCGATTCAACGTGTACTGCTCCATAATTTCGTAGCCGCCAGCTGCGCCGTGATGGGAGGCAACAGGAATTCCGGCTAAACCCAGCGTCTCCATATCGCGGTAAATCGTTTTAATCGATACTTCAAAGCGCTCGGCAAGCTCGGTCGCATTCCATCGTTTCCTGCCAAGCAGCAGGACGACGATGCCGAGCAATCGATCTATTTTCATACGGACCCACCTGACTTGTAGCATTCGCCCACTTATTGGGGCTTATTTGTATTCCGGTTATTGACAGCTTTATAATAGAGAGGAGAAACGAGAAGCAATTTCCCTAATGAATGGAGCGATTGAAGATGACACTAAGCGGAAAAACAGCGATTATTACTGGCGCGGGCAAAGGCATCGGGCTGGCTATTGCCCATGCACTTGCGAAGGAGGGCGTCAGCCTTGGACTTATTTCCCGAACGGTCTCCGATTTGGAGACGCTCGCCGAGACGCTGAAAGCCAATTATTCTATACAGGTCAGCCTAGCGGCTGCCGATGTATCGGTTAATCAAGAGGTACAGGCAGCGGTTGCCTCGATTACCGAGCAGCTTGGCCCTATTGATATTCTAATCAATAATGCAGGCATTGCCAAATTCGGCACCGTGCTGGATATGGACCCGGAAGAGTGGAAGAGCATGATGGATGTCAATTTATTCGGCACCTACAATGTGACTCGCGCCGTACTGCCAGACATGGTTGCCAGAAATAGCGGCGAAATTATTAATGTAGCTTCCACAGCCGGAGAACGCGGCTTTGCGACCGGCTCCGCTTACTGCGCATCCAAGTTCGCAGTGCTGGGCTTCACCGAATCGTTGCTGCAAGAGGTGCGCAAGCACAATATTCGCGTTACAGCGCTTACACCAAGCACGGTCAATACTGACCTGGCTACGAAAGCCGGGCTAAAAATCGGTGATGAGGACCGCATGATGCAGCCCGAGGATGTTGCAGCTCTTGCGCTTGCCGCCATTTCGCTGCCACCACGCGTCTTCATTAAGACAGCGGGTATTTGGACAACGAATCCGCAGTAGAGTTATTGCGGCGGGATTGGTTAGCGTGTATTCGCGCCTACATCCGCATCCGCAGCATGACCACAATCGCACCACCGCGTGCTACAGTCATTGTAACGCCAAAAAGACAAGGAATGAGGGATTTCCCTCCTCCTTGTCTTTTTCATAGCCATCTTAAGCTTATGCTCCCTCTAAACTTCAGGTTTCCTTGAGGCTTAAACCGCTCTTGAGCTTGAGGCTACGCCAGCCATTCAAACTCAGCTGTCAGCGTCTCTCTAGAGCTTCCGCCTACGTAAACCTTAAACTGCCCAGCTTCCACCTCGTGACGCATAGACGCTGTCGTAAATTTCAAATGTTCTTCCGAAAGGGTGAAGACCGCTTTACGGCTTTCCCCCGCTTCCAGCAGCAGCTTCTGGAACCCCTTCAGCTCCTTCACCGGACGAACGACACTGCCGTGAACGTCCTGAATGTACAGCTGCACGATTTCTTCTCCTGCTCTGCTGCCTGTATTCGTCACCGTGATGGCGACCTCCAGCGTATCGCCTGTGCGCAGCTCAGCGCGGCTAAGCGCAAGCTCTGAATAAGCAAATGTCGTATAGCTGAGGCCGTAGCCAAATGGATACAAGGGCTCATTCGGGCCATCGATGTATTTGGAAATAAACTTCTGGCTGCTGTTGCTCTCCGTAAGCGGACGGCCTGTCCGATAATGATTGTAATACACTGGAACCTGACCAACCTTGTATGGAAAGCTCATCGTCAGCTTGCCCGATGGATTGTAATCGCCCAGAAGAACATCCGCTAGAGCATGTCCAGCCTGCGAGCCAAGGAACCAGCTCTCCACAATGGCAGACATGTGGTTTTCAAACCACTCCAGCACCAATGGACGGCCATTCGTCAAAATGAGTACGACAGGCTTGCCTGTCTGCGCAATCGCTTTAGCCAGCTCCAATTGTGCTTCCGGCAGCGTCACATCCATACGCGATGCCGCCTCGCCGGACATATCGCTGCTCTCGCCCAGCGCCAGCAGCACCATATCTGCTTGGAGCGCCTGCTCCACTGCGCGTTCGATGCCTCCGGCCAGCGGCTCATGCACGCCGCAGCCTTCCGCATACAGCAACTGCTTAGGCGTGAAGCCCTTCGCTGCCAAACCTTGCAGCAGCGTTGCCGTCTCGCTCGCGTAATTGGAAAACTGCCACGGGCCGAGCAAATCACGGCTTGCGGCAAACGGCCCAATAACCGCCAGCTTACGGCTTGGCGCAAGCGGCAGCACGCCGTTATTTTTCAGCAGCACAATGGATTTGCGGGCTACGACACGGCTTGCCTCCAGATGCTCGGGCGACAAATAATGCTCGTAAGCTTCTTCCGGCCTCACGTAACGGTAAGGGGCATCCATAATGCCGATTTTAAATTTATAGGTCAAAATTCGGCGCACTGCCGCATTCAGCTGCTCTTCGGCCACTTTTCCTTCTGCGAGAAGCGCCGGAAGATGCCCCTCATACAGCCTAGTCACCATTTCAATATCCATCGTCGCATGCAGCGCTTGCGCGGCAGCCTCCTTGCCGCCCTCGGCAGCGCCATGAATGACCAGCTCATCAATGGCAGCATAATCGGAAATCAGCATGCCCTCAAACCCAAGCTCCTCGCGCAGCAGATCACGCAAAATGCGGGTATTCCCAGCAATCGGAATGCCATCGTACAAATTAAAAGCATTCATAACCGAACCGGCTCCCGCCTCGATCCCCGCCCGGAATGGCGGCAGAAATACATCACGCAGCGTGCGCTCGGATATGTCGACCGTGTTGTAATCCCTGCCGGCTTCCGCCGCGCCATAAGCGATAAAATGCTTCAAGCAGGCGATCAGCGTATCCGGGTCGAGCAAGCTTTCGCCCTGAAAACCCTCTACCTGCGCCTTGGCAATGGCTGCGCCAAGATACGGGTCTTCTCCCGCCCCTTCGACTACCCTTCCCCACCTTGCATCGCGTGTAACGTCTACCATTGGCGCATGATTATACGTAATGCCGGAAGCAGCAGCTTCCTTGGCTGCGATTGCGCAAGCTTTGCGAATCGCCTCCATATCCCAACTGCATGACCAGGCCAACGGAACTGGAAAAATCGTCTGAAAGCCATGAATAACATCGGCGTTGAACAGCAGCGGAATGCGGAGCGGCGACTGCTCGACCGCAATCCTTTGCAGCTCCAGCACCTGATTCATATCGAAGGCGCCTAATATCGAGCCAATCTTCCCTTTTGCAATCAGCACCTCAACTGGCTCGCTCTCCACATCGCCGCCGAACGAGAAGTTTGACGCGCCGACCTGACTCATCTGTCCGATTTTCTCCTCCACGCTCATCCGCCCCAGCAGCTGCTCTACCTGCTCGCGAATTTCCGCATCCGTTCGCTCTACGACTGCCGCACCCTGTACCTCAGCGGCTTTCGATACAAGGGACTCATTGCGGAAGGATGGCTGTCCTTTCTTGCCTTCAAGCGGAAATGGACCGCCAAACGGCAAAGTCACTGTGCCGGTGAGAAACGTTTCTCCAAATATAAGCTGAGCCGTCATATCCGCGCCAAACATCGCCAGATACCCGGTCGCCTTAAGCTCATTGCCCTTGCTTCCCTCGGCTTTCAGGCCGCCTGCCTCAAAGCTGTATATACCCGGTACCGAATGCACCGCAAGACGGTAATCGCCATCCCATTCCTCTACGGTAAAAATAAACAGCGTGGAGGCTGCCCCCATTTTCACATGCCCATGCCATACGCCCTTCATTGCTATCATCCTCTCTTCATTAAAAGTGCTGCATCAGATTAGTTTGACTATAACCCGTATGCCTGCACCCTCACTACCGATAAGACGACTATTTGTTAGCACAATTGCGACCAGTATGGCGGCTTAGGAAGCTTCGGTAAAGGACTAATATTTATCTTAAAATGGAATTTTGTTGCTTTAGAATGAAAAAAAAGCTTCCGAGGTCGCCCAAATGGCGCTCCGAAAGCTTCTTCCCTTATTTTACCTTAATCGATATAACCGGCTACGCCTTGATCCATCAAATATTCCATTTCCAGATCAAGAATCGTCTCAACCGTCAGCTCGTCCAGCTTCACATCACGCTGCTTGAGGATGTAATCGACCAGCTCATCGCTGTCAACTTCGACTTCGCCAGCAGCATTCTCCTGCGCATTGTTAATGAAGGTCATCTCATGTTTAAGGACAAGCTTTACATCCGCTTCAGATGCCTTCGTTTTACTCGTTATGTAGGCGATCAGCTGCTGCTCGTCGATTTGGTCATTTCCTTGCTCGCTCATCTGTCATCATCTCCTCATGGGCTGTCTACTGCCATTGTATCACAATGGCCCCTTCGTATCTAAGCCTGCTCTTTCTCAAAAGTAAACTTCTGAATCTCGCCCCGCAGCGCATTCGCCATTTACCTATTAAACCAACCTAATTATGACTAAATACCTTATTCAAATAAATTTCGACTTTTGGACACGAATTATACCCTTTCTTCTTGTTTCGAATTCAGTTAGAATATTTCAATGTGCGTTAGAAGTCGGCGAATACGCATGAAACAAAGGAAATCGCAGGATTATTGGAGGCTTATATGCAAAAGGAATCATCATCGAACGTCAAAATTATTAATGCTGATCCGAGCGCCCTCGGCCTATTCGGACTAGCCATCGTCACCCTGGTCGCATCATCGCAAAAGCTTGGAATAACGACGGGCTACAGCTTCGTCATCCCATGGGCCATCTTCCTGGGCGCTTTCGCCCAGTTATTCGCTTGCATTCAAGATTCCAAGCGGAACAATACATTCGGTACGACAGCTTTCGGCGCATATGCGTTTTTCTGGTTTGCAGTCGCAACAAGCTGGATGTTTAAAATGGGTGTCTTCGGCACCGCACTCGCAAGCGATGTTGATGGCAAGCAGCTCGGCTTCGCCTTCGCTGGCTATCTCGTATTTACATTGTTTATGACGATTGGCGCGGTTGAAACGAACCGCGTACTGCTGATCATTTTCTGCTTGATTGATCTATTGTTCCTAGGACTTACGCTTGATGCTTTCAGCGTTGCCCCTGAAATTTTCCATACGCTGGCTGCCTACTCCGAGCTCGCCATCGGCATCGTCTCGCTTTACGGCTGCGGCGCTTCCGTGCTGAATGCTCATTTCGGCCGGAGCTTCCTGCCTATTGGCAAACCGTTCGGCATCTTCAAACCGCGCGCATAGCTGCGCTTCACTAACCGCCTCTCGCGCCGATTCGCGGGGGCGGTTTTTTGGTTTATTTTCAAAACGAATCAAACTTGGGTATAACTACGTATAAGCATTACAACCTGCATTTGTAGGTTTGAGGTTTGAAGGACTAGAGTTTGAAGGATTAAAGTCAGGATGGTTGAGGCTATGAAGCTGTTAGGCAATAGATGGATTATATGAATGAAAGGGGCAAATGATAATGGATAACTTGATTACTGGCCAACCGTACCGCTTTAAGGATGAACAGGAGCAGCAGACGGCACCCGAGGATACGCCGAATGTGAATGAGTGGACGACCAAAATTGGCGATTCCGCCAAACAGGAAAAGTATGTGAAGCAAGGCTTTCTGCGGAAAATCAAAAAACACGCTAAAAAAATTCCTTTTGCGAAGCACGCCGTCGCCATGTACTACTGCGCGATTGACGCCAATACGCCGACTTCGGCTAAAGTTATTGCCATTGGCGCGCTCGCTTATATTTTGCTGCCGATTGATTTGATCCCGGACTTCGTGCTTGGCATTGGCTATACCGATGATGCAGCCGCATTCTGGGCGGCGTATCGCAGCATCAGCATCCATGTGACGGACGCGCATACGGAGATGGCGGAGCAATGGTTTGCGAAATAATCGTTTGCCAGGCAACAGCGGCTTAACCCGAACGCTTGCCCTCGCTGCTGCGGTTGGTTCGGGGGCTGGCGTGCTGCTCGGACTGTATATGAAGTCGGTTCAGCAGTTGACCGGACAACCCGTCTACACGCTGCTGCTAAATGTCGATTATATTCCGCTGCTGAGCGAGCTCGTGCTATCCGAGCTAGGCGAGTTCGTCCTGCACTTGGTCGTATCCGCCCTCGTCAGCATCGGACTAGCCCTCGCCTTCAGGCGCCTTCGCTGGTCTGCGGTGAAGCAAACCTATTCCGCTATTGCGGTCAGCCTGCTGATTGGATTGGTGCTGTTTCCGACTACGCTTCTGTCTGATCGTACGCCCTCCATTGGAAGCGGCGCCGCGTGGACCTGGTGGCTCGTTGGCCATGCCGTATATGGCTGGGTGCTGGGGGATCTGCTGGCGATAGGCAGACGAAGGTAATATAGCGCAAGCAGTCGTCGCGCTATTTCCCCATACACACCAAAAATGCGGCCGCATGGGCCGCATTTCGTTATTTTATAGCGATCCTAACTAGAAAGCCGCTACATTTACAGCAACCTGCTACATTTATTGCAGCGTCTGCTCTTCCTTCAGAAAGATTGAGCGATCAAAATCCACATCCTCAATGAACTCGATAACCTCGCCATTCGGGCTATAGACGAGCGCATTTCTTACGAGCAGCGGCGGTTCCCCAAGGGAAAGCTCGCTAGGCTCTATATACGCCTTGGCTCCATGGGCAAGCGACTTCTGATAGATCACATCCACTTGATTGACATAAAAGGCCAGATGCAGCAGCGCCCCATGAGCTATTTCCTCGTCAGAAGCAGCTTTTTTCCCTTGTGCCGGAATGACGGCCTCATTATCGAAAATTTCCAGACAAGTTCGTCCATCAGGCGAAATCAGCATCGAAGCTTCCTCAATCTGAAAGGACGGCAAACTCCAATGATGCCCTACCTTGAATCCTAAAGCCCGCGTGTAAAAAGCAATCGTTTCTTGATAATTTTTAGCTTGAATCGCTACATGGGCAAGCCCTTTTATACTCATCTACCATCGCTCCCGTTTCGAATATGCCGTTTATTTTACGGGGAATATAGCGATAAATACATAGGATAGATGAGGATATTCGGGTAAAATAGTTAATGTTTGAACCTCTCATGACTAAAGTCACGAGATTCTTGGGTCGTCCCTTCTAATGAAGAGAAATGTACCAAGCTAACCCTGTCGTTCCGACAGTTCGTGTAAGGGTTACACAGCAAGAAGTCTTTTGCCTTCGGCAAGAATGTTCAGGCTTGCGTTAAAGTCTCGATCGTGGTGCGCTCCACATGCGGGGCAGTCCCATTCTCGCAACTTTAAGTCTTTTACCTCTTTGTGCTTATAGCCGCAGCAGGAGCATAGCTGCGAAGATGCGAATGTTTTACCCACAGCCACTACGATGCGACCATACCACTTCGCTTTGTACGCTAGCATGGAGCGAAACATCGACCAGGAAACCTCGCTAATGGCCTTGGCTAACTTATGATTCTTGACCATATGGGCTACCTGTAAATCTTCAATCGCAATGATGTCGTGGTTTTTGACAACATGCGTTGAAATCTTGTGCAAGTAGTCTGTACGGGCATTCGTGATTTTCTCGTGAATACGCGCTACTTTGATGCGATGCTTGTTCCAATTGCTGCTGCCTTTCCGCATACGCGAAAGTTTTCGCTGTGCCCTTGCCAGCTTTTCTTCCAGTCTGCGAAAGAATTTAGGGTTGCCAACGACTACGCCATTGGATAGAATGGCAAAATCTTTCAAGCCAACATCGATCCCCACTTCTTTGCCTGTTTTGGGCCACTCATGGATGCCCACTTCCGCAAGCACAGATACAAAGTATTTGCCGCTTGGATTGCGTCTAATCGTAGCGTTCAGGATGCGTCCTTCAACTTCACGACTTTTAGCCAATTTCACAAGTCCAAGTTTAGGTAACTTGATCTGATTATCGACCATTTCTATATTTCCATTCGTGTAGTTGGTTTGGTAAGACTGTACAGGATTCTTTTTACTCTTATACTTAGGCGCATCGTTTTGTTTTTTGAAAAAGCGATGGTAGGCGTCATTCAAATTCCTCAGTGCATTTTGTAAAGAAAATTTGTCCGGTTCTTTCAACCAGTCTATTTCTTGTTTTAGTTTGGTGAGTGCAGCAGAACATGCACCATAGGATAAACCTTTTCCTGTCTCTTTGTAGGTGTCGCTCCATAGGGCTAGAAAACGATTAAACACAAATCGAGCGCATCCAATCGTCTTGTTAATGAGGGTTGCTTGTTCTGGCGTGGGGTAAAGGCGGAATTTGTAAGCTTTATTTACGATCATTGCTTTTCACCTCACTTTCTGATTTTGAATATACGTTCTGATCTGTGCTTCTGTATGTTCGCTTACGGTTGCAACAAAATAAGAAGGATTCCAAAGATTCCCTCCCCACAATTTCGGTTTAATCGTTGGAAACTCTTTACACAAAAGTCTCGCGGAAACACCTATTAATGCTTTCATCATACTAGGTATCGAATGCTGTGGTGTACAGTCCACTAAAAGATGAATGTGGTCGGAGTCACTTTCCATTTCAGATATCGTGAAGTGGTTACCCTATGCAATCTGAACAAGAATTTCTTTTAGTCTTACGTCTATTTCTTCGACAAGAATCTTGTGTCGGTACTTTACACACCATACGATGTGGTACTGAATGGCGTAGACGTAACCACGACCATGCTTTATTTCTGACATCTAGTCACCTCTGACTACAGAATAACAGATGTCAGTGTTATTTTCCTATAGAAACCTTGATACTAAAGGGATTTTTGCAATAGTCACTTAAACATGTGTCGGATAGTTAACGTGGCATTTACCACACCCTATCCGAAGTTTTCTAACTCACGACTGAAGTCACGAGTTTGCGAAAACTATTCATCAAAGTTAATTCAGCTAAACGAACTTATTTTTTAAAGTAAAGCCTAGGAGGTGCTTATAATGGATCATCTCATTGATGACATTGATAAAAAAATTATGCAGCTGCTTCAGCAAAATGCAAGAATGCCCATCTCACAGATCAGCAAACAAAACGCCATGTCCCCTCCTTCGGTTAAAGAAAGAATAATGAAACTGGAAGAGAAAAACATTATAGCTTCGTATACAACCGTATTCCGCTTGCAGGAGCTAAATCGAGGAATGACCACCTTTATTCTCGTGAAAACAGAGCAATGCCAAGAGCTGGTCGATTTCTGCCACAACGCTGACGAAGTAACGGACTTATTTCGAATTAGCGGGGAATATAATTATTTAATTAAAATACAAACCGGCTCTGTCGGAGAGGCCGCCGCATTTCAAGATACTTTGGTCACGCTTGGAGCATCCAAATCGCATATTAGTATGAAAAATATAATCGAGAACAGGGTTTTACTCTAATGTTTTCGGTTGGCTGAGCATCCTGCATGCCCGCTTACGAAAAAAAGCCATCCCGCCAAGGATGGCTTTATCTGCGATTAAACGATGTTCAGTTCCACTTTAATGTTGCCTCTTGTTGCTCTTGAGTAAGGGCAAACCTGATGCGCCGCTTCAACAAGCTCCTTCGCTACATCCGCATCCACGCCGACTACGGAGATGTCCAGCTTCGCTTCCAGACCGTAGCCGCCATCGTCTTCCTTGCCGATCGTGACATGCGCCGTAACCTGCGTTTTCTCAACCTTGATCTTTTTCATTCTTGCGACAACGTTCAGGGCACTTTCAAAGCAGGCCGCATAACCGCCAGCAAAAAGCTGCTCCGGATTTGTTGCGCCGCCTGGGCCGCCAAGCTCCTTAGGTGCGCGAATCGCTAATTCCAAAATGCCGTCCTCGGATTTAAGCTGACCGTCTCTTCCGCCTACTGCTGTTACTGTTGCTGTGTATAAATTTTGCATATCAATCGCCTCCGTTATGGTTTTGGTGTAGAAAGTTTAAGTTCTGGCGGTGCGGCCAATACGCCGCGGGCATATCCAGCAAATGCCGTATAGTGCTCCGATCCGTTATGCTCGTCAATCGCCTGCTGATCCTGCCATTCTTCCAGCATCACAAAATGGCTTGGCTGCTCCGCGTCCTCATACAGCTTGTAGCTTATATTGCCCGGCTCCTGCCGCGTCGCGGCGATCAGCATTTTCGTCTGCTCGATAAAAGCCTCACGTGCCTCTGCTTGTACCTTTAGAAAAGCTTGCACAATAATCATCTGCGCCTACCTCCATGCTGTGTGCTGCAATGCCCTACCTTCTTATTACCCAATTTCCCGGATGATATCCCTATAAATAGGAAACGATGGCTTAATGCCAGTTGGGCTCGCAAGTAAATTGTATAAAATTTAATTTGATAAAACCAATATTAGCGCATCACTGCGCCGCTGTCAACTGTCTTTAACAAAAAAATTCTGCAACGCTGTATCCATAACTAATCGCTTTAGATTTGGAAGGCGTATTGAGCCAATACGTTCGGCACCAACCGAACGATATATCTTTTTTGACTAGGCTGTGTATGCAAACCAGTGCCGGCCGGCCTGCCGCTGCTTGCTTAGTGCTTATTCGAGGCCAATCTCATCTGATGATTCAAGGCTGGTGAGCCGCAGCCTGCGCTCGTTTCCGAATCCCCACAGCTCGGAATGCTCACTCTTTTTTTGAAGGACAGAGGTTCCGCTATTCTGGCTTTTGAGCCGATTTCAGACCGTAAGCGGACAGGAAATCCGTTATCGCCCATTTCATCCCAGCAAAGTGGTCATTTGCAGCGCATTAGCGGCTTCTGTGTCCGCCAAGTCTATCTTTGTGCAGGTAGTAATTGCATACACGCCCTAGCAACAAAATCCTAAAACAAACGTTATACATATATAGGAAAACAAACAAGGAGGGTTCACACTGAATTTTTGGGAAAATAAGCAGCTGCGCAGCAAAGCTATTATTATTGCCTTCTTATTGGCGGCTACTATAGCAAGCCTCACTTTGGCAGATCACTTAAGAGCGGTAACGGGCCGCGAAATTTATTTATTTTTGGATTGGGATGTGTTTCTGGCGTGGGTTCCACTGGGACTTTCCTTAATCATTGAGCTGGCAGCTTTTTATTTAAAGAAGATGCAGACAGCGGTGAAGATGCTAATTTTGCTACCTCTCGGACTGGTATGGCTGCTCTTCTATCCAAATGCCGCTTATTTGATCACGGACATGCTGCATCCCTTTATGCGGGTTCAGGCCGATGGAGGCGGGCATTTTGTCCAGACGATGGAATTTTGGCAGCATCTATTTATTTTTCTAACGGCGGCTTCGGTTGGCGTGCTGCTAAGCGTCGTCTCACTGTATTCCCTGCATCAGCTTGTCCGCCAAGCCTTTGGCATTGTTACCGGCTGGCTGTTCGCTGTTGTTATTTTGCTGCTCAGCAGCTTCGGAATCTATATCGGCAGGTTTGTACGCTGGAATACTTGGGATGTATGGGCTAGACCGCATGTCGTATTCGGCCAGCTCTATGAGATTGTAACGAATGCGAAGGCAGAATTGCTGCTTATCCCCTTCACGTTGTCGATCTTTGCCTTCACTTTGTTTTTTTATGTGGTGTTTTATGCGTTTACTTGGATGAGGCGGTAGAGATCGAGTGCACAAGTTCCTAAATGTATATAACCCCCTATCCGATTTGAGCTAGGGGGTTGCTTGTCCTTCCTTGAAAAAAGCAAGCAGCTCAGCAGTCATGCTCTGCACGGCATCCTCTTGCGGCATACGGATAAAACGGCTGATCCGCTTCATCTCCGGCTCAAAAAATCGGATCAGCGCAAGCGTCGCCTGCTCGTCATTTTGCTGAACCAAATCGAGCAGCCTCAGGAACTCATCATCTGACATAGCTGCTTCAACGTTTTTTGCTTCCATTTATTCACCGCCTGCTGGCTCATGTTCAGCGCCTTGGCTACCTGCGCTTCCGTCTTGTCCTGCAAATACAGCTCATGAATGACTGTTCGGCCCGTCTGAGAAGGGAGCGCAGCAAGCAGCTGCTGCACAAGTATTTTCTGTTCCATCTGCGCAGAACCGGTATCTAGGCGGATGGGATCATAAGTGAGCGAGCATTCATGCTTGCGCTGCTTTTTCGCCTGATACTGAATGCGCCAGCCGATGCGGTAGAGTTCTTTTTTATAAAAATCAATAACGGTCTTCTCTTCATCCATCTGCTTAAGCCTCCTCTATGTCATAATCATCTCATTCGTTAGGATAATTATAACAATTTTAGGATGTTATTAGAGGACATCTAACGGACACAAAGCGGACTGAAAACGGACGGGCAAAAAACACATGGATACAGGTACTATTAAAGTTAGAACTGTGGAAATGTTTAAATAAAGGTTACATTAAAGATAAGGAAGCCATTTATTGATTACATTAATTTTTTTGTTGAATTTAACGCGACCCGTATACACGGTTTCTCCAACAGGCCGCGGATCATACTCATGAATTGAAACAGGAGCGACTCGCCATGAAAAAAGTATTCGGCTTATTTTTCCTAGTATTGGGCCTCTGGGTCGCTATTGCCTCGCTGAATCCGATTTATATGCTGAATAGAGAAGACAGAATTGCCAAGTCGCTATCCAAACACTATGCAATCGATAAGCTCGATATGATAGAAAACCGTGGTCAGTTGAATGGTAACGAGGTTGAGATTGTAACGAAGCCAAGTGGAGATCGGTATGAGCTGCAGGTGCTGCTGAACGATACTCCCCTTGTTGAGCGAATGAACGTTCCTGCCCATGAGGATGGAAATTTTTATGACGGGGTTTGGATTGATGTGTTTCGCCTTCATAACAACGATGAGCGTGGACATAAGCAGGATCAAATAGCCATCGTACAAACCATGCCTGGGGAGAAAACCTTTCATCTTTTCTATATCTCCCCCGACCAACAAGTAACCGCCACTTCTGTTGATATCGACAATCACTCAGATAATTATCTGGATATCAGCCTGGTCAAACGAAGCGGTTATTATGAAATGGGTTATAAATTAGCCGTCGTTCCCGTCACCGCTAACTATCTCGGCTATGTGTTTCCTTGGATTTTCGTCCTTATTGGCTGTATTCAAACGTTAATAGGCGTGATTTTATTGATTAAAGCTCGTGCAGCCACAAAACGCCAGCTTGCTACTGGAACTTCTGCGTCTCCTTGTAATACGCTAAATTGTTCACGATAAACAAAACTAACAGGAGGAGGAACGGAAACAATTGAAAGCTGCTTAACGCAGAGTAGGCAAAGGTGACAAATACGAGCGCATACAGCGTGTTATTGATCATGTTGAAGGCGCGATACGACGCTTTATACACAATGAATTTCTCCGCCTCATCCAGCTTGTCCATATAGGCCTGTTTTGCTCCAAAAGGGCGTCCGGTGTCAAAAACCCGCTTCGGAAAATTGCGGTTAAACACTTTAAACAACAGCGATTGCAGCCGAATGTGTGCCAGCACCAGTAAAATCGAAATAATCAAAAGAGCGAGCACAGGCTTGCCATGCAAGTCCTCAATAATCATTTGTGAAAGCAGCGTCATGCTGCCAACGATTGCTGTATACGTGCCGAAGGTGTTCAGCATCATGCTGGAGCTGAGCAGCTTCTCTCCTTTTTCCTTATCCTCCTCTTGGTTAAATTTCAGGCAGTACCTTACGCTCGCTGCCCAAGTTCCCACAGAAGCTAGCAGAAACAGCATATGGATCACATCAAGACGAAACAGGCCCACCGAAATCCCTTCGAAATTCAGCTTCCCTGAATTGGACATGCCAAAATAACTTACTCCAAAGCCTAAAAGCGCACCTATAACAATAATAAGCACCCATTGCAGCTTTTGCGATTTCCCCTTGCTCATTGAAATTCCTCCCCATCATTCAATATAAAAATAAATTCCACTGGCTCCTTAAACAGCTTTGCCATCTTGAGCGCCAAAACCACTGACGGCGAATAGTCGCCCCGTTCAATTAAGCTGATCGTTTGCCGGGAGACATCGATGGCTTCAGCCAGCTCCGTCTGGCTCATTCGAAAACGAGCCCGTAATTCTCGAACCCGATTATCAAGCTTCATACCGCCACCTCCATGTGACTAATATACAGGATACATGACATAATGTAAATTAAAGTTGTCAAAATAATAAATAAAACTTACAAACTCTATGCCTCGCAAACATGCGATCCTGCTTTTTCACAAAAAAAGGATTGACGAATTTCCAAAACCAGGTATACTCATATATATCAAATAGATATATCGAGTAGATACATTATAAACAAATTCATACACCTGAATGGAAGTGAATCACGATGCTCGAATACATTATACTGGGCCTTTTGATGGAGCAGCCGATGAGCGGCTATGACATGAAGAAGACGATTGACCATTCCGTTGGCATTTTCTATCGGGCGAGCTTCGGCAGCTTGTATCCCGCCTTAAAGCGTCTGGAGACCAAGCGCTGGGTAAGCGTTTCGGCAGAGCTGGATCATAGCAAAAATAAAAAGCTCTACACGCTGCTGCCAGAAGGCAAAGCCACCTTTCTCGCCTGGCTGGCTGAACCGATTCAGCTGTCGCGAAGCGAGCTGCTGCTGAAGGTTTTCTTTTTCGACTATTTAGATGAAGACACCCGCCAGCAGCGCCTTAGTGAATACCAGATGCGGCTGGGTCAGGAAATTGGCAGGCTGAAGGCCGTTGAAGGCATTGTTGCTGGAGAGCTGAAAGAAGTGCCGAATCCGGAAAACTACTACTATCGCGTGTCTGTGCTGTCCTACGGGCTCGACTATTTTCTAATGGAACAGAAGTGGATTCAAGCGATTAAAGAGAGGAAAAATTTAAACGATGACCGAAATCCTAACGAAAACTAAACCTAAACCTGCTTTTTCTGAAAATAGACCTGTGCTCGCCATCATTATCATCCAGCTGCTGCTGCTGTTCGCCGTATCCGCTGCCGGGGCTTACGCCACCATTAAAGAACTGGATTATACAGCACCTGTCCTGCTATCTTTCATCCCCATTGCGCTTGCCTTGATCGTCTATTTAACTTTGCGGAAAAAATGGGGCTTTGCCGGCTTTCGCCCGCTGTCTGCCATTCCGCATGGCGGCTGGAAGTATTACCTTCCGCTCGTTGCTGTGCTGATCGTTATTGGCACGAATGGGCTCAAGGCGCTTACGCCGGGCCAAATTTATTTTTTCATCTTTTTCACCTTGCTTGTCGGCTTTGTAGAGGAGACGGTTTACCGCGGCCTTATTCTGAACATCCTGCTGCGCAAATCGGCTTCAACCGCGGTCATTGTGTCCAGCCTTTTGTTTGGCGTCACTCATATTTTGAACGCTTTATCGGGGCAAAATGCGGTAGATACGACGATTCAAATCGTCTATTCCTTGGTGGTTGGCCTTTCCCTTGCGTTATTAATGGTGAAAAATCGCAACATTGTACCGCTGATTTTGTTCCATTTTGTACATAACCTGATTCAGTTTCTTGGCAATGAACGTACCTCTATCGGCCCCGATTTGCTTATTATCGCTATCCTTGCGGCGCATTGCGTATGGGTAGGCATCAGCTTGAAAAAGGGGAAAGCATCGGCGTAACG
The DNA here is from genome assembly GCF_000971975.1 of Paenibacillus algorifonticola. GTDB lineage: Bacteria > Bacillota > Bacilli > Paenibacillales > Paenibacillaceae > Pristimantibacillus > Pristimantibacillus algorifonticola. The sequence continues at coordinate 121 of NZ_LAQO01000006.1, read as the reverse complement.
CCTGTCGTAAAGCTGTCTATAAGCTTCAAAACGCAAAGAGACCCCCGCCAGCTTGAACTGCACCCCGTCAAGTAGACAGTATAAAAAATAAAGATTAGTTAAGCGGCCTTGGTCCTGAATT
>NZ_KQ040778.1:307469-324898 GCF_000971975.1 Paenibacillus algorifonticola | reverse complement strand
CCCGCCGGGGCGGCAGGCGAAGCCGCCCGCGCCCCGCCCTTGCCCTGCCCGGACGGCTTCGCCTGTCCGGTACCGGGCCACGCGCCTCTTGCGGCGCGGGCCTGCGCTTGCCGCTGCAGGCGCTGCGCCTGCTCTGCGAGCGGCGCCCCTGCCGCAGCAGCTCCGCCTGCAAGCGGCACAACATCCTCCAGGATGAGCTTAAACTCCTCATCCTGATGCTGAACGGTCGCCTGCACAATGGCGAGGCCTCCCTTTTCCAGCTTATCCCCGCAGCGCTTCCACACTGCCGGGAAAACAACGGCTTCGACGCGGAGGATGCGATCCTCCAGCTCCAAAAACCCCATCGCATTGCCCTTTTTGTTCGTGAACGGCTTCAGCGACACAATATGCACCGCCGCTACCGCCGGCGCACCTTCCGCGCTATCTGCCAGCTCGAACAGGCGGTCGAGCCCAAGCGGCGCGAGCTGCTCCTCCACTGCATCGAGCGGATGCCCCGACAAATACATGCCGAGCAGCTCGCGCTCCAGCTCCAACTGCTCCGCTGTGCCGAACGGACGAATGTCCGGCAGCTCCACATCCCAGTTTTGCACCTCGTCGAAGCCGAACAGCTCGATCTGCAGCTCAGCGCGCTCCTTGCGCCATTTCACCGCCGCCTCGACCGTCTCCTCTAGAGCACCGAGCAATTGCGCCCGGTGTCCCGGCAGCGAGTCAAAGGCGCCAGCCTGAATCAGCGACTCCAGCACGCGCTTGTTCACGACGCGCAAATCGACGCGGCGGCACAGGTCGAGCAGGCTCTCAAACGGCTTGTCCGCCCGCTCTTTCCGCAGCGTTTCAATCGCCTGCGTTCCGACATTTTTCACCGTTGCCAGCCCGAAGCGCACGGCCCCTTCAACCGGCGTGAACGTTATGCCGCTCTCATTGACATCGGGCGGCAGCACCTGAATGCCCATTCGGCGGCATTCATCGACGTATTCCGCCGTTTTCCGCTGGTTGCCGTTCACCGACGCCAGCATCGAGGCCATAAACGGCACCGGATAATGCGCCTTCAGCCATGCCGTCTGAAAAGCCAGCACGCCGTAAGCAGCCGCATGCGCCCGCGGAAATCCATAGTCTGCAAAACGCACGATCATATCATAAACGAGATTCGCCTCGTCCTCGCTGTAGCCCTGCGTCACGCTGCCCTTCACAAAATGCTCCCGCTGCTCATCCAGCACCTCGCGCTTTTTCTTCGAAACTGCCCGGCGCAGCAAATCCGCTTCACCGAGCGAGAAGCCCGCCATGCTGGAGGCAATTTGCATAATTTGCTCCTGGTACACGATAATGCCATACGTATCGGCAAGAATCGGCTCAAGGGACGGATGAGGATATTCCACCTGCACCTCGCCATGCTTGCCTTGAATATATTTTGGAATAAATTCCATCGGGCCGGGACGATACAAAGCAACGACCGATACGATATCTTCAAATTCCGACGCCCTCAAATCCCGCAATACGCGGCGCACACCGGAAGACTCCAATTGGAAAATGCCCGTCGTCTCGCCGCGGCCGAGCATCGCATACGTTTCCGGGTCATTATCGGGAATCGTGCGGAAATCAATCGTCTCGCCGTACTGCTCCTTCACCCAATTCAGCGTTCGCTCCAAAATCGAAAGCGTACGCAGTCCCAGAAAGTCCATCTTGAGCAGCCCAATCGCTTCCAGATGCTCCATCGAATATTGGGTTAAAATAGCCCCTTCGCCGCCCGCTTGCAGCGGCACATACTCCGTCAGCGGCTCGCTGGCAATGACAACTCCCGCGGCATGCGTCGAAGCATGGCGCGGCATGCCCTCTACCTTAAGCGCCATATCCAGCATCGCCGCCGTCTTCGGCAGGCGCTCCGCCGCCTCGCGCAGCCCCTCAGTCGTCCGCAGCGCCTCGGCAAGCGTAATGCCGAGCTGGCGTGGAATGAGCTTCGCCGCGCGATCCACCTCGGCGAACGGCACATTCATTGCGCGTCCGACGTCGCGGACCGCCGCTTTCGCCGCCATTGTGCCAAACGTAATAATTTGGGCGACATGCCCTTCGCCGTATTTTTTGGCTACATAAGCAATGACTTCATCACGGCGCTCATCATTAAAGTCGATATCAATATCGGGCATCGATATGCGCTCCGGATTCAGAAAACGCTCAAAGAGCAGCTTGTATTTCAGCGGATCTACATCGGTGATCCGCAGTGTATAAGCGACCAGACTGCCTGCTGACGAGCCCCGTCCCGGGCCAGTACGAATGCCCTGCTCATGGGCAAAACGGATAAAATCCCAGACGATTAGAAAATAATCGCTAAAGCCCATTTTTTCAATGACAGACAGCTCATAGGCGAGCCGTTCCTCAGCCTGCTGGCGGAATTCCGGCTCCTGCGTCCACTCCGGCAGCAAGCTGTATCTCGCAAGCAGCCCTTCGCTGCATAGCTGCTGCAAATACCCTGCTGAGCTTGCTCCCTCCGGCACGGGATGGTACACCGGAAGCGGCGCCCGTCCGAATGCCAGCTCCAGCGTGCATTTGTCCGCGATTTCTGCCGTATTCGCAATAGCCTCCGGCACATGGCGGAATAGGGCTGCCATCTCTTCCCCGCTCTTCAAATACATTTGGTCGGTCTGCATTTTCAGACGGTCCTCGTCATCGACGGATTTGCCCGTTCCAATGCAAATGAGCACATCCTGCATTTCCGCATCAGCAGCAGTCATATAATGGACATCGTTCGTAACCGCCAGCTGAATGCCGGTTTCCCGCGCCAGCTCAATCATCGCCGCATTCACTTTTTTCTGCTCCAGCAAATGATGATCCTGAAGCTCCAAATAAAAATCATCGCCGAAAATGTCCCGATACCGCTCCGCTGCTTTGCGCGCTTCATCTGGGCGATCGTGCAGCAAATGCTGTGAAACTTCGCCTCCAAGGCAAGCACTCAGGCAGACGATGCCTTCCGCATACTTAGCCAGCATTTCCGGATCGACGCGCGGACGATAATGAAAGCCTTCCAAATGGGCAATCGAGCTCAGCTTCATGAGATTGCGATAGCCTGTCTCATTTTTGGCAAGCAAAATTAAATGATAGATCGGGTTTTCCTTACGCGAGCCCTTCTCAAACCGCGAGCCCGCGGTCATATACATTTCACAGCCTACAATCGGCTTAATACCATGCTGCTGGCAAGCACGGATGAACGGAATAGCCCCGTACATGACACCGTGATCCGTAAGCGCCAGCGCCTTCATACCCAGCTCGGCAGCGCGGGCTGTCAAATCGCGTATACGCGCCGCGCCATCAAGCAAGCTATATTCACTATGAACGTGCAAATGCACGAATGGCGACTCTTTAGCGGTCATTGCGCCTCGCCCCCTCAGGTGTTCCATCACTATTTGTCTATTTTATCATAATCGCCAAGGCACCGCCCATACAATGATAATAGGAGCCGGACGGGCTCCACTTGGTGAAGAGAGCTGGTGAGCGAAGTGAATTATTTTTTGATGAAGGCAGGACTCGATTTCTTTATTGCCTTTGGCGTCGTATTAGGTGGCTCGATGCTCGCCGGCATTGGATCGGTATTTCTGCTGATGCCCCCCACCTCCATGATGGTCAATACAGCGGCAAATTTAAAAATATGGGCTATAGTAGCCGCAGTAGGCGGCTCCATTGATCCGATGCGCGTCATAGAAAGCAACATTATGGAGGGCCATTTGTCCCCGGCGGCACAGCAGGTTGGTTATATTATCGCTGCTTTTCTCGGGGCTCATATGGGTACGGAGCTAGTCAGGCTTATTTGCAAAGGGACGAGCTAAGCGATGCGGCTGCCACCGTTTGAGAAATATACTAAAGGGCTGCAAATGTTCGGCATGCTTCTGCTCGGCATGGTTGTCGGCGCGGTCGTTTACAACTCCCTCTATCAGGCGCAATTTGAGGCGCTTATCAGTCTCAAAAGCGAGCTCGAAATCCAATTGGAGCAGTACGAGCAGGACATTAGCAACCTTAAGGAGTTCAAGCATCAGCATACGGTCATCAAGAGCATCTTGCCGCGAATTGAGCTGGAAGCAGGGCAAAACGCAGGTCGCCCGCAGCTGGACAAAATGACGGAGGCCGAGCTGATTCGGCGGATCAAAGCCGATCTTTCCGTTTTTATCGGGCAAAGCATTTACGAGATTGATTCCAATGCGCAGTTTGCAAGGAAGCTGCTGAGCAAAAGAGTTTACAACGAGGTGCTGGAGAAGGATTACGAGGTCGAGGTCAAAACGATGCTTGTGGTCGATAACGTGCTGCAGCTGTGGGTTAAAGTCCGCCTGCATGATCGCGGACCGAGCTAGAAGCGTAGTGAAAAAGAGGCTGCACTGCATGAAAAGGTTGGCTTACGATCGCTGTTGTCTCTGGATTCCTTTGAATAATCGTTCTGCGGTAGGAAACAGAGACAAAGGCGAACGCTGACGCTTCTCCAGCTCAACCTTTTCATTCCGCTTCGCCTTTTTCACCACGCTTCTAGTGATTTATTAAAAAAAGCAGCGCAGCGTAAAAGGCATTCGCTGCGCTGCTTCTGTTTTTGGCACTATTCATGCTACAATAGCAGCAGAAATGCGGAATAAAGCACCATCATTCCGCTTGCAAAGGAGCTGCTTTAAAACGAATGGACTCACTGATGCAATTTTTATTTGCCCCCGTCATCTTCCTCACCTTGCTGCTGACGGTTATTTTCAGCTACAGATCCCGCCGGGCCACTGATGGCGCCAAACGCATGCTGTACGGGGCCAGAATGAATATAAGCATGGGCATCATGCTCATATTCATTGCCGGCGTTCAGCTGTTTCTGTCCAATGAATCTACTGTGCGCATCGTCATCGGGGCGCTATTCATGGTCATCGGCCTATTCAATCTTTTTGCTGGCCTACGCAATCACAGCCTGCTACGCACGACACGCCGCTAAAAAAAGGCAGCGGAGAACGCAGCGCTATTAAAGCTCAGCTTCGTTCACTCCGCTTGCCTTTTTCAGAGCGATCACCCTGCTTTATTTTTAAGGATCAATCATTTGGGCTGACATCATCGCTTTCGCTGCCAGCCCATTTCGATCCCTCACTTCAATTTCCAGCTTCGTTGATTTGCGGCTCATCTCCATGGCCCGCGGTATAATCGTTATTTCACTGTCCATTTCAACGGGCTTAACAAAATAAGTCGTCATGCTTTCAAGCAAATAATCGCGTTTCCCCGTCTCGCGAATCATTCTCCTGCCCGCCTGCGTCATGAGCGTAACGAGTACGCCTTCCGATATCATGCCAAGCGAACCCGACATTTGCGGCGTTACGACCCCTTTATAAACAAACTCGCCTGCTGCATCCTCGCTAGCCATAAATCTTGACCACATTAAATCATCGAACGTTTCTCCCGATTCCGGCTGTTTACCTGCAAACCGAAGCGCATCAATTACTTGCTGGCGGCTAATAACACCAAGCAGCTTGCGATGCCGATCGACGATGGGCAGCAAATCAATACCTTCCGCTGCCATCGTATGAGCAGCTGATGTAACGGTAATATTCGGCGCAGCCGTAATCGGATGGCGGGTCATTAGCTTATCGACGGTCTGCTCATCGAGGGCGCCGGAAGCATCCTTTGCTGTCATCATGCCAATGACTTTGCCACGGTCATCCACCACTGGAAACCGCGAATAACCCGTTCTGCGCCGCAGCTCCTTGAAGCTGCCTGCCGTATCTCCGGGATGCAGCACATCGGCAGGCCTGCTGAACGTAACCAAATCTTCAATCAGCATCACTTTTCGCTTAATAAGACGGTCGTACATAGCGCGGTTGATCATGGACGCAACGGTAAACGTATCATATCGCGAAGAGAGAATAGGCAGCCCCTTCTCATCAGCAAGCGCTTTAACCTCTTCGCTCGTCTCGAAGCCGCCTGTAATGAGCACGCCTGCTCCTTGCTCCAGCGCCCGCTTGTGCGCACCGATCCGGTTGCCGACAATAAGCAGGCTGTCTTCATCAATATAACGCAGCATAGCATCAAGCTCCATGGCGCCGATGACGAACTTATGAAGCGTTTTTTCAAGGCCAGATGCGCCACCGAACAGCTGCCCTTCTACAATTTCCGCCACTTCGCCAAACGTAAGCTGGTCGAGCGCTTCTTTTCTTTTACGGTCGATTCGCACCGTCCCAATTCGTTCCTTTGTGCTGACGAGTCCGGTTGCTTCCGCTTCTTTAATGGCTTTATAGGCTGTTCCTTCACTGACTCCCAGCGTTTTTGCAATCACTCTGACCGAGATTTTCGTTCCGATCTTCAGCTCTTGAATATGTGCAAGAATCAGCTCATGCTTGGTGCTGGTCTCTGAACCGGAACCGACTTTAGACACACCTGTACCTCCCTCTGGCTTTCAACACTGCTGGCTAACTTTTAATGTTTTCATTATACCAATCCACCATAACGGCGGCGACCTTAAGTTTGGCGTCTATTTCTTGGCCGTGCTTGTCCATAAATCTATATTTATCGAAAACAGGCTGCAATACACTTTTGCTTAAAGCCGTACTCATTCCTTCAATAATAAAAGCTTGCCAATCATAAACAATCGGTACAGAATAACGCAGCTGATAGGCAGGCACATCCGTCAGCTTAATAGATTGTTGCGGAATTTCCTCGTAAATGGTGGAAAATAATATCGAGGCCTTCTCACTATAAGGACGCGACGCCACTTCCGATTCCAGGCTGATTCTATACTCAACCAATTGTGAATGGGGCTCTACCCGGCAGTGCAGAATGCCATGCGCAAGCAACAGCTTTTCTTTTTTATGAAAAATCGTATAGCTCAAACGGACGTGGAATCGCACCTGACGGTAATACAACTGCACTTTTCTAAAGAACTCAAATTCGTCTACCATCTCCCAATCTCCTTGTAAAAAGAACCTTTTAAGTAAAAAAGAAGTTGAATAAGGACCATTTTACATAATTATAATAAAGCCAGGTATTTCCGTCAATGACTTTAGTCATTATATTTAATAGGTTCTATAGAACGTTGTTGGTTAGCATCTAAAGCTCTATCTTTAGGCTGAGGTGAACAATTTGAGTAAATTTGCCCGCTACATTGGAGATAACATCCGCACACTGCGCAAAATGAGAGGGCTTAGCCAGGAGCAGCTGGCGCTCAGAGCGGACATTAACGCTTCGTATATGGGGCAAGTCGAGCGAGGAGAGAAAAGTCCCACCGTTGATGTACTCGGCAAAATTGCCGCAGCGCTCGACTCTCCGCTGGAACAGCTTGTTCATTTGGACGCTTCGCAGCAGACAAGCCCAGAAGACAATAGTTACGCCGACAAAATCGCCCATCAATTACATGGACTAACCGTCAAAGAACAAGAAGCGGTTTACAAATTCGTAAAGCAGCTCGTCCAGTTCAAAGAATTGGATTAATGATTGAAAAACAAATAAGGCTCAGCGACTATCGCTGAGCCTTATTTGTTTTTGTTTCGCTATGCTAGCCGCGCGCGCGCCTCCCGGAAACGACCTGTTGCAGCTTGCGCTCCAGCGCCAGGCTTTTGGCACGTTTAATGCGCTGCATCTGCTTCCGCCTCGCTTCACCTTGCATCAGCGCGTCAATTTGCGCCGCCACAATGACTAGCGAGAAGATCAGCCAGACGATGCCGAACAGGCTTGTCCCGCTCCATGGAGCGCCCAAATCCAGTCTTGGCACCCCGTAGACTAGCATCGCTACCGCAGCTAGCAAATATAATACATGACGGCTCCTGCCTTTTCTCATATCCCTCAGCTCCTCTGGTAGCACTCCTCACATTATATGAAGCAAGGACGAGGGATATGACCGCCGGCGTTAATCAACGATGGATTTTAGCACATCGGACATAATGCGGTTTATGTCCTCAAAAACGATGGAGAAGCGGCGCTCAGCCTCCATCAAGCTGCTGACGAGCGGATTCAGCGAAATGACCTCATACAGCTTGTTCAGCGTATCCATATCGACAGCGGAAGGCTCCTCTCCCGCCATCATTTTCTGCTGCAGCTCGTTTTGGCGCTCGCGAAAATCATCAAGCATCCGTTTTGCATCGGGATCGGCGTCTGCAGCCCGTTTCGCTTCCTTGAGCAAACGCGCCTCCTCGCTGTCCTTTAATGCTTTTGCCAGCTCATACGTTTTGTCGTAAACATTCATGGCTTTTCCCCTCCATTATTTGCGTGAACAGCTGTTAGTATCTAATCACCAAGGGATAGATGTCCTCATATGATGAATTAATTCGTGCAAAACACCCAGCGGCTGTTACCCGCTTGCCGGAATCCTCCTGCTTGGAAGGAGATTTACGATGCTCAAATCGAAAGTAGCCGTCCAGGTTATCAGCTCAGGCATGCTCGCCGAGGATACGCTCATGCTGGGCGAAGCCTATATGAAACAGTGGAAAATTCCTCAGGGCCAGCCTGTAGCGATGACCTTCGGCTCACTTAAGCAACATGTCAAAGTATTACCCGTCGCACGTTATGACGGCATTCGAATTAGCCAGAGCCTAGCGCGTAAAATGGGCATTGCGAATGGCGCTGCATTAAGAATTAACTATAAATCCGGTTCAGCGACGCTTTCATTAGGCCCGCTTATCGGTATTCTGATCAGCAGGGATTACCCAGAGGCGCCCGATAAGCCGTTCGGCTCGATCACCATGTTCTGCAAGGAGATGGTTGACGGCTGCGCCGCGCAAGGCGGGCATGTGTTTTTTTTCACCCCCGGCCAAATTACTGGCGAGCAGCAAACCGTAGAAGGCTGGATCTATGCGAGTGGCTGGCAAAGGGCGTCGCTTCCCATTCCAAATGTCATTAACAATCGACTTACTTCCCGAAAACTAGAGAACAAACCCAGCGTACAACATTTTTTCAAAGAAGTAAAATCCAGGTTTCAGACAACCGTTTTTAATGAAAAGTTTCTCGATAAAACGGAAGTATTCGAAGCGCTCAAGAAGGATGAAGCCGCCCTTCGCTATTTGCCGGAGTCCTATTCACTGCGCAGCTTTTCCACTCTTAAAGCCATGTGCAGCAAACACGCCAACATTTTTCTGAAGCCTGCCAGAGGAAGCCTTGGCAAAGGGATCATTCGAGTATCAAAGGCTGAGAATGGCGGCTACCAGGCCCAATTCACCACTACGACGGGCTCGCGCAAGCAGCTTTATCCAAGCCAGCTCAAACTATATTCCGCCATCTCTGTGAAAATGAAAACCGTCCGCTATCAGGTACAACAAGGCCTCCAGCTGATTGAAATCCAGAAACGCCCCGTTGACTTCCGGGCACTCGTGCAGAAAAATGTCAGCGGCAAATGGAAAATCACTTCGATTGTAGCCCGAACAGCCGGCGGACAGCATTTTGTTTCCAACCTCGCAAGAGGCGGCACATTAAGTACCGTTAGCGAAGCGATTTCCAAATCCAACTTGACGAGCGGCCGAGCGGATGCCTCGAGCAGGCTGCAGCAAGCAGCGCTTCTCATTGCCAAAGGGATTGAGACGCATATTCCCGCCCATTTCGGGGAGCTCGGCATCGATCTGGCTATTGATGCAAGCGGCAGAGTGTGGCTGCTGGAGGTCAACTCCAAGCCTTCCAAAAATGACAATACGCCGCTGAATGATAACAAAATTCGTCCATCAGTTCGCATGGTTATTCAATATTCCCGATTTTTATCGGGCTTCTAGCGGAGGCGCCTATGACAGCAGAAGGCATGACGATCGGATTATATGTTGCTTCCATTGAGATGCATGCCCCGCAGGAGGAGCCTAGGCTTCCGGAGCCCGCGTTTTACAAGCAGCTTGCGGAAACCGCTAGAAGGAAAAAGATTGATTTTTACGTCTTTTCTCCATGCGAATTTAACGCGGATAACGGTCAGCTTCAGGGCTATCGCTTTCTGCATCAGCGCTGGGAGAAGGACATCTGCAAGCTGCCTGATATCATCTACGATCGACGCTTCTGCAAAAACACAGAAGAGCAGCTTGCTTGTCGCAGCGCCCTGCAAGCTATTGCAGCGCGCAAGCCGCATATTATTTTGAACGGCACCCTCCCGTCCAAATGGGAGGTTTACGAAGCGCTTGCGAGTGATGAGCGCATCCAGCCGCTTTTGCCGGCTACCCAGCGTTATAGCCATGGCGCTATGCTGCGCAGCCGCCTTTCAGCTCCAGGCTCCGGGCTGTTTCTCAAGCCCGCCTCAGGCATGCAGGGCAAAGGCGCCTTGCTGCTCAGGTGGCATACTGCCGGGTATTTGACCATCTCAGGGCGCAGCAAAGGCAATCTTCCTTTTCAGAGGCGGCTCGGCAGCTTGGAAGAGCTGGAGCAATGGCTAGCGAGGTTTATCGGGAATTCCAGCTACATTATTCAGCCGTATTTGCAGCTCCAGCTAAAAACGGGCGAACCTTTCGATATCCGGGCTTTGGTACAAAAAAATACGCAAGGACGCTGGCGTGTAACAGGCCTCGCAGCCCGCTGCGGACAGACCGGCTCGATTACCTCCAACCTTCACGGAGGGGGCGGAGTCAGATCAGCGAAGGAACTGCTTATAGCTGAATACAGTGAAGCAGTAAATGATCGTTTATTGAAGCAAATTCACGAAATAAGCCTGTATGCAGCAGAGCAGCTTGAGCAGCGCTTCGGCAGACTGGCTGAGCTTGGCCTTGATTTTGGCATTGAGCAGGGCAGACGATTATGGCTTCTGGAAGCGAACTCCAGACCAGGAAGATCGGCGTTTAGGCGACTTGGCTTCGAGAGATGTGCTGCACGATCTCTTGAGCGGCCACTAGGCTATGCCCAAATGCTGGCCCGCCGTCTCCATACGCCGTTAATTACTCCATTACCCGTATTAGACCGTTCTCGGTATGACAACGTTCAGGAGGTTCTTCCATGAGTTTGACAACTTGCAACGTACACTTTTCCCAACAAACCGATCGAGTCGTCTATCTGTCCAGTACGCTTCTTAAAGAACTGAAGCTGTCAGGCAAAAAAACGATGCACCTCAAGCTAGGCAGAGAAGTCGTTACGGCCGCCATCCGCCCAGTCAAGCGCCAAGGCAACCATCTGTATTTATCGGCGGGTGTCCGCCAGTCAATCAAAGTACCGAAGACTGGCAATATTTATTTGCTTCAATCTGGAGATAATGAAATTCAGCTTGGACCCTTGGTCGGCATCCTAAGCGATACCGGCTTCCCTTCTTCTGATAGTGCGCCATTCGGTGCAAGAACCGGTTTCATCAAGCAGGTCATCCGGTCGGGAGAGAGCAAAGCGTATTTATTCGGCTTTACGCCAAACGACATCAACTGGCAGCAGGAAACCGTCAATGGCTACTTTTTGACCGCCCAAGGCAGCTGGTATCGCAAAACGGTTCCGCTTCCTGACGTTATCTACAACCGGCTTCCCAGCCGCAAGGCAGAAACCTCGGCCATGATCAACTCGCTGCGCGAGCGGTTTGTAAGGAAGAAAATCCCGTTTTTCAACTGGAGCTTTTTCAATAAATCGGATGTTTACAAGCTGCTCGATAAAGATCCTGAGGCCCTTCAGCATTTGCCTGAATCGGTGTCGGGCCCTACGCCGGATAAAATCAAGGAAATGCTTGAAGAGCATCAATTTTTATATTTCAAGCCTACAGCCGGAAGCCTCGGCATCGGCATCTATCGCTTGACCTACCACCCTAAGCGGGGCTATTTCGCCCGTTATCGCAAAGGTAATCAAAATGTGCTGCTGCGCTTTTCGAACTTCCAGAGCATGATCCGCATGCTGCATGCCCGCCATGGCAGCTCGCTAAATAACTATGTCGTCCAACAGGGAATACGGCTCGCCGAAATTGACGGCTGTCCGCTTGATTTCCGTTTTCATATGCATAAAAATGGCCAGAACGAATGGGTGCCCGCAGGAATTGGCGCAAAAAAAGCCGGACGGGGCAGCGTCACTACCCACGTCAAAAACGGCGGCTCCCTCATGACACCGCAGCAGGCGTTAAGCCGGACCTTCGGCAGCGATGCCGCCGATGTGCTGGACAAAGCGAAGCAGGTCGCTATCAACCTTTCGGAAGCTATTGAACGCAACTATCCTCACCGCCTTGGCGAGCTGGGGCTGGACATCGGTATCGATAAAAATAGCGAGATATGGATGTTTGAAGCCAATGCCAAGCCTGGACGTTCTATTTTCAAGCATCCTTCCTTAAAATCGGAAGGTCGTGCCTCACTGGATTATATCATTGAGCATTGCCTGTACCTCAGCAAGTTCCAAGGGGGTGACAGCTGATGGAGCAGCTGATTAAAGAACAGGAATCAACAGCGGAGATCCGGGCCGGAAGGCCCGTACTCGCTATTTTGACTATAGAGGATGACATTCAGCTGTTTCGCGGCAACCGCAGCAACTTTTCTGATTTAATTCGTGTAGGCCGGGAGCAGGGTTTTATCGTTTACGTGCTTACTACCAAAAACTTATATTTAAGCCGGACCAGCCTGAAAGGCTTTATTTTTGACGAGCAGCAGGAAATATGGCAGCAGCGCCTGCTGCCGTTTCCAGACATCATTTACAATCGTATCCCTCAACGGGAGGATGAGCTCCTGCCCGCCGTCAAAAACAAAATCAATGCCTGTATTAAAGATCCCAGAGTAACGTTATTCAACCCCTTTTTTTTCAACAAGTGGCATTTATTCGAATGGCTTCGCCAATCCAAAACGACTAAGCCCTACATCCCTTTGACCCGCAAGTTAATGTCCCTCACAGGGCTGGGCAAAATGATGCAAAAACATTCATTTTTATACTTGAAGCCAGAGAGCGGCAAAGCTGGCAAGGGCATTATGACGATTACCCTTAAAGCCGAGAAGCAGCTGCCCTATCGTTTGAAAATCCAGGAGGAGCGCAAAAGTGCAACCTATAATTGCGCTACGATAACGAAGCTGTGGAGCCGCATCCAAAAACAAAGCTCAGGCGAGGCCTATATCGCACAGCAGGGTATCCAGCTTGCATCCTTCAATGACCGCCGCTTCGATCTTCGTGCTCTTGTACAGAAGAACGGGCTTGGTAAATGGGAAATGACAGGAATCGGTGCAAGAGTCGCCGGTTCCTCAAGCATTACGACACATGTGCCTAGGGGCGGAATGATTGAAGATCCGGAGAAGCTGCTCATTAGTTCTTTTAATGCAGAGCAGGCGCGTAGAATACTTTTGAAAACCAAACGCACCGCCTTGCTGATCGCGAGGCAGATCGAGCGCGCCTCTGGACAAACGCTTGGCGAAATGTCGATGGACCTTGGAATAGACAGCTCGGGCAGTGTTTGGTTTTTCGAGGCCAACTCCAAACCAATGAAATTCGACGAGCCTCATATCCGCCAAAAATCGCTGGAGCGTATTTTTCAATACGGCTTATATTTAACAAATAAAAAAGCAGGCAAGGCAGGAGGCGTGTAATGATGGAAGTGCAGCTGCTCACTCCAAAACAATGGAACAGCTACCGCAAGCGACTAGCTGACTTCGCTGTGAAGTATAGCGATAAGAGATTGACAGCTGCGTCCATTCAGACCTTCCGCTCCTTGAACTCTGCCCTGCTCGTCCCATCAGTTGAAGCTGCATATTCCGAGGCGGCCGTTTCAATCGCCAGGCAAGGCTCACGTTTACTTGGCGTGGGCTTCGCAGCAAATGGCGGCCAGCAGGAATGCTTTTTCGTCGTCCATCCAAAAGCCCGCGAGCTTGGCGTCGGAACGGCTGTCGCTCGGAGTCTGATTAGCAGATTGGGCCAATTAACCTGTCATGTTGCAGTCGACAACGTTCCGAGCATGGCGCTGTGCTTCCGCCTTGGAATGAGCGCAGTATCTATGTTCACCGGACCGACTGGCAAGCCAACGCTCCGTTTTGAAAGGAGAACTCCTAATGCCGCAGCCTGTACTCGGAATATTGACGTTATACCTCAATGAGAACGGTATGCTTGAAGAACGGGATATTTACCGTAAAATGACAATTGCTGGTCGCAAGCTAGGTCTCGACATTATTATTTTCACCCCTCAAGACGTCAACTACAAACAAAATCGCATTCATGCATTAATTTATAATGAAGCGTCCAAAAAATGGTCGCGAAAATGGACTGCATTTCCGCACATGATTTTTGACCGTTGCCGCATTCAACGAACTTATCGGTTCGATCAGCTGCTGCAATTTCGTTCCCGCTACAGCCATCTCAACTTCCTCAACCGCCCACTTCGAAACAAATGGACGATACACCGAACTTTGATGAAGGATTCCCGTTTTAAAAGCTATCTTCCGGCGGCACACATTGCTGAAAATGCCCAAGTCGTATCCGAGATGCTGCGCAAGCATCCGCTTATTTACCTTAAACCGATTAACGGCACGGGCGGCAGAGGCATTTTGCGCATTGAGCGAAAAAAAAGCGGAAACCTTCTTATTCAAGGCCGCGACCAGGCGAGACGAATTATTAGCCCGCAAAAAATAAACTCTGCCTCCTTAAGCGGCTATTTATCCGCATGGGATTTAAAAGGGACGCGTTACATCGCCCAGCAGGGCATCCACCTCAAGCTTCCAAGCGGACGCGTGCATGATTACCGTATGCTCGTTCAAAAAAACGGGGAAGGTGTTTGGAGTGTAACAGGCTGTGCGGGCAGAGTAGGGCCTGCCGGGAGCGTAACCTCCAACCTTCACGGAGGCGGCCATGCCGTTCCCATGACTGAATTGCTGCAGCAGTGGGTAAGCGATGCTTCACTTGTTAAAGAAATCGAAGTTGACGCCGAACAATTCAGCATTAACGTCGCCAAACATCTTGAGCAGGTGTATGGACGTCTTTGTGAACTTGCTCTCGATCTGGCTATTGACCGCAAGGGCCAAATTTGGCTGCTTGAAGTCAATCCCAAACCGGCAAGGGAGGTTTTCGCCCAAGCCGGAGAGAAAGAAGCTTATCACCAAGCGATTATTAAACCTCTAGAATATGCCCTATGGCTTTATCGGCAGAAAAGAAACGGAAAAGCCAAAAATACCAATAACAACAATAACAGTAGCTTGACCAATATGGATGCTTTAAGCAAATCAACAATCGATTCCGCATAAGATTGGCATGAAAAAGAACCTGGCTGTGACGTCTGATCTAGACGCCATTACCAGGTTCTTATCATTTCATTCTATTCACTGCTCTGCCCTACCTTGCTCAGACTACGCTTCAGCCAACAGCTCAACGATTTCCGGCAACTTGGCGATCAGCACATCTGCTCCCGCAAGTTCGGTATCCCGTCCATAGCTTGCATAAGCGCAGCCAATGACTTTAAGCCCATTTGCTTTTCCCGCTTCCACATCAGAAGAGCGATCCCCAACCATCCATGCGGTTGCAATTTGATGGTCTTTCAACAATTGAGCAACCAAATCCACTTTCGTCGCCGTTTGGTATTCCCCTGCACTATACAAGCCATCGAACAAATCATAAATGCCCTTGTAGCGAGCAACACCACGCACATATTCTTCCAGTCCGTTGCTGGCTACGAACAATTTGATGCCATGCTCCTTAAGCTTTTTCAGCATTTCTTCCGCTTGAGGATATAATCTACCTTCTCCTGCTTCCAGCTGTTCCAGCTCATACCGAAGCATCAGCTCGTCAGCGCGCCTATGAGCTGCGTCTGAGCCGTCAGGCATTACTTTACGCCATATATCTTCCAGCAACATGCCAAGGCAGCTGAGCAGCCGCTCAATAGGCGGTGTTGGCTGATTATAAAGACCTTCTTCACGCAGAGTTTGAAACAATCGCTCGTGAACAGATACTAGCAGTGTATCCGTCTCAAACAACGTTCCATCCATATCAAAAATAACCGCTTCCGGCTTCGTCCATTTCTCTCCCGCCATATGTAAGTGCCTCCTCGAATTGTGTGTCCTTATCATACCTAATTATGTCGAGCCCTCGCAAGCACTAACGTTATACAAGAAAATGAACTCAAGCCTAAAGTATCTCTTCTGTTTTCCTTGCTTACAGGCATTATCCCCTTAGCTCAGAAAACTTTTTCTATCAACCGACCTATCTAATTGACTTCAAGCCATTATTTCGATAAAATGAGAACATAAGTTCTCGTTCATGAGAGGGAGTTAGCGATGACTACCATTTCTGAGTCCATTGCAAAGTTTGATATCTGCTTTTCCACTGACGAAGCATGCTATTCCTTTTTTTATAATATTAAATGGCCAGAAGGTTTTCGCTGCCCTCGTTGCAATCACCATTCTGCCTATAGGATCGCTTCGCGCCTCTCTGATTTATATCAATGCTATTCCTGCCGTCATCAGACGACACTAACTGCAGGCACTCTCATGGACAAAAGCCGAACACCCTTACGAAAATGGCTGCTCGTGTTATTTTTAATCTCCCTGCACCAAATTCAGATTAGCGCTGTTCAAGTAGCGTTAGCTCTTCATATAACTTATAAAACAGCCTGGAGCATGCTCCACAAAATTCGCCAATTTATAAGCAGAGCCGATGAACATGAAAAGTTATCTGGTGTTATTAAAGCTGCAGTGGAGTTATATGCTAAAAAGCAATATTCACCTAACCATGACTCACCTAAAGAATGCTCAATTGTTATAGCTTGCTCTTCCAGCTTTTGCTCTGCTTCACACTTTAAGTTCAAAGTTATCTCATCTGCTAATTTGAATGAAAGGCGCTTATTACGCTCTGGTGTAGAAGACTTTGCTCGTAACTACGTTACCGGTACTTACATGAATGATATAATTATTCATCCATTGTACCGTATGGCGGATTCGAGATTTCTTAGACGACAATATAAACGTTCCATCATTAAATTAAATGCTTGCTTTAAGGGTATTGGCGCTATTCATTTGCAGTCTTATTTGGATTACATTTGCTTTTTCCTGAATCATCCCAACCTAGACCATTATTCTCTCTTACAGAAACTTACATCATCATGCTTAGGCAGACCATTATCAAAAAACGACCTACTACCATACTAATCATCCCTCTTTGTTAGGGCTGACCCTATTGCGATTTTTAGACGTCATGAAACTATAGTAATGCCAATAAGAGATTGAAGCCGTCTTTTCACGCAATCAAATATTACATAAATGTTGTGAGGTTAGTCATTCTCTCTCTGGCCCAATAGTATTTTAGATACGGATTATCTATTAAATTTTTGTTATCACCGATTCGATTCGTTAGCATTTTTCTATATTAATTCAAGGTTTGCATTGACGATAAGATCAATTCATCCATCTTCCATTGATAAAATAAATCGTTTCCTCTCCTCTATCGATCCTCCGATGCGTAAGTAACGCACCCCAAAAGTGTAAGCTTTTGACTTCTGAGCTTTTGAGCTTTTGAGCTTTTGAGCTTCTGAGCTTCTGAGCTTTTTCTATTTTCCTATCATTTTTTATAGTCTATTGATCCATGGAATCAATGATTGGATAAACTAATGTTCTATGTTCTATGTT
>NZ_KQ040778.1:0-307459 GCF_000971975.1 Paenibacillus algorifonticola | reverse complement strand
ATGTTCTATGTTCTATGTTCTATGTTCTATGTTCTATGTTCTATGTTCTATGTTCTATGTTCTATGTTCTATGTTCTATGTTCTATGTTCTATGTGATTATAGGTTCAGCAGTCGTTTTTCTGAGCTAAGGGGATAATGGGCTAAAGAGAAATTTATAATTGAGTATTATCCAAACCATCAGATCTTCTGCAATATATGGCTTCAATTATTTAGGGCTTTTATGATCATACATTCTATGCGTTCGGGAATGGGGACACTGGAACTTATATTTCCTTTATTTGTGTGCAAGCAAGCAAAAATGACCGGCACGCGCGAAGGCTGTGTCAGTCATTCCTGTTGGCTTTTTTATAAAAAACGTCTTTAATCGAATCGGGCGGTACGTTGGTGGAAATCTACTTCTTTGTAGTACATGTCTTTCACCAGCAAGTTGGGGCCACAGCAGGAAGCTGCAGGACAATAGCAGTTTATGTCTTGAGCTAACGGATGTTCCAGCCATTTTGTAAACAAGTCATCCAGCTTAGAGGTTGCTATGTTTCCAAATGATGGAACATCTGAAAAGTCGGTGACGAATACTTCTCCCGTAAATAAATTAACGTTTAGACGGTTGCGTCCATCCGGATCATTGCGCACTGTGACATTTGGCTCTGCAGCCAGACGGCTAAGCAGCGCACGTTCCTCTGCATGATTGCTGCATTGATAAAAAGGTAGCGTTCCAAACAACATCCAAACTGACGGGTCGCGATTATCTAATAATCGCTCAATTGCTTGACGCATTTGCAAGCGGGTGATGACCGGCAAATCTTTAGCAAATGAACTTGGGTACATAGGATGCACTTCATGGCGCTCGCAGCCCATTTCTACAATCAGTCGGTGAATTTCATCGATTTTATCATGTGTACGGAAGTTTATCATGGATTCGGCAGATACTAATACGCCTGCTTTGCTTAAAAGATGTGCATTCTCAATCATTCGCTCATACAGCTTAACCGAGGCTTCGTAGGAAACGTGATGTCCTGCTTTAGCAAAACCTACTTGGTGAAAATCATCCGCATTCGTGTAGTTAAACGAAATGTGCATAACATCCAAATAAGGAATAATCGCCTCGTAGCGACTGAATGGTAAAGTTACATTTGAGTTGATTTGGGAACGAACACCGCGATCTCTGGCATATTGAAGCAGCGGCAGCATATATTCCTTGACCGTTTTAGCCGAATAGGATGGCTCTCCGCCAGTAATGCTTATCGTCTGTAAATGCTCAACCTCATCCAATCGTTTGAGCATGTCTTTTAAAGGCAATTTGGCCGGCTCCGACATCACTAGCGTATCGCCAACCGCGCAATGCTCGCAGCGCATATTGCATAAGTTTGAAATCGTCATTTCCACGCTCGTCAATTGATGCTTACCGAACTTCTGGATTGAACGAATAGGATCCCATGGGTCATTAATTGGGGTTAGCTGCGGCAAAACCTTGGGGCTGCCATTCACAGCTGACGGATTTGTTGCTATTGCATTTAATGTATTCATCTTATCAACACCTGATTTCTGCATCTTTCGATTGTATAATTTCTAGTACTATTGTAATGTTCGAATCCGAAAGAAGCAATAAAATGGACATGAAAAAGAATAAAGAGCCCTAAGTAGTGGGCTCCTCATGCAATTGCTTACGCTATCTTCAGTTTAATTACCCGTTTTTAGCGGATAGTACGGGCAAATCATTTTGCTCATCGTTTACGCTTATAATCATAATACTTAACTGCTTGGACATGTCGATCTCATAAGGCACAGTAAGCTCTTCCCCAACTTCGTTGTTCAATATACGAATAATCGGTCGATGCGGGTAAGAATGATTAAAGTCCACTACTACACCAGATTCGCCTGTATTGATTTTCACCGTAATGCCAATGGGATAAATGGCTACCTTATCTCGAAACAACTGTACCATATGCTGTTCGTATAAGGTTCCTGTTCCTGCATACAGAAGCTCGATAGCATGATGCGGCAGCATTGGTGCGCGGTAAATTCGGTTAGTCGTCATTGCGTCATACGAATCAACTAGCCCAATCCACTTTGCATACTCATGGATTTCATTACCTTTAATTCCTCTTGGATAACCACTGCCATCCAACCGTTCATGATGCTGATAGGCACAATGAGCCACAATAAGCGGCAGATTAGGCTCGTCCTTTAAAAGCTCAAAGCCGAAACGGGCGTGATTTTTCATCATGATGAATTCTTCGGGGGTTAATGATCCAGGCTTTTGGAGGACATCAATTGGAATTTGTGTTTTTCCAATATCATGAAGCAATGCCCCCATCCCAAGCGTCATTAGTTCTTCATGTGAATAATTGTAAGCTATTCCAAGAATGGTTGTGTAGACGCACACATTTAAAGAATGCTGATATAAATAATGATCTACCGTTCCCATATTCATCAGCATAATCATCGCATCCTTATGAGCAGACAAATCATCAATGATCAAATTCATCATTTGTTTGAAGGTTTGGCCAATATACGGATACGTAACCCCTTTTTTACGCTTTGGTCGATCCATCATATCACGAAAATTCGTGCGTATTTCCTTCAAGGCAATTAGCAGCGTTTCCTCGCGAATAATCTCTGGCATCGTAATATCATCGGTTCTCGGATCAAGAATATATATATACTGTATTCCACATTGTTTGAGCCGGGTAATAAGCCGACTGGTCAGCTCAACATTTTCCCCTAACAGCACTAAACCATCATGTGAGAAAATCTTTTTGGCCAATCGCATGCCGGGCTGAGTCTTCGTTATAGGCATCAAACGCATTTTCTCGATCCTTCCTTGACTGAGTGGTTTCTTCTTAATTAATACATCGGATAAAATTAATAAAAATGTTATATCGTTGATGCTAGATTATTCCACCTAGGTTGCTTGCAATCAGAAATATTAGCCTCTTCTTTCAATGCTTCTGCCAATATGTCCCGAATAAATTCCGGCAGAAAATAAACAATATTGGTCCCTTGCCCTAATGACAAATAGCCGATATGGAAGGTGAACATATCAATAGAAGCTACATTATACCATTTTTCTTCCATTAATGGTTGTCCATTGACCATAATCTGAACGATTCGATCCAGCGGAGGGCGCTCGGAATCAAAACTAACCCAAAGCCCGTCTATAGCAAGAGTTCCTAATACTTCGCCGCGAAACCCATAGCCTTTAATTCGTTTTTCTGTGTACTCTGGCAGGAGTGATTGCTCAAGTGCCTCCTTGATATGCCTGCCTTTAAGCTGCATTTTGCAAGGATTTATTGGAGACGGACATAACGCATGCAATTGTCCAGCAGTTACTTCGCCCTGCTGCAAGCCGCCAAGCAGTTGTCCTGTATTGACAATCGCAATTTCTGATGCTGTATGTCTCCTTAGGCCCGCTGCAAGCAAATTGGCGAGCGGCGACTCTCCCACAATAGCCGTAGAAAGTGGCTCTTCTATACACGCGACTGTACGATTGAGTCGTGCGAGCCCTTCTTCTTTATATTTTGCGATAATAGCTGAAGCTTCCGGGTGTTCCTCCAAAGCAGCAGTCGGTACACATGCCGCCTTTATTTGCGGTTTAACATCAGCAGTCCCCAGAGAAATTTCTATACGCCCAATATGTTCGCCAAATTTCCCAGCCGCGCAAATTGAAGTGTGTTTTACTTGCAGTGCTTCCTCAAGCAAATGATGAGTATGAGCACCTAATACCAAGTCAACTCCTGTCAAATCTTGCGCCATCCGTTCATCATTCGCCAGCCCTAGATGTGACAATACGATAATCAAATCCACTTCTTTACGCAATTGATCCGCTTGTTTTTGAATAGCTGTGAAAGGGTCCGTTGCATTCCAACCGAGCAAAACATAAAAATCTGTGAAATTTGCTGTTACACCAATTAAACCAATTTTTATATGGCCTTTATTTACAATAATATGAGGCAGCAGCCACGGTGGCTGCTCGTTCGTTGCCGCATCAAACATATTCGCCCCTAAAACGGCAAATTTGGCATGTTTGCCATATAACTCGGCCAGTCTTTCCTTGGAATACGTTAGCCCTTCATTATTTCCGATGGTTACCGCATCGTAACCTGCTTCATTAAGCAGTGCTACATTCACCATGCCGTCGCTGCCTTCTGTTTCACTTCTCATTCTGTCCATATGGTCGCCGATATCGAGGACTAACAAGTTGTCCTTACCGTGAACGCGACGTTGATCAGCTATATAGGAAGCCATTCGTGCGGCATTTTCCAAGCGACTATGAATATCATTGGTGTGTAAAATAACAATATTTTGCTCTAATCGTAGTTTGGAATCCATGCCTGCCTCCCCTAATTTTAAAAGTTATAAACGTTCGCCTAACTGTCCTAGGCTGTCTCATTAGCATAACATTTTTCTATAGATTATGGTATGCTGTTATAGTACGCCTATATTAATACGTGAGGTTAAATAACATGAGTACGGAATGGAAAATTGATTTATTTGCAGGTTTATCAGAGCGCTTCGGTGTACGTTCTCTTATTATAGAGACTGCTGAGCAAAATATGACGGCGGCAGATCTGAAGAATCATTTGATGGCTTCCTATCCTCTACAAGCGGATATTTTAAGCATCTCTTTTCTTGCCTGCAACCATGCTTACGCCCAAGCAGACAGTATCGTAAACGCCAATGATGAACTTGCGCTTCTCCCCCCCGTTTCGGGAGGACAAGCCGAAAAACCTACTGAAGATGAACAAAAATCTTCCCTAGAACAATGGTACATGCTTACTAATGAGAAAATTACGACGGAGGAGGTTTTAGCCAAAGTTATTGTTCCCGAGCATGGTGCTTCCCTTGCTTTTGTCGGAACGACGCGAGAGTGGACGAAAGGGCAACGTACCGTTCGCTTGGAATATGAAGCTTATGAACCGATGGCTGTTAAAATGATGAAACAAATCGGTGATGAGCTTGCAGAGAAGTGGCCGGGTACTTTGTGTGCCATTACGCACCGGCTTGGCGTTGTCGATATCGCAGAGACTAGTGTAGTCATTGCCATCTCCTCACCGCATCGAGCCAGCTGTTATGATGCCAGTCGGTACGCGATTGAACGATTGAAACAAATGGTTCCGATCTGGAAAAAAGAAATTTGGGAGGATGGTTCAGAGTGGAAAGGCCATCAGCTTGGTCCTTGGAATCCTGATACTCCGCTAGCAGATTTTCCAGATGAAACTTAAAATCAAGTTGTTATCAGATTTTTCCAATCACGAGCATTAAAAATAGGTCTTTAGACTATTTTAAACATAATCAAGATAAATTAAGAGCGTTTTTTGTCGAAATTAGTAGGTATTTAGACTCAAATTAAAGTTCCTCATATTGCCATACCCTCAAATCATTGCTACTATACTACTTAGGTGATCAACTATTCAATAGAGGTGCAGCGATGAAGGTTCACGTAACTGATTTAAAGACGGGAGACCGTTTATTAAAAGATACCTTTAATGGATACGGTCTGCATGTGCTTTCTAAAGGCACCTTGCTGGAAAATAAAGAAATATCAAAGCTGCTTCAACATCAAATTGACTATGTTGAAGTCGAATCTGTCCCTATTGTTAATTTGCCGGATCGCACATTGGAGCAAACCGTTAACCCCAAGTGGCTTCCTTCTGTACAACCGGATTATGATAATGCGATTCAAGGCTTTCATAATCTTTTTGCCAAAGCAAGCGAGGACCAGACCATTAATGAGCAGGAAGTCGAGGATGCTTTCCAGCCATTGATTAAACATCTTAATATGGAGCGGGACGTCGTATCTATGCTTCTACTGCTAAACACTAAAGACGACTACACGTACCAACACTCCGTACAAGTGGGCATGCTGGCCTATTATCTGGCTACCTGGCTCGGCTACTCCGTAAAAAAATCGGTGCAAATTGGTAAAGCCGGATTCCTTCATGATATCGGAAAAAGTCAAATCCCTGAAACCATTCTTAATAAGCCTGGTAAGCTTACAAAGGAAGAGTTCGATGAAATCAAAAACCATACGACATATGGCTATGACATCATAAAAAAAACCTTTGATGAGCGCTACATTGCCTTAAGTGCGTTGGAGCATCATGAGCGCAATGACGGCAGCGGTTATCCGAAAGGTCTTAATGGCGACCAAATTGAGCCTGTTTCTAAGCTTATATCGGTTGTCGATATTTATAGCGCTATGATTTCCGAACGGGTTTATCAGAAAAAACGCGATTTATTTTATGTATTGAAGGAACTTTACAAGCTGAGCTTCAGAGAGTTAGATCCACATATTACACATACATTCATAAAACATATGATCCCCAACTTCATTGGAAAAAAAGCTTTTTTGGAAACCGGTGAGACAGGTATTATCGTCATGACTCATCCAACCGAATTTTTCAGGCCGCTGCTGCAAATCAATCACGAATTTATTGATTTGACCGTTGAGCGTCATCTCAAAATCAAAGAAATTTTCGTATAACAAAATGCCTGTTCCCTTAGCTGATTGAAAGCAACCAGTGAGGGAACAGGCATTTTTGTCGTTTATTTCGTTTAAGGCATCAAGCTTGTTTGCTTAACCGATAGAACCTTCCATCTCAAACTTGATGAGACGGTTCATTTCTACCGCATATTCCATCGGCAGTTCTTTCGTGAATGGCTCGATAAAGCCCATAACGATCATTTGTGTTGCTTCCGCTTCCGACAAGCCACGGCTCATCAGATAGAACAATTGATCCTCGGAAACTTTAGATACTGTTGCTTCATGCTCCAAAGTGATGTTATCGTTCATGATCTCATTGTAAGGAATCGTATCCGAAGTGGATTCATTATCCAAAATCAATGTATCACATTTAATGTTAGATTTCGCGCCATCCGAATTACGACCGAATGAAGCGAGACCACGGTACGTTACTTTACCGCCATGCTTACTGATCGACTTGGATACAATCGTCGACGTCGTATCCGGAGCAAGGTGAATCATTTTCGCGCCTGCATCCTGGTGCTGGTTTTTACCGGCAACTGCGATCGATAATACCATACCTTTCGCACCGCGGCCACGTAGCACAACAGCTGGATATTTCATCGTCAATTTGGAGCCGATGTTGCCATCTACCCATTCCATTGTCGCGTTTTCATCAGCAACTGCACGTTTTGTAACGAGGTTGAAAATGTTTGGTGCCCAGTTCTGAATCGTCGTATAACGAACGCGGGCATTTTTCTTAACCAAAATTTCAACGACTGCGCTATGCAGCGAGTTTGTGCTGTAGACTGGAGCTGTACAGCCTTCAACGTAGTGAACGAAGCTATCTTCGTCAGCAATGATCAGTGTACGCTCAAATTGTCCCATGTTTTCGGAGTTAATCCGGAAATAGGCTTGCAGTGGAATTTCACATTTCACGCCTTTTGGTACATAAATAAAGCTGCCACCGGACCAAACCGCACTGTTCAAAGCAGCGAATTTATTATCATTCGGTGGGATGATTGTGCTGAAATACTCACGCACGATTTCAGGATGCTCACGAAGCGCCGTATCCATGTCAGTGAACAATACGCCTTGCTTTTCCAGATCCTCTTGCATGCTGTGGTAAACAACCTCGGACTCATACTGTGCCGATACACCAGCAAGAAACTTTTGCTCCGCTTCAGGGATACCGAGCTTGTCAAACGTTTCTTTAATTTCAGCAGGAACCTCTTCCCACGTCTTGCCTTGCTTCTCAGAGGGTTTTACATAATACTGGATATCATTGAAATCCAGATCATCCATGTTGCCGCCCCAATTAGGCATTGGCATTTTGTTGAACTGCTCCAGTGATTTCAGACGAAAATCGAGCATCCATTCCGGCTCGCCCTTCATTTCCGAAATAGTGCGAACGATTTCAGGCGTCAAGCCTTTTCCTGATTGGAAAATCGACTTATGCTCATCGCGGAAACCATACTTATACTCTTCCATTTCCGGCATTGTTTTAGCCATCGTATTCACTCTCCTCTTTCATAATGATGTTACTCTTGCTGTTGTTCAATTCCTTTACGCAAAGCGTTCCACGAAAGGGTGGCACATTTAATCCGTGCTGGAAACTTGTTAACACCAGAGAGCGCCTCAATGTCCTCATAATCTTCAAATTCGACTGGTTCACCTTTCATTAGCGCAGAAAATTTATCCGCTAGCTCCAGTGCCTGATCAAATGTTTTGCCTTTAACGACTTCCGTCATCATGGAAGCGGAGCTCAGGCTGATGGAGCAGCCTTCTCCGCTAAACTTGGCGTCCGTGACTAAACCGTTCTCCACTTGAAGCTGGAGCGCAATGCTGTCGCCGCAGGTCGGGTTGTTCAGTTTAATCGTAACGGCATCGGCTTCCAATGTTCCATGGTTGCGTGGATTTTTATAGTGATCCATGATGACTCTACGGTATAAATCATCCAATTGCATGACCGAAGAACTCCTTTGTTTTGAGCAGTCCAGCAATGAGCTGATCAACTTCCTGCTCGGTATTATATAAATAAAAGCTTGCTCTTGCTGTCGAAGAAACATTCAGGAAACGCATAAGCGGCTGGCAGCAATGATGTCCGGCCCGAACGGCAATGCCTTCCGAATCAAGAACTGTCGCCACATCATGTGGATGCACGTCACCCAGATTGAACGTAACGAGGCCAGCACGATCTGTTTTAGGGCCATATAGCGTAACCCCATCAAGCTCTGACAATCGGTCATAGGCATATGCCGCAAGATGACGCTGATGCTTGTCAATCTCATCCATGCCAACCTCTTGCAGAAAATCGATTGCTGCGCCCAGCCCTACGGCGTTCGCAATAATCGGCGTCCCGCCTTCGAAGCGGTACGGAATGTCCTTCCATGTTGACTCATACAAGTCAACATAGTCAATCATCTCTCCGCCGAATTCGATCGGCTCCATCTTCGAGAGCAGCGCCTTCTTGCCATACAAGGCGCCAATTCCTGTCGGGCCGCACATTTTATGGCCCGAGAAAGCATAAAAATCACAATCCAAATCACGAACGTCAACACGCATATGCGGCGTGCTTTGTGCGCCATCCACGACCATTACGGCTCCATTGCGATGTGCAATAGCCGCAACTTCCTTAACGGGATTGACGATGCCCAGCACATTCGATACATAAGTCATCGCAACGACCTTCGTATTTGCTGTAATCGTCAGCTCAGCATCGGCTAGCGTGAATGAACCATCTGGCTGTAGCGGAATATATTTCAGCGTCGCGCCAGTTGCTTTCGCAACCTGCTGCCATGGGATGAGATTGCTGTGATGCTCCATTTGCGTAATAACGATTTCGTCGCCAGGCTTACATACATTTCTGGCATAGCTTGAAGCAACCAAATTCAGCGCAGTTGTCGTACCCCGCGTAAAAACAATTTCTTCCGGCAGTGCCGCATTCAGAAAAGAAGCCACTTTCTCCCTTGCACCCTCATAAGCGTCAGTCGCCCGCGAACCAAGCGTATGAACGCCTCTATGCACATTGGAGTGGTCCTTCTCATAATAGCGATTAATCGCATCAATGACGGAGCGCGGCTTCTGGGAAGATGCCGCGCTGTCCAGATAAACGAGCGGATGCCCGTTTACCTCTTGATGCAAAATCGGGAACTGCTCCCGAATTGCTGCTATATTCATCCTTCTAGCTTCCGCACAAGCAATTTCTCAAGCTGTTCGCGTACTGCATCAATCGGAATTTCAGAAACAACAGGTGCAAGGAAGCCGTAGATTACAAGGCGTTCCGCATTCTGCTTGCTAATGCCGCGGGACATCAGATAATAAACCTGCTCAGGGTTAACCTGCCCAACGCTCGCTGCATGGCCTGCAGTAACATCATCTTCATCAATTAGCAAAATCGGATTCGCGTCACCGCGTGCTTTCGGGCTCAGCATCAACACTTTTTCCGTTTGAACGCCATTAGCTTTCGTAGCGCCCTTCTCGATTTTAGTGATACCGTTAATAATTGCCGAAGCGGAATCCTTCATCACTGCACGAGTAACCATGTTGCTGTCTGAACGAAGGCCGAAATGAACAGCCTGCGTCGTCAAGCTCATTTGCTGAGCGTTTTTGCCGATGCTGATCACTTTAGCATCAGACTGCGAACCGTTGCCTTTCAGCACGGACTTCGTGTCCGAAAGTGTAGAGCCATCGCTCAAATCGCCGAGTACCCATTCCATCACGCCATCGTTTTCGATAATAGCACGGCGAACTGTCAGATCCACTCCGCTGCCACCAAGATGATGGATGGAGCCGAAACGAACGTGAGCGCCTGATTTTACATAAACTTCGACTACGGAATGGTAGACGAAAGGCTCAGTCACAGCGCCTGGTTCAGTAACGACATAATCGACATACGTAACGCGGCTGTTGCTTTCCGCTACGATCACGATATGCGGTGCAAAGGAAGCCTCTGCTTTTGTATTAAATAGAATAGCCTGCAGTGGAATTTCTACCTCTATATTGCGAGGAACGTATACGAATACGCCACCATTCCATAATGCTGCATGCAAAGCTGTTAATTTGTCCTCATCCTTGGCAACCGCTTGGAACAGGTAAGGCTTAACAAGATCGCCATGCTCCTTGCAAGCTGTTTCCAAATCGGTAAAAATAACGCCCTTCGCTGCCAGTTCAGCAGATAGCTGCGTCCATACCGGACTCGAATTTTGCTGAATAACAAGGTTTTCAGTACCTTCAGCAACCAATTCACGTACAACTTCTGGCAAATCGGTTATTGCATTTGCTGGAGCCGCCTGATCGTAGCTGCCTACAGCTATCAGGTTCCAGCGTTCAATTTTGACTTTCTCCGGCTTTGGCCATTCTAATGTACCAGCAAGCTCAGCCGCTTCGCCGCGCAAATCAACCAGCCAATTAGGCTCGTTTTTGCTACGGGACAAAGCTTCTGCAGATTGGCGGTCCGTCGGAGTCGATAGTTGTGTACTCATCCGTTATACCCCTTTCTCCGCTTAGGCCTGGCCAACCGTTTCGTCCACGATGCCCAGTTCTTCTTTAACCCAGTCATAACCTTCATTTTCCAAACGCTCAGCAAGCTCAGGACCACCAGATTTCACAATGCGACCTTGCATCATAACGTGTACAAAATCAGGTGTAATATAGTTCAGCAAACGCTGATAGTGAGTAATGATCAGGAAACCGCGATCTTCAGAACGCATTTCGTTAACGCCTTTGGATACGATTTTCAGGGCATCGATGTCAAGACCCGAGTCAATCTCGTCAAGAACGACGATTTTCGGATCAAGCAGCGTCATTTGCAAAATCTCGTTACGTTTTTTCTCACCGCCGGAGAAACCTTCGTTCAGGTAACGATGTGCGAACTCAGGGTTCATTTCCAATGCTTTCATTTTGCCTTCCATTTGGCGAATGAATTTAATGAGGGAAATCTCGCTGCCTTCCTCACGACGAGCGTTAATCGCACTGCGCAAGAAATCGGAGTTCGTTACGCCAGGAATTTCGCTCGGATATTGCATAGCAAGGAACAAGCCTGCGCGTGCTCTCTCATCTACACCCATTTCAAGCAGGTCTTCTCCATCCAAAAATGCGCTGCCTTCAGTCACTTCATATTTCGGGTGACCCATCAAAGCGGAAGCAAGCGTACTTTTACCAGTTCCGTTTGGTCCCATAATTGCGTGGATTTCTCCGCCCTTGATTTCAAGGTTGATGCCTTTCAAAATCTCTTTTCCTTCGATAGCCGCTTTCAGGCCATCAATGACAAAATGCGTTGCCATAATATGCTGATCCCTCCATGGTTGGTCTATTTACCTAATCACCTATAATCAAAAATGCTTCTATTATAATGTGATTCAATATAATTCTCAATGTCTTCTCAATAATCATTTTATTATAAGTTTTGTTATAAAGCAACGCCGGGACAGCTCAAACTACAAGAAACCGCCATAAATCGGGATCAATCTCTATCCTTGGCGCAGCGCAGCTTGAATTTGGGCGACTTGCGACGCGAATTCCTCATCGGATAGTACGGGAACCATTGCTGCCTCAGCTGGATTACTTTCAAGCTTTACCCAAGATTTGCACCCGGTATAGGCTGGGAACATCTCAAGCTCAGCGGGCTCTGCAAGACGGTATACGCGAAGCAGCAGCAAATGCAGCGGCTTCGTCCGCTTCCATTTTAGCCTTTCTTCGGAAAATCTATCCGTCCATATATGAAATTCCCGCAGCCGGTCAAGCGTTTCCTGATCGTTGATCTCGATATCATGAACCGCTTCCGCATAGACGCCAAGCGTAATGCTATCCATGTCAGGCGACCAGCCTTCCATTATACTTCCGATTCGGCCTTGATAAGGCGCCTTAAGCAGATGCTCCTTCTGATGCTCATATGCAGGCATCAAATAGAAGCCTTTGCTAACCAACTGAAAATCTCGTGTTTCCTCGACAATTCCGCCTTTGCGCAAAACCATTATAAGCTCGCCATCACGCAATGCGTTAACGGTTACGGCCCACTCCTTCAGAGCGACCGGCTCCCGCGTCATGCTGTTATTCATGCCAATTCCTCCACTCCGGCAGATCCGCCAAGCCCTTCGTTGCCATTCGAGCTTAACGGACAAAAACCTTGCCTACTTTACGTAACATTATATCATTTGTTATCATTTGTAGGTATTCCAAGTCGAAATAATATTCGATATACTAAGCTTATAGAAATGCTTGTCACAAGCGTAAACGGCTGAAGCCGTCCTTTGGCGGCAAAGCTTTCGTTTCGCGATGAAAAATAAGCCCATTATAAGTGTGTAACTTATAAATGCTTATATTTTTAAAAATACAGTCGGAGGTGGACAAACTGTCTGCTTATCATCCTTTAACCGAGCAAGAAGCTATTGAATTTTCCCGCTCCATACCTGAATTTTTTCCTGCTGGAGCTGTGCTTACGTCCCGTGAGATCGGCGATGGCAATTTGAATTTGGTATTCCACATTACCGATGCAGCTAGCGGTAAAGGGTTGATTGTCAAACAAGCGCTCCCTTACGCTAAGGTTGTCGGAGAATCATGGCCGCTTACGCTTGACCGGGCGCGCATTGAGAGCGAAGCGCTGATTTTGCAAAATGAGTTGGCTCCGGGACTCGTACCAACCGTATATAAATACGATGCAGAGCTTGCCCTCACGGTAATGGAAGATCTCAGCGATCACGTTATTATGCGTCAGGGCCTCGTGGACGGCAACAAATATCCGAAATTCGCCGAGGACATTTCCACCTTCATGGCGAATACGCTCTTCTTCACTTCTGATCTGGGCATGAACCAGCAGGATAAGAAAGAACGCGTCAAAGCATTTATTAACCCGGATTTGTGCAAAATAACCGAAGATTTGATTTTTGATGATCCGTATACGGATTCGCCAAACAATAACTTTGAAGCAGCGATTGCTGATGCCGCAGAAGCACTTCGCAATGATGATGCCCTTCATCTTGAAGTCGCCATTTTGCGCAACAAGTTTTTGACGAATGCCCAGGCGCTTCTCCACGGCGATCTTCATACCGGCAGCGTATTTGTTACAGCACAATCGACAAAAGTGATCGATCCTGAATTTGCTTATTATGGCCCTATTGGCTTTGACGTAGGGGCGGTCATTGCCAACCTGCTGCTCAATTATGCGGGACAAGCCCACTGGATTAAAGACGAGGCAGAGCTTGCCGATTTCCGCAGCTACCTGCTCGGCAGCGTACGCGAGATTTGGACCAAATTTGAGAACAAATTTGGCGCTTTGTGGGACGAGCATAACGCGGATCGTCTAGCATCAAGCGCTTCAGGCTACAAGCAATATTACATCAACAAGCTGCTTCAAGACTCGATCGGCTTCGCTGGCTGCAAAATGGTACGGCGCATTGTAGGCCTTGCCCATGTTGCTGACATCGACCGTATTGAGGATGCTGCGGAGCGCGAGAAAGCACAGCGCTTGGCGCTGGAAATCGGTACCTCGCTCATTCACCTGAACCGCCAGGCGATTTCGATCGAGCAAGCGATTGATATTGTACTGTCCGCAACGACAAAACACGTTTAAAATAAATCCCTATGTTTCGAAAAGAAAGGAATTTGCATAATGACTACCCAGAATGCCCCATTGCAATCCGTAATTTGGGCAGAAGATCGCCTGGATTTGCTGGATCAACGGCTTTTACCGGAAGAAATTGTATATTTGCCGCTTGTTACTTCCGAGGATGTATGGGAAGCAATTCGCCATTTGAAAGTGAGGGGCGCTCCGGCAATCGGCATTTCTGCTGCGTACGGCGTCGTGCTTGGCAGCCGAAATGAAACGACCCCTAAGCGCTGGCTTGAAGAAGTGCTGAACCAAGCGGAATATTTGGCGACCTCAAGGCCGACCGCTGTCAACTTGTTCTGGGCTCTTGATCGTATGAAAGCCCGTGCGGAGCAGCTTGCTACAGCTGAATTATCGCTCGATGAAGTGAAGCAGGCTCTGCTTAATGAAGCGCTGGCGATTCACAGTGAAGATGAAGAAACCAACCGTTTAATCGGCGAGCATGCGCTAACGTTGTTTGAGGATGGCATGGGCGTACTCACGCACTGCAACGCCGGCGGACTTGCAACTGCTAAATACGGTACAGCTCTCGCGCCGTTTTATCTTGCGCTTGAGCGCGGCATGTCGCTCCGTGTATTCGCCGATGAGACGCGTCCTGTGCTGCAAGGCGCTAGACTAACCGCTTTTGAACTGCAGCAAGCTGGCGTCGATGTCACTTTAATTTGCGATAATATGGCTGGCATGGTCATGTCCAAAGGCTGGATTCAAGCTGTCATTGTTGGTACTGACCGCGTAGCCGCTAATGGAGATGTCGCCAACAAAATCGGTACTTATAGCGTTGCCGTCCTTGCCAAGGCTCACGGCATTCCCGTATATGTAGCATGCCCATTGTCCACAATCGACCTCAATACGCCGACTGGCGCGGAAATTCCGATTGAGGAGCGCAGTGCCGAGGAAATTACCGAAGGGTTTGGCAAACGCACAGCGCCGCAAGGTGTGAAAGTGTACAACCCGGCCTTCGATATTACACCGAATGAATATGTAACAGCTATTATTACGGAAAAAGGCATCGTCCAAGCACCTTATGATGTCAATCTCAAAAAGCTTTTTAATCAATAAAACGTGAATCAAGAGCCTCTATCCCATCTCTCAAAAAGATAAGGATAGAGGCTCTTCGTATTATGCCATTAAGGTAAGCGCATCTGTCCCTTTCATCCCAGCATGAATCCCCATAGCTTCCGCTGTTGTCGTAACCGATTCCAAAGGTGCAACAAGCAGCTCCTCTAATGTGCGTACGCCAACGGCTCTTCCGGCGATAATTCCGCGATTTTGCAACCGTTCATTCAATAATCCCACATCAAGCGCACCACACATGATATATCCTTTATCCGTCGTCCAGGCAAGCAGTGTCGTCTTAGGAAGCTTGACCTCAATTCCGAGCACGGTCAGCCCATTTTGCAGTGTGGCAGGAACCATCCGCATCATTTTACGCTCACCTCCTTTGCCATCAATTGGCTGCCAAAGCTGCCAAAGCATTATATGCAAAAAAGTTTTTATCGAATTGGACGATTAGCAAAATTTAGCACTATATATCCATTCTGATTAATGGTATAGTAGTTATGCAAAAATTAACATTAGGTCGGAGGAACTATAGAGCAAATGCAGAATACACAAAAACAGTCATACGTACTCCAAGTAGAATTGCTAGTGGAGAACGTTAACAACGCTGCTGCCTTGGAGCAGGTCATTCATGCCTTAAATGCTGGCGGATTTGTGGATTATCGGATTTTATCAGGTGTTCAGCTGGGACAAGTTATCGATCAACGCAAAGCTGATGCTGCTGTTCAAGTTCCTATGGAAATCGATAATAATGCGCCTGCGCAAAATGAAAAACAAACACAAAGCAATAAATCCGCAGCAAATGGAAAGTCTGCCAAAGACGTACAACCTGTTAAAGCAGCTAAGCCAAAGGTTGTTGAACCTTCACTCTCCGATCCTTATGACGGGTTTGCGGATATTCGCGGATTTATGAAAAGCAATAAACTAATTCGTCTTATTGTAAACAAGGGGCTTGGCATCACGCTCAGCATTCCATGCCGTATTCTAAATGTGGATGATACAACGAACATGATAACGGTCTATCACGTGGATGAGAAGCAAGTCTACACATTCAAGCTTAATGAAATTGAAGACTATAAGTCCTAATTATGAGGCAGCACAAATTGAAAAGGTCTGTTCGAATGAGCCGGAGGCGTTCCCAGCCATTCAAACAGACCTTTTTTCTACATG
Organism: Paenibacillus algorifonticola; assembly: GCF_000971975.1. Lineage (GTDB taxonomy): Bacteria > Bacillota > Bacilli > Paenibacillales > Paenibacillaceae > Pristimantibacillus > Pristimantibacillus algorifonticola. The sequence continues at coordinate 291,160 of NZ_KQ040778.1, read as the reverse complement.
TAATAGCCGCCCAGCATTTGCTCAATATTGTCGCTTGGGACCGGCGCACTCCAGAAATACCCTTGCATTTCGTCGCAGTTGTGCTTACGCAAAAATTCAATTTGCTCCTGCGTCTCCACGCCCTCTGCAATAACCTGTATGTTAAGATTATGCGCCATTGCAATAATAGCTGCTACAATTTCCGCATCGCTTGGGTCCTGCTGGATGTCGCGGACGAAGGAACGGTCGATTTTGAGCCGGTCAATCGGAAAGTTTTTCAAATAATGAAAGGAGCTATAGCCTGTGCCAAAATCATCAATGCTTATGCCAACGCCAAGCGCCGTCAAATCCAGCAGGCAGCGCGATACATGGTTCACATCCATCGTCATCGACTCCGTAATTTCCAAATCCAAATATTGCGAATCCAGTCCGGTACGGGTCAGAACGTCAGCAACCTTGCTAGCCAAATCATGCTGGACAAACTGCCTGATGGAGAGGTTAACCGATACAGGCATCGGCGGCAAGCCTGATTCCTGCCAGCATTTATTTTGGCGGCAAGCCTCCTCCAGCACCCAATCGCCAATTTGCACGATCATGCCGCTTTCCTCAGCCAAAGGAATAAAATCGCCCGGAGGGATCATTCCCCGGATCGGATGCTTCCAGCGCACCAGCGCCTCGACGCCGATCATTCCGCCAGAAATCATATCATATTGCGGCTGATAGTATAAAATGAACTCCTTGCGCTGAATGGCACGGTACATTTCATGCTGCAGCGACAAATGCTCAAACGAATAATTGCTCCAGCTTTCGGAATAAAGCAGCGCATCGTTTCTGCCATTCTGCTTCACCTTCATTAACGCCATATCCGCTTTATTAAGCAGCGCGTAATCATCGTCTTCGCCAAGACGGTTGGTGACCGCACCTATGCTTGCTGTAATCTGGATCGGAAAGCCTTTAAGCTCGAAAGGCTCTTCAATCGCTTGCAGCACCATGCGGGCGCGGCTCAGCAACTGCTCCTCCGACTCTAAATCCTTGAACAGCAAAGCAAACTCATCGCCTTCCATCCTGGCAGCAAAATCCTGCTCCGACATGACGCTTGTGAAGCGCTCTGCCACCTGCATGAGCAGCATATCGCCAAATTCGCGGCCGAAGGAGGCATTCACGAGCTTAAACCGATCCAAATCCATATAACACAGCCCCACAAGCTGGTTATGATCATGAGCAAATGCAAGGCTTTCATTCAATCTCATTTGAAAAAGCGTTCGATTCGGCAATCCCGTTCTGTCGTCGTAATAGGCCATATAACGAATCCGTTCGACATTTCGCTTGCGATCGCTCAAATCATGGCTGACCACCAGCGTTCCGATGACCTTCTCATCCTGCACCATGGGGGCGCATACGAGATGCAGCTCAAGCGGATAGCCTGATCGGTGTATAATATGAATGTTTCCCTGCTTCGGACAACCGTTAAGCGAATGCTCCAGCATCGTATGTAAGGCATCCCGGCTGCCTGCATCTACGAAAGAGGCCAGCCAATTTCCCATTAACTCCGCGCGTTCATAGCCAAAGGTTCGCTCTGCGCCTTCATTCAATTCCATAATAACGCCCTGTGGATCAATGATAGCCAGCGGGACCGCTTCCGAGCGAAGCAGCGCCTCGACCATTGGTTTATGATAACTGAGCGTGCTTACTGCCTTGGACTGCCTGATCATCACGGCGAAGCTTCCTAGCAGAAATATCATAGTCAAAAAAGAAGCTAGCCAAATGAAAAGCGAAGGTATTGCTGTAACGATCATCGCTGCCGCCCATACACCTACGATAATGAGCAGCAAGCCGCCTTGCAGCCACGGATTCCACAACTTGGACAACCATTGTGTAAGCGCGTTACGAGGCGGTCTATCAGGCCGACCAAACGTTCGTTTCGTCACGCACTAACTTCCTTCCTACGTTCGAATCCAATAAGGTTAGACTTATTATAATCGAAACCACGGCTTCGGCATAGAAATTTTATGCAAAATCAAACGGCTTTTTTTCGAGACTTGAGGGTTGCCACGATGACACAAACCCAGCCGGCTAGAAAAGCTACGCCGCCGATTGGTGTAACGGCTCCCAGCACGCGAATATCGCTTAAGGCAAGGATGTAAAGGCTGCCGCTGAAAATAACCATGCCGGCAAGCAGCAGCCTTGCTCCGGACAGCAGCAATTTGCTCTCGCCCAAGCGATCCGCAAGCAGAGCGACCAGCATAAGGCCAAGCGAATGATACATATGATAACGTACGCCCGTTTCGAAAATAGCGAGCAAATCAGCTGGCAATATTTCCTTTAAAGTATGAGCGCCAAAAGCCCCTAATGCTACTGCAAGAGCGGCACCAATAGCACCGATTGTGAAATATTTTTGGAACATCTGTTTTCATTCCTTTCAGAATTGAGTATAATTTACTGTAATTGTGTTTTAAGATGAGTTACATATACTGGAGGAGAACACTTAAATGGAAGAAAATAAAAACAATTCCACACCGATCTCATTTACGAAATCGGATACGGACCCTACCCAGACACCGGATTATAATCCTTACGGGTCTGCACCATCAGCGGGCTTTTCCGATCCTTCACCTTTTCAGCCGAGCCAGCCGCTTAAGCATTCGGGCCTTGGCATCGCTTCCTTCATTATGGCCATTGCATCTATAATTCTAGGCGTTATTAGCATCATTATGTTTTTTGCGGCCATAGGTAGTGCCATTTCTACGGGAAATGAGTACTTATTAGAAGACCCCGCCTATATTGAAGATATGATTACCGGAAGCGCTGGCTCCTTTATGGCTTCAGGTGTAGCGGTTGTCATCAGCGTTGGCATTACGTTTGTCGGACTGATTCTTGGAATTATTGGCGCCTGTTCCAAGCAGCGCCGCAAAGTTTTTGCGATTATCGGTATTATCCTGAACGGACTTGGCGTAATGGGCACTATTCTCTTTTTTGTTTTTGCCATTGCTATATTTTCTGCTGGAGCAAGCGCATTATCCGGCTACTAACATTCAAACGGATAGGCAGGAAGCGACGTACGCGTTGTTTCCTGCCTTTTTCTTTAACGGACCGTTACAGCCGTGCGGCTGTAGCCTTCCTTCGTTTTATGAACTTCAAGGCAGGCGGGAAAAGCTTGCTTGAGCTCCTGCACATGTGAAATGACGCCAATCATGCGGCCAGCGCGCTGCAAATCAACCAAAGCTTCGATTGCCTTGTTCAGTGCCTCCTCATCCAATGAGCCAAACCCTTCGTCAATAAACATCATTTCAATTGAAATTCCGCCTTGATGTGCCTGAATAACATCGGTCATTCCTAAAGCAAGGCAGAGAGAAGCATTAAATTTTTCCCCGCCGGACATCGTTTTTACATCGCGATTTTGCCCTGTATACGCATCATACACGTCCAGGCCAAGACCGCTTTGCTTCCCTCTGACTTCCAAACGGTCGCTGCGCTGCAGCATAAACTGTCCGCCCGAGAGCCGCTGCAGACGCACATTTGCTGCCTGCAAAATTTGCTCCAAAAACTCAATCAATATATAACGTTCAAAGGAAATTTTAAGCGCATTGTCTCCTTTAAGCATTTGATAAATGTCGAGCACCTGCTCCAGCTCCGCCTCAAGCTGCTTCACGCGCTCGCTCGTCGCTGTGAGCTGACGAATCAGCCGCGCAGCCTCCTCGCCATGCCGTGCAGCGGTTTGCAGTGCAGAGACAATCGTCTCTAACTGCTGCCTAAGCTCAGCGCCTGCTGCATGCAGCTCCTGCATATCCGCTGGCTGCTTTCCAGCCAGCTCCAGCTGCATATCCGTTACGCGGCTTGCCAGCGCCTGGACCGCAGATTTATATGCGTCCAGCTGCTCCTTAAGCGCTTGCCGCTCCTGCGGCGTTTTTGCAGCGGCGCGATAAGCCTCCAATGAATCAAATGCCGCTGTCCGCAGCTCGCTCAGCAGTCGCTCCTGAGCTTCTTCCCTGCTTCGCAGTGCTTCTTCGAATTGTTGGCGTGCCTGCACGGCATTCACGGAAGCTTCCGTCTCCTTAAGCTGCGCCTGCTGTAGTTGCTTGACAGCAGCCTGCCAGGCCTCTGCATGCTGACGAACCTTCATCCGCTGGGCCACCAGCGCCTGCTGCAATTGTTCGGGCCCGCGAAGCGGCTCTGGGATGCGCTCCAGCTCTCTGGCGAGCAGCGACTCCTTCGCGCCCAGCTCAATTTGCACCTGCTGATACGCCGCTTGCCGCTGCTCTTTATCCCGGATAAGCCGCTCCAGCTCCGCTTCCCGCTTTTCCGCCTGCTCTTTAAGCAGGCGCATTTCTTCATTTTGCTGCTGCAGCCTGTCCGTCTCATCCTTCAACTGCTTCCACTGTGTGCGCAAGTCAGCCTGCTGCTCGGCGAGATGCTCAACAGAGGCGCCGTATTCCGCAAGCTCGGCAGCGCTGCTTTCCCAGCCGGAACGGGCGGCGGCTACTTGCAGCCTTGACGCATTCAGCTCGCGCTCACAGGCAGCTAGCTGCTCCTTCGCCTGTGCGAGCTGCTCGCGAGAGGGCACGTCGGCAGCGGTTTGTATTTTCCCCGGATGCTCGACGCTGCCGCATACCGGGCAAGGCTTGCCGTCATGCAAATGAGCGGCGAGCAAGCCTGCCTGGCCTTCAATCCATTGCTGCTCCAGCCCATCATGCTGGGCACGAACTGTGGAGAGCGCCTGTTCCTGGCTCTCTTCCAGCCGCTTGAACTCAGCCAGCTCCTGCTCCAGCTTGATTAGCTTGGAGACGTATTTGCCTTGCTGCTCGACGCGCCTGAACTGCTCTTGCTTCGCTAGCAGCTGCTGGCCGTCGCTCTCCATGAGCTTCAGCCGCGCAGCGCTCTGCTGCTTCGCTTCCTTCTCCGCCGCAATAGCTGCATCTTCCCGCTCCAGCTGCGCCTGGCCCTGCTTCGCCCTTGCCCGCAGCTCCGTCACGGCCTGCCGCTGCTCGCCCATCTGCTGCACCGCTGGAGCAAGCTCCTCCAGCCGGTTCAGCTCACGCTCCGCCTCTCGCCGCTCTGGCTCGCGCTGCTCCTCGCTCGCATGCCGCTGCGAAGCCGCAGCCAGCGCTTGCTTCGCCGCCTCCGCTTCCCGCTGCTTCGCCTCGCTGACCTGCTGCTTCGCCTCCGCGTCCTTGCCGGCCCGGCTCGCTTGCTCCTCATAAGGCGTGAGCAGCGCCGCCTGCTCAGCCAATTGCAGCTCTCGCCCCTTCGCTTCCTGCGCGGCGCGGCCCAACTCCAACTGCTCCAGCTTGCTTCGCTCCGCCGCAAGCTCTTCGAACCTCGCGTTCAGCGCAAGCGCGGCGCGCAGCTTCTCTTCCTGCGCAAGCAGCTGCTCACCCATCTGCTGCCGCTGCACGTCTCCTTGCTGCACCAGTTCGCCGTAATAAGCAGCCTCCTGCTCCAAACTGGCAAGCAGTTGCGCCGCGTTATAAACCTCTTGGCTCAGCGTCGCTGCCAGCAAGCTCCCCTCGCGCTGAGGAAGCGCATCGCCCGCTTGCTTCATATACATGTCATTGCGCAGCCGCGCTTCCTTGAGCGTTTCATTCAGCTCACGGTTTTGCTGCTGAAACCTGAGCTCCAGCTTCTCATACAGCTCCGTACGAAAAATCCGCCGCAAAATCTCTTCTTTATTATCTGTATCCGAGGTAAGCAGCTTGCGAAACTCTCCCTGCGGCAGCATCACGATTTGATTAAACTGCTCCTTCGTAAGACCTATAATCGATTCCAGCTTTGCATCGACGTCGCGAACTTGAAAACGGTCGACAAGCGGCACAGCTTGTCCATCTACAAACTCATACAGCTCCGCCTTGCCGCCCGTCTCGCTTTTGTTCGAGCCTTTACGATGCGGAAGCTGACGAAATACTTGGTATTCCCGCTGCGCAACTGCAAAATGAAACTCAACCGACGTATGCGTATCATCTCCGGCAAAATGGCTGCGCAGCATGCGTGCCTCCGAGCGATCCTCCCCGCTGGCCGCACCATAAAGCGCAAAGCAAATCGCATCAAAAATCGAGGTTTTACCCGCTCCGGTGCTGCCGGAAATAACGAACAGCCGATGCTCGTCCAGCTGGGCAAAATCAATCGATTCCGCATCCCGATACGGGCCAAAAGCGTTCATCGTTAACTTGAGCGGTCTCATGCGCCCCCTCCTTCCTCGTGCAGCAGCTTCCCGAATACATCGGCGAAACGCTGCTTTTTACTCTCACTAAGCGGGCTGCCCTTGACCTCCTGATAAAAGGAAGCGAATAAGGCTATCGGATCAGCTTCGCGGCGGCGAACCGCCTCTATTTCACCATCAGCGGAAGCCTCCGTTTCTGCGAGCAGTCCCGCTTCCGGCCTGCGCTCAACATGCAGCGCATTCGGATAAATCGCCCGTACCTTCTCCATCGGAAACAGGACCGGATTTTCATTAAGCAGCGTAATAAATACGTAATCGTCGCTCAGCGCATGCTGCTCAATTTCCTCAATCGTTCCGGAAACGCGGCGCAAATCGCGCAGCGGCTGGAATGGCCGCTTTTCCACCATTACCGCGCCTTTATCATCCATCTCCACTATATAATAACCTTTGGCGTGATTCTCCTCAGAAATCGAATATTTAAGCGGCGAGCCCGCATATCTGATTTTATCGTCGCTGACATAATGAGCCTGATGAAGGTGGCCAAGCGCCGTATAATGAAATGGCGCAAAATAGCTGGCGCGTACATGCTCCGCCCCGCCAATCGCCAGCGGACGCTCAGAATCGCTCGTATTCGGCTCCGCCTCTCCGGTTGCCGTAACAAAGGCATGGCCGATAAAAACGTGGCGCGCAGCAGGATCAAGCTGATCCCGCAGCCGCTCCGTCAAAGCTTTCATCGCATCATCATGCGTGCGAATGCTCTCATTTTCCAGTGCGTAGCGCACATGTGCAGGATCGGCATAAGGCATGAGGTGAAAATGCACCTCGCCATGCTCATCGCGAAGCACGACAGGCTTCTGCTCCCGCTTCATTCTTCCGGCAATATGCAGCCCTCGGCTCGCCATCATCGCCGTGCCAAAATCAATCCGGTCCGGACTGTCGTGATTGCCAGCCACAGCCAGCACCGGCGTTTCAAGCTTAATAACGATATGCTGCAGCACCTCATCGAGCAGCTCTACTGCCTCAATGGGCGGAATGGCCCGGTCATACAAATCACCGGCAATAATTACTGCATCCGGGCGTTCGCGTTCAATATCGGCAATAAAATGCTCCAGCACATAACGCTGGTCTTCTGTCATATAAACACCTTGAACCAGCTTGCCGAGATGCCAGTCTGCGGTATGGAACCATTTCATAATGGCGAAACATCCTTTCTTGCCCTTGACCTTAACGCAGCGTCAACGTTTATCCTCCTAAGTATACCAAGGAGGGGACAAAGATGAGAACTCTAATTCAAAACGTTCAAATTTTAACGATGAAAAAAGGCGAAAAGTCTTTTCACGGCGAGCTGCTGATCGAAAATGACCGCATTTCGGCAATTGGTACGAATTTGCCTAAGACTGAGGCTAAAGCTAACAAAATCATCGATGGCAAAGGCATGCTAGCTATGCCCGGCCTAATTAATGCCCACCAGCATACGCCAATGAGCTTGCTGAAAGGTTTTTCCGATGACTGCAAGCTGATGGAATGGCTGGAGCATAAAATGCTGCCTGCCGAGGCGCGTATGACGCCTGAGGATATTTATTGGGGAGCCAAGCTTGCCATGGCGGAAATGATTAAATCTGGCACAACGGCATTCGCCGATATGTATGTGCATATGAATGAAATTGCTGCTGCTGTTCAGGAAACAGGGATGCGTGCCTCCTTAACACGAGGACTTGTATTTATGCAAAACGACGGCGGCAAACGGCTAACCGAAGCGCTTGACCTCATTGACCGCTGGCATGGCCAGGCCGACGGGCGAATTACAACGATGTTCGGCCCCCATGCTCCCTATACTTGCCCGCCAGAACCACTTGCAGAAATCATTAAGCTCGCCTCACAAAAAAATTTGCCTATCCATATTCACTTGGCGGAAACGGTAGAGGAAGTCGCCAAAATCAAAACCAAATACAACTGCTCGCCGACCGCTTATTTACACAATCTCGGGTTATTCACCGAGGCCCATACTTTGCTGGCTCATGGCGTGCATCTTACGCATGGCGACATTCAGCTGCTCAGAGGCATGAAGGGCGGCGTTGCTCACAATCCGGTCAGCAATATGAAGCTGGGCTGCGGCATTGCCCCGGTAGCAGCGCTTATCGATACTAGTGTTACGGTTGGACTCGGCACGGACGGATCAGGCAGCGCTTCGACAGTCGACATGTTTGAAGGGATTAAGGCGGCTGCCTGGATGCAAAAAATGGAAGCAGGCGACCCGTCCGTTTTTCCAGCCCACCAAGTGCTGGAAATGGCAACGGCTGAAAGCGCCAAGCTGCTACGCCTCGATCATGAGACAGGAACGCTTGAGGCTGGCAAAAAAGCCGATCTCATTTTAGTCGATATGAATAAGCCCCATTTGCAGCCTGTCCATCATGTGGAATCGCTGCTCGCCTACGCCGTGAATGGCAGCGATGTCGATACGACCATCGTCAATGGCAAGCTCCTGATGCAAGGTCGCAAGCTGCTGACGATAGACGAAGAGGAGCTGCTTCATCAGGCAGCGATTCGGGCACGGAGAATCGTAGACGGTATTTAGAACAGCAAGCATGCGGCAGCGCGGCTGCGTTTTTCGCAGTCCGCCGTTTGCCTGCCGTCGCGGAATGGCTGCTCTATTTTTCAACAATGGCTTGTAAGGTTAATTTGCATTTGCTATTCGTCGCATGGCTCAACAACGCTAACGTACCCTCTAGTTGTATCGTTTCTTTCGCCTTATAGCCATTATCCCCTTAGCTCAGAAAAGCCGCTTGAACGGTCCAATCCGGCATCATGCCTGATCACACCGCTCAAACAGCTCTCCAATTTCCGGATGACTTTAAAAATAATTTGGCATCAACTGCCAAGTCGCTTGAGTTGCACTCGCGAACCATTCCTTTTTCACTTGCTAGCGGTGCCTCCATCCAACTCACCTAAATACCGTTTCGCTGCTTCCTAGCTTTTTCGCTTCTTTTGTCATACAGTTCTTTAGACCTTTATTTCTTTAGTTCTTTAGTTCTTTAGTTCTTTAGTTCTTTAGTTCTTTAGTTCTTTAGTTCTTTAGTTCTTCAGTTCTTCAGTTCTTCAGTTCTTCAGTTCTTCAGTTCTTCAGTTCTTCAGTTCTTACTTCTTTAGTTACTACTTCCTTAGTTATTACTTCTTTTGTTATTTCTTCTTTTGTTATTTCTTCTTTTGTTATTTCTTCGTTGCTTCCCTCTATGCTGTTTTCTGTACGTTGTCTTAGACAGCCTTCCTATTCCGCTGTTTCTGAGCTAAGGGGATAATACCTCAAGCTTAATAAAATAGGAACAGTCTGTCCAAGGACGGCACTTACCGCTATACCTAAAGATGCTAGGGAAACTTGAGTCCGTTTAAATAGATGTGCCGGTTCCTCTTTTTGCGTTTCTGAGCTAAGGGGATAACAACCCTAGCTCTATGAAATAGGAGCAGCTTGTCCAAGGACTGCGCTTAGTGCTGCACCTGTGGCCCCTTGAGCTGCTGCACCCGGATCAACCGGGTCGGTTGGCATACTGTTGTCTGGCTGCTGCTCAGGAATGGGCGTCGTTTCTGGCTCTGTCTGAGGTTCTGTTTCTGTTTCTGGTTCTGTTTCCGACTCCGTTTGCGGGGCCGGCTCCTGCTCCTGCTCCTGCTCCTGCTCAGGGGCAACCACCGCTTCTTCCACAGCAGCCTGCTCCGCAAGCAAAGCATTGGCAGTATCTACTTCCGTAAACGATGCCTGTGGCAGCGTCGTGTACATGCTTGGCGCAGGAGGCGTGCTCATGCCATTTCCGAGAAAATAGCTCGTATGCGGCGGCTGGTTGTAGGCTACATTTTGCCACGCAACACCTAAGCGGTATACGGCATCATGCATCAGCGTGTAGAGACGATATGTCGTAACATCTGTCGTCGTATACAAGCGCAGCTTAGTGCTGTCCTCCGTGCGCCACAACACCTCCTCGCGCCAGTCGCCAATCAGATCGGCCTGCAAGCTCGGCGTACCTTTTGTCGTATTGTTCGAGTAAGTTCCCGTTGCCGTTAGCAGGCGGCTGACTGCACCGGTATTGTAATTCCATTTTTCAATTTTGCCGACGCCAACTCCTGCGCTTCCTGACCATACATGATCAAGCAGCTCGCGCAGCAGGTCGCCGTCCCACCAGATGCCGAAATTTTGCGAGGATGGAGGCGTGCTGGAAATGAGCTGCCCCGTACTCGTCCTCAGCCCTACACCACTGCCTGCCCAAACCTCAGCTCCCGGGTAACGAGGATCGATGTCGGCCGCCATGCCGCGCCCCGTATCAGCCCCCGTATAGGCACCCCATAAAATTTGACCAGTAGCCGCATCATGCACTTGGGCGCCATAAGGCTTGCTCGTATCCTCGTTTACCTTGAACACCTCAAGGCCAGCCCGGTTCGGGTCCAAATCGCTGACATGCATCGCATCGCCATGCCCCATATTTGTGTTATATAGCTTCTGGCCATTATCATCAACCGTCATTGCGCCAAATATAATTTCATCTTTGCCATCATTATCAACATCCGCCACACTAAGGCTATGATTGCCTTGTCCCGCATAAGCAGAATTGCCGGAACTGTTCGTATCAAACGTCCAGCGGCTCGTTAGCGAGCCGTTACGGAAGTCAAAAGCAGCAATGACCGTTCTCGTATAATAGCCGCGCGACATGACGATGCTTGGCCTAACGCCGTCCAAATAAGCAACACCAGCTAGAAAACGGTCGACACGGTTGCCATAGCTATCCCCCCAGCTTGATACAGTGCCTCTTGCCGGAACATAGTTCGTAGTCGCAAGCGCAGCTCCCGTCTGCCCTGAAAAAACAGTCAAATATTCCGGACCTGACAGCACATAGCCCGAAGAATTGCGGTAATCGGCAGTGGAGCTGCCTATCACCTGCCCTGTTCCATCAACGGTGCCGTCTGCTGTTTTGATGACGACCTCGCCTTTGCCGTCGCCGTCAAAGTCATAGACGAGAAATTGCGAATAATGGGCGCCTGCACGAATATTTTTGCCCATATTAATGCGCCACAGCTTCTCGCCATTCATTTTGTAAGCATCAAAAATAACATTGCCGGTATACCCCGATTGGGAGTTATCCTTCGAGCCCGACGGGTCCCATTTGAGCACGATTTCGTATTCGCCATCTCCGTCAAGGTCGGCTACACTCGCATCATTCGCGCTATATGTGTAGCTTTCACCGCTCGGTGTTGTCCCGCCAGCCGGCTTGTCCAGCGGAATATCTTTATAATTGTTCGCCCATACCGATACCGTGTTGGAGGCCGGGCGCTCAACGCCGTTAACAACGGCGCGGACATAATAGGTAGAGGAGTTGCTTCCGCCAGCATCCAGAAGATTCGTACTCGTTGTAATGACACTGCTGTTTACCTTCGTCCCGTTGCGATAAACGTTAAAGCCTGTATTAGCAGCCTCGCCGCCGAGCAGCCGCCAGCTGACAAATACGCCTCCGCTTACTTTTACCGCGACGACTCCTCTCGTTAAAGCTTCCATCTGCCTTGGGGCGGCAGCACTGACCTTCGGTTCAACAACAAAAGCAGGAATAACCAGCAAAGAAGCAACAGCGAGCATTACCGTTTTGCGAAATACGTTTTTAACGTTCATCTCTTCTTATTCAGCTCCTTTTCGCTAATGATATTTTATCGATACCTTCTAATGAAAGCGCTACCAAATTAATCGAAAATAAGTCTGTCTTATGCCTTTGAATTCCCGTAAGCACGAACGGTTTAGGACTCGGGCGAGCATCCACCTCCTTAATAAATCATACGATTTTATGAATCAAAACCATAATTTGGAATCGCTTTCAATGTCGATGATAGATTGTGTTCCGACATTTTACTACTTAAAAAACAGAGTTTTTTGTTAAAAAAACCGAGATTCATTCGATTAAATAGCTAGAATCAGATCGCTTTTGACTCACATATCCGCCCCGGACTTGAATATATTGAATAACAAGGTGAAACGGCTATCGCCGTCCTTTGGCGGCAAGGCGCGTTTCACTCCGAGAAATATAAGCCTAATGATAAGTGTGAAACTTATAAATTCTTATATTTCAACGAAAAATTAGATCCCCTGGCCCTGATCCAGATATTATTGATGAAAGATGGGAGTGTGGCGCTCATGGCAGAACCGTTATTTATCGTGTCACGGGAGGATTGGTCCTTGCATCGCAAAGGTTATGAAGATCAAGCCCGGCATCAGGAAAAAGTAAGAGAAGCTGTTCGGCAAAATCTTCCCGATATTGTGACGGATGAAAGCATTGTGTTATCCGATGGCAAGCAGACGGTGAAAATACCGATTAAAAGCATTGATGAATCCCATTTCGTCTACAACTACAACAAGAAGCAGCATGTTGGACAAGGCGATGGCGATTCACAGGTCGGAGATGTGCTCGGCGTTGATCCTGGGGCCACCAAAGGTCCGGGCAAAGGACAGGGTGCAGGCGATCAGCCGGGCGAGGACTATGTGGAGGCGGAAATTAGCATTGACCAGCTGGAGGATATGCTCTTCGAGGAGCTGGAGCTTCCTAATCTGGAGCAAAAACAGAAGGATGTTATGGAAACAACCGAGGTTGTCTTTCATGACATTCGCAAAAAAGGCATCATGTCCAACATCGACAAAAAACGGACGCTCATTCAAAATTTGAAGCGCAATGCCAATGAAGGACGCTCGGGCATTGGCGGCATCTCGCCGGATGATTTGCGTTTTAAAACGTGGAATGAAGTCGTAAAGCCCCAATCCAATGCCGTCGTATTGGCGTTAATGGATACTTCCGGCTCAATGGGATCTTTCGAAAAATATTGCGCCCGAAGCTTCTTCTTCTGGATGACGCGCTTTCTGCGCCGAAAATATCAGCATGTCGAGATGGTATTCGTCGCGCATCATACCGAAGCGAAGGAAGTAACCGAGGAGGAATTTTTCACTCGCGGCGAGAGCGGCGGCACGATCTGCTCCTCTGCCTATCAGAAGGCGCTTGATATTATCGACAGCCGTTATCCGTCTACTAACTGGAACATTTATCCTTTCCACTTTTCCGATGGTGATAATTTGACTTCCGATAATGAGAAATGCGTGAAACTCATCGACAAGCTGCTGGAACGCGCCAATCTGTTCGGCTACGGCGAGGTTAATCAATATAATCGCAGCAGCACCTTAATGTCAGCGTATAAAAACATAAGCAATAAAAAATTTATGTATTCTATTATTAAAGATAAAGGCGAAGTATATAAGGCGCTGAAAACCTTTTTCTCCAAGTCCGCAAGCGGCGCTTAATAACAGACATCAGGCTTCGCACAGCAGACAGCTGGTGAAGGCGGACCAAACGTAAAAAGCTTCCTCTTCGAGCGTTCCCGAAGAAGAAGCTTTTTTGCATCATTTTACTTAGCGTACCGCATAAGTATAAGCTGCCGTTGTCGCTCATTAGACCTGATCGGTTAAAATACCGCGCTGCTGCAAGCAGCGGATAACAGCCACAGCCGCTGTATCCGCATCTCCTTCACCAGAAAATAGCTCCAGCTCTGGGACCAGCGGCGCCTCGTATGGAGCAGATATGCCCGTGAACAGCGGAATTTCTCCCCGCCTCGCCTTGCTGTAAAGCCCCTTCGGATCACGCTGCTCGCATATTGCAAGCGGACAATTCACATACACCTCTACATAGGGCAGTGGAGCTGCAATCGCTCGCGCCAGCGCTCGATCCGCCTCAAGCGGCGAAACGAGTGCCGCAATGGCAATGCTTCCAGCTCCGGCAAACAGCTTGGCCACCTCCGCGGTGCGCCGCACATTTTCGCGGCGATCCTCTGCGCTAAAGCCAAGATCGCGGTTTAGCCCATACCGCAAATTATCGCCATCCAGTACCGTCGCTGACACGCCGCTAGCTTGAAGCTGTCTGTGAAGCGAAGCAGCAATAGACGACTTTCCCGATGCAGGCAAGCCTGTTAACCATACGATGCCGCCGTAATAGCCCCATTGGCCAGCCTGCTGCAATCCGCCAAGCTCATACGAATGCCATTGTACATTCGGGGATTTTTGATCCATCCGGTACTCCCCCTACTTTAGACGCTCATTCAGAAAAAGTACCGTCAGCCGGAGCGCTTCCTCCAAATTCGCAGTCGTACCGACAAAAGGATGCTTCGCGCCAAAGGTGTGGTCCGCTCCTGTCAGTGTAACGAACGTATGCTGCGGCGCAGCCTCGCGCATTCGTTCATAGCCTGATACAAGACGCTCCGAATCTTGATCCCCCTGTATCAACAGTGCCGGTACCGCAAGGGAGCCAAGTACCTGTTTAATATTAAACGCTGCTGCATTGCGCTCAAGGTCTTCAAAGAATACAGGCGATATCGGCATTTGCTGCTTCGTACGCATATTGGGCACATAACCGACGCCGCGGCTCAGTACCTCCTGCCGAAACGCCTCCGTAAAGAGATTCGCGTCGGCTATGCCATTCCACGTCACAACTGCCTGAAGCTGCGGGTATCTCGCAGCAGTCAAAATAATATTTCCGCCGCCACGGCTATGTCCAAGCAGAGCTATCCGGCTCGTATCCAGCTCCTCGGCAAAAGGCAGCTTCGCTTCCAGCAGATGCGCGATGATTGCATCAAGATCCAGCTGTTCACGGGAATACGTATTGACCGCGAATTTCTCCAGCTCGTCAAAGTCCGTTTCCCCTACGCCATTGCAGCTAAAATTAAAGGAAATGACAGCGAAGCCTTGCCTAGCAAGCTGCTCGCAGGTATAGGGCATAAATCCCCAATCTTTAAACCCTTTGAAGCCATGGGCAACGATAACAACCGGCTTCTTCCCCGGTTCGCCTGACACTCGAACGTCCCCGCGCAGCGTCAGGTTTGATTCCAAATCAATTGTAAAAGGTTTGCTATTTATGGCTTCCACCCACAAACTCCCCCGTTTCTCCAAATAGATTCGTCCTGCTTTCTATTATAAGTGAAAAAACAGGGGAATGAATAGCCGGGCTGCCTCGACGCCAAATCGCTAGTTCAAGAAGCCTTCCAATGCAATCGTCGGCTGGCCGTTTGCCTGCCATGCGCCTTTGTTATAGCCGCCATTGTAGCCCGGAGGCGCCTCCGGCTCCCAATAAAAGACACCTAGCCCCTTGCCGCCAGATATATTGCGAACCTTGGTTTTCATCGCGGCAACGAAGCTCTTGGTAGCCGCTGGCTGGTTATACTCAAGGCCAATTTCAGAAATCATAACCGGCTTGCCGTACCGGGCAATCATATCATTTGCATTGCTAATCGTTTGGTCAACCTTGGCAGACCAATCCGTAGCTGATGGATACAGCGACATGCCGATTATATCAAAGGTGGCGCCATTGCTGATCAGCCCCCCGATATTCCAAACGAATAGAGCATTATCATTGCCTCCTGCCAGATGAACAATCGTCTTCGTACCAGAAGAGATTGATTTCACCGCATTGTTCCCGGTATTAACCAGCCATGCGTAGTTTTGCATGCTGACAGTGGCTTTGCCGTCATTCCACAGCATGCCATTATTCGTCTCATTGCCAATCTGCACCCAATCCGGCGTCACGCCCTTCGCCTGCATCGCGGTCATAACCGCCCGCGTGTGGTTCCATACCGCGTCCATTAACTGCTGGAACGTGTAATTATTCCAGGCAGCAGGCTTTGTCTGTTGGCCTGGATCGGCCCATGAATCGCTGTAATGCAGCGTCAGCATAACGCTCATGCCTGCATTTTTCGCCCGCTCTGCTAGAGTTGCGGCCCGGTTCATATCCAAGTAACCGTTTGCATAATTGCTCGAAGGATTTACGAATACGCGAATTCGCACCGAATTAATCTGATAGTCATTTTTCAAAATTTGAATAATATCCTTGGTCGTGCCGTTTTTGTCCTTCCAGGTGTAGCCTTGCGCTTCAAGACCGGGAACCCAGCTGATGTCCGTCCCTTTCGCAAAGGCAGGAGCCGCCTCGGCCTGCTTGAGCGGCAGCTGTACCGTAATAAGCGCGACAATCATCATAGCGAATGCGAGCAGCCTTAGTCTTTTTTTCATTTTCAACATTCCCTCTTCCTTTAATAGTTTGCCGGATTACGTTTATGATTATAAATTCACGGCAAGCAGAAAAACAGGATGAAATGTGAATATAATGGATGATTTTACAACATCTTCTTCCTTCTTCACTCATGGTCACCCTGCATAAGCCTGATGCGTTTCACTACCAAAATGTATTATAATAGAGCCATTCATGCCAAAGTGGCGAGCAGGAGGAAACGAATTGTCAAATAGCGAGCTTAAGCATATGCAAACCCTGCTGCCCGAATGGGTAGAAACGAGCCGCCAGCAGGCTCTTCATGGCAAAGTGGCCTCCTACATACCCGAGCTTGCAAAATCCCCCAAGGACGCCTTGGGCATTCATATTGTGGGTGCAGAAGGTCAAGTAGCATCTGCTGGAGATTGCGGCATATCCTTTACTATGCAAAGCATTTCCAAAGTTTTCACGCTCATCCTGGCGTTAATGGACAATGGCGAGGAAGCAGTTTTCGCCAAGGTTGGCATGGAGCCGACCGGGGACAGCTTCAACTCCATGCTCAAGCTGGAGCTTGTGCAGCCCGGCATTCCTTTTAATCCGCTGATCAATGCTGGAGCGATTGCGATTTCTTCGCTGATTGCCGGAAGCAGCCGGGAGGAGAAGTCCGCCCGCGTGCTCGATTTTTTCCGCAATCTCTCGGGCAATAGAGCGCTGGATTATGATAACGACGTGTATCTCTCCGAAGCCAAAACGGCAAATTTGAATCGGTCGATGGCTTATTTTCTAAAGGATAAGCAGGTGCTGCAGGGAGAAGTCGAGGAAGTGCTCGACGTGTATTTTCGGCACTGCTCGATCAGCGTCACCTGCGCGGATTTGGCCCGCATGGCGCTCGTTATGGCGCATAATGGAACTGACCCAGTCACTGGAGCCGAGCTGATACCACGGCGTTACGTACAAATAGCCAAAACCTTTATGATTACTTGCGGCATGTACAATGCTTCGGGCGAATTCGCGATTCAAGTTGGATTGCCGGCCAAAAGCGGCGTATCCGGCGGTATTCTGGCGATCGTTCCAGGTCGTTACGGCATCGGCGTTGTCGGACCTTCCCTGCATCGCAAGGGAAACAGCATTGCAGGCGTGCATTTGCTGGAAACCTTGTCGCGAACATTTGACCTAAGCTTATTTTAACGAAGAAGGTGCCTATTATGAATCCATCTGTTGAGCTTGGCATTTCCTTTCATTCCTCCGGGCAGGAGATTGAAATGCTCAAGGTAACGCCGATTGATGATCAGCGCTACCGCATTGAAGAAAATCCATTATTTACGGAAATGGTATCATTCGGTGATATTATCAAGCTGGAGCAGCAAGGCAACATTTATTTTTATAAAGAGACAGTTCGCAAATCCCGCTTAAGAAGATATTCCTGGCTGCTCAGCCAGGACGTCGCTTCATCCGAGGAGCTTGCTGCTTTCAAAAATCGGGTCGCCGACAGCGGCGGCAACTGGGAAACGATTTTTGGAGGCATGCTCATTATCAACGTGCCAAGCCATATTGACTTTGATCCCGATGTGGAAATTAACAATATTACGGTGAGTAAGGACAGATAAGATACTTTCCAATAGCATTAGCCTCTTGCATCCAATATCGATTTGGATGCTTTTTTGTTTTTCTGCGCAATGAGGAAAAGAACAGGCGCAGCCTATTCTTTCAATCGTTCTATAGCAACCCGATAGTTTTTTCCAATTGGCTATTGAAATTATCTATATGTTTTTGCATTGACGGTCAAGAACGAGCAATGCTATTGTTTTCAACAAGCTAAAGCACACTAATCGCATCAGATTTATCAAGTTAATGTTTCGAGTGAGGGGAGAACACATCTAATGTTTCGCATCGAACCAAGAGTACAAGGAGTAACGGCTGAATTACTTGAGCTTTATGAACATATCAGCCCTTCCACGATTGGCCATTTGACGGATTTTGGGTTTCTCAACGGCTTGCAGCCGCTGTTTCGCCCTATTCGCCTATTAGGCAACGCAGTCACCGTACGGATTCCTCACATTGATGCTTCCGCCATTCGGCATGCTTTCGAGTTGGCACAGCCAGGCGATATTATTGTGGTCGATATGTCCGGTGATGACCAGCGTGCCTGCTGGGGAGAATTTGTGACGTATGCTGCACTGGACAAAAAGATTGCCGGAGCCATTATATCCGGCTCCGTCACCGACGTTCGGCCGATCACACAGCTTCGTTTTCCGCTCTATTCCAAGGGCATCAGCGCGCTGACTACCCGCTCGCTCCAGCTCGAAGGCGAAGTAAATACACCCGTCAGCGTTAGCGGCGTCAGCATTCAGCCAGGCGATCTCATCGTCGGCGATGATGATGGCGTATTCGTCATCAATCCGCTTCATGCCAGAGAGCTTGGGCTCATTGCCCAGGAAAAGCAGCACAAGGAACAACAGCGCCGGAAGGAACTCGGCTACGATAAGCTGTTCGCTGCACAGGCAGACCATCCAGCGGCAACCAATAATCAAGGGGGAAACAACTAGATGAGAAGGAATCTTTTCAAAAACAAGCTGGGCATTGCCCTTATAGCCTTATCCCTGTTCGCTGCTGGCTGCGGCAATGGCAGCGGAGCAAACAGCACCACAAATACGACCGCATCGCCGGATACAGCATCAAGCAGCGCAGGCGGAGCTTCTGATACTGCGGCAGCGAAGAGCCTGACTATCGCCTTGACGGGCGATGCCATCGGATTTGATCCGCAAAATGCGACCGACTCCATCTCCAGCTTTATTAATTACCAAATTTACGACCGTCTCGTTACCTTCAACGATAAGCTTGAAATCGTTCCTCAGCTTGCAGAAAGCTGGGAAGCCTCGGCAGACGGCAAAACATGGACCTTCCAGTTGCGGCAAAACGTGACTTTTCAAGATGGCACCCCTTTTAATGCCGAAGCGGTGAAAACCAATTTTGAACGCCTGATCAATCCGGATAAAAAGCTGTCCCAATACGCTACTTTGGGGCAATTTATTGAATCCGTCAGCGCGAATGGCGATTCCGAAGTCATTTTTCAGCTCAAGGAGCCGCAGGGCGCTTTCCTTAACAATATTGCCGTGACCTCCGGCAGCATCATTAGTCCTAAATCCATTCAGGAAGATGAAGCAGGCATTGCTAAAAAGCCCGTCGGCACAGGCCCTTTTAAGCTTAAAAGCTGGAGTTCAGGCAACGAGATTGTACTGGAGGCGAATGAGCAATATTGGGGCGGCAAGCCAGGAGTAAGTGGTATTACGTTCAAAACAGTAACCGAAAATGCTGCCCGCGTCATTATGCTGGAATCCGGCGAGGCCGATCTTATCGATAAAGTGCCGGGAACCGACATCGAGCGCTTATCGAATGACAGCCAATTTACCGTCAATACTCGCTCCACCAACCGCGTTGGCTATATCGGCATTAATACGAAGCATGCTCCTCTGGACAATGTGAAGGTGCGCAATGCGCTCAATCTGGCGATCAATCGTGAAACACTGGTCAACAAGCTTTATGAAGGCAGAGTCGAGGTCGCTACTTCGTTTATTTCAAAAAATTCCTTTGGCTACACCGATGTAGGCGCATACGCCTATGATGTGGAAGCAGCGAAAAAGCTGCTGCAGGAAGCTGGTGTGAAGGAAGGAACGACGCTGCGAATCGTGCTTGCAGCCAATGCTGTGCAGGATCGCCCGGCCGCCGAATTCGTGCAAAACAGCTTGCAGCAATTGGGCTTCAAAGCAGAGCTGCAGGTGCTGGAGCTTGCTTCTTATCTCGATGTGCTGAAAAATCCGGATAGCTACGATTTATTCGTCCGAGGCGCGTCTTCCGTTACAGGGGATGGTGATGCCCTGCTGCGCGACAGCTTTCTCTCGACGAGCAAATCCAATTATGCCTTCTATACCAATCCCAAAGTAGACGAGCTTATTCTTGCAGGAGGCCAAGCGCTTGACAAGGCGGAACGCCAGAAAAATTACAGCGAAGCTTTACAGCTCATCAAAGCAGACGCGCCTTGGATTCCCTTGTACGAGGATACGGTTCAAATTGCGTATTCCAGCAAAATCGAAGGCATTACGTTTCTGCCTTCCCTGCTCTGGGACTTGCGCGGCGTGAAATTCAAGTAAGTCTGGTGTTGCTGCGCGAGCGGCACCATTCGCATGGAAAGCCCGCTTTTTCAAAAAAATGACTATAGGAGTGAAAGCAGCAATGACCTTTCAAATCGTGATGGCACAGTTCGGTTCTTCAAGCAGCAAACAGGAAAATTTGGACAAGGCGGAAAAAGCGCTGCAGGAAGCGACCTCCCTTCACCAGGCAGATCTGGTTGTTTTTCCCGAAGCCTTCATGAGCTTCTATCAAATTGGAACGCCAAGGGAACGCAAGCTGGAGGACGCTGAGCCGCTGGAGGGACATTTCGTTACGACGATGCAGTCGCTTGCCAAGCGTTATGGCGTATGGGTCATTTTCGGAACGCGTGAGACGACGGAGGATTCAGAGGATGATCGGGTATACAACTCCACAGTTATTATTGATGCGGATGGCCAAATAACTGGCCATTATCGCAAAACGCATCTTTATGATGCATTCGGCGCGCAGGAATCACGCGATATTAAACCCGGCACGGCGCTGTTCGAGCCGATTGATACGCCATTTGGCAAGCTGGGACTGTTCGTCTGCTATGAGCTGCGCTTCCCGGAAATCGCCCGCTATCAGGCGCTGCATGGTGCCGACGTAATTATTGTGCCATCCGGCTGGGTGCGCGGTCCGGTCAAAGAGCGCCACTGGGAGAACCTCGTCACGACGCGGGCTCTGGAAAATACCGCTTATGTCGTTGCCGTTAATCAGGTCAATGAATTTTACATTGGGCAAAGCCTGATCGTGGATCCGATGGGCGTTGTCGTGGCGCGTGGCGCAGAGACCGAGACGCTAATCCCTTACCGGATTGATCTGGAGCGAGTGCATGAAGTCCGCACCAAGCTCCCTTCCCATATTCATCGGCAGGCGCATTTGTACGGCTAATCGCTTGGCCGCTTCATTCGAACGGGCAAGCGCTCCAACATCGATGCGTGCAGCCGCAGGCAGCTAGCAGTTAGCAGTTAGCTGCATACGGCCAGGAAGGAGTTTTTCCCTTGTTTAACTATGTATTAAAACGATTGCTGCAAATGATACCGACGCTAATCGGCGTATCCTTGCTCTCTTTTATTATTTTACAGCTCGTCCCTGGCGATCCCGCTGAATTAATTGCCGGGCTTGACGCCAGTCCCGAGGAAGTGCAGATCATTCGGGAGCGGCTCGGAACCGACCGTCCGCTCTACGAGCAATATATCGATTATAATTGGCAGCTGCTGCAAGGCGATTTCGGCACTTCGCTGCGTTCGGACAATCCGGTGCTGCAAGAAATTCTGGAGCGGTTCCCTAGCACGGTGAATCTGACGATATTGGCAACGCTGGTTACCGTCGTCATCGGGCTATTTTCCGGCATTATCGCTGCAACTAAACCCGGCAGTGTCCGCGACCATACCGCTATGGCTTTCTCTTTGTTCGGCATATCTATGCCCGTGTTTTGGCTGGGCATTATTCTGATTCTTGTTTTTGCCTATTATATTCCGATATTGCCTTCCGGAGGCAGCAGCGAGCTGAAGCATTTTGTGCTTCCGGCGCTCGTTCTTGGCATTTCCTCTGCCGCTGTGCTCTCAAGACTTACACGCTCCAGCATTCTTGAGGTCATTAATCAAGACTATATTCGCACTGCAAAAGCCAAAGGGGTCCGTCAGTGGCTCATCATTTACAAACACGCGCTTAAAAATGCCTTCGTTCCGATTATTACCGTCATCGGCATGGAGATCGGCAACCTGCTCGGCGGCGCAGTGCTTACGGAGACGGTCTTTTCCATGAATGGTCTGGGCCGCTATATTATTCAATCGATTCAGTTTAGAGATTATTCGGCTGTGCAGGGCAGCATATTATTCGTTGCGCTTCTCTTCGTCATCGTTAATCTGCTCGTTGATTTATGTTATGCCGCTGTAGACCCGCGAATCCGTTATGACCGGAAGGAGGCCTAACGATGAGTGAACCCAAAGCTGCATCCCTGCTTGCCCAAAGCATTCCATCCACTTATGCCGATGTGCCTGCCAAACGAGGGGCTCTTTACAAGCAAGTGCTCAAGCGGCTCAAAAACAACAAACGCTCCCTGCTCGGCCTATGGATGGTTAGCCTCTTTATTTTTATCGCTATACTGGCACCATGGATCTCCCCTTATGATCCACTGGAGCAAAATATGGATAAGCTGCTGCAAGCGCCATCCCTTAGCCATCCCTTCGGAACGGATGAATATGGGCGGGATATTTTGTCGCGGATATTTTATGGCTCGCGCATCTCGCTGATGGTAGGCATTGTTGGCGTCGTCATTTCTGTCGTTTTTGGCGTAGCCTTCGGTACAATAGCGGGCTATTTTGGCGGCAAAATCGAATCGGTCATTATGCGAGTCACCGATATTTTCATGGCCTTTCCCGGCTTTCTGCTGGCTCTTGCCATTGTAAGCGTGCTTGGTCCTGGAATGGTGAATCTAATGATTGCCATTGGCATTTTCTCCGTGCCGTCATTCATCTGGATAACCCGCAGCGCTGTGCTGTCGGTTAAAAACAAAGAATATATCGAAGCCTCGCGCTCCATGGGCGCCAAGCACCGGCGAATTATTTTCAAGCATATTATTCCGAACAGCATTGCTCCCATTATTGTGCTTTCGGCGCTGCGCGTAGCTACCGCCATTTTATCGGCATCAGGGCTAAGCTTCCTTGGAATGGGCGCTCAACCGCCATCTCCGGAATGGGGGGCCATGCTGAGCGCAGGCCGGGAATTTCTTCGCACCGCGCCCCATCTGTCCATCGTGCCGGGCATTGCTATTATGCTCGTTGTCCTTGGCTTCAACCTGCTCGGCGATGGGCTGCGCGATGCCCTTGATCCAAAAATGAAGGTTTAGCTAAGGAGGACCCGCTTTGAAACGCAAGCTACTGGAAATGAAGGCGCTCAAAACATATTTTTATACGGGGGATGGCGTCGTTCCCGCTGTCGATGGCATTGATATTACGATTTATGAAGGAGAGACGGTCGGTATTGTCGGAGAATCCGGCTCAGGCAAAAGCGTGACATCGCTGACCGCCATGCGTTTAACGCCGGGCAAAGTCGTTGAAGGCTCCGTCACCTTCGATGGCCGGGATATTCTTGCGCTTTCCGAGAAGGAAATGAGAGGCGTGCGCGGCAATGACATGGCAATGATTTTTCAAGAACCGATGACCGCACTCAATCCGGTGTTTACGATTGGCGAACAGCTGCTAGAAGCCATTCGCATTCATATGAAGCTCGGCCGCTCTGAAACGAAAGCAAGGGCAATTGAAATGCTGCGTCTGGTTGGCATTCCCCGACCGGAGCAAATGCTGCGGGAGTACCCCCACCGCTTGTCCGGTGGCATGCGGCAGCGGGTTATGATCGCCATTGCGATGGCCTGCAATCCCAAGCTGCTCATTGCCGATGAACCGACGACCGCATTAGACGTTACTATACAGGCCCAAATTCTGGAGCTCATGCAGCAGCTAAAAACGAGTCAGGGCACCTCCATTTTGCTTATTACGCATGATCTTGGCGTCGTTGCGGAAATGTGCGACCGCGTAGCCGTTATGTATGGGGGACAAATTGTCGAGGAATGCGACGTGCTTACCCTTTTCACAAGTCCCAAGCATCCCTACACACAAGGCTTAATTAAGTCGATGCCCACGCTTGAAACGAATGAGCGCAGACTGTATTCCATTCCGGGCAGCGTTCCACCGCCCGGAAGCTTGCGGGACGGCTGCCGATTCAGCCCCCGCTGCGAATTTGCGCAGGCGATTTGCCATGAGCGGCATCCGCAGCTGGAAGCAGTCGGGGCTGGGCATTCAGCCAGATGCTGGCTCCATGCAGCCGAAGCGAAGGAGGCGTTCCAATGAATGAATCGCTGCTTGAGGTGAACCATTTAACCAAATATTTTCCGATTAAAAAAGGTCTTTTCAATCGGACTGTAGGTCAGGTGAAAGCGGTAGACGGCTTGAACTTTACGATTTTCAAAGGCGAGACGCTTGGCCTTGTGGGCGAAAGCGGCTGTGGCAAATCCACGACAGGACGCTCGCTGCTGCAATTGCTTCGCCCGACGACAGGAGAAATTAAATATGAAGGACGAAATATGGTGGGACTCCCACCCGAAGAGCTGCGCAGGCTGCGGAAGGATATGCAGATGGTCTTCCAAGATCCTTACGCTTCCCTTAATCCTCGTATGACGGTAGGTGAACTGATTGCCGAGCCGCTCGACATTCATCAAGCAGCAAGCGGCAAGGAACGGACTAGACGGATCGATGAGTTATTGGAGATCGTCGGCTTAAACAGCCGTTATGCGGATCGCTACGGCCATGAGTTCAGCGGTGGGCAGCGGCAGCGCATCGGCATTGCCCGCGCACTTGCGCTGAACCCCAAGCTGATTGTCGCAGATGAACCCGTCTCCGCCCTTGACGTTTCCATTCAATCGCAAATTATTAATTTGCTTCAGGATTTGCAGGATCAGTTCAAGCTTACCTATTTATTTATTGCCCATGATTTAAGCGTCGTCAAGCATATAAGCAGCCGGATCGGCGTGATGTATTTGGGCGGTATTGTGGAGCTCGCGAACAAACGCGAATTGTTTGCAGAGCCGCTGCATCCCTATACCCAGGCGTTGTTATCCGCTGTACCCAGCCCTGATCCGCTTGCCAAAAAGAGCCGAATTGTTCTGCCAGGCGATGTGCCAAGCCCGGCCAATCCACCTCCCGGCTGCGCCTTCCACACACGCTGCCATGCCTGCATGGCCGTTTGCCGTACCGATAAGCCGGAGCTGCGGGATGTTGGCGGACGGCAGGTCGCCTGCCATTTATACAACCAAGCTTAGACAGCCCATCCTTGATAGAGCAAAATTGGTTATTCATGTCCTGAAACTCATACAAACGGGAGCGATCATTATGACGAAAAGCCGCAAATTACGAGACATCAGCTGGACCGTCTTCGAGGAATACAAAAAACAAACGGACCTGGCCATTGTTCCTGTAGGCGCAATCGAGGTATATGGCCCTCATCTGCCTCTTGGCTCGGATGGGCTGCTGGCAGACAAGCTGGCGGAGCTCGTTGCCGCGCGTGTTGGCGCACTGATTGGACCAACCGTAGAAACTGGAGATTCCACCGTACTGAATGAATTTCCCGGAACCATTACGATTCGCCCCGAAAGCTTGAAGGCTTATCTCGGCGACATTGTAAACAGCTTGTTAAAATGGGGCTTCAAACGTATACTCTTCATTAACGGCCACGCTGGAAATGTACCTGTTATCAATCAGATCGTGCATCAGATCAAGGAACAGCATAGCGACGTATTGGCCGCCCAGATCGATTGCTGGCGGTTCATCAAGGCACAGGATGACGGCATTTCCGAATCTGGAAAATTTTCAAACGGCCATGCCGGTGAAATTGGCACCTCGGTTCTGCTTCATCTTTACCCACAGCTTGTAAACCAATCCATTATCATCGACGAACTGCCTGCGATTGAAGATCCTTTTCCCGAAATCATCAAATACAACCGTCTGTCTTCCATTTCCAAATCCGGCGTCGTTGGGTACCCGTCTTTCGCGACAGCCGAGAAAGGCGAGACATTCGTGCAGCGCTCTGTTGACCGTATTATCGCTTTCCTAAGCGAGGCTTGGGATATTAAACCGCTGTAGATGGCGGTGAAGGGAGTCTTTAAATGAACATTATCGATTTGCACTGCGATGCTTTATTGAAGCTGTGGGAGAAAAAAGGCAGCCTTTCCTTCAACGATGCGCCTGAGCTGGATACGAACAAGCAGCGCCTGCTCACAGGAGGAGTCAAAGTACAAGGCTTCGCCATTTTTGTCATGCCGAACTTAACTGATCAAGAGAAGTTTCAATCGGCGCTCGACCAGGTGCATTATTTTTATGAGGAAGTATTAGGGAAAAATCCGGACATAAAGCACATAAAGGAATGGAAGGATATCGGCAAGCTGGCGGAGCACGAAATTGGTGCTTTTCTGACGCTTGAAGGCGTTGATCCGGTCGGCAATGATTTGCATAAGCTGAATATATTTCACCGTCTTGGCGTGTTGTCGGTCGGCCTGACCTGGAATTTCGCCAACCTTGCTGCTGATGGGGTGCTGGAGCCTCGCGGGGCGGGACTTTCCTCCCTCGGCCGCAAAATGGTACAGTTCCACAATGAGCACCGGATTTTGACCGACGTTAGCCATTTGAATGAGCGGAGCTTCTGGGACGTCGTGGAAACGGCCGATTATTTGATCGCCAGCCACTCGAACGCTAAGGCAGTATTCGATCATCCAAGAGGGTTGTCTGATGAGCAGGCGCAGGCGCTGTTCGCCAAAAATGCGACCGTCCATGTCGTCTATTATCCCGAGTTTATTAAGCCCGAGGCGGGAGGGATTACTACGATCCCCGATTTAATCAAGCATATTGACCATTACTGCGCTATTGGCGGCGTTCATCAGGTTGGCCTTGGTTCCGATTTTGACGGTATCGGCGCTTACGTGCAAGATCTCGAAAATGCCGCAAAAAGCCAAAACCTGATTAACGAGCTATTGAAGCATTACTCCGAGGAGCAGGTGCGGGGCTTCGCCCACAATAATTTCCTGCGCCGTGTCGCTTCCCTCTAATATTCAGGAACATAAAAACGCCGCAGCCCTCTGTCCTCCCCTTGCTGGGGAAAGATAGAAGCGCTGCGGCGTTTTGTTTTACATTTTGTTTCGGATCGTGATGCCGATTGTACAATCGGTTATTATTTGCGCTTCCAGACAGAGCCGTCGGAGAAGGCTACCCGATCGATTTGAATATTTTTGAGCTTGGTCGTGTCTTCATAGCCATATAAATCCCAAGTATACACTGGGCTTTCTCCACTCCCTATACTGCTATTTACAACCTTGCCATAATAGCGGTTCGAATATGGATAACCGCCCTTTACTGGATCGCCATAAGCATCATACGTACTGAAAGAAAGCTCGAATGAAATGATCTTTTTGGTCGTTAAATTCCAGAGCTTTATATTCGCTTCCGGATAGCCTAATGAATTATAAGTAATGCTGTAATCGACAACCTTAAACGGAACATTATTATTTTTCCTAAGCTCCTCTTTCAGCTGCTTCTTGTATTCCTCTTCCTTCTGTTCGTAGAGGGCTCTCATCTGCTTTTCAATCGTGCCTCCGTCGGCATAAAGCTGATTAGCGAGTCTATAGCTTTTGCTTACCGTTTCTTTTTCTCCCGTTACTACGCTATAGATCGTTCGGCCAAAAAAGACATAATTCGTACCGTCCGAATCGAAATTTTCGCCAGGCTTTACGGTCGTATTGTTAAAGGCAGCTTTGCCGCGCGCATTCAACGATGCTGAAAAATCATAAGCATGGACAGCGCCACCGGCATAATAATATTCTTTATAATTGACAACGATTTTTTCCGTGCCTAGATTTTTCACAGCGGAATTCGTAATTTGCAGCGGCAGGCCCGTATAATATTTGCTTTTGCTTGGGTCTACCGTTTTAATGCTGATTTGCTTGCCTTTCGTTTCCATAGATGCGCCTAGACCATCCGTCAGTAGACGAAGCGGAACCATGGTGCGGCCGTTCCTCTCTACAGCAGGCGTGCCCAAAAATATAGAAATGCCATTAACCGCAGCAACGGGCTCATTCAAAATAATCGAAATGGTCATTTCGCCGCTTGAAGCGATGATCCGCTTGTTGCCCTTGTCCCAGCTGAAGGCGAGGCCAAGTGCTTCAATCGTTTCTTTTGCCGATACAAGCGTTGTGCCGTTTTCGCTTATCGGTGCCTGCGCATAAGCGATTTTCTTGCCGTTCACAAAAACAGTTTGGCTCTCCGCCTTAGCGGCCGAAAGCCCCGTTGGGATTGCCAGCAGCATGACCATAGCCAGCAAAATGGAAACGAATCTCTGTTTCATGTTTAATTCTCCCTCTATTTATATATTTCGTGAAGAGACTATTCGCTGCGCAACGAGTAGACGTATTCCTTGCCTTCAATGGTAACGATAATATCAATCGGCTTCTTGTCTTTAGCGGCTTCCTTAGGCAGCTCGGCGATAAAATGAAGAACCCCCGTTTTTAATGGCTCAATACTCGTTATATTCGTATAGGTAAAGTTGCTTCCACCCGACTCTTCAATGGTTGAAAAGCTTTCATACTCATATTTGCTATCATATTTCACTTGTACAGAGGCAAAATCATCTGCACTTTTGGATGAGCTGAGCAAGCTTTTAAATTTAAGAACGACGTCCAAATAAATATTTTCGGCATCCTTCACCTCATAATAAGTGTAGAAGCTGTCCGGCTTCGGAGGAACGACTTTGGACGTAAACTCTGTCTTTGTGAGCGTAACCTCTGCGAAGTCGGCAATAACGAGCGCTTTTTTCAATTCTAGTACGCTGCCTGTGTTCGCGGATGGCTCCGGTTCTGGCTCTGAAGAAGCTCCGCTTACCGCAGCGGTATCAGCAGTTTCGGCGAGTTCAGCCTTCAGCTTCTCATTTTCGGCGCTCAACTGGCTAACCTGTTCCTTTAATTGGCTGACCTCTGCGGAAGAATCGGCAGCTGGACTGGCGCTGCAGCCGGCCATGACGAGCATTGCGGCAACTGCAAAAATCATTTTTTTCATAATGGTAAATACCCCCTATCATCTTTAACTATTTAATTTTCTACATAAAATGCTAAAATCCTCTAAAATCATTCCATTTTACTGAAAATTCATCAATTTTTTTTCGCTCTGTCATAATTTATCGAACTCTAGTTATTAACTGCTCCAATTAAGATCTTAAAATCCCATAACAAATTTACCAAAATAACGGTCAGAGGCTTTTGTAAACAAATAAAAACGTTGTTTCCACAAGGGGAAACAACGTTTCTTCGTTCATTAGGCTTATCGATTTACAAGATCAAATCAGCGAACAGGCCAAACAGCAATAAGTAAGCACAGACCGAAAGAACAATATACGACCACAGCTTCTCCTTCGTCACCTGGCTGGCTACCGACGCGCCGACCAAGGAAATGCCAAGAGTAGACAGCAAGGTGGCCGCCATTACAAAAAAGCCCAACTTGAAGCTAATGAGCGAAACGACGCCCGCTATTAAAAATCCGGCGCCAGCAAAGAGCTGCATCGCTCCGATCGACGTAATAAAAGCGCTGAGTGTTAGACGCTGAGTCGCTCTCCACAAGCTGATCCCCCATAAAGAACCGAGGAATGCAATAATCGATATTAGCGACAGCAGCAAGATTTTGCCGAATAGCGCTGCGCTCATGCCGCTTCCCTCACGCAATAGATCGGACGCCCCATAGCCGAAAAATAACCGGATGGCGCTGCCCGTCAGCAGCCCGAACAATAGGAAACCTATGATCGCACTGACGATGCCAATTATACCGTAGCTCAAATCTTTGGCCGGATTTAAATTCAGCCCCTCCAACGGGTTTTTCAACAGCTTCAGCAAAATTTGCGTATCTATCTGCTTGACCGAGCCGGATACATTTTGCAGCAGCTTGTTTGCCACCCCTGCTGCGCCACTTTTCGTTCCTGCACTTGCGCCAGCACCCGCAGCACCTGCCATTCCGGCAGCTTCATTCCTTCCTGATGCTGCCGTTCCAGCCGCTTCGTTTCTTGCTGGCGCCGCCGCAACAGCTGGCTCTGCATCCGTTGCTGCATCGTATTCGCTATTGTCATCGTCGTATTCGCCGTATTCGCCGTATTGGCCGTAATGCTTCTGTTGTCCCGGCTCTTCTTCTAAAACCGTGCGCTCCTGCAAAGCTGCTTGCTCGCGCGTTGCCCCAAGCAAGCGCGCATCTTCCTCCTGGCGCGCTATTTCTTCCTGCCGTGACGCTTCCGCCCGCCGCCGCAAAACCTCCTCCTGCCTCGCCGCCTCTGATCGGCGGGCTGCTTCAGCCTGCCTTTCCGCTTCCGCTTGGCGGGCTGCCTCGGCCCGCTGCGCCGCTTCTTCCCGCGCAGCTTGAGCTGCTGCATGCGCTGCTGCCTGTGACTGCTGCGACTCCCGCGGCTGGCGGAACACATGCACCGTCTGATTGGCTGGCTCACTCTTTTCTAAATCGAATGGCTGCGAATTATCCAGATCCTGCGCTTGCTTCTTATAATCATCCTGTTCATCCATCTCTGCGTCCTCCTCCTGATGTGACGAGCCCAAATCACTTAACTGCTGTCCTAGTCTAGTCCATATCCCGATAATTCGCCTCGTCAGCAATACTTTGGATATCATCCGAGCTGATGCTGATGTAGCGATAACCATCGGCCTGCTGCCGGCGAAGCGCACGCTCCTTGAAGTAGCGTGGACTGCCTTCCCCCGCATCCTCATCGTACACGAGCAAAATGCCATCGGTTTTGCGAAACAGCAGCTCATCCCTTGCCTGCAGCTGCCAGATGCCATCATAGGGCTTGTCACTGACCGACGCATAATAATCGACGCCCTTCAGCACCTGCTCGTAATATTCCTTCTTGTCATCCTTCCACTTCTCTTCCGGATTACTATAAGCCGTAATAATAGAAAGCCTGAGCTGCGGGTATTGCGGCTTAAGCGCGATAACTGCTTCACAAGCCCATAGATCAACGCCATATTGGCCGGGCGTAATGACCCATTGCAAGCCATCATCAATGAGCGGCAGCAGCTTATTCGTAATCGCCTGCTTAATATAGGCAATGCCTTCATGCTTTTGATTAAAAATATTTAACTCATGCGCGCGGTATCCCGACACTAGCAAATTGTTCATGCCTTCTGCGCATTTCTAAAGGTTCGTTCATAATCCTCGAACCGGATTTTACGAATCATTTTGCGATCAGCCGTTCGCGCAATGATCCCTTCTGATTTGCCTGCTGCATCCATTCCCACACGCGTGACCGCAAAATCGCCGAGAAAACGGCTCGTCTCCTCCAGCCCGACTGGAAATGCCGCTCCATCCAGTTCAGCCAGCAGCGGCGCAGCGTCGAGACTCCAGCGCGCGATAAACGCCGCCTTTTCTGCCTCTTTATAAAAAGGCTGACCGCCATGATCGCGCCATTTGGCAATTTGGTCAATGGGCAGTGCCAGCAGATGCTGAAGCTCCTCATGCGTCAGTGAAAACAGATCAAACACCCGGTAGCCTTGGCTGCCGCTTGACGTATAATTTTTAGATGCCTTTGTTTTTCCGCCGTAGCTTTCCTGAAAAATGACCGTCAGGCCGAGCTTCCCATCCGCCAAGCTGTCCTGCATCCGTTCCGCAATCGGAGTTAACAAGGTCGCCATATTGCCATAAGGATTACCGATTCGGTCCCCCTTGGCAAATAACAGCTCCTCCCGTGAGCCAATGAAATAATCCGTTCCTGCTTCACTATGCAGCAAAATCATGCGCGCATTTTCCCCGTCTACTTTTTCATAAACATAAACGGGCTTATCCGAATCGAAGGCTTGACCTTCGGTTAACGTGTCGTTTAAACGGCCGCGTTCCCCAAGCTGGTGATAGGTGAGGATACTCGGATATTTCGTTAAGGAATTCAGTTTCGTAAAATCCATTATTCATCTCCTGCATCATAATAAGTCTGTTATCCCATCATAATACCATCGTTTCCCGCTCTTGGTTAGTCTGATGGCAAGTTTGGGTAAGTAAATGATAAGCGAGAGGAGGGTTTGCCGGCCTGCACAGCAGCGGCGAACGCTCCTTTGCTTCGGTACGCTGTGCTTCACTGTACTTTATAATGCTTCGCGGGTACGCTCTCCACCTGCTTGTTCGTTATGCGCCGCAAGAAGCCAGCCTCCACGATTGGTGAAGACTGGCTTCTTGATGAACGATGCGGCTATATAGTCAAGCATTCGACCGCCGTCTACTTGCTGATTTTATTTTTTAGCTCACCGATTTTTTCCTGGGCGATACCTTTCACTTTATCCAGCTTGCCTTCTCCTTGCAACGATTCATTGTTCGTCGCTTTGCCGATCTGGTCTTTAATCTCACCTTTTACTTGATTGACTTTGCCTTTTATTTTATCGCCTAAACCGTTAGTTGAAGCTGTCATATGATCATCTCCTCTTTGGTTATATGTCTCTTTACCTCTTTAGAGAGAGGTTGAAACATTTCGATTGAGAGGTGAGCTGATATAGGAGCTATCTTGATCTCGTTCGCGTTATGGGATGATCTAAATCCGCATGTCCCATCAAGCTTTCGAGCTGTTTTCCATCAACCAGCAGATCGATTGTTTTGACTTCAACAAATTGAAACAAGGTCCAGGTCAAGGCATCCAAAGCAAGAATTTCACTGCCCGAACCGAGGCGCGCCGTGTCCGGCATACGAATGTCCAAAGTGAGCGCCCCGTCCTTGAAGCTGACCGATTTCAGCTTAATTTCCTGCGACCAGAGCGGAATCAGATTGACATTGTTACTGTTCTGCAAAGCTTTAAAGGCAGCCATATATTTTTCCCTAGCGGTTGAAAAAGAAATGTCCACCCCTGCTTTATCCAACCGTTCCCCTTGCGGGTCCGAATAAAACACTTCAATAGTCCGCGTTTTCACTTCTGCTGTGGGTACCGGAGTCTGGGCTATTTGCTGTGGCTCAGCCGCAGCCGCCGCGACTGTATGTGCCGACGACTTGTCCGCGCAGCCGGCTGTCATAATAATCGTTAGCAGGAGCGCTGCAATCGTTATTTTCGTGTTCATTCAAACTCCACCTCCTTGGGAATTGAAAGAAACAAGCTGTACTATTTAATACCCAAATATTCTTTAATTCCCTCAACGATGCCTTTTGCCATACGCATTTCCACCGTTTCATTCGTTATAACCGCCAAATCCGACGGGTTGCTCATAAAGCCTGTCTCGAGCAGAACCGCTGGCATCGTTGTCTCTCGTATGACGTGGTAGTTGGCGTATTTCACTCCGCGATCTCTCAGTCCAGTCGCTTCCACCAAATAGCGATGAATCGTCTTAGCTAATGGTATGCTCGAATCCCGCGCATAATACGTCTCTGTGCCCGAAGCTGTAGATGTCGTGTAGCCGTTGGCATGCAGGGAGACGAATAAATCGGCATTCAGTGCATTTGCCAGCTTCGCACGATTCGAAAGGCTGAGTGTAGTATCATCCTTTCGTGTCATCACCACATTAATGGCAGGCACCTGCCTCAGCAGTTGCTCGACTTTCAAGGAAAGCGCCAGGTTGATTATTTTTTCTTGCAGCCCTGTCAGCGCCACCTTACCCGGCTCCACTCCGCCGTGCCCCGGATCAATGACTACGATTTTTTTGCCGTCCGAACTGATTGGCGGAACAATCGGCGCACCGCCTACGTCGCCATCCACATTAAGGTCTACGACATAAAGGCCAGAATCATCGCTGACAAGCTGATAGGAGGTCGCCTGTCTCAAATCCAAAACGATGCGGATAGCCGATGGTTCGCGGGTAAACAAAGAATAACGCACCTTCGTAACATCTGAGCTGTCCGTAATGACAAGCTCGCCCATCTGGCTGCCATTCAAAGCTTGTCCATCGCCAAACGACGGTGCAAAAGCCGAATTTGGCAAATCGATGACAAGGCGATCCGGCGCCTTCATCGTGAAAATTTTCGGCCCTACTTTTCCGCTTGTCGTGACGATAAGGCGGTTGTCATTAAAGCTGATAGCGCTTACTGTTGACACGCCACTTGGGATAGCTCCATCAATAATGGTACCTCCCGTGTCGGAAGGCGACGGAATAACCGGGTCCGTTCCCCCCTCCTCGATGATCACTTCTGGAATCGGGCTCGTTAAAGTGACCGTCTTCGTCGTATTGTTCCAGCCGACCTTGAGATTCATCTGCTCGCCTACGAAGCGCAGTGGAACGAGTGTTGTTCCTTTTTTTATTACAGGAGGAACATCTATATCTACGGTAGCCGTATTGACCTTTGCCGCTTTCTGGCCTACCGTCATTTCAATGAGCGTGCCTTCTTTGCTAATTGTGACGGTCTGTGCCTGCTTATCCCAGAGCACGTCGTACCCCAAGCTTTCCGATACGACCCGAATCGGGACCATAACTTTTTTGTCAATAATTTCGGCTTTCGTGTTTTCAGGCTGGACAAGCTCCGTTCCGTCCAAAATCACCTTCGTATCCACTGCTGCTGCAAAGCTGTTGTCTGGAAGCGCCAACAAAAAGATAAATAATACCATCAAAAAACCAAGCTTCTTCATCATCCACTCCTGAAATTGTGTCATTTTTTGAATCATTGTTACCCCTCAATCCCAAATCATTTACAATAATTTCCCACAAAAAATTAGACGAGGATATTTTGAAAAAGTTGCATGAATCTAGTATTTATGATGGGATTCCTTTATAGATTAAAATAGGGAATTATATTGACCAAATAATGAGAACGAGTTATGTTTGTCACTGTGTTCGTCCTTTATGTTAGATTATGGATCAGCTAAAGTGAATAGAACATCTTGACTTTATACATAATCAGGGGGAAAAAAGATGAAAAAATGGTTCAGCAGTTTATCGCTTAGTCTATTTGTTATTTGCTTTATTTGTTCAAATACTATATTCGCTCAAGGCTTGGAGGACCATTCAAGATTGAATGCAACCCCAATCCCCTTCTCTTTGGAAGGATCGTACGAATACTATGTAAACTTTGACTCCAATCGGGTTGTAACGGTCGAAGGGATCATTATCAATAGCGCAAATTTAACCGTGGATTTAGAATTTATTGATCCAAGCAGCGGATATACATTAATCAAAACGCTGCAAGCCCCACTCAATGCTAAAGGCTACTTTAAAGTTGTAACTGAACCGCTTGATATTAGTGTAAGGCCCATTGTTGAAATCCAAAGTCCTACTGGCGCCCGCTATGGAACAGTGGATACAGAGCCTGGCACCCTGCTAAAAAAATATAAAAACAGCTTGGAATATGATCAAACAAAATCCAGCATCGACAGTACAAAAACGAGAGCAGAAATACAGGATTTAAAAAACCGTCTGGCTCTCGGAGATAGAGTTACTTACTCTGTTGATTCTAGCGGACAGTTATGGGCATGGGGCAGCATTCCGCAAGCACTATGTGATTCATCTAAAGCCTGCAAATCAACTGTTCCCAAAAAAATAACAAAGTTTAAAAATGTCAAACAAATAGCTGCCAACTATTCAACTGCCGCAGTATTGACAACAAAAGGCGAAGTCTATTTATGGCGCCACAATATTTCTTCTCCTATTTTAATGAAAGAGCTTCAAGGAGCTGTTCAAGTACAAGTAGGTGGGCAAGGGCATGGGATGGCTTTAAAAAAAGATGGAACGGTAATCGAATGGATTTTACCTTTCAATGAACCCTACCATGATGTTTACGAAACAGAAATAACGAAAGCACAAATTAAAACCAATCAGGTAAAGGGCCTGAAAAACGTCACAAAAATTTTGATCGGCCTTTCCTTCTATGGCGACTCCTATCTTGCATTAAAAAATGATGGGTCTGTCTGGGCATGGAAAGATGTAAGTGTGGCACTTAGCTATAAGCAAAAAGGGAAATCAACCGATACCGGCTTCTTGCAGCATGTATTAGCAAACACGGATACACCGCAAGAGCTAAAAGGTTTTCCCAAAGTAATGGATATTGGCTCACAGGATGCTGGGCCGCTACTTCTGACGGAAACCTATGATTTATGGGGTTATACAGATACAAAGGATAAGAAGGTTAACCTACCTGAAAAAGTTGCCAGCGGTGTCATTAGCACCTTTCAAAATATGAGATATGTGATGAAGGAAGATGGACGGTATTATCCGTTTGAAGCTGCGGGCAAACAAATATCGAATGAACCTTTCACCCCCTTTAATGACTACAAAATAATTGCTAGCGGTACGACATGGATTAATAATAGTTTGCATTATGCTGGAGTTAAAATAGATGGCACCTTAATGAGCTGGGGTGGAAATAATGGCGGTCAACTGGGGATTGGAAAAACGGCTGCCCTCAGTTTTGCTGTAAATCACATCAAAAGCATAAAAGACCCGATCGCTCTATCTGCCAATAGTGGGCATGCGCTTGCATTAAATAAACAAGGTGAGATTTATGGCTGGGGAAGCAATAAAGAGCATGAAGTTAAAAGCAGCAGTACGGAGGATGTTCTTGCTCCCTATAAAATTACGACTATCAAATCTACGATACAAGTAGCCGCAGGGAATGAATTTTCTCTCGCATTAACCAAAGAGGGCAAGCTTTACGGCTGGGGTAAACTAACTCGTTTAGGGGCAGCAGCCGATTCGGATAAGCCACTTCCTTTAGACCTAATCCAAGAGCCTATCAAAGAAATCGCAGCTTATAATAAGAGCGTCGTTATTTGGACATCAAGTGGGAAAGTATACCACCTTGGGGAGTGGGGCTCCAGTAACGTCACGAAAAATAAAAAGCCAGTGTGGCAGGTTAATATTAGCGATGTTATTTCTGTAGGTGTTAGCAACGACCGGGGATTTGCAGCCAAAAAAGATGGCTCTGTGTGGTACTGGTCAGGTCCAAAAAAAGAAGGCCCTATTACCGCTTCAAAAATCTCCGGCTTTTCAGGTATTACTAAAGTGTTTGCAGGCGGAGATTCGTTTAATGGAGATACGTTAATCGGAATCGATAAAAACAAAGGGCTATGGCGCTGGAATAGTTCGCAAAGTTTGGTCAGCAATATTAGGCAGAAGCCTTATCGAGCGACCAAAATCTATGTTGGACCCGTAAAAGAAAAATTAGATTATAGTACAGTTTCAACTACTGGACAATTAAGCCTTTATATAACGACACAAAAAGAATTATTATACGAAGGAAAGGCAATGGGCGGTTTGCTAGACCAGGACGGCCGGAATAAAAACGTTACAGCGATTGCAGCTTATGGAGAGAATTATTACTGGGTGTCTAAAGGCCGTTTATTGACCTATGGTTCAAGCAATAATGCTGGAGAGCTGGGTATTGGCACAAAAGGCTGGTATGAAGAGCCGCAAAAAGTAGTGGCTGCAACCAAGTTGTTTTAAATAAATAGCAATCAAACTTTAATTACGACCCGCAAGATGAACGCTTTGAAAAAGCGTCCATTTTGCGGTTTTTTATATTTTGATCACCTTAAATAAAATAAATAGAAAGTAAGGAAAGAACATTTTATTGAAAATATTGTTTCCCATCTTCAAAAGCCATGAATCGTTTCCTACATATCCAGTAACAAGACGCTACAGCCGTGAGTATCAATAATTCTCTTCATTTTCGCAAAAAAGCTTTCCTGCGAGTCCAGTCCGGAAATATCCAAAATCACATGATCAGGTGGATTAATTGCATCAGAATGGAGGATAGAGCCATGCCATGCTATGACGAGCAAGCGCTCAACCATGACAACTTTTGCCTTGCTGAAGGGAAATTTCTCCAGCTTATATCTGAGCAGCCCTCCGACCACGTCTTTAATATCCACATTTGCAGGGAGTCTACTTCTTGATAAACCAAAAAGTTGGCAGAAAACCATTTGCTTGCGCCTTGCTTTATCTGAAGCGGTTGATTTGCCAGCAGTTCAAACATCCCAAAGCTCAAGTCGCCACATTCGTAGCTAATTTCGATTGGGGCCTTCTTTTTTACTGAGACATTTTCTGGTGCATAGATATCCGAGAAATTCAGCAAACAGGTTGCAACCCCATCTGAATCGCCATTAGCATGAAAAAGATAATCGAATCCCTCAATCCATCCGGATGAAAATAAATGCCTTTCGGATTGACTAACCGTTATCTTAAACAAAGGGAACCCGCCTTTCCATACGAAGTGGTTAACGATGCGTTGTCAGAACAAGTATCTATGAATCTTAAGAGACTTGGGTCTTATAAATGATCTTGGCAGCTCAGTTGATATACATTGATAGCGGTGAGCAGAGACACTTGAAAAACGGTATTAGCCAATGTCTAAAAGAGCCTACCAGATAGATAGACTCTTTTATTTTGAGACTGTTCTCATGACTGCGACTGCAAAAGACAAGCATGCCCAGCAGCGTCGTAAAGTTTCAATCCACGTACTCCGTATGGAGTGCGACGGTAATGGTATTCAGACGTTATATGGCCATTTACAGTTTCAATCCACGCACTCCATACGGAGTGCGACATTGTCGAGGATTTCTTGCGCCGCATTAAGAAGCAGTTTCAATCCACGCACTCCATACGGAGTGCGACTCCTTGACCGAGGGCGGTCTATTTGTTTTTATTGTTTCAATCCACGCACTCCATACGGAGTGCGACCGACGGTGCAACAAGTCACAGGCCAAGCGGGGGCTGTTTCAATCCACGCACTCCATACGGAGTGCGACCCTCTAACACCGACTCCAAAATTACCGATTCTGGTGTTTCAATCCACGCACTCCATACGGAGTGCGACTCAGAGTGGAAGCAGCCAATTACGACGAATACCGGTTTCAATCCACGCACTCCATACGGAGTGCGACTACTAACAGGGGGGGTGCAAAAACCAAAATGGACTGTTTCAATCCACGCACTCCATACGGAGTGCGACTGAATCTATTATTAATGTTGGTCTCTTATCGCCTGTTTCAATCCACGCACTCCATACGGAGTGCGACGGGATACGCTCACCCGCTGTACGATTCAATGCTTTCGTTTCAATCCACGCACTCCATACGGAGTGCGACCTCCAACTGGATTAACTGGTACAGCTGGTGACGCGTTTCAATCCACGCACTCCATACGGAGTGCGACGACCTAAAAAGTCGGGAATTTCTTTTTGATTTTTGGTTTCAATCCACGCACTCCATACGGAGTGCGACATTCTCATAACCAACCATCCTATTTCAGTTTTGTGTTTCAATCCACGCACTCCATACGGAGTGCGACGAGGCAGCTTGAAGAGACTCAAATTCAGATCAAAGTTTCAATCCACGCACTCCATACGGAGTGCGACCGTGAAATTACATACAATTGATACCATCTTGGCATTAATTCATAATCTTTTCAAGAAAAATAATGCTAAGCGTATATGATTAAAACCTTGACTTTTTAAAGAATTTCTAAAATCCGACACATATCGACATTTTCTGAGGTGCGAATCCCCTAGGGATTTCATGGGAGCTTCACATTCGCACCAGAAGCGAACTTCGGGAAGCATCCCTTTTTCCAAGCCGCGCAGCAAGCAGCCACATGACCAGCCCCCTCTACAAACGTCTGCGACTCTTGCTCGGGACAGCGTCTGTTGCTACCTGAACTGCCTCAGCAACTGCCTTGTTTTTCGGCGGCCTTCCCCGGCGCGGCTTCGTTCCCTCGCTCCCTGCGGTCGGTTCAGCCTTTGAAGCGCTCGTCTCAGTATCCGTCTTTGCTCCGCCTATACTACGACCCGTTGCAGCCATGTTCCTGTCAGCCTGTTTCCCGATTCCTTTAGCAGCAGAAGTTCCCTCTTCAGCCCCCATATCCAGCTCAATTCCAAACTTGCTCCCCAGGTCACCGTCATCCACGACTCTCCGACTGCGGCGACCTCCCTTGCCAAGCATCTCTTGAGACTGCGCAGCAAGCGATGCTGAAATAAGCTCGTCCATCTTCACATTGCGAAGCTGGAAGAACAACGCCGAATCATGATCGAATCGGGCACCGATGCCATACAGCACAGCCGCTACATGCTTGCACATCACCGCATAATCCGGGCAGCTACAACGGAAGTGAATATCTTTGGGCGATGGAAATAAGCCTGTGCCCTTGGTTGTGAACAACTCAGACAGCCCTGCCGGAAACTTGCCCCCTACGAGTTCCTGCAGCGAGCTTATTTTGCCCGCACACTCCTTGACGATCTGCTTCCATACCGAACCAGGCAACGGACCCACTGTAATCTCTACCTTATATGGCTTAGTCGAACTGCCCTGAACAAGCGCCTCTACCTTGCCGCCAGCCATTTGCAAATCGAGTACCGCACCGTGCCTCACATAGCTGCGCCCACGATCAATCCGATTGCTGTAATCCGCATAGCTCTCCAGATTTGCACACCACGCCTTGCCCCACCAGGTTGCCGCAACGGTA
Source organism: Paenibacillus algorifonticola (assembly GCF_000971975.1). Lineage (GTDB taxonomy): Bacteria > Bacillota > Bacilli > Paenibacillales > Paenibacillaceae > Pristimantibacillus > Pristimantibacillus algorifonticola. The sequence goes on along the minus strand of NZ_KQ040778.1, from coordinate 250,896 downwards.
CGTCCCGTTATGACAACCGGCCATACTTTAGCATTTTTCTGCTGCAATTTTTCTGCTGCCGCCGCTGCCCTGCGCTTCCTCTCTGCAACTGACACATATTCAGGGAAGCCATTATAAAATGCCATTTTCCATCAACTCCTAAAGCTCTATTCCGTCAGCTTCATCAAATTCAACAGTTGGTCATTGTCCATTTCCGTTATCCAGCCCTCCTGAATATCTGGCACGATTTCCTGTGAAAGACGCACCTTGTCCTCGATGATTTGATCGATTTTCTCCTCAATCGTTCCTTGTGTAATGAATTTATGGACGATCACATTGTTCTGCTGACCAATCCGAAAAGCCCGGTCTGTCGCCTGATTTTCCACCGCCGGATTCCACCATCTGTCGAAATGAACCACATGATTCGCCGCCGTCAAATTCAGCCCAACTCCACCAGCTTTAATAGAAAGCACCATAAACGGCACATACTCCTTGCCCTGAAAAGCCTCCACCAGCTCTTGTCGCTTCCCAATTGGCGTTTCGCCATGCAAGACAAGCCCCTTATGCTGAAAAATCTGCTCTAGAAAAGCCTGCAACGCTTCCGTCACTTCCTTAAACTGGGTAAAAATAAGCACGCGTTCCCGCTTCTCATAGATCGTCTCGCATATTTCGCGCAGCCGTGCAAACTTGCCGCTATCCGGCTCCGCATACACCTGCTGCCCCAAATATTGATCAGGGTGATTGCAAATTTGTTTGAATTTCATTAACGCCGCAAGCACCAGCCCTTTGCGCTGAATGCCCCCTTCCGAAGCCATAAGCTTCTCCTGCAATTCCTTGACTAGCTTGTTATACAGCACGATTTGCTTTTTCGTAAGCACCGCATACGTTTTCATCTCGATTTTGTCAGGCAAGTCGGTAATGATCGTACGATCCGTCTTTAACCGACGCAAAATAAATGGACTCACCGTCTGCCGCAATCTGCCATAGCCCTCGCTGGAATCGCGTAGTCCACGCGTGAATGCGCCGAATTCCTTTACCGTTCCGAGCAGCCCTTTATTGAGAAAATCAAACAGCGACCATAGATCGCCCAGCCTGTTCTCTATCGGCGTACCTGTCATCGCGATGCGATAGGAGGCTTTGATTTGTTTGACCAGCTTCGTCTGCTTAGTGCCCGGATTTTTGATGGCTTGAGCTTCATCGAGAATGAGCATGTCCCACGCTTGCGCACTCAGCCACTCATGCTTGGCAAGCATGCCGTAGGTTGTAAGTACGAGCTGAATCCCCTCTCCAAGCGCATCAGCTTGTTGAATGTATTTATTTTCTGACGGATGGCATACGTAGTAATTCAGAGAAGGAGCAAACTTTCCCATCTCCCTCATCCAATTGCCGATCAGTGAAGCCGGAACGACGAGCAAGGCTCGCTCCTGCCGCACACTTCGAATGTAGTTAAGCAGCGCAATAATTTGTATCGTTTTGCCCAGACCCATATCGTCCGCCAGACAAGCACCCAGCCCCAGCGTCTTCATCATATGCAGCCAGCTTACGCCCCGCTCCTGATAAGCGCGCAGACTTGCCTGAAAATCCTCCCCGGCACCGCCAAGAGCTTCAATGCTGCCGGGCTGTTGCAAGCGATCCATAACCGTTTCCAGCCATTGCCCGTTCGTAACCTCGATCTCGACCTTGTCCGAATCCACTTGCAAGACGCGTTCCGCATTCATATGAAGCTTCATCGCCTCAATGATGCTTAAGCCCGAACCACCAGCGGTTTTCTCTGCCCGTTCGTAAGCATCCAGCGCCTGCTGCAAGCGCTTATGATTAACCTCCACCCATTTGCCCTTGATGAGTGCCAGCCCTTCCTGCTCGGTAAGCAATTGCCGCAGCTGTTCCGCAGAAATCCCTTCATCTCCCAGCCAAAGCTCAGCATTAAAACTCAGCAATGCGTCTGCACCTAAACGTGATGGCTGCTTTTCTCCAACGCTGACATTTAGCTTAAGCGAATGGGCTTTGCTGCGCCACCATTTGGGAATTCGGCACAACACGCCTGCGTCCTCATATAGCGCTACCTCACGCAGAAAATCATACGCTTCTTCAGAAGTCAATCCAATTGGATAAAAAAGATCGCCGGACTCCACCAGTTCGCTAATTAGCTCACTTTGCGCTGCCGCACGGTGTACCGTTGAAAGCAGTTCCAGCAGCTTGCCGCTGTTCTCACCATATTCCACCAGCGCCTGCTTGAGCGGCAAATGTCTTGTTTTGCCCGCTTCCTGCTCCTCTGCCGCATAAGTGGACAAGAAAGAAAAGGGAAACTCACTCCCTTCCTTGCTCTCTACGAGGTGGAAGTAGACACGCCCTGCTGGCTGGAAAGCAGACCCGCTATCCACAAACCATTGCGCCATGCTGCCGCTATGCCGATTTACACGAGCTGCAAAAGCGCGATGCAGGCCACCCCAAAGCTCCTCTATCCAGTTTTTGTCCAAAAATGGCGATCCAATCAGATACGGGGCAGCTGCCAGCCATTCCTGTACATCCTCTTTCTCCAGCGGAAGGACAACCGCATCGCGCTGCCCTTCCAATTCAGGATGGCGCGCCATTCCTCTCACGAATGCGGTCCCCATACGCTGCAAAAATCTGAGCGACTCCGACAACGTCTCCTTCTGCCGTTTTAAAGCCAGGTCTAGCAGAAATTCGTCCGGATTTTCACGAAACAGCTTGTACAGCTCATCTTGAAGGGCTTGCCCGCTGAATTCCGAATCGGACTGCAAGGTCTCCTCCTGCCAATCAAGCTCATATTGCCCGCCTTGGAGCAGAACGGCGATAAGCTGCCTCCTGCCGGTACCTACAGCTGTTTTGCTTTCCTGCTGCATCACTTTCACTCCTACTATATAGTAACGAGTTTACCTCTTTTCTCGTTTAAGCACCGAATCACGATCTCTTTCATTGACAAGCAAAGACGGTCATTACCCTCTATTTTCACACAACGCAAACTACGTTTCAATCCATTCGTCATCACAAAATGAAAACTTGCCCCATCTGTCCATAAATGGTCCAGTCACGCCGAAAAAGCCGCAAGCATCGCTTGCGGCCTTCACGATTTTAGCCTATCATCATACTGTTCCGTGCAGGTACGAAAGACGGGTTGTGTCTGGATGGAAGAACTGCGCCTTTGATATAACGTTTCAATCCATGCACTCCATACGGAGTGCGACTCAAAAACCGACATGATGCATTTAAAAAAACATTGTTTCAATCCACGCACTCCATACGGAGTGCGACCATTCATGCCTGTAACTCCAACGCCAATTTACAGTTTCAATCCACGCACTCCATACGGAGTGCGACTGGCATGAGGATGACCTTGTAGGCAGGTTGTTAAAGTTTCAATCCACGCACTCCATACGGAGTGCGACCTGAAAGACGCAGATGGCAAGCTAACGCAGCTTGTTTCAATCCACGCACTCCATACGGAGTGCGACGCAATTTATGATGTAGATTACCTGAGAGCGAGGTGTTTCAATCCACGCACTCCATACGGAGTGCGACAGCTGGGGATTAGCTCGGCGCTTGTACGGAAGTGGTTTCAATCCACGCACTCCATACGGAGTGCGACGCAAAAGAGCCTCATATCGAGCTGGTAGACGGCGGTTTCAATCCACGCACTCTATACGGAGTGCGACAAAAAAATCCTGAGAATTCAAATCTGAGTTTTCAAGTTTCAATCCACGCACTCCATACGGAGTGCGACGCTTGAGCATATCCAATTCCATGCATACCTCGTTGTTTCAATCCACACACTCCATACGGAGTGCGACTTTACCAGATTTTGAGCTGGTTACGAAACCCCGATGTTTCAATCCACACACTCCATACGGAGTGCGACACCTTCGCCTAATACTTTGACGTTGTAGGCCAAGTTTCAATCCACACACTCCATACGGAGTGCGACTGGTCATTGATCTACTTAATGAGACGGGTGACAAGTTTCAATCCACACACTCCATACGGAGTGCGACTTGCAGGGAATATGAGATGCTGGCGACAAAAGATTGGTTTCAATCCACACACTCCATACGGAGTGCGACAGCGAAAATACATACAATTGATCCCATCATGGCATCAATTCATAATCTTTTCAAGAAAAACAATGCTAAGCTCATATGATTAAAATGTTGACTTTTTAAACACTCCCTCAAAAACGACATCAATCGACATTTTCTGAGGTGCGAATCCCCTAGGGATTTCATGTGAGCTTCACATTCGCACCAAAAAACGGCTACGATTACCTCTGCTAAAATTGTAACTCTTTTGCCTAAGATTTCTCCGTATCCATCGGCAAATCATATATCCGACAGCATGCCGCCGGAATCTCCTCTGCAAGCCAAACCTCATTGCCTGCATAATAAAAAATAACGCCATGCTCTGCAGCGAGCTGCGTATCCACTTCCAAAATCACGAGCTTGCCCTTGCGGCTGCCCGCGAGGGCTGCAAAATCCAGCCCCTCCGACAGATGGCAATACTGGCGGCCCATCGCTTGAATGCCTTCGCGCAAAATCGCCGCCACTACCGCTTCATTCGTGCCATGATACAATACTTCAGGCGGCACCGCAGCCGGATAGCTCACCTTTTGCACGCTATGCCCATAACGGGCGCGAATGCGCCCGTCTGCAAGCTCAAAGCGCTGCTTCGAAGAGCGCTCCACAACATAACGAATATGCGCTTCCGTTATGCTGCTCCAATCCGGCTGCCGGTTAATGGCAGCCAGCAGCTCGCTAAGCAAGCAGGAGCCGTCGGCTTCATCGAGCAGGATGCCAAACTTTTCGGGCGCATGCCGCAAAATTTTGGTCATCATCTTGCTGAGGCTTTTTTCCCGTTTATCCGTTAACATCGCTTAAGCCCCCTTAACCGTTGCCAGCGGCTTGCATTTGGCCACAACCTCGGCCAGTCCAGCGCCAACGACGCTCTCAATAATTTGATCAACATCCTTGTACGCCTGCGGCGACTCATCGACCATCGACTCCAGCGAGCGCTGGTTGAGAACAATTTCGTCCTCCATCCCTACCCGCATCGATGCAGCAAACTCTTCAACTGTAATGAGCCGTTTGCTTGCACTCCGCGAGCGGATGCGTCCAGCGCCATGGCAGATGGAATGATAATTGTCGCGGCCTCCCGGCTTGCCCACCATAATGTAGGAGGAGGAGCCCATCGAGCCAGGAATAAGCGCCGGATGCCCGGTTTCCTTGTAAGGCTCAGGATTATCCGGATGCTGCGCAGGGAGCGCTCTTGTCGCCCCTTTGCGATGAACGAAATACGAATGCCCGTCATGCTCTTCCTCCCACGCGTAATTGTGCATGAGATCATAAAGCGTCGACATTTCAAATTTGCTGCCAAAAACATCCTTGCCCGCTTCGCGAATCGCATAAGCGATCAAATGGCGGTTGACGACCGCATAGTTGAGGGCGGAATACATCAGCTCAACATAATCTTTGCCAAGCTCATGCGCAAGCGGTGCGAACACCAGCTTTGGATCGGCAGTGCCAAGCCCTTCGGCTTTCATCATTTTAGTCATATTGCTGCTGCAATATTGGCTCACCGAGCCGCCCCATGCACGCGAGCCGGAATGAATCATGATGACGACCTGACCGTCGGTCAAGCCCCATGCTTCCGCGATTTCGCGGTTTTCCTCAGGAATTTCAATCGCCTGAATTTCAGCAAAATGATTGCCGCCGCCGAGCGTTCCCAGCTGCCTATGCGAGCGATGCCATACCCGTTCTGGGAACAAGCCCAGCGCACCGCCCTCCACATAAAATTTGCTGCTTTCCACATGCGTCAGCGAAGTCGCTTTGCGCGGTGTATAGGCGTCCGGAATATATTTTTTCGGCAAGCCATGCAATCCTTTTTTCACAACATGCTCTAAGCGAATATCTGAAAAATGGCCCCGCCCATGCTCTTCCATCGGCAAATATTTCTCAATTGCCTTCACCAGCTTGCGGCGCAGCTTCACATCCTTCAATTCATCCTTGTGCAAATTGGTCAAATGAACCCGCATGCCGCAGCCAATATCGCTGCCGACAATCGAAGGCGAGACGTAGCCGTCCTCCACATTCCATACCGCGGTCGTTCCAATGCACGTACCTACACCAACATGAACGTCAGGCGTGTAACCCATATAAACTTGATTCGGTATTTGCAAATTGTTGTTTGCAAGCTCAAAAACTTTATAATCCAGCGCAGCGAACAGCTCTGGCCCCGCATATACATGCACCTGCCCCGATGGCAGCTTCACTTGTTGATAATAGTTTTGTAACATAATCTAAATTTCCTCGTTTCTTATGCTGCGGCTGCGCCCTGCCGCCTTACCTGCTGCCCTATACCGCGCCCGGCCCCCATACTTCCCGAAGTGCCGAGCGAAATAGTTCATCCAGCGCTTGATCCTGCTTCTGCCCCGAAGCTGGCGCTTGCTTTGCCACTTCCTCATAATAGGCGATGCGCCTAGCTAGAAAATCGTTAATAACGCTGATTTTCGGCTCTAAATCCAGCTCAATGCCCGCTTTCTTGCGATCAAGCAGCGTCAGCACCTCATGCTTAAGCAACGATTCCGGCAGAAGTTCATGCACCAGCTCCTCAAATGACAGAGGCGGCACAGTGCCACGCTCTTCAACCCACTGGCAGGCGAGCACTGGGCGCAGCACGTAGAAATATTTTTTAATTTTCACTTGGTCGCCCTGCAAATACTCGCGAAAGTTTCCTTTCGCCATATGCAGGTAATGAAAGATGCTGGAACGTGGCGAGAAGCTCGCCGGGAGCAGCTTGCGAATTTGCTCCGCTACCGTCGTTTCCTCTAAATAGTTGATCGGCGATTGCAGCCATTCCAGCAGCGGCGGGTTCGATTTACGGAATAAATTTAGCGCCTTTTTCAAATCCCAGCCGTTAATATCGAGCATGTCGCTGATCGGGCGTTCGATCACATCGCGCTGCTCAAAAATCGATAAATACCAATCTGTCTCCCGTACATAAATAAATCTTACATCGTAATCACTGTCCTTTGATGGGAAGCCCCATGCACGGCTGCCTGACTCGCAGGCATACACAATACGCACGCGTTCCTCCACTTCTATTTGGCGCAGCTCGGCTGCTATTTTAGCTTTATAATCGCTCATCCGAAGCCCTCCTTTGTTTTTTTGGCAACAAAAAAAGAAGCCACAGACATTCGAGCATCGTCCATAGCTTCTTAAGTGAATAGAGCTATTGCAAGTCGGTATAGACAGCGCGCAGCTGGCCTATAACTCTTCGACTTACAGCAGTTGGTTCCGCTGAGGCCGATTCGCATGGACGATAGATATGAAATTGGTTTGTGGGATAATCATCATATTTACGGACATTTGTTTCGGCCTCCCTTCAAGTTATTTCGTTCATCTTACTTGCGTCCCCAGCATTTGTCAACCCATTTTCAGTAAAAAAATACCCCGATAGCCAGCAAGCGCCAGCTATCATTCATGCTTTGCGCTCAGCAGCGAATTAAGCTGCTCCAGCATATTGCCGCCGCTGGACAGCGAAATCGTGCCGATTTTCTCGCAAATTTTTTCCATGAATTCAAGCTCCTTGAGGCGGTACAGCGTCATATTCTCATCCATCAGCTTCGCTGTGTTCAGCAGGCTGCGGGTCGAAGCCGTCTCCTCGCGGCGGGTGATGAGATTAGCTTGCGCTTTTTTCTCGGCAATGAGCACGGTGTTCATAATGTCCTTAATATCGCCCGGCAAAATAATATCCTTCACGCCTGCGGACAAAAACTGGACGCCGTAATCATCGCCTTTCTCATTCAAGCGTGATAGCACGAAAGCGGCGATTTCCTGCTTCATCTTCAGCAAATCATCGAGGCGCAGCGTACCGACATATTCCCGCAAAATCAGCTGCAGCGCAATATACACCTGATCCTCGAACGATTTGATCATCAGCACTTTAAGTGGATCGATGATTTTGTATTGGCAGACAAAGTTGAGCCGCAGCGTCACCTTATCCTCCGTCATCATTTCCTGTCCCGTCAAATCGAGCTGCTGCTGGCGAAGATCCGTCTTGCGTACGAGCACCGTCGTAGGGCCATTCCAAAAATAATATTTGCCCGGCGCCAGCTCGCGCTGCATGACATTGTTGTAAAACAGCGCCGCTGTCTCATAATTCGCTACCTCCACGCACTGGTAGTAGCCATTCAGCTTCGACATAATCGCGAGATTAATGTCCTTGCCAATCTCAGGCTGGCGGATGTCCGCATGAACGAATGTATGCTTTTTCAGCACATTCCAGAAAATATGCTTGCCCGCCGTCAGCAGGGCACTAAACTTGCCGTCCACATAGTGCAGCACATATTCATAATCCTGTACCTCAACGATTGTAAGCTGGGCAAGCAGCTCCTGATCATGCAGAAACAGCTCGGCATCCTTGCCTGGAATTTGAAAGCGCTTCGTCACATTCAGCACGATCACCGTTTCCTCGCGCCATGCGGACAAGCGGTATTTGCCTGGCTGCAAAAGCTTAACATAGCCGCCTTTACGGAACAGCAGCGCACGCTCGTCGTCTTGTATAATCAATGGATTTTTGAGTTTAGTCGTCATATAAAGTCACCTCATTCAGGTTGGTTAAACGTTAAATGGTTGGTTTGATTTGTCATTTGAGTAGTTGTGATTCTTACAATCAGGAATGCTTCCTGCGGATAAAGCGGAATCAGGCTTAAGAGCATCGTCAGGCGCAGCAATCTGCGCGGTGCTCTGCGAAGCATAACGGTCCCGTTCAACTTCAACCGGCCGATCCTTCGCTTTGCGGGCCGCAAAATATACTCGCTTGCCCTGCTCGGTATCCACCGATTGCATAGCCGTGCCGCAGCGCCGCCGTACAGGCCGGCATGAGCATTCCTGCTGCAAGAGTCCCCTAATTTTTCGCTCCTTGGAAGGGAGTTGATGTGTGCTATAGCATAGCTACAGCTGCTCCAATGCTCCGTATCAAAACGGTTGGGATTCGAACCCCGATTCTAAAGCTGGTGGGGCCCAAGCTTCATGCACTTTGCAGCACACAAGCGCACAGCGTACGCCCGTACTGCTGGATCATATTGAAATCCATGCCATGGCAAAGCCATAAGCTAGCAACCCAATCTATTATTGAAGTTATCTTAAATAGCAATGTTAAGTGCCTTTAATAGCAGCCATCGGCTGGCATTTGGCAACGACAGCGGCAAGCGATGCGCCAACCACACTGTCGATAATTTGATCCACATCCTTGTAGGCTTGCGGACATTCATCGAGAATGTCTTGCAGCGAGCGGTGGTTGACCAAAATCTCATCGTCGCTCCCGACGCGTAGCGATTGCTCGAATTGATCGACGGTGACCAGCTGCTTTGTCGCCCGTCTCGATCTGGCGCGGCCCGCCCCATGGCAGATGGAATAGAAGTTTTTTAAGCCCTCATCCTTGCCGACCATAATATAGGATGCCGTTCCCATCGAGCCTGGAATGAGGGCGGGATGCCCCGTCTCCTTATAAGCAGGCGTATTTAGAAAATGGTTCGGCGGCAGCGCGCGTGTCGCGCCCTTCCGGTGAACAAGCATCGGCTGCTTGCGGTGAAACTCCTTCAGCGCGTAATTATGCATCAGATCATAAAGCACAGGCAGTTCCATCTCAGGGCCAAAAACATCCCTGAACGCTTGCTGGACGCCAAACGCAATCATATGGCGATTGCTCACGGCGAAATTCAGCGCCGAATACATCAGGTTGAGGTACATTTGCCCTTCATGGCTGGCAATCGGAGCATAGACCAAATTCGGATCGGGATTGCTGATCCCCCACTGGTGCATTGCTTCTTTAATCACTTTGTTGTGTTCACGACCAACCATTGCGCCCCATGCACGCGAACCGGAATGAATCATGACGACGACCTGCCCATCGAACAAGCCCCATTTTTCCGCCAATTCGCTGTATTCCTCGTTGATGTCCAAATATTGAATCTCAATAAAATGGTTCCCGTTGCCGAGCGATCCAAGCTGTCCGTGGGCGCTGCGTTTAATGCGCGGCGGCAAATGCTCCAGCGCTTTATGATCAAAGCCGAAGGCCGACTGCTCGACATGCGTTAGCCATTGCTCATTCGGCACATATTTGGCCGGGAGCCCTTTTAGCCCGTGCTGCACAACGCTCATAATGTCGATATCCTCATAATTCGTATTCGTCCGCTCATGGGTTGGCACGTATTTTTCGATCGCACTAATCAATGCTCGGCGCACCTCTTTATCCTGAATATCGCGCTTATGCAGCGGCGTTGTGTGCACCCGCATCCCGCAGCCAATATCCGAGCCGACAATCGAGGGCGAAATAAAGCCGTCCTTCATATTCCAAACTGCTGTTGTGCCGATGCATGTTCCTACTCCGATATGTGCATCTGGTGTATAGCTCATATATTGATTACGCGGAATGCGCAGATTGTTGTCAGCCATCGTATAAGCATTGGGCTCAAGCATTGCGAATACTTCGTCATTCGCGAACACATGCAGCTTGCCGTGGGCGAGACCAAGCTCGCGGTGATTTTTCCCTTTTAGCTGAATCGTCTTCTCCAAACCTTTAGCAGCTGCCTCAGCTTCTGTCTTTTCATTTGTTGTTTTCATCCTTGTTCCTCCTTCATGCTGCTGCGCCATTTGCGCTCCGTCGTCCGCCCTTGATAAATCTGATTTTGCCTTAAAAGCAAGCTCGCGAACATGGCGAAAGTATTACGATCAGGAAAAATATAACGATTTTTCACGCCTATGGTCTTTTTTTACAACCCTACTAATCCTTCATAGAATAATAGAATAGATAACGAGAGCAAGCCGGAAGGCAGGGGATCACAGTTGGCTAAAGAAAGCTTCGATAAAGAGATTCAGTTTCTGCGCATGCTTGTCTTAACGAGCGGGGCCTACAGTCGGCAGCAATTCGCAGACCGGCTCGGCATCTCCATTCATACATTTGATAAAACGATAAAAAAGCTCAAGGAAATTGTAAACGCCGTCTACCAGCAGCTTCCCGAGGAACAGGGCAAGGAATTTGCAGAGACGGTTCGTTATAGCTATTTTGATTCCGCCGATCATATGCTGCTCTTTCTGTTTCGCGCCAAGTCGCTGAAGGAAACCGAAAGCAAGCGCATTTCGCTGCTGCTGGAGGCGCTGCAAAGCGGCCGTACACTGACCGCCATGGAGCTGATGGACGCCTGCTGCGGCAATATGCCCGCTGAGCTGGCGCCCCCGGATGAGAAAACGGTGCGCAGCGATCTGAAATATTTGGAGGAGGTCGGCGTCATCCGTAAAGAACCGGGGCCTCGTCCGTACCGCTACCGGCTTGCAAACGAGCTGGTGCAGGAGCTGACGGAGGAGGAACTGCTGGATTTATACGATTTTGCCGACGTCATGGCGAATACGCATGTTCCTTCCGTGCAGGGCTATATGCTCCGCGACAGCTTGAAAAAGCATTTGCAGCGCACGCAGGAGGACACAGTCACGCTGGATGCTTTTTTATATAAATATCACTTTTACTCCCGCCTGCTGGATGAAGCCCATTTATTTAGCCTGCTGGCCGCCATTCGCGAGCGACGCAAGGTGAAATTTCTGTATTTTTCGCCGAAAAAAGAAACCAGCTATGCCTCCCGCAACACCAACCCTTTGTTCGAGCGTGATACAACGGGCAAGGAAGAGGTTGCCATACCGATTAAAGTCGTATACGACCATCAGTATGGACGCTGGTATTTGCTCGGCTTCCACTCAGGCAAAGGCATTGTGAAATACAGGATGGAGGGCATGACGCAAATTCAGGAGGGTGAAGCAGTGCCGCAGGAGCAATTTGAGCAGCATCTGGCGCAGCTCGAAGCGCGCACGGCGCGAAGCTGGCTCATTGATACGGGAAGAACTGTTACCGTGCGTGCCCGCTTCTTCCATCCTGTAGGAGCACCGCAAAACTTCATTAAGGAACGCGTGCAGCTGCAAGGCCAATGGGGACGCATTACCGAGGAGGATGGCGCGGATTCTTTCCTATATGAGATTGAAGTAAACGGCACGTTCGAAATCAGGCCTTGGCTGCGCAGCTTTGGATCAAGCTGTGAAGTGCTGGAGCCTCTCCATTTGCGCAAAGAGATGATTGACGAATGGAAGGAGATTGCTGACTACTATGAACCCGTTTGAGAAAATTTTCAATTATCAGCTCATGTCCCGCCTTGAAGACTCCGGCACCTTTATGGTGACGGGGAATGAACGAAGCTGGCTCAAGGCGATGCTGCAGCATTCAGAAGCGGTGCAGGCTTTTGCGCCCGGAACACTCGCAAAGCTCGAAAGCCTGCTTGAGCAGGACAGCTTGATGGAGACAGCCGGGCCGCTCATCCAGAAAGCCGCCAGCAAAGAGCTGCAAGTGTACCACCCGCTGCTGCGCCAGCTTAGACGCTCGATTATGCATCGCAACCAGATCAAGCTGAGCTATATGATCAAAAACGGCAGACAGCACGAACACCAATCCGGTGTGCCCTATAAGCTGGAATATTCCATGGTGAAAAAAGAATGGTATTTGCTCTGGTACCATCAGCGCCACAGGTCACTGATGAGCACGAAGCTGCAAACGATCCTCGCCATTCAGGATATGCCTTGCGAGCCCGAGCGTTATATCCAGCTTACCGCCTCCATCGAAGCACTGCTCGCTAAGCGCAGCACTAGCGCCGTCATTCAGGTTGTGGAAACGTACAACGCGGAGCTGTCGCGGATTTTGTATGCTTTTTCCTGCTTTGAGAAGGCCGTGTCCTACGATGACCAGCTTAAATCTTATACGATCAAGCTGACGTTCCTAAACAATGAAGCCGAATATGTATTGTCGAAAATCCGCTTCCTCGGCAAGCGGATTAAGGTGACCCAAGGCGATTATTTGCAGCGCCGCATGCGAGAGGCATCCTCCCTTGCGCTAGCGAGATATGGGGCGACGCCAGAACGAGAGAAAGGGGCAGTAACGGCGACAGGAATGAATACGGAAGCACAGGCAAAAGCGGGAGCAGACATCGTGCCAGAATAACCGGATTAAGCGAGCATCCAAGCCTCATCGGATACTCGCTCTGTCTATCACCGATCAATGGTTCAGCTCTTTACCAAGTAAAGTGTAGCCTTCGGGTAAAAAGAGACGTATAATAATGAAAACTCGCATTTTCATCATATTTCCAAGCTTAGGAGGAACCATCCTTGAACGACTATAACAATGGTCATAACTATCAAAATAATGCGCCATTCCAGCCACCTGTGCAGAAGACGAATGGTGCTGCAATTGCCGCGCTCGTTTGCGGCATTACATCTTTCATTCCATTCATCGGTGTACTGTTAGGCATTGTCGCTGTCGTAATGGGCATCGTTTCGCTTAATCAAATTCCCAAAACGCGAGAGCAAGGACGCGGCATGGCTATTGCCGGCCTCATTTGCGGAGCCATTAGTCTATTCCTCAGCTTGCTGTTGTTTCTACTTTTTATAATTGGCATGCTGAGCTACGAGGACAGCATGTACAACTATGGCTGGAACGAAAGCTACTATAATGCCTCGATCCAGCTTGTCAACGCACTGAACTTGTAGAGGCCAGCTCCACGTCCAACTCTTCCATACACAAATAAGCGCCAACATACCGCGCAGCACTTGCTGCCCGCTCGTATGTTGGCGCTTTTATTGTGTATGGTGACTGCCGCTGCTTTTCGTTTGCGGGAGCTACACTTCCCTCATAAAATCCTCAAGGTTTTTGTCTGCCTTCGACTGGTTGCATACATGGCAAGCGCAGACGCAGTTGTCCGGTGTCGTATGACCGCCCTTGGCGCGCGGAAGCATATGGTCGATCGTATCGCCATACTGCTTGCAGAAGAAGCATGTATAATTATCCCGCGTTAAAATATATTTGCGAAAATCTTTATTGCTGAATAGCCTGCGAATGGTCCTGCGATTCACGACAACCGCTGCATGCTCGTTAACGAGTATAACGGCCAGCTCCAGTTCAATTTCCTGATACCACTGCCTGCCCTTGTCGGTCTTGCCTCTCATCCATACCGTGCCTTGCCCGGAAGGACGCAAATACGTAGGATCCGTCGGCGAATGATTTGACGGCTTCGGCAAAGGCCGCTGCTTCGGCGAGCGGGCAGCTGTCTTCGCCCGCAGCGCCTTCTTCTCCGGCTTGCGAACGGCGCCTGGCCTGCTCGCCGCGCCTGCCTCCTGCGCCACTGCCGCCACCGCTGAATCCATTCCCGGTGGCTGGGCGCCTGCTTTCGGGGCTGCTGCGCTTGCTTTCGCCGCTTCCCTGCCGCCCGTCTCCTTCGCCGCTTGCTCAGCTGCGGCGGCTACTGCCGCTGCGGCCTTCGCCCGCCTTCTTCTCCCGCCGCGTTTCCTGCGGGACTTCTTCTGGACGCCAGCAGCAGCCGCTTCCGGCCTAGACTCATCTGCGGCGCCTGCTTGTACAACTGGCGGCTCCACAACAGCTGCTGGCGCGGCCTGCGAGCTCGCCCGCTCTTTCCTGCAGGAGCGGCAGGCGCCGCGCCGCGAGTCAGGACCCGAGCGCCTGCCTGTACGGCGCAAAAAATCGCCAAGCGGCTTGTCTTCGTTACAGTACGCGCACTGCTTGATCGGCGTTTGTATGATTTCTGCCATTGGTATTGTACGGGCCAGGCAAGCGTGAGCCTGCGTACCCGTTATTGTCACCTCAAATTTTTATAGATATGTTTGTTCCCTGTTCGTTTAAGTGGAGTTACAGCTTCATCCGATAGATAGGCTTATTTTCAAGCCCGCGAATAAATGGTGTCCACTGTTCCGTATCTGGCGTCGTATCTAGCGCATCCTCGACCATTTGCAGCTTGGCATCCATTGCATCAATATGATGCAGCGCGACCGCTTCTGCTGTCTGAGGCTGCACCGGACTGCCCCATTCGCCCAAATTGTGATGGGAAAGCACCAAATGCTGCAAGCCGAGCACCTTTTCCGATTCCAGATCAATATCACAGCGAATAGCCGCTTCCGTAATCCAGTTGGATGCGAGCGAAATATGCCCCATCAGCTTGCCAGACAGGCTGTATTCGGAAACGATGCCGAGTTGGGCAACCATTTCCTCGGGCTTGGCAATATCATGCAGCACAATGCCGGCCTTGATTAAATCGGCATTCAGGAATGGACGCTGCTTGCAAATAAAAGCGCCAATTTCCAGCATCCGCACAATATGATAGGCAAGTCCGGCGAAATACGCATGATGGTGCGTTTTCGCTGCCGGATAATGCATCAGTCTGTCCTCGACCTTATCCACGCAATACGTGACGATGGTCCGAATTTCCTGATCGGCAATGCTGGCTGTAACCTGCTTAATCGTATGCACGAGATCGACTGGACGAACCGGCGCCGAGCGGATGAAATCCGTCAGTGCTACCCCATCCTCTTCCGTAACCTTGCGCATGCGCGAAATTTTTATTTGCAGCTTCTCCCGGTACGTGTGGGCGTTGCCCTGGATTTTCACCAGCCCCATCGGGAAAAAGGTTTCTTTATCCGCACTCGATACATCCCAATATTTAGCGGAAAGCTGGCCGCTGGCATCGCATAATACGATATCAAAATAATCTTTCGGCGTTGCCCCGTTCGTCTGCTTCACTTCAAGCTCTCTGAGCAAATAAAATCCGGTAAAATCGTCTCCGCTCACCAGTTGGTTAATCAATGTCATAATGACCTGTCCCCGCTTTCCCTTTGACCAAACATCGCTTCAATTTTTTGCTTTAAAACGTCCAGCAGCGGAAAGCTGCCTTCATGGCCGAGGCTGTCCGCCACCGCCTTGTAATACCATTCCTGCTGCTTCCTGCCGCGGTTGAAGCGTTCCCATACCTTCTCGCCCTCCCGCTCATAAGCGGCAAGGGTCGAGCCCATATTATGAAGCTTATCCGCGCAGGCTACCGTCTTGATGTCGAGCGGTGCCTTTTTCAAATAATCCAGCTTATATTGCTTGCGCTCTTCCCAAGACAAGGATTTGTCTGGCTCCGTACAGCCAACGACAATGCGCGTCACTTCCGGGCCAAAGCGTTCCAGCAGCGCTTCCTCCGTCGCCTCCGTATCTTCGAGCGTATCATGCAAAATGCCTGCTGCAACCCACTCCGCCTGGCAACCAGCCTCCATTAATATCATACCCACACCGAATGGATGTGAAATATAAGGAATATTTGACCCTTTGCGAACTTGATTCCCATGCAGCACCGCTGCGTAATCAATCGCTTTTTGAATCAGGCTCATGAATGTACACCTCCAGGTTCGAGATCGTCCTTCCTTTATCTAATAGATGCATCGTGATTTCAACGCAAGCTGCTGTTGATTTTTTATGTTTGAAAAGCCGGAGTTATTCAGATAAATTCCCTATAACTTTAGTCTAGCATCTTCCTGTATATGCAAACAAGCACGCGTTTAGGCCTGAACGGAAAAATCCATCAATAAGACAGCGTTTTCAAGTCATAAACGCAAAAAAACCTCCAACCCCCATTTCTTACAGTAGGGTTGGAGATTCCTGTGCTGTTGTTAAATGTTTATTACTGTGCTGGCTTTACCCCTTGCTCTTCTAGAGACTGGTCGCCAGACTGTTCTTCGAGCTGTTCGTTATGCTCTTTAATGAATTGATGCGCATTGTAGAGCATTGCTGTAGATTCAGCACGGTTTAAAATTTGCTGCGGGTGGAATTCGCCTTTTTCATCCAAAGCAGTAAGCTTGTACAGCAAAGCTCGTTGAATGGTGCCTTGATATTCAGTCGTAATGTCACCCTCATCCGAAATGACGACATACATTTTGACGGTTGCATATTCGCCCGTCTTCTCCAGAGCCTGTACGAGGTAATGCGTGAACTGCTCGCGCGTCATTGGCGCATTCGGATCAATGTCGGCTGGAATGTCGAGTCCGTTGTAGTGCGCAATGATGAAGCTGTCCGCGTACCAGGCATTATTTTTCACATGATCAAAAATGCCTTCAGCTTCTGGACCTTTATTAAATGAAATGGCGGCAAGGCTAATTTGCGTCGTCTTCACAATAAGCGAAATACCTTGTGCATTTGTTAAGTTTTCTTCCGGCTGGAACAGCGATTGCGATACGCCATTTACGATGCCGAGCCCTTGTAGCGTCTCAATTTGTGCCTTTTGCGGGGAGGTTGCGATATCCTTAAATGAACTTGCTGCGAAAGCCTGACCTGTCAGCGCTACCGATAGAGCCACGGCAGCAGAAATAGATGCGGTTGCGATACGTTTCTTCATTAGAATCAATCTCCTTTAGTTGTTGAACGCGTTCTATTCCTATTAACGATGCCTGTTTCAAAAAGGTTGCAGCCTCCCCCGCTTTGAGCCGTTATCCCCTTAGCTCAGAAACAGATGGCCGCTTGCTGCAGGAGCAGCTCAAACCATTCCAACCGCCTGCACGCCCATTGCCATCCGAAAATAAGGCCCTGATTAAATCGTTGTTCGTTGCAAAAAATTCACATCGCCTCCCCCTTTTCTGAGCTAAGGGGATAACCCGCAAAAGAGAAAATGACCGTCGCCCATAAAGATGGATAATCGAAACTTTAGGCGGGCTGTCCCGTATAAATTGAAAGGGCATACATTTTTTACTCAAAGCCCTTAACAATCGGTTTTGAATAACCGATAAATGGGAGAGACTGAGAAGATGGACTGGCGGCTCACCGATTGATCTATTTTCAAGATAGTTATGATACATAATCGTTATTTAAGTTTCCATGTCGTTCTGTACTATAATGAAGTCATATGCTAGTTCTGATTCCGTCCATAAACTTACAAAATTCAAAGACGGAGGTATCTGTCGAAAATGTCGATTGGCAATGAAACTAACCCAAACCCGTGGGAAGGCTATTATGGTCCCAACTATGGGTACATCCAAGAACAATATGAGCTATTTAAACAAAACCCTGAAACCGTAACATCTGAATACCGCGATTTGTTTGCTCGCTTTGGCGAGCCGCCTGCTTATGCAGCAGGTCAAACTTCCGCTTCATCACAAACGGTGGGCGCCGCTTCAATCGATGCGAAAACGCTTCAAAATTTGGTCGCTGCCGGCAAGCTCGTATGGAACATCCGCGCTTTCGGTCATTTGGCGGCTGACATTGATCCGCTCGATATCGGACCTAAATCGAACACGAAGATGCTGAGCCCTGAAACGTATGGCATCACTCAGACGGATCTGCTGTCTTTGCCTGCGGAGCTTGTATGGACGAATGCCCCTTCCGATGTTGCAAATGCATGGGAAGCCATTCAGAAGCTGCTTAAAGCTTACACAGGAACGCTTGCTTTCGAATTCAGCCATGTGCATGATGAAGCGGAGCGTGCTTGGCTTAAGAAGCGTGTTGAGCGCGAGCTGCCTTCTGCTGCACTGAACAAGGAAGAACGCAAGAAGCTGCTCGTCAAGCTATTCGAAGCAGAGCAATTTGAAGATTTTCTGCAGCGCACCTTTGTTGGTCAAAAACGGTTTTCCGTTGAAGGCAACGACGTGCTTGTCGCCCTAGTTGATGAATTGGTTCACGAGCTGTCGAATGACGGTGTGAGCCAAATTGCGATGGGGATGGCACACCGTGGGCGCCTTAATATTTTGGCGCATGTGCTGGGCAAGCCTTACACCAAGATTTTCTCCGAGTTCCACAACTCGCCGAACAAGAAGCTCATCCCGTCCGAGGGCTCGATCGGCATCAACTACGGCTGGACTGGCGATGTGAAATACCACTTGGGCGCCAATCGTTCGTTCAAGACTGGCGAAACCGTTGAAACCCGCATTACGCTTGCGAACAACCCGAGCCATCTTGAATTCGTCAACCCGGTTGTCGGCGGCTTCGCTCGTGCAGCACAGGATGATCGCAGCAAGCCTGGCTATCCGGTAACGAACCTGGACACAGCTGCTTCCATCATTATGCATGGCGATGCAGCATTCCCTGGTGAAGGCATCGTAGCGGAAACGTTGAATATCGCCCAGCTGAAAGGCTATACAAGCGGCGGTACGCTTCATGTTATCGTCAA
This sequence comes from Paenibacillus algorifonticola, assembly GCF_000971975.1. Classification (GTDB taxonomy): domain Bacteria; phylum Bacillota; class Bacilli; order Paenibacillales; family Paenibacillaceae; genus Pristimantibacillus; species Pristimantibacillus algorifonticola. Next base: position 231,890 of record NZ_KQ040778.1, on the reverse strand, counting down.
CAACCGCATCGGCTTTACAACAGAAAGCCATGATTCCCGTTCGACGCAATACGCAAGCGATGTAGCCAAAGGCTATGAAATTCCAATCGTGCATGTAAACGCTGATGATCCTGAAGCTTGTATTTTTGCAGCGCGGATGGCCAGCGAATACCGTACTCTTTTCAAGAAGGATTTCTTGGTTGACCTAATTGGCTACCGTAAATATGGACACAATGAGACGGATGATCCGGAAACGACTCAACCTCTTATCTATAAAAAAGTACGGGCTCATGCAACAGTAAGCAGCATCTACTCCGATAGATTGATTGCAGCTGGCGCTATTACAGAGGCTGAAGTAGCAGAGCTTAAGCAAGGCGTCGTAGACCGTCTGAAATCAGCTTATGATGAAGTGAAAGCACGTGATGGCCAAGAGCCTGTTCATCAGACACAAGGGCTGCAAGGAGAAAAGGATAACACCACTTCCGTCTCCCCTGTATCCATTGAAACGCTGCAATCGATTAATGCTGAGCTGCTCCGTTTCCCTGAAAGCTTCACGGTGTATCCGAAGCTGCAGCGGATTTTGGAACGCCGCACGAATGCATTGAACGATGGCGAGAAGCTTGATTGGGGCCATGCGGAGACGCTTGCCTTCGCTACAATTCTTGCTGACGGCAAGCCGATAAGACTCAGCGGACAAGATGTGGAGCGCGCTACATTTGCTCACCGTAATCTGGTGCTGCATGATGCCGAAACCGGCGATACGTTCTGTCCGCTGCACCAATTGCCGCAGGCGAAAGCTTCGTTCGCCATCCATAACAGCCCGCTTTCCGAAGCAGCTGTGCTAGGCTTTGAATATGGCTATAACGTTCACGCGCCGGAAACGATGGTCATCTGGGAAGCGCAATACGGCGATTTCACCAATGTCGCTCAAGTGCTTATTGACCAGTTCATTTCTGCAGGCCGTTCGAAATGGTCGCAAAAATCCAGCATCGTCATGCTGCTGCCGCATGGATATGAAGGCCAAGGGCCAGAGCATTCCAGCGCACGTCTGGAGCGTTTCCTACAGCTATCGGGCGAAGAAAACTGGACGGTTGCAAACTTGACGAGCGCCGCGCAGTATTATCATATTTTGCGCCGCCAAGCTTCCATTACGGAAAGCGAAGCTGCACGTCCATTGATTATTATGGCTCCTAAGAGCTTGATTCGTAACCCGCGCGTCGCTTCCAGCGCTTCCGAGCTTAGCAATGGCTCGTTCAAGCTGGTCGTAGAGCAGCCGAACCTCGGCAGCAGACCAGAGCGCGTAGAGCGCCTGATTTTGTGCACAGGTAAAATCGCAATCGACCTGGAAGATGCGATTGAGAAGGAACAAGAGAAAGACTTGGATTGGCTGCACATTATTCGTGTCGAGCAGCTGTATCCGTTCCCTGAGAAGGAAATTGCTGAAATTATCGCCCGCTTCCCTCAACTGAAGGAAATTGTGTGGGTTCAAGAAGAGCCGAAAAACATGGGCTCGTGGCATTATGCCGATCCGCGCATCCGCGCGATTGCCCCTGTTGGTACAAGCGTAAGCTATATTGGACGCCCAGAGCGTTCCAGCACAGCGAGCGGCTTCCAGCAAGTACACGCTTTTGAGCAGCAGCATATTATTTTGCAAACATTGAAACATAGTCCGTCATTGACATACAACTCGGGGAGGTAGCCACTGTGCAACAAATTATAGTACCAGCAATGGGAGAATCGATTACGGAAGGCACGATTTCCAAGTGGATTGTTAAAGTAGGAGATTCGGTTAAGCAAGGCGATGTGCTGCTGGAGCTTGAGACAGATAAAGTCAACATCGAAATCAGCGCCGAGCAGGATGGCACGATTCAAGAGATTACACGCAGCGAAGGCGATACCGTTCAAATCGGCGAAGCTATTGGCTCCATTGCGGCAGGTGGAGCGGCTCCGTCCGCCCCTGCAGCTGAGCCAGCAAAAGCTGCACCAGCTGTTGAAACAGCAGCTCCGGCGCAAGCAGCACCTAGTGCGCCTCCTGTAGCAGAAGCAGACAGCAAAGGCGGTCAAGTTGCCGCTTCCCCTGCTGCAAGAAAGCTTGCAAGAGAAAAAGGCATTGACCTGACACAGGTTCAATCCCGCGATCCACTTAGCCGCGTTAGCTCGGATGATGTTCGCTCGCACGGCACACAGCCGGCAGCGCCGCAAGCACCAGCTGCTCCTGCTGCTAAAGCGCCAGCTGCACCTAAATTCCAATCGGCCAAGCCTTACGAGCGCAAAAAAATGTCGCGCCGCCGGGCAACGATTGCGAATCGTCTGGTTGAAGCTCAAAGAACAGCAGCTATGCTGACAACGTTCAATGAAGTTGATATGACCGCTATTATGGATATCCGCAAACGCCGGAAACAATCGTTCTTGGACAAGCACGAGGTTGGTCTTGGTTTTATGTCCTTCTTCACGAAAGCTGTCGTTGGCGCTCTGAAGGAGTTCCCGCTGCTTAACGCTGAAATTGAAGGCGAAGATATTATTGTGAAGCAGTTCTACGATATCGGTATTGCCGTATCGGCTAAGGAAGGTCTTGTTGTTCCGGTTGTCCGTGATGCGGACCGTCTGAGCTTCGCTGAAATCGAGCGCTCGATCGTTGACCTTGCTGGCAAAGCCCGTACGAACTCGCTCGGATTGTCTGACCTGCAAGGCGGTACATTCACAATTACGAATGGCGGTACGTTCGGCTCGCTGCTGTCCACGCCAATCATTAATGCACCGCAAGTTGGTATTCTGGGCATGCACAAAATTCAGCTTCGTCCAGTTGCTATCGATGCTGAGCGCTCCGAGAACCGTCCAATGATGTACATCGCCCTTTCCTACGATCACCGCATCGTAGACGGCGCTGAAGCGGTACGCTTCCTCGTTAAAGTGAAGGAAATGCTTGAAGATCCAGAAACGCTTCTGCTTGAAGGTTAATAAGCATAAGCGTTGAACGAATAGATTATGACATGCAAAAAGCACATGGCCTTTCAGGCCATGTGCTTTTTTACTTACAAAAAATAACTAATGAATGCCGAATCATTTATTGTTTTTCTCATTTTAGCCTTGATTTGAATGAGAAGTTTCTCATCTAATTTTAACAATTGGTATCAAAACACTATTAAATCTAGTTTTATGGTCTCAGAGGGAAATAATCTCAGTTTTAGTTGTGTTATTGTATAGCTATGAACATATAAGTAGACAAGCTATCAATCCAGAGAAGAGAGGGCATTCACATCATGAAAAAACTTCGTTTTGGTAAAATGGCTGCATCCCTTGCATTAACTGCATCACTTACTTTATCAGCAGTTCCTTTTACATCAGCACCATCAGCCTATGCGGCATCTGCTTCTACCCAATCGCAAATCGTATCAACCGCGAAAAGCTTCATCGGAACGCCTTACCAATTCAGCGCTTCCACTAGTTCGACTCGCGTTTTTGACTGCTCTTCTTTCACTAAATATGTTTTTGCCAAGGTCGGCGTTTCTTTGCCGAGAAGCTCGAAGCAACAATCAAAAGTCGGCTCGTTCGTATCTCGGAGCAATTTGAAGGTTGGCGATCTCGTTTTCTTCTATTCCCCTATTCATCATGTTGGCATTTATATCGGCAATAATCAAATCATTCATACATACGGTTCCCCTGGGGTGACCGTTACGAGTCTGAGTTCTAGCTGGTGGAGCAAAAATTACGCAACGGCACGTCGCGTGCTGTAGCTTACAAAGCCCGTTTTTAAGCCAGTATAAGAGCTATTCACACATTTGGTCAAACTTACACAAACGCCTCCTCAAAGAAAAGCCGTATCGCAATGGTCAGAGTCTCCCCCAATCTGACTGCGATACGGCTTTTCTTCATTTTCTTATTCCTCGTAATAAACCCGGAACATTATATCCTGATTGTAATTGCCGAAGCCTTTGCCATACAAGGTAAGGCCGCCTACATGCGCAGCATCCTTATCTACCGCGATTCGCAGCGTCCAGTGATTGCGATCCAGTGTAATCTGCTGCACGCTAGTGTCGCTTACCTGCTGCCCATCCACAAAGGTGCCGTCCTCCTGCACGCGAATGACTTTGAGCAAGCCATATTGATTCAGGTTGCCTTGCCACCAGGAAGGAGAAAATTTGCCGCGTGTATCCCCATAATCGCCAGGGCTTGTCCACTTGCCAATGGTCGTCCCATTTAAGCTGAAGCTGATATCAGACAGCCAGTTCGGATTGTAGCCTGGTGCTTCAGAGCCCAGCTCAAGCACAAGCTCGAATGCGCTCGGCCGCTGCCCCGGCAGCAAATAATTAGGGATTTTATATTCGACATATCCCCGGCCAAACCATAAAATGCCCGCATTCATCCGCTCCGGCTCTAGAAAAAAGCGCGGATCATCGAACTGGCCAATGACCTTCTCCACCGTTGCGATGCCGCAGGTCGGATGCACTTCATATTCTGTGTAATGTCCGATCGGCACAGTGCTTTCATGCATTTTTTTTACTTCGCGTGTATGATGGGGCAGCTCGATTTCAATATGCTGCTCGGCGAGCGTACATATTTTATGCGTGCCTCCCTGCTTGCGCACCATCTTCGTCTCGATAAGATTCGCTTTCTCCAGCTTGCGAATATGCATCGTCACAATCGCGCTGCTGAGCCCCAGCGCCTCTGCAAGCTCTTTGACATTCATCGGGCTTACTGCCAGCAAATCTATAATATGAAGCCGTACATGGCTCGACAGCGCCTCATAGAGTGGCAGCCAAGCTATATCTGTATTGGCTTTAATCATCCTGTTCACCCTCCTCTCCCTTATCATCGCATAAAATGAAACGAGAGGGAACAACCGCCTGAATAGCCCGTTCAATCAAGCTAAGCTTGCGATTGTTCCCCAGTAGACTTTACAGTTTAATTCGAATGACATTCCATGACGCTTTATTCAGCACAGCTTGGATTTGCCCTTTATCCGATAATGCGGCGCTGCCATTCGTGTGCGGCGTGACGCGGTTAGGTGCATCTCCTGTATTGGAAGCGGACAAATCATCATTTTCCAAAACAATATGCTCTAAAATTCGTCCCTGACCGAAGCTGCGCAGGTCGATATCAAACGAAATACTTTCTTCCAGATGACGATTCACTGCAAAAACAGTAACCTCTTGCTTCTCTTCATTATGCACCGCTACAGCCTCAACATAAGGCACATCTGTAAAATCTTTTGTGTCATGCTTAGGCGAGCTCACTAACGGTACGAGCACCTCGCCTCTGCCGAACACGCTCGCGTGCATATACGGATAATAAATCGTCTGCTTCCAGGCTGCTCCGCCATTTGTCGTCATAATTGGGGCGATGACGTTGACGAGCTGCGCGATACAAGCCATCTTCACCCGATCGGCACGCTTGAGCAGGCTGATCAGCATGCAGCCAACGACCAGCGCATCCTCCTGCGTATAAATATCTTCAAGCTGTGGAGGGGCAATTTGCCAAGGGTCAAGCTTTTTGTCCGATTCATTGGAATGGAACCACACGTTCCATTCATCGAAGGAAAGGTTGATTTTTTTCTTGCTGCGCTTCTTCGCCTGCACGAAGTCGGCTGTCGAAATGACTGTATTAATGAAGGAGTCCATTCCCACGGATTGCGCCAGGAAATTCGCCGTATCCTTCTCGCGGTTGCCGTAATACTGATGCAGCGAAATATAATCCACATCATTATAAGCTAAATCAAGCACCGTTGCTTCCCAATCCGGGAAAGTCGGCATGCCGATTGCCGAGCTGCCGCAAGCGACAAGCTCAATCGTCGGATCAACCCATCGCATAACCTTTGCGGTCTCGCTGGCGATACGTCCATACTCGACGGCGGTTTTAGCGCCAATCTGCCAAGGGCCGTCCATTTCATTGCCGAGGCACCAGGTTTTGACGTTGTGCGGATCCTTGTAGCCGTGCTGCACACGCAAATCGCTCCAATACGTTCCTGATGGATGATTGGAATATTCAAGCAGGTTGCGCGCCTCATCAGGCCCTCTCGTCCCCAAATTAACCGCCATCATCGCGTCCGTATTCGCTTTGCGGCACCAGTCCATAAATTCATTAAAGCCGATCCAGTTCGGCTCAATCGTGCGCCAAGCAAGCTCCAAACGTCGCGGACGCTGATCAAGCGGGCCTACGCCATCCTCCCAGTTGTAGCCTGAAACGAAGTTGCCGCCAGGATAGCGCACAATCGGCACATCCAGCCCTTTTACCAACTCCAGCACATCGGAGCGGAAGCCCTGCTCATCCGCCTGCGGATGATCCTTTTCATAAATACCGCCATATACCGCCCGGCCCAAATGCTCGATAAACGAGCCATAGATTCTTTTATCAACTTCACCTACTACAAAATCCTTATCAACGATCAGCTTTGCTTGTTTGGACATGTTCAGCTCACCTCATAAGATTAATGTTTTTGTTAACCGAATAATAAAATTACAATGTATATTTCCATTAAACACTATGCAGCAGCAGAACGCAAGCACGATTTAATAACGCTTCCATTCGTTTTGTCCATATGAAAAAGACGGTTGAAAGAGCTGCTTTTACAGCCTCCTTCAACCGTCTTTTTCCGCTATACGTTTCCTGTCATGCTATTTGATGCGCTATTCCGGAGCAGCAGCCCGCTCGAGCTGAAGCTCGCATATCGTACCTTGATTCAGTTTACTGTGAAAAAATATTTTGCCGTTCATTTCCTTGACCATATTCATGACGACCATCAGCCCGAGCCCGGTCCCGCGTTCCTTCGTCGTATAATAGGGCAAGCCTAATCGCTTAACCTGGGATCGATTCATCCCGCAGCCCGTATCGCGGACGAGAATTTGAATTTTATTGCGCACCAGCTCGGTCTGCACCGTCAGCTTGCCTCCTTCAGGCATAGCCTCAATGCCGTTTTTTATAATATTGAGCATACATTCTTGACCTCGCCGCAAATAATGAGCGGCTCCTTCGATAAATGGTAGACCTCAACCGTTATGTTCGACAGCGCCGAATAAGGCTTCAGCCAAGGAATGACTCCGTCGATTTCATCCTTCACATTCAGCAGCCGCCGCTCTTCTTCACTAGGCTTCGAAAAATTTAAATAATCGGTAATAATCGCATTGGCATGATCAATACCTTCAAAAGCATAGGTACGATAACGCTCGAACGTCTCATGGTCGAGCTGCTCCTTGTTCATCATTTGGAGAAAACCTCGCGTCGTTGTAAGCGGGTTGCGGATTTCATGTGAAATGGAGGCAGCGAGCTGGCCAACGATTTGATTTTTTTCGGAGATGATGAGCATTTGCTCGTACCATTCCCGATTTTTCACATTAAAATAAATAAAGCTGATCAGCAAAGACGAAAACGCCACTGCAACACCGATCACACTGAGCTGCATCGCATTTAAATCATGTATATTATCCCCATACTCTTTCTCATTTAATAATTTCTTACAAAAATTGTATTTAAAAATTTGATAAGATCACAATTTTATATTACTATACATAACCTTTCGTTGCCAATGGCAGCCTGTTTCAATTATAAAAAAAACCGGCTCGCCAGCAGGACATGCCCTTCAACTTTATTTGAAGGCATGTCCCGCTGTGTCAGAAGCCCGGGTAATCAACAACGGGCCATTTTTCCTTGCGCAGCTTGGACACAAACGCTTCATCTACGTTGAGATTGCTTTTTACAAGCTCCGTTGGAGTAAGCGCCATCCACTGGTTAAGGGAAACGTCTGCGAAGCGGTCGCTTTTGAACATTTCCAGAAACCAAAGGCTCGTGTTTCCGGTATTTTGCACATAATGGCCGCAGGCAAAGGGCACATAACCGACATCGCCGGCCCGCACATCATACGTCCTCGCATTTCCGTTGCCGGTAAATACAGTCATTCGGCCTTGGCCCGATAAATAATATTGCCATTCGTCGTTATTCGGATGCCAATGCAGCTCGCGCATAGCGCCGGGCTTAATTTCTACAAGCGCTGCAGCAATCGCTTTGGATGCTGGAAAGTTGGAGGAATCGACGATTCTTACACTGCCTCCTGGCGTAATGATAGGGGGCTGCTTCAGCAGCTCAAACTTAAAGGACTGCGGGATTGTTCCGTATGGAGATTCCACCTTCTGGCTCTCAATGGAGCCGGGAACCGTGCTTTTATAAATATAAACCTGATCATTAGGAATATGGTCGAAATCACTTTCAGGCACACCAAAATTGGCCGACAGCACTTCCTTCGGGGTATGGGCAAACCAATCAGAAATCGACAATGTGTTTAGATCAGAGAAATTCCCATCGTCAAACACGAGCAGAAACTCGCAGCCTCCCTCGAGCCCTTGAATCGAATGCGGAATGCCCGGCGGAAAATACCATAAGTCACCCGGCCCAATATCAGCTATGAAGTTTCTTCCGTTCTGATCCACCGCTGTAATCCTTGCATTTCCAAGCAGCATGTAGGACCATTCTGCCTGTTGATGCCAATGCATTTCCCGGACCCCGCCCGGAATTAGCGACATATTGACGCCTGCCAGCGTTGTCGCAATCGGCAGCTCTCGGGCCGTCACTTCTCTGGACCAGCCCCCTTGGTTCAACTGCATATGGGCATCCGAAAATGAAAATTTCATATTGGGAACGAGGCCTGCATCCGTTACAGGCGGAACAAACATATCCGGATTTTCCAAATCCCTCATCACATCGCGCGGTCCTAAATCCGGGCCTCCCGCCCCATCACTGCGAATCGGCTGTGGAATATGCGGATATCCCAGCCTCGTATTTTCAGATTCGCTCATAAATGACCATCCTCCTGCACATTAGTAGACTGCATCAGCAGTCACTATTTTCCAATATATGCTTGGTGGCTGGGATTATGAGCTATTCATTTCCTGCTCCGTAAACAAATGACGCACCTGGTAGCTGCCGTCCGGTTTCCCGTCATAAACTTGGCCCACTGCACATACCTATGGTATGAACGGTATTATCAAGTACGGGGGGATGGCTGATGAACCAGGATGAGATCCGCGCATTGGAGCGGTCCATCGATGAAATTACGGAAATCGCTCAAGGCTTTGGCCTCGATTTCTACCCGATGAGGTATGAGATTTGCCCAGCCGACATTATTTATACGTTTGGGGCCTACGGCATGCCAACGCGCTACAGCCACTGGAGCTTTGGGAAAACCTTTAACAAAATGAAGCTGCAATATGATTTTGGCCTTAGTAAAATTTACGAGCTCGTCATTAACTCGAACCCCTGCTATGCCTTTCTGCTGCAGGGCAATTCACTTATTCAGAACAAGCTGATCGTCGCGCACGTTCTGGCCCATTGTGATTTTTTCAAAAATAACGCCCGTTTCAGCACCTCCAACCGCAATATGGTCGAAAGCATGTCCGCTACAGCAGAACGCATTCAGCAATACGAAATGGATTACGGCCTGGAAGCGGTCGAGAAATTTATTGATGCCGTGCTTGCCATTCAGGAGCATGTGGACCCGGCTATTATTAAGCCATACCAGCTTGATAAAACCCGTTACATTGAAATGCTGACGACGGAGCAAAACCGTTCAGTCAGCACAGCTATCCCTTCCGAATACGAGGATTTATGGGGGCTTGACCCGGATGATGCAACTCGCCAGGATCAAACGCCGCCGCCGAAACATTTTCCGCCAGCTCCTGAAAAGGATTTGATCTGGTTTATTGAGGAGTATTCGCCTCAGCTTACGGACTGGCAGCGCGATATTATGTCGATGATGCGCGATGAGATGCTCTATTTCTGGCCGCAGCTGGAAACGAAAATTATGAACGAAGGCTGGGCATCGTACTGGCATCAGCGCATTATTCGCGAGCTCGACCTGACAAGCGAGGAAACCATTGAATTCGCCAAGCTGAACTCCTCAGTCGTGGTGCCATCCCGGCACACGCTGAATCCATATTATTTGGGGCTGAAAATTTTCGAAGATATCGAGCAGCGCTGGGATAAACCGACTACAGAGGAGCAGCGGCGCTTCGGGCGCGTGCCGGGCAAAGGCCGGGAAAAAATGTTCGAGGTACGCGAGCTCGATTCGGATATTTCGTTTCTCCGCAACTATTTGACCAAGGATTTGGTCAAGGATTTGGACCTGTATGTTTTCGAGAAGAAGGGGCCGGAGTGGAAAATAACCGATAAATCTTGGGAAAATATCCGCGACCAGCTTGTCTATTCCAAAGTGAACGGCGGCTTCCCCAGCCTGTTCGTTACAGATGGCGATTTTAACCGTGTAGGCGAGTTGTACCTGCTACACAAGTATGAAGGCATGGAGCTTGATCTGAAATATGTCGAGCGCACGCTGCCGCATGTGGTCCATCTCTGGGGCAAATCCGTCCATCTCGAAACCGTTGTCGAGGACAAAAAGATCGTCTTCAGCTGCGACGGCAAAAAAACGAGCCGCAAGTTTTTGTAACGATTAATCAATCGCGTTTAATGGCGTTTTGAGGCATTATCCCCTTAGCTCAGCAAATCATTTAAAAATGCGGGAAGCTGCTTGGAGGCAGCTTCCCGCATTTTTTTGTAAATTTAAAGCTCCGTCAGCTCGCTAGCCCTCCCCCATTTCCTCTCCCATACGTATACCTTTCCCTCTCCTTTACCCTTTCATTTTGCTTTTGCAGGTTATCCCCTTAGCTCAGAACGAGCGTCGCCGCTTGCAACTCGGATAAAAGAATCCTTTTTACGAGTAGGCCATAAACCTATTTACAATCACCCAATCCGTATTTCTGAGCTAAGGGGATAACAGGTATAAGAGAAAACAATACAATTAACCCTAGCCCTCTACTATTCCGAAATTATTAAACAGCAGGTTGATTAGGCTATACAGATCGCTGGAATTTGACTCCGTATATCGTTTCGCTTAGACTTTAACATAGATTACATCTTCCTATTTTAAGAGAAAGGAGTGTCCGGCCATGAAAAAAAGATCATTACATTTCATATCCTTTGGATACGGATACTCGACTGCTGTTTTTTTCTAAAATCCATTTTACGGGTGAAGTGTGCCCAAAATGCTTAGTTGAAAATGGCAGAATTCTTAAAATGAGAGGCGAAGATGCATGAACAATTTGGGAATCATCAGAAAAAATCCAGCAGGTATGCCTAGTCCAGTAGGGAATTACAGCCACATTACAAAAATTCCGAGAAATTCAGAGCTGTATGTTACTTCCGGCCAAATCGGAACGGACCAAAACGGCATCATTCCGACCAGTATGAATGAACAAATCAGCAATACGTTTGCTAACATCAACATTTTACTGAATTCCGAAGAGTTAACCTCCGATCATATTATTAAGGTGAACATATGGGCCACCGAAAAAATAGACTGGGATTATCTGTACGAAAAATGGGCAGAATTATTTGGCATTCATTATCCATCTATGACGATCGGTTATCTTTTGGAATTAGGGCTGCCAGAAATAAAAATAGAAATTGAAATATGGGCGGCTAAAGCGTAAAAATGCTTGAAACAGCAGCATCAGACTAAGACTTTTTTTCCAGTTCTTAGTCTGATGCTGTTTTCTTTTATTAGAGACGTTTTTCATAAATCATTAAATTCCGGTCATGGTCATGATGAAGAAAATAAAACAAACTACACCCTTCTGCCAAAGGAGCTGAACGCCTTGTATTTACGGAGTGCAGAGCTGCTCAAGGAGCGCATTACCAATTACAGCACTTATCCCTTTTCCATACCTGTTATCCGGTCAATGAGCAAGCTTCATTTTCATACCCACATCACCTTCTTTGTAGGCGAAAATGGTTCCGGCAAGTCCACCTTTCTAGAAGCTATGGCCTACCAATGCAGCTTTAACACTGCCGGCGGAGGGCGCAACAACAGCTACGACGTAGATGCCTCTGAATCTGCACTTGGCCCCTATATCCGGCTTTCCTGGATGCCCAAGCTCACGAACGGCTTTTTTCTGCGCGCAGAAACGTTCTATCAATTCGCCTCTTACCTCGATACAGTGCCCGAAAGCTTGCCCTATTACGGCGGCAAATCGCTGCATGAGCAGTCGCATGGCGAAGCCTTCCTATCGTTGTTCAAGCACCGTTTTGGCAAAAAAGCAATCTATTTGCTTGACGAGCCCGAGGCCGCGCTTTCTCCCGCCCGCCAACTCGCGCTGCTTCGCGTCATTAAAGATTTGGAACACGATGCCCAATTCATCATTGCGACTCACTCACCGATTTTGCTCGGGTATCCGAACGCGCAAATTTACAATTTTGACGCCAAGCCCGTTGAAGAAATTCGCTATGAGGACACTGCCCACTACCAGCTAACCCGTCGTTTTCTTGAAAACAGAAAAAATGTATTGAACGAGCTGTTCAGCAACGATTAGCAGCTCTTTCAATATCCCTTACATAAACTTAACACTCTATGTCCTAGTTTTCTCACGTGAATCTATTTCTATTATTTAGAAAAAATAGTACAATTGCCTTGCGCTTCCAACCAAGGAAGCCGCTCTAATTGAACCAACTACTAGAAGCGGAGGTTTGATGATGAAGGGTAATTTTTTGAAGCGATTGACGGCAGGAGCACTCATCTTTGCAATGTCTTTATCGGCAGGCACGGCGGTTTCCTTAGCGGAGGGGCCTACTGATCCAGCGCCCGTCCTACAGCCTGCTGGAAGCGCCAATGGCAAAAAGATTCTATTCGACAATGCCCATGCCCAAACAGCTGGTGCGGCAGATTGGGTTATTGACGGCGGCTTTTCCGATTTTGGACAAGCTCTTGCAGGCAAAGGCTATTACGTCAAGGAGCTTCGCAAAAGCGGCCCTATTACGCTAACAGACTTAAGCGGCTATGACGTCTTCGTAATTCCTGAAGCGAACGTGCCGTTCAAGACGAGCGAGCAGCAGGCTATGCTTTCGTATGTGCAGGGCGGAGGCAGCATTTTCTTCATCGCAGACCACTATAACGCGGATCGCAATAAAAACAGATGGGATTCCTCTGAGGTGTTCAATGGCTATAGACGGGGAGCCTGGTCGAATCCTGCACTGGGCATGAGTACAGAGGAAGCCAGTTCAGCCGCTATGCAAGGTGTCGCAAGCTCCGACTGGTTGTCTAGCAACTTCGGCATGCGCATCCGTTACAATGCGCTGGGCAACGTAAACTCGGGAACGATCGTCCCTTCCTCGCAATCTTTTGGCATTACTAGCGGCGTTACTTCGCTGACGATGCATGCCGGATCGACCATTGCCATTACAGACCCGAACAAAGCGAAGGGAATCGTCTACATGCAGCAGACTTCAGCCTCTTGGGGCAATGCGGTAGATCAGGGCGTCTATAATGGCGGAGGAATTGCCGAGGGCCCTTATGTCGCGATTGGCAAAAATAGCCTGGGCAAAGTAGCCGTTATCGGCGACTCTTCTCCTGTCGAAGACAGCACGCCTAAATATTTGCGCGAGGAAACAGGCGGCTCCAAAACGACGTATGACGGCTTTACAGAAGCGAGCAATGGCGCGCTGCTCGTGCAGCTTGTGGACTGGCTTGCTGTTAAAGAAAGCTATACGGCGCTGAATCAAGTAAGCGGCCTCACCCTTGACAACGCAACAGCACTGCTTGCTATGGAAACTCCGCAAACGTCAACCCAGCCGCAGGCTGAGCCATGGGCAGCACCGGCAGCCGGCTACAAATGGTGGGACAGCTCCACCTTCAAGCAAGGCTCCTACGGCTATGCTTCAACGTCGCAGCCGCCAACATCTGGCGCTGTAAACGAAACCTTCGAGACAGGCACCAAAGCAGCCTATACAGCAGCTTCGGTTACGCTCGGCTCAGGCTCGTGGACCTTCGATAATGCGCTGCTTGGCGATTTATCTACAGACAAGAAAAACGGAACCAAATCCGCACGAGTCAGGGCGGCAGGCTCCATCTATATGAATTTCAATGTGACAGGCGGCGCGACCAGCGTCAAGGTGAAGCATGCGAGCTTTGGCAGCGACACGGGAGCGACATGGAAGCTTCAGAAGTCGCTTAATGGCGGCTCCACCTGGACAGACGTCGGCAGCACCTACTCCAGCAGCCAGTCGTTAACCGAGCAGACGATTGCTGTAAATGAAACCGCAGCAGTCCGCTTCAAAATCGTAGTCGCCGGCACATCCGGCAGCCGCTTGAATTTTGACGATTTTACCATCGTCCAGTAATCCAAGCCTTCGAATTCAGGCCTTCCAATAAAACACAACGAAGAAGCCCCTCGGGCGCTTGTGCAGCTGCATGTAGGCTTAAGCAGCAACAGCCAAGCGCCCAAAGGGCTTCTCTTTCTGATTTTTTCCGCTTCATTCCTCGACCTTGCGCACATCCACCGTCACCTTCAACGTTTGCTGCCCGCTTCCACGATAAACGCCTTTTACCGGAACAATATCTTTATAATCGCGTCCATGGCCCAGCTTAACGTAACGCTCGCCGACAGGAGCTTCATTCGTCGGATCGAAGCTGCACCAGCCAAGCGATGGCACGTACGCCTCCACCCATGCATGAGACGCCTGCTCGAAATCTGCCGTTCCGCCTTGCAAATCGCCAACGAAATGGTACCCGCTCACATAGCGGGCCGGAACCTGCTGCGAGCGGCAGCAAGCAATCATGAGATGGGCAAAATCCTGACAGACGCCGCGCCTGCGCTCGAACATGTCGCTTGCCTTCGTCTCCACCGTTGTAGCATCTGGATCGTAGACGAACTCGGTTCGGATTTTTTGGGAAAGCGCCAGCAGCCACCCATATACGCTCAGCCCATTATTATTCCGGTCCTCAATGCCGACCGCATATGTCTCCACTTCCGGACTCAGCGCCGTGTAGGCGGTAGGCAGCAGAAACTCCACGAAACGATTGCCCGCATCCTCTGACTGCAGCCACTCCCAAGCAACTTCTGCTGCTCCTCCGCCGTTCAGAGCAGCAGCCTGCTGCTCAGGTGTAAGAGCCTCCTTCGTCACCACGGTCATTTGCGAGCGAATCGTCAGCTTGCGGTGTAAGCCGTTCACCGAAAACGAATGCACGCGATTGCCGAAAAAATCCTCATAGCTGAACAGCGGCGCATTCGGCTCAATCGCAATGGATTGCTGATAGCACGACTGGCGTTCATTGGTGCTTGGCGTCAGACGAATTTCATTGACACTGTCCGTAACCGACGTGCCATAATCGTATTGCGTCACATGCGAAATATTCAGCTTCATGCGCTGGCCTCCCCCATGCGAAAAAAGGTTTTGGCGAAGGTGCCGCCCATCGTCTGGCAGGCATCCAGCAAATGACCGACGATTGCCCCGTCACGGTCCAGCATGACATCTTCCTGATCCAGGCAGGCGAGATCCGCCTTCACCTTGCTTACTTGGCGAATAACCTTGTCGTGCGCTGAGCGCAGCTGCATATCCTGAAAACGGATATACCGCATATGCTCATCGAGCGTGTGCAGCGCGAAATGCACCGACCTCGGGAACACTTCATTTAAGATAACAAATTCGACAATCGACTCCACCGACATGCCATCGGCATAATAACGCCGGAATACCTGATAGCCGCTCAGCGATCGCAGCATAGCCTGCAAGTACGAGTATGCGCCTGTCGCATTACTATTACTCCAGCTCTCTCCGCTCGCAATCACCGTATTATAAGCCGCTTTAATTATGCGCAGCGTATTTTCTGCCCGCTCCAGATAACGGCCGCATTCAATAAAATGCCACTCATTCTCACGAGGCATGACGGACTGGCTGATGCCTTGGAATAGCGCCGTCCATTCCTTGATTTTGCCGAAAAATAAATGCGGCGATTCCGCCATTAAATCCTCCGGCTGCTTCTCACGCAGCCACAAATAAAAGCCGTTGACCGCATCCCACATCTCGCTCGGCACCTTCTCGCGCAGCGTGCGCAGATTGCCCCGGGCATGGCTCACGCAGGACACAAGCGAATTCGGGTTGTCGCGGTCAAGCGTCATATACCGCAGCACATCCTGCTCGCTGTAGCTGCCGTATTGCTGAACATAGGACTCTCTGCTGCCCAGCGCATCCACGATGCGCGACCATTTGCAGGTCGGTGCTGCCGCTTCCTGCCCTTTACCCACCGCCTCCGAATCTGCGCCATCCTCTGCTTGCAAATGATAGTGGACATCGATTAAACGCGCATGGTTTTCCGCCCGCTCCATATAGCGTCCAATCCAAAATAGCGCCTCAGCATTCCGATTAAGCATAGCCATCCCTCCGATTATTGGGCTCCCCGCCTCATTGTTCCCTGCCGGCTCACCGGCTTAGCAGCTTTACCGCTTCGAGGTTTCGAAGTATTCCGGACTAGCGGCTGAGCACCCACGTATCCTTAACCCCGCCGCCTTGCGATGAATTGACGACGAGCGAGCCTTCCGTCATCGCGACACGCGTCAGCCCGCCAGGTATGACATGCGTCTCCTCGCCCATTAGCGCAAAAGCTCTTAAATCGATATGGCGCGGTGCCATGACGCCATCCATCATAACCGGCGCTCGCGAAAGCTTCATCGTCGTCTGGGCAATATATCGCTCTGGATCGAGCTTAATCGCCTCAGCGAACGCTTTGATTTCCGCTGCTGTCGCGCTGGGGCCAATTAACATGCCGTAGCCGCCGGACAGCGATGTTTCCTTGACTACCAGCTCCGAGAGGTGGTCCAGTACATATTCCCGTTCTTCCTTGCGCGACAAAATATAGGTTGGCACATTATGCAAAATCGGCTCTTCGCCCAAATAATAGCGAATCATATCTGGTACATACGCATATACGGCCTTATCGTCGGCAACCCCGGTACCCGGGGCATTGGCAATCGCCACATTGCCTGCGCGATACGCATTCATCAGCCCTGGAACGCCAAGCAGCGAATCCGGCTGAAAAGCAAGCGGATCTATAAACTCATCATCAATCCGCCGATAAATAACATCCACTTTGCGAAGCCCGCGCAAATCCCGCAAATAAATGTTGTGATCCTTATAAACGAGATCACGGCCTTCCACAAGATGAATGCCAAGCTGCTGAGCGAGGAAAGTATGCTCGTAATAGGCCGAGTTGTAGGAGCCCGGCGTAAGCAGCACAATAAGCGGATCACGTTTGCCGCTTGGCGCAAGGGAGCGAAGCGAGCTAAGGAAGCAGTTGAGGCTGCGCTCGATGCTCTGAACAGACGAGGACAAATAAAGGTCATGAAACAGCTCGCTCATTAGCGTTCTGCCCTTGAATAAGTAAGAGAAGCCGGAAGGAGAACGCAAATTGTCCTCCAGTACAAAATAACGTCCCTTCTCATCTCGGATCAAATCGATGCCCGAGGCTGTAATGTATACGCCTGATGGCACATCCAGCCCAACCATTTCCGGGCGGAAATACGTATTGGACACGATCATTTTGCGGGGGATAATGCCATCTTTTACAATGTGCTGCTGGTGGTAGATGTCATGGGTGAAAGCGTTGAGCGCGCGGATGCGCTGGCGTACGCCGCGGTCAATATTGTCCCACTCATGCCGGGGAATGACACGGGGAATATAGTCGAACGGAATCGTCCGCTCTAGAGGCTCATTTTGATTGCTGCTGTACAGCGTAAAGGTAATGCCCTCCTCCATCATTCGCTGATTAAGGGCATGCTGACGAATGTTCAGCTCAGAAGGCTTAATTTTCCCGAACAAGCGATGAACGCTGTCATAGTGGGGACGAACTGAAAAATCCTTTTCAAACATTTCGTCATAAAATGATTGTGAATCATAATAATGCGACTGCGACTGTCTGGCCGTCGACATGCCAACCGCCTCCTCCAAGATGGCTCAACCTTACATCTAAAACCTGTAACAATAATGATCATTTTTGATCCAACGGCATATTAATGTTAGTTTTTATGACGTTAAACTTCATAAAACCGTCCATTTCTGTAGCTCAATCATACTAAAACCGAATATTCATGTCAACTTATATGTCATATAAAAAAGCCGAAATCCTCATGATCGAGGATCTCGGCTCCTTATTAATGTTATCTATTATAAAATGCGGCCTATGAGGATGTTGCATTAAGCTTGTTCAAATCTTTGGCGACATCATCGACCATTTTCACAAAGGCAGCAAGCTCCTGTGATTTCGCCGCCTGATTACGTGCTTCTGCCGACGTCTGATTGGACTCTCTGCGAACCGAATTAACCTTTTTCTCAATTTCACTAAGCTTATTTTGAATCGTTTCCTGTGCTCCACGTGACGACGCGGCCAGCTTGCGCACCTCATTGGCAACAACCTCGAAGCCCCGTCCATGGTCTCCCGCTCTTGCTGCTTCAATGGCCGCATTTAGCCCCAGCAAATGCGTCTGATCAGCGATTTCCCGAATCATCGTACCCATCTCCGTAATGCCGTCCAGCTCGCCCTGCAGCTCGCCAAGCAAAGAATGCGCTTTCTCTTGTGAATCCGAAGTAGACAGCGCCGTTGCCGCAATCGATTGGGCACCTTCTTCCAGCTCGACCATCAAACCAGCCAGCTGCTGCACCGCTTCCGTTACCGTCGACAGCATAATTGCACGCTCATCCGCAAGCTCCTGCACCTTTGTCTGCTCTGCGCGGTTATACGCTTCAAGCACGAATTGCGAGTCCAGATTGAACATCTTGGACAGTGAGTGAATAACCGGCTTCCACCCATCTGGCAGCACACGCTCAAATACATCCGTCGCAATGTTCAAGTAAGTCATATATGTACCTAAATACCAGTCGGTTGTAAGGCCGATTCGGGAATGCACTAGCCCAATTTTAATCCGGTTCTCAATAAACGCTTCATCAATAACACCGTCAGCAAGGGACAGCCAATATTCGCGCTGCGTTCCTTTCAAACGATCCACATTGCTGAATTTCTTCATTAAAGCTACCATTTCGGGATAGAGTCCGACATTATCATAGAAACGATCAACGACCTCATCGACTACCTGCTTAAAAATAGGCTTGCACTCCGCAAGCCGCTGCAAATCCGCTTCCTTAATTCCTGTATAGTCCAGCTGCCGCTTACGTTCCACTGTGACATTAATCATTGAAAAACCCCCTGTCTCTAAATAAATAACAACTGCTATATTAAGTATATCGGCATTCAGCCTCATATAGGTAGACATTTCTTTAATAATTCAAGAGAATTTGTCGAGATCTCTACAAAAATCGAGTGAAAAGCTGAATCTATAGTCCCATTTTTCCAGTCCTACCAACCTATTATAGCTCATTCACGCTCAATCCTAATCCAGACAACGCCAAAAAGTTCGGTGGGCAGCTGCTCCACCGAACTTCCTGTAACGATCCTATTCTGTTCGTTAGCGATTCAGCAGGCTGCCTACATAACGCAGCAGCTCATTGGCACATACCGGGCAATAGCCGTGCTCATCAATTAACCGCTTCGTCACTTCATTAATCCGCTTGAGCTGGATTTCATCCGGCGTCTTCGTGGAGGTCGTAATTTTCACGATGTCCTTAAGATCCGTGAACAGTTTCTTCTCCACCGCTTCACGCAGCCGCTCATGGCTGGTGAAATCGAATTTTTTCCCTTTGCGGGAATAGGACGAGATGCGAATCAAAATTTCTTCGCGGAACGCTTTTTTCGCATTTTCAGAAACGCCGATCTGCTCCTCAATGGAACGCATCAGGCGCTCATCCGGATCAAGCTCCTCGCCGGTGAGCGGGTCCTTAATTTTGGCCCAGTTGCAATAAGCCTCGATGTTGTCGAGGTAGTTTTCGAACAGCGTACGCGCCGACTCCTCGTAGGAATAGACGAAGGCCTTCTGAATTTCTTTTTTGGCCAGACCATCGTATTCCTTGCGCGCAACCGAAATAAAGTTCAAATAACGCTCCCGCTCCTCCTTCGTAATGGATGGATGCTGGTCGAGGCCGTCCTTCAAGCCGCGAAGCACATCGAGCGCATTAATGCACTGCATATCCTGCTTGATGAGTGCGCTCGAAATCCGGTTGATGACATAGCGGGGATCGATGCCAGACATGCCCTCCTCGGTATATTCGGTTTGCATTTCCTTGAGATCGGCATCCTTGAAGCCTTCGATTTCCTCGCCGTCGTACATCCGCATCTTCTTCACCAAATCCATACCCTGCTTCTTCGTCTCCTTCAGACGGGTAAGTATGGAGAAAATAGCAGCAGCTCGCAAAGCATGCGGCGCAATATGAATATGCTTCATGTCGCTCTGGCCAATGAGCTTCGTATAAATTTTTTCTTCCTCAGACACTTTCAGGTTGTACGGAATCGGCATGACGATCATCCGCGACTGGAGCGCTTCATTTTTCTTATTGCTAATGAAGGATTTGTACTCCGTCTCGTTCGTGTGGGCAATAATTAATTCGTCAGCAGAAATGAGCGCAAACCGTCCCGCTTTAAAATTGCCCTCCTGCGTTAAGGACAGCAGGTTCCACAAAAACTTTTCGTCGCATTTCAGCATCTCCTGAAACTCCATAAGCCCCCGGTTCGCCTTGTTCAACTCACCATCAAAGCGATAAGCCCGCGGATCGGATTCCGAGCCAAATTCCGTAATCGTGGAAAAATCGATGCTGCCGGTGAGATCGGCAATGTCCTGTGATTTCGGATCGGATGGACTAAACGTACCGATACCGACGCGGTTATCCTCAGAGATGAATACACGCTCCACCTGAACATTTTGAATATCGCCGCCGTATTCCGTTTGCAGCCTCATCTGGCAGGATGGGCATAGATTTCCTTCGATTCTTACCCCAATCTCCTGCTCAATCTCGCCTCTCAGCTCATGCGGAATGAGATGCAGCGGCTCTTCGTGCATCGGGCAGCCTTTAATCGCATAGACGGCGCCGCGCTTCGTTCTGGAATATTTCTCAAGCCCCTTTTTGAGCATCGTAACCAGCGTCGATTTCCCGCCACTGACAGGACCCATTAGAAGCAAAATCCGTTTGCGCACATCGAGCCTTCGCGCCGAGGAGTGGAAATATTCCTCCACCAGCTTTTCAACAGAGCGGTCCAGCCCATAAATTTCCTGCTCGAAAAATTTGTACCGCTTCTTCCCATCCCTCTCCTCGACCCCATAGGATTCAATCATTTCATAGACACGCGCGTGCGCCGTCATGGCCGTGGATGGATCCTGTCTCAGCAGTTCAATATAATCCTTGAAAGATCCACTCCAGGCCAGCTTCTCACTCTCTGCTTGATACTCCGATATTCGCTTGAAAATGTCCATGCCGTGCCTCCTCCCATCGCTTCCGCAATACGCAATTTTTCACTTCGCTCGGCATTTACTCGAAAGAACCTTAGCGAGTGGAACAAATTTTATTGAAGTATTACATGTCTATGCTTATTCCGCGTGGAAATTGACCACTATTTTAGGCGGTAATCATGCATATTACGACAAGTTCGCTTGCAGCGCAGCTTTGCTTGGACAAATAGAATCGATCTGCCCGCGCTCCATATCCTTTGTTATAATAGTTAGAAGAAAGTGGGGGAATGCACGTGGCAGTAAATAAGGAAGAGGAGCTTTACCAGCCGATAAAAGCTTATTATGAAGCGCGCGGCTTCGTCGTCAAAAGCGAGGTGCTGCACTGCGATCTCGTTGCGATGCACGCCGATACCGAAGAAACCATTATCGTGGAAATGAAAAAGACGTTCAATCTCGCCCTGCTGCTGCAGGGGATTGAACGCCTTCGTATAAATGATCAGGTTGTGCTCGTGGTAGAGCGCAATCGTAAAAAAAGCGGCGCGCACAACCAGCGCTTCGGTGAAATTACCGAGCTGTGCCGCATGCTCGGCATCGGCCTTATGACCGTCACCTTCTTCAAGACGAAGGCGCCTGTCATTGATGTGCTATGCGAGCCTGGCGAGGCGCCGCAGCGCGGAACACGCCGCAAGAAGCAGGCTAGGCTGCTTCTTGAATTTCGCGAGCGCAGCGGCGACTATAATGTGGGCGGCAGTACCGGCCGCAAGCTGGTGACCGCCTATCGCGAGAAGGCGCTGCGCTGCGCCTACGCGCTCCAGCGGCAGGAGGAGGCGCAATCACCCAGCCAGGTTGCTGCGGTGACGAGCTTCCCGCGCAGCGGCGCTGTGCTGCGCGACAACTACTACGGCTGGTTCGAGCGCCAGCAGCGCGGAAAATATCGGCTGCTCCCCGCCGGAGCAGCCGCCTTGACCGAATACGCCGATGTCATCGCCGATTGGGTTGCCGCTTTGCCGGGCAGCCAGGCGGGGCAAAATGCCCCTGCTGCGCCAATCGAATCGCAAACGTCTTTGGCCTCTCGCCCTTCCCGCCGTCCTCGCAAACGGCGCTCATCCTCCCGTTAAAGGGCAGGCGACCGCAATCTCAACGCCTGCTGTGAGCTGCTGTGTTAGGAGCGGGCCGTAAACTCGCGGATCGCTTCTGCGAAGCGCTCTACACCGAGCGCCGTTTTGGCACCGATGTTATAGGTAAAGTTAAGCCGCGCCGTATTTCGCTGTGGATCATAAGCGTAGAAGGAGCTTCCCGGCACGAAAGCGACGCCCTTCTGCACGGAGGCGCGGAGGAGCGCCTCCGCATCAAGCCCCTCCGGCAGCTCCAGCCATAGGAACATGCCGCCCTTCGGCTCAATCCAGCGCAATCCTTCAATATGCTGCCCCGCCAGCAGCCCTTGCATTTCGCGCATCCGCTCGCCGTAAGAAGCAGAGATAACTTTAATATGCTCATCCAGCGGGAAGCTATCCAACAGCTCGCTGACGATTTGCTGGTCAATCGCGCTGGAATGCAAATCTGCCGCCTGCTTCGCTTTAGCCATCATCGCAATGACTTCCGCTGGCCCCATTGCCCAACCTGTGCGCAGTCCCGGAGCTACCGTCTTAGAAAACGTGCTCGTATAAATAACCGAGCCTGAACGGCCCGCTTGCTGATCAAGCGCAAACAATGTCGGATAAACCGCATTTACATCATATTTTATTTCACCATATGGATCATCTTCCAATATCGGCACACCATAAGAGCTGCAAATCTCAAGCAGCTGTTGTCTGCGCTCCGTGCTCCAGACGCGGCCCGTCGGATTGCCGAATGTAGGCACGGCATACACAAGCTTTGGACGATGCTCGCGAATGAGCCGCTCCGCATCCTCCGCCACGATGCCATGCTCATCGCTTTCCGCAGCAATGACATTTAAGCCGTTCATCTCAAACACCTGCAAGCATGCAAGATAAGTCGGCCTTTCCACCAATATCGTATCGCCAGGCTCGGTCAGCACTTCAACAATGAGGCTGATCGCCTGCTGGGAGCCTGTCGTCAGCAGCATTTCGTCAGGGCGCACGTTCATGCCCTTGTGCCCCATACGCTCGCACAGCTGCTCACGCAGCGGCAAATAGCCCTCGGTCAATCCGTATTGCATAGCGCTTGCGCCCTTCGTAAACACCCGATCGGCAGCTTCGCGAATAGCCTGCACCGGAAACAGCTCCTCGGCCGGCAGCCCGCCTGCGAATGAAATCATATCCTTGCCTTGCGTCAGCTTGAGAATATCTCTTACGACCGATGATTTGAGAGCGGTCACTCGTGATGAAAAACGGTAATCCATGGTTCGACTCCTCCTAAGATGCAAGCTTTAACGCTTATAGCTCTATGTTATCAAGGTACAGCCCATATTTAAAGTTTTCTTTTTCGAGCAGGTTGGGTATAATGAAAACAGTTGCATGAGGATTTTGGAGGTGCCATTAATGTCCATCACATTCATTATTGTAATGACTGTATTCGTCTTGTTTTTGACGGCTATGTTCACGTCTTCTTACAACGATGACAAAACCAAAGGCCTGTAAGCTGAACCATCAGTTTACCTAAAAAGAAGCTTCTCCGAAGGAATGCAGCTGCGCTGCTCCATGGGGAAGCTTCTTTTTGTTCGTACTTATTTACTACTTATTAAGCATGTATGAGGTTAGCGGGCGAGCTGGCTCATTTCAGCCACACAAACGCCGCATAAAAAACGTTCTTTAAACTCGCGTACTTCTTCCATTGAACCGCAGAACACACATTTCGGACGGTAACGCTCCAAAATAATATGGTCGCCCTGCACTAAAATTTCAACCGGATCTCCCTCATTCATCTGGTAACGTTTACGCAACGATTTTGGAAGAACGATACGTCCGAGTTGATCTACTTTTCTTACTACACCTGCTGGTTTCATCGTTGTTCACCTCTCCTGTGTCTAGTTTGCAAGCCATTTTCGTGAAACCCCGACAGTTCATTGCCTTAACGCTCTGCCTCTGTTTCCCCATTCTGATTGTCTCTTTAGTAAATCCTTCACCATGCCGCCATGCTTTGAATCTGCAAGAGCAAAAACAGTTCGTACGCCGCCTCTATTTTAAGACAGTCCGGGAAAATCGTTCTGTTTAAGCGCTTCGTACACGATGATTGCCGCCGAATTGGATAAATTAAGCGATCTGACCTTATCCGTCATTGGCATCCGAATGCATGTACTTAAATTCGCCTCAATCAGCTCTTGAGGCAGACCTTTCGTTTCCTTGCCGAATACGAAAAAATCCCCATCCTGATACTGAAACTCATTATAGGCTTTGACCGCTCGCGTGCTGGCATAGAAATACCGCCCATCAGCATACTGCTCCTGCAGCTCCTGAAAGGAATCATGGTACTCGACATGAACCGCATGCCAATAATCCAGGCCCGCCCGCTTCAGCGTCTTGTCATCCGTTTGGAAGCCTAGCGGACGCACCAGATGCAGATGCGCACCTGTTGCCGCACATGTCCGTGCAATATTGCCCGTGTTAGCGGGTATTTCCGGTTCTACTAACACAATATGAAATGCCATCTTCTTGTTGTCACCCCTTGTCCCTTGCCTATTATACATGAATTACTATTTTATTTAAAATAGGAATGAAATTTTACATCCCGTTAACGTACTCTTAATCCCTGCTTGAACGTCTATCTTCATAATGTAGTCATGAGCAAAGACATGTTAAGGATAAGGGAGGCTTAATAAGACAACATGTTGAAAAAGAAAATTCTCGTCGTCGATGACGAGCCCTCCATCTCCATGCTGATTGAATTCAACCTGAAGCTAGCCGGATACGACGTCAGATGCGTAGATGACGGAGAAGCCGTTTTTGATATGCTGCGCCCCTTTCGACCGGATCTCATCGTTCTTGATTTAATGCTGCCGAAAATGGATGGCATCCAAGTATGCCGCGAGCTGCGCAAGCAAAACAACGCCGTTCCCATCGTCATGCTGACCGCCCTGCAGGATGTTACCGATAAAATCGCGGGCCTCGATAACGGAGCTGACGATTATATGACCAAGCCTTTTAGCCCGCAGGAGCTGATCTCGCGCATTCAGGCGATTTTCCGCAGGCTGCAATCGCTGCCCGGCGCAGCACCTTCAAGCGCCATCGACATTGGCCGCATGTCGGTTCGTCCCGATGAGCGAGAGGTGCTGATTGACGGCAAGCTGATTGAGCTGACGCCGAAGGAATTTGAGCTGCTCGTCTTCCTCTGCAAGCATAAAGGCAAGGTGCTGAGCCGCCAGCAGCTGCTTCATGGTGTATGGGACTATCACTTCCTCGGCGATACCCGTATCGTAGACGTCCATATTAGCCATCTCCGCGATAAAATCGAAAAAAATGCCCGAACCCCCGAATATATCATGACCGTTCGTAACGTAGGCTACAAGCTGCACGGCCCCAGTGCTCTGGAGCAAACACTTGCCTAATTACACGAAAGAACCGCCCGTTCCTTTCATAAGCGAAAGGTGCGGGCGGTTTTTCTATCATTTAATCACTGGGAGCAGCGATTAACCGTTGTTTTTTTGGAATTCTGCCATAAATTCAGCAAGCGCCTTGCAGCTTTCCAGTGGAACCGCATTGTAAGTCGAAGCGCGAAGCCCGCCAACATCACGGTGTCCTTTCAGGCCAACAAAACCTTCTGCTTCAGATTGCTTAATAAATTTCTTCTCAAGCTCTGCATCCTGCAGGCGGAATGTAATGTTCATGAGCGAACGGCTTTCCGGAGCAGCAAAGCCATAATAGAAACCGCCACTTTGATCAATCGTATCGTAAATGAGCTTTGTTTTGTCACGGTTGTACTGATTGATTTGTGCAACTCCGCCTCTTGCTTTAATCCATTTCAGTACCAGATTGACCATATAGACCGAGAAGGAAGGCGGCGTATTGTACAGCGAGCCTGCTTTCACATGTGTATCATAGCGGAAAATAGCTGGAATCGTCTTAGGGCTTTCTTTGACGAGATCATCACGTACGATAACAACCGTTACGCCCGAAGGACCGAGGTTTTTCTGAGCTCCTGCATAAATCAGTCCAAACTGGCTGACATCGACCGGACGGCTCAAAATATCACTCGACATGTCCGCAATTAGCGGAACATTGCCCGTTTGCGGGAATTCAGCAAATTGTGTACCGCCAATCGTCTCATTTGTCGTAATGTGTAAATAAGCGGCTTGATCAGGCAGCTGAATGTCGGAAAGTGCCGGAATGCGGTTGAACTTGTGAGCTTCTGAAGTAGCAGCTACCGCTGTCTCGCCAACAAGCTTCGCTTCCTTGATTGCTTTCTCTGCCCATGCGCCAGTCATCACATAAGCGCCAACTTTGTCTGGGGTGAGGAAATTCATTGGAATGGTTGCAAATTGCGTGCTTGCGCCGCCTTGCAGCAGCAGAACATGATAATTGTCAGGAATGCCGTAAATTTCGCGAAAAAGAGCCTGCGTCTCATTGTTAACTTGCTCATACAGCTCGCTGCGGTGCGACATTTCCATAATGGACATGCCCGCGCCTTGATACTCTACGAATTGCTGCTGAGCCTGCTCAAGTACTTCGAGCGGTAAAGCGGCCGGTCCTGCATTAAAATTGAATGCTCTCTTCATCTTCGGATAACCACCTTTAGTTATTAACATGATAACGCTATAATAGCAATTTTAAAGGCCCGCTTCAAGTAGTATCGTGTCTTTTCGTGACAAAAGTCGAACACTTTATTATTGATTTCTTGTTAATATTCGGTTTTTCAACATATTTGTATACAAAAGACCATCGGTTTCCGCTACTGGCTTGCCAATGTCCCTTTAAAGGATGCTTTTCACTCCAGCGATTAGGCAGAAAAAAAAGAGCCCCCTAGGAGGCTCTTTCAACGTTCATTCTAGCAATCGAAGTACAGGCTGTACTCGTGCGGATGAACACGGATCGATACAGTTTTCGCTTCGTTGCGTTTGAATGCAACGTAGTTAGCGATGAAGTCTTCGGAGAATACGCCGCCTTCAGTCAAGAATTCGGAATCTGCTTCCAAAGCGCTCAGCGCTTCGTCAAGCGTACCAGGTACGCTGCGGATGTCTTTCTTCTCTTCTTCTGGCAATTCGTAAATGTTTTTGTCGAAAGGACCATAGCCCAAAGCAACTGGATCAAGCTTACGCTTAATACCGTCAAGACCTGCAAGCAGCATAGCTGCAAATGCGAGGTAAGGGTTAGCTGTGGAGTCAGGCGTACGGAACTCGATACGACAGCCTTTAGGTGTAACGGAAGCGATTGGAATACGGATCGCAGCCGAACGGTTACCTTTGGAGAACACCAGGTTAACTGGAGCTTCGTAGCCAGGAACCAGACGTTTGAACGAGTTCGTGCTCGGGTTAGTGAGCGCGATCAACGCTGGAGCATGGTGCAAAATTCCGCCGATGTAGTTCATAGCCAGCGGGCTCAGGTTGCCGTAAGCACCTTTTTCAAAGAACAAAGGCGTGTCGCCATCAAAGATGGAGGAGTGAACGTGCATACCGCTACCGTTATCGCCAAACAGCGGCTTAGGCATGAAAGTTGCAACTTTTCCATATTGGCGAGCTGTATTGTGAACAATATATTTGTATTTCAATAGGTTGTCAGCTGTTTTAGTCAGCGTATCAAAACGGAAGTTGATTTCTGCTTGACCAGCAGTTGCTACTTCGTGGTGATGACGCTCAACGCGAAGACCAGCTTCTTGCATCAGACGAACCATTTCACTGCGGATGTCTTGTTGGGAATCAACCGGAGCTACTGGAACGTAACCGCCTTTAACTGGAACTTTAAAGCCAAGGTTTCCGCCTTCTTCTTTGCGAGCTGTATTCCAGCCAGCTTCTTCGGAATCAACCGAATAGAAGGAAGTGTTCATCGAGCTTTCGTAGCGAACATCGTCGAAAATGAAAAATTCGGATTCAGGAGCGAAAAATGCTGTCGTGCCAACACCGGATTTTTGCAGAAACTCTTCCGCTTTTTGAGCGATGCTGCGCGGATCGCGCTCGTAGCGTTCGCCATCAGGCGTATGAATGTTAGACATTACGTTCAATGTCGGGTGATCAGTGAAAGGATCGATAAATACCGATTCAGGATCTGGCATCATAACCATATCCGACTCTTCGATACCACGGAAACCCGGGATCGAGGAACCGTCAAAAGCTACACCATTTACGAAAGTATCGGCGTCAACTTCTGTCGAAGGAAGGGTAATGTGGTGCGCATGACCAAAAAGATCCACGAACCGGAAATCTACAAACTGAATGTTGTTTTCTTTAATTGTGTCCAAAACATTTTGAACTGACATCAGATATTTCCTCCATTTCCGAACATTTGCTTAGTATTGAACGGGTAACGTTCTCCTATCGTTCCAAACCATGACGTTATTATAAAACTACGATATTATCATCGTCAATAGTTATGTGAGGTATTTTTTATTCGGATGTTAGCTATACTTACAGGTTTACACATTTGTTCACAATTCCTCCTACACGGCAAAAGGAAAAGCCGTAATCCCTTTATTTTCATAGGAATTAACGGCTTTATAGGTCGATTATATTTTCCACTCTTTGAAAGCCTCTGCTGGCGCTTTCTCCGTGTAAAATTCTTTTCCAACAATTGGTGCGAGCTTCTCCAAATCCTTTAATAAATTAGCGAACTGGTCAGGAAACAGCGATTGTACCCCGTCCCCAGTCATCGAATTATCTGGATCTGTATGCATTTCGACGATCAATCCATTCGCTCCAGCAGCTACTGAAGCCTTAGACATTGGCTCTACAAGCTCGCGGCGACCTGTGCCGTGACTTGGGTCAGAGATGACTGGCAAATGGCTGAGGCTTTGCAATACAGGAATAGCTGACAAGTCAAGTGTATTTCTTGTGTAGGTCTCGAATGTTCGGATTCCGCGCTCACACAGCATAACGTTCGGATTGCCTCCAGCGAGAATATATTCCGCTGCATTCAGGAATTCATCGTACGTTGAGCTGAAGCCCCGTTTCAGTAAAACAGGTGTTTGGATCGTTCCCAGCTTGCGGAGCAGGTCGAAATTTTGCATATTGCGCGTACCCACTTGAAGAATATCAGCATATTCGGCGCATACATCTACGTATTCCGGCGTCATCACTTCGGTAATCGTTAGCAAGCCATGCTTGCGTCCCGCTTCCGCCATCATAACTAAGCCTTCAACGCCAACACCTTGGAAGCTGTATGGGCCTGTGCGAGGCTTAAAGGCTCCACCGCGAAGCACCTGCCCACCTGCCGCTTTAACCAGTCGGGCAATTTCATCAATTTGCTCTGGTGTTTCAACTGCGCAAGGGCCACCCATAATAACTAAATTATTTCCACCAATTTTAACGCCTTTAATGTCAATAATGGTATCATCTGGGTGAAAATCACGACTTGCAAGCTTGTAGGACTTGGAAATTTTAATGACATTTTCAACGCCCTTGAGCTGACGAAGATGCTCGGCTAGTGTAGGCGCCGCGCTTCCAATAATGCCAATTACGGTACGGTCCGTTCCTCTCGATACATGGGCTTGAACGCCTGCTGCTTCAATATGGGTAACAATTTCAGCAATTCTTGCTTCTTCAATATGCGGGTTAGTAATAACGATCATTTCAATCTCTCCTTTTCCACTTAAACGCTTGTTCGCTTCGACGCTTCTATGCTTTGTGGCTTTTATGCTTTTACTCGTTAAAGTGATTATATAAGAAGCAGCGCTTCCCGTCAAGGGGAAACTTTAAGCTTGTGCTTTGCCGGTTTTATGTCATTTCCCCTCTTGTGTAGCGAACTATAGAAAAAAAGACGCCTTAAGGCGTCTCTGGCACTTCCGGGCGCGCAACAACTGATTTTTTGCGGGCATTAGGAAGCAGCTTCTCCATATTGACAGTACGAACGATTTCCCACGTTGAAGGGTCGTCGTCGTTGTATTGCTCCAAATACGTAATAACTTCCTTCGTAAGCGGCGTAGGGGTCGAGGCGCCGGAAGTAACGGCTACACGTTCAATGCCAATGAGCCATTCCCGTTTAATTTCTGACACATCTGCCACACGGTAAGCGGTAACACCTGCGATTTCCTCCGACACCTGTGCCAGGCGGTTGGAGTTGTTGCTGCGCGGATCACCCACGACGAGACAAAGCTGGGCTTCTCCAGCCTGTCCTGCTACGGCCTCTTGGCGAACCTGCGTTGCCAGGCAAATTTCATTGTGGACTTCCGCCGTTGGAAACTTTTCAATAAGCTTGCTAATAATATGGCGAATGTCCCATTGCGACATCGTTGTCTGATTCGTAATGACGATCTTGCCTTCCGGCACTTCCAGCAAATCAATATCCTCGACACGCTCGATGAGATGTACGCGATCCGGTGCGACGCCAATGGCACCCTCTGGCTCTGGGTGATTTTTTTTGCCAATATAAATAATATGATAGTCCTCGGCCATCTTCTCGCGAATCAAATCATGGGTGCGCGTCACATCAGGGCAAGTTGCATCGACAACCGTCAATCCCTTGTCCTTGGCACGCTTGCGAACTTCTGGGGAAACGCCGTGAGCGGTGAAAATAACCGTTCCCTGCTCGACCTGCTCCAAAATTTCCAGACGGTTCTCCCCATCCAGCGTAATAACGCCTTCCTGCTCGAACGCTTCCGTCACATGCGCATTATGCACAATCATTCCCAAAATATATATTGGCCGCGGCAGCTCAAGATTTCTAGCCGTTTGCAGTGCGAGTACCATAGCGTCAACTACGCCGTAGCAATAGCCCCGCGGTGAAATTTTAACAATTTGCATGTTGGTGCACCTGCTTTCTGAACCGTGGGCATTAGCCCAAAGTTCGATCCGTTCCTTCTATTATAGACGAATCTGTCGTCTCAGAAAAGACTACTGGCAGCCAGATCGTAAACTCCGACCCTTCACCTGTGCGCGTCAGCACTTCAATGGAGCCGCGATGCTCATCAATAATCCATTTTGCAATCGATAATCCGAGCCCTGTTCCGATCGTTTTGCCGCGCGATTCGTCCACTCGATAGAAACGGTCGAATATATGCGGCACTTCCTCAGGGTTCATCCCCATGCCCGTATCGCTGACCGTAATCCCGATTTGATTGTCTTTGCTGCGCACGCTAAGCTCAATATGGCCTTCTACTGTATACTTGAATGCATTCTCAATAAAAATAAACAGCAGCTGCTGCAAATAATCCTGATTGCCTCTGACCTCAATGCCGCTGAGCTCCGACAAATCGCCTACGCGCCATTCCGCGGTACGCGGGAGCAATTGAGCGCGGCGTGCAACCTCCTCGACGAGCGGCTGCATCGCCACTACGGTTTTCTCCATTTCATAGCCGGCATCCGCACGGGCGAGCGCTAGCAAATCATTAACGAGCGTCGACATGCGGCGAGATTCCGCTGCAATATCCTGCATAGCCTCAACCGTAAGACCGAAGCGCTGGTTATCAAGCGCCAGCACGATGCCATCCAATGCATCGGGATCCTTCGTTTTTTCCCACATCCGCTGGAGCAGCTCAATATTGCCCCGAATGGTCGTCAGCGGCGTCCGCAGCTCATGCGACGCATCCGAGACGAACCTGCGCTGCGCCTTATAGGATTCATCGAGTTCATTGTAAGCCGTCTCCAAACGGGCCAGCATGACGTTGAGGTTATAAACGAGCCTGCCGACTTCGTCATTAGGACCACTCATTGGTATACGCACACTAAGATCAGAACCGCTTTGAATTTTCTCAGTTGATTTAATAACGCGTTCAATTGGACGCAGCACCTGGCGAGCGAGCAGCAAGCCAACTGTAAAGGCTATCAAGACGGCGATAACCGATGCGGTAAACAAAATCGTCTTTAAAGCCTTCAAATAACTTTCCTCGCTAGTAACAATGGCGCCAACCTGTATAAGACCAACTAGGTCCGTTTGGGAATCATCACTGTAAATGGGACGCTGATAAATTAAAAAGGTTATATTCGCATCATTTACCTTAATGTTGGCCTTTATAAAGCCAGCCTGTACTTTCTCCTTAACGTCAGGTATCGGATATTTTATGCCTGTACTGAGCAGTTCCTTGCTGGCATTAATAATGCCCTCTTTATATCTGACAATTTGCAAATAAAAGGAACGCTCATAAAACCGCCCTTGCGAAGGGGCAATCAATAAGTTGAGCTCGTTGACAACTACATTGTAGCTATCCGCTTCGCCCTTCAGCTGATCTTTCATCTGCCCGTACGTATTGTAATTAACAAATATATAGATGGCAAAACCAAATATCAGCAGCGTCATCGCAAGCAAAGCTGAATACCACAAAGTTAAACGCAGCCGTATGGTCATAGCTGATCAGCCCTCTCCCCGCAATACATAGCCTGTACCGCGAACGGTTTGAATCATGCGTTTGCCGCCGCCCTCCTCCATTTTTTGGCGCAGCATCGCAATATAAACTTCAAGGACATTCGACTCTCCGCTGAAGTCGTAGCCCCATATTTTTTCCATAATGACATCACGGGTCAATACGCGGCGCGGGTTCTGAATAAAGAGCAGCAGCAGATCATATTCCTTGGCTGTCAGCTCAATACGCCGGCCATTCCGAATCGCTTCGCGGGCATCTTGATCAAGAGCAAGATCCTCATAGACGATTTTACTGCCCGTATCCTCAATCTTGTCCGACTTGCGGCGCAGCAGCGCACGGACTCTGGCAAGCAGCTCTTCGAGTGCAAACGGCTTCACAAGATAATCGTCAGCTCCGGTATCCAGCCCTTTTACCCGATCGGTAATATCATCCTTGGCTGTCAGCATCAGAATCGGAACCGTGCTCCCGCCTTCGCGTACTCTACGGCACACTTCCCAGCCGTCTACATGCGGCATCATAACGTCGAGTATGAGCAGCTGTGGCTCCGCTGTCATCAGCAGCTTCAGCCCTTCTAGGCCATTGCTCGCCGTCGTTACTTCATATCCTTCAAAAATCAGGCTCCGCCTTAATAAAGAGGTGATTTTCTCATCATCATCCACAACCATAATTTGTGTTCTCATCCGTACGCCCCCATGTTCTTTAAGCTTCATAAAAACAGACGCAGAGAGATTGTTCGCCTCTGCGCCTGATTGTAACCATTCAGCACCGGCTGCACCGATATGCTGGCTGCTTTATTATTATTCTGCGTTGAACTTGTTGCGGTCGCCAATGGTGACCGTCAAATCCATTTTCGCACCTTTGCGGATAATATTCAACTGAACCTCATCGCCAACGGCTCTCTTCTTAATAGCCGCGATCAAATCCTGCGTATTATTATACACTTTGCCGTCAATGCCGATAATGACGTCAAATTGTTTCAGATCGCCCAGGTATGCAGGAGAGTTGTAATATACATTGCTGACAATGGAGCCTTCGGCCTTATCCATGCCAAGCTGCTTCGCCATAGCATCCGTTACGTCAGCAAGCTCTGCTCCGATAAAAGGCACCGGATCTTTCGGAACTTCAACGTTATTTTTCAAATTCTCCAATACGCCTTGAATCGTGCTCGTTGGAATCGCAAATCCGATTCCTTGCGCCTGTGAGCTTACAGCCGTATTGATGCCGATGACTTCGCCATTTACATTGAGCAGCGGTCCGCCAGAGTTGCCTGGGTTAATCGATGCGTCCGTTTGCAGCAAATGCTCGTAGTTGCGTGTTCCTTGCTCATCCGGAATGGAAATCGGACGTTCCTTCGCGCTGAGTACGCCAACGGTAATCGTATGGTCAAAGCCATATGGATTGCCGATCGCCGCGACCCAATCGCCGATTTTAATGCTGTCGGAGTTGCCTAGCGTCAAAGTAGGAAAAGCTTTAGAATCCGTTACTTTAAGCACAGCCAAATCCAGATTATAATCAGAGCCCAGCAGTTGCGCGGTAAGTGGCTTATCGTAGCCTTGCACCGTGACTTCGATTTTCTCTGCGCCGCCAACGACGTGCTGGTTCGTCAGAATGTAACCGGAGGCGTCGAAAAAGAATCCGGTACCGCTGCCCGTTGCCTGTAATCCGTTGCTGTTATTGTTTGGCTCCTGGCTGCCTGCTCCTGGATAATCCTGGCCAAAAAATTGTTCAAAGAAGGAATCAGCCGATGAACCGCCATTACTTCTTGTAGGCGAAGCAAAGGTCTCAATTTTCACAACGGCCGGGCTTGAAGCCTCGAACAGCTTAGCAATATCGTCCGGTCTGTCAGATGCTGCGGTGAGTCCGCTGTTTTGTCCCGTCGCTGTAGCAGTCCCCTGCTGGGATACAGTCGCTTCCGCCGACTTGCTGAACCAATTGTTCACATCCGAAGCATACATTAGAGAGCCTACTACTAAAACCCCAGCAATAAACGAAGAAAACATCGCTTTGAATGACGTTCTGCGCTGCGGCTCCTTCACCTGCCAACCGCCTCTTGAAGATGACTGCGATGAGCTGAACGGCCTTACTGAGGCAGGAGGCATGGTTTCAGCGAAGTTCGCCTGCTCCCCCTGCTGCTGGCTGAACGGCTGGGATGCCGCCGCTGATTCCTGGCTGGATGGCGGAGCGGGAGTCGCAATAGGATGATTGCCTGCTCCAGCCCCATCAGATAGCGCATTATTGTCCGGTGCGCCGCCCGACTTAAACGGTCCGTAAGAATAGTAGTAGGAAGGCTTGCTTGCCTGTTCAGAAGAATCAGCAGATGCTTCATCAGCTTGGACTGGCTGAACGTTATCCTCCTGCTTCCGCTGCCCGTCCTCACGATTTTGGAAAAAATCATCAAAGCCGTTCTTTTTATTCTGATCGTCCATTCCCGTTTCCTCCTCATCGGTATACAATGAAGCAATTCAGCCTCTCAGACTGCTTGCTGGTTAATTGTTGTACTCCTATCATGCACATTCTACCTTAAAATTAAATTAAAATACATTTAAACATACATAAAAAAACTCTCTATCGCGAGTGATAGAGAGCCTTTCGTCCTATTTTATTTATTTTTCGAAGTCCGCTTATGCTTAAGTCATTGCCTTTTCCACTTGCTGCAAAATGTCCTTGGCCCGCTCGACCCATTTGCTTTCAATGTCAGCATCTGGATCAATCGGCGATTGAAATTGATCGAATAAGGCGCCTACCAGCCGTACCGAAGCTTCCTCGTCATTACCTTCATTATATAAATGCTTAAGCACATAAGGCGTTCCCAGCTTAATACTGGCATCCGTATCCGAAGAGCTATTATCGATGGTGCCGTCCGTCACTTCAAAAGGAATCCGCAGCCACACTTTATGGGCTTCATCCAATGGACGATCGAACGAGCCAGCTGCATAATCCCAATTGCCGCCTAAAGCGAACGTATGCTGCGTCAGCATATCGCGGGTTTCAATAAAGGATTGATGGCTGGCTTCCAGCTCTGATGAAAGCAAAATCATAGCAAGACGCTCCTTTTATGTACGCTTTAGCACGGCTCATCTAGCCGCTGTACATAATTAGTATAGCCCGCCTTTTGCTGCATTATGTGATGGTTAATAATAAGGATACGTTTTAATGCTGATTATATGCTTCTAGCCCAACCCTTGCGATGAGCTAGCACTGCCAGCTGGGTCCGATCCTCCAGCTCACATTTCATTAATAAATTGCTGACATGCGTCTTGACCGTCTTAATGCTAATATGCAGCTCTTCACCAATTTCCTTATTTGACCGTCCCTCAGCGATAAGCAGCAGCACTTCTTTCTCCCGCTCCGTCAGCCCTTCATCTCCTGATTGTGCCGTTCGCTGCCGAAGGCCGCGCGTCAAAGCCTGAGATACATCGGCTGTCATAACGGGCATGCCCTTCGAAGCACCATTTAGCGCATAAATAAGCTCCTCCGCAGATACCGTCTTCAGCACGTAGCTGACTGCCCCTGCTTCAATGGCGGCATACACTTTATCATCCTCTAAAAAGCTCGTTAGCATGACGATTTTCACATCCGGATATTTCGCCATGACCCGTCTCGTCGTCTCAATGCCATCCATGTCTGGCATCATTAAGTCCATCAGCAGTACATCAGGCATCCCTTTTGGAATGCCGGCTTCAAGCTTATCAAGTGCAGCCTGTCCGCTGCCCGCCTCTGCAACGACTTCAAATTTCGGCTCCAGCATTAAATAAGTGCGCAATCCTGTTCGAACCATATCATGATCATCTATAATCATTATTTTCAACATTTCCTGGCTGCTCATTTTTTATCGCTCCCCCGCCATATTTTTGGAATAGATACCTTGACCCTCGTCCCGCTGCCTGGCTTGCTTATAATTTCTGCCGTCCCGCCAAGCTTCTGGGCACGCTCGTGCATCGTTGACAGCCCATAGGAGCCCCGTTTGACCTCATCTACTCGGAAGCCCGTTCCATCATCCTGCAGGCTTAGCACAATTTGCCGTTCATTTTCCGATAGCGTCAGCGAGCAGCCCATGGCTTTAGCATGCTTGACGATATTGGCCAGCCCCTCCTGCACGATGAGAAAAAGCTGATGCTCCTTCGCTTCCGACAACGGCTCAGTAAGCCGCCATTCCAGCTCGCCTTGCAAATGGTTTTGCCGGCAATAATCAGGAAACCACTTATCCAGCGCTTGGCGCAGCGTGCGGCCTTCAAGCTCCATCGGACGTAGCTGGGCGATAAAGGTGCGCATTTGCTTCTGGGCGAGCGTTGACATCTCGATTAACTGGCCCAGCACCTCTGCCGCGCGTTCGCTATCCACCTGTTGAAGCTTAGGCAGCGAAGAGGCGCACATGTGCATGGCAAACAGTTGCTGGCTTACCGTATCATGCAAGTCACGGGCGAGCCTTTTACGCTCTTCCAGCACCGCCGCCTCATTAGAGGCAGCCTCTGCCATAACCTGCTCCTCGCCTGTACGCTGGATGTAAGTCATCCGCTCCTCCATTTGCCTCGCAAGCACATTAAATTCCTCATAAAGCTCGGTAAATGACAAGCCTCCCCGCTCGGCAATCCGAATTTCAAAATTGCCGTTAACGGCCTGCTTGATCGCGAGCTGGAGCGTATCTACTCTGCGCTGTATGCGCCTGCCAGCCCAATAACCGCAAGACGCAGCAACAAGCAGGAAGACGGCTGTGGCAGTCAGCCACACTTCCCATCTCCCTGCATGCGGTATGAGCCCAAAGGCGATCATCGCCGCCGCTCCATAAGCCAGAGCAGCAGCGAACACAAACATGGAAATCAATTCCCATTTTCCACTGCGAAGCAACCGAACCATCATAAACGCTTATCCCACCCTCGTCACACGCACATCGCCAATAAACGAGCTAACGACCAGCCTGATTTTTTTATCCGCATCCGCATAGGAAGGGGAAGCCATATCCATCGACTTGAACATGCCGTGCTCCTTTTTGCCAAGAAACTTCACATCGCCAATGAATACGCTGCTTTGCACATGGATGCCCACCTCATAATCATTAGGCACATATACCTTCACATCGCCGATAAAAGAGGATACCGTAATTTTCGTTTCACCGTAAGCGATTTGCGCCTTCGTTAAGTCAATAACGGTGTCACCGATAAAATGTGAAATATTGATCGGCTGCAGCTCCCAATAATCATGACCGATATGAATATCGCCAATGAAGTTGGAGCGGGTCTGGGTATTCGGATCATTGTTCCACCACTCGCTTTTGCCACTCCAGTGATTTTTTTCATTTTTCCACTCTTTGCGCTGTTCCCGATATTGCTGTTTCCATTCTTTACGTTGATCGCGGTAACGCTGCTTGGCCTGCTCCTTCCACACGTTGCCTACAGGCTGTTCCTTCTCTAAATTAATTTTAGATTTCCCGTCTTCAAAGCGCTCTTTCTGAGATGGTGCCCCACTAGCGGGACCAGCTTGCTCATGCTCAGGAGGAAAAGGGTCCGTCGGGCCCGGATGCAGCGGCGGTGCTGGAGGAATTTCACCTTCCGTATAACCATCGTAAGATTTCCAGTCATCGGATGGCGGCTCATGCTTCTCCCGCTTCCTTCTGCTTGGCTTACGCAGCATATTGATACCGACCAAAATAATAATAATCGGCCAAATATACGGAATAATATCGCCTATGGACCAATCCGACCAGCCCATGTTCCGGGCAAGAAACACGACGCCAATAATAACCATCACCCAAAATCCGCCGCCATGCTTGTTGGAATTTCTCGAGAATATCCCTTTCAGCCCAATGACGATTAAAATAAGCGGCCAAAAGTTGGAGATGATTTCTCCAATGCTGAGCTGGGTGGAAATGATACCCATTTGATTGAGAAAAAAGACAACGCCTATCGCAATAACTATACCAGCTGTTATAAATCGATTAAAAAAGCTGCCATTCATAAGGTGATCAACTCCTGCCTTCAATTGGTTCAATCCTTGATACGTCTAAGTATAACGGACCCGCCAAACACAAGAAAGGGACGGCCGATTGAAATCCTGCTCAGTCTCTAGACCGAGACAAAGGAATATTACACCAGTTAAACCTAACATGCGTTACGAAACATTACATAAAAGCGTTGACATTGTTAACTCGGAATCATTATAATGATCAACGAATTAGCAATGTAACATCATTTTATATCCGAATATAAGGGGTTGGCCTACACAATGGAGTTGTCAGAACTGTCGAGAGGTCTCGATACAATCTGGGTTGTCTTGACAGCGGCTATGATTTTGCTGATGGAGGGCGGCTTTGCTCTTCTGGAGGCTGGCTTCGTCCGCCAAAAGAATGCCGTCAGCATCATTATGAAAGTGTTCGTTGATATTGCTTTCGGGGCGCTTGTTTTTTATTTTTTTGGGTTCGCTATTATGTACGGCAAAGATGTAAGCGGTCTGTTCGGCACCAGCGGCTTCCTGCTGAGCGGCGACCTTTCTCATATTGTACTTAATATCTCCCATGAAACGTATTGGCTGTTCCAATGTGCCTTCGTTATCGCGGTCATCTCCATCGTATCCGGTGCCGTGGCTGAGCGTATCCACTTCCGTGCGTACATTTTGCTGACGATCGCCATGACCGGACTCATTTACCCGCTTGCGGGCCACTGGGTATGGTCAACGGGGGGCTGGCTTGGCAAGCTCGGCATGATTGACTTTGCCGGTTCAGCTGTTATCCATGCCCTTGGCGGCTTTGCGGCTCTAGCTGCTGCCATTTTCGTCGGACCTCGCATTGGCAAATTCAGTCCGGATGGCAAGGTGAACATTGTTTCGCCATCCAATTTGCCGCTCGCATCCGTTGGCGCATTCATCCTTTGGTTCGGCTGGTTCGGCTTTAATGCCGGCAGTACGCTAAGCGCAACGAACACATCGATCGGGCATATCGCCGTTACGACGATGTTGTCCGCTGCAGCGGGCGGAGCCACCTGTATATTGTTTACGATGTTTCGTTATAAAAAAGCCGATCCCCCGATGGTTATTAACGGCTCGCTTGCTGGGCTTGTCGGCATTACTGCTGGCTGCGCATTCGTATCTGATGGCGCTGCAATCTTCATCGGTGCGATTTGCGGCATTATGATGGTGCTCGCTACCGAGTATATGGAAAGCAAAAAAATCGACGATCCCGTTGGCGCCTTCGCCGTACACGGCATCAGCGGCAGTATCGGGACGCTGGCGCTCGGATTGTTTGCCAAGCCAGAGCTTGCCGGCGAAGTCGGACAAGGCTACTACGGATTGTTTTATGGCGGCGGATTGAAGCTGCTTGGTGTACAAGCACTTGGCCTCGTCACCGTATCTGTATGGGGTTTTGTATTCACTTGGGGCGTATTATGGCTCATCCGCAAAATCATGCCCGTTCGCGTCTCCAAAGACGAGGAGCTTATCGGTCTGGACGTTGGCATTCATGGCGTTCCCGCTTACAGCTACGATACGGATTTTCTTGATGTAGACCGCCTGAAGAGCGGCAATTGATAGCTATATACGTTTAACAAAAAACCTCCATATCCCCAGCGATGCCAAGCATCCGGGATTATGGAGGTTTGTTTTATTTGAAAGGAATGAAATTTCTCTTCTATATCTTATAGCAAGTCATTCGCCAGCTCAAAGGGAACTGTGACCATATCTGTTGGAGCCGAACTGTTCTGGATAACGCGTACATTTTCAATTTCAAGCTTTAGCGCACGAAC
This sequence comes from Paenibacillus algorifonticola, assembly GCF_000971975.1. Lineage (GTDB taxonomy): Bacteria > Bacillota > Bacilli > Paenibacillales > Paenibacillaceae > Pristimantibacillus > Pristimantibacillus algorifonticola. The sequence continues at coordinate 191,641 of NZ_KQ040778.1, read as the reverse complement.
TTTCTCCATTGGCTTGCGTACGAAATGAATATGCTCAACCGCCAAATGATGAACCGGTTTCTTCCCTGACAACATACGCCTGAAAGCAGACATCGATTGATAAGCCCTCTCTTCCTTGAGACGGCGCTTCTCGTATCGCTCAACCATTTGCTCTATTTCGATAATTTCCTGTTCCTTCTTGGCGATATAAGCATCAATGAACGGAAGCACCTCAGCAGCTCTGCGATGCTCAGAAGCAGAATAGTTTGTGAATGTTATAGGATCAGTCATGAGAGTTCACCTGTCTTATCATGTGATTATTCGTTACACCGTAATCATACAATAAAACAGGATCGTTTGAAAACTGTTTTTTATCTCCTAATTTCAATGCCTATCCGCTACGTTAGAAAAAAGGAGCCATAGCGGCTCCTTTTCTCACTTATTTATTGGGGCAGATTGTTACTTCTGCTTTTTTTGTGTCGATTTAGCAGCTGCATTGCTCGTTTCATTATTTTGCCCAAATTCTTCCGCAAACTCGGTATTTAGCTTTTGGTTCGTTTGAGCTACTTTATTGTTTTTGTTCTTTGCCATGTTGGTTTTTCACCTCCCCGTCCATGTTATTATGGCGGGTTATGGCTCTAATATGCATGTTATTGCTACGATTCAAGATAAGCTTCGGGCAAGCCTTTCCCTACTTCTGCGGCTTTGTTAACCTTATTGAGCCAAGCCTGAGACAGCTTGCCGCTGCCCTTGCGAATGACCTGAACCTCCACTGTGCGCTTGCCCCACTGCTTGAATACATCCGCCGTTGTCTCGAAATACAAATCGATTCTGCTGCCTTTAATGGCTGATCCTGTATCAGCGACGACGCCATACCCGTATCCGGGAATATAGAGCAGAGAGCCAATCGGGAACAGCTTCGGATCAGCCGCAATCGTGGAAACCATATCCCTGCGAACCTTCACGCCTGAATAAGTAATGCCATAGCTCGGATGGCCGGGCCGCTTTCCTGTCGATTCAACTCCGGCTGTGTAGCCCGTTGCGACGACCTTCACTTTATCGTACGCCGGTTTTTGCGGCGTTAGCTGCTGCTTGACGGTTTGAATATGTTTATCTTGTACCATTGACATTGCCGCTGCTCCTGTCAATTTAACTGCTTCTGGACCGACTATTGCTGGCATATGCTGCGTCAATACTGCCTGATCAGGCTCCTTGTCTGGGTATGGCATTAAACAGATCGTAAGCAATACGAGCGCAGCGATTGCGAGCAGCATTTTTTTATAATGAAAAAAGCTTGTAACCATTTGGGCACTTCCTCCTCAGAAGAAGATTGCCCAAGTGGTACAAGCTTTATTCAAACAAGCTGTTGCTAGCTGCTCTTAAATCGCCTTCGTTTTAATTTCTTGCTCCAGCAATTCAGCTGTCTCGGCAATGGATTTTGCACCGATATCGCCTTCGCCGCGCTTGCGGATCGAAACCGATCCAGCTTGCATTTCGTTCTCGCCGACAACGAGCATATAAGGCACTTTCTCAATTTGCGCCTCGCGAATTTTATAGCCAAGCTTCTCATTACGAAGATCGCTTTCTACGCGAATGCCCGCTTCTTGCAGCTTCTCAGCCACTTCACGCGCATATTCCTCATAAACGGTGGAAACCGGAATCACCTTCGCTTGAATCGGCGACAGCCATAGCGGCAGTGCGCCAGCAAAATTCTCAAGCAGGAATGCAGTCATGCGCTCCATTGTGCTGATGATGCCGCGGTGAATAACGACTGGACGGTGCTTCTTGCCGTCTTCGCCGATGTATTCCAGCTCGAAACGCTCTGGAAGAAGGAAGTCCAGCTGTGCTGTGGATAGCGTCTCTTCTTTGCCTAGTGCGGTCTTGATCTGAACGTCCAGCTTCGGACCGTAGAAAGCCGCTTCGCCTTCTGCCTCGAAAAATGGCAGGTCCAGCTCCTCTACGACTTCGCGAAGCATGCGCTGCGACATTTCCCACATTTCATCATTTTGGAAATACTTCTCAGTGTCCTGTGGATCACGGTAGGATAGACGGAACCGGTATTCCTTAATGCCGAAATCCTCGTATACTTTGCGAATAAGGTTAACAACACGTGCAAACTCTTCCTTGATTTGGTCTGGGCGGCAGAAAATATGCGCGTCATTCAGCGTCATCGCGCGAACGCGGTGCAAACCAGTCAGGGCGCCGGACATTTCATAACGGTGCATCGTTCCCATTTCTGCAATGCGCACGGGCAAGTCGCGATAGCTTCTCATATCGCTTTTGAAAACCATCATATGATGCGGGCAGTTCATCGGACGAAGAACGAGCTCTTCGTTATCCAGCACCATTTTCGGGAACATATCCTCGCTGTAGTGCTCCCAGTGGCCGGATGTTTTGTACAGTTCCACGTTCGCCAGCACTGGGGTATATACATGCTCATAGCCAAGACGCTCTTCCATATCGACGATGTAGCGCTCCAATGTACGGCGAACTTTCGCGCCATTCGGCAGCCAGAGCGGCAAGCCTTGGCCAACCTCACGCGAGAACGTGAACATTTTCAGCTCGCGTCCAAGCTTGCGGTGGTCGCGTTTTTTCGCTTCCTCGAGAAAATGCAGATGCTCATCCAACTGCGCTTTTTTCGGGAATGCTGTTCCGTAAATGCGCTGCAGCATTTTGTTTTTGGAATCGCCGCGCCAGTAAGCGCCTGCTACGCTGAGCAGCTTGAAGGCTTTAATCCGTCCAGTAGACGGAAGGTGAGGCCCACGGCATAGGTCGAAAAATTCGCCCTGATCATAAATGGTAATTTCCGATTCCACAGGAAGATCGCGGATCAGCTCCAGCTTGAGCGTATCGCCAATATCGGTAAATACGGCAATCGCTTCATCACGACTGACGACGCGGCGGCGGATATCGAGATTTTGCTGAACAATTTTATCCATTTCCTTCTCGATTTTCACCAAATCTTCCGGAGTGATCGACTGCTCCATATCGATGTCATAGTAGAAGCCATCCTCAATAACGGGGCCAATACCGAGCTTAAGATCGACATCGGCATACAGACGCTTGATCGCCTGTGCCATCAAATGCGCTGTGCTGTGACGATATACTTCCAGCCCGTCAGCCGAATCCAAAGTGACAATTTCAACCTTTGCATCCTCGCTAATTGGCGTATAAACATCAACGGTTTTTCCGTCAATTTTACCTGCAATTGCATTTTTGCGCAGCCCGCTGCTAATCGAGCCAGCCACCTCTTCAATTGTTGTTCCTGCTTCATACTCCCTTATTGCGCCATCCGGCAAAGTTACTTTAATCGCCATTGTTATCATCCTTTCCATTCGCTAAGCTTCCAAGCTGCTGCGTTCTGAACGCAAAAAAAGCACGCATCCCGCGAAGGGACGAGTGCTTGTAAGCTCGTGGTTCCACCCTAATTCGATTGCTCGCCTAACGCCTTCCAGCGTATTTCATCCCGGCAGCAGCCAATCCTTAATTCATCTGGTAACGGAGATTTCCGGTACAGCTTATTGGCGCTTCACTAATTGAAGCCCGTTCGGCTATACAGCTACAAAGGGGTATATTTACATCTAGCTGGAAGGAAATTGCAGCCTTGTTTCCTCTCTCTGGACCAGTTGAACGTGTAAATACATGTCTTTATCATTGCTTTTTCATCTTATATCAGCATAATTATAGTCCTGAATAGCAAGCAGGTCAAGAGTTAGGACATACATTGCCATACGCACCTTTATTACGCCAGGCTTACGACAAGCCTTTTCCTTTATACATGCTGCGGCGGCGTACGCGAACGATCCGATACACGCTGAGCGAAAGCAGAATGAGAAGGAGCGGCATCAGCGCCACCTCACTGCCCTGCCGCGTAGGCACCTCAGCGAAAGCAGCCCCCAGCATTAGCACAGCAAGTACGCCAAACATCATGAATCTTCTTCCTTTACGTCCATTCATTCATCTCACTCCCTCTTCCTCATTCATAATCATTGAATGCATCCGCTTCAATAACCTTGTGTTTTTTCCATACCATTTCATAAATGACCGGCATGACGATCAGCGTGAGCACCGTCGAGCTGAACAAGCCGCCAATAACCGTAATCGCAAGGCCTCCTGAAATGAGACTCGTCGAGGAGCCGGATAACGCAAGCGGAACAAGCGCAAGCATCGTTGCAAAAGCCGTCATTAAGATCGGTCTGAGCCTTGTTCTTGCCGCCTCCACAATGGCTTCTGTAATCGGTATGCCCGCTTTGCGATTTTTCTCCACCCGATCAAGCAGTACGACCGCATTAGTAACGACGATGCCGACCAGCATTAGCATGCCAATCATGCCGCTCATAGACAGCGACTGCCCTGACAGAAGCAAGGCGCTGAGTGAGCCAATCGGAATAAACACAAGCGAGGCTAAAATTATAAGCGGCGTACGCAAACCTCCGAACGTCATGCTCATAATAATAAATACGAGACCAATCGCTGCCGCCATGGCGATGCCCAAGCTTGAGAAGCCGTCATTTATCATTTGCAGGCCGCCGCCTACCTTGAGCTCCACACCGGAAGGCAGCGTCAGGCTGTCAATATCCGCCTGTACCTGCTTTGTCACCGCAGATACTGCACTGGCATCCTTTACCGCTCCACTGACGAGAGCGTACATTTTGCCATCATCATGGCTGACCTTTATCCAGGTGTTCTGCTCCGTTATATCTGCGATATCCTTCAGCTTCTTCATGCCCGCTGCAGTAGGAATCTGTATATTTTCCAGCTCTTCCTTCGTGGCAATTTGCTGTTTATACGATAAGATTATTGCTTGCTCCTTATTATCGATTTTGTAAGTTCCGGCATCTACTGGACGAAGCTGCTCGCCGGTCAATTGCATAATCAGATAAGGGCTAATATTATCATCGATTCCGCTTTGATTGAGGGAAATGACCCATTTTGGCGTTACCTCATCCATATTGTTCGTAATATCCTTCAAATCGCTGCTTTCATTCATGAGATTTTCAATTTGAAGGGCAGTTTGCGCCAGCTTGTCCGCACTGTCCGAATAAATGCTCACATCAATATTGTTGCCCGAAGGCGGCCCCTGCTGTTCGCCCGCTTTAATATTGAGCGTCGTGCCCACCTGTTCAGCAGTGACCACTGTCAGCAGCTCAGTCTGCAGCTTCGAAGTCAATTGCGCCATATCGCTTCCTTCGGCGAATTGAACCGTAATCGTCGCTTTATTATTGCCGCCGCTGGACAGCAGCGGGTTAGCGCCTGCACCGCCAACAGAAACCTCATAGCTCTCCACATTGCCTTGCTTGCTTAAATAAGCCTCCACCTTGCCGCTGACATCGTCCGTCTGCTTCAAGCTGCTTTGCGCTGGCAGGGCAACATCAATGGCTAAGCTCGGAGTCGCGCTAGTCGGCAGAAAAGCAACGCCGATTAAAGGAATCATGCCGAGCGAGCCTACTAGGAGCACTACGGCTGACCCTAGGACGAGCGCTTTGCGCTTCAGAGCGCTGCGGATGATTTTTTCAAAACCATTCGAAAGTCTGCTTTCCTTCGTATGCGGCTTAACGTTTCTGAAAAAAAAGCTGCCCAGCACAGGAATCAGCATCATCGATACTAACAGCGAGATCGATATGGAGAGGACGACAGCAATCGAAAACGGACGGAAAAACTGTCCAATGATCCCGCTGACAAAAGCGAGCGGTGCGAAGACGACGATCGTCGCCGCCGTGGACGAGGCCACCGCCCCGATTACTTCACGGGTCGCTTGGTAGGCGAGCTCCTTGCCGCTCATTTTCTCGCCTTTTTCCTGCCGCCATCTGTATATATTTTCAATTACGACGATGCTGTCATCGACGATCCGTCCGACGGAAACGGCGATGCCGCCCAGCGTCATAATGTTAAGCGTATAGCCCATTTGATCCATAATCGCAATCGTGGCAAAAATAGAAATCGGCAGCGACAAAATCGAAATAATCGTCGCTCTTACATTGCGCAAAAACAGGAAAATAATAAGCACGCAAAACAATGTGCCATACAAGCCTTCACGAATGAGGCCGGATACCGATTCTTTAATTTCCTGCCCTTGGTCAACGATGACATGATAGTCCAGCTCGCCTGTATCTTGATAAGTGGTAAGCAGCTCTCTCACATTGTCAGACACATCCGCCGTGTTGGCATCCTGTGTCTTCTGAATCGAAATAACAAAGCTCGGCTCGCCATTAAAGCGTGTAATTTCATTTTGCTCCGAAACCGACTTAATGTCGGCAATATCTCCAAGCGTGATAGCTGCTGCGGCACCCGCACCGCTTGAAGCTCCAGAACCACTTGATGCTCCTATACCTGCACCTGCGCCGACAGCATTCCCTGATGCAGTACCTGCGGCACTGCCAGCAGCAGCTTGATTCGCAACATTGCCCTGCACACCACCTGCACCTGCTCCGCCCGCGCTGCCTGTCGCTGAACCTGCGGCGCCGCCTCCAGCCGTTGCCGTCAGCTTCAGCGCTTCAAGCTGCTTCAAGCTGTCGAGGCTGCCGGTCAGCCGGATCGGTATGACCGTCTCCTCCTGCGACACCGTGCCCAGTGGCAGGGCGTAGTCTAGCGCCTGAAGCGCCGTGCGGATGGAGCTGAGCGTAATGCCATGCTGCGCCGCTTTATTTTTATCTACAACAATACTAAGCTCATTCGTCGTTCCGCCCTTCAGCGTTACGTTCCCCACTCCAGCAAGCTTTTGCAGCTCAGGAACGACGGTGTTTTGCAGCTTATCAGCGAGCTTTGCCGAATCTCCTTCGGCAGCAAATACAGCTGCTTGATAAATAGGCTGGCTATTTGCCGACAAGCGCTGCACCGTAACATTGGCATTATCAGACAGCTTCAACTTGTTCAGCTCAGCTTCAACTTCGCTGTATTTTTTATCCATGTCGGTGCCAAATGGGAACTGGATAAAAATGCTGGCTGCATTTTCAGAAGATGTGCTCGTTAGCGACTCATATCCCTGCACACGCTTCAAATTGTCTTCAATTGGCTTCGCAACCTCCGACTCGATCTCCTCCGTGGAGGCGCCAGGCTGAATCGCCTGCACGAACACGGCCGGGAAATCCAAATCCGGAAACGTCTGCTGCTTAATTTGCGTGGAGGCGTACAAGCCATACCCCAGCACCAAAGCGCATAATAAAATGACGGCAACGCTATTTTTCAAACTAAATTTGGTCAATCGATTCAAAAAGCATCTCTCCTCTCGTTGTATAACCTCCTTTATCATAACGAGTAATTTTGTACTAATTATGTACTGGTCCGCTGTCAGCCCTTATTGGATTTATCTGGAGGGACGAGCGGCAGTACGACTGTCATCGTCGTCCCTTTGCCCACTGCACTCTCTACTCTGATTTCCCCCGCATGGAGCTCGACAATCCGCTTAACGATCGAGAGGCCGATGCCATTTCCCGGAATGGCACGCTCCCGCGATTTATCAATTTTATAAAAAGGCTTGAAAATATGCTGAAGCTCCTCCTCCGGAATGCCTGCTCCGCTGTCGGCAACCGACACGGTCACACGATGCTGGTTTGCCGCCAAGTTAATCGAAATGACCCTTCCAGCTCCTGTGAACTTAATCGCATTGCTCAGCAGGTTCATCCAAAGCTGGCTCAGCTTATCTTCATCTGCCGAAATGGCTACAGGCTCTAGGTTCAGATCGAGCTTAATGTTTTTGGCAGCCCAAAGCGGCTCGCTGGCAATCATGACATCTTTAAGCTGCTCATCCAAGCGATATTTGCTCATATTCGGCTGAATTTGGTCATGCTCGAGCGAGGACAGCTTAAGCAAATCCTGCGTCAGCCGGGATAGGCGGTCGCTCTCCTCCTCAATAATGGTGAGCAGGCGAAGGCGGCTTTCCTCATCTAGCTTTTTATGCTTAAGCGCCATTGTGAAGCCTTTAATCGAAGTAAGTGGAGACTGAATTTCATGAGAGACGTCCGAGACGAACTGCCTTCTCACCCGCTCCAGCGAATCGAGCTCCTGTGCCATCTGATTAAAGCTTGTCGTCAACTCGCCGATCTCATCCTTGCGTTTCGTAGCTAGCCTGATGCTAAAATCGCCTTTTGCCATTTTGCGGGTAGCCAAGGTTAGATGCTTCAACGGACGTACCATATAGCGGGAGGTGACGATGACGAGAAGCGTTCCGATTAATAGAACGAAAATAAGCTGCATGCGGAAATAGCCGAAAGCGAGGTTGGCAACGCTATTCGTTTCAGGCTTTATAAACAAGGCGTAAGCATGTCCTTCAATCTGAAAAGGGAGCCCTACGACGAGCCGATCATAATCTTTGTCCATTCCGCCCCGGTAAACGCCGCCGTTCAGCACGCTGCGCAAATTTTTTTCATCCACATTCAGCTTATGCTCGGCAATCTCGTCCGTTGCATGAAGCGCTCTTCCCTGCTCGTCATAAACGATAAAGGTAGAAATCGGCAGCGCAGTTATGCCTTCCATTAAAGTATCCACATTGTTAGGATACGAATGTTTGTAGGATTCGATTATCTTTTTGCCGCTTGTAATTAAATTGTCCTGAACGAAGTCGCGAAGCTTGTAACTAAACAGAAAATGGGTCATGAAAAAGCTTAAAATGACGCTCGCCATAACCGATGCAACAAACATAAGAATTAAGCGGACATACAGCGATTTAATCACGGTATACCTCCAGCCGGTAGCCCAGCCCCCAGATCGTCACGATTTTAAAATCCTGCTCATACGCGGCAAAACGCTCTCTCAGACGTTTAACATGCGTATCCACCGCCCGCTCGTCGCCTTCGTAATCGTAGCCCCAAATTTGCTCAATTAATGCATCGCGCTTGAACAGCTTGCCCGGATAGCTTGCCAGCAAAAAAAGCAGCTCAAATTCCTTAAGCGGAATCGACTCGCTTGAGCCTGTATCTTTTAAACGGATTTGATAGCTCGTTTTGTCGAGCGTTACCTGTCCCAGCTTGACGATTTGCGAAATTGAAATCCGGTACCGCTTCAGCAGTGCCTTCACGCGCATGACCAGCTCCATCGGGTCAAAAGGCTTCACCATATAATCGTCGGTGCCCAGCCGAAAGCCTTTAATTCGCTCCGGCGCCTCCCCTTTGGCGGTAATCATCATAATCGGCTTGTCCCCCGCTTCGCGTACCCTTCTGCACAGCTCCCAGCCGTCCATCTGCGGCATCATAATGTCGAGAATAATGAGATCAACCGGATGATTGCAGTAGTAATCCCAAGCGTCTGCGCCATTGCTTTTCTCTATAATGTCCATGCCTTCATCTTCCAAATATAAACAGAGCAGCTGCCGGATATGCTGATCGTCATCTACTACCAGTACAGTCGTCATGCGTCTTCCTTCTTCCCGATTTTAAGTACAGTTCTATGTCATAGTGTAATACACATTTTTGTATTATTTATGTATTGGAACAAAAAAAGACCCGCCGTTGATCGGCGAGCCTGCAACAGATTCATTTTATGGCTGAGTAACACCGTCGTTCCATTCACCCAAAGCATGGTTGCAAAGCATGCAATCACTGCAAACCGATACCCGGTTATCAAAAATCGTTTCAATCGTACGAATGACCTGCATATCGACATGCTGTGTATGAACGACGATTTGCTTCGGCGACGCCGCGATCAGCGAGCTGATGACCATGTCCTCGATGTTCATTTCCGTCTCCAGCATTTCGGCAACCAAACGGTCGGAATGCGGCTTTGGCTCAAACAATTGAAATTGATCATTATACAAAATAAATTCATGGTTGCCTTTATGGACCAAATGAACCATCGCAACCTTCGACTGCTGCAGCCCCACAAAATATTTAAGCAAAGAAATAAACTCCTGATATTGCTTATCCAGCACATATTCATCCAAGGCATATTCCACAATGTCACCTAGCTCGTGACGATACCCATGAAGTCTGAAGGTGGCGATGCCGCCAAGGTCCAGTCGCGTATTCTCATTCAAATACAGTTCGATTTCCTCGGCTACCTTAAGCTTGCGACGCTTTCTGTCCGCATCGAGAAACTTGGCGTTCAAGCCATCCAGATTGGTATCCTGCATCAGCTGGCTGCAATATTTTTCAATAACGGAGACGTCGGTAGAATGGCCGCCCTGATATTTTTTCTTAATGATGCTGATGAGCATTTCCGATTCCAAATTGGCTACAACAAATTCAGCGAGCGCTTTGGCTGCGCTGTGATACACCATTTCCCCATGCTTATTTAGTTGAAAATAAGGCGTTGCCGACTGGCACTTGATTGTGCCCTCCGACTCCAGATCGAACTGCACTAGCTGGCCTTTGGTTGCTGTTACAATATGTAGATCCTCATTCGTATATTGCGCCATTAAGGCCGCTAACCCAGCTGCCGTTGATTGAAGCTTGGAAGGCAACGTAACGGTGAATAGTTCCATAAACAAGCCAACCCCTTTCATTTCCCTCTAACAGTATATGGCGCACCAAGCACCGATATACGATGAAGACATTGGGAATGAAGGGGCTCTGAATGAGTTTGACTTAAGCTGCTGCTTGCGGCTGTTGAGCGGCCTGTTCATTGCTGCTGCGGCTCATAAGCCATAGGGTCAGCCAAATGAGCAGGAAGCCGCTAAGCTGTCCTAGCGTCAGCGTCTGGCCAAATACGAGCCAGTTAATTAATACGCCGACAGCAGGGAAGGAAAGCTCTGCAAGCGTCGCGTATACAGCTTTAGTTGAGGAAAGTCCTTTGTAATAAAGCAGCATGCTGATTAAGCCTGGGAAAAAGGCTTGAAACAATAAATTGACGGCAATGAGCGATAGCTGGCTGCCCTGCGCGTTCAGGCTCCATGCGTCGCCGCTTGCCAGTAAAATGACGCTGAGCAGCGGAAGTGCCAGCAGAAACCTAAGGGAAGTCACGATGGAAAAGGACAATTTTTTTTGCAGCAAATATTTGCCCATGACGGTCGAGCCGCCCCACAGTGCCGCTGCGATTATCGAGAATAGGCAGCTGAGCAGGGCAAGATCATGCAGGCCAACGAGCGGAGATCCAAACCCAAAGGTCAGTAAATATGTGCCTGCCAGCGCCGCTAGCAAAAAGATGAAAAACTTCTGCGGCAGCTTTTCTTTCAGCATAACTCTGGCGAGCACTATTGCAAATAACGGCTGGAGCTTCTGCAGCAGCAGCACCGCATTGGCGCTGCCATGGGAAAAGGCAGCGGTGAATAATACGGTAGCTACTGCCGAGCCGCCCCAAGAAATAAACAGTAGCGCCCCGATGACGCCAATCGACAGCTTGCCGACTAATGTACGACGGAATTTAAACAATACAGGAATTGCGTAAAAAGCGAGCAAAACATGCTCAATAAATACAATTTGTGCCGAGGTGAAGCTTTTGAGCAATAAAATACGGAACAGCGGGTCAAGCCCCCAAAGTGTCGCACCTAGCGCCACATACCATATACCGTTTATGCTCGCAATTCGTGATGTTCGCCAGCCCGCTTTCTCGCTAGCCAGCTCTAATGTGTTCTGCAATTCAAAAACCTCCTAAGAAAGTTTTGAATTGAACCTTCTTTTCACTTTGAAAAAGAAACAATGCCCCTGTCAGCAATCTGACAAGGGCATCATCAACAAACCTGTTAAATGAAAGTCATTTAACAAGCTGGTTCTGATCTTCTCCCGTCCGGACTATACCGTCGGCTCTGGATTCTCACCAGATCAGTCCCGGCTGCAAGCAGCCAGGAGTCGCGGGCTCTGGATGCTGCGAACGCATCCTTACCGCCGGTAGGGAATTGCACCCTGCCCTGAAGATTCATATTCGATTAAATCGTATTGTAACACAAAAGGTTACAGTTTGAACAGTCTATTTGTTTGGAAAATTTGCATTTGAAATGGGATCTTCTTTTTCCGACTTCATTTCTTGTATTCTATCTATCCCTCAACCAAATTAATAATTTACCTTCCTGCTTAACCGGATCAGGACTGGGCGGAGCTTTTTTTCTTAGAACGTGCTCCAGTCAATCCGACGATGACCGAGGCTGCCACCAAAAATAGGGCCACCCCCGCAATAATCGCTGAAAAGGACTGATTAAAAGCAGCACGGCCTGCTTCTTTTAACGCCTCGGCAGCCTGCGCGGGCAATCCTTCTGCAACCAAAAGCGCTTCATCCAGGCTGTCTTCTACATTACCCGGAACTTGGAGTCCAGCAGGGATTTTCATAGCCAAGGTGTATACAAGGCCTGACATGCTTCCGATGATCGCAATGCCCGACGCTCCCCCCATCTCATAGGCTACTTCCTCAATGGATGCCGCCATACCCGCTTTCTCAGGGGGAGCATAGCTCATAATCGAATGCGATGCTGCTGTCATCCCTGCTCCTAAGCCTGCCCCAAGGAGAGCCAGTCCAAGTATCTGCCCAGCAATGCCCGAATTAAATTGCAAAAGATACACGCCCATTCCCAGAGCGGCAAGCAGAAGAGCAGCGCTCTTAATACGGATTACATCATAGCGATGCAGGATCGATCCAGTCAGCAGACCCGCAATGAGTGCTGCTAACGGTACGCTTATCGTATATAGCCCCGCTTGAAGAGGACTCAGGCCTCCCACCAATTGAAGCCGTTGGGTCACAATATATTGAACCCCCAACTGCGCAAATGTACCGACCAAAGCAGTAATAAATCCGGCGGAGAAACCATTTATTTTAAATAAGGAAAGATCAATAAGTGGATTTTCGCTTCTATTTTGCCGATGAATAAAGATTATTAAAGCTGCGATCCCGATAACGGCTCCCGCGATAGCAAATGTCAGCGACCCTTCACGCCGGGCAAATTCTTTAATGGAATAGATAATTGCCACCATCGCAATCATAATCTGGATGGAGCTGATCAAATCCCACTTCTTTTCTTTATGGCCCGGATGATTTGGCACATATATCAGCGTCAAAACAAGCGCAATAATGGCGATAGGAAGGTTAATCAAAAACACCGAACCCCACCAGAAATGCTCTAGAAGAAGTCCGCCTACGATCGGACCAAGTCCTGCACCTCCGGAAGCAACAGAGCCCCAAATGCCGATCGCCAATCCAAGCTCACGTCCATTTGTAAAGGTGATTCTGATGATGGACAATGTAGCAGGCATCATCATAGACGCTCCGACGGCAAGAAGAACCCGTCCCACCACAAGCACATAAGGATCGGGAGAGAAAGCAGCAAGAAGTGAAGCCGCAGTAAAGACGAGCAAGCCGAGGGAGAAGATTTTTTTATGGCCCAAGCGGTCTCCGAGCGTTCCCATTGCTGGAAGCAGGCCCGCCATGACGAGCGAATAGCCATTCAGAATCCATAATTTTTCCGATGCGGACGCACCGAGGTCATGGGTTAAACTAGGCAATGCCGTATACAGGATGGTCATATCCATCACAATAAGTAATAGTGCGCTTGATACGATAACCAGAACCAACCAACGTTTGAATGTAGACATGATATTCCTCCAAGATACAAGTTAACTTGCTTTTATTTTAAAGTGTAGGGTTACCCTATAGTCAAGCGTTAATTGTTAAGGTGCAATTTTCGTGATTACATTTTCTTAGATTGTAGTGGAGGAATGAATGATGTCAGATAGCCACGGCCCATACTTTACGACCAGTGAGCTTGCCAAAACTTGCGGGGTTACTAAACATACCCTATTTCATTATGATGAGATCGGGCTCTTAAAACCAGAATTTGTAAACTCAAAAGGTTATCGTTTTTACTCCATTCAGCAATGTTATGCCCTCGATATAATCAATGTACTGAAGAAGGCGGGAAGCTCCCTACAGGAAATAAAGGGGTTTATTCAAAATCAGAACACGCCTCTGCTCATAGAGCTGCTCAGACAGAAACTGTATGACCTAGAAATGGAACAGATTAGAATAAAACGGATGCAGAGACTTTTAAAAGGCGCCATTGAAATGACGGAGCAAGCCCAGGGAGAGCTTCATGATGGACCGTCGATGGCGGAATATGAAGAGGAATATTTCATTGCCACACAACTGGAACAGGGCGATGGTGACAAGGAGTTTGCTCACAAATTAAATGAACATCGAAACTATTGCGAAAAACAATTTATTGACCACGAGTTTCCTATCTGGACCATTTTAGGGAAGGATCATTTTGAATCAGGTGATTATTATGGGGACTTTATTGCCAATAAGCTAAAGGCTCCGATACCGGGAGAGAGAATGATCACCAAACCCAAAGGTATCTATGTTGTCATGAATCATAGAGGATCTTATGAAACCATGTCTGAAACGTACTCCACTATAAAAAAATATATAGAGAGTAACGGGATGGCTGTATGCGGAAAAGCATACGCGGTTGAGGTGCTCAGCTACATCGCAGAGAAAAACCCGAGCAACTATATCATGCAGATATCGGTCGAGGTTTCTAAAGTGAGAAACGCGAATTGACGTGCCTCGCCGACTTTTTAACGAAAATACGCGCTGAGTCAAATGTTTTGCCAAACGACAAAAAACGCTTATCCATATCTATCCCTTAGCGGATAAAATATTAGATAAGCGTTATAGTCACCACAGTCGAACAACAGGATGGATGCTTCATTATTTGCCGAAAACAGCCCAAAAATATTCGATCGCTACAACTTAATTTTGCATAACAAAATCCTGCTCAGCCTTGTCGCTTTCATTGTACATCCGCAAAATTTCATAGCGCGTATTACGCTGAGCCGGAACCTTGCCCGCTTCACGAATGAGCTTCAAGATCAGCTCAATGTTGACCTTGTGCGTCGTGCCCGCAGCGGACACCACATTTTCCTCAATCATCGTGCTGCCGAAGTCGTTGCAGCCATAGGACAGTGAAAGTTTACCCATGTCAGGACCCATCGTTACCCATGACGATTGCAGATTATCGATATTATCGAGGAAAATACGGCTCACCGCCACAATTTTCAAATACTCTTCCGGCTTCGCTTTCTCCATCGGCATTCTCGTATTGTCCGGCTGGAACGGCCAGGAAATAAAGGCTGTAAACCCTTCGGAATCATAGCCATTCGCTTTACATTCATCCTGAACGTCACGAATACGGAGCAAATGCAAGGCGCGCTCCTCCATCGTTTCTCCAAAGCCGTAAACCATCGTAGCCGTCGTATTCATACCATGACGATGGGCCGACTTCATAACATCGATCCAGTCTGTATAAGAGCCCTTCTTGCGGCTAATTTTACGGCGTGTGCGGTCATCGAGAATTTCCGCGCCGCCGCCTGGCAGCGAATCCAATCCCGCTTCATGCAGCTGACGAACAACCTCATCCAGCGACAAGCCTTCCGAAACTTCCTTCATTTTCTGAATTTCTGCTGGCGAGAATGAGTGCATCGTAATGTTCGGGAAGCGCTGCTTGATTTCCTTCAGCAAATCCGTGTAATAAGTAAAAGGCAGATCCGGGTTCGTTCCGCCCTGCATCAAAATTTCGGTTCCGTTAACGTCAATTGTTTCTTGAATTTTGTTCATAATGGTCTCGTTATCGAGAACATAGCCCTCTTTGGAGCCTGGGGCACGGTAAAAGGCGCAGAACCTGCAATAAACGTCGCACACATTCGTGTAGTTGACGTTTCTTCCTACAACGAAAGTCGTTACAGGCTCGGGATGCTTGCGCAGCATAATTTCATTCGCAACTTTACCCATTTTCTCAATCTCGTCGGATTCGAACATAATAATACATTCTTCCAAGCTTATTCGCTCACCCCGCAGGGCCTTATCCAATATCTGGTCCAACGTTGCCATTACGCAAGACCTCCTTATCTATCGCTGTAGTTTTGATGTTGCGCTTTTTTTCACAAACTAATTAAGTATAGGCTAATTTTATCATACTAAGCACTAATTCGTCATCTTTCGTTTAAAGGCAATACAGCCGCCAAGGTGAAACGGCTGTCGCCGTCCTCTGGCGGCGCGGCGCGTTTCATTCCGAGAAATAGAGAGAAAGGATGGGAACATCGTATCCTTTCCTATATTTTAAAAAGGAAAAACACGGCTTGTCAGTAATGACAGCCGTCTTTTCCTCCACTTTACGAAGCCGTTAGCCGCGCAAAGCCTGATCCAAATCTGCAAGCAAATCTTCGATATGCTCAAGGCCTACCGAATAGCGTACGAGGCCATCCGTAATGCCGCGCTCATGGCGCACTTCCTTTGGCATTGCCGCATGCGACATCATCGCCGGATACGATAAAATGCTTTCTACGCCGCCAAGGCTGACCGCTACAAGCGGCAGCTTCACGCGGCCAAGCATCGCTTTCGCCCGTTCGCCACTGCCCACATCAAAGGATACAACTGCGCCATAGGCGGAGCATTGCTGTTCATGAACCTCACGGCCCGGATGATCCGCAAGGCCCGGATAATAAACCTTCGTTACTTCTGGATGTTCGTTCAACCATTCCGCCAGCTTGCGCGCACTGCGCTCGCTATGCTCCATACGGGCTTGCAGCGTCTTGATGCCGCGCATAAGCAGCCAGCATTCGTGGGCGCTCAGTACAGCGCCGAGGCCATTTTGCAGCTGATACAGCCTGCGTCCCAGCTCTGGATCAGCCGTTACGGCCAGTCCAGCCAGCACGTCACTGTGACCGCTCAGAAACTTCGTCGCGCTGTGTACGACAATGTCTACGCCAAGCTCAAGCGGACGCTGGTAATAAGGCGTCATAAACGTATTGTCCAAAATCGTCAGCAGGTTATGCTCCTTCGCCCACGAAGCCACCTCCGAAATGTTGGTGATTTTCAGCGTCGGGTTGGAAGGCGTCTCGATAAATACCGCTTTCGTATTCGCTTTATATGCAGCTTTAACAGCTGCAAAATCAGTCATATCGACGAATGTCGTTTCCATGCCTAGACGATTCAGCACCGTCGTTAGCAGACGATATGTACCGCCGTAAACATCCTCCGTCACAATGACATGATCGCCTGCCGACAGCAGCAGGAACGTTGTCGAGATTGCCGCCATGCCGGAGGCAAAAGCGAAGCCGCGCGTCCCGCCCTCCAGCAGCGCGATTTGATCCTCCAGCGCCTGCCTTGTCGGATTGCCGGAACGGCTGTAATCGTAAGGCGGGTTTTGAGACAAATCGCTTTGATGGAACGTCGAAGCCTGAAAAATCGGGGTGCTGGACGCACCCGTCTGTTCATCAAAAGATCCTTCGAAATGAAGCAGCTTCGTTGCAAAATGGCGCTTGGCAAATTCCTCTTTGTTATGTCTGTCACTCATGCTGCTATACCTCCCCAATCTCTTGCTTTGCTGCGGCAAGCGCCTGCTCCAAATCGGCAATCAGGTCATCCGCATGCTCAATGCCGACGGAGAAGCGCAGCAATTTATCATCAACGCCAACTGCACGGCGAATTTCTTCCGGTATATCGGCATGAGTCTGTACAGCTGGATACGTCATAAGCGACTCCACACCGCCCAGGCTCTCTGCAAAAGCGATCAACTGAATATGGCGCAAAATCGGTTCAATATAGCGGGCGTCCTTCACGCGGAAGGAGAAAATGCCGGTATTTCCCGATGATTGGCGGTTTTGCACCTCATGTCCTGGATGATGCGGCAAAGCTGGATAATAAACCTCTTCAATAGAAGGATGCTCAAGCAAGTAGTTCGCGATTTTCGTTGCATTGTACTCATGACGCTCCATCCGCAGCGCCAGTGTTTTCATGCCGCGCATTAACAGCCATGAATCCTGCGGTCCAAGAACCGCGCCAATGGAGTTATGCAAAAATGCCATTTCCTGCGACAGCTCTTGTCCCTTCGTCACAATGAGGCCAGCGAGCACATCATTGTGGCCGCCCAAATATTTGGTCGCGCTGTGGACAACGACATCTGCTCCCAGCTCAATTGGACGCTGGAAAAAAGGCGTCAGCAGCGTATTGTCTACAATCGTCAGCAGCCTTTTGGACTTCGCCCATGAAGCGACACGCTCGATGTCGGTAATCATCATTAGCGGATTGGTTGGCGTCTCGATCAGTACCGCCTTCGTATTCGGTGTACACAGCTCGCTCATTGCATCAATATCGTTCGTATCCACATAGGATGCTGTAACCCCATATCTCGACATAATCCGCTCCAGCAGGCGATAAGTGCCGCCGTACAGATCAAGCGATACGATTAAATGGTCGCCTTGGTGAAACAGTCCAAATACCGTTTGCAAAGCCGCCATGCCTGAGCTGCATGCGAAGCCAGCGTCGCCAGACTCAAGCTTGGCAGCCGCCTCTTCCAATACGGCGCGGGTCGGGCTTTTTGTACGAGCGTAGTCAAATCCTGTACTTTGTCCGAGCTTCGGATGACGGAAAGCTGTCGCCTGATACACAGGGAAGCTTACGGCACCGGTTTCCGTATCCTTTTGCGAACCAATTTGCGCTAATTCACTTTCGATTTTCAACATGGGCTATTGCTCCTTCTATTATATAGTTAGATGTTTGCTCCCAAATCAAAGGGTGTCTGCTGGTACACGTAATAGTTGAGCCAATTCGAGAAAAGCAGATTAGCATGCGACCTCCATGAGGAAACCGGCAGTGCATCAGGGTTATCACCCGGGAAATAGTTTCTCGGCAGTGCGATGTCGAGCCCTTTCGCTTTATCGCGATCATATTCATTTTTTAGCGAAAATGGATCATATTCCGAATGCCCGCTGACGAAAATTTGACGACCATCCTTGGATGCGACAATGTACACGCCCGATTCTGCCGATTCCGACAAAATTTCCAAACGTTCAACCTTCTCGATATCCTCGCGGCGAACCTCAGTATGGCGGGATTGCGGAACGAAAAATGCATCATCAAAGCCGCGCAGCAGCTTGACGTTCTGCTTCTCGATCGTATGCGGGAACACGCCAAATACCTTCGCATCCAATTCATATTTCGGCACGCCGTAATGATGGTAAAGTCCTGCCTGCGAGGCCCAACAAATATGGAAGGTCGAAGTCACCCGCCGGGCGCTCCAATCCATAATGTCCTTCAGTTCCTCCCAATAATTCACGTTTTCAAAATCAAGATGCTCGACAGGCGCGCCTGTAATAATCAAGCCATCGTAAAATTCATGGGAAATTTCATCAAACGTTTTATAAAAGGCTTGCAGATGCTCGTATGACGTGTTTTTTGACGTATGCGTCTTCGGACGAAGCAGCACAACCTCTACCTGCAGCGGCGTATTGCCGATCAAGCGAAGCAATTGGGTCTCCGTCGTTTCTTTCTCAGGCATCAGGTTTAAAATGGCGATGCGCAGCGGCCGAATATCCTGATGGTAAGCTACACTCTCATCCATGACGAATATGTTCTCACTGTTTAGAATTTCTTTCGCCGGCAAATGGTCTGGAACCTTGATTGGCATGCAGAATCACTCCTTGTTCTTGTGATTATCAGCATTCCCAAAAATATAAAAAGACCCTTTCTGTCGAGAGAAAAGGTCGTTTGCTCAAAAAATAAGCGTTCGCCTCTCTCATCTCTCAGAAACATCGCAATGTTTCCGCAAGAATTAGCACCGTGCTTACGCCGGTTGCCGGGCTTCATCGGGCTAGTCCCTCCGCCTGCTCTTGATAAGAAAGTAGTTCTATTCAATTTATGGAATTGCTGCTTATAAGCATACTTTAATGGATTCGGGCAGGCGCGTCAACCCTGTGGACTGCATATACTATCTAAGGCTGATCTTTCGGCTTGATTTACGGTTTTTTCGCTTGAATGTAAAGCTGCTGCGGGAGTATACTAGACAAGGATTAAAACACTGTCCGAAGAAATCGGTGTTTTCTATCCAAAAATTCACATGATAAAGGAGTGCATACGGACATGGAAGGCGACCGACCGAGGCCTGAACAAAACCGAATATGGCGGCTGCCCAGCCACTGCGTATTGCGCCCTGTTTTTCTATAATTAACAGCGCTCTGTGCAAGCGGCAAAGGCGGCCTCCTGTCCATTTCAGAGAGGAGATGCACAGATGAAAATCCGTCTGGTCAACAATGGCATGTTTACACCTATTGAAGATATTGCTGATACGCTCATTCCATCGCCGGAGGGCTTTTATTGGATTGATGCCGATGTGGAGGATTTGGCTGTTTTGCAGCCCTTGTTCCACATGCATGACCTCGCGGTAGAGGATTGCCTCACCGAGGAGGAGCAGCGACCCAAGATCGAAATTTATGAAAGCCATTATTTTATCGTCATTAACAGCATTCGTTTTGATGATGAGGAAATATTCCTGCGTGCGCTGAACATTTTTCTTGGCCGCCATTATATTATTACGGTTACGAAGCAGAAAATTAATGAGCTGCGCTCCCTGAAGCCCATTTTGTGGGAGCAGGAAGTTAGCCGTCCCGATTATTTTTTATATAATCTCGTCGATATTGTCGTCGATAACTACTTCCTCGTCGCGGACCGAATTGATACGCGGATCGAAACACTCGAAGAAGATATATTAATGCATACGAAAAAATCGCATCTGAACGAAATTATCGGTTTGCGAGGTGAAATTTTGTGGCTCAAGAAGGTGCTTGGCCCGCAGAAAGACGTTATCGCTACGCTAAACAAACGCGATCTAAAGCTGATTGATGATCAGCTGCAAAAATATTTTAGCGATATTTATGAAAATGCCGTCAAAATCGCCGAGACATTTGATACGTTCCGCGAGCTGATGGGCAACTTGCGAGAAGCTTACCAGTCCAGTATATCGGCGCGAGCCAATGAAATTATGCGCGTGTTTACCGCAATGACGACGATATTCATGCCGCTGACCTTCATTACCGGCATTTACGGGATGAACTTCGACTTTATACCCGGCTTGCATATGCGCGGCGGTTCCTACATTTTGCTCGGCATTATGCTTGCGCTGGGCTTTGGGATGTTTTTTATTTTTCGCAAAAAGGATTGGTTGTGACGTTGGGCACAACCTCAAATGAGAATCATTAAGACCGTTTCGTAGAAGCCTGATGGAAAAGAATCATCGCTGCGTGAAAGGTTTGGATTCCAGCCGCTATTGCCTCTGAATTTTCTTGAATTATACCGCGCTGCGGTAAAAATTCAGAGGCAAAGGCGTACGCTGCGCTCCTCCATCTCAAACCTTTCACTCCGCTCGCCTTTTCCATCAGGCTTCTACTTTTTTACAGCTTAAAAGCCTTCATTTGCTTTTGTGCCGGTTATTTATGGAGTACATTCGCTTTTTTTACATAAGCTCATGGACATCCTCAATTACCTTCCGCTAGAATTTCTTTCTTTCCATCAGAATGTTCTTTCACTAAGTTTCCCATCTTGTCTTTGTAGACCACATAAGTTCCATTTGCCTTCGCCTCCAGCTTAGCACGCTCTCCCGTTAACTTAATGAGCTTCATTAAATCATTGTAGGCTTCCACACTTGAACCCCCTTTTCTTTCAGAATACTATTAATAATCGATATTGGCCTCTAAAACCCCTCGATGCTGGTGCCTGCATTAGAGATTGTAGCAAATGCAACTGCATCTGTTTCTGTAAAAGAGGTTACCCCTGTAAAAGACGATACTTCTGGGGAAAGCCAATAGAAAATGCCCCACACCAAAGCAAATAATAGCACAGGATTAAGCAAAAGGGTTCTTATCCCTTTTTTCTTAGAAGCTTTCCGCCATAACAGCCTGTCGATGCAGCCATATGCCAAAGCAGCGATTATGCCGTATAAGCCCAGTTCCATATAGGGGAAAACGAAACAAAGCGGAAGCCCAAATAACCCATGCAATAACACATAAAGCCAGCCACGCGATTTAAACCATTTTTTGTGCATCCATTCAAGGCCAAGCGATGCAGCAGTTCTAACTTTTATAGTCCCTTTGAAAATAAAGCGCAAAGCCCGGCTGCCTATTCCTTGTCATTGGAATGGCGCCGGGCTTCGTATGTTCATGCTTTAGCTGCCCCATCATCCCCAGCCAACGCCTCTTCTCGGCCCTTCGTCAAATTGACGAACATGAGCAGCACGATGCCGATGACGAATAACCCAATAAGCGAGAGGATGGCGATACGGGTAGAGCCTGTAACCGTCGCTACCACCGAGAACAGCAGCGGTCCTACAACGGAGGAAAACTTGCTGGACAGCGAGAGGAAGCCGAAAAATTCGCCCGACCTGGACGGCGGCACCATCCCCGAATAAATCGAGCGGGAAATCGCCTGGCTGCCTCCCTGAACGACGCCAACCATAATCGCGAGCAAATAAAAATGCAGCGATGTCGTCATAAAATAACCTAATATAACAATAACAACGTAGAACCATAACGACACATACAGCAGCTTTTTCGAGCCAAAACGCGCTGCCAGTCTGCCGAATACAATCGTACAAGGGAAACCGACGAACTGCGTAATTAATAGCGCCTTAATCATATCATCCGTATTAATGCCGATTCCCTGACCATATATGGTCGCCATCACGACAACCGTATTAATGCCATCGTTGAAAAATAAAAACGAAGCCATATATTTAAGCAGCTCCGGATATCGCTTAAGCGTTCGCATCGTGCCGCGCAATCGCGTGAAACCTTTGCCAAGGGCGGTGCCAAAGCCAACTTTGACATTTTTCACAGGCTCCTTCACCGAACGCAGCAGCGGCAGCGAGAATAGAAACCACCATATGCCTACCGTAATAAACACCATTTGAGTCGCAAAGGTTTTGGTAGGAAAACCGAACAGCTCGAAATTTTGAATCATCAAAATATTGACGAGCAGCAGCAATCCCCCGCCCATATAGCCATAAGCGTAGCCCTGCGCGCTCACGACATCCCTGCGCTCAATCGGCACGCCGTCCGCCAGCAGCGCATCATAGAAGGTGTTTCCTCCTGCAAAACCCATCGTTCCTATAATGAGCAAAATAGAGGCCAGCAGCCAGTCCCCTTCGCCAACAAACGCCATCGCGGCACAGGATGCGGCGCCCATAAGCATAAACATCGTCAGAAATTTGATTTTGGAGCCCATGTAATCGGCTACCGCGCCCAAAATTGGCGACAGCACCGCTACGAACAGCATCGAAATGCTTTGGGTATATCCCCAATAGGCTTCTGCCTTCGTCCCTGACAAATTAGACGCTGCTACACCCGAATAAAATATTGGCATGACGGTCGCCATCATCGTCGTCGCAAACGCCGAATTGGCCCAATCGTACATGAGCCAGCCTCTTATTGCTTTCCTGTCCAGTCATAACGCCTCCCCAAATAAGTACCTTCGTTCAACACACTTCGACAAGGTCACCTCATATCCTCTTTAAATAATACGTAAAGCTTTTCCTACTTTTTGCCGTTGTGCCGGATTTGCTTTATAATAGTAAGCAACGCTATCACGATGAAAGACGTCTACGCCTGCAAGCCTATTTCAATAAGCGTGTACTCGCTTCATTTAACCTGGAGGGGGATTGTAGTGAATATTAGCCAACTTGAAACACTCCTCACCATTTCCAAAACGATGAGCTTCCGCAAGGCGGGTGAGCTGCTTAATTTGACCCAGCCTGCAGTATCCGCACAAATCAAAACGCTTGAAGAGGAATTCAAGACGGTACTGATTGATCGCAATCAGCCTGTCACCCTCACCGACCATGGACAAGTTTTTCTGGAGCATGCCGAGAAAATTTTGCTTATTGTCGAAGAACTTAAGGCTAAGCTTTCAGACCTCAACACGACGCCTCAAGGCCATATTTTGCTCGGGACGACTTCTTCCATCGCGATTCAGATATTGCCGCGGGTGTTATCCTACTTTCAAGACCAGTTTCCGCTGATCAAAACGACGATCCATACGATGCCATCATCACAGGTGACCGCCAGCGTGGAAAATGGCACAATCGACATTGGTATTTCTTATTTATTTGAGAAAAATCCAAACCTGCACTCGTCCACTCTTTATTACGATACATTTGAGTTTGTTGTATCTCCGGAGCATCCGCTGAGCGATTTGAAGCATACTACCGTAGAGGCACTCAAGGATATTCCCATGATCATGCTTGCACCCGACACGCTGGGACGACGCTTCGTAGACAAGATTTTTCGCCAGTACAATATTCAGCCGAACATTATGATGGAGCTTTCCAGCAGCGAAGAAGTTAAGCGCATGGTTGAAATCAATCTTGGCGCCGCCGTCGTCTCCAAGCTGTCCATTGCCGAGGAGCTGCGGCGGGGCTCGCTCAAGATGATCAAAGTGAACGAGCTCGAAATCAGCCATCCGGTCGGCGTCGTCTACAAATCCGGCAGATATTTAAACACGGCGATGCAGCAGTTTCTAAGCGATCTCAAGGGCATGCCGGAGCATCAATTCATTAGCAGCGAATAAGCTGCCAGCGCATTTTCAACTCAAGGAGGAAACAGCTATGAAATTTGATCTGCACACCCATCACGAACGTTGCGGCCATGCCGACGGAACGATTGAAGACTACATTATTGCCGCTTTGGACGCAGGTTTGCAGGCCATCGGCATTTCTGATCATTCGCCTTATTTTGGTCATAAGGACGATCGCCCTTTTCCCGGCATCGCCATGGCTCAATCTGAATTTGATAACTACATAAAGGAAGTACTTGAGCTTAAAGCCAAATATGAGGGCCGCATTGAAGTGCTGCTCGGTATGGAATCAGACTTTTTCCCTGAACGTCTCCCCGCTTATCGTGATGCCTACGAAGGCGTACCGTTCGACTACATTATCGGCTCAGTACATCAGGTAAGTGGAGTGAGCATTTTTAATCGCAATCGCTGGGAAGGTTTGACCGAGAAGCAGCAATTCGAGGATAAGCGCCGTTATTATGACCTGATTAGCCAATCGGCGCGCAGCGGCATGTTTGATGTATTGGGGCATATCGATGCAATGAAAGGCTATTACCCTGCTTTCTCGGACATTAAAGCCGATGCCGAAATCGATGATACGCTCCGCATCATTGCGGAAAACGACGTTTCGATTGAAATTAATACTTCCGGCAGCACAAAATATGTAGGCGGCTGGTATCCATCCGATGAAATTTTGGAGCGTGCCCACCATTTTGGGGTTAATGTGACCTTCGGCTCCGATGCCCACGTTCCGAGCAGGGTTGGCGATGAATGGGATCTCGTTAGCAAACGCCTCAAGGAAATTGGCTTTAAAAAATGGGTCTTCTACCGCCAGCGCAAGCAGATCATCGTACCGCTTTAAGCCGTCTGCTTATTGAATCCCGTAAAATCATGCTGCTTTGCTGATCTTCAGCAGAGCGGCCTCTTTTTTTGTGTGGAGAGCGTAAGCAGCAAGCCACCCTCGAACATCTAGACAAAAAAAGTGGACCTGCACCGAGCGCAGGTCCGAATTCGATATATTAAAAGGGGGTCTTGTTTATTATAATAACCGAGTATTGTAATAGGGGTATAACAGAATCATTTCATTTGTGTAACAAATGCAACAATACCGTAAACAATCAGGGAGCTGAACCTCATGTGGCTAACCGTTGCCATCTCTAGCGCCATTTTATTCGGATTAGCCGGCTGGTGGATGAAAAGAAGCCAGATGAGCGGCGGCACGACCTCGGCGCTGCTGCTCGGGCTTTACGCCTCAGGCACATTCGGATTTGGCGTTCATGCCGCGTTTGAAGGATCGCTCGCTTCGTTAGCCGATTACCGGATCTGGGTTGCTGGAGCGATCATTGGAGCAGGCTCGGCCATCGGCAACGCGGTCTTTATGAAGGCGCTGGATTATGGCCCCGCCAGCCTGACCTCTCCACTGACAAATATGAACATCATGCTTGTCGTTGCATTAGGCACGCTTGTATATAAGGAACCGCTGCATCTCACGCAAGCTTGCGGCATTTTGCTGCTGCTGCTCTCCGTTGTGCTCATTTCTTATAAAAAACAGATACAAGCCGTCCCTGCCCAAAGACAATGGTTTTTATATGTTGGCGCCGCGGTCATCTTCTTTACATTCCGCAATGGCGGACTGAAGGTGACGGAAGGATGGGGATTTGCAAGCGCGCCGATTTTATTCGTGGGCTATTTGCTGTCCTTTCTATGGTTCGCCTTGCAAAGTAAAGAAAAAAACGGCAGCACCCGCAAATCTGCCTATCGGACGGGCTTGCTTTACGGGCTGCTCGCTGGCCTCTTCTCCTACGCCGGCCTTCAGCTTTATGCAACCGCGCTGGCGACAGGGCCCGCTAATCTAGCTGCGCCGATCTTCGCGACAAACAGCCTCGTGGTCGCGGCAGGCGCTATTCTGATTTACAAGGAAAAACTAAATGCCGCCCAGTGGGCGGCATTCGCATGCATGATGATCGGGCTTGTTGTCATCCGCTTATAGCGGCTGGCAGCAGGCTTTTTTTCTATACGGAACCACTTCTTCCCTTATTTAAGCAAGGCGTCGATGGACAACTCTCCTGCACCGGTCAAAGCAACACCGACAAATACAGCGATAAGCACCAGGTTATATTCATAGCCGTTCTGCGTCGACCATAGGCCGTTAGCGCCATGCACCTTGGCAATCGCTATGATCATTGGGATGATTAGCAGTACCGCGCCAAGCCATGTCCACAAGCCTGCAGCAAACAGCAAGCCGCCTACCGCTTCGCTTAGCCCTGCTGCCAGTGCCATCAGTACACCAGGTTTAACCCCAATCGAATCAAGCCAGCCCCCAGTTCCTTTCAAGCCGTATCCTCCAAACCAGCCAAACAGCTTCTGTGCTCCATGACCAACCATTAACAAACCCAATACTACCCGAATAATCAATAATCCTGTGTCCAACATTTTAACCTCACCCTTCGTCTTTTGTTTGGTTTCGCAGCTGCAACGCTTGCTCGCTGCGTTTCATGAACTAATCTTAATATATAAACTAACTTTTGTAAAGTATATATTTAAAATAAAGTTAAATGGCGATTTGGTGTTTATATGCACTTACTTTTCCAAAGTATATATGTTATAATTGGTTAAGAAGAAACGGGGTGATCAGGTTGGATTATTCAACAATGTGCCCAAAGTATGAAGCAGCGGCCGAAATTTTAGGCAAGAAATGGACCGGTCTCATCATTCGGGTGCTACTAGCTGGACCAAAGAGGTTTAAGGAAATCAAGGAGCAAATTCCGGAGATGAGCGACAAGATGCTTACCGACCGGATGAAGGAACTTGAGCAGCATTCTATTATTAAACGAACGGTATATCCAGAGATGCCTGTTCGCATTGAATACGAATTAAGTGACAAAGGCCATCATTTACAGCCTGTCATTGAATCGATTCAAAAGTGGGGCGAAGAGTGGCTGTAACAAGCCAGGTTAAGGTCTATTAGTAGGAAATGCATAAACGCAGCAAAAAAGAACCGTGCGAGCGGTTCTTTTTTGCTGCGTTTATGTCGTATTCGCGGCTGATCATTGACAAGCGCCATAATCTCTTTTATTATTGATACTGATTATCATTATTATAAAATAAAAAAAGCCTTCCACCACTCAGGTGGAAGACCGTATATTTAAAATCCAAGCCATTTTTTGAACAGATGTTTCGTCGTATCTTTGTTGATTGCCGCAATCGATGTCGTAAGCGGAATGCCTTTCGGACAAGAGCGAACACAGTTTTGCGAGTTGCCGCAGCCCTCGATGCCGCCATCCTCCATCAATGCTTCCAGACGCTCTTCCTTGTTCATTTCTCCCGTAGGGTGAACGTTGAACAAACGAACCTGAGAAATGGCCGCTGGGCCAACAAAGCTGTTGCGATCGTTGACGTTCGGGCAAGCTTCCAGACATACGCCGCACGTCATGCACTTGGACAGCTCGTAAGCCCATTGACGCTTCGATTCAGCAAGGCGCGGGCCAGGACCGAGATCATAAGTGCCATCGATCGGAATCCATGCCTTAACGCGTTTGAGAGCGTTGAACATGCGCTCGCGATTGATAACAAGATCACGAACGACCGGGAAAGTGCGCATCGGCTCCAGGCGTACCGGCTGCTCCAATTGATCGATCAGTGCGCTGCACGCTTGGCGCGGCTTGCCGTTAATGACCATGGAGCAGGCGCCGCAAACTTCTTCCAGACAGTTGGATTCCCAGCATACTGGAGCTGTATTGCCGCCATCCGCCATCGTCGGATTACGCTGAATTTCCATAAGGCCGCTGATGACGTTCATGTTCGGGCGATACGGAATTTCAAATTCCTCTTTGTAAGGAGCAGACTCCGGTCCATCCTGACGGGTAATGATGAACTTAACGGTTTTTGTAGCAGTAGTCGTATCACCCATCGTTATTCTCCTTTCTTCTTGTTCGCTGTATAGTCACGTTTACGCGGTGTAATGAGGGAAACATCGATGTCCTCGTACGAAATTTGCGGACCTTCCTTCGTCCAAGTCGCAATCGTTGACTTCATGAACTTCTCGTCATTGCGTTCTGTGAAATCAGGCTTGTAATGCGCGCCGCGGCTTTCATCACGGAGCAGGGCACCCAAGGTCATAGCCTCGGACAGCTCGAGCATGTTCCACAGCTGACGAGTGAAGGCAACGCTTGAGTTGTTCCATTTCATCGAGTCATTGATGTTGATATTGCTATAACGCTGCTTGAGTTCCTTGATTTTGTTGATCGTTGCTTCAAGCTTGTCATTGAAACGAACAACCGTCATATTGTTGGTCATCCATTCGCCAAGCTCCTTGTGCAGAACATAAGCATTTTCTGTACCGTTCATGCCGAGAATGCTCTCATATTTATCCGTTTGGCGTTTTTGCTCACGGTCGAAGACGGAGGAAGCCACGTCAGCGGAAGCTTTCTTCATGCCTTTAATGTACTCCACTGCTTTCGGCCCTGCGACCATACCGCCGTAAATCGCCGACAGCAACGAGTTCGCACCGAGACGGTTAGCACCATGGTATTGATACTCGCATTCGCCTGCTGCGAACAAACCAGGGATGTTCGTCATTTGGTTGTAATCCACCCACATGCCGCCCATCGAATAGTGAACCGCAGGGAAAATTTTCATCGGCAGCTTCCGTGGATCATCGCCCATGAACTTCTCATAAATTTCAATGATGCCGCCGAGCTTCACATCAAGCTCCTTCGGATCTTTATGGGAAAGATCAAGGTAAACCATGTTTTCGCCATTGATGCCGAGCTTCTGATCGACACAGACGCTGAATATTTCACGAGTCGCAATATCACGCGGCACAAGGTTGCCGTATGCTGGATATTTTTCCTCAAGGAAGTACCAAGGCTTGCCGTCTTTGTAAGTCCATACGCGTCCGCCTTCACCGCGAGCCGATTCGGACATCAAGCGCAGCTTGTCATCGCCCGGAATAGCGGTTGGGTGAATTTGAATAAATTCGCCGTTCGCATAATTAACGCCTTGCTGATACACCGCACTTGCTGCTGTACCTGTATTAATAACCGAGTTCGTCGTTTTGCCGAAAATAATGCCAGGACCG
Organism: Paenibacillus algorifonticola; assembly: GCF_000971975.1. Lineage (GTDB taxonomy): Bacteria > Bacillota > Bacilli > Paenibacillales > Paenibacillaceae > Pristimantibacillus > Pristimantibacillus algorifonticola. Next base: position 162,348 of record NZ_KQ040778.1, on the reverse strand, counting down.
CCCGATGCCAATATAACCGCATCACCTACGAACGTTTTCACTTCCATCGAACGCAGATCCTGTGCGGATACCCCGCGGCAGATACCTTCGTCATCCAGAACGGCGCCAAGGAATTCCCAATGCTCGTATTTCGTTACGAGGCCGGCTGCTTCCCAGCGGCGAACTTGCTCGTCCAAAGCGTATAGCAATTGCTGTCCAGTTGTTGCGCCAGCGAATGCTGTACGGTGATACTGTGTACCCCCGAAACGACGGAAATCCAGCAAGCCTTCCGGCGTACGGCTGAACATAACGCCCATACGGTCCATTAAGTGGATAATGCCTGGTGCTGCTTCACACATCGCTTTAACAGGAGGCTGGTTAGCGAGGAAGTCTCCCCCGTATACCGTATCGTCAAAATGCTCCCAAGGCGAGTCGCCTTCACCTTTCGTATTTACCGCTCCGTTAATGCCGCCCTGCGCGCAGACGGAATGGGAACGTTTCACTGGCACGATCGAGAACAGATCAACGTGCATGCCAGCTTCTGCTGCTTTTATCGTAGCCATAAGACCGGCAAGGCCGCCGCCTACGACGATTATTTTATTGTTAGCCATCACGCTTCACTCCTTGTCTTCAAACTATCCGATAGTATTCCAAGCCAATGCGAGATCGGCTGCTTCCTTGAATTCGTCGCCGCGGAATGCAACAAGCGAAAGAATAAACAATGCCGCTACTACTACAAATACACCCATGCATACAATGGATGAAATCCGTTGTGCACGAGGCCCTACTGTAATGCCCCAGCTGATCAAAAATGCCCAAAGGCCATTGGCAAAGTGGAACGTAGCTGCCAGCACCCCAACAACATAAAATACAAAGTAAAGCGGGTTCGTGGCAATATTGTGCATCGTGGAGCCTAGCTCCTCATGTGTGATGTAGCCCAAGTACACCTGAAAACGGGTTTGGTATACGTGCCAGAACACGAAGATAAACGTGATAACGCCCGTTATACGCTGCGCCGTAAACGCCCAGTTGCGGCCGTACTTGAAGCGCCCCAGGTTGCTGTCCGATTGATAGGCTACATATAAGCCGTACACGCCATGGAAAAGCAGCGGGAGATAAATACCGAAAATTTCAAAAATCGGCAGCAATGGCAGGCTGTTAATGAGCTTTACGCCGCTGCTGAACCCCTCTGCCCCCCTCTCGAACGATTGATAGTTCGTAAGCGCGTGCACAACGATAAACATTCCGAGCGGAATGATACCAAGCAGCGAATGAAGCTTACGGGAAAAATACGAATTTCCTTTCATGCCTTTGTGTCTCCTTTCCAGACTGTGGTTACGCTTTCCTCAAAATGCTTGTCTACAAATCATTCTACATTTTACTCTTCGGTTCTTTCTCCGTCAACAAAAGTTGACACAGTTTAGTCACACTTCCCATCGTACTCCTTTTCAGCTTATAATGGAATTGCTTATTTTTTATAATTTGTTATAACAATTTAACATAAGCAGACTGGAGCTGGCTATTTTGATCGAAGAAATGCATATGTTTGCCGCCATCGTCGAGCAGTCCAGCATGAATAAGGCTGCGGCGCTGCTGAACTTGTCCCAGCCTGCCCTCTCCCGTAAAGTAGCCAAGCTTGAGCAGGATATTGGCTCGCAGTTGTTCCGGCGCATCGGCAAGCGGCTGGAGCTGACGCCTATCGGCCAGATGACCTATGAATACGCACTGGAGCTTCGCCAGTTGCACCGGCGGTACCTGCAGAAGGTTGCTGACTATGAGTCGGCAGGCCGGACCTCCATTACGATTGGAGCGAGCCTGACGACGCTGCAAACAACGCTGCCCGATTTTATTAAAGCGCTGAATGGAAGCCATCCTGAATTTGATATTAAGGCGGTCACGGGCAAAACCCATGAGATCGTTACTTATGTAAGGGAAGGAAAAGCGGATATCGGCATTGTCGCCTCGCGGATTGAAGACGCCCAGCTGCACTGCGTCCCGCTGTTCGAGGATCATCTGCTGCTCGTCCTGCCGAAAAGTATGGTTGTGACCGATAAAGGCATGCTCGGTATCCAAGACCTCAACGGCTTGCCGATTCTCCTCTTCTCCAAAGGAACCTGGTACCGCATGCTAACCGACGAGTTGTTTGCCAAATACAATCTCCAGCCGGATGTGCGTATGGAAATCGACTCCTTCGAGGCGATCGTCCGGCTTCAGCACACTTGCCGGGCAGCGACACTGCTGCCCCAATCGTATGTGCGTGAGCAGCTGCTGGCTGACAACGACCTCACCGTCATTCCGATCAGGGAGCTGGCGGAGACGAAGCGCACTACCTCGCTCATTCATGCCGATCCAGCCCAACTGCATCCAGCCGTACGTCTGTGGATTGAGGAGCTTGCCGCCCGCTCGAAGTCTTGAGCAGTCGAATAACAAGAAGACAGCAGCGCCGATGCGAATAGCCGCAAGCGCTGCTGTCTTTATTGTCACCTTGTTGCTGCCTCTTCAAACTGCTCAATCTGCTCATTCGTCCCGATAACGACCATGACATCACGCTCGTGCAGCACATCGGTTGCCGTTGGGGCAATAATAATGCCATTTGGCTTATTAATCGCTACAATGCTGCACCCGAAGCGAGCGCGCAGGTCGAGATCGCTGAGCGTCTTGCCATGCATTTTGCCCGTGACGACAAGCTCGGCAATCGTATAATCCTTGGATAGCTCGATATAATCGAGCAGATTCGGCGATACCAGCTGATGCGCGACTCGAATGCCCATATCCCGCTCTGGATAAATAACGCGATCCACGCCGATTTTTTCCAGCACCCGCCCGTGAAGCTCGTCCAGCGCTTTCGCCACTACTGTCTTAACGCCCAAATCCTTGAGCAAAATTGTTGTCAAAATGCTCGCCTGAATATCATCGCCAATCGCTACAACGCCAACGTCAAAATTTCGCACGCCAATCGAGCGCAGCGTCTCCTCGTCCGTACAGTCGGCCGATACCGTATAAGTGAGCACATCGCTCATCTCCTGCACGACTTCCTCATCCTTATCAACGCCTAGCACCTCGTAGCCTAGCTGAATCAACTCTCGGCCAAGGCTTGAGCCAAAGCGCCCAAGCCCCACGATGACGAACTGGTTCTTTTTCATATGAATCTGTGTTTCCCCTATCCAATTGTAATTTTGCCTTCGGGATACCGATAAAGCTCCTTGCTCGCTTTCGGATTAAGTGCGTAAGCAAGCGTCAGCGGGCCAAGCCGTCCAGCGAACATCGTAATGGAAATGATGATTTTCCCGAAATCGCTCAGCTCTGGCGTAATGCCCATCGACAAGCCTACCGTTCCAAAGGCGGATGTTGCTTCGAATAAAATTTTAATAAACTGCTGATCCTCCGTTGCGGATAATAGCATCGTTACGACTACGACCAGCGCCAGCGACAGCATCGTAATCGTAAGCGCTTTGAGCACCCGCTCCTTGCCGAGGCGAAAGCGGAACAGTACGATGTCCTCTTTCCCCCGAAACATCGCTACAACCGCCCCAATGAGCGTCATAAACGTCGTCGTCTTGATCCCGCCCCCAGTCGAGCCGGGAGATGCGCCAATAAACATTAATATAATGGTGAAAAATAAAGTCGCCTGCCGTAAATCGGCAATGTTCAGCGTATTAGCCCCCGCCGTCCTCGGCGAGACGGACTGGAAGAAGGACGAAAGGATTTTTCCGCCCCAGTCCAGCGAGCCAAGCGTCAACGCATTCGAAAACTCAAATAGGAAAATAACGATCGCTCCGACTGCGATGAGCGAGCCGGTCATAACCAGCACCACTTTGCTGTGCAGCGACAGCCCCTTGCGGCGGCGGAATTCCAGCAAATCCGAAATGACGATAAAACCAAGGCCGCCAGATATAATAAGCAGCATCGCCGTCAGGTTCACGATCGGATCATCCACATACAGCGTCAGGCTGCGGTAATCGCCAAAAATATCAAAGCCTGCATTGTTAAATAGCGATACAGCATGAAACACGCCGAAATACAGCGCCTTGCCAAACGGCATGTCGTAGGCGAAGCGCAGCGTGAACAGCAGCGTGCCGACGAGCTCAAATGATAAGGAATACACAATCACCTTGCGAATGAGCCGAATAATGCCTTCCATGCTGCCTTGGTTCATTGCTTCTTGCAAAATGAGCCGCTCCCGCAGTGATATGCGTTTTTTCAGCACAAGCGCGAACAGCGTGCCCATCGTCATAAAGCCGAGCCCGCCGATCTGAATCAGCAGCATAATAATAACCTGTCCGGCGACCGAGAAATAAGTACCGGAATCCACGACTACAAGCCCCGTCACGCTAGTTGCCGAGGTAGCTGTAAACAAAGCATCCAGAAAACGCAGTCCGCTGCCGTCGGCCGAGGCAAATGGCAGGGATAGCATCAGAGCTCCCAGCATAATAATAATCGCAAAGCCAACAACCAATATGCGCGGAGGGGACCATTTGAGTAAGGAAAAAAACGAAATGTTCATTGTATCCACCTTAAAATTGTCTATTATTCTGTTCACATGCTGCAACTGTAATTAGATTTTTCAATTACACATGACTTAACGATTATAAGCTTAAAGCGAGCTGCATATAAAACAGCTTTTTGCAATGAAAACAGCTGATTTCATTCAAAAACAGCCCTGCGAGGAAGTCAGCCGCCCGTTAGCTCGCCGGATATCGTTATTTCTCTGTTTTATGAACGCGGACAACGCCGACAAGCCGCCTAAAGGGTGACCAAGCTGTTAGATTGGCTATGATATGGTTTAATATGGTATGTTAAGAGTACTATGCTTTATTTTTTGATTAAACTGAAATTGAGGTGAGTTATGATTGAATTTATTGCTCCACGCGAGTGGAAGAAATTTGTATGGGCCGCTGTTATTGGCGCTGTCGTTTTTATACTTTTGCAAATCATACCGATGCTTAGCGGTCCAGATTCAGGCATATCGGAATCACAGGGCAACGTAATCGGCAATGAGGCAGCCCTGCAAAAAGCAACGGAATTTGCCGCCAAGCAGTTCGGCGTTAATGTTACGGACGCTCATACGATTTATCAGACCGATAGCGATGAAACCGGCTATTTGATAAAGGAAAAGCTGTACGAGGATTATGCGTCCAAATATATGCAGCAGTTTCCGCTCGACACCTATCAAACGCAAGTAACGCTTAACAATGGCAGCACCGCATTCGTCTATCTCCACATGCAAAGCGGCAGCGTTGTCGCTTGGAATCTCATTGGAGCAGGCTCGGACTTGCATTCCATTATAGACCAGAAGCAGCTTCTAGATGCGGCGTCCAGCTTTGCGACTACGCAAGGCTTTCAAGCCAAAGATTTGAACGATGCTACCGTTAACTCCCTTGGTCAGGTTGTCATTCATCCTACAGGGTATGCAGCAGGCAGTTCTCAGCTTGAGCTGCGTTTTGGCTTTAGTCAGAACGGCGAAAATACCATCATTTCGACTTATAAGCCAGCCTTTGTTCCGCCCTCAGACTATGTAGCCATTGTTGAGCAGCAAAAAAATACGGCCGACGTATTATCGTTGATTAGCCTCACCTACATGACTTTCATCACGCTGGTGCTTGCTATTATCTATGCGATATTATACCGCCGTCATACGACATTCAAACGCGGCATTGTCATTAGCCTTATTTTCACCGTTTTTTATATTATTAACAATCTTGGCATTATGGACGGCGTCATTGCCCAGCAAGGCGAACAAGTGATGAGCGATGCTGAGGTGTCCTTCATGGCATGGTTTACTGCGTTTCTGCTGATCCCGGTTGGCTCAGCCGTCTATTTCTCCTTCGTAGCCGGAGACGGCATGTGGCGCTCGTGGAAACGTCCGGTCTGGCCAGGCTTCCGGGAAAAAAATTACGGCGAGCATGTATGGCGCAGCATGGGACTCGGTTATTTGATTGCCCTTATTTTGCTAGGCGTACAATCGGTCATATTTCTGGTGCTCGAATCGGCAATCGGCAGTTGGAGCACAAGCGATGCGACCCAGTCTCCCTACAACATCAAATGGCTGTGGCTCATGCCGATGCTGGCTTGGTGCGCTGCGATTTCCGAGGAAGCCATTTACCGGTTTTTCGGCATTGCCTTGTTCCGCAGATGGTTCAAAAATATTTATGTAGCTGCCTTGATCCCGACCATATTATGGGCGCTTGGACATGTCGCCTATCCGATCTTCCCGTACTACACCAGGCTGATTGAGCTAATTATTATTGGGATGATCTTCAGCTACATTTTCCTGCGCTACAGCCTCATTACCGCCATATTCGTTCACGCGATATTTGATTCGCTGTTAATGGGCTTCTCGCTCATTTCTGTAGGTGGCGCTTTAAATATCGGGGCAGCGATTTTCTACGCTGTTCTGCCCGTTCCAATTGCCTATATCATTCGGGTATGGCATCGAAAAAAAGGAGGAAGGCCGCCGCAGCTTACGGCGACGCCTCCTCCCCAAGTGCCGCAATAATTTGTGCAGCAAGCTTATCTCCTATTGAAAGAGGCCGGAAATCTTCCACCGTGGCCTCTTTTATTTTTTTGATGGAGCCAAAATGCTTAAGCAGCAGCTTGCGCCGCTTCTCGCCAATGCCCGGAATGGCGTCGAGCTGTGAGACGACCATCGACTTGCCGCGCTGCTCGCGGTGGAACGTAATCGCGAAGCGGTGAACCTCGTCTTGTATGCGCTGCAGCAAATAAAATTCCTGGCTGTCGCGCGGCAGCGGAATAATTTCGGCGGGATCGCCGGTCATGAGCTGCGCCGTCCGGTGCTTGGCATCCTTGACGAGGCCGCATACCGGGATAAACAGGTTCAGCTCATTTTGCAGCACATCAATCGCTGCGGAAATTTGCCCCTTGCCGCCATCGACGACGATCAGATCCGGCGCAGCCAGCTGATCCTTCAGCACCCGCTCATAGCGTCTGCGAATGACCTCGCGCATCGTCTCATAATCATCAGGCCCAACGACCGTCTTGACCTTGTATTTGCGATATTCCTTGCGGTCCGGCTTGCCGTCCGTGAATACGACCATTGCCGATACCGGGTTCGTACCTTGAATGTTGGAGTTGTCAAACGCCTCGATCCGGCTCGCCTGCGGCAAACCGAGCCATTCGGCAAGCCCCGCAGCCGCCTTGACGCTGCGCTCCTCATCCCGCTCAATGAGCCGGAACTTGTCGGCAAGCGTAACCTTGGCATTCTCCGTCGCCATCGAGACGACCTCGCTCTTGCGTCCGCGCTGCGGCAGCAGCACCTTGACTTTCAGCCAGTGGTGCAGCGCAGCAGCGGCCTCCTCAGCAACGGACAGCTCTTTGTCCTTAGTTTGCTGAGCTTCTCCTTGCGCCTCTTCGTCAACCACTACTACTAAGCTCGCTGCATCAACCGTTTCCCCTGCTGCTTCAACCGCACTTAACGCTGCTTCCTGTTCAAGGTGGGCTGCTGCCGCACCCTGCTCCCCACCAGCTGTCTTGCCAGCTGTCTGTGCGCTCTCCGCTTGTTCTGGCGGCAATGGCAGCAAAATCTGCTTCGGCAGCGCAGGATTTTCACTGTAATATTGGGTTACGAAGGTCATAAAATCATCGTACTCTTCGCCATAATAAGGGAAGGTCGTACCATGGCGCTCGATAAGCTTGCCTTGGCGCATATAAAGGATTTGGACGCACATCCAGCCCTTCTCCACAGCATAGCCGAAAATATCGCGGTCTAAGGCGTCTGACATCGTAATTTTCTGCTTCTCCATCACCGCATCAATGGCAATAATCTGATCGCGGTATTCCTTCGCCCGCTCGAACTCCAGCTGCTCGGCGGAAGCCTCCATCTTGCGCTGCAAATCCGCCCGCACCACATCATGGCCGCCATTCAGGAAACGGGTAATTTCCTGTACCATCGCCTCATAGGTGCCGGGTTCAATCTCATATTCACAAGGTGCAATACATTGCCCCATGTGATAATACAAGCACACCTTGTCGGGCAGCGTCTTGCATTTGCGCAGCGGATACAGGCGATCCAGCAGCTTCTTCGTCTGCTGGGCTGCATAAGCATTCGGATAAGGGCCGAAGTATTTCCCCTTATCCTTGGCCATCCTGCGGGTTACCTCGAGTTTTGGATGCTGCTCATGCGTAATTTTTATATAAGGAAAGGATTTGTCATCCTTCAGCAAGACGTTATAGCGCGGATGATATTGCTTAATGAGATTGCACTCGAGAATGAGCGCCTCCATGTTGCTTTTCGTCAATATAAAATCAAAATCGCGGATTTCCGCAACGAGACGCTGCGTCTTGCCATTATGAGAGCCGTTGAAATACGAGCGGACGCGATTTTTTAAAATTTTGGCTTTGCCGACATAAATGATCGTGCCTTCGCCGTTTTTCATTAAATAGCAGCCAGGCTGGTCCGGAAGCAGTGCCAGCTTATGACGAATGAGCTCCGCCGCTTCAGCCGGGCTGACCGCCTGTTTCTCCTCATGCTGATTCATTTCCAAACCTCCCTTACGGACATCTGTTCCCATGCCTTATTGTAACATAGATTAGGGTCAGCAGCAGAGTCCTTCCGTTTACAATAGTTGCCGTGTTTTGCTTTACAATTATTCAGATAGTTGGGTATACTATTGATAGCTAAATCGTTTTCAAGGGAGGACGCTTGTTATGGAGAACGTTAGAGACCCGCGCGAGCATTACAATGAAGAACCGCGCCACGACTTGATGGATGTAGTGTTCGGCTTTGGCGGCATGCTTGGTCTGATGACTGTCATGTTTGCTGCAGCTGTAATCGTGAAATTTATCATATCGTAAACAAATAGCAAGCCCTGCAACCAAGGTGAAACGGCTGTCGCCGTCCTTTGGCGGTGCAGCACGTTTCATTCCGAGAAATATAGGTCATTTATAAGGGAGAAACTTATAAATGGCCTATATTTAAAAGAAAGAACCTTCGATTCCGCTTTAGGCGGATGATTCGAAGGTTCTTTTTCATGCATAATTACGCGGTTTGGTGTTTATTGCCGGTTTGCTGCTTGACGCTTTGGGATTCCTGCTGCTTACTGGAGGGCTGATCGTAGCGCGTCCGCTCTGTCCGGTCAATCTGGACGATTCTGCCATCATGCACCGTAATATTCACACTTCCATATTGCAGCCCGCCCACCTGATCCGCAATCCGCTTAAGCCACTGCTGATCGATTTCCAAAGGTTTTGCCATTGTCTTCTCCTCCTTTTTTTTAATACTAAAAATACAGCCGTTTCACCGTATCCCAATGTCAGACGATTTGGGCAGAAGCCCGTTTGTTCATTTGCCATTCCATCAGCGACTTGACGATAAGCGTTACGAACGCCAGCATGACGAGCAGCGATGCAACGGCGAATGAAGCTGAAAATTGGTATTCGTTATACAAAATCTCAATATGCAGTGGCAGCGTATTTGTCTGCCCGCGAATGTGGCCTGATACGACCGAGACAGCTCCAAACTCGCCCATTGCTCGGGCATTACATAAAATAATGCCGTACAGCAGGCCCCACTTAATGTTCGGATAGGTGACCCGCCAGAAAATTTGCCAGCCCTTCGCTCCGAGGCTTGCCGCCGCTTCCTCTTCTGCAACTCCCTGCGCCTGCATGAGCGGAATGAGCTCACGGGCAATGAAAGGCACCGTTACGAATACAGTTGCCAGCACAATGCCCGGCAGGGCGAATACGAGCTGAATGCCATGGGAATCGAGCCATGGGCCGAAAAAGCCCTGCGCGCCAAACATCAGAATATAGATAAGGCCGGATATGACCGGAGATACGGCAAACGGCAAATCAATGAGCGTAATTAAAAACTGCTTGCCGCGAAAACGAAACTTGCTGATCGCCCATGCGGCGGAAATACCGAACAGCGTATTCAGCGGCACGGCGATCACGGCTACGAGCAGAGTCAGCCTAAGTGCCGATAAAGCATCCGGATCGGTGATCGCAGCACGGTAAACGTCAAAGCCCTTCTTAAACGCTTCAACAAATACAGAAACGAGCGGCAGCAGAACGACCAGCGCAAGGAAAATGAGAGCGATCGTTATGAGCACAATACGCACCAGTGCCGGTTCCGTAATATGCTTAGGCCGCTTGGAGGCCTCGCTCGATAAATGCGTTGTAATTGCTCCAGCCATCCGGCTTAGCCTCCTTCTACGACGCGGCGGTTAATCCGCCACTGCATGAAATTAATGAACAGCAGCAGCAGGAACGAGACAACGAGCATAACGAGTGCGATCGCGGTAGCCCCTGCGTAATCAAACTGCTCCAGCTTCGTCATAATGAGAAGCGGGGCGATTTCGGTTTTCATCGGCATATTGCCGGAGATGAATACGACGGAGCCGTATTCGCCAATGCCGCGAGCAAACGCTAGAGCAAACCCCGTAAGCAGTGCCGGCATCAGCTCAGGCAAAATCACTTTCCAAAAGGTGCGCATCCGGTAGGCGCCAAGCATGACTGCGGCCTCTTCTATTTCTTTATTGAGGTCCTGCAGCACAGGCTGTACCGTACGAACGACGAAGGGAATACCGATAAAGATAAGGGCTATCGTAATGCCAAGCGGCGTATAGGCCACCTTGAGCCCGAGCGGCTGCAGCAGCTTGCCCATCCAGCCATTCGGCGCATAAATCGCCGTCAGTGCAATTCCCGCCACCGCTGTCGGCAGCGCGAATGGAAGGTCGACGAGACTGTCGATAAATTTTTTGCCTGGAAAACGGTAGCGTACCAGCACCCACGCAATGAGCAGGCCGAATACCATATTGACGGCTGCGGCGCTGAAAGCAGTGAAGAAGCTGATTCGGTAAGAAGCCAGAACCCTTGGATTCGTTACCGTGCCCCAAAATTCTGCAAAGCTGAGTCCTGTCGTCTTAATGAATACGCTGGCCAGCGGGATTAGAACGATCAGGCTCAAATACACAATTGCAAATCCCATTGATAGGCCGAAGCCGGGCAAAACGTTTCGCGCTTTGCCGCCTCGACTTCTGCCTTTGCTCCTACTGGAACCTTTCATGTGAAGTCAGCTCCATTCCACATTTTGCTGTGCCGAACGATCATTACGAGCCTGGCGTGTAAATTTTTTCGAATATGCCGCCCGCATTAAAATGCTTCTCCTGAGCCGCTTTCCAGCCGCCAAAATCTCCGTCGATCGTCAGCAGATCCAGCTTTTTGAACGTATCTGCATATTTCGCAGCAATCGTCTCATTAATAGGACGGTAGTAGTTTTTAGCTGCAATCTCTTGGCCTTCATCCGAGTACAAATACTCCAGATAAGCTTTAGCTACTTCCGTGCTTTTATTAGCCTCGGCATTTTTATCAACGACCGCTACAGGCGGCTCCGCCAAAATGCTGACCGATGGATAGACGATTTCGAATTGATCGGGTCCAAGCTCCTTAATGGACAAGAACGCTTCATTTTCCCAAGCCAGCAGCACATCGCCAATTCCTTTTTCTACAAAGGTCGTTGTCGCTCCACGCGCGCCTGTGTCGAGCACTGGCACATGCTTGAACAGCTGCGTGATGAACTCCTGCGCTTTCGCCTCGTCATTGTTGTTCTGCTTGAGCGCATAGCCCCATGCCGCCAAATAGTTCCAACGCGCTCCACCCGACGTTTGCGGGTTTGGCGTAATGACCTCTACGCCGTCTTTAATCAGATCATTCCAAACTTTAATTCCCTTCGGGTTGCCTTTGCGTACAAGGAACACGATTGTTGACGTATACGGCGAGCTGTTATGCTCGAATTTGGATTGCCAGTCTGCACTCAGCAGGCCCGGCTCTACCAATGAATCAATATCGTAGCCTAGCGCCAGTGTGACGACGTCTGCTTTCAGGCCGTCAATGACTGCGCGGGCTTGCTTGCCTGATCCGCCATGGGACTGGCTAATCGTCACGTCCTGGCCGGTTTTATTTTTCCAATACGTTGAAAAAGCCTTATTATACTCCTCGTACAGCTCACGAGTCGGGTCATACGATACATTTAGCAGCTTGACTGGTTCTGCTGGCTTCTCTCCTGCGGCACTCGCTTCTGTTGATGCAGCTGGCGACTCTCCTGCTCCTGCTCCAGTTCCCTGGTTGCCTCCGTTTGCTCCGCATGCGGACAAGATAAGCACCAATACGAGCAATAATGAAATCGACCATTTCCCCTTTAACATAAATCCTCACACCCCTGATTTTTTTCTTTTCGCTCCTGCAGTCCTGGATAAATGAGTAATGTTTTGCCGCCGGTGGTCCGGTAGATAAAATATTATTCCTACCCGCTTAGTTGGTTATGGATGGATTCTACCAGCGCGATTTTGTTTAGTCAATAGGGTTTTCGAAATTAGGTTTATTCCTTTATGTTAAAACCATTTTGGTAAAAAGCTCACTTTTTAGCTGCTGTTGCCGCATCTTCCCCACCGGAGAAAACGGTATGAAACCGGAGGCTTCCACGCAAAAAAGGACTGCCCTCCAACCAGCGCAGCCGTAAGGCTTTACTGATTTGGAACAGTCCTTTCTACTAGAGCTGCAAGCTGTATTCATGCAAGCTTTAAGCTTAATGGCTTAAACCCATTTTAATGAGAAGCTTGCAGCTGCTCCAACTCGCGTTTCGAGCAATAAACAAAATGCCCAGGCTTCACTTCACGAATTTCCGGAAGGTCCTCTGGTGTATATTGATGCACATTTGGATCATAAGGCGTCCGTTTGCGCACACGCTCCGTCTCCGGATCGGGAATCGGAATGGCCGACAGCAGCGACTTCGTATATGGATGCATCGGATTGTTGTACAGCTCATCCGCAGAAGCAAGCTCTACTAGCTTGCCGAAATACATCACGCCAATACGGTCGCTAATATACTTAACCATAGACAAATCATGGGCAATAAACAAATAAGTCAGGTTTTTCTCACGCTGCAGCTTCTTCATCAGGTTGATGATTTGTGCTTGAATCGATACGTCAAGCGCGGAAATCGCCTCATCGGCAATAATAAAGTCAGGATCGACCGCAAGCGCGCGGGCAATACCGATCCGCTGACGCTGTCCGCCGGACGCTTCATGCGGGTAACGGCTCGCATAGTCCTTGTGCAGGCCTACCGTCTCCAGCAGCTCATGCACTCTCGCCATACGCTCCTTACTATTTTTCGCAAGCCCATGCAGGTCAATGCCCTCGGCAATAATATCGCCAACCGTCATCCTCGGATTGAGCGAGGCATACGGGTCCTGGAAAATCATTTGCATTTTGCGGTTCAGACGCTTCAGTTCGCTCCTAGACTTGCGTCCATGAACATTCTCACCATTGAACAGCACTTGTCCGTCCGTCGCGTCATACAGCCGTAGAATCGTTCTGCCGGTCGTTGATTTGCCGCAGCCCGACTCGCCAACGAGTCCAAGCGTCTCGCCTTCATAAATATCGAAGCTGACATCGTCGACAGCTTTCACCATATTCGGACGGCCTTCATTGAAATATTGCTTTAGGTTTTTGATTTCTAGCAGCTTTTTCGCCATTTAAGCCTCTCCTTCCGCAAGCACCGGCTTATCGAAAGACGCTGCCAATTTACGAACTCTCCGTTTAACCTGCTCCGGTAGCTCCACCTTGGGCGCATCCGGATGCAGCAGCCACGTTTTGGCATAATGTGTTTCGGATACTTGGAACATCGGCGGCTCTTCCTCGAAATCAATCGCCAGCGCGTAGCGGTTGCGTGGTGCAAACGCATCGCCCTTAGGCGGATTCGTCAGGTCAGGAGGCGTGCCCGGAATGTCCAGCAGCTCGGCTTTGTCCGTCATATCAAGGCTCGGCATAGACGCAAGCAGTCCCCATGTGTAAGGATGGCGCGGATCGTAGAAAATTTCATCGACCGTTCCAACCTCGACAATTTGGCCCGCATACATAACGGCCACACGGTCAGCCACGTTTGCAACGACGCCCAAATCATGCGTGATGAAGATGACGGACATGCCGATTTTTTGCTGTAAATCTTTAATAAGCTCCAAAATTTGCGATTGGATCGTTACATCAAGCGCCGTCGTTGGCTCATCAGCAATGAGCAGTCTTGGATTGGCAGCAAGCGCAATCGCAATCATCGCCCGCTGGCGCATACCGCCGGAAAACTCATGGGCATATTGGTTAATCCGTTTCTCCGGCATCGGAATGCCGACGAGACGAAGCAATTCAATCGTACGTTCTTTTGCAACGGAGCCGGAAAGCTTTTGGTGCTTTTTCAGCACCTCCATAATTTGCGGTCCGATTTTCATCGTTGGATTAAGCGAGGTCATCGGATCTTGGAAAATCATACTAATATCCTTGCCCCGTACCTTCTCCATTTGCTTATCGGTTTTTTTCACCAAATCATCGCCATCAAACAAAATTTCGCCATTCGTAATTTTGCCTGGCGGCATCGGAATGAGCTTCATAATCGTTTGTGAAGCAACACTTTTACCAGAACCCGATTCCCCTACGATGGCAAGCGTCTCGCCTTTGTACAGGTCAAAGCTAATGCCTCTGACCGCCTGTACCTCGCCGCCGTGCGTACCGAAGGAAACGCACAAATCTTTTACTTCGAGCAGCTTTTCCATTTATGCTTCCCTCCTATTATTTGCGCATTTTCGGATCGAGAGCGTCACGCAATCCGTCGCCAATTACGTTAAATGAGAAAATCGTTACACAGATCATAATGGCCGGGAAGAACAAACGCCATGGATAATATTTAAGCGCAGGCAATCCGTCGGATGCCATTGTACCCCAGCTCGCGATTGGGGGAGTCAAACCGAGTCCCAAATAGCTTAGGAACGATTCCGTAAAAATCGCCGATGGAATCGTCAGCGTCATCGTAATCAGAATAGGACCCATCGCATTCGGAATCAAATGCTTTCTCATAATCCAAGGCATCGTTGCGCCCAGCGTACGAGCGGCTAATACATACTCGCGATTTTTCAGCGACAAAACTTGTCCCCGAACGATACGCGCCATATTAATCCAGCCCGTTATAGTCATAGCTACAATCATCGTTCCCAAGCTTTGCCCGAATACGACCATCAAAATAATCGCAAGCAGCAAGTAAGGGATACCGTAAAGAACGTCGGCAAAACGCATCATGCCTTCGTCCACACGTCCGCCCTTGTAAGCGGCAATTCCGCCCCAAAGGACGCCAATAAACAAGTCTATAAGTGCGGCTGCAAGACCGATAAACAGGGAAATTCGTGCACCTTCCCAAACACGGGCAAACATGTCGCGCCCAAGGTCATCCGTGCCAAACCAGTGCTCAGCGGATGGTGCCTGATTTTTGTTGCCAAGATCGTTGGAACGGTAATCAAATTCGGTCATAAGTGGGCCAAAAGCAGCCATAAAGACCAAAATAACAAGCAAAACAACCCCGACCATTGCCAGTTTGTTTTTAGCGAAGCGCCGAACGACATCCTGCCAGAAAGTAAGGCTTGCCTTCGCCACATTATCTGTTCCTTGCTGCTGCAAGCCTACCAGCTTAAAGCGATCTTTAGATATTGGTTCCATCGTCAAGCCCCTTTCTTCCCGCGCCCAAGTTTAATACGGGGATCAATTAATCCATATAAAATGTCAACCAAGAGTACGCTAAAGAGAAGGATAATACTATAGAACACCGTAACACCCATAATAACGGTGTAGTCACGGTTACCAATACTCACAACGAAGTGTGAGCCAAGTCCCGGTATGCCGAATATACGCTCAATAACGAAGCTTCCTGTAATAACGCCAGCCGACAGCGGGCCCATATAAGAAACGACAGGCAGCAGCGCATTGCGAAGCGTATGTTTAATCGTAATCATAAATTCGCTTAGACCCTTGGCCTTCGCAGTCTTAATATAATCATTGCTAAGTACTTCAAGCATGCTGGAGCGCGTCAGTCGAGCGATAAATGCAGTTGGTGTGGAAGCCAAGGCAATCGCCGGCAAAACCGTATGCATGAACGTTCCCCATCTCGCCACAGGAAAAATGCCAAATTTAATCGCAAGCACATATTGCAGCACGGTTGCCATAATGAAGGAAGGCACCGAAATTCCTGCCACCGCAATAATCATCGCGGTATAATCCTGCCAGCGATTATGTTTAAGTGCAGCAATAACACCAAGAATGACACCGACTGCAAGCGCTAGGAAGATCGCTTCCAGGCCAAGCACGAGCGAAACAGGAAAACCGGTATTGATCAAATCGTTAACGGTCTGGCTTTTATACTTGAATGAAGGACCAAAATCCCATTGCAGCACTTTCAGCAAATAATCGCCATATTGCGCATACCACGGCTGATCCAGACCATAGTGAGCCAGCAGATTGGCTTTAATTTCCGGCGGCAGCTGCTTCTCCGACGTAAACGGGTTACCCGGAGCAAGACGCATCAAGAAAAAGGTAGCTGTAATAATCAGCCACAACGACAAAAGGATATACAGCAAACGTCTGCCAATATATTTCACCATAATAGTCTGGCACCTCCTATTAGTTTCGAGCTTTATTTACATATAAGGGGAGTATCGCCCCGCATTTTCATAACAAAGGAACACCCCGAACCACTTGAAAATGTGATTCGGGATGTTCCGCCCACCATACCGCTGCTTCGGGTTATGGTCGACTATTCTTTTGTAAATCATTCCAGCATTAAGCCTCGATGTAGGCCCATTTGTAAGTCAAATCGCCCAGACCGCTAACTACAACACCTTTAAGTTTTTCGTTTTGAACCCAGTTCATCGTATAGAAATAAATTGGCATAACTGGCATGTCATCAATGAAGATAGCCTCAGCTTGTTTCAACATTTCCGTACGTTTTGCAGCATCAGCTTCAGATGCTGAATCGTTAAGCAGTTTTTTAAAGTCTGCATTTTCCCAGCCTGTATCGTTGTTGCCGCCATTAGCATCACGGTACAGCTCAAGGAAGTTAATTGGATCATTGAAATCTCCCAACCAGCCCATACGGCCTACTTGGTAGTCGCCAGCATGCAGTTTTTCAATATATACAGCCCACTCAGCGTTATCAAGCGTTACTTCTACGCCAAGGTTTTTGGACCACATGTCTTGAATCGCTTGTGCGATTTTTTGGTGCGCTTCATTCGTGTTGTAAGAAATTGTGACTGGAGGCAGTTCAGATACATCCTTCAAGCCCATTTCCTCAAGACCTTTTGCTAAAAACTCTTTAGCTTTTTCTTGATCATTATCGGCAAAGAAGCCTTTTTCGTTCTCAGCGAACATCGTTGGCGGAATAAGAGCCATCGCTGGCAGTTGCTCGCCTTGTGTAATGTTGTCGATCAATTCTTGACGGTTAATCGCGTAAGTGAAAGCTTTACGGATATTTTTGTTGTCGAAAGGAGCAACTTTCGTGTTGAACTTGTAGTTGTAGACACCTGCAATTGGTTGTGTATGCAAAGTACCTTGGTCTTTCAAAGCTTGCATGGCATCAACTGGCAATTGACCGTTAGGCTGTCCAGCCCAGTCCAGCTCGCCATTGTCAAACATCGAAAGCTCGGTATTGAAGTCATTGATCATCGAGAAGTTGATTTTAGTCAATTTCACGTTGTCTTTATCCCAATACGTGTCGCTTTTCTCAATAATAAGGTTGTCGCTGTGTTTCCATTCCGTCATGTGGAAAGGACCGTTCGTTGTGTATTGGTCGCCTGCATCGTTAGCCCAATCTTTGTTGGCTGCAGCAATTTTGCTGTTTACTGGCAGGTATGTGTAGAATGCTGTCAATTCAAGGAAGAAAGAAGTCGGGTTAGCAAGCGTAACTTCGAGCGTAGTGTCGTTGACCGCTTTAATGCCTACATCTTCAACTTTTCCTTTGCCGAGGTTAGCAGCCTCTGCTCCTTTAATATAATAAAGCTGGTAAGCGTAATCTGCTGCGTTAGCTGGGTCAAGAACCCATTTCCATGCATATTCAAAGTCTCCGGCAATTACTGGATCGCCATTGGACCATTTAGCGCCGTCGCGAATTGTGAATGTGTATACTGTTTGGTCAGGAGAAACTTCAACTTTCGAAGCTACTGCATTTTCAGGGTGACCGTCTTGTCCAATACGTGTCAAACCTTCGAACGTTTGGCGCAAAATCGTACCGGATGTGGAGTCGCTTGCTTTACCAGGGTTAAGTGTCGGTGGTTCAGATGCAATGTTTACGCTAATCTCTTGCTTGTCAGCCAATTTCACTTCCGAAGCGGTAGCTTCTGGGCTAGCCTCTCCCGGATTATTAGTGCCTGTGTTTTTGCCTGCGTTGCCACAAGCGCTGATGATCAAAGTCATGACAAGCAAAGTGCTGAGTAAAAACGAATACTTCTTTTTCATGCGTTTATTTCCTCCCAATTAATATTTCAATATGAATCCCTCTTATTCTTCCTTTGTTCCTTATACAGTGAACATACGTTCATGTTTGTGCAGAACCGAAATAAAAAAATATTATCCACTGAATGTAAGGATGAATATATATTTGGCATAAGGAATAATTATGAATAGTTTGAGATTCTCTATTTGATGCTAGAGATTATAGCATAAAATCAGACTTAATCAACTACCCTTTTCGGCAAAACTGAGCAATATCACATACTACGGCTGTTTTGCGTAAGGTATTATGTCCGAAAATACGGCGTTTGAGTTAAAATGACACAAAAAATTAATATAAAATTTTTTTGATGAAAACGCAAACATTTTTACTTTAAGTTACGCATAAATTAACAATTACTACCAAAAATGCGTTTACATATTTAGTCCGAAAAATCGCTTCATACACTTTTATTCATCTGTCATGAACCGTTGTATCCCAGTCTTTTGGATACAACTTCCGCTATTACGGCATCATTGTTAATTCGTTATAAAAGTAAAACATTTATAAATGTTTACAGATGCAAAAAAACCTGTTGAAAAGTTCTCAACAGGTTTAATAGAATATCCTAAGAGCTAAAACTTTAAACAAATTTTTTATTTTAATCCTCGTTTATTGTCGCCTGTGACCATGATCACATCGACATATGGCCGAATACGGTCCATCAATCGCTGCCCTTTATACACTTCATCGCCATCTTTGCTTGTGAAGCTAAAATGCCGCTCCAGCCCATCCAGCTCATAATTGGACGTATACAGCGTCGGCTTGCGATTCATCCGGTAATTCAATATGGAGCCAAGCACATGATCCCTCGCCCAAGGATTCAAGTTTTCCGCGCCGATATCATCA
The DNA here is from genome assembly GCF_000971975.1 of Paenibacillus algorifonticola. Taxonomy (GTDB): domain Bacteria; phylum Bacillota; class Bacilli; order Paenibacillales; family Paenibacillaceae; genus Pristimantibacillus; species Pristimantibacillus algorifonticola. Next base: position 143,207 of record NZ_KQ040778.1, on the reverse strand, counting down.
AAGATAAGCAGGTCGGTTTCCTTCATCATCTCCACCGTTTCCCGCAGCTTCGCCGGCTCGTGCATCATCGATTTCAAATCCTCGACAAAATCAGGCATATAGACGATGACGCCGGAATAATCAGCTTTCGCCAGCTCATGCAGCAGGTAGCACATGAGAAATGTCTTCCCTGTGCCAAACTTTCCGGCTAAATACAAGCCATTGGGCTGAAGGCCCTGTTCCTTCGTCCGGTCAATGTATTCAATGACGCGGTAAGCTGCTTCGGCACGGGTAGGGTCCTTGTCCAAAATTTCAAGCGCCGAATAGCCGCTCTTGAGCGCTCGGTCATCCACATAGAAGCTGCGAATCCGTTTCTTGATTCGCTCCTCGTTGCGGCGGGCAATCATTTTCTTGCATGCCACCTTGCGGTCATGCAGCTGTACGCGCTCCTGCACCGTATCGCATGAAAGCAGCGTATAATGGCCCTCAAAGTCATTCGGGCATTGATCGAGCCCCGGACAGTTTGTGCAATTCCGATATTCCGTTACATATTGGTAGACCCGGTTCAAATTAAGACGAACCGCCTGCTCATCCAGCTCGGGATGCTTCTCCCTCAGCCGATGCACAAGCGGATCGGCAAGCAGCTCTTCCAGCTTGCGGTCCGCCTGATCCGTTAATGACTTGCCCGCAGGCCATGCTTTCAGAAGCTCACCCAGCGATTCCATTCTTAATCACCCCGCAATCTTATTTTCCATCCAGCTTCCTTGCCAGCTGGCGCATTTCTTCAAGCTTCTCTGGCGAAACCTGACTTGCAGCTTCCGTATCCTGCACAATCGGGATGCTTGGCTTACGGGAAGCACCGCCTCTTGCTCCAGCGCGGGAGCCTCCGCGACCAGAAGTGCCCACAGAACGCGCATTTTCTTGCCGCTGCTCCTTGTCTGCTTCAACCTTCCCTTGTTCGCGCACATAGCCAACAGCCTTCTCAAACGTATCTACCTGCTTGACTAGCATATTGGATACGACCGCTTCAACGAATGTTTTCGTCATCCGATGGGCGTCGTTCATGCCTATAACATAATGAATGAGTACATTAATAACAGGAGCAGGCAGCCGGTAATTGAGATCAATGCGCTCGAAGGAGCGTTCAATCCAATCCGGTACAGCCCCAGGGAAAAAGCGCTGCAAGAAACGCGTATGCGGCTCATTGCGCATGAGCATATTGTACTGATGAATATCGCATCTGCCATCCAGCAAGCTGGGCACGCTCAAATAATATTCTTCCTGCACGCCAAACTCTTCAATGTTGTCTTCCATCACTTCTGCCTGAGACTGCTGCACGCGGGCAATCGTTCGCTGACGGTCCCCTTCGCGCTTTTTGTCCTGACGATACATTTGATTGGCACGCATTTGCAGCTCGTCAATGAGCAGCAGTCCATCAGGCGCAAAAACGCCATCCTCATCCAGCAGACGGCAAAGATCACTCGCATTCAAGCTGTATTTATAAGCGACGTAATTCAACTGCCCAAGCTGCTCGCCATCGCCGCGCAGCCGCTCAACATAGCTGCGGTTGGCGGAATTACGCGGAAACCGCAAAATAATTTCTCCATAAGGAATGCCTGCCGTCTCCTGTTTAAGCCTAGGCGCTGCTTGCCGAGAAGGCGCCACCTCACTTAGTGCCTGCTCCAGCTCCGGGTCCACGGATTGGGGATTGAGCTGAAACAGCTCATAAAACGGTACGGAAATGTTCTCCTTGCTCAACTGTACGCTGGCCAGCTCGTCAGGCTCCTGCGCTCCAAAAGATTCCCTTAACGCAATTAGCGCGTATTTTCCAACCTTGTCACGAAGCAGCATGACCAAATGCTGGGTTTGAAAAAACTCTCCCGGCGTGAGCGGCTTAGCCAGCTCATATTCATAAATCAGGTCGCTTTGCTCGGGCAGCGCCAGCCGCGACGTTTGCAGCAGGCCAACCGCCTCCAGGCGCGACGCCTGCTCGACAAGATGCTTGCGCCCGCGCTCATTCATCTCAAGGCCAAGGCCGAGAAACAGCTTACGCTGCGGCTCCAGCGATGAATAGCCGGAAGCGCCATCCGATATGCCATGGTACAGCTGCTGATACAGCGCAACCGCAAAAGCGCCAATCATAGGCTGATAGATGAGTGATAATATTTTATAATCCAAACTGCTTAATGAAAAATCACGAAAAATATAATAGCGGTGATGCTCCGTAAACTGCAATATGTTACCGATGCGCATGGCATCTACTCCATCCTGTCCATACTTTCTATCAGTTTAACACAAGGTGAAACGGCTGTCGCCATCCTTTGGCGGCGCGGCGCGTTTCATTCCGAGAAATATAGAGAAAGGATAGCGTTAGGATATCCTTTCCTATATTTCAAGCGTAAACGGCTGAAGCCGTCCTCTGGCGGAAAAGCTACCGTTTCGAGGGTGTAATATAAGCCAATTATAAGTGTGCAACTTATAAATTCTTATATTTTAAAACGGACCGCAAAGCCATGTTCTAAAATAGAAAAAATCCCCCAAGTGAGGGATTTGCTTATACGCTTAAAACATCTTATAGCCGCCCTTGCGCAGCGCCTGAATCGTCCATCCGCTTAAATACGCGCCAATTAATGCGCCAAATACAGGCACTAAATCAATGAAAGTAAAGCTCGTAAAGTTCTCGGAAGTAGAGAGCGTCTTATCCCATGTGCTCCAGACGTAGAACGGCACAAGAACAATAATAAACATATAAATGGGAAACCATGTTGTTTTCAATAGCATATTCAGAATAAATCCGATGCCGAACATCATGACCAAAAACAGCACCGTCGCAATAATCAGTTGAAGCATGTACGATTCCCCTCTCAGACTCTCGATAACATTTTAATGAAACCGCTTAAGGAAGTCAATTCCGATCTACCAATTGTCACAAGTCCGACATTTGCCCTTACGCCCTAAACTACGTTACAATGTTCACAGCAAAATATGCCAAAGATAGGGGTTATCGCTGATATGAGTGAAGTAGCTATTACACTAGAGGGCTGGTACTGCCTTCATGATTTCCGCAGCGTTAATTGGGCTGCCTGGAGACTGAGCACCACCGAAGAGCAAAACCGCATGCTGGATGAGCTGAATACGTTTCTGAAGCAATGGTCGGATATCGAGGAAAGCAAGCAAGGCAGCACAGCTGTCTACTCCATCGTTGGACAAAAAGCTGATTTTGTTTTCATGCACCTGCGCGAAACGCTGGAGGAGCTGAACGAAATTGAGACAGCTTTCAATAAAACAGCGTTCGCTTCCTTTACAACGCAGGCCTATTCCTATGTAAGCGTTGTGGAGCTGAGCAACTATGTGAACCAGCCGGGCACCGATCCGATGGAAAATCCGGAAATTCTTGCCCGCCTCAAGCCGATTTTGCCAAAAGCGCGCCACATCTGCTTCTATCCGATGAATAAGCGCCGCGACGGCAACGACAACTGGTACATGCTCGGCATGGACGAGCGCCGCACGATGATGCGCAGCCATGGCATGATCGGCCGCAAATATGCCGGCAAAGTGAAGCAAATTATTAGCGGCTCCGTCGGCTTCGACAATTGGGAGTGGGGCGTAACGCTGTTTGCAGAGGATGCGCTGCAATTCAAGAAGCTGATCTACGAAATGCGCTTTGATGAAGTTAGCGCCCGCTATGGCGACTTTGGCGACTTCTACGTCGGCAATTTGCTTGATGCAGCGAAATTCACCGCTCTGCTGAAAGTTTAGACCTTTTTTCTTTCTTTTGAAAATAATGCACAACCGCCCCGGCACGATGACGAATGTTCGTCACTGTGCCGGGGCGGTTCTTTTTTTATTAGCTTCGCCTAATCTTCTTCCTCGTCATCCTCTTCATCCTGGCCCAGGCGCTTCGCTTCCAAATACTCCTGCGTTGCGCGGTCGCGCTCGCGGCCTTTATCCTTCAACCGTTCAATCGCCGGCTGGATGAGCAGGTCTACTTCCTTTTGAACCGGATAAGCCAAATCATAGCGATTTTGCGACTCCAAATACGAGCCGACTTCCATTAGAGCGTTATAGCGATCCAGCTCATCCCGCGTCAGCAACCCCCGAACCTGCACGCTGCAATGACGCATTAGAAAAACTTCCCTTTGCGCAGGACGAGCGGAATGCCGCCGATAATGAACAGATAGCGCAGGTCGATCATTTTCTTCAGCCATGCCGCTACCCGGCCTTTATATTTTTTGCCAAATGCAAGACCGATCGCTTCACCTTTGCCAAGGGACGCTACCGTTCCTTTGTTGCTGAACGCGAACGCTTTAAGCGGCTGGTTGCGAATCGATGCAACCAAATTGTGGGCGCACACGACACCTTGCTGCATAGCAATTTGCGCGGTTGGCGGATATGGACGGCCTTCCGGATTAAACATGAGCGAGTTGTCGCCCAAAATGTAAATATTCTCATGGCCTGGCGCGCGCAGCTGGTCGTCGATTTTCACACGTCCGCGCATCGTTTCAAAGCCTGCATCCTCAATCAAGCGATTGCCGCGGATGCCGCCCGTCCAGATGACCGTTGCCGACTTGATCTCTTCGCCTTCACCAACAACGACACCTTCTGCCGTACACTCTTTAATCGCTGTGCCAATTCGGAACGTGACGTTCTTCTTCGTCAGCACGTCCATCGCATATTCCACAAGCTCAGGATCAAAGCCTGGCAGCGCCGTCGGAGCCGCTTCAATATTGTAGATTTTCACAAGCGCCGGGTCTACATCGAACTGCTTGCACAGCTCAGGAATGCGGTCTGAGAGCTCGCCGACGAACTCAATGCCGGTAAAGCCTGCTCCGCCTACAATAAATGTCAAATAATCGGTGCGATGCGGCTCGCGCTTAAAGCGGGCAAATTGATAGTCAATATGCTCGCGAATAAGGCGGACCGAGTTAATGCTGCGAATGTTCATCGCATGCTCGCCAAGGCCCGGAATACCGAACGTTTCCGGCTCTCCGCCAAGTCCCACAACCAAATAATCGTAAGACAGCGTACCGTCTTCCAAAATAACCTTTTTGTCCTGCGGGCGAATTTGTACAACCGTCGATTTTACAAAATCAATTTTAAATTCGTCAATCAGCTTCGAGATGCTGACACGGGCATTTTCAGGATTATCGGTTCCTGCCGCTGGCATATGCAAATGTGTGGTAATGTAATGATAGTCATGCTTGTTTACCAATGTAACATCTGCTTCGTTGTAGTTAAGCTCCTTCTGCAAACGCAACGCCGTCAGCACTCCGCCGTATCCCGCACCCAGAATAACAATCTTAGGTATGTTGCTCATCGTATGATCCCTTCCATTCCTATGCGTTTAATTATATTGTGAAAAATTACACAAACCTCTTTCTACATTTATGATCTACGAGGATTAAATGTGCAACTTAGTCTCCCTATATTTGGCCAATTTCCAGCTGTGCCAACCTTAACATACAACAGACATACTACAGAGTTTTAAACAAAAGTTCAATGGCATTTTATACGAAAAACTTTAGAAGGGCATACAAATTAGTTATTTCCTTCTTTGTGCCCATATGTTTATAATAATAAGGATAGATACAAATATGTGGAGGTGCCAACGTTGTCTCAAACTGAACTACCTGAAAACATTGTCGATATCGCAATTATTGGCGGCGGTCCTGCTGGCCTGTTCGCTGCTTTTTACGGCGGCATGCGCCAAGCATCCGTTAAGCTAATTGAAAGCATGCCCCAACTTGGTGGACAACTGGCTGCACTTTATCCAGAGAAATATATTTATGACGTTGCAGGCTTCCCGAAAGTAACGGCTCAAGAGCTTGTTGACCGCCTTGTAGAGCAGCTTAACCACTTCAAGCCGCAAATTTGCCTGGAGCAAAAGGTTAAGCAGGTCATCAAAAAGGATGAGCGCCTGTTCGAAATTACGACTGATACAGAAACCCACTACGCGAAGGCCGTTATTATTACAGCTGGCGTAGGCGCGTTTGAGCCGCGTCGTCTGGAGCTTCCAGAAGCTGCCGCTTACGAGAAGAAAAATCTGCATTATTTTGTCGGCGACCTGCAGCGCTTTAAAGACCAGAACGTTCTGATCAGCGGTGGCGGCGACTCCGCGGTTGACTGGTCGCTTATGCTGGAGCCGATTGCGAAGAGCGTCACGCTCATTCACCGCAGAGACAAGTTCCGTGCGCATGAGCACAGTGTAGAAAACCTGATGAATTCCAAGGTCAATGTGCTGACTCCGATGGAAATTACCGCGCTGCATGGCGAGGACCAAATCGAGAAAGTAACGCTTGCCCATGTGAAAACGAAAGAAACGACAGAGCTCGATGTCGACGCCGTTATTGTCAACTTTGGCTTTGTGTCCTCCCTCGGCCCAATTGCCGAATGGGGCATTGAAATTCAAGGCGGCTCCATCGTCGTGGATACGCGCATGGAAACGAATATTCCTGGACTGTTCGCAGCAGGCGATATTACGACTTACCCAGGCAAGCTCAAGCTGATTGCTGTCGGGTTTGGCGAAGCGCCAACAGCGATTAACAATGCGAAAGTATATGTAGATCCGGAAGCGAAGCTTTCTCCTGGCCACAGCAGCAATATGAAGCTGTAAGCCGGAAACGCTCGCAGCCTTCCATACAAGCAATAAGTAAATACACACAAATAAGGGTATTCTACCTTGAAGCGATGCATGGCGTTAAGCGGTGCAAGCCAAGGAGGATACCCTTATGTTTTGTCCAGTCTGCAACGGCATCAAGAGAGTGGAAGTAAATTGTGACAAGTGCAATGAAGCGATGAATGATTGCGGGCGTACGCTGGAATGGAGTGATCCTTATGCTCCATACGAGCCTGTATCCATCTCCGGTTCCGCTCGCAATCAGATAGGCGATGCAAATTGTTTACATACGGCACTGTGCCCAAGCTGCGCGCATACGATAGAAGTGTGCATAAGTGAATGGCAGGAATAACGTCTCAGGCTGTATTGCGCACATCCTCGTCTGTCAATTGCCTTCGCTTCATTTCAAAAAGCAGCATTTGAATAAATTCCTGATCTAGCTTAGACTGGACCGCCGCATAGTAGGTGTCCTTAAGAAAAGCGTCGGACATAAGCTCCATAATCGGCACTTCCTTTCTTGGCTTTTGCTAATGCTTCACCATATTATCACGGAGATAAACGATAGAACAACCGTTCTGGTTATACACAGCTGCTTGTGGACAGGGTGTGCATGGCGTGTGAATAAACGTCGAATATTGAGGATTCGCGCTGTGTACATTGTGGATACGGTTATGCACAGTCTGAATTTTTACCATTTCCATAAAAAACTTTAATTACAATCTCTTAATCTATCAATCTTATCGTTTAATGACATTAGTTATTTTTTCCTCTTATGGAAATTTAGTAGAGGGTCAAAAAAATAAACCCTTTCGGGTTTATTGCGGCCTCGTATTCACTTCGAAAATCCATATTTTCCCGCTCTTGTCGATGCCATAATCGAAGCCCAGCTGTCCAATGCCCGGAAACCGGCTTTCCAGCAGCTGCGTCGCCAGCACCGTCAATTCTCTCATCTTCGATTTTTTTGCCTGAACGGCTGCACCGGAAATCGAGCTCCTGATGCCTTCCGCCGCGCTAACCATCGTTCCGCCTCGACAGAGGTTCGTTACGAATAAGCCCTCTCTAGCAATTCTTCCTACCATGGCGCGATAAACCCAGCCCGTATCGGTCTTTACATATTTCACGCGGTAATCGATCGGCCTACTGCCGACGGTGGCTAGACGGATGCCTTTTTGTATAATATAAGCCCGTCCCTTGCGTTGTTGATCAAGCGCGCTCTTCAGAGCGTTAAAGCTGCTGAATTGCTTTTTCTGTGCATAGTAGGTGTAGGAATAGCTTGCGCTTCCATCCTGCGTCACCTTAATAACCCCGTGCCCGCCTGCTCCGCAAACCGGCTTGATTACAACCATTTGATGCGTTCGCAGCATGCTCCTCAAGTTTTCCCCAGTATACCGTCTGGTAGGGGGAATATGCGGGGCAATACCCGCGTGTGACAATAATACGGCCGTCTTCGCCCACTTGCTTGCCAACTGCCTGCCCTGATGCTCGCTCAAAAGCTACCAGCTCCTTTCCTGCTTCCTCCTCCATAGCATATGTCAGCAAGACGTCTGTCTCTTGGATGATTGACGCAGGTAAGTCGCCCCTCTTGTTAAGGCTGCGAAAGCCAGCCAGGCATTCATTTAGTTCGGCTTAATTGAAAAATAAACCGCATACGCCTCGTCCTTAACCTCGAACAGCGGGATAAACCGGAAACCGCGGTCGATGCCTGCCGACCGGTAATAGCCGCTATTCCACCAGCTGTGATTGCGTTCACGGTCAGGCATCAGCAGCGTTGCCGGATTTGCTGGATCACCAGCAAGCATACGCTCCTCCTCCGTCAAGCCTGCAAGCACGACAGGGCCGTCCAGAAAAGCAACTTTTCCATGGTCGCCTGGAAGCGGCTCAGCCTTCAGCGCCTTCGGCAGCTCCACCGAGATGGTATCTCCATCCTCCCACTGACGGATAAGCTCCGCAAAGGAGGAAGGTGCATATTCGGCTGCTTCAGCTTTTTCTCCGTTAATGGAAATGCTCGCTTGCCCGCTCAGCCACCATGGCATACGCAGCTTAAGCGCGAAGGTGATCGGCTGCTCCGTGCGAATAGTCAGCTTATACTGCATGCTATTCGGACGATGGACGGGCAGCGGCGGGGTATTTACCTTCGTGATGGCCCCCATCCCCGTGACTGACCAATTATTCAGCGGATAGTCCCCATATTGGCCGTCTTGCTCGAGCTGAAGGCGAATAGCACAGCCCTCCCATTCATGGACTAGCTCCGATGAAAGCCACTGGCATACTGCAATTCCCGTCTGGTCTGCAAGAAAAATTTGCGATTCGTAGCCGGCATTCGCCTGCACTAGCGTCCCGTGGCAGCACCAGAAATGCTGGGTCGGTGATCCCCATGCCTTGTGGCTGCCTGCTCCCATCCCAAGAAAATAGGAAACCATGCCGGTATCGCCATGCTGTTGCGCCAGGACGCCATTTATAAATCGCCGTTCCCAATAATCCGCATACACCGCTTCACCAGTCCAGCGCAGAAGCGTCTGTGCCAGCCGCATCATATTGTAATTGCAGCAATGCTCTTGACCGACGCCAAGCCTTGCTCCCATGTCTCCGGCAGGCATCCACAGCTCGCCATCATCACCCGCCCCAGTTGCTACATATCCTCTGTCCGTCACCGCATTTTTCCAGAAGGCTTCGACTACTTTGCGAAATCTTGTCTCGCCCGTCACCTCCCAAGCCCGCGCAGCACCCAATATTTCAGGAATTTGCGTGTTGGCATGCTTGTTCGTCAGCACATCCTGCCCTTCAAGCAGCGCATCGAAAAATCGCCGCCTGTCATATTTTTCAATGAGTGCCAGATGCTTGGGATCACTGGTAATGCCATAAAGATCAGCCCATGCTTCCAGCATGCCTCCCGTCTCCATATCAAGCAGCTCGTCCATTTCCTGCTGGGAAAAGCCTGCCGTCCACAAATAGAACCATGACGCCATACCATTCATAATGGTCAATGCCTTCTGATTGCCTGTCAACACATACATCTCATGCAAGCCCATAAGCAGCTTGTGTACGGTATAATGCGGCGCCCACACAAATCTTCCTTGTGCCATGCGATTCATGTACGTCTCGGGAAAAGCGGCCAGCCACTGTCCGCCACTTGCCTGCTGGCATCTTTCAAGCTCCGCTACAATAAAATCTGCCTTCGCTCTCACCTGCGCATCTCCCGTCTGCGAGCAGATCCGGGCAGCAGCGGACAGCCAGTGCCCCATCATATGGCCGCGCAGCTCGCAGGTTGGCGATTCCCAGCCCCAGTGCCAATGCTCGGGACCATCGCTGCTCGTCGTAGTCGCGCTCGTTGTGCCTCCATTCCCGCTGTAGCTCCACAGCCCGGCTTCCAAATAAAAATTGCGGAGCAGATTGTCCTCCGTAAGGCTCATGACATATTTCTTATTCAGCTCAAAGCGGGCTTTAAGCGGCCCTGCGGATAGCTTTACTTTGCCAGCGGCAAATTCGCTCAGCGCATGTTTGGCAAATAGGTTCCTTATATTCATCCTTTGCACCCTTCCAGCACAATATTTGTTTTTCCTCCTTAGTCTAAAACGATATAATAAAAGGCGTACATGCACATGGATTAGCAAAACCTATCCTTTTTTTGTGTCTATTTAATAAATTGAACATATGGAGGTCTCTATGGATGCCCACCTTACCTTAACGGCTGACCGTTTTCCATTAGTACGGGACATTGGCTGGAACCAGACAGAGGAGCTTTATACACATCCCGATCGCACGCTGGATTATGATGTTTTTTTGTACGTGGCAAGCGGCAGCATGCAGGTGGTGGAGGAAGGAGTCCCCTTCATAATCCACGCCAAGCAATATTTATTTTTGAAAAAAGGGCTTCATCACTGGGGACGGCATGAAACAGCGGCGGGTACGCAGTGGTATTGGGTTCATTTCAACATGGCGGATAGTGGCAATACCCTCTATAAAGAAAAAGCCCCGCTGCAAGAGCTGGCCCTTTATTATCCCGATCATTATCTATATAGACTCATTCTGCCCAAACAGGGCGCTGCCTTTCCAGGCATGGAAAACCGTTTGAACGCGCTGATGAAGGGGCTCGAGGAGGGACGGTCCCATCAGATGACGAGGACTAGCCTCAGCGTGTACGAGCTGTTTCTGGATCTTCACCAAGCGTCTGTCGAGGAAAGAAAAAGCACATCGGCTGAGGAAATTTCAGAACAGATTATTGCGTTTCTCAGCTCGCATAGCTGCGAGCCTTTTTCAGCCAGCCATTTGGCAGCTGCCTTGAACTTAAACTACAGCTATCTTTCCGCAACATTCAAGCGCGTGACCGGACAATCCATCATTGAGACGCATACCCGACTAAGGCTCCAGCACGCCGTAGCGCTAATGCGCAGCAGCTCTTTAAACATTTCTGATATTAGCGATCGGCTCGGGTATCAAAATCCGTTTTATTTCAGCAGAGTGTTCAAAAAAATTTACGGCGAATCGCCCTCCGCTTACTTGCGGCAATTTTACCGTTCACATTGAGGGCAATAGCGATGGAAATCTACTCCATTGAAAGCGTTTGGCGCAGCCAATTATAAGAAACCCGGCCGCTGATTTCGTGGACACCTGGGAAAATATCGCATTGCAGCTGCCCAGACGCGCCTTCGCGTTCATAAATCGCTTGCAGCTCTGCTGCCGCTTTTTTAAAGCCCTCAACCGGGAAAATCGGGTCATTTTGCCCGGATTCCAGAAACAGCGGGCGCGGCGCAATTAGCCCGATCAGCTCGGGAAGCTCGGCATGGGCCAGCAGGCCTGGCGTATAATTGTCGATGCAGTGATGGACGGCAAATATGCTTTCCTTAAACGTATTTGTAAAGCCAGTCAGGACGACTGCCTTTATCCGTTCATCCAGTGCTGCGGCTACATACGAAATAAGTGCTCCGCCGGAAAAGCCCATAGCCCCTATGCGGGCTGCATCTACCTCTGGTCTGTCCGCCAAATAGTTAAGCGCTTCCAATACTTCGGCCGTTCGTAGGCCCGTCAGCGTTTTGCCCAGCATCATGAGCTGTGTGGACAATCTGTAGCAGGAGCTTGGAGCATCGGGATTTTCCTGCAAATCCGCATCCAGCCTCCGTTCACCGAAGCCGACGACATCCGGCGCAATGACGACCATGCCGCGCTTCACCAGCTGGACAGCAAAATGCTGATGAATGTTAGGCTTCCCATGGTCTTCCGTGCCGTCCGGGAGCAAACCGACGATTTCCCTGCTGCCATAGCCATGTCCATGCACCGCCAGTACACCTGGAAGCTGCTGGCTCTTTGCGCCTTCTGGTATAAGAACGTATGCTGCGAATGACAGCCCAGATGTAGCGGACAGCTCAACTCGTTCCCTCATATATCCATCGCATTGGACCCGTTCAAGCACGACAGGCTCATACCCAAGGCTTGGTTCAAAAGAGCCAACCGCCGATGCAAGCGCGCTCTTTAATTGCTGCCTTCTGCCTTCCCTGCTCTCTGCTTCCGCCGCTGCACGATGCGCTTCAACCGCTTCCTCATAAAGCCGATTTAATAGTTGATCTGCTTTCCACATGAACGTTCCTCCTGCCAATGCCAAAATAGTTGCTTCTCATCATCGTTTCTTTTCATAGAAAACGCTTACTAAATCTATCATTCTCTCTATGCCCCTATAACGCTAAAGCCGAAGGCCGCAGTAGTCAAGCGTATTTATTTTAAAAAAAAGCTTCAAGCCTGCTTTTTCAATGGCAGGCCGAAGCTTTTTGGGGGCATTCACTTGCTTATTTGCTCACTAACTTGCTTGAATGCTTACTTGTCGTCCTCCTGCTTGCTCATAGCTGCCTTGAGGGCATCCGCCAAGCTGCTCGAGAGCGACACATTATCGCTGAATTGATTGATCAGCTTCTTCTCCTGATGCTTATTGATCCGTCCACCCTGTTTATCGCCCAGCATTTCAATGACGTTGCATGGACGGCACTGTGCGTATTTTCCGGCCTTGCCGTCATGAATTTCCATCTTCTTGCGGCATTGCGGGCAGCGCTTGTTCGACAGCGCCGGCTCAGCCGAGCGGCGATAGCCGCATTCCCGATCCGGACATACGAGCGACTTGCCGCGCTTGCCTTTCACTTCCATCAAATGCTTGCTGCATTCCGGGCAGCGCGAATGCGTCAGATTATGAGGCTTGTATTCCTTTGTCTCATTTTTCACCTCTGCCACCCATTTGCTCGCCTGCTCGCGAATGCCCGCCATAAACTTCGCTGGATTGCCCTTGCCGAGCGCAATACGCTCAAGCTCCCGCTCCCACTGCGCAGTCAGCTCCGGCCGGCGCAGCTCCTCGACGACAATTTCGATAAGCTGTCGGCCTTTTCCTGTAGGCGACAGCTGGTTGCCCCGACGCTCAATCGTGTCGGTTCCCAGCAGCTTCTCAATAATATCCGCTCGCGTTGCTGGCGTACCCAAGCTATGCTTCTCCATTCGGCCCAGCAGCGATGCTTCCGTATATCTTGCAGGCGGCAGCGTCCGCAATTCCTTGAAGCGGGCTTGCTTAATCGGCAGCGTCTGCCCCATGCTCATGGCGGGCAGCAGCTGCTCCGGCTGGCGATCCGCTTCGCTGCGGGCTTTATCGTCGTCTTCATCGTCATCATCTCCGAAGCCTCCACTGCCGATTCCGCCCCCGCTGTATAGCTCCTTCCAGCCGCTTTCCTTCTGCACCCGGCCTTTGGCGTACAGCTTATCGCTGCCAACCGCCAGCGTTACGCTCGTCTCATCATAGCGGTAAGCCGGCGAGAACAGGGCTAGAAAACGGCGGACAATCAGATCGTACAGCTTGCGCTCCTCCGAGCTTAGCGCGGACAAGTTAACGTATTGCTCCGTTGGAATAATCGCATGGTGATCGCTGACCTTGCTGTCATCAACGAATCGCTTCGTCACGGTTAGCGGGCCGCGCAGCAGCTTGCGGGCAAAAGGCGCATAAGGCCCGACCGCCACGCTTTCCAGCCTGCTTTTGAACGTCGGCACGATGTCGCTCGATAGAAAGCGCGAGTCGGTACGCGGATAAGTGACGATTTTATGCTGCTCATACAGCTTCTGCAGCACACCCGACGTCTGCTTCGCCGAGAAGCCCAGCCGCTTGTTCGCATCACGCTGCAGCTCCGTCAAGTCATAGGCCCCCGGATGCAGCTCCGACTTTTCAACTGTGCGCAGCTTGTCTACCTTCGCTCCTTTTCCCTGCAAACGGGCGACGACTGCACCTGCTTCATCGCGGCCCCATACACGTCCATCATGGCCATCCTGCTCGCGCCATACCGCCTGAAAAGTGCCCATATCCGCAGATACCGTCCAAAACGGCTGGGACTGGAACTGCTCAATTTCCTTCTCGCGGTCCATCAAAGCGGCAAGCGTCGGCGTCTGCACGCGTCCTGCCGCCAGCTGTGCATTGTATTTGGTCGTCAAAGCGCGGGTGACATTAAGTCCGATGAGCCAATCCGCCTCGGCGCGGCATACAGCGGATGCATACAAATGGTTGTATTCCGCTCCCGGCTTCAGCTTGCTAAAGCCATCCTTGATCGCCTTATCCGTCTGCGACGAAATCCAAAGCCGTTTAAACGGCTTGCGCCAATGAACCAGCTCCATAATCCAGCGGGCAACCAGTTCGCCTTCTCGACCGGCATCAGTCGCAATAATCAGCTCGCCAATATCGGAACGCTTGCACAGCTGTGCTACTGCCTTGAACTGATGCGACGTTTCCTTCATCACCTTCAAGTTCATTTTAGGGGGCAGCAGCGGCAAATCCTCCAAATTCCAGGTGCGGTATTTCGGATCATATTCCTCCGGCTCTGCGAGAGTAACCAGATGGCCGAGCGCCCACGTTACAACATATTTAGGGCCTTCTATGTAGCTTTTATTTTTGTTTGTACAGCCGAGTACACGGGCAATTTCCTTTGCCACGCTTGGCTTTTCCGCGAGCACTAATGATTTCATCTCTTCCATTCGCTCCATTCGTCCAGCTTGTAAAGCTATATTATCCTTACAAATGCTAATGTTGTCAAAAATAGACCAAGCATGACACCTGAGCAAGGGTGTGTGTGCAAACCAGAGTCGGCTGCGCCTTGCTTAGCGCTTTTTCGAGGCCAAACTCATCTGACGATTCAAGGCTGGGGATCCGCAGCATGCGATTGTAGCTGAGACCACGCAGCTCGGGACGCTCCCTCCTTTTTTCAAGGACTGAGGTTCCGCTATTCTGGCTTTTGATCCGATTTCGGGCTGTAAGCGGACAGGAAATCCGTTATCGCCCTCATCCTCCTGTCAAAATGGCTTTTGGCAGCGCATTAGCGGCTCCTGAGTCCGCAGCCTGTGCCATAACCCGTGATTCTGTTGAAATAGCGGCTGCTGTGTCCACCAAGTTTATCTTTGTGCAGGGAGCAACCCCCTGAAACGAAGAACATGAAGCTGCCTTTCGGTACGATAGGTTCTCATTCATGAAGGGGTGACATTCCCGCTAGGAGAGGGAATACGAATGACGCTACGTTTGACGCTAAATTCGATCAGGATCTGGCTCGCTTACGTTTGCATACACGTACTAGCTAGCCCCGCGGCGCCCATAAAATAATCGATACGCCGACCAGACATACGGCAGCGCCAATCCAATCGTAAAGATCAGGCGTACGCTTGTCTACCAGCCAGCCCCAAAGCACCGCCATTGCGACGAACACGCCGCCATATGCCGCATACACTCTGCCAAAGGTTGGAAACGATTGCAGCGTAGGCAAAATGCCGTACAGCACCAAGACCGCGCTGCCTATTATACCGTACCAATAAGGCTTTCCTTCGCGCAGCCAAAGCCATACCAAATAGCCGCCGCCAATTTCTGCGAGCCCCGCAGCAATAAACAGTAAAATTTGCATGATTAAAGGCAACGCTAAAGCACTCCTTCTCCCCTTTAGTCTCTGACTCTATTTTACCTGACAATTGCCGTTATGCTATAGTATTCTCACCATGAATGATAATAGATTAGGCAACTTATTCTCATGCACAAAGATAATGACTGGGGAGTGCGAATGTTGAAACCGCGTTTGATCGGTATAATCGCTTTAGTATTATTTATTTTTGTTTCTATTAATTTTTATATTGGCTGGAATGGATGGCTGTATTTATCGGCCTTACTTCCCCTGGAAAACCCGCTCCCTTATGCCTTCATTGTCGCTATTGTCTCTTTCTCTTATATTATTGGAAGACTGCTTCAACCTGTAACACCACTGCGCAAAATAGGGCGTGTGTTCAAGCTTATTGGCTCCTACTGGTTCGCGGTTATGGAATATGCGGTACTGCTGCTTCCTCCCGCCAATCTGATATATTGGCTGCTGACGAGGCTGGATATTCCCTCCTATACGGCCGTACTTTCAGTAGGAAGTGTAGTCGTCGTTATAATGTTAACCATTCTGCTTCGTGGGAGCTGGAATGCCTGGTCCCCGATCGTCCGCACCTATTCCATTACGATTGCCAAGTCAGCGGGACCGCGCAAATCGCTGCGCATCGGCATGGCGTCGGATATTCACCTCGGCACTATCGTCGGCAAACGCCATTTGGCGCGGCTTGCGGATGCTATGGAACGCATGAAGCCAGATTTGATTTTGCTGCCGGGCGACGTTATTGATGATGACATTGGCCCTTATATCGATGATTATATGTCCGAGGTTATGAAGCGCCTGAAAGCGCCGCTTGGCGTCTATGCCGTTCTTGGCAATCATGAATATATTGGCGGTCACATTGCCCGCTTCATTGCGGAAATGGATGCTGTCGGCATACGCGTCCTGCTGGACGAGAGCGTGAAGATTGATGACGGTTTTTACGTCATTGGCCGCAAAGACTTGAGCGCAAAAAGAGCCGATCCAGCGGGCCGTCAATCCGTGAAGGAGCTCGTCGCAGCGCTTGACGCTTCCCTGCCACTCATTATGATGGATCATCAGCCTTCCGATCTGGAGCAGGCTTCGCTTCAAGGCATTGATCTTTCGTTGTCCGGTCATACCCATCGCGGTCAAATGATGCCAAACCACTTTTTTACAAGACGGCTGTTCGAGCTGGACTGGGGCTTTTTGCAAAAAGGGCAGCTTCATGCCATCGTCTCCTCCGGCTTCGGCACGTGGGGACCGCCGCTTCGCATAGGCAGCCGCGCAGAAATCATTCAGCTAAACGTCGAATTCCGGCCGTAAGCTGAGCTTGCTTGCCGCTTTGCTTGCCTACTCGCTTGCCGCTGACTTTATACGAAAAAACAAAAAAACTGGCGATGATCGTACCGGGTGTACTTGATGCACAACCCGATGCGTCGCCAGTCTTTTTTTATATATCATCCGATTTCCATTATAGCATACGTACGCCGCTCATATTTTCCTTTATTGCAGCCATTTGCTGTATAGCACATCCGCATCGCCATTTTCCTGAAGCCTGTGTATGACCTGATTGACGACCTGAAGCAATTCGGTCTGCCCTTTGACAACAGCTATTCCAAAACCTTCTTGCGTAAATGCGCCGCCTACCAGCTCCAGCTGTGCCTCGGGATAATGCTGATTGTAGCTGACCTGTTTTAAATAATCGTTAAATACGATATCTACCTCGCCGGAGCGCAGTGCTTCCAAACATTCCGTCACCGAAGCATACGAACGTATTTTAATCTTTTTGCCCTGCGCCATAAGCGCTTCTGCTTCCCGCTCGCTGGTCGCTTGCGTTTTTACACCAATGGTTTTGCCATCCAAATCACCAAGGGAGCGTACCGATTGATCTCCCATCCGCCTGACGATCGCCATGCCGGTATCCAAATATTTATCCGACATCTCGACAATCCGTTCCCGCTCCTCCGTAATATACATACTGGCTATAACCATGTCGGCTTCACCCAACTGCAAGGCATTAAGCAGCTCAGCAAAGGGCATTTTTTTCCATTCAATCTCTACGCCAATTTCGTCTGCAATCGCTTGCGCCAAATCAACATCGTATCCTATAAACTTGCCAGTCTCTTCATCCGTATATTCAAACGGGTAATTTTCGGTTGTGGCGATAACCAGCTTGCCCGACTGTTTAATGATCGGCAGCCATTGCAGCATGGCAGGATTGCTTCTTTCTGGCATTGGCGCATCCTTCGTACAGCCAGCCAGCATAAGGCTAAACAGCGCAAGCAGCGCAATAGCCGACTTGACGGAAGCTTTCTCAAACATTCAAACAACCTCCCACCATAACGCCCCCCATCTCGCTTTATTTCGCACGCCTTCCTTGGTCAACCTGCTGCTCGCTCCATTCCCACAGCCGCTTGGCAGCTTGCTCATCCTTTGCTTTTGAAGACACTTCCTCCCTTTTTTGCTTATAAAAATAGTGCCCGCTTAACGCTCCGCCTTCCTCCGAGCTCGCCAAATACAGCGCCGTCTGCGCGCCCTGCAGCGAAGTCAAGAAAAAAGGCCGCAGCAGCGCATGCATGCTTTTGCCAAATCCCGTCTGGCGGTTAACGCCGAGCGACGTTCCTACTGCTCCTGGATGCAGACAATTAACCGTCACCCTCGTATGCGCGAGCCGCCTAGCCAGTTCCTTGGTGAACAATATGTTTGCCAGCTTCGATTGGGCATAACCCTTTACTACACTAAAGCCCCGAGACAGATTGATATCTTCAAAATGGATTTTTCCCGCTTTATATGCACCCGAGGATACATTGACCACTCTGCCCTGAGGCGATCGCTCCAGCAGCTCCAACAACGATGTCGTCAGTAAAAAATGGCCTAGATGATTGACGCCGATCATGCTTTCATAACCATCTTTGGTTAGCTCGCGTTTCAGCGATACAACGCCTGCATTGTTTAGCAGCACATCCAGCCGGTCGTACCGCTGCTTGAAAGCTTCGCAAAAGGCTAGTATGCTCGCAAAATCTCCTAAATCGCATGCCATCAATTCAATATGAGAGGCTCCGCTTGCAGCAAGCGCCTGCTGCCTCGCGGCTTCTCCGCGCTCCAAGCTGCGGCAAGCCATAATGACGTCCGCGCCAGCCTTCGCCAGCTCCGTAGCTGATGCCAATCCCATACCCGCATTTGCTCCGGTAACAAGTACGATTTTCCCTCGCATTTGCATCATGCTTCTCAGCTCCGCTTCTCTATCTATATAGTATAAAAGGTCTCCGGATTTTCCCGGAGACCCTGTACCTGCTGCTGCAGCAAACGCCCAAGCCAATAGCAGCAGGCCAGCAGGCCCTTAGGAGCAATCGTTAGAATGAACGGTTTATTCGCTCCTACGCCCTGCTGCTGCACTCATGCTGTTCGCTATTGAAGCTATTGTTATTGTACGTCTGCTTCTTCCGTAAAGCCGCGTTTTTTAAGCCAGTTGCCGCAGCATAAAGTCCAAGTATGGGCTTCAGGATGATCATAGGCAAGACCAATGCCATGTCCGCCGCTCTCATAGATGTGTATTTCGTACGGCACGCCCTTGTTCGCAAGCGCCGCAGCAAACATTAAGCTGTTCTGAACCGGAACGGCGCCGTCATCGGCCGCATGCCAGAGGAAGGTCGGCGGTGTCTGCTCCGTTACTTGCAGCTCGCTCGACAGCTCCCTGCGAAGCTCCTCAGGCGCATCCTCTCCAAGCAAATTGACAAGTGAGCCATGGTGACGGAACTCTCCTAGCGAAATAACCGGATAACACAGTACCATCGCATCCGGACGGCTGCTTGCGCGTTCGATCGGATCGGAACTGCTGCTGTCTCCGGCATCAAAATGCGTGCCTGCTGTGGAGGCCAGATGACCGCCAGCCGAGAAGCCCAGTATGCCGATACGTGCGGGATCAATGCCGAATTCAGCTGCCCGGCTTCTGACGATCCGCATCGCGCGCTTCGCGTCACCGAGCGGAATAGGATGCTTATGCGGAGCTACACGGTAATGAAGAACAAACGCATGCAAGCCCAAATCATTCAGCCACTTTGCAATCGGCTCGCCTTCATGGTCGGCGCGATAGCCGTATCCGCCGCCTGGAAGCACGATAACTGCTGCTAAAGGCTTGTCCGACCGGATGAGATGAGGCACTAAATACGGGCGCTCACCTTCCACATTTTCATAAGCTGAATCTGGCCATAAAGCCACTTCCGTCATATACGATACCTCCGAATAACTATTTATGCTAATGATAGCCATTGCTTCAAAGCCATTATACATGAATTCCACTTGGAAGGCGTTAATTCCTTCATCACGTGCGACAACAAAATCGAAATTTATTCAGCCAAAATTGTAACTATTTGTAGTGTGGCTGCGTCTTTAATTTTAGACTAAGCTTAGAAGGCATGGCAATAACAGCAACCTTAACAGGAGGAATAAGGATGAAACGTTTTCGCACCGCTTTTACGATCATTCCGGCAATCAGTCTCGCTGCTTCGTTAATAGGAGCGCCTCTTGCATCAGCAGCGCTTCCAGCTAACAGCAGTGATTACATAACAGCGGCAGCGGCTACGACAGCCGCCAAGAAAATAACGCTTAAGGTCAACGGCAATTCGCATTTGACCGAATCAGCCCCTTTTATATCGCAAAATTCGGTGTATATGCCGCTTCGTGAGGTTGGCGAGCTGCTCGGAGCTATGGTGTCATGGAACGCAGCGGCCAAAACCGTCACCATGAGCTATCCGGGACATCTGATTACGTTAAAGGTCGGCTCTACAGAGGCGATCAATAACGGCAAAAAGATCAAGCTGCTTACCCCTCTTCAAGTGATTAAAGGCCATGTGTACGTGCCGCTGCGTTTTTTCTCCGAATCCATTGGAGCAAGCGTGACGTGGAAGCAAGCCGAGAATACGGTCGGCATTAACCAGAAGGTCATTTATCAAACGGGCGGCAGCATGCAGTCAGGCGCAGTATGGATCGATCCGGCAACCGGCAATCTTTATACGGCGCTGGGCAAATCTGATATTCCCAAGCCTGCAGGCAAGCTTAACATAGATCCGGAGCTTTCCGGCTACTGGGGCATTTCGACCAAAGTGATCGGAACAAATGGCCTCATGGTAACCGTTCTCTTCAACTATGGGGAGCCCGGCATTCAATATCGCTCCCACGCCGCCTATATTAAAGATAATAAGCTCGTCAAGCAGGCGACGGCGCAGTATTACCAGCGCTATGAGCCTAACATTGTTGCTATGAACAATAATCCTTTGCTGACGGATGGCAAAACGTTATCGCTGCTGGACAGCAGCGGAGCTACGCTGGAGGAATATGACCTGCCCAAGCTGGGTGGCAAAGATGAAGTGTATGCCGTACTTGGCATGGGCCAAGGCTACCTTATTATTCGTCCTAACAAAACAGGGCTGCTCACTTTAGTCGATTTGAAGACGGGCACCGCTACGCTTCTGTATAAACAGTTCCTGTCCACTGCCGAGCAGGAGTACGCCGAAATGAACGACATCCCTTATCATGGCGATGAGCTGGCTTTCACAGGTGAAACGTCCAAAGGCGTGCTCAGCTTCTCTTACCGCAGCGCCCTCGATGGCAAAAGCTACACTTACAGCTATTCGCTGAATAAAGCGTAAACGGCTTTGCCGTCCTTTCGAGGCATTACGATTTAAATAAAAAAATCAAGCCCTAGCAGTGATCACTCACAACTGCCAGGGCTTGATTTTTTTTAGCTGCTCAAGCCTACTCGATTATGAGACTTAGTTAGACAGACCTTTAGAAAAAGGCAGCCATCGTTTTCGCCAGCTTTTCATAGTTCGCATAAATTTCTTTGTAGCGCTTGCTCGTCTCCGGGTTCGGAACAACAGGCTTGTCCATTGGAATATGCTGCTTAATTTCCTCATAGGAGTTTGCATGCCCTGCGGCTACCAGAGCGGTCCAAGCGGCGCCCCATGCGGCGCTGTGATGGTTTTCCGAGACGTATATTTCCGCATCGAAAATATCAGCCATCATTTGCAGCCAGAGCGGCGAGCGGGACAGCCCGCCGTTCACATACATTTTCTGCGGCGCGCCCGCCAGCTTCTCCAGCGCCTTGCCGATTTGATACAGGTTGAACGTAACCCCCTCCAGCACCGCGCGAATCCAGTGCGCCCGCTCATGGGTCATCGTTAAGCCGTAGAAATTGCCCTTCGCCCGCTGGTTCCACAACGGCGCCCGTTCGCCGTTAAGATAAGGCAGGAAGAGCAGGCCGTCCGCGCCGGGAGCAATCTTCTCAGCCTCAGCCAGAAAAGCCTCGTAGCCGCCTTCATAATTCAGCGTATCCTTCAGCCATTGCAGCGCAATGCCGCCATTATTCGTCGGGCCGCCCACGATATACGTATCCTTCGTAAAAGAGTAGCAGAACGTCTCGCGGCTATCGCTCACCTTCGCCTGATGCGTAAGCTGGCGGATTGCTCCGCTCGTCCCTACAGATACGGCAACCTCGCCGGGAAGAATCGCGCCGATGCCGAGGTTCGACAGCTGCCCATCCGCAGATCCAATCGCAAAGGGCAGGTTCGCTGGGACACCCATTTGCGCAGCAATATCCGCTTTCAGCCCAGAGAGGATTTCCGTTGGCGGCACGATTTCGGACAGCTGCTCTGCCGTAATGCCTGTTAACGCCAGCAGCTCCGGCTCCCAGTCCAGCTTCGCCGGATTGAACAAGCCGGTTGCCGAGGCCATCGCATAATCGATTTTACGTTTGCCAAACCAGCAGTAAAGCAAATATTCCTTAATCGACATGAAATAGCTCGCTTGCTCATAAGGCTCGTAGTTATTTTCTTTCATCCACAGCAGCTTCATCAGCGGCGTCATCGGGTGAATCGGCGTTCCCGTCGCCTTATACACCTGCTCCCCATTTGCTTCCAGCATCGCTTCCGCCTGGCCTGCGCTTCTTCCATCCGCCCAAATAATCGCCGGAGAAGTCGGCCTCCCGTCAGCGTCCAGCGTCAGAATCGCATGCATCGCCGCCGAAAAACCGAGCGCCAGCAGCTCGCCTTCCTGTACCTCCGCCTTCTCAATCGCTTCTCTGACCGCGAGCACGGCCGAGCGCTCGATGTCCGCCGGGTTCTGCTCCACCCAGCCCTGCTGCGGATAGTGGAAGGTGTTCATTTTCTCAACATCTGCAACCAAATGGCCATTTCGATCAAAAATACAAGCTTTCACGCTGGTTGTCCCCAGATCAAGCCCGATTACCAGCTCTCTTCCCATCTCTCATCGTCCTTTTCGTCTCCAGCTCCGAAGGGCCGTATATTCCGCGTTGCTATCGTTTTATTATAACTGATTTGCGGGACGAATGAG
Source organism: Paenibacillus algorifonticola (assembly GCF_000971975.1). Lineage (GTDB taxonomy): Bacteria > Bacillota > Bacilli > Paenibacillales > Paenibacillaceae > Pristimantibacillus > Pristimantibacillus algorifonticola. The sequence goes on along the minus strand of NZ_KQ040778.1, from coordinate 120,380 downwards.
CAGTATGGGCTATTTTTTCACATTATCCCCGGTAGTTATCCTGCCATTTCAGCAGTCTGCGCTCCAGCAATCGTACAGCTGAATCAGCCAGCTTGCCGACAGCGGCGAACACGAAAATGCCAACGAACACAGCGCCTGTCCGCACATATGATCGGGCATCCTGAATCAGATAGCCGACGCCGCTGTCGGCTCCCATTAATTCAGCTACAACGAGGCACAGCCATGCGATGCTGAGCGACAGACGAAGGCCCAGCAGGACGTTGGGCAAGGCGGCAGGGAGCATCAGCTTCGTCACCTGCTTGTAACGGCTGAACTCAAGGACGCGCGCTACGTCGAACAGCTTTTTATCGACACCCCTGACACCGAGAAAGGTGTTCACATACAGCGGAAAAAACGCTCCCATTGCAATCAACAGCACCTTGGACAGCTCGCCAAAGCCAAACCACAAAATGAACAAAGGGGTAATCGAGAGCAAAGGCACGGTCCGCAGCATCTGTACGGTTGGATCAACCAATTCCTCGACTTTTACATACATGCCAACCAATAAGCCAATAAGCAGCCCCAAGCTCCCTCCCAATAAAAAGCCGAGCGCGGCGCGCACGACGCTAATGCGGATATGATAGAACAATTCCCCTGACAGGAGCATCGTGTACAGATCCCCAAAGATTGAGCTTGGAGCTGGAAAAAGCTTAGGATCTGCCGCTCCCGACCAAGATGCCCACTGCCATAGAAGCAGCACGCTGACCGGGATTACAGCCCCTTTCCACCATTTTCCTAATTGTTTCATAATATCTCCTTCATGTTGGTATCACGATGCCTATAGCTTTATATGACCCAGTTTTCCTCTGGCTCCTCCTGCTTCTCCAGCGCTCGCATGACCTGGGAACGCAGCTCCTGAAAGCCCGGACTATGCCTCGTGCGCGGATAGGGCAGATCATTGCGAACAATCTGCTTGATTCGGCCTGGACGAGCATCCATCACGACGATTCTTTCGGATAAAAACACCGCTTCGTCGATATCATGAGTGACGAGCAGCATCGTCGCCCGATTATTGCGCCAAATGTCCAGCAGCGCTTCCTGCATATGCGTGCGGGTGAAGGCGTCGAGCGCGCCGAAGGGCTCATCGAGCAGAAGCACCTGCGGGCTTTGCATAAGTGCCCTGGCAATAGCGACCCGCTGGGACATCCCGCCAGACAGCTCCTTCGGATACGCCTTCTCAAAACCTTCTAAACGCACCAGCTTAATCATCGCATCCACCTGCCCGCGAACCTCTTTATTTCTTAGCGATTGATTAGCGGCAATATTCCGCTCCACCGTAAGCCATGGGAAAAGGCGATGCTCTTGAAAAATAAACCCTTTATCACGGCTGGGCTTGCCCGCATCCACACCACCCAGCAGCACGGCCCCCTCGTAATCGGCATCGAGTCCGGCGATAATTTTGAGCAGCGTGCTTTTGCCGCAGCCGCTCGGCCCGATGATGGTAACAAATTCGCCGGGACTCAGACTCAAATGAATGTCAGCGAGCACATGATTCTGCTTTTCCGCCCTGAAGCTTTTGTCCACCGCAATCAATTCCAGCTTGCCGCTACCGCTCATACGTCCACGCCGCTTTCTTGCCGGGCATAGCGGCTGGCAGGACGACGCAGTCCCAAGTTTTCGCGCAAGGTGCCGCCTTCATATTCCGTGCGGAACAAGCCGCGCTGCTGGAGCACCGGGATAACCTTCTCCACAAAAATATCCAGACCGCCAGGCATGTAAGGCGGCATAATGTTAAAACCGTCAGCAGCCCCTTCACGCAGCCAGAGTTCCATCTGGTCGGCAATTTGCTCGGGCGTTCCAATCACGGTAAGATGGCCCCTTGCCGAAGCAAACCGCAAATAGACTTCCCTCACCGTCAAGCCTTCTCTTCTAGCCGTCTCCATCACCAGCTGAAAACGGCTGCGAGTGCCGCCAGCCTCCTGCAGCTCAGGAAACGGTTCGTCGTCGGCATAGCCCGAAAGATCAATATTATCTAATACGCCGCCTAGCAAGGCGGTGCCGATTTTGCGGTCCACCAGCTGTTGAAGCTGCTGGTAGTTCGCTTCGGCTTCCTCTTGTGTGTCCCCGATAATGGGGAACAAGCCGGGCAATATTTTAATGTCATCGCGGGAGCGACCATGTGTTTCCGCGAGTTCTTTTACTTGCTGGTAAAACTTCTTTGCGCTGTCCAAATGATTTTGCACCGTGAATACGACATCGGCATTTTTCGCTGCGAACTGCTGCCCGGTTCCGGATGATCCCGCCTGAATAATGACCGGACGACCTTGTACGGGGCGAGCTACATTCAGCGGCCCCTGTACGGAGAAAAATGTCCCTTGATGGTTCAGCACATGCACTTTATCCAAGTCAAAATACTCGCCGCTTTCCTTATCCGCCTGCACCGCATCCTCATCCCAGCTATCCCATAAACCGGACGCCACCTGGAAAAATTCATCCGCCCGCTCATAACGAAGCTCATGATCGAGAATTTCATCCTGGCCAAAATTGTGGGCTTCGTCATTCAGCGCCGACGTTACGACGTTCCAGGCCGCCCTGCCATCGCTAATATGATCAAGGGATGCGAATTTGCGCGCAGCATGATAGGGCTCGTTAAAGGTAGTCGAAAAGGTAGCCGCCAGACCGATATGCTCCGTAACGGCAGCCAGGTTCGACAGCAGCGTCAGCGGCTCCAGCTTGCCGTAGCGATCGGTTAATGCCGATTTGTAGGGCAGCGGAACGGCAAGATCATCGGCCAGAAACAGCAGATCAAACTTCCCTCGCTCTGCCGTCTTGGCGAGCTGTTGATAATAGTGAACGTTGTGGCTTTGGAGCGTAGCTGTCTCAGGATGCCTCCATGCAGCGGCGTGATGCCCCGTGCTTTGAATAAATAAGCCCAGCTTTAATTGTTTTGGCGTATCGCTCATTTTCAGCTATCCCTCCTTCGCCGTCTCGACGCTTGCTGCGAATTGGCTGATTGGACGGCTGAGCCCCAGATGGTCCCGCAGCGTATTTCCCGAGTATTCCGTGCGGAACAAGCCTCTGCGCTGCAGGACGGGAACAACCTGATCGACAAATTCTCCCATGCCTCCCGGCAGCAGCGGCGGCATAATGTTGAAGCCGTCGCAGGCAGCGCTGCGGAACCAATCCTCCATGACATCGGCAATTTGCTCCGGCGTGCCTCGCACCTTCATATGTCCACGGGCTACGGCAAAATGCAAGCCAAGCTCGCGGATCGTCTGCTTCGTTCTCCGCGCCGTCTCCATGATGATTTTCGCCCGGCTAGTATTGCCCTCAAGCGGGATATCCGGCAGCTGCTCATCAATGGAATAGCCCGATAAATCCACATTCAGCATTCGCGATAAATACGTGACACCGGCTGATGGCAATATCAGCTCGTAAAACTCCTCTTCCTTCGCCTTTGCCTCCGCTTCGGTCGCACCTACAAAATACATCAGGCCGGGCAATATTTTCACCTCGCCAACCTCTCTCCCGAATTCGGGCAGCAGCCCCTTCACATGCTTATAAAAGCGGATCGCTTCGTCTTTATCCTCGCATGCTGTAAAGATAACATCCGCCCCGCTTGCTGCGAATCGTGATCCGGCAGGAGAGGTCCCTGCCTGAATAATGACCGGACGACCTTGGGGGGACCTTGGAATATTAAGCGGTCCAAGCACCGAGAAGGACTCGCCGCGGTGCTCAAGCAAATGCACCTTCTCCTTGTCAGCAAACAAGCCTGCTTTCTTGTCCCATAGAAGGGCGTCATCCTCCCAGCTGTCCCATAGCGCATTTGTAACATCTAGAAATTCGCGCGCTCTTTCATACCTGCTGCCGTGCTCCGGCAGCTTCTCCATGCTGTAATTCAGCGCGTCGCCCTCCTTGGTCGAGGTGACCACATTCCAAGCAGCGCGCCCTTTGCTGAGATGATCCAGCGTCGAAAACCGACGTGCAACATTGTAAGGATCATTGAATGTCGTCGATACAGTTGCCGCGATGCCAATTTTATCCGTGATCGCAGCGAGCGCGCCAAGCACGGCAGTCGCTTCCGGGTAGACGAAGCGGGCGCTCGATTCCGCATCGCTCAGCGGGATTGATCCGGAATCCGCCAGAAACAGCATATCCAGCTTGCCCCGTTCCGCGCTTGCTGCTAATTCCTTGTAAAAATCCATACTGATGATTTCGTTCGTATCCGTACCCGGATGGCGCCATGCCGCAAAATGATGGCCGAAAGTAAACACAAAGGCGCCCAGGTTCATTTGTTCGTTCAACTGCTTCATGTCTTTGTCACTTCCATCCTGCATTATTTATTTGTGTCTGCCTTTATATCTGCCAATGTTTTCGTAATGAAGGTGTTATCAATGACTTTGGATACATCTACCTTCGTCTTAATTTCTCCCAGCTCGAACATGAGGTCAGCGGTTTCCTGCTGGAATTTAGTCGCTTCTTCCGAAATCGGAAGATTAGTCGGCTCAGAGCTTGGGTTCGCCATGGATGCCCGAATCGTATCCTCGCTCACATTTTTGATTTTGGCATTCAGGGCGACCGCCTCGTCCAAATTCGCTTTTTGCCAGTCGATTGATTTTTGGTAGGCTTTGAGAAACGCCTCTACAAGCTCAGGATATTGGTCGGCGAATTCTGTTCGGGAAATTACATAGCCCGGGGTAAACAAACCGATTGTGGACGACTCGGCTACGATTCGGGATGAGCCGCTGCTCGTTTCCTGACTGCGATAAGGTTCAAAAATAACCCAAGCGTCAACCTGTCCACCTTGGTACGCCGCCTGTGCATCAGCAGGCTGAAGGTTAACCAGCTTGACATCGTCTGGCGAAATGCCTTCTTTCTTGAGCGCATGCTGGAGCAGGCCCCATGAGCTGCTGCCTTTTGCAACGGCAATCGTTTTGCCCTTCAAATCTTTAATCGATTGAATGCCGCTTGCCTGCGGAACAAGAATGGCATCAGGCGCTCCGCTGCTGCCTTCAGCAAGAGACTTGAAGGCAATGTCGGCTGCTTGAGCGGTAATCGTACCAATATAGCCTGTACGAACAATATCCAGCCGGCCTGCCGCCAATGCCTCATTGTATTGGGACGCGCTTGCCAGCGTCTGGAATTCGACGGTTGCACCGTATTTGCCAAGCTCCTCCGCGAACCAGCCTTTTTCCTTGCCAATAATCATAGGGCCGACCTGGCTGCCCTCAAGGTGGACGACAACGCCTTTGTATTTATCCGCATCCGGCTCCGTCGCCGCAGATGATGAAGCTGGCTCCGCACTTGCAGGCGCTGCCGATACCTCTGCGGATGCCGCCGTATTCGTCGCTGCCGCTTCCTGCTGCTGGCTGCCGCATGCCGCAAGCAGCAGCACCATAGCTGCAAATATTAAATAGTTCATTCTAGCTGTCCATTTTGCTCTCATTTATAATTCCTCCTGATTTTGTGGCTATATCGCCATCTTTAGATGTAGTCGTCTCTGTGTCATTTATGGCTTTAGCTTCATATGCTTCTCAAACTTCTCGAGCGGCTTGGGCGGCTTGATAATCCTGATACGCTTCGGCTAACCGGACAATGCCAAGCTCAAGCGCCTCCGCCTCGCAGTAGCTGAAGGATAATCTGGCGTAACGCTTCCCATCCTCCGGCGATAAATAAAACTGCTGGCCCTCAATAAAGCTCACCCCGTGCCCGGAGGCATACTTTACGAGCTCCCCGGTGTCTACCTCTTCCTTAAAGCGAAGCCAGACGAAAAAGCCGCCCTCGGGAACCGCATATTCCACTGCTCCTTGTAAATGCTTGTCCAGTGCTTTCAACATGCTGTCACGCTGCTCCCGGTAACGGCTAATGAGCTGCCCGATATGCGTTTCCAGCGAGTAGCTGCTCAATAAATTCCCGATAATCTGCTGGGTAAATGCGCTAGCCCGGCTTCCATGAAAGAAGGAGCCCAGCTTGACTGCGGTGTCCTGCGACGCGATTGCCCAGCCCAACCTTATGCTTGGAGCAATCGTCTTAGAGAACGTGCCCAAGTAAATCGTTCTTTGCGGGGCAAAGCTATAAATAGCAGGCAAATAGGCGGCTCCAAAATTCAGCTCCGAGTAGGCATCATCCTCCAGAATGAAGAAATCATAGGCCAGTGCCAGCTCGGCAAGCCGCTTACGGCGGAAGACGGATAAGCTGATTCCGCCCGGATTATGATAATTCGGGATGCAGTACAGCAGCTTCGGCAGCGGCAAATTTTCACGGACCGCATGCTCAAGCGCTTCCTCCACCAAATCGACTCTGAGGCCCTGCTCATCAATAGGAAACGAGGCAAGCACCGCTTCGCTGGTGCGAAATGTATTCAGAGCGCCGAAGAAGGTCGGGGCTTCTACCCAGACGTGATCCCCCGGCTCCAAAATAGCGCGGCAAGCAAAATCGATCGCCTGCCCTGAGCCGTAGGTGACGAGCACCTCCTGCGGAGTGACATGAATTCCCCGCAAGGCGGAGCGCTCGGCAATCCATTGTCGAACGACAGCCGGACCATCCGCACCCGAATATTGCAGCGCAGCGTGGCCTTGCGTCAGAATGGCATCGGATGCCGCCTGCTGGAGCGCATCATAGGGAAATGATGCCGATGCCGGAGAACCGTAGGATAACGGAACGACATCGGTTCGATTGGATGCTTGCGCCGCCCCCATCGGCGCCTGCTGCGGCACTCTTTTGGCAAAACGGAAAGGAGCTAGTTTGTCTCCCATAACTATTTTTCACAACCTCTCTAATGAAAGTCATGCTGCTGAATGGCTGCCAGTCTTGCGTTTTTCTGTTAACAGTTTTATACCTTATCGTAATTTTGTAATTTCCGATTGGATTGCAAGGATTTATTAATTGAAATGTTACACATTCCAAATTACAATGTAAAATATATAAAAACAATGTATCCATAACCTGAGCTTATGGCAGAAGAGGTGATCTGATATGCGTATTGAACAATTGAGATATTTAGTCGAGGTAGCGCATAGCAGTTCCATCACTTTAGCTGCGGAGAAGCTCCACTTGTCGCAGCCCAATATTAGCAACTCGATAGCCGCCTTGGAAAATGAGATCGGACTAGCGATTTTCACCCGTACCCGCTCTGGTACACGCCCGACTGCCGTCGGCAATAATCTGATCCAGATGGCTGAGGATATTTTATCGCGCTGGGATAACTTCACAGAGACGGCCAAGCTGAACAGCTCGCTTCTGAACGTTCGGCTTGTCATCGGGGCGACCTTCGGGGCTTGCACCAGCTTTTTGCCCAAGCTGCTGACCCATTACTCGGAGAAATATCCGCTTGTTGAACTGGAAATTACTGAAAGCCATCCGAGCGAAATAGAAGAGCGGCTTTTGAGCGGAGATTGGGATGTGGGACTTATTGGAACGCCGGAGGAAATGTCCTTTAAAAATCTGGTCGCCGAGAAGTTTTTAACCTGCAAAATTATGGCATGCGTTGGTGGCAAGTCGCCCTTGGCCTACAAAGAGAGCCTTTCCATGGAGGAAATTGGGAAGCATTCAATTATCAGCACCTCGGAGCGTATGAAGGAGGAGCTTCAGGCGTATGGCACGAGCCGGGAAATTTTTCATTCCAAGCATTCCGAGGTTTCTAAACGGGTCATCAGCGAAGGACTGGGCATCGGCTTTTATTTGGATATTTCCTTGAAAAATGACCCCTACGTCATGACCGGGCATATCGTTCCGATCCCGCTTCAGGTCGAGCATCCCGTCGATTTTTACTGGTTGCATGCCAAGAAGAAGCAGTCGCTCGCTTGCGAAGCTTTTATTAAAGAGCTGAATGTGCTTATCCCCCAATTTATGCGGATGAATGCTTGAAGCTGCAAAGAGCCCCTTAGGAGCAGCCGTTGATTCGACTGCTGCTTCTAAGGGGCAAAATATCATTTTAGGGCTCGGATAGACGTATCTCTGCAGCTGTTAACTCTAAATACTCCTCTTCCTGATTATTTATGGTTACTCCTCAAATTTGCGCATCGCAATGACTGCATTATGCCCGCCAAAGCCGAAGGAGTTCGTGAGGCCAACCTTTATATTCGCGCGGCGCGCTTCGCCCGCTACGATGTCCAAATCTCCGCAAGCCGGGTCCGGCTGCTCATAGTTGATCGTCGGCGTAATGACGCCTTCCTGCAAGCCTTTGGCGAGGGCAATCGCCTGAGCGCCTCCCGATGCGCCGAGCATATGTCCCAGCATCGACTTCGTCGCCGTCACAGCTGGCGTCTGCTGGCCATCTGCTGCAAACAAGCGTCGAATCGCCGAAGCCTCAGAGGAATCGCCAACCTCGGTGCTTGTGGCATGTGCGCTAATGACATCCACATCCGCAGGGGCTAGTCCCGCTTCCTGCAGCGCAAGCTTCATCGCCCGGTATGCTCCATCTCCATCAGGCGGCGTCGCTACGATATGGTACGCATCTGAGGTCGCTCCATAGCCTACAACCTCCGCATAAATGCGTGCTCCTCTGCTTTGCGCATGCTCAAGCGATTCCAGCACCATAATGCCCGCTCCCTCTGACATGACGAAGCCATCCCGGCCGCTGTCAAAAGGACGGCTCGCCCGCTGCGGCTCCTCGTTGCGGGTCGAAATCGCGGTCGCATTGCCAAAGCCCGCGAGTGCAATATCCGTTACGGCTGCCTCTGAGCCTCCGGCAAACACGACGTCCGCCCAGCCGCCACGAATGAGCCGGAACGCTTCGCCAATGGCGGTATTGCCTACCGAGCAGGCAGTAACTGGCGCAAGCGTCGGGCCGAGCGAGCCGAGTCTGATGCTGATTTGCGCAGCTGCCATATTGGCAATCATCATTGGCACGAGCAGCGGGCTCACCCGGCCTGGCCCGCGCTGACGCAGCTGCCCTTCGTTATCCTGCAGCGTTTGCAGGCCGCCAATGCCCGAGCCGACATATACCGCCAGCCGCTCGCGGTCCAGCTGCTCCAGCTGCAAGCCCGAATCGGCAAGCGCCTCTTCCGCTGCCGCGAGGCCGAACTGGGTGAAGCGGTCCATTTTGCGGGCTTCTTTTTTCCCAAACTGCTCCTCCGGATTAAAATCCCGCACCAGACCGGCAAAATGCGTCTTATGCTTCGTTGCATCGAATGTATCTATAGGGCCAATGCCTGATTTGCCCGCAAGCATCCCTTCCCAAAACGTCTCTACCCCTATTCCTAATGGCGATACGACACCAAGCCCTGTCACAACGACTCTGTTCATCATTTATTCCCCGCTTTCCATTAATAAACTGCTTATCTCGATTGATTGTATTATGGCAAACGAATTATCCTATTACAAGTTGTCGTTTATCCTAGTATTAGCTATACTACAATAACAAATAACAGCGTAATGGGAAGGGTTTGAGAGTTTTGTCTGATCGTATTCGGCTGGAAGCGCTAGCGTCTTTTCTGAAGGCGAAGCGCGCTGGAATTAAGCCGCAGGCGGTAGGCTTGCCGGCCGGCATTCGGCGGCGGACGCCGGGACTGCGCAGGGAGGAAGTGGCGCAGCTCGCGAACGTCAGCGCAACCTGGTATACGTGGCTGGAGCAGGGGCGGGACATTCATGTATCCGCCCAAGTGCTGGAGTCGATTGCCGGCGCACTGCTGCTGACAGCGGATGAACGCGACTATATTTTTGGACTTGCGTTTGGCCATCATGCGGGGACGGGTGGGGGCGGCTTGAAGCTGGAAGAGGAGGAGCTTAAGCTTAGCCCTTCATTGCAGCGGATACTAGTGGAGCTGCGTTATTGTCCAACAATTATTTCCGATCGGCATTGCCATATCGTTGGCTGGAACGAGGCGGCTGCGCATGTATTTGTCGATTTCAAATCCATTCCCTATGCCGAGCGGAACCTTATTCGCCTCCTGTTTACCCGCAAGGAGCTGCGCAGTCTAGCGGTCAATTGGGAAACGTTCGTGGAAGGCTACCTCGCGATCTTCCGCACCTATTACGGCCAATATGTGGGCGATGAATGGTATGATCATTTTATCGAGGAAATGTCACGGCTCCATCCCGAATTTGAAGCGTTATGGCAGCGCAGCCAGGTCAGCCGCTCACCGGAGGTCACGATCGAATTTCGCCACTCCAAAACAAGCAAAATGCTGTTCGCGCTGACCTCTTTTCAAGTGCTCGGCAGCGTAGACCTGCGGTGCACCGTCTATACCCCGGTGGAGGGATCAGGAACGGAGGAGAAGCTGCGGCGATTATTGGGTACTTAAACCGAATGAACTCATCGTCATCAACAAATAACCAGCTTGCCAAAGCACTTTTCTTCTTTTGTCCAAGCTTTTGTCCAAGTTCGTTAGCCCACACGGGCCTTCATCCATTTTTCCATTTCACTGGGTGGCTCTATGCCCATTTCCAGTTGATAAGCTTTTTTGAACTGGGCATAGTGCTTGATCACCAGCTCTTCTTTTCCACCATTTTCATAAACCTGCAGCAGAAGCAGATTCATTTCCTCATCGAGAGCATAGACCGATAAGTAATTTTCCAGTCTGCGCTCGGCCTTCTCCCAATGCTGGGCCGCCATATCGCGCTCGATGAGTGCTCGCATCATCAAAACATATTTTTTACTGTAGCTTTCCTCGATCGGCGCTTTCCACACATAATCTTTGCGATCCAGCAAAGGCCCTTTGTAGAGGGAAACCAAGTGCTCCTCCTGCGCGGCAGCCTTTGTGCTTCCTGACTTGGATTCAAAATGATTTTCAAACTCCAGCACATCATAAACAAGCTCGCCTGGATCAAGCATATATCCATCATTTACTCTGCGAATATCTACGCCGATGCCCTGCTCCTTCAATATCTTCTTCAGCAAATAGACCGCGTTATGCAGATTATGCGAGCTGCGAACCTCATCCAGATCGGGCCAAAGCAAATTAGCCAAGTACCACTTGCTAATATCCATGCCCGGATGGCACAGAAAATAAGCACACAGCTCCTCCGTCTTGCGTGTCGGCCAATGGACGGACAAGCCTTTCGAATTGCGTACATCCAGCCCCCCGAAGCAGCGAATCGATGATCGTTTCACTCGCTGTTCGGACAGTACGGCTGGATTATACTGCTTATGCAGGCGGCTTGCGATCCGCTCAATCGCATCTCTCGTTACCGGCTTCATAATATAATCGAAGGCTTGTACATGAAAGGCCTCCAAGGCATATTCCTTATAAGCGGTTGTAAAAATAATTTTAGTCTGATCCGTGATTTCATTAATACGCTGCGCCAGCTCAAGCCCATTCATCTTCGGCATCTCCACATCAATAAATATGGCATCCGGCTGCAGCTTCGATAAAGAAGCGAGTGCCTCCAGCGGATTCGTAAAGGCGCCCAAGATCATATAATCCGGACTTTGGCCAATCAAAAATTTCATTAAATCGAGAATGGGCTTCTCATCCTCCACAATGATGACTTTATACAATTCCATCGCTCCCAATAACTAGCCGATTAAAATACCTTTTCATTCATTGTATATGGAGGTTCTCACAAAAATCTCAAAAATGAGCTCTACTCTACTAATGCGACAGCGGCCAAAAAATCGTCACCGACGTCCCAATGCCCTGCTCGGAATGAATGCTCATCGTAGCCCCAGGTATCGAATCGATTCGTTTGCGAACGTTACGGATGCCAATTCCCCCGCTCTCCCGCTCGTCATTGGACATTTGATCAAGCAGCTCGGCTGGAATGCCGACGCCATCATCCTCAATTTTTACTTTTAAATAGCCGTCCTCTTCATATACCTTCAACGAAACGAGGCCATGCCCCTCCTTCTCAAATAACCCGTGGCGAATCGCGTTTTCCACAAAGGGCTGGATTGATAAGGAGGAAATTTCGATGTCCCGAACCCGCTCCTCAATCTCGCAGACAAAATCAAACCGCTCGCCGAAGCGCGCCTTTTCAATTTCCACATAAGCATGAATGAGCTCCATTTCCCGGTGCAGGGGCACGAATAGCGTCTTGCGATCCATATCCAAAATATAGCGAAGATAATGGCTCAGCATCGTTAATAAATAAGCCGCTTTTTCACCATCGGTATAGCAAAAAGAAATGACGCCGCTGAGCGCATTGTATAAAAAATGTGGCTTAATTTGGGCTTGATGAAAGGCCAGCTCGCTATGCATCGCGTCCTTGATCGCATTTTTCATCGCAATGAGCGTCTGAACTCTGGCAATTAACGTGTCCGCATCAAAGGGCTTCGTAATAAAATCATTCGCTCCCGCCCGAAATCCCAGTGCAATATCCTGCGGCGTATCCTTAATCGTCGCGAACAAAATCGGAAGGTCGAGGATCGTGTACTCGCTGCGCAGCATGCGGCACAGCTCAATGCCTGAAATTCTTGGCATCATCACATCCAAGATGGCCAAATCCACATGGGGAACGTTTTTCAGCTTTTCCAGCGCTTCATCTGCCGAAAACGCCGTTATGACATTATATTGATGCCGTTTTAAAATACTGGATAAAATGTGGATATTCGAAGCCTCATCATCTACAATCAAAATCGTATAATCATGCTGCCCAGAATAGTCCTGCGGCTCAGCCTCATGGCCATCACGCAGCTGATTCATATAGGTGCTGGCTGTTTCAAGATAAGCCTGCGTATGGGCTGCAGCTGGCAAAGTAAAGGCGATGCGAGTGCCAACGCCGGGCTCTGACCACTGCACACCGATTTCCCCGCCCATTCGTTCCGTCAGCTTGCGGCTAATATATAGTCCTACACCTAAGCTCGTATAACCGTCCTCAGACAGCGGCCGGCCCAACTGCTCGAAATATTCGAAAATAGCTTCATGCTGCTCACTAGCAATTCCGCTCCCCGTATCCTCTACCGAAATATGCACGTTCTCTCCTATAACCTTGGCAGCTACGTTAATCGTCCCTTTTTCGGTATGCTTGATCGCATTTTGGACGAGATTGTACATAATTTGCCGCAGGCGATTTTCGTCGGCCATGACCCAGACATCGGGCTCGATGAGATTTTGCAGCTGCACCGCTTTGCCGATCAGCTCAAATTCCAGCACATCCAGCACCATTTGGGTCACCACCTTCAAATCCACGACAGTCGGGTGCAGCAGCAGCTCACCGTGCTTAAGGCGGGTGACATCGATTAAATCATGAATCAATATTGACAGCTTGAGCGAAATATCCTTGATCAGCCACAGGTTCTGCTTCTGCTTCGCAGATAAATGATATTCCTCATCCTCAAGCAAGTGTGAGGTAATATTCATAATCCCGTGCAGGGGCGTTTTCAATTCATGGGACGTATTGGTCAAAAATTCATCCTTCAGCTGATTGGCGAGCAAGAGCTGATTCGTAAGTAGCTCCGTCTTTTCATAGGCGTTAGTAAACCTCGTCGCGAGCAGCAGATTCATAAAGCAAATGAACCCGACCACGCCCATTTTCCCTATCAGATCGGTTTGAACCGCGTTTTCCGTATAGAGAATGCCGAAAATCAAGTATATGCCTAGCGACAGAATGGCGCCGCTGAACATGATTAATTCCTTGCGGCTGGACGCATCCCGCGCCTTATCCATGTACAAATAGAGCATTCTACCGAGCAAATACAGTACAACCAAAACGAGGTACATAAAAAAGTAGCCCTTCATTTCGCTGTGCACAGCATAAGGAAGCAGCGCGACCATCGCCATATAAAGCACAATCGGCGAGATCAGCAGCGTCATATTCCTTTTAGACAGCAGGCGGGTGTCGATGGAATAGAAAAACAAAATAATAATACCCGCGCTAAGAAACATGCTGAAATCAAGCAGCTTGTAGGCAAAGTTGAACGGAATGCCGGGCATTACTCTGAGCGCGATTTTCTCGCCCATGAACAGCTGCACGACGGATAGGGTCAGCAAATAGAGACCGCTGAACAAATAAGCCTTTTCCCGCCTGCGCACAAAATAAAAGCCCAGATGGTAGCCGCCAAACATGCCCATCGTCAAAATCACCGCCAGATCGGTGCCAACCTGCAGAGCATTTAATGTGTTCATATCCCCCGCCAAGCCAAACGGCATCGTATTGACGATGCCGCCTGATATATACACATAATTGGCAGCCTGAATAATGATTTCAATGTTATGTCCATTGGGCTGGAAAAAGGTACTGTACGGGGTGTTCCCCGGCCGATGCTGCGCTTCATCCGCTGCCGGGCGTCCGGCCTCGCCCTCCAGCTGACCGTTGATATATAAACGGTGGGACATGCGGATGCTATGTATTTTGATGCCATAGATTTGCTTCTCGTCCTGTACCTTTACATGAAGGCGATAGGTTCCAAAGCCTTTGCTGTCGATGCCTTGATCCTCTTTTTTCCCTGACCAAATGCTCGGCACTTCGATATAAGCAGCTTTCCCATGCGTCCCATTAAGGAAATCCGCCGGCTCCAGCAGCTCCCCCTCATAAAACTCCCATTCACCATTCAAATTGGCTAATTTCTGCGCAGCAAAATCCCAGCCCGACATATCCAGCACACCCTGCCTCGCAGTCGGCGTATGCGGATTCGGCTTCGTCAGCGAATAAATGCCTATAAACAGCGCAATCGACAATGCGAAAATTAAAATAATGCCAGCAAGCTTGCTATAGTTCACTCTGTTCAATGTGTCATCCTCGTTTACTGGATCTAATAGGGGTAGGTGCAGCTCTATTATAGCAGCTGCTCCTCACAGAAAACTCATAGGATCGGGGATGAGGATGGGCTTTGTAAATAAACTTCCTAATCATAAAGAACTGATACTAATAAGCTAAAATAATAAAATACTAAAATACTAATAACTGGCCTTCTGGCCATTTTCCTTTCCAGCCACACGGAATATGTCCTGATTGATACACTTTTAACAGTTCCGTATAAAATCCAGGCTCGATATAAGGGCTATAGGCATATTCCATCATAGCCGTCAGCAAGTCCCACTCCACACTTTCATATACCGATTCGTTTAGATTATTATTTTTTGCGAACAATGAGATATCATTTAAGGCTCCATTTTTTAATAGCTTTTTTGCTTCGATCGTTATGCTATTCCATTGTCTATATGCTTCAAGATATTCCTTATGTAGAGATACGGTTAGACCGTTTCTAATTTCTAATTTGAAGTTATCCCATCTAGAATTAAGGCTCTTCTCTGCCTCTTTCCAGTTATTCACAAAAGAAAAATCATAATGGAGGGTAAGATCCGTCTCTTCCCCACACTTGCTAAACCAAGCTATTTCAGCTATTTGTTCATTGTAGAACTCTGTTACTGTTTTCATAAATTCTCCTTTGATTTCGATTTTATTTTTCTAGGGTGTGTATGCAAACCGGACCCGGCCTGCTGCTCCTTGCTTAGCGCTTATTTGAGGCCAATCTCATCTGACGGCTCAAGGCTGAGGAACCGCAGCATGCGATTGTTGCTGAGACCGCACAGCTCGGGACGCACACTCCTTTTTTGAAGGACTGAGGTTCCGCTATTCTGGCTTTTGATGCGATTTCAGACCGCACGCGGACAGGAAATCCGTTATCGCCCTAATAATCCCGTCAAATTGGCAATGGACAGCGTATTAGCGGCTCCTGAGTCCGCAGCCTGCGCCTTAACCCGTGATCCTGTTGAAATAACGGCTGCTGTGTCCACCAAGTCTATCTTTGTGCAGGGAGTAACCCGTAACCCTCTGAAACGAAGAGCACGAAGCTGTCTTTCGTTACGTATGTCCACATTCATGAGGGGTGACATTCCCAGTAGTAGAAGGAATACGTTTGATGCTGGCTTCTATCAGGATGAGTCTGTAAAATATATTGTGTAAACTCTCAAACCCATTAAAATGGAAGTAAGAGAAAGGTTGGGGAGAGCACATGGGACTTTGGTCAAAGGAGCAACTTCGGGAATTTATTAAGGAGAACAACTTAGTCACTGCACAAGATGCACAGAATGCCTTAAAAGACCTATTTGCAGAGACGATCCAGGAGATGCTGGAAGCTGAAATGAATACCCATTTAGGCTATGGAAAGCATGAGGTGAAGGCGAAACTCACCCCAAACAGTCGCAACGGAAAGAGCCGCAAAACGGTAATGAGTGAGTACGGTGAACAGGAGATTGCCATCCCCTCGGGACCGCCTAGGCGAGTTTGAGCCTTTGGTTGTTAAGAAGCATCAATCGAACGTAACCGGCATCGAAGAGCAAATCATCGCTCTGTATGCCAAAGGGATCAGCACCAGGGGAATCCAGGATCATTTGGGGCAGATGTACGGCATTGAGGTTTCCCCTACGCTCATTTCTAATGTCACGAACAAGATTGTGCCTCTCATTAAAGAATGGCAGAATCGGCCTCTGCAAGGCGTTTATGCGGTCGTCTATCTGGATGCGATCCACTTAAAGGTCAAGCAAGACGGGGCTATTATCAACAAGGCTGCTTACATGGTGATTGATATCGATCTGGACGGAAACAAGGACGTCTTGGGCATGTGGATCGGTGAGAATGAATCCTCTAAGTTCTGGCTTAGCGTGCTGAATGAGCTTAAGAATCGTGGGATTCAAGACATTCTCATTATCTGTGTGGATAACTTGTCCGGGTTCTCCCAAGCGATTGCAGCTTGCTATCCCCAAACCGAAATCCAAAAGTGTGTCATTCACCAAATCCGCAGCTACACCCGGTACGTTTCGTACAAGGATATTAAGAAAGTAACGGCCGACTTAAAGCCCATTTACAAGGCAGCTACCGAGGAAGGTGCTTTACTTGAACTCGACCGTTTCGAGGAAGTCTGGGGGGGGGGCCAAATATCCCCTAATTATCCGTTCATGGCGGACGAATGGGGAGGAACTCGCTACCTTTTTTTAGTACCCGCCCGAGATCCGCAAACTCATCTACACCACCAATAGGATTGAGAGTTACCACCGTCAGCTTCGTAAAGTGACGAAAGGAAAGAGCATCTTTCCTACCGATGAAGCCCTACTTAAAATGCTCTATCTGGCCACCGTAGATGTCACTCGAAAATGGACAGGACGTGTCCAAAACTGGGGGCAAATGTTGCTCCAGCTTTCGGTCTTTTTCCCTGATCGAGTCGGTCAACACTTGCGTAAATCGCAAATCCCCCTCTGGGGAATCTATGCTTAAAAGAGTTTACACAAAATTATTGATAGACCCTGTTCCACGGCCTGATCCAATTCCTTCGCATTCGAATAATGATGATGATGAATCAGTTCATGTTTCAATGTGTTTAACGCTCCATAGGCGCATTGTGTTGCGTTTACCGCTTACTGTTATACAGAACGGTTGCCTACTTCAAGTATATTAGTATTTTTCAAGAAATCCATTTCATAATCAGTGTTGACTCGCCAACATTAGTGTGAAACCTTGCATATACGCACGGTGAAAGCTTAATTATATTTATCAACACATAATTCAGTTAATAAGGTTTCACTAATATTGTCGATTTGTTTATCTAAATCACCTACAATAAACCCACACAAAGCATTATTCCTACTTTCGATGTAAAAGCTAATGCCGTCTTTAAAACCTATGTGATGGGTCAGGTCACTAAACCATGCTCTTTGAAAATCATATGTTTTCGAAAATTTATCAATTATGCTAAGAACATCCGATTCATTGTGCCTCTGTATTGCTTCTTTAAGCATGTTAGGTGATCCAGTAAACATTATACACTTATCATAATTTAAACTTTCATATTTACTAAATGCACATTGAAATAACAATTTTTCAAAGTTATCTGCAAAATAGCTTACAAACTGGCTGTCCTCATTAGTCATAACAATCTGAGGATTATCAGTTTGGGTAAAATCAAATGATAGTTGACCATCAAATAATTCTTTTTGGAAAAAATGTACATATTTATCACTTAAAGTATCCGGTTCTTCCTCATGTATCGCTTCATAAGAATCAATTATCTCAGAAATTGAAGCATATCCTGGAAGTTGAGTTTTAAGTAAACCCTTATCATCCTGCCCCATATAATTTAAATAAATCTCATATTCTTTAGGATAATGATAGTTATATTTATTAATTTGTGTTAGATTTTTTAGCGTATCTATGCTCTCTTTTTTTGCTGGTTCTATTTCATTTACCCAGTTCTCATCAAATCTTGATATATATTTTGATAATCGTTCAAAAAGATTTGTATAATCTCCTGTGGATGGGATGTGATTACTTTTTATTGGCATTTGCATATTTCATGTACTCCTCTATATTTATATTATGACTACACGTTAAACATGGATTCATTTGGTTTGAATTTCCTGCATATGGATACGGATTTTCTTTTTTAGATGAGCGCCAAACAGTATCCATACCTGTTATTTTACTTGGGTTATCATGTGCAGCATTTACTACTTTTGATTCTGCACAAGTACCTTCAGTATTACCACCCTCTATTGTATCTAGGTTTTCTGTTGGCACCGGTTCAGACTTTACAGTGTATTTATCTCCATATTTTTTATTTATCGCATTTTGTAATTGTCTTGCTGTTTCAATATTTTTAGGACTTGCTTCACCTGAGATCCAAACTGAAACCGTTCCATCTTCGTGCGTTATTACATAAACGGCTGGATTTGGGGCTCTTTTACCATCTCCAAGTATGTTATTAAGCTCATCTACCACATTTTGTGCTTCTGCAGATAAGTCTTCTATTTTGTATCGAGCATTTATCAAAGTTTACAAAATTTAATCACTTACCTAAACCATATTTAAAACCCACTTACCTTACAAACTAGAACCTAGTTATTTAGAAGAAACATACATTAATTATATTGAATAAATTTAAATTACAGATTCTCTTTTTGATGGAGTATAATTAATATAATCTTGATTAAAAAATTCATCAGCTATTGTATATACATCTTCTTGTTTAACTATAGCCAGTTCCTTTGAAGTAACTCCTATAAGCACGTTCAAACGTGCGTACCCATCACTTACTGGAATGAATTCTGGAAAATCAATTGGAGGCACAATAATAAACCCACTAATATCAGTTTGAGGAATATTCCCTTCTTTATACTCCAAATACTGTCCCGGATATATATGTCCATTACCGTTATCAACATACTGAGCCCAACTAATTAGTTCTTTTTTTAATACTTCTTCGTCAGGTTTTGCAAAAATGATTAACTCATAGCCATAACCTGAAATTTTTAAATCTGTTGACTTAATTTGAGATGAAGGGAGATTAGGATTGCTGAACCCCGAGGTAATAAATGCATCCAACCCCTTATACGCACGTGGATATTTAAAAACAAATAAATCGCTTTGTTTATTTCCCCAAATGACGCTTGGCTCTATAAATCCAAATAAGCCGCCATATACCAATTCTACTCGATCTTCTAATGGATACTTATTTGGACTCAATGGCATAAAAATTCTTTGCAATATTTTTTCTACAGAAGGATGCAATACTTCTCCCTTATTTGATGAAGCAAAACTTAATTTAGTTACAGATTGACCATTTATTGAAAGGCTAATAAGTTCTTGTTCATCTAAGCGCACCCAAATTTCAGCCTCTACCTTTTCAGAGGATTCAAAGGTTTGAATGTCTACAATACCATGATTATATTTTGAAAGGCCTAAAGCAGCAGCAAGGTGATTTTCCTCTTCATTGATTCTCCCGGTTAATAAAACTAGTTCGCATCCATTTTCAAACTCAAATCCAATTTCTGATGCATTCTTATATAAAAACTGAAAGTAAGGTGATCCTTCTAATACTTTTTCTAATACATCTGCTCTTGTACTCATATGATATATAACCTCCATTCAAAAATTAAGACATAAACAAGATATATCCGTTTTTAATGATATGTTCCATTTTTCAAATACCAATTAGAGCGCCAATTTGTTGAAAGAGTTGAAATCGGATTGTAAATTACATCAATATTTTTCCCAGGCACTCTAACTCTTACATATCCCGGAGGATTATCTAACATATCTGTTATAACTTTTTCTCCTTGACAGGAATCCACTCTATATTTTTCGAAACTCTTAATTCTTGGATCATTTATATGAGGGGTTTGAGGTATGATATTTATCGGGCTATCGTCCACAGCGTTATCAAGTGCACCTTCATTTACTGCTTTAATGTGACCTCTTTCATTACCACTTCCTACGTTTGCTCTACTATATCCTGAGCCTCTTAATCCTTTCTGCCCAACAGTCCAGATCATGCTCACTGTATTTCCAAATTCATCAGGCAAAACAGTTGAAGTAGGAATGCCTTTAGAATCTAGAGCCTCAATCATCTTACGAATGACACTCTCAAACCCATTCTGCACCGCTCCAAATACCATTCGCCCGCCCAGACTCTCCATCGAACCAAACGGGCCAAACACCGCCCCAGATATCGCCCCGATGAACGTCTCTCGAAAGGCAGTTGAAATAATACGTGCCCATATCACTAACCTCGCCGCGGGCGATATCGGACACCGCTTGGCTTACTACTGCGGCGGTTCCCGCAATGGCAGCTCCAGCTAGCACTGCACCTACCACAACCGCTCCTGCTCCCAGCGTGGCTACCGTAAACGCCGCTGCTACCGCCGCGACAACAGCGAATCCCGCCAGCACATTCCTCGCTAGTTTTCCCCAGCTGAATGGTGGTTTTTCCGGCGGTGGCGGCGCTGGCTCACCTTCTACTGGCGCATCGTCATACGGTGCGTAGCTCGTTCGATCCTTCCCTTCCGTTCGGATCTGCGCCCCCATCAGGTTGTACTCACCTTCCAGCGTAATTCCGCTTGGTGCACTCGTCTTCTTCGCCACCAGCAGCGCTTGCGCGCCAATCACTACTCGCTTTGGCGTGAACAGCGAAATCTCTTCCTTCGCTGTCAGCGTCAGCTTGCGCGGACTGCTCAAGATAATGCCCACTGCATCGTCGAGCTTCAAAAACAGCGGCTCCTTGCTTCCGCCTGTAAACTCGACTCCCGTCGGGGACAGCTTCATTTCACTGCCATGCTCCGTGCCAAAATAACGGTTATTCGGATCGGCCGTCTTCTCCGCACTCGCCCCGTTTGTTCGCACACCGCCTGTGACAATGGCTTCTTGACCACCTGCATCTGCCAGGTACAGATTCGCCTTCGTCCCCACCTGCGGCATACTGTACATCGCGCTTCCCGTCTCTGGGGCATAACGGTACCAGTGCGCTGTTCCCTTGTCCTGCTTATCATCGATCACCAGATGCACTTGCACCTGTTCCCCTTTCACCGCCAGAATTTCTCCTTGCAGTGTTAGGCCGGACAGCCTCCTATTCACTATCCGTTGCTCTCGTATCCCGGCTTCCCGCGACAGCCGATAATGGTAGATCAACTGTCCTTTTTCCAATCGCGCCGTCATCGACGATACGATTAGCTCAATATATCCTCGAATCTTAAAGCGATCACCCAAACGATAGAACTTCTTGGATTGTATTTCATAGCCGAAAAAATCCGTATCATGCAGGCCCGCTGCTTCTCCGCCTGCTTTTTGAAATGCCGCCAAATCCTTGCTCACCGTGTATGAGGCTCCATCAGGCAGCTGATGCTCTTTCCCCTCTGGCATCCCAATAAACAGCTTCGGCGTTTCTTCCAATATATCACAGACGACAACCGACTGGAACTGGCTAGCTAGACGTTTCGTCAGCTCCCAATCCGTTTCCTCATATTGAAGGACAGGCTCAGTTGGCTTTTCCTTCTCTCCCTGTTGAAGCAGCACATCCCCACCTGAATACGCACGCAGCACGGTAGTCATAATGGCCCCATATGTCTGGCTCGTATCCTGAAAAGATCGCTTTCGCTTCTTCAGATCGCTATAGATGCTTCCCGATACCGCCTCGATCTCGACCGTGTACACCCCATTGCGATGCACCGTCTGCACGGATGTGACGACTCCCTTAAACAGTGGCTTCCGCGCGCCTTCTTCTTCGTCGTACAAGGTGATTTTATCCTGCCATACCGCTTCCAGCGTGGCATTCGTTCGCAGCTCTTCCTCGACCATTCCGCTAATCCGCAGCGTCCCATGCTCGCCCGGCTTCCAGCTCATCGCCACATCCGTGATATGCTTCAGCTTGCAGGGGCCTTCTACCCGCAATCGATCATAACCGATCATCTGCATCCCTCCTCCCCGTTGTCCTTGCCTCGCTTAATCCGAGTCGTGCTGACCGTCCGAGAGAAAAAAGACTTCCCCTTCAATCGAGCACTTTAAAAACGAATCCGTCGTCAGAGCAGGCTTATTGTCCACCTTCGCATTTTCCTTTGGAAGCAGCCATTTCCCCATAAAATCGGGCATGCACGGCGGGCCCCCGATGTTGTTGCCCTCCTCGTCAATCAAATAGACAATTTGTCCGGCGGCCATTTTCGGACTGATGCATATGCCGAAATACGGCACATTTTCTGATCCATTATCGTCCTCGTTCATCATGGGCTTGCCATTGACATACGACCCATGACTCTCTGGCAAGTTGATCCGGCGCTTGTGCGTTCCACATGTACAGGCCATCGTCGCCCCTCGCACCACATAGGCAGGTTGGTCTCCCATTCTCTTCTCCTCCTTCGCTCGTTCCGCTTAAGCCAACTCCACCCGTTCCAAACGAATGCCCACAGGCTCCCGCCGCAGCAAACTCTCCGCGACATCCAGCCGAACGACAATTAGCGGCATTTCGCTTTCGCTCACACGCACGATTTTCTTCCCTTGCAGACGCTCCCGATCCAGCACCAGCCGCTTAATCGTTCGCTGATCCTGATGCAGCTCGGCATACGGACTTAAACACGGCAACTCCTCAAAAAAGGGCAAGTAATACGTTTTCTGGCGACGCGTCAACATATGCATTAAAATGACCATCTTGTATACCGCTCTCGGCTCGTACAGCTCCACTAACCGCTTCAATCCATCCGATAGCAAAAAGAGCTGCCGATCCAGCACATCCGTAAACACGCTGTCTTTCTCTCCCTTGACTTGGAACAGCAGCTTGTCTGGTATCCGGTACGATGTCGCCGCATACAAATCCCGCATGTCCAGCTTTTCCCGCAGCCCTTCCAGCATCGGTGTACTCGTATAGCGGCTATCTTGCTTCAGTACAAAATAGTCCATCAGGACGCACCGTCCTTTCCATCCTGCTGCTCTTGACGCTGTTCTTGAAGCTCTTCTTCCGCGTTTTCGCTTTCGCCAGGCTCATCCAGTGCGCGTACGCCATGACCATCCTCCGCCAATATTTCCGTCTGATCGCGGTACTCCCCCATTGCAATCGCCCAGCCTTCCGCCTTCGCAAGCGTGGTGAAGGCCTCAAGCTCGATCAGCTTTTCCATCTGTCCCCGCACGTATTCCACCGTTAACGTGTGGCATTTCTCTGCTTCCAGCTGGCGAATGTCGTCGATATCCATAATCGTGACCTTCCGTGCATATGCAACTCGCTCTGGCTCTAGCTGCTTAACTCGTTCAAACATCGGCTCGAACAGAAACGCAGGCTCCCAGTTCACCGCACAACCTGACTCATCCATCAGCCAGCGTTCATCATACGCATCCATCCGGTACGTGCAATGGCCTTCCATGATGCTAGTCCGTAAATAAGAGATATAGATATATTTCAGCTTCCCTTGTTTTTCCGCTGCTTGAAGTTCAGCCGCTTTCTCACAAAGCGCCTCAAAGGCTCTCGCCAGCTCCACATCGATCTCCACCTGATGTTCCTCGTAAATGTCATTCACGAGCAGCACATCATCCTGCCACCGATCAAACACATGCCGTTCCAAAAAATCTGCCAGCGCCACTTCCCGCGTCATCACCTGACTCATACGATGTTGACCTTTCCGCCGCTCAGCGTCACTTCATCCTGCACCGTCAGCATCGCGTCACCCTGCTTCAAATCGATGCCCGTCTCTCCTTGGATCAAAATGTTCGCTTCGCTCGTAATTTCAATATCTTCCACAGCCGACAGCATAATTTTCTTATCGCTGTTGATCTCGATTCCGCCGTCATCGGTCAAGCGCATCAGCATCTGACCGCCCCCGATAATCTCCACCGCACCCGGTTGGAACACAATCTGCTTGCCATATTTCGTGCTGATGCTTTTCACCGACGGATCGCTGCGTTTCGTCGTATCCGAAGATGCGACATCGACTGAGCTCGCCGCAAACGCATTTTTCTCCTCCGCATCCGGAAAATACAGCCTTGCCTCATCGCCTATCTCCGGCATGCAGTACCAGCCGCTGCCGTCTGGCGACGAATACACCGTCGAATAAGGGAACCACGTATCTGCTCCACCGCCGTCAATTTTCAGCTTCAGCTTTACCTTGTCTTTCTCCACGCCAGCAATGGTGCCGAATAGCGAAATACCCGTAATCTCCTCCAGATAACGGGTGCCGCAGCGAAATCCTTCCCGCTCTCGAAGATCGTAATGGTAGACGAGCAGTCCTTGCTCCGTGCGTGCTTCCACCCGGTATACGAACAAGGAGCGACGCTGAAATTGAACGGCGCTGCCCAGTTCAATGGCAGTATGGCTCGTCACTTCATAAATCATCCGGCCCTGCTCGGTAAAGCTCGCTTTGCTATTTTCAGCCAATTGCTTATAGACACCCATTTCCTTGCGGATCGAATAGTTTGTCTCCGTCAGCACGACCTCGCCGCCCGCCTCCGGCACGCCCGCATAAAAACGGATGCCCGGCATCGCGCTGATTGCCAGCAGCGGCATATTAAAATGCGACGCCAGCCGCTTCGCAAATGCCCAGTCGGTTTCTAAATATTGCATCACGAGACCGCCTATTGCCTTGCCTTGCGACGCTTCATCCACAACATTCGCATTCGGGTAATCCGACGCCAGCTGGTTCAAAATCTGCTCATACGTCTGCTGCCCATTTTGATAGGAGCGCTTTTCCTTTTTGAGATCCATCAGAAACGTGCGACTATGGGCTTCAATCGTCAGCGTTCGCACGTTTTGCACCACTTGGATACGGGCGTTCGTAATGATGCCATGAAAAAGCGTCCGCTTGCCGCTTTCCTCCGTCTGCGTATATACCTCAATCGGCTCATTGTCCGAGATCCGCTCGATATAGACATCCAGCTTGCTCTCCGGCACAATGCCGCTCAGCGTCAGCTGGATATGCTCATTCACTTCTTTTACAATCGTCAGGGCAGTGATTTGCTCATAGGGGCTTTCGGTCATATAGATATCTGCGAGGGTGTAGATCGGGTGGGCTGTTTGGCTGCTTGCACTCTCGCTTCGTTTAGCGATGGCTAAGTTATAAATAAAAAAGAATCAAAAAATACCACCAGTTCTTACGAACAAAAATTAGGGTAAACTTGGATTTTTTATTTCCTCTATAGGCTTAGGTTGGCAGAGCGCTTCTAAGGCTTCATAAATATTTTCACCAAATTTGAATAATTGATATCCTCCGTATTCACCATAAACTTTCCCGCTTTCTGACATAAACATATTCATGTTGCGACGATAGGCTTCGCCAATTACAACTAACGGTTCGTTAAACCAATACTCAAATTCTGAATAATCTTCTCTTTCCATTATGTCTCCCAATACAAGCTTGGGTTTAAAATGAAAAGATTCAACTTTCCCATCCAATTTTAAGTAAGAATATTCTAATTCACCAAACTCTCGAAGTAATTGTTCAACACATGGAAATACGTCGAAACCTCTTGTTTTCAACATTTTATTTGTTTCGCTAATATCAATTTCCCTACCTATAAACCATCCAGACTGAGTAAGCACCTTTAATGTTTGTTCTAAAAACACCATTATGTCACCTTTTCTTAAAATTACTTAAAAAAATCTATTAAAAATTCTCAAATATCTTTGAACAATTATTACACAGATCTATTAATGTACCATCCGATCCATGAACTGTACGTATAATTATGTTTTCGATTTTAACACCAGCATGCAATTCCTGATTAACAGCTTGTATTTCAGCACAGTTATCGACATCCCAAGTTTCATAACTGCTATTATCAAGGTAAATATTATCTGGATCATTTTTCGCTCTGTTTTTATTAATTAAATTTTGCAAATCGTCATGCATCTCTTTTATACTTGGATTGTGTTGCCCTTCTCTTCTTCCATTATATCCAATTTTTATTATGCTGAGATGGATCGAAAGGCTTAGGATCAGGATTATCATGATGTTTAACATAGAGAAAGCGAACATAACAAAAAACAGATCCATTATGGTGGTATCTGGCCATAATCGACCTTTTCAATGTAACGAAGTAGCGTTATTTGGGTTATAAAATTAAAGCATTTGATGTGCGTACAACCGAAATGAAGAAATCTTTATACGGGTATTACATGGGTTATATGTGTTATTGTTTGAGTGATGGATTTATTCGGCACTGGTAGTGGCTTTTTAAACAGCCGCCACTCATACTCTTTCATTGAGTGGTTATTAGCGTTACTTGTGATACAGTAACGGATGAAAAAAGAAACCGCAACGCGAGCGGCTAACTAGCATTGCGGTATTATTAGTTGTATTGAACGATCTTGTTGTTGGGTTTGTAAAATTATATTATTTATGAGCGGCGTTTAGCAAGCTGTTTACACTAAAGTCGACAGACCTCTGACTTATTCCAAGTTTTCTTTTCATTAATCCTTCTTTTTGAATACATCTTTATCTTTTGTATACATTGCTAATAAGAAATCAGTAAATGTATCTGCAATTTTGTAAAAGTCATCCTGATCCGTACTCTCAGAATAGAAATAAATTGGAGGATTATCTCCTTCATCTAATTTAAAGAAACAAAACATACATCCTTGACTCATCCAAAAAACAAAATCATTTTCAGTTAGTTTCTTGGAAAACTCGTTTTCCTCCAGTAATTCCTGCCCACCTTCTTTTAGAATTAAAAGTTCATCCATAAAGCAAGAGTGGCCTCGTAAAAAAGTATGTTCTGTACCTCTACCCATTATTTTTAGAAATTCAATATATGCTTCTGGTAATTCGTTATCACCGATCGCCTCTTTCACCTGAGCCAAATCCTCATTTGTGCAAGGATTCATTGGTATTCTATCATTATTCAATAAACCAATAATTCCACTTAAATAACTCATTCTATTTTCCTCCCTTTGGTAACACCTCTACGCGAATTACTGTAATATTAGGGAAATCACTTTGAAATTGATCAACTAAATCTATACAGTTATCACAGTATGGTCTCTCGGATATAATTTCAATTTGGCCTTTGATATTAGGATTATCTTTATACTTATTCCTTAAATATTCTACTATTTTTTGCTCCGTATGGTTAGTATACTCTGGTATTGGGCCTTGGTATTTATATTCATCAGGTTGTGGAGGCTTAAAGTTCCCCTTGTTAAAATGATCTTTATCAGTAAATTTCCCACTAACACTTTCTAGATCTATTATGTCGTCCCCAATTTTCCCCTTTGCTGCTGCAACATTTCTTGTTTTACCCGCCGTATATTTAGATCTTAATTGATCAATTAATTCTCTATCCGCTTAAGTTGCTGTTCTAAATTCTCTATTTATAACAACTTTACCCGTCCCCTAAGTTGTAATCTTAAACTTGGGAATAAAAAAGGTGGCAACTGACTTTCCAATTACAACCATTATATCAACTTGCTTGGCGTTCTGTCAGCATTGCCACCCTGTACTCTGTCTTGTGCTTCATCATGCTGTAGATGATGTTTACAAGCCTTCTCATGACGCATATCAGGGCTTGCTTCTTGGTCTTGCCTTCTGCTAGCTTCCGTTGGTAAAACTCGTACATGAGCGGATTACGCTGTCTCTTGTTCTTCCCTTTAGCTACTTGAATTTGCTGAACGGCTAGGTTATGGAAGATCGCATTCAGTACACGATTGCCTTGTCCACTGGCATGGTCTTTTCCCTTGCCACCCGAACTAAAGCGGACAGGAGCGATTCCGGCAAAACGGGCTAACTTGTCGGCATTGGAGAAGCGACGAATATCTCCGATTTCAGTAATCAGTTCCGCCGCTGTAACGGTGCTAATTCCATCCATCGACTCTAGCCTGTATATTGTTCTTGCTCTGACTCACCAGAATCAGCTTTTTCTCTGCCAGTATTGCAATATGTCGCTCTACGGACTTGGAACTGCATCCTAGATTTCGGGCAAACATTTCAATGGTCGGATAGCACTGGCTCTGGTCGCTCATATACGCGACAATATCGACGAGAATCAGCTTCTCATACGGACTTAAACCGTAACACCGATGGATTTTATGCGGCAGGATGGTATACCCCTTGTGATGCCCTGTAAAGTTGCTCTCCTTGGCAACTTCGTCCATGTACGCATTAGCGGCTTTATTATTCTTAACGAACCAGAAGTCGCTGTACTTCGTTTTCATCTGCAATCCCTTCCTTCTTGTGCTGTTATGCCGCTATCGGGCGGCTATGGAGTAGGAAAGGCGGCTAGCCCGAAACGTCTCCTTACCTGTCTATGTCAACTGCTCGTCACCAGATTTGTTTATTCACGATAACCATCGCGGCAAGTAGCTCATTCGTTGTGGACAATATGCAGATAAGTCCTGACAATATTAATGGTCGGGCTATCCATCCTAGAAGGTGCGATGGTTTAGACAGTTTATCTATCGGGGCGGCGTATTCTACAGTTGCGAGTAAATTTGAAAAAAACGCAAGAAAACGAAGATAACAAAAAACAGGTCAATCATGGTGACATCTGACCATAATCAACCTGTTTGATGTATCGGATTAGCGTTATTTAGGTTATAAAATTAAAGCATCTTATGTGCGTACACCCGTGTTGACGAAATCTTTGTACGGGTATTACATGGGTTAGATGTGTTATTGGTTGAATGACGGGTTCATTCGGCACTGGGTGGGGTGTTTTTGAAAAGCCGCCACTTGTATAAATGTATTATTTAGTATATAGCGGCGAATAAAAAAACCACAACACGGCAGCTAGTTCGCATTGTAGCGGTGGATAGATTATTCGTGAAAAGCAATTAAAAAATATTAATTGAAAATAATTACTCAATTCTCTTTAGTCGTATAATGAAATTAAATATTCAGAAAGAGTATCGCTGACTTTCTTAAACTCCGTTAGATAAAGACTTTCATCGTAAAGATATACTGAAGGATTATCACCCTCATCCAAATTGAAAAACCAAAACATATATCCTTGGTGCATCATAAACACAAACTGATTATCTGTGAGTTTTTTTGAGAAACTATTTTCCTCTAAAAGTTCAACAGCCCATTCTTTTAACTCTAATATATACTTCATAGTATAATGTGTACCAGTCAAAAACTCTGCACCATTCCCAAACTTACTCATAAAATCTAAATAATTCGAGGGCAGCGTTTTTGTTGGAGAAAAATGTTTTAATTTTGTTAGCTCATCTTCACTACAAGGCTTCATTGGGTATGATTTTTTTTCTAATGTTAATAAGAATTCCTTTAAATCACCCTTATTTGAAATATCCATGTTAAATCTCCTCCATATTCTACTCAATTCAAGTCATCCAAGATTTGAACTCTCGTGACTTTGATATTCGAAAAATCAATTTGAAATTGATCAATAATATCATTACAACTTTTACAAATAGGGTTATGTGAAATAATTTCAATACTGCCTTCAACATCAGGATTATTTTTGAACCTTTCTCTCAGATATTCTATCATCTTTTGCTCTGTATCTTGCAACCTTCCTTTATTATCTGACCCACTATATTTATAGTGATTTTCAGGTGGTCTAGGATAGTTATCCTTATGATTTGGATTATTTGGATCATACCCACTCATTGATTCAAGATTTATTGATTCACCATCTATTTCCCCCTTAGTTAATGCGACATTTTTAGTTTTTCCTGCGTTAAACCTCTTCCTCACATCATCTATCAATTTCTTATCTTCTTCGGTCGCTTCCCTAAAAACACTGTTGACAGAACCAGCTTTTCCCGTCCCCTCAGCCTCATTCTTCAAACGATCCGCCAATTCCTTCTTACCCGCTTCGGATTCGCTAAAGAAATCCTTATGATGCTGTGACGGACTTGAAGGTATCGAATCAGGACTTTCATGAAGTTTAACATTTCCTTCAGGACCTACCGGAACAAGACTGTCACCCATTTTCTTATTCGTCAAAGCATTCTGAAGCTTCTTCCAGCCTGTAGTTGCTGCATCCTTGATATCCAATGCATCACGTATCAGTTTCGCTTTAACCGCATCTGCCGCATTCCCAATCCAGCCCGTCATTTTATTCAGCGAATCACCAAATGCGTTGCCCAAGGATTTAACAATTTTCGCATTTGCAATTTTGCTACCAATCGCCTTCGTGAGCCGCGAATCCATTATACCACCGGTTAAACCGCCGATTCCCATATCCAGCGCCAGTGTGCCAAAACTAAACCCTTTGCCTTCCATCGTCTGGCGAATGACACTCTCAAAACCATTCTGCACTGCACCAAACGCCATACGTCCACCTAGGTTCGCCATCGGACCGAACGGGCCAAACACTGCCCCAGATATCGCCCCGATAACTGATTCTCGAAAGGCTGTTGACACATACGTGCCCATATCGCTGACCTCGCCGCGCGCGATATCCGATACCGCTTGGCTCACGACTGCGGCAGTTCCCGCAATGGCTGCTCCAGCCAATACTGCACCGACAACGACCGCTCCTGCTCCTAGTGTCGCTACCGTAAACGCCGCTGCTACCGCAACTACTGCGACGACAGCCAATCCTGCCAGCACATTTCTCGCTAGTTTTCCCCAGCTGAATGGCGGTTTTTCCGGTGGTGGCGGTGGAGGAGGCGGCTCACCTTCTACTGGCGCATCGTCATACGGCGCATAGCCAGTCCGATCCTTCCCCTCCGTTCGGATCTGCGCCCCCATCAGGTTATACTCGCCTTCCAGCGTGATTCCGCTTGGTGCACTCGTCTTCTTCGCTACGAGTAGCGCTTGCGCACCAATAACTACACGCTTCGGTGTGAACAGCGAAATCTCTTCCTTCGCTGTCAGCGTCAGTTTGCGCGGGCTGCTCAAGATAATGCCTACGGCATCGTCCAGCTTCAAAAACAGCGGCTCCTTGCTTCCGCCTGTAAACTCGACCCCCGTAGGGGACAGCTTCATTTCACTGCCATGCTCCGTCCCAAAATAACGGTTGTTCGGATCTGCCGTCTTTTCTGCACTCGCCCCATTGGTTCGCACGCCGCCAGTGACAATGGCTTCTTGACCGCCTGCATCGGCTAGATATAAATTCGCTTTTGTTCCTACCTGCGGCATACTGTACATCGCGCTTCCCGTCTCCGGAGCATAACGATACCAGTGCGCCGTTCCCTTGTCCTGCTTGTCATCAATCGCCAGATGCACCTGCACCTGTTCCCCTTTTACCGCTAGAATTTCTCCTTGCAGTGTCAGGCCTGACAACCTGCGGTTCATCATGGGCTGCTCTCGTATCCCCGCTTCCCGCGACAGACGGTAGTGGTAGATGAGCTGCCCTTTTTCCAAACGCGCCGTCATCGACGATACGATCAGTTCAATATAGCCTCGAATTTTAAAGCGATCACCCAAACGATAGAACGTTTTGGATTGTATTTCATAACCGAAAAAATCCGTATCATGCAGGCCCGCTTCCTGTCCGCCTGCCTTCTGAAACGCTGCTAAATCCTTACTCACCGTATACGATGCTCCATCAGGCAGCTTATGCTCTTTCCCCTCCGGCATCCCAATAAACAACTTCGGCGTTTCTTCCAATATATCACAGACGACGACCGACTGGAACTGGCTCGCTAGACGTTTCGTCAGCTCCCAATCCGTCTCCTCATATTGAATGACAGGCTCAGATGGTTTCTCCTTCTCTCCCTTTTGGAGCAAAACATCTCCACCTGGATACGCACGCAGTACGGTAGTTATGATCTTCTCGTACGTCTGGCTCGTATCCTGAAAAGATCGCTTCCGCTTCTTCAGATCGCTATAAATGCTTCCCGATACCGCCTCGATCTCAACTGTATATACCCCATTGCGATGCACCGTCTGCACAGATGTGACGACTCCCTTAAATAGAGGTTTCCGTTTACCTTCTTCTTCGTCATACAAGGCGATTTTATCCTGCCATACCGCTTCCAGCGTGGCATTCGTTCGCAGCTCTTCCTCGACCATTCCGCTAATCCGCAGCGTCCCATGCTCGCCCGGCTTCCAGCTCATCGCCACATCCGTGATATGCTTCAGCTTGCAGGGGCCTTCTACCCGCAATCGATCATAACCGATCATCTGCATCCCTCCTCCCCGTTGTCCTTCGTCTACCTAATCTGAATCGTGTTGACCGTCCGAGAGAAAATAGATTTGACCATCCATGGCACACGTAAGAAACGATTGGGTCGTCAGCGCTGGTTTGTTATCTACCTTCGCATTTTCCTTTGGCAGCACCCACTTATTAAAAATCTCTGGCATACAGGGTGGGCCACCCTCGGTAATGCCTTGCTCATTAATCAAGTACACGACTTCCCCGGCTGCCATTTTAGGACTGCGGCATATGCCAAAATACGGCACGTTCTCCGGGCTGTAATCGTCCTCATTCATCATCGGCTTGCCATTCACATACGACCCATGGCTCTCTGGCAAGTTGATTCGGCGTGAATGCGTGCCGCATGTACATCTCATGGTTGCCCCTCGCACCACATATGCGGGTTCATTCCCCATTCTCTTCTCCTCCTTTTCAATCACCGTTTCCTATTCTATTTCTTGTTAAAAGCTAAAACTGGTTGCGAATCGTTTGGTCTAAGCTCTCAAACTGTTTGAATAATCGCGACTCCAATCGTTTGGTCTAAACCAGCTCCACCCGTTCCAAACGAATGCCCACAGGCTCCCGCCGCAGCAGGCTTTCCGCAACATCCAGCCGCACGATGATTAGCGGCATTTCGCTTTCGCTCACCCGCACAATTTTCTTCCCTTGCAGACGCTCCCGATCCAGCACCAAATGCTTAATCGTCCGCTGATCCTGATGCAGCTCGGCATACGGACTTAAACATGGCAGCTCCTCAAAAAAGGGCAAGTAATACGTTTGCTGGCGGCGAGTCAGCATATGCATCAAAATGACCATCTTGTATACCGCTCTCGGCTCGTACAGCTCTACTAACCGCTTCAATCCATCCGATAGCAAAAAGAGCTGCCGATCCAGCACATCCGTAAACACACTGTCTTTCTCTCCCTTGACTTGAAACAGGAGCTTGTCCGGTATCCGGTACGATGTCGCCGCATACATATCCCGCATATCCAGCTTCTCCCGCAGCCCTTCCAGCATCGGGGTACTCGTGTAACGGCTATCTTGCTTCAGTACAAGCTTGCACTCTCGCTTTGCATAGCGGTTATTTCAGGTCTAGAAAAAGAAAAAAGCCTATTCCAAATTATTTAACGGAATAAGCCTTTAAATTAAATTCTAAATTTATAAATATATTTTACATTTCCACAACTATAAAGCTAAATTTTATATCCATAAAAATACTTCTCACCTTTTTCCCACTCCTTGCTTGATAGTCCCTCTATATAAGAAATAAAATTTTTATAGTTATCTTTGTTTATAACCGTGTCATACTCAGCTGGCACTTTTATCCCTGTCCAAATAGATAATACAGATGGTATAAATTCCATTTTAAAAATGTCTTCATTGTTGACAGCTAGCATAACTCTTTCAAAAATCCTTTTTGCCAAATCTCCTGGAAAAGCTAGTTTTTGTCCAAAATAATACTTTTCTACTTCATGTTGCTGGGTGTAGTTCAAATAATATTCTCCAATGTCATCTACTGATGCCTCTTCTCCTAAGTCCTCCTCGTAGTTTATAAAAAAGTCGATTGAATCCCTTAAAACTACTGCTATATCATTAATATCACACCATTCTTCAAGCAAGCTTAATAAATATGGAATAGAATCAAGTGAAAGTGATGTAGGTGCAGCAGATGCAAAAGTTCTTATTGTATCTTCTGAGGCATTTTCTAAAAAACGCATACTATTTGAGTCACTTAAATCATCATGCGTACAGATTGAAAAATAAACCCTAATACATAGATTTAATACAGCATCATCATTTGTTTGATTCATTAGTTGAATCAACAGTGGTTTTTGAGTAAAATCACCTAGTTTGAACATTTCTAGTAAGTTAATTAAAACCTTTGCTTCTGTATCAGCCTTTAAAAGATTTTCTTTGATTTCTTGGTTAGAATACTCTACCTTTTCTCCAAACCACGAACTATTCATAAGGTTTTTAGATTTGTCCAATTTGCTTCACCAACCTGTATCAATTTTAACGTTTCTTATTCTCTCTCTGCCATTTCAATACTTTATTTTGGAATACAGTAACTTCAGTATGCTGAGGGTTATTTCCAAATACAATTATACCATTTTCATTTTCATATATCTTTAACACCTTGGCATTCTTTTTCCCATATCCCATTTGATTATAAAAATCCAATTCTAACTCATTAAGTTTTGTACGAGAAATCGTAGATTCACCAGTAATTTTTATATTAGAATCGACATTTTCTCCTCCGAATGCTAGGCCTTGGACATGATGACCTTTTTCAAGTTGTCCTCTTCTAACCATCGCTTCATACTCAGCACGAGCTTCTTTTAATTCATTCCCCTTTACGATTCTAGATTCATCTGGATTTGGATACCAATCAGGGTTAGATTCATATAGTTTTTTGGCTTCGTCATAATAAGGACCATATACTTCATTAACGGTATCCTCATTTACATTTATATCGTTTGCCTCATTCTTCATACGCTCCGCCAATTCCTTCTGACCCGCTTCAGATTCCTTAAAAAAATCCTTATGATGCTGTGATGGGCTTGGAATCTGTGGATCAGGTGAATGATTGAACCAATAATTTCCTTTTGGACCACCAGCTCCTACTGGAATGAGGCCACCATTCATATTATTTAGCGTAAACGTATCCTGAAGCTTTTTTAAACCTGTAGTTGCTGCATCCTTAATATCCAATGCATCACGTATCAATTTCGCTTTAACCGCATCTGCCGCATTTCCAACCCAGCCAGTCATTTTATTCAGCGAGTCGCCAAATGCGTTGCCCAAGGATTTAACAATTTTCGCATTTGCAATCTTGCTACCGATTGCCTTCGTAAGACGTGAATCCATTATACCACCGGTTAAACCGCCAATCCCCATATCCATTGCCATTGTAGCGATACTAAACCCTTTGCCTTCCATCGTCTGGCGAATGACACTCTCAAACCCATTCTGCACTGCACCAAACGCCATACGTCCACCTAGGTTCGCCATCGGACCAAACGGGCCAAACACCGCCCCAGATATCGCCCCGATGACCGTCTCTCGGAAGGCCGTTGAAACATACGTGCCCATATCGCTGACCTCGCCGCGGGCGATATCCGATACCGCTTGGCTCACTACCGCAGCAGTTCCCGCAATCGCCGCTCCAGCTAGTACCGCACCAACAACGACTGCCCCTGCTCCTAGCGTAGCTACCGTAAACGCCGCTGCTACAGCGACTACCGCGACGACGGCAAGTCCTGCCAGCACATTCCTTGCTAGTTTCCCCCAACTGAATGGTGGTTTTTCCGGCGGTGGCGGTGGGGGAGGTGGCTCGCCTTCTACTGGCGCATCATCATATGACGCGTAGCTCGTCCGATCCTTCCCTTCCGTTCGGATCTGCGCCCCCATCAGGTTATATTCTCCTTCCAGCGTGATCCCGCTTGGCGCACTGGTCTTCTTCGCTACCAGTAGCGCTTGCGCACCAATAACCACACGCTTCGGTGTGAACAGCGAAATCTCTTCCTTCGCTGTTAGCGTCAGCTTGCGCGGACTGCTCAAGATAATGCCTACGGCATCGTCCAGCTTCAAAAACAGCGGCTCCTTGCTTCCGCCTGTGAACTCGACTCCTGTCGGGGACAGCTTCATTTCACTGCCATGCTCCGTGCCAAAATAACGGTTGTTCGGATCGGCCGTCTTCTCCGCACTCGCTCCGTTTGTTCGCACGCCGCCAGTGACAATGGCTTCTTGACCACCTGCATCTGCGAGATACAGATTCGCCTTTGTCCCTACTTGCGGCATACTGTACATCGCGCTACCAGTCTCCGGGGCATAGCGATACCAGTGTGCCGTTCCCTTGTCCTGCTTGTCGTCGATCGCCAGATGCACCTGCACCTGTTCTCCTTTCACCGCCAGAATTTCTCCTTGCAGTGTCAGGCCGGACAGCCTGCGGTTCATCATGGGCAACTCTCGTATTCCGGCTTCCCGCGAAAGTCGATAGTTATAGATCAGCTGTCCCTTTTCCAAACGTGCTGTCATCGACGAAACAATTAGCTCAATATAGCCCCGAATTTTAAAGCGATCACCCAAACGATAAAACGTCTTGGATTGTATTTCATATCCAAAAAAGTCTGTATCATGCAGGCCTGCTGCTTCCCCGCCTGCTTTTTGAAAAGCCGCCAAATCCTTGCTCACCGTATACGATGCGCCATCAGGCAGCTTATGCTCTTTCCCCTCTGGCATCCCAATAAACAGCTTCGGCGTTTCTTCCAATATATCACAGACCACGACCGACTGGAACTGGCTGGCTAGCCTTTTGGTCAGCTCCCAATCCGTCTCCTCATATTGAATGACAGGCTCAGATGGCTTTTCCTTCTCTCCCTGTTGAAGCAGTATATCTCCGCCTGAGTACGCACGAAGCACGGTGGTCAAGATTGCCCCATACGTCTGGCTCGTATCCTGAAAAGATCGCTTTCGCTTCTTCAAATCGCTGTAGATGCTTCCCGATACCGCCTCGATCTCAACTGTATATACCCCATTGCGATGCACCGTCTGCACGGACGAGACTACACCCTTGAACAGGGGTTTCTTTGTGCCTTCTTCTTCGTCGTATAACGCGATTTTATCCTGCCATACCGCTTCCAGCGTTGCATTCGTCCGCAGCTCTTCCTCGACGATCCCGCTAATCCGCAGCGTCCCATGCTCGCCCGGCTTCCAGTTCATCGCCACATCCGTGATATGCTTCAGCTTGCAGGGGCCTTCTACCCGCAATCGATCATAACCGATCATCTGCATCCCTCCTCCCCGTTGTCCTTGCCTGGCTTAATCCGAGTCGTGCTGACCATCGGACACAAAAAAGATTTCCCCATCCATCGCGCACTTCAGAAACGATTGGGTCGTCAGCGCGGGTTTGTTGTCTACCTTCGCATTTTCTTTCGGCATCAGCCACTTATTGAATATCGTCGGCATACAAGGGGGGCCTCCGATGTTATTGCCTTGTTCGTCGATCAGATATATGATCTCTCCCCCTGCCATTTTCGGGCTGGCACATAGGCCGAAATACGGCACATTCTCCGGGCTGTAATCATCCTCGTTCATCATCGGCTTACCATTGACATACGACCCGTGACTTTCTGGCAAGTTGATCCGGCGCTTATGCGTTCCACATGTACAGGCCATTGTTGCCCCTCGCACGACATATGCAGGTTGATCTCCCATTCTATTCTCCTCCTTTTCAATCACCGTTCCCTATTCTATTTCTTGTAAAAAGCTATAACTGGTTGCAAATCGTTTTGTCTAAGCTCTCAAACCGTTAGAATAATCGCGACTCGACTAGTTTTGTCTAAGCCAGCTCCACCCGTTCCAAACGAATACCCACAGGCTCTCGCCGCAGCAGGCTCTCCGCTACATCGAGCCGTACGACAATCAGCGGCAACTCGCTTTCGCTCACCCGCACCATTTTCTTCCCTTGCAGACGTTCCCGATCCAGCACCAAATGCTTAATCGTTCGCTGATCCTGATGCAGCTCGGCATACGGACTTAAACACATTAGCTCCTCAAAAAAGGGCAAATAATACGTTTTCTGGCGACGAGTCGACATATGCATCAAAATGACCATCTTGTATACCGCTCTCGGCTCGTACAGCTCCACTAACC
This sequence comes from Paenibacillus algorifonticola, assembly GCF_000971975.1. Lineage (GTDB taxonomy): Bacteria > Bacillota > Bacilli > Paenibacillales > Paenibacillaceae > Pristimantibacillus > Pristimantibacillus algorifonticola. Next base: position 82,577 of record NZ_KQ040778.1, on the reverse strand, counting down.
GCTTCAATCCATCCGATAGCAAAAAGAGCTGCCGATCCAGCACATCCGTAAACACGCTGTCTTTCTCTCCCTTGACTTGAAACAGCAGCTTGTCCGGTATCCGGTACGATGTCGCCGCATACATATCCCGCATGTCCAGCTTCTCCCGCAGCCCTTCCAGCATCGGCGTACTCGTGTAGCGGCTATCTTGCTTCAGTACAAAATAGTCCATCAGGATGCACCGCCCTTTCCATCCTGCTGCTCTTGAAGCTGATCTCCGTCCTCTTCTTCCGCACTTTCGCTATCGCTAGGCTCATCCAGTGCGCGTACTCCATGACCATCCTCCGCCAATATTTCCGTCTGATCGCGGTACTCGCCCATTGCAATCGCCCAGCCTTCCGCTTTCTCCAGCGCTGTGAAGGCCTCAAGCTCGATCAGCTTTTCCATCTGCCCTCGCACATATTCCACCGCCAGCGTATGGCATTTCTCTGCTTCCAACTGGCGAATGTCGTCGATATCCATAATCGTGACCTTTCGTGCGTAAGCGACTCGCTCCGGCTCCAGCTGCTTGACTCGCTCAAACATCGGAGCGAACAGAAACGCTGGCTCCCAACTCACCGCACAACCTGACGCATCCATCAGCCAGCGTTCATCATACGCATCCATCCGATACGTACAGTGCCCTTCCATGATGCTGGTGCGTAAATAAGAAATGTAGATATATTTCAGCTTCCCTTGTTTTTCCGCTGCTTGAAGTTCAGCCGCTTTCTCACACAGCGCCTCAAATGCTCTCGCCAGCTCCACATCGATCTCCACCTGATGTTCCTCGTAAATGTCATTCACCAGCAGCACATCTTCCTGCCAGCGATCAAACACATGCCGTTCCAAAAAATCAGCCAGCGCCTCTTCCCGCGTCATCACCTGACTCATACGATGTTGACCTTTCCGCCGCTCAGCGTCACTTCATCCTGCACTGTCAGCATCGCGTCGCCCTGCTTCAAATCGATGCCCGTCTCTCCTTGGATCAAAATGTTCGCTTCGCTTGTAATTTCAATATCTTCCACAGCTGTGAGCATAATTTTCTTATCGCTGTTGATCTCGATTCCACCATCATCGGTCAAGCGCATCAGCATCTGACCGCCCCCGATAATCTCTACCGCACCCGGCTGGAAGACAATCTGCTTGCCATATTTCGTGCTGATGCTTTTCACTGCCGGATCGCTGCGTTTCGTCGTATCCGAAGAAGCGACGTCGACCGAGCTCGCCGCAAACGCATTTTTCTCCTCCGAATCGGGAAAATACAGCCTTGCCTCATCGCCGATCTCCGGCATGCAGTACCAGCCGCTGCCGTCTGGCGACGAATACACCGTCGAATACGGGAACCATGTATCTGCCCCGCCGCCGTCAATTTTCAGCTTCAGCTTTACTTTGTCTTTCTCCACACCAGCAATGGTGCCGAATAGCGAAATACCCGTAATCTCCTCCAGATAACGGGTGCCGCAGCGAAAACCTTCCCGCTCTCGAAGATCGTAATGGTAGACGAGCAGTCCCTGCTCCGTGCGCGCTTCCACCCGGTACACGAATAACGAGCGGCGCTGAAATTGAACGGCGCTGCCCAGTTCAATGGCAGTATGGCTCGTCACTTCATAAATCATCCGGCCCTGCTCGGTGAAGCTCGCTTTGCTATTTTCAGCCAACTGCTTATAGACGCCCATTTCCTTACGGATCGAATAGTTTGTCTCCGTCAGCACGACCTCGCCGCCCGCCTCCGGCACCCCCGCATAAAAACGGATGCCCGGCATCGCGCTGATTGCCAGCAGCGGCATATTGAAATGCGACGCCAGCCGCTTCGCAAATGCCCAGTCGGTTTCTAAATATTGCATCACGAGACCGCCTATTGCCTTGCCTTGCGACGCTTCATCGACGACATTCGCATTCGGGTAATCCGACGCCAGCTGATTCAAAATCTGCTCATACGTTTGCTGTCCGTTTTGGTAGGAGCGCGTTTCTCTTTTGAGATCCATCAGGAACGTGCGGCTGTGTGCTTCGATCGTCAGCGTTCGCACGTTTTGCACCACTTGGATGCGGGCGTTCGTAATGATGCCATGAAAAAGCGTCCGTTTGCCGCTCTCCTCCGTCTGCGTGTACACCTCAATCGGCTCATTGTCCGAGATGCGCTCGATATATACATCCAGCTTGCTCTCTGGCACAATGCCGCTCAGCGTCAGCTGGATATGCTCATTCACTTCTTTTACGATCGTCAGGGCTGTGATTTGCTCATAGGGGCTTTCGGTCATGTGTATGTCTGCGAGGGTGTAGATCGGGTGGGCCGTTTGGCTACTTGCACTCTCGCTTCGTATAGCGGCTGCGGCTGGGTGAATCCTCATACTTTCCGGGCGCTCCGCTCGGCCTGCCGGTCTTTCTGCACGGACTTTCGCACGCTCCATTAGGCCTGACATACCGGATGCCATGCTTCCCATGCGCGCCATTGTACCTGCTGGGTGTGCTTCTTGTTTCTCTACTTGCTTGGCCTGACCCGACGGTCTTGCAGCACGACTCTCCGCACGCTCCATCTGACCTGCTGGTCTTGCCTCACGGTTGTCAAGACGCTCCGCTTGACCTGACGGCCTTGCCTCACGATGATCCGCGCTCCCCATTTGAGTTGATGGTTTAGCTTCATGCTTCTCCATCCCCTCAGCCTGTTTTGAGGGTCTATCCGCTCTTCCTTCCACTAATTCCTTGCGAGCCACTGGCCTTGCCGCAGCATGGCCTGCCATGAAATCCATGCCACCCGCTTCCGGTCTTGCGCCGCGAGCTTCCATACGCCCCACTCGCTCTGCCGGTCTTTCTGTACGTTCACTCATGCTTGCACCTCTTCCTCTGCTTCTTCGTATACCCGGATACTTTGCAGCATTTGGTAAGCAATCTCCCGCCAATCGGCATATAGGCTATATGGGCATGTGAAAGAGCCGATAACCGCCTGGCCGTCCAGCGCGAGGAAGAACATAATCGTATATAGATAGCCGTCGAGCGCCGAGCTTTTGAAATCGAAGAAACCAATGCGTTTCCCATTGATTTCCTCCACCTCTGTCGTATAAAAAACATTCGCCGGATTCGCCCGTTTAACCATTCCCTTCATGCCATTCGTCAGTTCGTCTACCCATGGGTCGCTCAGGTTTTCATCCACATATTTCAGTGTAAAAGCAATGCTTCCATCCGCATTTGCCTTAATAATCTCAGGGCGCTCCTCATACGGATATTTGGCTTTTCGAGATTGCTCATCCATATCCGTAAACTGGCTTGGCAGATGCACCGACAAACGCTCGTTGAAAAAGAAAACAGGCTCAAACACATAGTTTTCCACCCCGATCCGAATGCTCTCGGCATGAATCGTTTTGGGGTTCTCCAGTGTCTCCATCTCTTGCAGCAATTTCAGTATTTTCTCATCAGCATGTTCCAACTTGTCGTCCTCCTTCAAGTCATCTTGCATGTCCTTGGACCAACCTGCTTCTAAGTCTCTAATCTACTAATTTGTTAAAAAAGGAGCCTGTTATGAGCGCTCGCTCACTCTTTCCCAAACGGCATCAACGGCGGTTGAACTGGCTGATGCATAGGGGAATACGTCGGATACTGCACAAACGGCGGCTGATGCACATCCAATCCAAACTGCTTCGCCAGCAGCAGCACCTTCTTGTCCACCACATAGGTGCCTGCCATTTTGTCGTGAAGCCCCTGCTTTTTGCTTGTGAACGGAATAATAAGAAAACCGACATACAAAATCAGTCCAGATAAGATTCTTCCAAAAAATCTTCCCGTCGCACGGCCAAACGTTACGCGTTCAAAACGCTCATCGGTTACGATGATGCCAAGGGCCATTTTGCCCAGCGTCCCTTGAGCGGGCGACATTTCCATCAAGGTGAAATAGAGCCATCTCAACACAATGTAGAACAGGAAAATACTCGGCACTATCACTGAAAAAAAGCCATCGAACGATTGACTGTACAAAGAATCTGATCGAAGTGCCGCTATCGGCATGCTGAATAGTAGCATGATCATTAATAAGCCGATGTAGGTGAACAAATATAAAATAATGTCGTCGATAATGTACGCGAACAGCCTTTTCCAAAAACCTGCATAAACCAACATGTTGCCTCCTGTGTCTGATCTCTCATGTAATTGAACTTCCTTAATCCACCAACATCCGCCGCATGCCGCCTGGGCGAAGATCGCCTTTCGCCGCTCCGCCGCGATGCACGCTGCCGAGTATTCGGCGTAAATTTCCATACAGCTGGTCTCGATCCACTGGAGGCGGGTCGTCGAATTTCCCCGTATCGCCCATCCGTTCGCGGCCAGCCGCCGAATGAGCTCCAGCGCCTGAACCGCCTTTCGCTCCCATATGGAAGCCCCGCTGCACGCCTCGGCGCTCCAGCCCTAGCCTTGCGGCTACATAATGCTCAATGACGGGCATCGCCACCGTTCCCTCATTCAAGCAGAGCATCGCAAACGAGATATCATGCGGATCAGAGCAGCCGCGCATCAGCAGCTCTTCTCCGTACAGGCGCATGACGATCGGGTCCATCGTGCTGCGCCCGTAAGCGGCATGCTCCACATGAATGAGCTGCACCGTGTTGTACTCGGTGATCAAATCATGGAACCCCTCATAGCTTTGGCGCAGCCTCGCGCCCGGCTTGAGCTTGTACCGTCCCAACTCAAGCTCGTTCCCGCGCAGCTGGCCAGCAGGCTCCAGCACGATTTCCGTCTCATAGCTCGTAATGTCACTGCGTACACTCGGCTCCGAGGGGAAACGGATTTTAATCAGCGTCTCATTTCCCGTAGCCGAATAAGGCAGCTCATAATCCTGCTCCAGGCTGAACAACCGCCCGTCATGCTTGACTATGCCGCGCTTAATCATCAGCGTTTCCTCGCCCACCAGTACCTCGGCCCCGCAAATAATGCCATCTGAATAGCTGCTGTACTGGATGTCGAACATATGCCGCGGGTAATCCCGCAGATTGCTGAGCATCTCCGTCTTTAGAATTCGGCCCTTCTGAAAGCTGGGATAGCGGTCTGCAAACATGCACGCTCACTTCCTTCCTGTCTATTTCACCCTTTTAATCTCCTAATATTTCTCTATCCCTCTATTTCTCTATCTATTTCAGCCCGTCAAAGAAATCCAGCTCCGACAGATCATCCTCGAATGTGAACAGCCGCTTCTCGCCCAGCAAGAGCTGCTCCTGCGTCCGTGCGACCGGAACGATGTGGAAGCCCCATTGATTTTCGCCCGTCACGACGAAAAATTTTACTTCCCCGTTCACGATTAAATCCGTTTCCTCCTGCGGAATCTGTTCGCCGTACAAGGCGGCGATTTCTTCATATAACGCGGCATTGTACACACTGCGACTGTTGTCATACACATATTTGCGCTGCAGCTTGTCGTCCCCGCTCTTCAGATAAAAAGCGACCTCCGATACATGCATCGGCCGCGACACCGCGCCCCGCATCCGGCTGAGCTGCTCCATGCTGCTGATGAGCACTTTTTCGCCGCCTTGATGCGTATAGGCCGTCACCGTATACGGCACGACTGGCGCGCTCCGCGTCACCGTCGTCTGAATTTGGCCCAGCTTGCGCGCCGTCAAATACCGGATGGCCCCGCGCAGGCACGCCAGCTTCAACTCCGGCACCTTGCCCGCCTCATCGGCTTTCAGCCCAAACTCAATGCTGCGCCCCGGCACAAATTCCTTGAGCGCCTCGCGGAACGCCTCGATCCGGCACGATTGCCCGGTCAGCTTGATCATCGCGTACTGCTGCAAACGGCCATCCTCATAAAAATCCTCCAAAAACGCCCGCACAATATTATAAATATCCGCCCTCAGCAGCTTAGACATTTCATTGACCGTGAACACCGCATCCGGGCTGTCATGGCGATCGGTAAATCTGCCGCCTTCGTTCAGCGATAAGCACCAGCCGGCAATCGGCATCACCTCAAGGTCATTGTCCGCGCGATCCATTCGCCCCAAGCGAGCCGTCTGTTCCGCAATTTCGAACTTTCTGCGAAACGTGCTCGTCCTGCGGAAGAACGCAACCTTAAGCTCCTCTGCCAGCTCCCATAAAAAATAAAAATTGCGCCGCACCCGCCAATAATCGTCACGCGTCCGGTTCTCATACTGCTTGAAGCGCGTTGGGAGCACCCGCTCCGCTTCCCGATACCTTTGCTCCAGCGGCTCATATACCGCTGCAACGCCATATTCATCCACATGGCGGAATAAATCCGCGCCCGGAATGCCGATTAATTCATCGAGATCCGTCAAGACGCGGCCGCGGGAATAATAATCGGCAAAAACGATTTTGATATATTGCATCACCCGATAGGTGAGATTATTGCCGCCAAAATTCGTGTCTCCGTTCTCGTAGGCGGTGCGAATGTCGATGTTATACGAGATTCGCCCTTCCTCAATGCGGAAGCGGCATGAGGACAGGTCGGTCGTTCCCCCGCCGCAATCGATAACCAGCGCGTCGAACGTCTCGCCTTCCATGTAGCGGTCCTGCTCGATTTGGTCAGCTATCGTGTTGTACAGCACCGCCATGCCCTCATCCAGCGCATGCTCCGTTTCGATGACGTAATCATCTTGCAGCACTTCCTTGAACATCGCCATAAACGGCTCTTTCAGCTTCACCGGGCTTGTAAAATGCAAATGCTTGAAGCGGCATTTGAACTGATGCTCTGCCGTTTGAATGACATGCAGCAAATAAGCGCGTATCAGCTCGCTTCGTCTCAGCACAGCGGTATTGCCGCTGGCGTCGCTTACTTCCTCCATTTTGCCGATGCCATTCACCCAACGCTTCATCCCGAGAAAAACGCTCGTTCTCCCCGCATGCGCGTTATGCTTGAGCTGGCGCATCGCCTCATACCCATAGGTGTATTTGATATCGCCTATATCCGCACAATCGGCTACGCCAATCGCCGTCGGCAGCATTTCGATCCAGCCAGCCGTGGACGCAACGCCTATTCCACTGCCTCCAGAATGAATGAAGTCCCCGCCAGCCGCATCGCCTTTAGCCGTTTTGGCAAAGGACACATAATTAATCGTTCCCAGCCGCAGCTTGCCGTTTAAAATATCGTGGCTGCTCGGCTCGGCAATAAAGCCATAATCTAGAAAAGCGCCAGCCGTCGTATTTGACGTGCCGAAGTCAATGGCGAGCACCGCCTGCGTCTGCTCCACCTCGCGAATGTCCAGCTCTGACACCGGCATGCGCCAGTAATGCAAATTAGCAGGCGGCATCAGCCGATTGCTGTAATAGGCTTTGTATAAATATTCCGAATCCTGCTTGCGGAACAGCAGCAGGCTGTAATTGCGGTTCGCCGTCCGGCGGTACACCGTATTTTTATCTGCGCACAGCATAAAGACGCCTGGCTCTAATCCATCTTTTACCAGACGCAAAATTCCACACACTTCCTCCTGCTCATTGATAATAAGCACATTCGATTCGCACACGCTTGGCACATGAGGCGCACGCACCTGATAGCCATCCCGCCGATTGAGCGGCAGGCCGTTGTAGATCGTAATTTTCGCCGGAATGTGGATGCTTGCCGCATCGCGCAGCGGCGTATTTAAATAATGCTGCAAAGCATATTCCAGCCGCTCAAAGCCCTGCTCCTCATATTCGTCAATAAACAGGCTCTCATCCGCGCCCCGATATTTCAGCACAATACGAACAAGCTCCTCGCGGCTCTGCGCTTCGACAACACCTTTGACGATACGCTCCTGATGGCAAATGCTGCGCAGCTGATGCGTCGTCATTTGCTCCAGCTCGGCAAGCGAATAGCGTCTTGCTGCTGCACCACGGGCATTTTGCCCAGCTTGCGGGCCGAGACCTTTTGCTCCTGGCGGCGCATAATGCGTTCTCATGCCGGATGGCTGGCGCGCTGCTCCCGAAGGTCCCCGCATATCGTCTCTGCCGCCTGCGCCGTTACTCGAATAACGGGCATTACTACTCCCATTGCCATTGTTAGCAGCGTCCTCTTTATCCAAGTAGCCACCGCCGAGTTTTGCCGCTGGGCCATTCCCCACAGCCCTACCGTTGCCATTTCCATTCGTATTTCCGTTCGCATTGGCATTTCCATAGCCAGCATCATCCAAGCTGCCATTTCCATAACCGCCCGCTTGCCCGCGGCCATTGCCTGCACCGCCTAGATCACGGCCGCCATCTGCTACTCCACGGCCATAGCCATTTCCGCCTGCCGCCGCTTCATCCATATATCGATCGGGGTTCCCGCCGCGCCCGCCTTGGCCTTGGTTTTGACCTTGACCTTGATTTTGCCCGTATCCACCGTATCCGCCATTTCCACCACGGTTTCCAGCACCTTGCCCGTTACCATCCTGGTAACCTTGGCTTTGGCCTTGTCCATAACCATCGTTGTTCCCTGGATTATGTCCATACCCGCCTTGATCGCCTGGGGCTTGCCCTTGCCCTTGCCCGTAGCCTTTCGGGCCTCCTGCTCTTTTGTCTCCACCAGCCCTTGCGGCGCCTTCATCGTAGCTGTCCAAGGACTGCTCCGCTTCGCGGGTCGCCGCCACTTCATCCTGAGCCCGCGCTCCCGCATTATTTTCAGCACCGGGCTTCGTTAATTTATAGGTATAGCTGCGCATAATGACAGCCCTCCTCCTTCGTCTCTAATAGAGCGCAATGCGGTCGATTTGCATCGTCTCTTCCACATCAAGCAGGCCAAAATGATATTCCCAATAAATTTCGGTCACAAACCGTACAGGCAGAAACAGCCGCCGCACCAGCTCAATTCGCGCCTCGACTGCCTCCGTCCGCTTCTGCCCGACGTAAAACACCAGCTCGTCCTTCTCCTCGCAATTTACATATATCGTCGAGCGCTTGAACAGCTTGCGCATCGTATCCTTCAGTAGATAAACCGCCTCGCCCGTCTCATACAGCCGCAGCAGATTGGCCGCTATAACCTCCCGCTCGTTGCGGGTAAACAACGTCAGCCCATGCTTCACCTCATCGCCGAACAAGCCATCCTCAATATCTCGCAAAATAAACCGGATATAATATTCCCTCAGGTTCATCCCCTGCGATAAATCCACATCGGCTAGAAAATGCATCATAATATCGAACAGCGCCACTCTCAGCTCCGCGCATTCCTCATAATCCAGATCGAACATGCCGTCAAAAATATTCGTAAAACGGTAATCCGCATTAACCTCAATCTCCCGATCCACAAGCGTAGCGTTCAAATCGGGCAAGCTCAGCTCCATATATGGCGAATATACTTTGGCTGGCGTAAAATAAAGCCCTTTCCGCTCAAGCCCCTTCTGCTCGGTTTTAATGACTAAATCCCATACGTAATTCAAGCCCATTCTCCTTCACAGCTGTATTCCGGAAAATGCATTTGAATTTCAGATACCATAAAGCTCATCACATCATTCAGCACAAAATCGGCCCCAGCCTGCGCCGCTCCGCGCTTGCGGAAGGTCAGCTTCAGCCGCTTCTTGCCCGATTCCGAGCGAATATTATCGCTGATGAAAGGATTCATCCCATACGTCTGCCCGCTGCGGCCAAGCGGCTTGCCATCTACCTCGGCGCTTGCCAGCTCCAGCGCCTCCGCCGCCTCGAACGAATGCACAAGCCGCATCAGCTCGCTGACTGCGCGCACCGCCACCGAATGCTGGCGGGCATATTTGCCAATAAAGCCTTCGCGTTTGCGGTTGGAGAACAGCGGATAGTCAAGCTTGCCAACCTGCGACATAATGGGCTGGGTCAGCTTCCAGACACTCCATACGCCGGATGCCTCCTTCGGGCTGACGACAGTCAAATCCTCAGCGGAACGCTTGATGTAGCGGACATCCTGCTCATCGCCGTCTACGAGATAGCCGTGACCCGCTCCGGTTTTGCGCAGCGACAGCACATGCTCGTAATTGATGCGGTCAGCAGCCGGAACCGGAAAGCCGCTGTTGCGAATTTCCAGACGCTCAATGTTCCATAGCGGCACAATGTCCGGTTTTTTAAACCGCTCATACCGCTCCAGATCGACGCTAATTTCTAGAATCTCCTCGTCTTCCTCCGGAATGCGGTCGCTTCCGGTCAGCACGAGATCAATAAACTTATAGGCGTAAGGATGATTTAGCGTCTTCCACGCTATGCCATTTTTTTGAAAAACATCATACAGCCGCTCGATCTCACCCGTATAGGTCTGGCTCCGCTCCACGCGAGCGCTTATCGCATAGCTGCCCCGATTCGTTTCCATCTTCCCTTGAAAAATACGGCGCCGTGCCAGCAGCTCATTCAGCTCGGGATAGCTGCATTCCATAAACACCGTCAGCAGCTTGCACTCCTGCTTGCGGCTTAGGCCTGCAATAATGTCATGCAGCGGAATTTCCGGCTGCCTGGCGTCTCCTGGCAGCATCGGATACAAAAAATCATGGATCGGATCGATATCCTCCCGCGCGCAGACGGTGACGAAAATATCATTTTTATCGTCATTGTCTCCCAGTTCCCCAAAGATGCGCTGCTCCAGCTCGCGGTTCATCTTCTCCTGATAATCGACGACCCCGTTGAACATGCTGGTCATGAGCTGCTTTAATATTTTTCGCTGCTCCAAATCCTCCATCCGGCTGAGCCGATCCTGTATGATATCCTTCATCCCGTTCTCCCTCCCTGCTGGCTGCTGTGCCTTGGCCTAGCTTTTGCAGCTAGCCCGTTGTATTCGCCTGCGGTGTTGCCTCCTGATCGGGCGTCGGTGTAGGCGTTGCCGCCGGAGTAGCCTCCGTCGAGCCGCCGCTTGTTCCCGCCGCTCCGCTTCCGGCAGACGAACCAGCATCGGCGGTGCTATTCGCGGTACCGCCTGCCCCACTTGTTTCTGCGCCGCTGCCGCTTGCTCCGCCATTATTTCCTGCGCTGCTGTTCGTACCGCCGCTGCCCGCGCCACTTCCGCCAGCCTCACTATTCGCTTCGCTGCCGCTTCCCGAACCCGCACTGCTCGCGCCACCGTCGCTCCCCGTGCCTGCATCGCCGCCCGCCGCCGGGCTTGGCATCGGGTTCAGCTTATCCTCCGCCTTGCCGATGCTGCGCTCCAGCTTCAACACCGGCTCCAGCACCGCGATTTCCTGATAAATCGCCTGTGCCTGCGTATAAGCATCAATCGCCGCCTCATAATTGCCGGCGGCAAAGCTGCGGTCGCCGCGTTTCTCCAAATTCTCGGCCTTCAGCAGCTTCTGCTCCTTCACAAGCTCGGCAATTTTCGCCTCCGCTTCATCCAGCTTCGTCTTAATTTCCTTCTCGCCTTCGACAAACCCCACATTAAGCGCAGCCTTTCGCGCCTGCTTGTAGAGCAGCACCGCCGCAGAATAATCCTGCCCCTCAGCCTTCAAATCCGCCTCCTGCACAATCGCGGCAATACGGACATATTCATCGATCTGGCTTATTTTCTGATCCAGCTCCTGCTGGTCGTAGAGCCCGTCGTTTTTCGTCTCTTCCTTCGCCTTCTTGTATTGCGTCAGCGCCTTCTCGTAATCGCCGTCCTTCAGAAACCCGTCTCCGGCGACGATGAGATCGACCTTCTTGTATTTCACGCCATACAAGGCAATATGTACTTTATCCTTGAGCTTCTTCGCCTCGGCGCGGGCTTCGCTGTACGATTTCAGCGCCTGCGCATAATTGCGCTCCTCGACGTAGGTGTCGCCCGTCTGCTCATATTCGAGCATATTGGCAATGCCTTCCGCCACCCGCGCTGCGGTCCGGCTTTTATAATAAATAGCGAAGCCGGCCGCAATGATGACCGGAATCATCACCAGCGCAATCCGCTTCACCCATTTGCTCCATTTTTTCTTGTCTTCCTTGTACACTTTATCTACGTAGACAGCCGCCGCCGTATAATTGCCAATGACCGGCTGCTGCTTGCTGAGCAGCACTTCTTCGAGCGTATCGACGAGCGCGGTCGGGTCCTCCGTATCCTCCAGCGAATCCAGCATTTCAGGAACGTCCACGTTCTCCCACATGCCCGGCGTAACGAGCAGCAGCACATCGCCGTCATTGAGCGCCGTCTTTTTCGAAATAAATGGCTCCAAGCCTTCCGGCTTGCCGACGTATTGCAGCAAATTGTGGCGCTCCTCGTGACGATCCACCTTATAAGCGGAAATACTTTCGCGATCCGCCATCGCCTGCGCTAAAGACAAATCCTTGCTTTGCCCAAGCAGCCGTCCTCCGCGAAAATGATAAAGCCGCGCATTGCCGGCTACCGCCCAGACGATGCGGGTATAATCGGTTACGACCATAATCAGGCTCGCCTTCAGCCGCACGCGCCGGCTTTCGAGGCGAAGCCAATCCTGCGCCTCCTGCAAATAAGCCTCCAGCTTGCGCTTTGACATCGTCGGCTTATGCGTGAAGTTTTCAAGCAGGCATTGCACCGCCATTTCGGCGCTGCGGACCTCCACATCGTTATCGCAGCCATCCGCGACAATCCAGCAGGCTCTGTCATCCAGCTCGACGTAAGCAAAATAATCCCGATTTTCCATAAACGTCCCTGCCTCCGACAGGAAATCCGTTTTGAAGCTGCTGTTTTCCTTTCTCATCTGTACCTCCGCATCCTTGTCGCTTGCCGCCGATCACCAGACCTCCAGCACAATGACGGTGGCATTATCCTGATTGACCAAACGTTTTTTCTCGATCGCTTCAATCATGTATTCGGCTGCGTCATGGGGGCTCTGGCTTTTTTTCAGCGCCTCCTCCATTTCCACCTCCGACAAGGTATTGTATAGACCGTCGCTGCACAGCAGCACTTTATCGCCCTGCCTCAGCTCGAAAGGCTTCTCGCCGATTTCCATCTCCTGATAGCCCTCATAACCCAAATAGTTAATGAGCTGCTTGCGCTGAGGATTTGCGAGTGCTTCTTCCTTGGAAATTTCACCGGATAAATAACGTTCCTCTAGCAGTGTCGCATACGTGTGCTTCTGGTTAACCGGAATAAAGTCGCCATTTCGGTAGATCAGCAAAATACTATCGCCCACCGCGCCCCAATACAGCTTCAGGCCGCGCATTACCGCGACGACCAGCGTCGTCCCGCCGCTTGCACCGCCCAGCTGCCGCAAAATTTCACTATTGGCAAGCTTAGCTGCCTTAGAAATAAAAGGGACGATCTCCTTCTCAGCGGAGACATTCATAAATTGCCGCATAAAAGTTGTGACCGCCACCGTACTTGCCATCCGGCCGTTAGAAAGGCCACTTATCCCATCGGCCAGCACCGCTACAACCCCTTGCGGCGTCTCGGCACTGGCAAAATAATCATCCTGTTCATTTCTCGCGCCAATCGTCTGGCCGTTGCCGATCGGCAGCTCCTGCAGCGTTTGCACGGGCGCCGATTCCGCTGGACTGTTTGCAAGCAGGCGCCGCCGAATGAGCAGCAGCGCTGCTATAACAGCCAGAAAAGCCAGCAATATAATGACCGGAGGAATATCCATCAGCCTCATCATAATCATCGGCCTAACCTGAACTGTCTTCCCATTCAAAATGGGCGCCGCACAGCGGAATGAAAATAAATTTACTATGTCCAAGCTGGATGACATCGTAGGAGGTCAGCTCGACAGGGGAATAAACCGCTTCATTGTTGTGGTAGGCAAGACCGGAGGCATCGCCTGGAAGCAAATAAAAATTGCGTTTTTTCGGGTCGTAGACGATAACGGCATGATTGCGGCGGGAGACGGTGTTATCCCCAATAATGCGAATATGCATCTCTTCCGAGCGGCCGATAAAATTCTTTTCCGCCATAATGCGGTAATCCTGGCCAAGCTGCGGACCTTCGATGCAGACAAGCCAGCCCGTTACCGGATGAATTCCCTTCGTCTCGCCCAAATAAGGCATCGTCTTGTCATCCGTCTCCGGCTGCTGGGCTGCCTTGCGGTCGCCGCCCTTGGCTGCCGCAGGCTCGACGCTAATACTGCAATAAGGGCATAAATTGCCATGCTTTCTGGTGCTGAACATGTGGCCGTTCGGGCATCTTGTCAAACTCATCTAAGCTCTTCCCCCGTCTATTTAATCGTAAACGCACGCTTCCGCACCGTTGTTCCACAGCTGCTTGCGCGCGCGTCTCGCGGTATGTTCTTCGTTATGTACAGCTGCCTCTCGTTATTTAACGAGCAGCCTCGTATTTGCAATGACAATCAGATCGCCGCTATCAATGCGGTATGACTGCTCATTGTCAATTCTCGTAATGACGCTATTGTTGTACTTGCGCAATCCCACGCCGTTCGTCGAATCCAGATCCTCCAAATACCAAATGCCTTTAGAGTGATTCAGCACCGCATGCTGCAGGCTGATGATCGACGCATATTCAGCGTCAGAGAGGTCTACATCCACATCGCTGCGGCTTGAGCTTTTGCCGATCAGCAGCGAGGTTTCTCCATCTATGTACCATTCCTTCAAACGCTCACCCTCCTCGTCTATCATGACGAGCCGAGTAATAACAGCTGCTTTGCTTGCACTTTTCCACCGCGGCCTCCATTTGAAAGCCAGCCATACAACGATTAAAAGTCCTGCGATTACGCCGGTTGCCCCTTGCAGCATTTTGTCTTCATTGATGAAGAAGGCATAATATAAAGCTTCAATAGCCAGAATGGCGATAATGATATCCAGGGCTATAATGCCTGCCGATCTGCCGCTCGGGTTACGACCTGATACAGCCGTCGCCTTCACCGTCATTCCTCCGTTCTCCCGCTTCCTTGAACACTTGACACCGCTTTATTTTTTGCCGAAAAAGCGATTGAATAAATCCGTCGTATCCAGCGGATTGCTTGGTTTGCCGCCAGGCTTCTCCGTCATGCCTTCCTTGCCCTGCGGCTTAAAGCCGAAAAACTGCTCGAACTGCTTCGACAGCGGTGTTCCATCGCCGCCCCCGCCTGCCATTCCAGCCATGCCTGCTGCTCCGCCATACCTGCCCGCATTTGCGCCCATACCCGCAGCGTGGCCTTTCGCTCCGCCTGCATGTCCTCTGCCGGAAAGCGACTCATCGTAGCTGCTCCGTTTATCCGGATCACCCAGCGTTTCGTAGGCTGTCTGAACTTCCTTAAACTTGCGTTCCGCTTCTGCACTTCCGCCATTCGTATCAGGATGATAACGCTTGGCTAGCTTGCGATAAGCCTGCTTGATTGCTGCTGCGTCTGCCTCTTTCGGGACGCCTAAAACGTCATAAAAGTTGTTCATTCGGCTCCCTCTTCACTTTTCAAAATATGGGAAATACCCCTTTAATCAAATTCAAGAGGCATATATGCCTCTTGAATTTGCTAGCCTGCTCTATAGGAAACTTGTCCCGCGAGCGGGCAATACCGACTTCAACCTTATAGCGGGTAACCGCCGTCGATTGTTGTCAATTCGGTTTTGTCTTTCTTTTGCTTGATGTAAAGCTGGAATGTACCTACGCCTTCTGTGTCGCCGTAAGCTTCGGTGTAATCTACAACGAATGCGTTAGGGAAGTGGATTTTGCGAACCACTTGGTCAGCAGAAATCACTTCCAGTGTTACTTTGCGGTAGCTGTCTGCTTTTTCAGCAGGAACGAGCGACCAGTTAGCAAGCTTGAGCGTGTCGTCAAAAGCGTCGCCGTCTGTTGCTGTAATGATTTTGCCGCTAATGCGAAGCGTAGCGCCTACATCAGTGGAGCGTGCATTGGAATCATCCGGTGTATCTGTGTCATACTTTACGGTTTGGATGTTGTCCAAGCCCAGCTCGATTTTTTCTGCGCCTTCAATCGTCAACTTAAATCCCATATTAAAATTCCTCCTTGAAATGGTGTACCCGCAGGTGCTAGCGCCTGACGAGTTCTATATATGTTGAAAGGGGAGCGCCCGAAGGCGTTCTCCTTTAACACCCGATTGGGGACTTGCCTAAGCGGAAGCGTTACGCCTTAACCGGCGTCGTTCCTTTTGTAATCATCACTTCAAGGTTCTTCACATTGCCGTTGAACACGAGATCAATGTGGCAAAGATTGCTCTTCTCATCAATGATGAAGCTCATATCATCGCCGTCGTGAATAATCGAGTTCGTATAGCCGCGCGAGCCAAGCCATTTGCTTTTTTGGCTGCTTGGGTTGTTGCTGAAGAACTTCACGATATTTTCATGCTTGAAGTCGCCCGTCTGGAAACGGAGAATACGCTCAACATAAGTGCTGACAAGCGTCTTATAGATGGAGTCGAATCCGTCCTCCGAAGTGGCAAGGCTTCTCGCTTTGTATACCGTAATGCGTCTGATGTCCTTCGCTTGCAGCTGCGCGTTCTCCGAGGAGAAAATAAAGCCGAAGTTTTTGCGATTAATCGCATCCTTGATGTTGTTGGTGAAGCCGGAAATTTCCTTCGCCATCGTCGTCGGAACGCGAAGCGCATTGTCGCCTGATTCAATGTCGAAGCGAACGCCTGGATATTCGCGGCTGACCGTTTTGTACTGGTCGCGCAAATATTCCGGACACTGATAAGCGGAAACAAGGCCGGCGGCAACATAAGCTGCGCCTACATAAACGCCTTCAATCCACAGGCGCAAAATGTCTTCCTTCTCCTGCGACAGTTGAACGCCATATTCGGTTTGCAGCATGCGGCTGTCAATGACAACGCCTGACTTGTCTTTCGGAATAATGGTGAAGTTCGGTACGGTAGGAATAGCGAATTCGCTGTAGGATTTGCGGGTCAGCACGTTGCATTTGTCCAAATACTTGTCGATGCCCGCAGTGGCAATGTTGCTGAAGGTTGTCTCTTCGCCAGTCTCAAAGCTGAAGAAGACTTGAATTTTGTATTCGCCCAACACTTGCAGCAAAGAAGAAAGCGACTCCATGCTGTTGCCATCCTGCTTCACTACCTGCTCATTACCTTTGAAGCGCTCACGCGATACTTTTACTTTTCCGGCTGTTTCCAGCTCTACAGATGGCACGATGCCGAACCAAATCGTATCGGAAAAATCATTTTTCGCATTAACGGTGTTGAGGTAAGTCTCCAGCCTAGTGATGCTGCTGCTTTTTACCGTCATGTCGAGCTTATTGTTCGTAATAAGCAGGGACGGCGCCATGCCTTTGTTTTTGCTTGTGTATTGGTCGAAAAACATTTTTACGCCCAAAATTTTCTCCACAAGCGGCTTAACCGTTTTGACGAAATCATCCTTCGCCGTTTTGTAAAATTCCAGATACGTGTTGTAGTTTCTCACTTCTGTCGCTGTATCCACATCTGCTTGAACAGCTGGCAGCGGCGAGAACGTACGCACGACCAGATCCTTTACATAGGCCGACGGCGAATCCGTCACCGAGCCGTAATCATCCGCGAACACTTCGGACAATGCGCTGCCGCTGCTCTCATCAAGCAGCATCAGCTCCTGGCTGTCGCTTTTCGGCGCTTCGATGATTTTCAGCTCGCCGCTTTCGCCGATCGTAAGCAAACCGATTTGCACCGCTTCGCTTGCATTTTCTTCCTGCGAGCCGCCAAGGAGCAGCCGCGTCTTAATATCCTCGATTGCGAGCGGAAGCATCGCCATCACGTTGTTATAGTTTTTGCTTGCTTCCTCGAAGAGCACATTGAGCTTGTCGCCCATATCCAGCTGCTTCGGATCGCCATCGTCCAGCTTCTCATACTGGCTGTACAAGTAATGGATTTCCTTACGCACTTGGCGAATATCGTCCATCACCTTCTTCGGAGAAATCATGTCGAGCAAATGCTCGAATTTGAAATCCACGTTGGAGATGCCTTGGCTGCGCTTCGCATCAATGAGCGTGAACAGCATTTTCAGAAAATCGTTGTGCTGGTCGATCTTGATTTCTGAAATTTGATCCTCGGCAAGCCCCTCCGGCTTTTTCAAGGAATAAACGACCTTCTGGTTCGCTGCGTTGAAAAAGGAATAGACGCTAGGCGAAAACTTGTCCAAAAACTCATCGAAGCTGCGAACGAGCAGGTTCGTATTCAGTTCCTTTACCTTGTCGTCGCTTAGGCTATCAATGCCCTTCACGTCGCCTACCAGCGTTATCAAGTCCAGTTTTTCGGGATTAATTTCCTCAAAAAGAATAGTTCGGTTCGTCTGATTAATAATGTCCATTAGGCATGGCGCTTAAGTTTAGGCTGAAACAAGCAAATGCTTGTATTTCTAGCAAAATCAGTGATGATTCTACCTTTTTCAGCAAAAATAGCGCCCCTCCTTCCTGCAATAGGCTCGATCTTCATACATATTATTACAAAGTTAGACTTTACACCAATAATACTAAACACTCCAATCCTTGTTTGTCAATAAATACAATTTAGGACTTTTAGACTTATTTATATTAATAAATAGAACTAAAGTCGCTATTTTTCATGTTCTATTACTAAATTATAGATGAATTCCGATAACATTCTTAGGGTAATGCCCAGACAATGTAAATCACTTCGTTTTTCGGATAAGCCGCCCGCCCTATAATCGCCTCCGTGCCGCCCTGTACTTCCATATTCGATCAATTATTCAACCCATAAATAACTATAAAGAAAGGGATTATACATACAATTATGATAAAAAAACCATTTATACGTTCTTTATTATTTTTATGCATATGCAGCCTATCGCTAAGTCTCTCTGTTCCCATCCCGCCTGCCGCAGCCGCGGAAGCTGCTCTACCTACCAACCAATTTGATGCGATGTTTGTTCTTGATACGAGCTACTCCATGACGGAGACTGACCCTGGCAATACGTCTGCTGAAGTTATTCATATGCTGATGGATATGAGCGAGGCCGAGCGTACGCGTATCGGATACGTCGCCTACAACCATTCGATTGTCGATAGCCAGCCGCTGACGGATATGTCGGTCAAGGAGAAGCGCACTCGCTTGAAAAGCTCGATCGAGTCGCTGAAGCGCAAAGGTTATACGGATATTGGACTTGGCCTGCTCAAGGGAACAAATATGCTCGCCGAGCAGCGTAAAGAAGATAGCCAAGCCTATGTTGTCCTTTTGTCAGACGGGGCTACGGATCTCGGCATCTACTCCAGCAACCGCACGGTGCAGGATTCAGGGGAAGATGTGACAGCAGCAATCAATCTTGCGAAAAAGAATGGCTTTCCGGTCTATACCATTGGGCTGAATCATGACGGCACGGTCAATAAAGCGGAGCTTGCCCGCATTGCAAAAGAAACGGGCGGCAAATCGTTTATGACGAGCAGCGCCGAGGATTTGCCGGAAATTTTCAACCAGATTTATGCCGATCAGGTGCAGTCGATTTTGCTCCCGGTTGCCGCCTTGACAGCTAAAGGCAGCTTGCAGGAAGTTCCGGTCACCATTGCGAACGGAAGCATGAGCGAGGCCAACATTATTCTCATTTCGGAGAAACCGATCAATGAGACGCAGCTCTTTTATCAATCGAGCAATATTCGGATGTACAATTCGAGCAAATATACGATTTTGAAAATTACGTCGCCGCTCAAAGGCACCTTTAACTTGAAATTCCGGGGCGTCTCAGGCGATTTGGTTAAAATTTATGTTTTGGCCAACTATGAGCTGAATGGTGAGGCAAAGCTTTCGGGGGATCAGGCGATTGTGAAGGGCCAGCCCACACCGTTCGAAACACAGCTGTTCCATCCAGACGGCTCGCCGCTGGCGGATGCCGATTTCTATGCGACCGTCAAAGCGGTGCTTACGATTACAAACAAGGATACGAAAAAATCAGAGGAAATCCCGATGACTTTGACTGAAGATAAGCTGGAGGCTGGCTATAGCTTCCCGATCTCGGGCAATTACAGCTGGCGCGTGCGAATGGAAGGGCCCGATTTTTACCGCGTGATGCCTGGCGGCCCGCTGACCGTTAATAATTTGCCTCCTGTTGAAGCAGGCGATGGCCGTATCAAGCTCAGCAAGGAAGATGGCGGCTCAGACATTGCGCTAAGCACCTTGTTCACTGATCCGAACAATGATCCGTTAACCTTCACGCTTGCGTCTTCTACAGCTTCGAACCGTTATGACGCTGCCATAACTGCAGATGGCATTTTACAGTTGGAGCCGCTCAAAACCGGAACGTCCGACCTGGTCATTGAAGCGACAGACACCGAAGGTGGTACGCTGACGCGGACGATTAAAGTGGAGATAACGTCCGTCTGGACGCTGTACCTTCAGATTGCGGTTAGCGTGCTGATTTTGGCAATTATCGGAACGGTGCTTTATTTCGTCTTGCGTCCGAAGCCGCCTTTTGCCGGCAGACTGGAGGGCTTCTTCCTGAACACGGCGAGCGGCAATGAAATTCCCGTGACTTATTGGCCGCTGACCTCTTTCCCGCAGCACTCCATTACGCTGCAGCAGCTGTTCCACTCGCTTGATATTAATGAGCCGCTGCCAGAAGCAGCCGCGATTACCTTTTATGCAGGGAAAAAAGGAACGTTGTTCGTGAAGCATACGTCGCGCTGTACACTCGTACGCGGCAAAACTGCGCTCCGCAAGGACCGCAAAGAGCCGCTGCAATATGGCGACAAGCTGTATATTACGTTCGAGGATGGCATTACGGAGATCGAGCTGCGCTATAAGCCGATTAAGGCGAATACGAATATTTTTACGCGGCCGGATTGAGCAAGAGAATGAGGCTTGTATATTGAAGTTTATAATCAGGCTTATATGATATAACGATGCTTAACGAAGAAGCGCCTAAGACAATAGGTTGTCTTAGACGCTTCTTCGTGCTGCTGCTTTACTATTTATAATAGAAGAAACGCTTCTTTTTGCCCGCTAAAGCTGCCTATCCCGCTTCTTGCCAGCTGTCAATAGGCTTTCCCAGCGAAGCGCCATGGCGAACCAGCCGAGAGAGCGGCATCTTTTCTCCGGCGACATCGCCAGTCCCCAGTGGATCAGCTTATCGAAGGGCGCGCTAATGCGGCGATGGTTATACGATCTTACCGCAGCGAGATTATCCTCGAACAGGCGCTGTCTGACATCAAGCGGAGCTTTCCCCGCAAAAATGTAATAAAGCGTAGCCGCTAGACTATAAATATCGGATACGGGCTCCTGCCGCGACGTTTCCGAATAAAACTCCAACGGCGAATAGCCGCTTGAAGTAAAAATAAGCTGCTTTCCAGGATTCCCATAAGGAATCGCTGAGCCAAAATCAATCAGCTTCACTCCGCCACCTTCGTCAATCATAATATTGCCCGGCTTCACATCGCGGTGAATGATGCCCTGATCATGCACATATTTCAGTGCGCCTACAACCCCTCCAGCAATTGACAGCAGCTCTGGCTGTGAGGGGGAGACGTCCTCCTGCTGCAAATAATGCTCCAGCGTGAGGCCGCGACAAAACTCCGTAACTAAATACGCCGTGCCATTTGCTTCTATATAATCCGTGTAGGTTACAATTTGCGGATGGCTCAGCTGCTTCAAAATAATCGCTTCCTGCGCAAAGACGCAAAGCAGCTCGCGAAATTTCTCAGCAAAGGCCGACCCGCAGCCTACCGTTAAATGATCCGCCTTTCGCCTCGCCAGCTGCTGGGGGAAAAACTCCTTAATAAGCTTCAGCTCTCCCGTCTCCGTCTGCCGCGCTTTATAGACAATGGAAAGCTCGCTTTGATGAATAACCTGCTTCACCTGATAAACGTCGCCGATTCGCGTATTGCGAATTAACGCCTCCGTTGTTTTTTCCTGCTCCATAACCTCGTCCCCATCTTACAAAAGTTTTATTTCATCTCATATATATGTTATCGGCTGCGCATACAGATATTGTCACAAGGTGGAGAAAATATTTTTAAGCAAAAAAAGAGCAACCGTTTAGCTGCTCCCTGTTTATTGCAATATAAGTTGGCCTACTCCACTTTTATGAAGCTTTTATCAAGCTTTTGAAAAATGGTTTAGCACTCGCCAGCTTCAGCAGGCTTGCCCGCGTCCGCCGCTGTGCGGAAGCTGCTTCCACAGCCGCATGTAGCGCTCGCATTCGGGTTTTCGATCGTGAACCCTCCGCCCATAGCGGATTCCTTCCAATCGATCTCCAGGCCGTTCAGATAGCGCAGGCTGCTTTGGTCAACGACGACTCTCAGACCCGTCATATCCATTTCCTGATCATCCACGGACTGCTCATCATCAAAACCCATGCTGTAGGAAAAGCCGCTGCAGCCGCCTTCCTTCACACCGATGCGCAGGAACATTTCCGGAGTTCCCTCCGATTCCAGCATTTCTTTTATTTTATCAGTTGCCGATTCACTGATTGTAATCATCATTCATTACCTCCCTGCAAAATACGAATCTAATGCATGCTTATACATCTAGTATACTCCTCTTTATGAAACAGCTCAAGAGTGCTTTGCCCGCTTCCATATATGGCAAAGCTATGACTTAATAGTTGCCGCTGCAACCATAGAGGTTTATAATAATGTCATCTCAAGGTCTTATATTTCAAACAAAATCGGATCAGCAAGTTATTTTTTTCACAATTAGCCCAATCAGTACCGACAGTGATGTCCTTATCTGAGGTTGACCCGATTGAGCTGACGATTGCATTCGCCGGCCTTTATGTCTTTTTAATAGCAATACCACTCGGAAAATTGGAGGAGGATGCCGATATGTTTATCGCGGTACCTACAGAACAGAAGCGCATGCAGGAAATTATTGACAAGGTTCGAAATGGGCAACGACTGACGCTGGAGGATGGCGTATTTCTCTATGAGTCAGATGATTTGCTGACGATTGGCCAACTCGCAAACGAAGCGAATTTGCGCAAAAATGGCAATAAGGTTTATTTTATCGAAAATATGAGCCTTTATTTCACGAATGTATGTGAAGCGCACTGCGCATTTTGCAACTTCCGCAAAGATGAAGGCGAGGCTGGCTCCTATACGCTGACCGGGGAGCAAATGATTGAATACGTCGAGCAGCATATTCACCCAGGCGTACGCGAATTCCACATTGTTGGCGGCCACAACCAGCATGTGCCGTTCCAATATTATGTCGATTCCCTAAAAGCTTTGCATAAGCAATATCCCGATGTCACGCTGAAAGCTTATACAGCGGCAGAAATTGATTTTTTCTCGCGGATTAGCGGTTTGACGTATAAAGAAGTGCTGCAAGAACTGATGAATGCAGGTCTGAAATCCCTGACAGGCGGCGGTGCCGAAATTTTGTCCGACCAATACCGCAAAAAAATGCGCGTAACGAAAGCCGATGTGTCGCAGTATCTTGATGTTCACCGTACAGCGCACAACCTTGGCTTAAAAACACATACAACGATGCTGTACGGCTCTATTGAGAGCAAAGAGGACCGCGTAAGGCATATGATTCAAATTCGTGAGCTGCAGGATGAAACAAATGGCTTCCTGGTATTCATTCCTTTGTCGATGCAGCCGATAAATCCTAAAGCGGGTATTAGACGCCGCAACTCCGCTTTCGAGGATTTGAAAACGATCGCGATTAGCCGTCTCATGCTCGATAACTTCCAGCATATCAAAGCTTATTTCATTAATATTGGCACACAGCTGACGCAAGTCGCCCTGACGATGGGAGCTTCCGATGCTCACGGCACGATTGTGAAGGAGCGCATTAGCCACGCCGCAGGCGCACTTACACCAGAAGGCATTACCCGTGAAGATTTGATTTGGCTTATTAAAGGCGCAGGACGTGTTCCGGTTGAACGCGATACGTTCTACAACGAAGTTAAGATCTATGAGTAATCATCTGACCAGACACATATATTAAGGCGTGTATGCATAGTACAGGACTTTGCTTCCGGTTTACATGCACATCCTTGCAGCATCCATGACTGATCAGATTAATAATAATGCGGGGTTGAGGCGGAATGAGAAAATTAGTAATTTTAGGAGGCGGCTACGGCGGCCTGGCGATTGTTGAGGAACTGATCGAGAAGCATATTCCACTTGATGTATCCATCATTCTAATTGACCGCATGCCGTTCCAAGGCCTGAAGACAGAATATTATGCTCTCGCTGCCGGCACCGTGTCCGACCTTGAGCTGCGCGTCAAGTTCCCGACGGACTCGCGCGTCAGTACGGTTTATGGCGAAGTCGACAATCTTGATCTCGATAATAGGCTGGTCTATCTGGAGCAGCAAGACCCGATCTCCTACGACTGGCTCGTCATTGGCCTTGGCTGTACGGACAAATACCATGGCATTGAAGGGGCAGAGACGTTCTCTACGAGCATTCAAACGTTCTCTGCTGCACGTAAAACGTATCAACAGCTCAATGACGTCAAGCCTTATGGACAAGTATCGATCGTAGGCGGCGGACTCAGCGGCGTTGAAGTGGCTGCCGAGCTGCGTGAAAGCCGTCCGGATTTAAACATTCGCATTCTTGACCGCGGAGCAGGCGTCATGTCTGCGTTCCCAGGCAAGCTGCAATTGTTCGTCGCGGAATGGTTTAAAGGCCACGAGGTTGAAATGCTCGGCAATGTGTCCCTTTGCAAGCTCGAGCAAGGCGTTCTGCACGATCACAATGCCAGCAAGCCGCTGCTGAGCGATGTAACGGTATGGACGGCGGGCATTCAGCCAGTGCCAATCGTACAGCGTCTGGATTTGCCGAAGGATAATCAAGGAAGGCTGATTATTGATGAGCATCATCAGCTCCCTTCCCACAGCGGCGTATTCATTGTCGGAGATTGTGCTTCGCTGCCCTTCTCCCCAAGCGGACAGGCCGCTGGCGCGCAAGGCAAACAAATTGCTGAAGTGATGCAGGCGATTTGGCATGACAAAACGCCCCGGCTCGGCAAAATCAAGCTCAAGGGCGTTCTCGGTTCGCTCGGCAAAAAGAGCGGCTTTGGCATTATGGGCGGGACACCGCTCATGGGCCGTGTACCACGCCTCGTAAAAAGCGGCATTTTATGGCGGTCCAAGCGACACTTCGGTTAAAGATCGTCCAGCAGCTTGTCAAGCAGCTCACGATCTGTCTCTTGGCGAATAATAGCTTCATGAATTTTGCCATATAATTCATCAATGGAATCGACGGCGACAATTTCCCCCTCAACGAGGGCAAACGGCTTTAAGTAGCATTCGCCGCAGTTGCCGAGGCATCCATATTCTGTAATTTCATAGCGATCCTCTTGCTCGAATTTCTGCATAATGTCCACTGTTCCATGGTGGGCATTGCTCGTACAATATTCAATCATTGTCTTAAACATAAGCTTTACACCTTACCTTGTTGTAGGTATCCATTTTCAATTGCATGACTTTGTACTATAATAAGACAGAAAGGAGATGATTGCAATGAGTGAACAAGCACAAAGCACAATGTACGATGAAGTATTGGACGTACTAGATAAATTGCGTCCGTTCCTGCAGCGCGACGGAGGAGACGTCGAGCTCGTAGACGTTGAGGACGGTATCATTAAGCTTCGCCTGATGGGAGCATGCGGCAGCTGCCCGAGCTCCACAATCACGCTGAAAGCTGGTATTGAGCGCGCACTGCTTGAAGAGGTTGAGGGCGTAGTCGAAGTCGTTCAAGTATTTTAAGTGTACGCTAGCAAGCTATAACGAAAGCCCGGTGTCCTAAAGGACAACCGGGCTTTCGTTCTTTGCATGTTCCATTCAGCTGCGGGCAAGCACTTGCATACGTTCCTTTCACAGACCTTTAATATTAGGACGAATCGGATCAAATCCGCCCGTCACATTAATAATATTCCCCGTTAAAAAATCCGACCGCCGTTCGCATAGAAAGGTGATCACCCGAGCAACATCTTCACCTGTCCCGGGTCTGCCAAGCGGTGATTCCGCATCCTCCTGACCCTCTACCTCTGCTATCGTTCGTTCCTTGTTCGCTCCGCGAATGTCGCCAGGCCCAATCATATTGACGGTAATGCCATGAGCAGCTTCTTCAACAGCAAGCGATTTTGTAAAGGAAACGAGACCGGTTTTGGCAGCGGCATATACAGCTCGATGGGGCCATGCACGCGCTTCACCTGCGTGGCCAAACCCGAAATGAATAATTCTGCCCCAGCCACGGCTGCGCATGCCTGCAAGCAGCTTATGGTCCAGCAGCATGACGCTGAGCAAATTGCTGTTAAGCATGTCCGATATAGCGGCAAAATCATAGTCGGCAAACAGCCGCCGTTCCCTAACAAACGGTCCCGCATTGTTTACCAAAATATCGATGCCGCCTCTCCAGCTTGCCGCTTCATCAGCCAGCTTCGTTGCACCCTCCATCGTTGAAAGATCAGCCTGCACAATGGTAGCGCTTACGCCAAGTTGTTCGATCTCTTTTTTCGTTTGCTGGGCTTCCTGCTCGCTCTTAAAATAATTAATGACGATATGACTGCCCTGCTTCGCAAGCTCTAGTGCCGTTCTTTTGCCAAGACCTTTGGCACTTCCTGTAACAAGCGCCGTTTTCCCATTCAACTCCAACTGTGCTTCCTCCCTGCGATTACGAATCACCTATCTTTTTCGTATATAACCGCAAGCGTACTGGAACGTAAGATATAAAGTGTCGGTCACCATTGCTACTCCAGCCGCCAGGTCCTGTGACTGCGCCATGATGTTTTCTAGCTTTACTTCGAGTCCATAGCCTTTATGGCTTTGCACAAGATCATCGAGCATTTCGGAATTCATATAATGAATTTCTGCATTGCGCCGTTTCCGCAAGCGTGCCATCGGCTCCTGCGTTAAGCCTTTGACCTCATCTAGGACACCTGTCAACGGTCGATGGACACCGCGCTCCCGCATATTCCGCAGCACCGTAAAATAGGAAAAATGCGGTTTAATCCGCTCTGTCTTCATGGCGAGCAAATCGTTTAGCAAAATTCCTATTTTATCGAGCAAAGCGAATACGCGAATGAAAGCATTTTTGTCAAAATAAACATAACGCTGATACATAAGAAACTCATCAGATTGCATTTGGCTTACTGAGCTGGATTTGATTTTCTGCTTGAAGCGAAGCGTTGCATAATGGCTTTGCTCCAGCTCATTCAAGGAAAAAATTAAACCGCGTGTCCAGATCTCATACGTCCGAAGCTTATGATCCACATCCTTGCCCGCTTCCACCTTGCTGTGAAGCTGCGATATAAACTGCTCCATTAAACGCACCGTTTCACCATGTCGTCCTTCTAATGCCCGCTCTGGCTCGTCAAACAGAAATCGCAACATCTTGTGCCTCGTCCCTTCCCCTGCTATCTAGCGCCTTCCCGCAGCCTCCAAGAACGCACCAACATATCCATTATAACGCCGAATAGTGCACTAACAATGAGATTATGCAATAAATTTGTAAAAACAAACCAGTTTGAATTTGTAATCGTCAATGTCAGCAGGGCTCCGCTTAACACTTGCGTCAGTACGAGAATGAGCGCGAGCTTTGCCATTGGAGCAAGTCCTTGATTTGCCCCGCTTTTCCTGCGGATGTGCAGGAATACGCCAGCAATCGCAAGGGACAATATAACAGCACCTATACGGTGAATGAATACAATCGTCTCTGCCCCTTCAAAATCGGGAATGACTTTCCCATTGCATAACGGCCAGTCCAGACAGCCGCCACCGGAATCCGTATGACGAATATAAGCGCCTAAATAAATAACAACGTAAATGTATACCGCCAGCCCCAAGAGACGTGGAAAAAACGATCTTGGCACCGAGGACTCGACTGCTTGGCCATTCCGGTTGCGATACGCCCAAAAGACGAGCAGCAGCGTAGAGGCAAATGCCATAAGCGATATGCCAAAATGAATCGCCATCACCCATGGAGATTGCGGCCATTTGACAGCAGCAGCGCCCATTAAAGCTTGTACGATTGTGAAAAACAAGGAGCTGCTTGCGAATACGAGCGGCTGCTTGAAGACGGTTTTGTCGCGTTTAAACAAAACAAATGAGGCAATAAACATGCCCACCACCAAAAGTCCTTCAATACCTGTTGTAAGCCTGTGCGTGTATTCGATAAACGATTCTAATGTATAGGCTGGTATAAATTTTCCGTGGCATAACGGCCAGTCATCTCCACAGCCTCTGCCAGCATCCATGTTCGTAACCAATGCACCGTTTAGCAGTATGATTAGCATGCCTAGAGATGTTGCAACTGAAAATTTGCGAAAACGGCTTGAAACCATTCGTACAATCACCTTTTTTCATTTGAATTACCACTCATTATAGCCATAAAATATGCCAAAAGCCATGTTGAAAATGTGACACTTGTCCATCAAGGCTCTAATTATGATGCTTCTGTGACCATAAAAAAATCCGTGCGACAGCGCCGCACGGACTTTGCAAATTGTGCTTATTGGTTTTCCGCCAAAGCATCGGATACTTGCAAGGCGCGATCAACAAACTGTTCGATCTCCTCACGCGACTTCCGAAGCTTATTGACGAACCGCACAACTTCCTGGCCTTTGCGAAAAGCAAGGAAGCTTGGAATGCCGAGAATGTTCAGCTCGGACGATAGATCCGGCAAATCATCGCGGTCAATTTCATAAAAAACAGCTTTGCCCGCATACTGCTGCTCAAGCTCCGGCATAAATGGCTCAATGTAATGGCAATCCTTGCACCAGGTTGTTTTGAATACGATAACCGTCAGTTCATCGGCCTGCATGGCTTCCCGGAAGGATACATCTGTCGTTAATTTAATCATTTGTTATTTCCTCCTTCTTATCCAACTTCTCGTTCAATAACTAGGAATTTTTCCAAGTCATAATAAGAATCCCATTTCAAGGTTGCGCCAAGCGACTTCGCCAGGTTACGGGCTGAAACATAAACCGTGCCTCTTACAGTAGTTGCCGGATAAGACCATTTCACCGACTTGCCGTTCACAATGGCAGTATCGCTGCCATTTTTCACCGTAATTGTCGTATCAGTCGCCTTATCGAATAGCGTCAGCTGCTTCGTCTTCTTGTTGTAAGAGATTGTAGCTCCCAGTTGCTCCGCTACATCACGCAAAGGCACAAGCGTAATATTCGAAGGGGTTATGATCGGCGGATTGCCATAATCCTCTGCATATAGCGTAGCCGTCTGAACGCCTACATGGAACGTATTTTTAAGCAGATCATAAGCATATGAGCTTTTGTCAAACCATTGCAGCGTTTCGTAGCCATTCAGGTCGTACATATCATCCAGATTAATGGCATCCTCGCTCACTACTGGGGCATCCGCCTTCACCGCTTCGTTCACATTCCATTTTTGGCTCTCGGAGCGAATGACAATGCTCATTTGCGTCTCAGGCTCGCTATCGCCCATCGTAATGGCTGCCTCGACTACTTGCTTGCGAATGTCCAGCTTGCTGTCCACATAAACATCTGCCTTCAGCGACGTATCTTTGTTGAATACAGATTCCAGGAGGATGCCGTCCTCCTCTTCCTCGATCGCTTGCAGTTCCTCCTGCAAGTATGCAAGCTCTTCTGCAAGGCTTTCTGCAATTTCTTTAATCGTATCCTCTTGTGTAGGACCATCGAGCACAACCGGCTGGTCAAAAGGATTTACTTCACCGATCGCTTCCCATACTTCTGGATGGCTGGAAAGCACTTCAACGAAGCCTGTTACCATTTTATCCAAGCCTGCACGGTCACTTGCCAGAACATCGACATATTTTTTAATCCAAGCCCAAATGGCTGGTCCATCCAGTTCCGTATGAATTTTCATCAGGGAAACCGATTGGCCATTAATCGATTCTTGTACCGCATTTACTGAAATTTGATCGGGATTAGGCAGATTATTAATAAAATAGCCACTTGTTACATCAATGATTTCTTTACCCAGCTCAACGAGCGATTCGTCTGCCGGACCACCCGTTACGGACTGTCCGATCGTGCCAGAAACGCCCATCAACGAAGGCAAGCCCGCTTCGCTCATATCCAGAACAAAGGGCTGCTTCGCGCCTTCAATTTCTACGACCGCCGTTGTATCGGACATTTTGAGTGAAAAGCCAATGGAAATCGTGTCAGCCAGCAGAAGCTTACCGCTGTAAGATACATGTGTGTCATCCTGCACCTTAATGTTTGTCAGCATAAGCTTCGCGCTGTTGATCAATTTCATAATCGCCACTTCATCTTCGTCCATGTATTCAAGGTCTTCCTCACTCAAATTTAATTGCAGCGATAATGTCTGCTCGCCCTCATAAGAAGTAACCTTAAGCGAATTCGTAATCGCCTTATTCAGATCGACACCACTAATAGCCTGACAGCCTGCAACAAACACAAGCACCAATGCCAGCAGCAGAACGACCCCTTTTTTTATGCTCCCCAGCTTTTTCAATGTTCGTGACCCCTCTCGCCAACAAAATAAAAATGAATAAAATCCTCTTCATTGTACAGGAGCCTTGGACCCATGTAAATGTATGGAAACAGGCATTATAACAAACAAGGTGAAACGGCTGTCGCCGTCCTTTGGCGGCACGGCGCGTTTCATTCCGAGAAATATAGAGAAAGGATGAAAAAATCATATACTTTCCTATATTTTAAATGAAGCTTACGCTACAGCGCGGCCAGTCAGCCTGAACAGCTTGGCAAACAGCTTGCGAAGTGGTTCAGGGAATGTTTTCACATCTTCCGCTGTCACGACGCGCAGTAAAATGAGCAGCCCCAAATATAATCCGCCAATAACGGCGCCAGCCACAATTGCAGAAATCACATACGCCAGCCTATCCGGCAGCATAAAGCTTTCCAACAGCCATCTGAGGCCCTTGTCGACTCCCCAGCCTGCTGCCATGGAAATGAGTACGGCAGCAAAATAAGGCACCCAGCGGCGGCCAAGCACGTTGAATTGCACATAAGTGCGAATCGATTGCAAATTAAACCAAGTAATAAAAATAAAACATAGCGTTGATGCAGCAATCAGCCCATAAATACCGAAAATCGGGGCCAAAACAAAGCTGCCCAATAGCTTGAGCCCTATGCCAATTAATGTGTTATACATCGCTAAGCGCGGTCTGCCAAGCCCAAACAATACCGAATTGCTGATCATCATCGTCGCCTGGAAAATCGTTCCCGCTGTCAAAGCCGCCACAATGCCGCTTCCTTGCGGTCCTGTAAACAGCAGTCCTGTAACCGAATACGCCAATACGGCAAGCGTAAGCGCCGCTGGAATGCCTGTAAACAGCACAATACGCATAACGAGCGAGGTTTGGCGATTAACCTCTGACATATTCCGCACGGAAAATGCAGAAGATATAACCGGAATAATCGAAGTGCTCAGCGCTATCGCCAAAATCGGTGGAATACCGGCAATGGATTGCGCCTTTCCCCCAAAATCCGCCAATACCTCGATTGCCTGATCATAGCTGTAAACGCCCGCTCTCAATTTCATGAGCAAGTAATTATCGACCATATAAATGAGTTGAACCGTTATAGCGGTAACGACAATCGGGATTGAAATCGAAAATATTTCCCGGTAAATAGTGCGAAAAGGAATACGGGAGGCTTCCGCTTTTTGTAAAGCGATCGTTTTTGCAGCCTCGCTGTCCGCTGGCATTTTATCCATTTCAAGCTTGTCGGTCCGGCGCAGCTTGACTGCGTACCACACCATCACCGCAATAGCGCCTATCGCTCCGAAAAAGTTGCCGAAGGACGCTGCTGCTGCTCCCATCTGATCTCCCCAGCCCCAGGCGAGTACAAGAATCGCCAAGCCGACACCGACAATTACGCGCATAATTTGCTCCATAATTTGCGAGAGCCCGCCCGCCATCATCAGCTGGCGTCCTTGAAAATAACCGCGCATCATGGCGATTAGAGGAAATAAGAGCAGCGTTGGCGCTATCGCCCGAATAGCGAATACCGCATCAGGCAAATCTTGAGACGCTGCCAGCTGTGGTGCAAAAACATACAGCAAAGTAGCCAAGATTAGTCCTGTTACCAGACCGAACAAAAGCGCCGCCTTATAAATGCGCTGCGCTTCCTGCTGGCGGCCGAGCGCATAACGTTCGGACACCATTTTGCTAATGGCACTTGGGATGCCGCCTGTTGCTACAATAAGTAAAGTTAAATACAGATTGTTGGATACGGTAAAGCTTGCTAGGCCTTCCTTGCTAAGCATATGCTCCAGCGGCACGCGCTGGAAAATACCGAGCATGCGGGCGACCAGCGCGGCCATAGCTAAAATCAGTGTTCCTTTAATAAGTGAATCTTTCTTCATAGCGGGTATGTCTCTCTTTCGAATGCAAGATTATGGTTTCACGATTGGCTCAAGCGGCTGGTGATTGCCGCGGACTGGTACTCCGGCGTTAGAAGGCTTTGCCCAATGAACCGCATTTTTGATCACCTGCAGCACTTGTTCATTGTAATAAGTCGGATACGTTTCATGACCTGGACGGAAGTAAAAAATCTTCCCTTGGCCACGATAGAAGGTACAGCCGCTGCGGAACACTTCGCCGCCCTCAAACCAGCTTAAGAAGATGAGTTCGTCTGGCGCTGGAATATCAAAATGCTCGCCGTACATTTCTTCATGCTCGATTGTAATGTACTCCGGCAAGCCTGCGGCAATCGGATGGGCCGGATTCACGGTCCAGATGCGTTCCTTCTCGCCTGCTTCGCGCCATTTCAGATCGCAGCCGGTACCCATTAGTTTTTTGAAAATTTTCGAAAAATGACCGGAATGCAATACAATGAGTCCCATGCCTTGCATGACGCGCCCATGCACACGTTCGACAATGGCATCATCGACTTGATCATGGCCCATATGTCCCCACCAGATAAGGACATCTGTGTTCCCCAGGCGTTCTTCGGTCAGTCCGTGCTCTGGCTGATCAAGCGTAGCTGTAGCGATTTCAAATGAATCGGTGGCGATGCCTGCTGCTAGAGCGTTATGTATGCCATCCGGATAAACGCGCAGCACCTCTTCATGCACCTTCTCATGCAAAAACTCATTCCATACCGTCACTTTAACCATCTATTCTCAGCTCCCCCAAATATAATAAAACGATTTCAAAACGTTGTAGGCCATGTTGTTTGCTTTTAGGTTTTTCAGGTTTTCAGGTTTTCCCTGTAAAAAGCGAAGGATTGTCTGAGCTGCTTTGTGTGAAGGTTGTTGATGAAAAAGGCGGAGCGGAGTAAAAGGTTTGGATTTGAGAAGCGGAGCGTTCGCCTTTGCTCTGGATTTCAACCGTTGAAGCGGTTATTGAAAGAAATCCAGAGCAACAGCGATCGAAAACCAAACCTTTTACGCAGCACAGCACTAATTTCATCATTCGTCCCTTAAACAACCAGCCAAACAATAAAGAGCACAATCATGATCGATTGCAAAACAACCTTCACCACAACGCTCGACAGCAGCCCAACAAGCGAGCCAATACCAACCTTCGCAGCATGCTTCCATTCCTGAACGACGAACAGCTCACCGATAACCGCACCCACGAACGGGCCGATAATTAGACCGAATGCAGGAATAACGAATGGTCCCAAAATAAGGCCGATGGTACTGCCGATTATAGAAGCTTTGGAGCCGCCAAATCGCTTGACGCCCCAGGCACTGACCGCATAATCCGCTACAAACAAAGCAACGACGATGAGCGTTTGCAGCGTCCAAAAGACCCAGCCGAACGGCTCAAATGTAATGCACAGCCCGTAAGCAAAAAACGCGGCGTAAATCGCAAGCGCCCCCGGCAAAATCGGATACACTGTACCCGCCATACCGACAATAAATAAAATGATAACGAGCGACCAGCCTAAGATGTCCAAACCGTTTTCATCCCTTCAGTACATATTTCTTAATAATTTCGGCAACGCCATGCTCATTATTCGACAACGTAATGACGTCAGCCGCTTCTTTCACAGCATCTTGGGCATTGCCCATAGCAACGCCAAGTCCAGCATCGCGAATCGCGGCAATGTCGTTCAAGCTGTCGCCGACAGCAACGACCTGTGACATTTCAATGCCCATGACTTCACAAAGCTCGCTGAGCGCGGTTGCTTTGGTAATGCCTTTCGGATTCATCTCCCAGTTGCTCGTAGAGGAATTTGTAATTTCAAGTGCATTCCACTCGCTGACTTCCTCGTAAATCTTCTTAAGTACGACATCATCTTCGGTGTAATACCCGAATTTCAGCCAATGATGGGCTTCATAATCATCCGCTGGCGTAATCCATTTTTCTAAATTATAAATGTCCTTCGTGCTGTATGCCCAAAACCAGGTGCCTGCGTGCTTCTGTGCGATTTTATGCAGCCGCTCTACATAGTTCGGATCAAGCAGCGCTCTGCGGTGCAGCACATGAGGCTTCTTCCATATTTCGCCCCCGTTTACCGTAATCATCGGCGTTTCAAGCTGTAATTGCTCGGCAAACGGCAAGGCGCTGCGAAAGCCGCGTCCCGTCGAAAAACTGACCGTTACACCCGCATCAAGCGCCTTTCTAATCCAAAAAGCATTTTCATCGCTAATTTCACTCAGTTCATTCAGCAGCGTCCCATCCATATCGAGTGCTACTAATTTATAATCTGCCATCGTTACCTCCTGCATTTGCTGCATAACATCATATCTTGATGCAATACTGCCATTTTATCATATTTTGGGCGTAAGCCAAACGATCCTGCCCCACTTCAAAAAAATAAAGGCCAACCGCAAATTACCGGTTGACCTTCATCCCCGCTGCACGTTGAAACGCAGCTTAAGCAAAGTTCGCATATCGCGTATTATTGTGCTAAACGGCGCAAACGCCATTTTTTCCAGATGACGCCATGGCTAGGCGAGAACAGCAGTGCCAAGATGAACAGCACACCGGCAGCACTAACGATACAGCCTGCAATCGAGGCATCGAGCACAGTCGCCACGCCATATCCAATGAACGTGCTGGCAATGCCCACACCTGCGCTCATGGCGATCATGACGCTCAGCCGTTCCGTTAATAAATAAGCGGTCGCAGCAGGAATAACCAGCAGCCCGACAACGAGGATAGCCCCTACGCTCTCGAAGGAGCTGACCGTCGCCATCGACACGAGTCCCATCAATAAATAATGGAACAAGGCAACGGGAATGCCGCAAGCTGCCGCAAGCGCAGGATCAAAGGCGCATAATTTGAACTGCTTATAGAACAGCCCAATGACGACTAAAATGACCGTTAACGTAATGCCAAGCAGCCATACTGCTATCGGCCCCATACTGACGCCGTTCAGCGTCCACGTATTCCAATGCACATAGGCAATTTCACCATATAAAATCGCATCCTGATCGAGATGCACCTGGCGGGCATACAAGCTCACCAGCAGCACCCCGGTAGCAAACATCGCGGTAAATACAACACCAATGGAGGCATCCGATTGAATGCCGCTTTGCTGAAACAGCTGAATAAGGAACACAGCGAGCAAGCCGCAGGCCATAGCAGCCAGCATCATGACGAGCGAATCCCGTGAGCCGCTGATCAGAAAAGCAATAACGATACCCGGCATAACCGAGTGGCTAATCGCATCGCCGATCATCGCCATTTTTCGCAAAACGAGAAAAGCCCCCAATATGCCGCAGCAGCTGGCGACAAGCGAGCCCGTTAGCAGTATCCAAAAATCGCTCATAGCGTCGCTCCCCCTTCTAGCTGCCGCTCCTTATGTCCCTGCTCCTCATCGATGCTCCGTGCAACCTTGAGCCGCAGCATCCGTTTCGCGAGCAATCCTCTACGAGGGCCAAACAAAATCGAAATAAGAAATAATGCCGTTGCCGCAAGCACCGTCAGCGGGCCCGTTGGCAAATTCGAGCCAAGCGAGCTAATAATCGTGCCGATTCCGCCGCTTAAAGCGCCGAACACGCCAGAGATGACAACCATGAAGCCAAGCTTATCCGTCCAATAACGAGCCGACACCGCCGGTGTAATAATCAGCGCGGCCACTAGCACAACACCGACCGCTTGAATGCCCACTACTACAGCCACGACCATCAAAAACATAAGCAATTGCTCGATTAAAGCAACCGGATAGCCAAGTCCGCGCGCAAAGCCGGGATCGAATGATACAAGCTTGAATTGCTTGAAAAATAACGTACAGACCGCGATGAGCGATAAGCTCACAATCGACATCGTAAGTACATCGGAGCCAACCATCGCGGCCGCCTGACCAAATAAAAACTTATCCAGTCCAGATTGATTGCCATATTCGCCATGCTGGATAATCGTTAATAATACGATACCGAAGCCGAAAAAGCTGGATAGCACAATCCCCATTGCCGCATCATGCTTAATCCGCGAATTTCGCGTAATCCAGCCGATGCCGAACGTCGCGACAAGGCCGGCTGCCCCTGCTCCAAGCAGAAAAAACAGCAGTGATTTTGTGCCTGTCAGCATAAAAGCAATACAAATGCCGGGCAGTGCCGCATGGGCAAGCGTATCGCCCATCAAGCTTTGCTTGCGCAAATAAGAGAAGCAGCCGATGACGCCACTGCTTAAGCCAAGCAGCGTACAGCTTAGAAAAATCCACTGCATATTCGGATCTTGAATCAGTCTCCACAACGTTTCCATCTCAGCCTCACCCTTTCGTGACAGCAAGCCGGGCATTTCCGCCACGCTCAAGAAAGGCAAGCCGCCCGCCATAGGTTTGCTGGAGCATTTGCTGTGTAAATACTTGCTCGGTTTTGCCGTATGCCTGAAGCTCTACATTAAGCAGCAGTACGGAGTCAAAATATTCCTCGACCGTCGCCAAATCATGATGAACGACGATAACGGTCTTGCCCTGCCGTTTCAGCTCTTGGAGCAAAGTAATAATCGCCTTCTCGGTTGCAGCATCGACGCCTGCAAATGGCTCATCCATGAAATACAGCTTGGCGTCCTGTACAAGCGCCCGCGCCAGAAATACCCGCTGCTGCTGGCCGCCGGACAGCTGGCTGATTTGCCTTGTGGCGAAATCCGCCATGCCGACCTTCGCCAAACATTCCATCGCAAGCCTGCGCTCCTTCGCTCCAGGGCGGCCGAACAGGCCCAGATGGCCGTAACGGCCCATCATGACCACATCCAGCGCATTCGTCGGGAAATCCCAATCGACCGACTCGCGCTGCGGCACATATCCGATCAGCCTGCGCTGCTGGCGGTACGGCTTGCCATAGATCAGCACTTCCCCGCTGAGGCGAGGAATGAGGCCGAGCGCCGCTTTCATGAGCGTGGACTTGCCCGCTCCGTTCGGCCCGATTACGCCAATCAGCTCTCCTTCCTCTATGGAGAAAGATACGCCGCGCAGCACCGGTTTTTTCTGGTAAGCTACGCTTAAGCCTTCAATTGTCAAAGGAGCTGCCGTTTTCAAATGATTTTTCATAGTAGCCATCGCCTCTCACTGCGTCTTGTTATTTGAGTGCATTTACAATTGTATCTACGTTATGTTTGACCATACCGATATAAGTACCTTCTTCCGTTCCCGGATCGCCCATGGCGTCGGAGAACAATTCGCCGCCAATCGTCACTTCATGTCCCAATTGACGAGCACCCTCGATAACGGAATCGATGGATTTGCGCGGAACGCTGGATTCGATGAAGACCGCTTTGATTTGTTTCTCAACGAGAAAATCCCTCAGCTCGCTCACATCTTTCGACCCATACTCAGACATCGTATTCATTCCCTGTAGGCCTGTGACCTCTAGGCCATAAGCTGCGCCGAAATATCCGAAGGCGTCATGCGCCGTTACGAGAATTCTTCCCTTTTCAGGAATCGTTGCGATTTGCTCACGAGCATATTGGTCAAGCTCCTCAAGCTTCGCCAGATAAGCCTCCGCCCGTTCCTTGTAGGCCGCCTCGTTCGCTGGGTCCTTCTCTACTAGCGTATCGCGCATAACCTCGGTTGCAGACATCCACAGCTTTACATTAAACCAGATATGCGGATCATGCGATGTCGAATCGCCGCTTGGATTGCCATGCAGCTCCGACTCTGGAATTTGCGAGGATACCGCAACCGTTGGCTTTTGCTTCTCCAGCTTCTCGAACATCTCTCCCATTTTCCCCTCCAAGTGCAAGCCGTTATAAAAAATAATATCCGCTTCATCCAGCTTCTTCACATCGCCTTGGGATGCTTTGTATAAATGCGGGTCAATGCCTGACCCCATAAGTCCTGTTACAACTACGTCGTCTCCTCCGACCTCTGCCGCCACATTAGCGATCATTCCGGTCGTCGCCGTGATTTTTAATTTCCCATCTCCACTTGCCGTCTCGCTGCCACCGCCGCTTGCGCACCCTGCCAGTACAACTGCTGATAAAGCCAAAAACATTAACGTCATAATTAACCTCTTTAATGCCGAATTCATTTTACGCTGCTTCTTCATGCTTTCAATCTCCTATCCATCTAATTGTTTTAATTGATTTTATTTTGCCTATGCGAATGTAAGTTAGCTAAGCGCCTCTTTGTTTATATTATACAAAAAAGTTTCTCTAGTGCAACATTTTTTTTTAAAAAAAGACCTTTTCCCCAGCAGCGCTGTTGAAAAAGTCTTTTAAAATAAGCTATTAATCTCGATTATTGCACAGTTGTTTCCGTATCGGCAGCATCTGTATCAGTCGAAGCCGCGACATCCTCTGCCTTTCCAGGAATGCCGTTCAGACCAATTTCATAATCGTAGGCATCAAAAATTTTACGGGCAACCGGCGCTGCCGACCAGCCGCCAAAACCACCGTCTGGCATGATGACCGCAACCGCGAGCTTAGGATTGTCAGCAGGAGCATAAGCGATAAATACACCGTTATCCGCTGTTCTGCCTTTAACGGACGATTCTGCTGTCCCTGTTTTACGATTAAATGTGTAGCTGACGCCATCGAAACCTTGCACGCCAACTTTCCCCATGCCAGCCTCAATTTCATTCCAATAGGCATCAGGAAGATCCACTGTATTGAGCACCACTGGCTCAAAGGATTGCACAACCTTGCCCGTGGAATCTTTAATTTCATTTACAAATTGCGGTTTCATTCGCTTGCCATGATTAGCGAGCATCGAAACATACTGCACCAATTGCAAGGCGGTATAACGAGCCTGTTGACCGAACGAGGCACGAATGAGCGCGGATTGCGCACTTGCCGTTTCAAATTCATGATAATAATCGACGCTTCCTTTTTTCTCCATGCGAAGTCCGCTTTCTGTAGAAACGCCAAGCCCGAACTCCTTCATGTATTTGTCCCATACATCGACACCCTCGATACCCGGATACTTTTGGTTCAGCCTGCTGCCGATCATCGCTGCCATGAAAGGGTTGGATGATTTCGCAATAGCCTTTGCTGGATCAAGCGGACCATAGACGTGACCGCCAGCATTTCGGATTGGCACCTCATGACCTGCTTTACCAAATGTAAACAAACCTGTATCGTTGTAAAACGAGTCGGTTGTAAACAATCCTTCTTTTAAGCCAATCAAAACAGAAAGCGGCTTGAGCGTCGATCCCGGTGGAACGAGTGAAGAAGGATGACTTTTGCGTTCCTCATCCGAATCGTATTTAGGATATACCTCCGTAATCGTTCCGTTGTTTACTACATTTTCAATGTTGTCATAATCCTTCTGGCTAATGCTGCCTCCAGCCCAAATATTCGGATCATAGTCCGGCATACTTGCCATTGCGACAACTTTGCCAGTCTCAATTTCCATCGCTACTGCAAAGCCGATTTTCGCATAAGGAGCACGTTCAGCAGATAATGATGAAGTACTAATTTTCTTAATCTGATCCATAATAGCCTGTTCTGTTGTTTGCTGTACGCCCCGATTAATCGTCAGGTAGAGGTCATCGCCTTTTTCCGGATTCGTAATTTGTACAGGACCGACGATAACCTCCTGGTTGTTGACCGGATAGCTCTTCAGCCCGTTTTTACCACGCAGTATATCCTGGTACAATAGCTCAAGCCCGTCGAACCCAACCTCTTCATCCTCCAAATATTGAAGCTGCGGGTCTTTTTCTTGTGCTTTCTCCCCATAAAAATCCAAATTTTCGCGTACACCCTTAAATTTCTTCAAGTACCCGACCAGCTGAACAGCAGTCGTATCCTGACTATAGTGACGCACGCTTTCTTCCATAATATCCAGACCGACAAAGCTGCTCTTATTGCCGAGAAAATAAGCAATTTCCTCATTCGTCAGCCCCGATTTAATCCGTCTCGGCGTAGAAATCGTATTGAGCCTAAACCCTAAATCCATCTGCATAATGACATCTTCCACCGTCATTTTTATAGCTGAATCTCCGTATTTATCAAACACCTCTACGAGTCTGGTCGCTTCCTCGGTAGCAAGCTTCTTCAGCTCTTCCGTTTTATAATTGGGCGGAATGCTGAAATAAAGCGACTGCGTCGAAGTGGAATACGCAATGGCTTTCCCCTCAGAGTCATAAATATTGCCGCGAATCGGCGCGATTTTCACATTGCGTGTGCTCTTCTTGCTGCCCGCCGCGCTTAGCGTCGGCCCTTCTACAAACTGCAAAATAGCCAATTGAATAATCAGTACGCTGAACAAACCAAAGACGATAAAGAAAAATAAGTTCAGACGAAAGGAGAAATGGCGTTTATTAATAATTTCCCTTTTCTGTGGATCATCCGTCAACATGCTCACCTCAATTATGAATTAAATATATGAATTAAATGCTTAGCTGCTTATCCCGAATATGCGTCTGCTCAAAGTCAGGCGAATTAAACCAATCACCTGAAGAAGCCCAAGTTGCATCCAGCGGCAGCCATTTCCCATCTATTCGCACTTCATTCCACGCATGGGGGCCAAAGCCGCCCTTCCCATCTGCGCCAAGTCCCGTTACTACCCGTACCTCGACGTCTACAGCACGCGCCATCATGTCATACAATCTCGCGACATCTATGCAAACACCTTTTCTCGTATCAAACGTGTTCTGCGGGGATTGCTCCTGCCAAATGCCCTGCTCCTCGTAATTGCGGGCCTTATCCCAATCATAAGCAATTCGCGTACCTAGCCACGCGTATAGCGCCCTTGCCTTCGCCTCATCCGTCGCTGCATCCTTGACGACCTGCGCCGCCGCCTGCTCAATGTCTGCAGGAATGGCATAATCGATGACTTCATATTTTCGCTGTAAAATATTTTGGAATTCCGCCTGCATCGCCTCGGCCAAAACAGGCCCGCGTCCAGCGAGCATATCGCCCGCCACCGGTTCCAGCAACGCAGCAGCCTGCATATACAATGGCGATTGCTTAATCATCTGTGCTCCAATGCCGCTAGGAAGCAAAGACACATACACGAACAGGACACCAATGAATATGAAGGCTCGGCCTGCTCCATGGACGCCTCCTAACAAGGCTCCAAAAACGCGACTTGCCGCCCGCTGCCTAGGAAGCGCCATCCGCCGCTCCTGCTGGCGTCCGTCTGCGTCTACGTGAGCTCTTCGCCTAAATATCAGCTCAAGCAGCGGGTTCAGCCCGGAGGCGGCTACTCGCAGCAGCAAATAAATGAACAGAAACAGCAGCACATAACGCAGCAGCGCAAAATCCCTTATACTCGTTATCAACGTGTACCAGGCCTGCTCAATCGAACCCAGCTCTCTGCTAGGGACGATAACATGCTTCCTCAGCATATCCGCTGCGACTGGCGAAAGCTTTCCCGCCCAATGCGAAGCGAGTACAAGACAAGCCACAATTACGATACTTTCCCACACAAAAAAGAAAAGACGCCTCGCCGATCCCGATGCGCCCCTAATCAAACCCTGAATGAGCGAGACAAGGAGCACCAGGAGAACGGCAGCTGTGACAGGCTCCATCATACTTTGACCGCCTGTCTGAATCCATTCCGTCATCCCCGTAATCCCCCTCATTCATTGCTCAAAAACGTTATCTATAGTAAAAGTGCTTATGGTTTGTTTTTTTTGGCTTGATCAATAATCGATTGAATCGTCTCGTCAATTTGCAGTTTAAACAAGTCATTTCCACGGTAAGATACGGAAACTTCATTCGTTCCCGGCACGCCGGTCAGCGCTACGCTATCTGTCGAGACGGTATAGGAGCCGTCTTCATTCGTCGTAAACTTGGCGTTCTTCGCTTCACCGATCATAGCCGAAATCGCTTCCTGCTTAAGGCTTCCCGTTGTTTCCTCCAGCTTCGTGCCAAATGCCTTCAAATCCTCCATCGTATATCCGCTGTAGACGATAACGCCAAATACAATAACGGCGACTAAAGCCCATTTTACAACGGTTTTGACAATGCGGATAATAAGCAGCAGCACAACAAGGGCAATAGCCAGCACAAACCAATGCTCCTTCAGAAAATCGCTCCAAGTATTCCAATCATAACTTGTAAAATCCAGAAACTCCAACCTGACCCCTCCTATTATAACGTGCAGACACTGCTATTATCAAACATTATACCCTAGCTGTAATCCAGCGTAAACGCTGGGCACCCTGCTTTATCCAGACATATCCTGTCCGACCTTGGCGTACAAGTAAATTATATGGCTCAGGGGCATGGCCTATGAATGGAACGGATGTTGCTTCAATCCATGCGCTCCCTGCTAGGCCTGATTACAATCTGGAGGTGAAGCCTGATGAAAACTGCCATCTGGCTCTATTTTTTTCTGTTCGTCGCATTTTTTGATCTGCATGCTCAATATCCGATTTTGACGCCTTTCGCCATCTCGCTTGGCGCAGCGCCATCGTTCATTGGGCTGATGATGGGCATGTATTCCATTACCCATCTGCCTGGCAATCTTATTGCCGGCTATGGCGTTGACCGCTTTGGCAGCAGGCTGTTTATTGTGTTCAGCTTGCTTGGAGCAGGCGTCATTCTCTTGTTCCAAGCCCAAGTGACGAATCCTTGGCAGCTGCTTGTCCTTCGCTCTATTAGCGGCTTCGTGCTCGCCTTCCTCTCGCCAGCATGCCTTGCCTTGCTTGCCCGTATGACGAGCGATCGTACCGAGCAGGGCAAGCTCATGGCTGGCAACGGGCTCGTTCATACGCTGGCAACCGTCATTTCACCAGCAGCAGGCGCTTATATGGTGGCAAAAATCGGCTTCACCACCGCGTTTTATATGCTGGGCTGGATTTTAATCGTTACTGCGATATGCGCGTTGTTTTTCATCCGCGACATCCCAGCAGAAGCAGCCGTTCCTGCCACTCCTGCCGGAACGTTGCCTCATAAGCTGTCTGCCCCGGCAGCCGCCGATTCGAAGTCCGTATCTTGGCTGATTTATGTATTGCCAGTCGGCATCAGCTGCGCGCAGGGCATCCTTTCCTTCGAGCTGCCGCTCATGGCGACAACGACCGCCGGCATGCTAACGACGGGCTTGCTTTTTTCCGTAGTCAGCCTCGGCGCACTAATTACGCTCAGCATGCTGTTTCTCAACCGCTTCTCCGCCTATCGCCGTACTTTATGGGGAGCGCTCGCGCTGGCTTTGATTTATTTCAGCATCGCCGCTGATTCGCCGCTGCCCTTTGCCGTCATGCTGCTGCTTGTAGGCATGGCAAAAGGCATCGTCATTCCCGCAATTTCGATATTGCTTATTGAGCTAAGTGGAGGAGCTCGCTACGGCCGCACCTTTTCCGCTCTATCCATTGCCTATTCGATTGGAGCCTTCCTTGGTCCAATGCTTGCTGGTCAACTGCGCGACTATATGTCGCCGTATTATATCGCCTTTCTCGTCCTGATGCTCGCTGTGTCAATTCTCCCTTTCCACCGTCGCAGCCCGCTCGTTACGCGAACCCATTTTTCATCATGACCGCCACAAGCTTTTCCCCTTGTAATTTGGTACACTGGATGTAAAAAAAACAAGGTGATCAGCATGATAGACATTGCGATTATTGTGGAAGGCAAAAATGATAAAAGCCGCGTCAGGCGCGTGCTTGACGAAAGCATTCCGATCTACTGTACATATGGCACTCCCGGAACAGAGCAGCTTGAGAAGCTGCGCAAGCAAATCGGCGAGGGGCAGGTTTATATTTTCACAGACAATGATTCCTCGGGCAAACGCATTCGAGGCATGCTGCGCGATTTGTTCCCTGATGCAGAGCATATTTATACGAGGCGCGGCTATTCAGGCGTAGAGCATACACCCGAGGAATATGTCATCGCCCAATTGGAAAAAGCGGGATTAGAGGAACATATTCTGTATCCTCCTCCCGCTCCCACTGTAACCCCGCAAGATTAAATATGAAGTATAAAAATAACGAACGATACCGTCACAATGCTGAACATCGTTGACAAAAACACCGCCTGTGAAGCAAATTCCGGCTCGTTGTCGAATTCCACCGCCAGCAGCACACTGCTAAGCGAAGTAGGCACCGAGGCCGAAACGATAAGCGCCGCTGTCGTCAGCCTATCGAATACGAATAGCCCTGTGGCGCTGATCAACCAAATAGCTAGAGCTGCCAGCAGCGGGCCTCCGATCAGCCGAAGCCCATTCGACAGCAGTACATTGCCAAGCAGACGCTTGTCAAACCGCCACTTCATGCTGCCCAGCTGGACGC
Source organism: Paenibacillus algorifonticola (assembly GCF_000971975.1). GTDB lineage: Bacteria > Bacillota > Bacilli > Paenibacillales > Paenibacillaceae > Pristimantibacillus > Pristimantibacillus algorifonticola. Next base: position 38,390 of record NZ_KQ040778.1, on the reverse strand, counting down.
CGAGCGTAATGAGCGCCGTTCCAATAAATGCGTTTGCCAAATATTCAATCGGCGTTTGCAGCGGCTGTGGCAAATCTACATCTAGCCCTTTTAATAGAAAAGCAAGCGGAATGACGTAAATAATCGGCATGGAGAAAATCGTCTTCAGCGTATCGCGCCAGAACAGCTTATGGGCGTTCACACTGTAAATGCCGAACGTATTCGGCAAAAAGGACTGTGTCGTCATGACCAATATCTGCACCGCCAGCGTCATTGGGTTCCCAGCAAACGCCAGCTGATTGAGCGGTATGCCGTAATTAGCACTATTATAGAACAGCACGCTGTTGCGCATGGAGCCGCGCATGCCTCCCTGCAGCCCTCGCATTTTCACAACGACCTCTACTACTAGAGCTTGCAGCAGCATGAAAATAACGACAAACAGCAGCACCTTCCAGATCAGATCCGTTTCAAGCTCCGTCGTACGCAGCAATTGAAAAATGACAGCCGGCGAAAACACATAAAAATTAAGCTTAGACAACGTTTTGATGTCCAAAGAAAAAAGCCGCTGCATTGAGAAGCCAATAGCTATCATCAATGTAAGCGGCGCAACGTTACTCCATAAAATATGATAAAAGATAGCCATCGCTATTCCTTGGCAAGCCGCTTCATATCAGCAACGATGCTTTCCGGCGTCAATTCCTCATCGCTCGCAGCAATCCACTTGCGAATTTGGCCTGCTTTGTCTACCAGAGTAATCACATTCATATGCGTAAAGCCGGTTCCTTCTTTGTCCTTAATGACGCTCGCGCCAAAATCCTGGGATAGCTTGATGGCTCCTTGTGGATCATCCCCCCGCAAAAACAGCCAGCCCTGATCTAGCTTGGCATAATTGCGCTCCGCGAACGCCTTTATAACCTCCGTTGTATCACGCTCGGGATCGAACGTAATCGAGATCATTTCGGCATCCGTTCCAAGTATGCCTTCCTTCTCCAAACCTTCCTGCACCTGCGACAACAGGAACGTCGTTGGCGGACATACATCCGGGCAATTGGCAAAATAAAAATAAACCAATCTTGCTTTGCCGTTCGTCGATTCCTTCGTCACTTTGTTGCCGTCCAAATCCGTCAGCTCGAAGGCTGGCGCTTCTTGCAGAATCGGCATTGGCGTTTCCGGTTTAAATACATTGGTCATTAATAAATAAATGCCCATCCCCAGGCAAAGTGCCAGCACAGCAATTTTGAAGCTATGCTTTTTCAAAAAATCCATGATCCCTATTCCCCCCATGAAACTTGTCCAGAAATGACGCGCTATTTCACCGTATTAACGATCATTACGATAAATACAACCATTAGATAGTTGACCGAAATAAGAAAATTCGTTTTCGCCCATTTTTCCGTATCCTTCGCCTTCAAGCCGCGAATCGTGTGAACCGCCCACAGTACACTGCCTGCAATAGATAGCACTAGAAAGACATATCCGGTGTAGCCATAATAGAACATGAGATAGCAAGTAGGTATAAGCAGCGCTACATAAGGAATCATTTGCAGCTTGGTCCGTCTAATCCCTTTAACAACAGGAAGTAGCGGGAAGCCTGCCGTGCGGTATTCCTCAACGCGTCTAATGCCAAGCGACCAGAAATGAGCTGGCTGCCACAAAAATAATAAAGCGAACATGAGCCAAGCCCCTGCATCCACTTCATTCGTTACTGCGCAATAACCGATAACCGGAGGCATCGCGCCAGAAATTCCACCAACCGACGTACTCCATGTGGAGCTGCGCTTCAACCAAATCGTATAAATAACGATGTATACGAACCAGCCCAAAAGCCCCAGCCAGCCTGTAAGCGGGTTGACCGCCAAAAACAGCACCAATTCCCCTATGATGCCGAGCACAAGGCCATAACCAAGCACAAACATCGGCTTCAGTCTGCCTGTTGGCAAAGCGCGTCCTTTCGTTCTTTCCATCTTCTGATCCAGCTCACGATCCCAATAATTATTAATGACGCAAGCGGATGCCATCGTAAGCGTGGAGCCAATCAGCATCCAAAGCAGATCAAACCAGGCAATTTGCCATTTGGAAGCTACCCAAAAGCCGCCAACGGCTGCAAACATATTGAGCCGGAGCAACCCTGGTTTTGTCAATGCTATCAAGTCTTTAAACACGAAGCGAGCCTCCCAGGTATGTGACACGGCGCAGGTGGCGCCCATACATTTCATTGTTCAATCGTTCTTAATCATACAGAAAAAACCACGTTATGACAACGCTCAAGCTTATTGTTCATCAATTTGCCACTCAAAATGTGACAATAAATTTGGAACCCTTTCTCTGGGCTCACAATACACTAAGTATGTAGTTTAACGCCCATGATCATCCGCCTATTATACGGCGGAGCATCATTGAGGGCTGAAAGGAGCCTGCCTGTGGCTGTCATCAAGACTAATGCAGAGGATACGAAAATGCTGGCAAGACTGATGCGCGCAGAAGCGGAAGGCGACGGCGAGCTTGGCATGCTGATGGTGGGAAACGTTGGTGTCAACCGCGTCCTGGGCAACTGCCTCGATTTTAGAAATATTCGCTCCATCTCGCAGATGGTGTTTCAAAGGCCCGGCGGCTTTGAAGCGACACAGAAAGGATATTTCTATCAAAAAGCGCGCGATCGTGACGTCCGGCTCGCCGAGCGCGTCATTAGCGGGGAACGGCAGCATCCGGCGTCGAATGCGCTGTGGTTTTTCCGTCCGGCTGCTGGCTGTCCTGGCACCTGGTACAATCAATCGAACAGCGGCCGCTTCAAAGCCCACTGCTTCTTCGTACCTACCCAGGCTAATTGTCCAAGTGTGTATTAGCTTCTACGCGTCTATTTCACAAGTTTTTCAATTAGAAAGCGAGGAAAATTTACATGACGAACGGTTATGGTTACAAAACAGCGGTTAGTCCTGCAACCACAGGAGGCTACGGCTATCCTTACCCTTATCCGATGGGCGGGCAGCCGATGGGTGGGCAGCCGATGCCGATGCCGGCGATGGGAGGCCAAATGCCTGCCATGCAGCAGGTAGCGGGCATGCAAGCGATGCAGCCGATGCCGGTTAACGTCCCTAGCGGTTCCTTCGTAACACCTTCAGGCGGCAATGTGGTTACTGTACCAATCGTAGAGGAATCATACGTAGAAAATATTTTACGGCTTAACCGCGGCAAAATGGCTACCTTCTACATGACATATGAGAATAACCGCGAGTGGAACGCCAAAACGTTCCGCGGTATTGTAGAGGCAGCAGGCCGCGACCACATTATTATTAGTGATCCAACAACAGGCATGCGTTACCTGCTTCTTTCCATTAATCTTGACTATGTCACCTTTGATGGTCCAATCAATTATGAGTATCCATTCCAAGGCGGCATGATTACAAACAGCACACCGCTAAATACGAGCCGCGACTTATCTTAACACGGCGCTGCTAATAACCGCCTCATTCTTGCTTTTTTATGACGGAGCGGAGATTGGCTTAAACGTCCACACATGCACCTTCGCTAAGCCGCCCGGCACCCAATCGGCCATCTGGCACCAAGAAGAACGCTCACTTAGGCGTTCTTTTTTTATTTGCTCAGCCTCCTCCGCGCTTTCTGCCTGCCATACCTCAACAAATAAATCAGGCTGATCCGTTCCCTCATAAACACGGAGTGCGGGATTGGCTGTTTTCATTTGCTCTATATAATGTAAATACTCGATTTTATTTTCTGTTTTAATCCGATATTCAGCAAAGCAAATATACATCGTTACATCCCCTTTTCGTTTCCTTTACTCTCCTTCATAAATCTGCGTTCAGTCGTCGATACTATCGTATACGGACAATTGAATGAAGATACAGGAGGTTGTGCTGTGGATACAGGTACACATTTAGTTATAGGCATTGGCCTTGCAGGCCTTGCCACCATTGACCCCGTTATTGCAGCTGATCAAACGCTGCATACGGCAGTCTTGATTGGAACCATTGTTGGATCGCAAGCTCCTGACGCCGATACGCTGCTGAAGCTGAAGAGCAATGCCAGCTATATCCGCAACCATCGCGGCCTTTCACACTCGATTCCTGCAATAGCCATTTGGACAGTCGTTATTACCGGACTGTTGGAGCTGTTTTATCAGGGCAGTCTGCCGTGGCTTCATGTTGGAGGCTGGGTGCTGCTCGCAGTATGCGTCCATGTGCTGAGCGATCTATTTAACGCATATGGCACACAAGCGATGCGGCCATTCAGTGAAAAATGGATTTCATGGAACATTATACACATTTTTGACCCCGTGATCTTCCTTACTCACATTATTGCCATTCTGCTGTGGGCAAGTGAGACAATTAGTCCAACCATCATTTTTCCGATTTTGTATTTATTCACAGCCGCTTATTTTATATGGCGAACGTTAGCACAGCGTTCGATTATGCGGAAGCTGCCCACTTGGGATAAAGAAAATCTGTCGGCAGAGGGTTATTTGCTTATTCCGACCGTATCGCTCAGCATCTGGAATGTGATCAAGCTGATGAAGAATGGCAGCTTCGCAGTTGGCGATTTGCGAAATGGCTCGCTCCGCTGGATTGACCGGGTCAAATGCTCCGATCATCCCGCGGCCGCCAGATCCAAAAGCGATCCCGCTATTCGCTCCTTCCTTTATTTAACCAAGTTTGCCTGCGCCGATGTCACCGAGCATGAATGGGGCTATGAGGTGCGCTGGTCCGATGTTCGCTATAGGCATCGCAAGCAATACCCTTTTCTAGGCGTCTTATTAATGGACAAGGAATACAAAACCTTAGGGTCTTACGTGGGCTGGCTCAACGATGAACGGCTTATGAAGCGGCTGCGAATGAATACTTATTAACGGCCCAGTCTTTATGGGTTGACGGCGGAAAGCTCCTTCCTTCACAATAGAAGGAAAGAGCTTTCCTTTATTTTGTGCCAATCGTGTCAAAAGAACAAATAAGAAGCTCAGGGTTTCCCCTGAGCTCCTGCTTGTGTTGCTTTGTGTATAGAAAAAACGATTAACGGTAACCGCCAGACAATTGTTGTTCGGCAATTTGAACTAGTTTTTTCGTAATATATCCACCCAGCGAACCTGCATCGCGAGTAGAGATATTGCCGTAATAACCGTCTGCCGGAAGTTGAACGCCAAGCTCTTGAGCTGCTTCAAGTTTCATTTGATTCAGAGCTTGCGTTGCTTGTGGCACCACCAATGTGTTACTTCTACTAGCCATTAGGAATTTCTCCTTTCAGTATATGCACTGTGATATGTTGCAAGCTTGCAAGCTTATTATGTGCATGACTCAAGAAACTATTCGGTTTTTCAAAAAAATATTATCGGGCGGTTACTGCCCCAGAGGAGAACCTCATTATGTCCAAGCCTTTATCGCTGCTTTTCGCCGTCGTTGCTGTACTTTTGATGAGCGCTACCGCCATTTCCATGAGCTATAACGCATGGCTCGCTTTGCTATTTGCTGTTCTTACGTTATTCTCAATCGGCGCAGGCTTCATTGTGAAAGCGAGACTTAGACGGCTTAAGCAGCAAAACAATTAGCGTTTCGGCGCTAGGAAGCCCATTCTTTCTTTGACGTCAGCTAGCGTACGATCAGCAATTTCCGCCGCACGCTCAGCACCTTGCTTCAAAATATCATGGATTTCGCCCGATGCGCGAATTTCTTGATATCTCGTTTGCAGCGGTTCCAGCACGGAGACGACTTGCTCGGCCAATGCTTTTTTGAACGGCCCATAGCCTTGCCCTTCATAACGCGCCTCAACCTCTTCAATCGTCAAGCCTGCACAGTTGGCGTAGATACTCAAGAGATTGCTGATTTCAGGCTTGCCCGCTACATCATATTTCACTTCTCGGCCAGAATCCGTTGTCGCACGGCTAATCTTTTTACGAACGACATCTGGCGGATCAAGCAGGGCAATGAAGCTTCCGGCATTCGGATTGCTCTTGCTCATTTTTTTGCTGCCATCGTCGAGCGACATAATGCGCGAGCCATGCTTCGGCATATAAGGCTCTGGAATTGTGAAATATTCGCCAAAGCGGTTATTGAATCTGTTCGCAAGATCGCGCGTCAGCTCCAAATGCTGCTTCTGATCGTCACCTACCGGAACTAGATCAGCGTTATAGAGCAAAATATCGGCAGCCATCAAAGAAGGATAGACGAACAGCCCTGCCGGAATCGATTCCTTGCCTTGGGATTTATCCTTAAACTGCGTCATACGCTCCAGCTCGCCCATATAAGACAGCGTTGTAAAAATCCATCCCAGCTCAGCATGTGATCTCACATGCGACTGGACGAATATGCTCGCTTTCGCCGGGTCAATGCCTGCAGCAATATAACATGCCGCTACCGCTTCCGTCTGCTCGCGCAGAGCGGCCGGATCTGGCAGCTGCGTAGCAGCATGCAGGTCAACAATCATAAAAAAACATTGCTCGGAATGCTGCAATTTGACGAAATTTTTCATTGCACCGATGTAATTGCCCAATGTCAGCTGACCGCTCGGCTGAATGCCTGATAATACTTTTTTCATCTTCAATCTTCCTCTCCAATTTCAAAATCAACGCAAAAAATCCCCCGCCGCAAGGGACGAGGGACCGTGGTGCCACCCTAATTCGCTATCCGCAGCCGCCATTATAGGACGGCAATACAATCGGAACAGCCTTCAATATTCCATAACGGGGAATTTCCGGAGAAGCATCGGCAGCGCGAGTCGCTGCGTTTCGCTTTCGGCTCGGGGGCCCATTCGGCTTCAGGCTTGCACCGGTTCACACCAACCACCGGCTCTCTGGACGCATTTTGCCTGCGCTTACTTGTTCCCGTCATCGCATTTACAATGATTATACAGCGCTAACAGCCAATGTCAAGCTGTAGTGCACCCACTTTTTGCCCATAAAGTTGTCCTATTTTGCTTCTCGGGCGCATAAACTATGATATAATCGTAATTATTACTATAAGAAAAGCGGGTGTGGTTTCTATATGCCGATTGTCAGGTTTCGCTACATAACCTTTCTGCTGGCGCTTGGCTGTGCCGGGATTATTATCGCCATTGCTTTGAATCGGCCTTCACCTTTCGCCTTCCTGGATTATTCGCATGCCCAGTCCTTCAAAATTTTATTTTTGAGCATTATTTTAGAGGCGATACCGTTTATCCTGCTTGGCGTGCTCTTCTCCGGCCTGCTTCAAGTATTCGTGACGGATGAGATGATTCGCAAATTTACGCCTAAAAATCCAATTGCCGGCGTCCTGTTCGGCGGCTTGCTGGGACTCGCTTTTCCGCTTTGCGAATGCGGCATGATTCCCGTCGTCAGGCGGCTTATTCGCAAAGGCATGCCCGCTTACATTGGCATTGTATACTTGCTGGCCGGGCCTGTCGTCAATCCTATTGTGTTCACGGCAACCTTTGCCGCCTTTCGCTCAGCTCCAGAAATGGCCTATGCCCGTCTAATTCTTGCTTTTGCAGTCGCCGTCATTATCGGGCTGATCATGCATGTGTTTATGCGCAAAAGTCCGCTTCGCGACGAGCGCGAGCCGCAGCTCGCTGTCCACTCCAGTCATGGTGATTATCATGGACATCATCATCATAATGATGCACACGACCACGTACATAGTCACAAACCTAAGCATGATCACAGCCACTCTCACGGACATCATCACGAGGAGCCTCGCGGCAGTCTCAGCAGCCGATTGTCCGCCATGCTTGGACACGCTTCGGATGAATTTTTTGAGATGGGAAAATATTTAATATTCGGCGCTATGCTGACAGCTGCGATTCAGACCATAATGGATCGGAGCGTGCTTGCATCCGTAGCCGATCAGCCGCTGCTTTCTTATATGGCTATGATGGCTTTCGCCTTTATTTTATCGATTTGCTCTACATCGGATGCCTTTATCGCCGCTTCATTCGGCAATGTGTTTACAGGCGGCCCGCTGCTCGCCTTTCTCGTATTTGGCCCGATGATTGATTTCAAAAACATGCTCATGCTGCTATCGGCCTTTCGGATCAAAATTGTACTGGCGCTTGCCCTTCTCTGCTTCATTCTCGTTGGGCTCGGCTCCTGGATTATGGAGGTATGGTTATGAAGCATCACCTGCTTAGAGCTTTCATACTGACCGCATTTGCTCTGCTTATCGTTTATTTATCCCGCTCGAATCAGCTTTCGCTTTACATTGCGCCAAGGATGGAGCTATATGTGAAGCTGTCTGCTCTCGGATTGTATGCCGCAGCCATTCATCAGCTGTTTCTGGCTTTAAAAAAACGGCGCCAGCAGCATCAGCACACGGCTGAATGCGGCTGTGAGCATACTCCATCGCCATCCGTGTTCAAAAACACGGTCATTTACAGCCTTTTTATTTTTCCGCTGGCGCTTGGCTTCTTCTCGCCTGCTGGTGTCTTAGGCAGCACGGCTGCGGCGAAAAAAGGGGTGAGCTTTGCCGCTTCAACCAATGTCCAGCCGCTCGGTACCGAGCCTGGGCAGCTGGCCGCATCCTTGCCTGAGCCGTCTGCTTCCATTGCGCCAAAGCCGCCGACTTTGGAGGAGCGCTTCCCTTACGATGAATACACGAAGGCCCATGCCGAATATGGCATGAAGCTGTATCAGAAGCCGAATATTACCGTACCGGAAGCGACTTATATCGAGACTTTAACAACACTCGATTTGTACCGCGATAATTTTATGGACAAAACGATCGACATCAGCGGGTTTATTTACAAAGAGGATGACATGGGAGAGCAGCGTTTTGCCGTCAGCCGCTTTGCCATGACCTGCTGCTCGGCGGATGCGATACCGTATGGTTTAATGGTTCAAGTTAGCAGTGCAGACGATTATAAGGGTTTTGCCGCAGATGATTGGGTAAGCGTTTCAGGCAAGCTGATGACCTCGATGTATAATGGCAACGAAATTTTGACCTTAAAGCTCAACACCATTAAACGAATCGAGGCGCCCGAGTCTCCTTATGTTTATGCGAATTATGATTTTTAGCTATGCAGCATACTAATCGAATAAATAGAAGCCTCCGGTTCATTCCGCTTAACGTACAGCGGCTCCGAAGGCTTCTTCTTTTAGGTTTAAGCATTAGCTGCTCCAATTTCAGCGTCACACCCTGCTTTATTCAGCACCCGGGTACAGCTCGCGCAAATTCGATTGACGAGGCTGCTTGTAGCGGTAGCTCCAGTTCGACGTATTGTAATTTGACTCATAGCAGACGCTCGCCGACCATGATCCCGCCCCTTGCTTTACGGCAAAATCGTACATAATTTCCCCGTGCGTCCAATTCCGTCTATATTTTAGGCCTTCGATCGCCATCTTGCGGAAATCCTGTACCTGCTTAGCGGTCATGCCTGAGCTCAGCTTTTCAAACTGGCCATTTCTCGTTTCTAGAGGATTATGCCTCATCCCAAATTTCCCAACCGCATTGTTGCGAATATGGATACATACCGTTCCTGCAATCGCATTCATTAATTCCTCTTCTAATTGCCGAAATACAAAATCAACTTGTCTTGCCAGCGACATTGATTCCAATTCCATACCCATATTCCTCCTGGTTGTAAAATAGTTATTATATATATGCGTTTCCCTAATTATCTCTATATGTATAGTTCTTGGGACTCATTATAGTTCAAAAATCATGAAGTTACAATAAGAAAATTCGCAATTTTCAGTTAATTGTAGTTTACTAAAAAAGATCATCGCCCCCCTTCATGCATCGGCGGCAATGATCTTGCAATTCAATAAGTTCTATTTCAGTTTTGCACGATGCTCGCTGCGACGCTGAACCCGCTCCGTATCGCTAATACGCGGACAAGTATAGCAGTAACGACCGCCTTCGACTTTATAATAGTGGCAGCAAGCATATTTAATGCGCATCTGTTTTTCCGGATCATCGATAGCTTCCGTATATTGAAACTTAACATCCAAAGGATTCCTTTTACGATAAAAAATCGCAGGATCAAGCGCCTTCATCGTCTTGTACAGCGAGTCAACCGCTTCCTTCACCGCTTCGCTTTCCGAGGAAGCCATCAGGACGCCATACTCATATTCCAACGAGGTAGGCAGCTGACCCCATAACAGACTGGCTTTCGCAGATCCAGCACGCTCAATGCTATGAAAAAACGGAGCAATCGTCTCGTGAAAAAACATTTCAAGCCGCGCGCGTACCCATTCGCCAGCCTCCTTCTTCGTAGACGGGGAATGAAGCAGCTCTGCCTTATTCAGTTTGAAATACACATTATAATAACCGTCTGCCCTACACACATAAAGCGTCAGATTATCAAGCGACAAATCTGGCGCTATGCGGTATTTTGCCAGCATATAAATAAGGGCCAGCATTGGCCGGCGAAACCAGGAGGCCGCATAAACCTCAGCAACAATTTGCTCCGTTCCATTCACAAACGGCTGGTATACCGCAAGCAGTTCTTGCATCACCGACTGTTCGAGCAAGGCGGAGGCAGCACTTGTGTAAACCACTTCATCAGGCTCATCTACACAAAGATTAAACCGCTCCTTCAACAGCCGGTACAAGTCTTCAGTCATTTGTTGAACCCGGAACGAAGAAATTCATAATTTGATCATGCAGACCAGGCAAACCCTCGTGGCCAAAATCCGGATAAATTTCCACTCGCTTCGGCGACTGAATTTTATTATAGGCCGCAAACTGGGTCGAAGGCGGGCAGATAGAATCACTGAGGCCTACACCAAGCAGCACCTCTCCGCGAATACGCTCCGCCAGAAATTGAATATCAATATAGCCGAGCTTTGTAAAAATTTCTTCCTCGCGCTTATGCTGCGGATCGAAATGGCGGAAATATGTACGCAATTCAGCGTATGCATCCTTCGCCAAGTCCATCTCATACACGCGGCGATAGTCGCTGAGGAACGGATAAACAGGCGCCAGCTTCTTCACACGCGGCTCCAGTGCTGCGCAAGCAATCGTGAGAGCACCGCCTTGCGACCAACCCGTTGCATATACTTCATTTGCATCCACCTCAGGCAATTCCATTGCAATACGAGCCAGCTGCGCCGTATCAAGAAAAATATGACGGAACAGCATATTATCCGCTTCGCCATCAAGGCCGCGAACAATATGCCCGTTATGCGTCGTTCCTTCGACGCCACCGGTATCCTCCGAGTAGCCCCCTTGTCCACGAACGTCCAGCGCCAGCACCGAGTAGCCAAGCGATACAAAGCTCAGCTTATCCGCCCAGTCGCCTGATGAAGCCGAATAGCCGTGGAACATAACGACTGCTGGGTGAGGCTGCTGAACGCTTTGTCTAGGGCGAAGGTATTTGGCATGAATTCTCGCGCCGCGCACACCTGTAAAATACAAGTCAAAGCACTGCGCGGAAGCTGGCTGAAAAGCGCTCGGAACCAGTTCAACATTCGCCTCTGTAGCGTTAAGCTCGGCAAGCGCGCGTTCCCAATAAGCCTCGAAATCTGCTGGCTTTGGACTACTGCCTTGATACTTATGTAATTCATGAACAGGCATATCTAATAAAGGCATTGTAAATTCCTCCATCTCAAGTTCTTATCCTATTAATTTTAAGCCTGTGCCCTTCACTTGTAAAGCGGATGAAAGGCGTTATTTAGGGAAAAATACCGTTTATTACGGCTGTTTGCCCGACCGAATGGAGGACGTCATGAAATGCTCCAGCGCTTGAACAAATTGTTGATTTTGCTGCTCGTTATCGCTACCTTTCTAACATCCGCAGAAGCGCTGAATGCGAGCTCCAAGGCAAGCGTCCAACTGGCGGCTATAACAGACAGCAGCGGCAGCCTAAACCAAGCGGATAAAGCCAAATCAGCCAAAAAACGCCGCACCGACAGCTTGTCATGGATTAAGCTGCAGCAGCGCTATCCCAGCGCCTATTATCTAAATGGGCCGCGTCATAAGAAAGAAGCGGCGCTAACCTTCGATGATGCTCCTGATCCACGATTTACCCCGACGATTCTGGACATATTGGCGAAGCATCATGTACAGGCAACCTTTTTTCTTGTTGGCACGCGAGCGAATAAACATCCCGAAATCGTAAAAAGAATTCATCGCGAAGGCCATATCATCGGCAATCACTCTTACAATCATGAGGTGATGTCGAAGCTTTCACCGAAAGATTTTCACCGTCAAGTGTGGCATACCGATGCGATTATTAGTCGAATCATTCCGTATCATCCGCACTTTTTCCGGCCACCCTATGGCGAAATGCTGCCTGGTCAAGTCGCTTGGACCAAAAAAAACGGCTATATCGTTGTGAATTGGGATGTTGATTCAGCCGATTGGAAAAACAATCCGTCCAGCGCCGTCATTTTACGCAATATGCAAAAAACGCTTCGCCCAGGCTCCATCATCCTGCAGCATGCCGGTGGTGGCGTCACGCAAAGCCTGTCAGGCACAATCGAGGCGCTCCCGCAGCTCATCGCCTCCCTCCAGCAGAAAGGCTATCGCATCGTCACGCTGCCAGAGCTGCTTGGACAAAGTGCGGAGCGGCGCATCCGTTAGGTTAGCCCTGTGCGTACGACAAACAAGTCCAGCGCTCCTCAAGACGAGGAACGCTGGACTTGTACATAGGGTTATTGGAAACAGCGTTAATGTTTATAACGCAACAGACCTATTTCTGAATAACGCTCTAATTCACCATATATACTTTAACGTCTTGAATGCCAAAGCTTTTAGCAGTAGCTGTGCTGCCAGGTACAAAGATATCGATGCGATTGCCTTTAATCGCTCCACCCATGTCGTTGGCTACAGCAATCATACCGCCTTCAGGCAAGCCATCATAATCGTAGCCTGTCACATAAAGCTTCGTTCCAAGCGGAATAACTGAGGAATCTACAGCCACTGTTCCTACTTTAAGCGGATTGCCAAAATAATCGACAGCTCCCCATTTTCCATTTTCCGAGGCTGCCGCTGTGTAAGCGGTCGCTTTTACATTCAGCTGCTTGCTAAACGTATAGCTGTTGCCGTTGCTTGCAATAATACTTTTTGCAGACAAACTTTCCGCCTTAACCGTTGCTGCCGCTTTTGGCTGCGCCTGATCGCCGACCTTCGCCGCACTGTCTGCATTTGTCGCTGAAGCCGCAACTGGAACCTTCAATTTCATGCCTACCATTATGTTCAGCGGGTTTATTTTGGGATTAGCTGCAAGCAGTTTATCCAAATCGACCTTATACTGCTGGGACAACTTCCAGAACGTATCGCCTTGTGCAGCTTTATGTGTTTGAACCGCCGCGTTAGCGGGGGCTGCTGCCAGCGCGCAGGAAAGCACGAGAGCAGCAGCCGTAATACTTAGCTTCTTCATCACAAATATCCTCCAAAACCGATTAAGTCCATAGTTTACCAAAGCCGCGCGGGCAAGGAGCTGCGCGGCGTGAAAGATTTGGCGTCCGATCGCCTATTTCTGTTCACTTCTAGTTCGTAAATTCTTGTACCCATTGGCCGTTGTAGTAGCCAACACCGATTTTTCCGAAGTTTTTGCTCAAAATATTTGCACGGTGGCCTGCGCTGTTCATCCATGCTGTCATAACCTCGGACGGGTTGCGTTGTCCGGCAGCAATGTTCTCACCAGCGTAAGAGTAGCTAACACCGAAGCTCTTCATCATATCAAACGGCGATCCGTAAGTTGGGGACGTATGGCTGAAATATTTGTTGTCCGCCATATCCTTCGCTTTTGCTACCGCGACTTTTGTCAGCAGCGCATCGACCGTCAAAGCTGGAAGACCTGCGCTTGCACGCTCCTTGTTTACGATTTTCACGACTTCGCTTTGGTAAGCGCTTTGATTAACAGTTGTTCCGCTGCCCGAATTCGAAGAACCAGAGCCCGTTCCTGTAGTTGGCTTCGTTGTTCCCGTAGTACCAGAGCCTGTGCTAGGCTTCGTCGTTCCTGTGCTTGGCTTGCTTGTACCTGTGCTCGGCTTGCTTGTACCTGTGCTTGGCTTGCTTGTTCCTGTACCCGATGGCGTACCGTTAGGGAAGCTGATTGTAATGCCGTTAAAGTTGATTTTGCTCAAATCAATTCCGTATTGCTCCGCAATTTGCTTCAACAAATCTTGGTTAATGCTATAAGCAGTAATCTTGGAGTTCGCCTTCACTGCTGGTGCTGCTCCCACCGTCGATGGTGCTGCTACGCCTGCACCGATTAATGCGGCTGCGGCTACGGCAGCGACACCTACTTTAAATGGTTGCTTCTTCATTATGAAATCTCCTCCTCGAAGTTGTGTGTAATTTGTGTGTGCCGGTCATCCCGACGCAAACTATCGTAACATGGCATTTGGGTGGTTACACGGCTCAAAAAATGGTAAAACAAGCGTTTTTTACGCGAAATAAACCGTTTTCAGACGTTTATGAGAATCATCTCACTTTGGAAATCCGGGTGAAAGAATAGCCGCAACTGCCTTTTTTCACTCTTCGCCAGCCTGCCATCCAAATGAATGCTCCGCCATATTAGAATCCGCTCATAAACCCCTCATTTTCCAAGCGAAAACCGTTTAAAAAACAGAAAAAAGCCCCGCTGCGCTTGGCTTTGCGGGACTTTCAGCTTGCTGCTTATTTTGCACACGCTATTTGAGCGTAATATTGCCCGAGCTTGTTTTCAAATCAATTGAAAGGTCCGATCCAGTCCCAATTGTGCCAGCAAAGGAACGATCATCCTCTTTTTCCGTTTGAACATTGTCCCATTCGACCTTCTGGCTGCCGGATGTTGTTTTCAGCTTAATTTCGGCAGACTGTGGCGGCTGCTTAGCTTCAACGACGATATTGCCAGAGGTAACGTCAAGCTTCATGCTATGAGTAATGGTTTCCGATTCAACTCTTATTTTCCCACTGCTCGCTTGGCCATTCAGCTCTCCCGTACCATTAATAAAGCTTGCATTGCCGCTTGTCGTGTTGAATTCAACCGTTTCTGCCTTATAGTCTTCTATCTTGATGCTGCCGGAGCTGACATCCAGCTTCATGCTCTCACCAGTAACGCCAAGCAGCTCAATTTTTCCGCTTGTCGTTTCAAAATCCATCTCATCCGCAGACAAATCCTCCCCCTTCACACGTCCTGATGAGGTTTGCATCGCCAAGGTGCGGCTGTTCATATCGGATGCGCTGACGTTGCCACTGTTCGCCTTCAGCGTCACCTCATCCCATTTGCGCTCCGGCAGCTCTACCGTCAGCTTAAATGAAGAATAGTTGATACCGATGGTAAAACCCGTATTAAAGCTGCTTTTAATGACTAACCTGTCGCCATCCTGCTCCGTCTCAAGCTTTAGCTTGTTTAAATATTTCGAGCTTGCCCGGCCTTCCAAGTGTACAACAATCTTATCCGAGCTCCCTGGCACCACTTCTATATCCATCGAACCAGCTTCTACCGTCAAGCTGCCTACGCCAGCTGCATCAACTGTTTTCTCCTGCGATACAGGCTTCGTTCCGAAGGACAGCAGCTCATCCCAGCTAAAAGAATATATCGCTCCGGCCAAGCCGATTCCAAGTAATATAAGCGCAACTGCAATTGCCTTTCTCATTGTTTTTTCCCCCTGATGATTTTCGTATTAAACTTCAAATATTTAATCGTTGCAGCGAAAAATCCTTTTGTCAGAGCATTAACGCCTACGCCCAGCAAAATGCCCAATCCAATGCAGACGAGCCCAATAGAGGCTGCTTGGGTTAGTGTAAACATGCCGCTCCACGTGCTCTCCAGCACCGTTGTGACGCCTGCCAATCCAAGCGCTAGAGTAGTCGCCCATAGGGCAATAAGCACGCCAACTGCAGCCACATAAGGCCCCAGTACAAATACGATATTGAAAAATCCCAAGCTCACTGTTGCAAGCACCGCCTTAGACGTATTGCCGAAGCTTTTCTCCGCTTCAGCCCGTTGTACTTTATAACCAAGCAGCAGTTCGCTCGCAATCTGCCTTGGGTCGCCTAGCTCCAATGCAGCCTCATGCTCGCTCTGCCCATTTTCCTCTGCCTGCTGAAAATGACTGTAATAATCGAACAGCCACTCGCGGCGCTGCTTATCCGGCACTTTCGCGAGCAGCCTCTCCAGCTCGCTCATATAATTGTGTTTCGTCATCATCATGGACGGATTCCTTCCTCAATAATTTCATTTACGGCTGTCGAGAAGCTCGACCATTCATGAATGAGCCCTCGCATATGCTGCCAGCCCGCCTCCGTCAGTTGATAATATTTCCGCGGAGGTCCTTCATTCGATTCTTTAAGGTAAGTCGAGAAGTAGCCTTCCAGCGTTAGACGATTGAGCAGCGGATAAACACTCCCGACGGCTACCTCGAACTTGGACGATATTTTCACCGCTAGTTCATAGCCGTAACGGTCCCCCTCAGACGTCAAGACGAGAACGCATAGCTCCAGCACACCTTTCTTGAACTGCACATTCATACGCGACGCTCCCTGCTTTACTTGAAATGCTATTGCTTTCACTATTCGATATTATCGAATAGCGAACGATACGTATTCGCTGTTGAACTTAATTTACCATATGCTATTCTATATTGCTACATACTAAACTAAAAATAATACCACCGCCGGAGAGTCTCTCCTCCTTAAGACGGAGAGACGTTAAAAATGATGGTGAAAAAGGGGCCGCGCTGCTGCGTGAAAGGTTTTGCTTACGATCGCTATTGTCTTTGCATTTCCTGAATTAAACCGCTCAGCGGTTGAAATGCAAAGACAAAAACGAACGCTATCGCTTCTCCAGCTCAAACCTTTCACTCCGCGCTTGCCACTGTTCACCGTCAATTTTAAAAGCCTTCACCATATAAGTCGGCGAAGGCAGTTTTTAGAGGGATAACGCGCTTGGCTTGTTATCCCTACAATATAGTGAGAGAAATCATGTAAAACAATATTAGTTGATGTCGATGAATTTGCCTGTTGCTTGGGATTCGAAGGCGCTCAAAATGACTTTAAGCGATTTGCGGCCCTCTTCGCCTGTTACAGGTGGAGTCGTGTCATTGACGATGGAGTCAATGAATTTATCGATAACAAAGCTCGACAGCTGCTTCTCATTTGTGGAGATTTCGCCTGTTTTGTAGCGCTCAACTGTACCGTCGCGCAGTTCAATGATGACTTGATCTTCCGGGTGCGTACCGATTTTCATAACGCCTTTGGAGCCCCACAAAATCGTGCTGTTGTCTTCGCCTTTGTAATAAGTCCAGCTCGCTACAAGCGAACCCATCGCGCCGCTCTTCATACGAAGCACGCAGTTTGCATTGTCATCTACATCGCTGTCTTTATCTACTGTGCCAACGAAGCCAGCAATTTGCGCCACTTCATCGTCAAGCAGCCAGCGGATCAAGTCGGATTTGTGCACGCCAAGGTCGCCCATTGCGCCCATGATCGCTTCTGGCTTGCGGAAAAACCAGCTTTCCGCGCCATCAATGCTCCATGCATCCGGACCTGGGTGGCCAAACGACGTACGGAATGTCAAAACTTTGCCGATAATGCCCGTTTTCAGCAAATCTTTCGCTTTTACATGCGGCGGCATGAAGCGTTGGTTATGTCCAACCATCAGCTTAACGCCATTTTTCGCAGCCGCTTCAATCATCGCTGCCGCTTCTTCATCCGTAGCTGCCATTGGCTTCTCAACCAATACATGCGCGCCAGCGTTTGCTGCTGCAATTGCTACTGGTGCATGAAGCGCGTTCGGTGTACATACGCTAACCGCATCCGGCTTAATTTCAGCCAGCATCGTCTTATAATCTGCAAAAGCTTTACCGCCATGCTTCTCCGCATACCCTTCCGCACGCTCAATAATCGGGTCAACGAATGCGACTAATTCTACATTCGCATTGTCTGCATACTCCGGAATGTGACGATATTTGGAGATGGAACCGCAACCTACTACTGCTACTCTGATTTTACTCATTAAGTGTATCCCTACCTTTTCAATAATTAATGTATAGGTCGTACTACATTTGCAAATTAAGCGTTCAGAAAATTCTTTTTCAGCCAGTCCATGCTTTCTGCTACTGCTTCAAGCGGAGGATTTGTGCAAGTGTCCTGCTCAACGATCAGCCATTCTACATTCGCTTCAACCGCACTATTAATGATAGCAAGCAGCGGAAGATCGCCACGGCCCAGCTCCACCGTATCAATTGGCAATTGGCCGTTGTTGTCGCGGTAGTCCTTCAAATGAAGCAAAGGCAGGCGCCCTGCATATTTAGCGATATAAGCGAGCGGATCTTTACCGGAAAATTGCACCCAGCCGATATCCATTTCCACTTTCAGCAGCTCAGGGCTGATTCGCTCATAAAGCGCATCAAACACTTCTTTGCCATCGATTTCCACTTTAAATTCAAAATCGTGGTTATGGTAGGCGAAATCAATACCCGCTTCGCGGAAACGTTTACCATACTCCTCAAAAGCTACAAAATGCTTCGCCCAAGCCTCAGCACTGCGCTGATCATCAAGCAAATAAGGACAAATCGCATATTTTGCGCCGATTGTTTTCAAGTAAGCGATTTCTTCATCCAATTGGCTTTCCAGCAAATGCAGGCCGATATGGCTGCCGATTGCTTTCAATCCAAGCTCTTGGAGCAAATCACGCATTTTTTCCGCTTCAATACCGCCATATCCTGCAAACTCCACGCCTTCATAGCCCATTGCCGCAACCTTGCGCAGCGTACCTTCGAAGTCTTCCGCTGTTGCGTCACGGAGCGTATACAATTGTAAACCAATTCCGATTTGTCCCACTTTGGCCGCACTCCTTTATATTGTGAATTTAGTTTCTCAAGTCTTGTACTTTACATTTAAAATTATATAGAAGGAACGCTGCAAAAAACAGCTGTCTTATTAGTCTTTTTATATGTTATTTTGTTGAATGCTGTCTTTTACTCCAAGAAAAAAACGCCCTGCGACGACTGTTGGTGCGGTCGTCACAAGGCGTTGGTCTATTTTTCAGGCACATCCGGCATTATGCCGTTTGTTTATTTCGTCGAAAGCTTGAAACAAACGCTACGCTTTTATTTCGATTTTTATTTCAATTACTTCAATGTAATCGTCAATGCCGTTTCTTTCGCGCCAGCAGCAATCGATACAATGCCGTCTTGAAGCGAAGCAGCGCCATCCACTTTAGCAATTTCGCCAATGCCATGAAGAGCCAGGCTGAGCGCTTTGCCGCTGCCCTGTACTTTAACGGCTACTTCCTTGCCTTCGCGTTTCACGGTAATGAGCAGCTCGGCAGCGCCTTTAATGTCGCGAACCGTGGCCGAAGCAGATGCTCCGTCAGCGAGGCTGTAAGCCGTCAGCTTCACGCCGTCAGCATAGTCATAATCCGGCTTCCTGTCATTCGCACCGATTGCGATGATCGAATTTGGACGGACGAACAATGGAAGCGAGAGGAAGTCATGCGTTTCCTTGAACCATTTTCCACCTTCTACGATTTCACCAGTCAGAAGATGCGTCCAGCTGCCTTCCGGCAAATAATATTGTACAAAGCCGTTTTCGTCGAATACAGGGGCAACCATGATGGAATCACCCAGCATATACTGGCGATCAAGGAACTCGGAAGTTGGATCTTCCGGGAATTCCAGCACCATCGCACGCATCGACGGCAAACCTTGCTCCACCGCTTGCGCAGCTGTATTAAACAGGTAAGGCATCAGGCTGCATTTAAGCTTCGTGAAGAAGCGGGTAACATCAACCGCTTCTGTATCATACGCCCAAGGCACCCGGTACGATCTGCTGCCATGCAGACGGCTGTGGCTGGAAAGCAAGCCAAACGCAAGCCAGCGTTTGAAGACATGCGCTGGAGCTGTACTCTCAAAGCCGCCGATATCATGGCTCCAGAAGCCAAAGCCGGACAAGCCCAGCGACAGGCCGCCGCGCAGCGATTCTGCCATCGACTCGTAATCCGCGTAGCAGTCGCCGCCCCAGTGAACGGGAAACTTTTGACCGCCAACGGTAGCGGAACGCGCGAACAGCGCAGCTTCATTTTTGCCCAATTTCTCTTCCAACACCTCAAATACAACCTTGTTATATTGGTACGTGTAGAAATTGTGCATTTTTTCAGGGTCAGAGCCGTCATGGTACACCACATCGGTCGGGATCCGCTCGCCGAAGTCGGTTTTGAAGCTGTCAACGCCCATATCTACAAGCTCACGCAGGTAGCCTTTGTACCATTCGCATGCCGCAGGATTCGTGAAGTCCACGATGCCCATGCCAGGCTGCCACATATCCCATTGCCATACGTCGCCATTTGGCTTTTTGATCAAATACCCATTGTCTCTGCCCTCTTCAAACAGACGGGAGCGCTGCGCGATGTAAGGGTTAATCCATACGCAGATTTTAAGCCCCTTCTCTTTCAAGCGTTTCAGCATGCCGACAGGGTCGGGGAATATCCGCTCGTCCCATTTGAAATCCGTCCAGTGGAAATCGCGCATCCAGAAACAGTCGAAGTGGAATACATGCAGCGGCAAACCGCGCTCTTCCATGCCATCGACGAAGGAATTAACCGTTGCTTCATCATAATTTGTTGTAAAAGAGGTCGACAGCCACAGGCCGAATGTCCAAGCCGGCGGCAAGGAAGGCTTGCCTGTCAGCTCGGTATATTTTCCAAGCACCTCTTTAATCGTTGGACCATCAATGACGAAATATTCAAGGGATTCGCCCGATACATGGAATTGAACCTTCTTCACTTTCTCCGAAGCAATCTCAAAGGATACGAGATCCGGTTGGTTGACGAATACGCCGTAGCCTTTGTTCGTTACGTAGAAAGGAATATTTTTGTACGCTTGCTCGGAGCTTGTGCCGCCATCCTTGTTCCAAATATCGACGACCTGACCGTTGCGCACGAAAGGCGTAAAACGCTCGCCGAGACCATAAACCCATTCGCCCACGCCAAGATCAAGCTCTTCACGCATATAGGCTTGCTCTTTGCCTTCCGTAATATACGCCATCGACTTCTGCCTGCTTCCGGTAATGCGCTCGGAGCCGCGGTAGAAATCCACTGACCACTCGGGTCCTTTGCGAATATGCACGCTGAGGCTGCCGCTTGTAAGGATCGCCGCTTCTTCCGTTTCTTCTATAGTAACGAAATTGCCGGTTTCCTTCGTCAGCTCGAATACAGGACCGCGCTCACGCACGCCCATGTGATGAATCAGCTTAACGCCGACAACGCCTGGCATCGGAGAATGAAACCGAACCGTAAGCAGCATCGTATCTAACATATTGGAACGTGACAAAATAGGACGCGGGGACGCATAAGCGGTAAGTACGCCGTCCTTTTGCTCAAAATCATGGGCTTGAACCGCGCCTAGAAGGCTATACTGTTCACGCAGCATCCAGTTGCCGTCAGTAAATTTCATAATAGAACCGACCTTTCTGCTTTTATATAGGTTATTTGACTTTAAAATCGTTCTATTTTGCATTATACTGATAAGCAAAGCAACAAACTAACAGAATTATGCCCGTTTATAACACCATTCTGATTTCTTCATCACCGGAGGTTGACTGCAATGGATTTGACGCTGCGTCATTCGCTCAGGGAAGACCGCATGCATGGCGATGTTACCTTTCCTCTTGCTGCTTACTGGATGGAATATGCACCTGGCGAGGTAAATGTAGACTGCCACTGGCATGACGAGGCTGAGTTTCTAGTTGTGCTGGAGGGCGAGATGCTCTTCCAGATTGACACCGAGTATTTTCCCGTTCGCGCGGGCGAAGCCGTCTTCATCGACAGTGGAGATATTCATGCCGGACACTCTTTAAATGGCTCCTCCTGCACCTATTGCGCCATCGTATTTGACGTTCGCTGGCTGGACAGCACCAGCTATGATGCCGTACAGGAAACATGCGTTCGTCCGTTTCAAGAGAAGAAAAAGACGTTCCCGAGGCATATATCACCGGACAGTGGTTGGAAGCGGCAGCTGCTCTTCTTGCTCCGTTCTATGATTAACTGCTGTAGAGCTCCTTATGCTGGATTCGAAGCTGCGGTGAAAGGGTATTTCTACTTAATGCTGCATGAGATCGCTATTGAGAACAGGGCGTGCAATCGCAGCGAGGCAAGATCGGATGACAAAACCCGAATAGAGCGGCTTAAGAAAAGCATCCTCTATATCCAGCTGCATTATCGCAGGCCGATACGCATCGGCGAGCTGGCGGAGCAAATTCCGATGAGCGAAGGACAGTTTTTCCGTTTTTTCAAATCGATGACGAGGCAGACGCCGGTTGAATATTTAAACGCCTATCGGGTAAACCAGGCGGCCGAGCTGCTGCTGCACACGGAACGCAAAATTTCAGACATCGCGCTGGAGGTCGGCTTCGACCATATCAGCTATTTTGTTAAAGTATTTCGCAAGACGTTGAACTGCACCCCCTCCGATTTTCGCAAGCAAAAGCGGAATCCGGTTCAAAATGGCGCATTATTAGAAAAAATTACGATTTTGTAACCTTTTCATAACTTTTTTTTAAGATTCGCTTAAGATTCATCAAGTAAAGTAAAATTAAAATTAACCAATGAGCGGAGGAATTCCTTTATGAAAACAATGCTGTTGTTTCAAAATAAAACGATTCCCGTCTATATAACGGATACGAATAAAAAAGCAGTCGAAAAACTGACTGATGTGCTGAACCGCAAGCTGAACACAGGCAAAAATGCACTCAAGCTCTGTATCAAGTCGCTCATCAGCGTCGAAATTGTAGGCAGCGAAGCTACGCTGCATTCGTATCATGAAAAGGATACATTAACGATTTCCCTGTACTAAATTAGGGTAAATGCTGCAACAAAGCGCTTCCTTTCCACTCCGGCAAATGGACAAGCTCTGATTTTGAATATCGATTGTGTACGTTCAAGCAGGCGATCATGTATCGCCTGCTTTGCTTTGCTTAGGGCATCATTATGCCATTGCTCAAATTTTGATACATGGTATACTATATTCAATGATTATTGGAGGCTGTTGAATGAGCGAACAAATTAACCGTATTGAACAGTTATTGATCCAATTTGCACAGCAAACGAACGAACGGCTTGATCAGATTGATAAGCGTTTTGATCAAGTAGATATGCGGCTTGACCAAATGGACAAGCGTTTTGACCAAGTAGACACGCGGCTTGATCAAATTCAAATCCAGCTGGAGCGCATGGAAGATTCGCAAAATGACGATGTCATTAGCATACTTCGTCATACGCATGACAAAGTTTCGCATTTGAATCAGAATGCTATAGTTTAAAACATAAACAACCGCTATTTTCCAATCAATATAAAAATGTGTTGGATGATCACTGATTCATTCCATACAAAAAAGCAGTCTTCCATTTGCCCGCGAAGCGAGCATGAAGACTGCTTTTTTCATGTAAATCATAAGCTTCCTATACATGGTTACGATTACGGCGTCGTCACAGTCGTCTTATGTAGCGGCTGCTGCTGCTCCGAGATGAGCAAGCTAACCTTCCACTTCACATACAGCTCCCATGCCGTCCCATTGTCGATCAAGTCCTTGCATGTATATAAGCCTTCCTCAATTGAATCGACACGTTCTGCCAAATGAAGCCGGACCGCAGCGTTAAGCAGCACCTGGTTCATAAAAGCGAGATGTCCGCCTCCGTTAAGCACAGCTTCCGTCACGGCAATTTGCTCGGCAGGCGTCCAGTCAACCTCGGGAGGCGGCAGCTCCAGTCCATACGCATCCGGATCAATGATTTGCAGGCTGGCTTCGCCGTTTTCCACCTGATACGTTCTAGTTGGCCGCTCGATGAACAAGTCCTCCGAGCCCTCCGTCCCTTGGATAATGAGCGCCTTCTTATAATTCAAATTTGTCAATAGCTTCGACATGCGGTCAAACACCGTATTGTGATAGACGCCGAATGCGAGATAAGGCGAATGTCCATAATCCACAAGCTTCTCGGCTGTGTTCAGCACCGTTCGCATGCCCATTTCCTCGCGCAGTCCATGCAGCCGCTTAAGCGGCGGGCACCACTCTTCTGCGGGAACGAACAGTACACCCGTCTCCCTTGCAGCTTCAAGGGATGCCTCCTGCGAAAGCTGCTTCGGATTTATGCCCAGCTCAAGCAGCAGATCCTGCAGCGTAATGCCCCATTTTGGTGGAAGCGTAGCCGTACCATGCAGCGTAACCGGCAATCCAGCAGCCGCTAAGACGAAGGAGGTCGCAAATGTGGCGTAAAATGATTTTTTCCTGCCGTCGTATGGTCCTGCGCAGTCAATTCCCTCCTGCACATGCTCGCGGCGAGCCTGGCTCCGGCACACGTTGACGAAGGCTTCAAGCTCCTCAACGCTTTCCATCTTAATCCGCTCCGCCATAAAAAAAGCGCCGATCTGCGCCTGAGTCGCCTCCAGATTCACAATCCATTCGGCTGCTTGCAGCGCTTCATTATAGGTCAAATCACGCGCGCCCCTTTTGCCGCGCCCGACTTCCTTCAATAGACTGGTAATCATTGGTACTCCCCCTTATTTTTGCTCCTGCAGCAGCTGATAGACCTTCACAATGGATGTCGCTACATCCACAAGACGTTTTCGTTCATTCATTGCCTGCTTGCGTAGCAAATCATAAGCCTCCGCTTCGGAAACTTTTTTAATGTCGCATAAAATCCCCTTCGCCATATCGATCCATTTCCGTTCTTCCAAACGCCCCTCCAGCTGCTGGCGCTCCATATGCCATTGCTGGCGCTCACTGCATTGCTTGGCGCCAAAATGAAATGCCCAATGCAGCTCCTGTTCGCTCATAAGCGGCGTAATGATGCCGTCCACCGGAAGATCATCCTCGCAAAAAGCATTCGAAAGCGTCGCGGTTTCGGCACTGCACCACCAAAGCATCGGAACTTTTTTCCAGCTCAGCAGTTTAGTGCCCCAATGCTTTACCTCGTTTAATGGAAGATTCAATACAACCGCATCCGATTGAACGATATGCTTGCGCGCAAGCTCCTCGCTGCTGCCATGCAAAACAAAATAACCGCTGGATTCCAATATAACTTCGGGCAAAAGCCTGCTTAAATCGCGGTCTGCCTGGTTTTTCTGTCTTTCAGGCTCACGATCGACTGATTTATGTTCAATAAGTAATAAAGAACGCATTCAGGAGCGCCCCCTCCTATTTGACTGTTGTGAATATTTATAACACAAACACCGTCATTTTGTCGACACCTCAAATTATACAACAATTTACGTGAGGTATATTGACATGATATAAAAATCCAGTGTATAGTATCACTATCAACTATAACGTTTTTCACGAGTACAATGGCGTATTCGATTGATCCGGCAATGGAGCCTGGTTTCGTTCTACTAAGGAAGCACAACTGTGTCCTTGGCAGCGAAATCAGGCTTTTTATATTTATCCAGACAGAGCTGCCCTATTTGAGAGGAGAGAACCATTATGACAGTCCCTAAAAAATTAGTACTTATCGGCAACGGCATGGCAGGCGTCCGTGCAATAGAGCATTTGCTCAAGCTGGCCCCAGACACTTATGAGATTACGATTTTCGGTGCGGAGCCGCATCCTAACTATAATCGTATTATGCTGTCCACTGTGTTGGCGGGCAGCACCGAGCTTAAAGATATCATTATTAATGATTGGGATTGGTACAAGGACAACAACATTACGCTTCACACAAATCAAGCCATCAAAAAGATTGATACGCAGCGCAAAGTCGTCATTACCGAAAGCGGCATGGAAGCTTCTTATGATGAAGTTGTTATCGCGACAGGCTCCAAGCCGTTTATGCTTCCCATTCCCGGCGCAGATAAAGAAGGCGTCATTGCCTTCCGCGATATTCAAGATTGCGAGAAAATGTTCAGCGCAGCAAAATCGTACAAAAAAGCAACCGTTATCGGCGCTGGCTTGCTCGGTTTAGAAGCTGCTCGCGGCTTGCTCAACCTCGGTATGGAAGTCACGGTCATTCATAAGCATCCTTATATTATGGAACGGCAGCTTGATGAGGCAGCCTCGCTCATGCTGAGAAAAGAACTTGAATCCCAAGGCATGAAATTTCTGTTAAGCAAGCACTCCGCTTCTATTACAGGCCGCGGCAGAGTCAAGGAGCTGCAATTTACCGATGGCAGCCATTTGGCTACTGACCTGATCGTAATGGCGGTCGGCATTCGTCCGAATGTGGATTTGGCGAAAAGCTCCGGTATTGACTATAACAACGGCATACTCGTCGATGATTTTATGAATACGAATATTCCTCATGTATCGGCACTTGGAGAATGTGTGGAGCATAGAGGCGTTGCTTACGGCCTTGTGGCTCCATTGTATGAGCAAGGCGCGGTGCTCGCTAAACGTCTCGCTGGCGTCGAAACGGCTGGTTATGCCGGATCGGTAACTTCCACCAAACTAAAAGTATCCGGCGTCGATGTTTTTTCAGCGGGGCGTTTTGTTGAGACAGAAGGCTCGCGGGCGCTGCGAATTCAAGATGATATGGCAGGCACTTATAAAAAAATCGTTATCCGTAACGGCAAGCTAATTGGTGCGGTATTGTTCGGAGATACAGCAGACGGCGCTTCATTGTTTGCTTCCATTAAAAGTGGAGAATCGATTGAGGGCCGCGAGAAGGAGCTGCTGCTCGGCATTTCGAGTGATCTGCTTGGCAAATCAGGTGGCAGTGCAAGCCGTCTGGAAAACATGCCCGACGATGAAATCGTCTGCGGCTGTAACGGTGTTACTAAAGGTGCCATTGGCGATGCCGTCCTTAACAAAGGCTGCAATACATTTGGTGAACTAAAAGCCTGTACGAAAGCATCCGCATCCTGCGGCGGCTGCAAGGCTGATGTCGAAGGACTGCTTCATTTTTACGCAGGTGATGCTGTCGGCGAATCGGCGAAGGAAGGCATTTGCGGCTGCACCTCGCTTAGCCGTGATGAAATCGTAGAACAAATCCAAAGCATGCGTCTGATGACTGTCAAAGAAGTCATGCATGTGCTCGACTGGAATAACAAAGAAGGCTGCTCGAAGTGCCGCCCTTCCCTCAACTACTACCTCGGCATGCTGTTCCCAGAAGATTATGTGGATGAGAAGGAATCCCGCTTCACGAATGAACGTTACCACGCCAACATTCAGAAGGACGGTACTTATTCCGTTGTTCCTCGTATTTATGGCGGCGTGACGACTCCAGCCGACTTGATTAAAATCGCTTCGGTAGCAGAAAAATTCAATGTGCCACTGGTGAAATTCACAGGCGGTCAGCGCCTTGACTTGTTTGGTGTTAAAAAAGAAGATTTGCCAAAAATGTGGGAGGAGCTGGAGATGGCTTCGGGCCACGCCTACGGTAAAACGCTCCGTACCGTAAAAACATGTGTCGGCAATACGTTCTGCCGCTTCGGTACACAGGATGCCATGGCGATGGGCATTAAGATGGAAAAAGCATTTGAGCGTCTGAACGCTCCAGCGAAGTTCAAGCTGGCGGTATCCGGATGTCCCCGTAACTGTGCGGAAGCAACGATTAAAGATTTGGGCGTCGTAGCTATTGACGGTGCATGGGAAATTCATGTTGGCGGCAATGCCGGCGTGAAGGTAAGAGCTTGCGACCTGCTGACAACGGTAAAAACCGAAGAAGAGGTTATGGAATGGACGAGTGCTTACTTGCAATACTACCGCGAAACAGGACAATGGAATGAGCGTACAGCACACTGGATCGACCGTGTTGGCCTTGATACAGTGAAAAAAGCGTTGGAGAAGCAAGAAGACCGTCTCGCGCTCGTAGAACGTGTACAGAAAGCACTCAGCGTGACTACAGATCCTTGGAAAGAAATTGTTGATAACGATGAATTGCGTAAAAACTTCGAACCGATTGCCGGCCCACTGCCGGTCTAACATCAGGAGGGATTAAATATGAGCAAACTGCTGATTGGCAAATTATCTGATATTGATATTCGCGGCTCGCGCACCGTGCGCGTGAAGGAGACGGAAATTGCTTTATTCCGTCTCGAGGACGGCAGTGTGCTGGCTATCGAAAATCGTTGTCCGCATAAAGGCGGACTATTATCCGAAGGCATGGTATGCGGCACGGTTGTCCATTGTCCGCTGCATGATTGGAAGATTGACCTCCATAGCGGATTGGTCAAGGACCCGGATGACGGCTGTGTAACAACTTTTGCTACTGAAATTGATCCAGAGAACGGCGCTATTTACGTAACGCTATAAAGCAAGCCTTCTCACTCTCAACTAAACTAAAGCTAAAGCTTGCTCAGTTATACGGCAGCTAAGGAGGCATCATTATGTCCTACATCAAACCTGTAGAAGTAATCGACACCATGATTAATACTGGAGCAGCAAAAGCGGACATGAGCCGGATGCAAATGCTCACGCGCGGATTTCTCGGGGGCGCTATTCTGGCTTTTGCCACAACGCTTGCGTTTACTGCGACGAGCCAAACCTCGCTCGGCCTTGCAGGCGCTCTCGTATTTCCCGCCGGGTTTGTCATCATAGTCCTCCTTGGCTTAGAGCTTGTTACTGGCAGCTTTGGACTTATTCCGCTATCTGTTATTGCCCGTAAGACGACCGTAGCCCGCATGCTGTCCAATTATTTTTGGGTCATTGCCGGCCATTTGATCGGCTGCGCTGCCTATGCGCTGCTGTACGGTTTAGTCATTACTAAAATGTTCACCGATATGAGCAATCCGCTCATTCAAATGATTATTCAGCTTAGCGAAACGAAGACACTCGGCTACAAGCATATGGGGTCCGAAGGCATGATGCTTGTTGTCATTAAAGCTATTTTGTGCAACTGGATGGTGACACTCGGCGTCGTAATGGCTATGACGTCCAAGTCAACGGGCGGCAAAATCATTGCGATGTGGCTGCCAATCGTTATTTTCTTCGCCCAAGGCTTCGAGCATGCGGTCGTCAATATGTTCGTCATTCCGGCAGGCATGCTGCTTGGCGCTCAGGTCAGCTTTTCTGATTGGTGGGTATGGAATCAAATTCCTGTACTCGTTGGCAACTTTATTGGCGGTGCAGTGTTTACGGGGATGATGCTGTATTTGTCCCATCATTCGTCGAAAAGCCAAGCTTTGGACGCCAAAGCACCAAAGAAATCCGAACCAGCAGCAATTGGAGCAGTCGTCGCAAAAGGAAGTGGTCTATGATGAAGCAATCAGCAGGTACGGTTTACATTGTCGGAGCAGGTCCAGGCGATCCCGAGCTCATTACCGTAAAAGCCATGCGGCGCATCCAGTCGGCTGACGTTATTTTGTATGACAGGCTTGCTACGACTGAGCTGCTCGATTATGCCAGCAAAAAAGTTGAGCTCATCTATTGCGGCAAAGCGCCAAATGCCCACGCTATACCGCAGGATCAAATTAATCAACTGCTTGTAAAATACGCTAGCCAAGGAAAAAATGTCGTTCGGCTGAAGGGTGGCGACCCCTTCGTCTTCGGACGCGGCGGCGAGGAAACGCTGGAGCTTGCCAAGCATGGCATTCCGTATGAGGTGATTCCGGGTATTACGTCTGCCATTGGGGCAGCGGCAGCGGCGAATATTCCGCTTACTCACCGCGAGCATGCTTCATCCTTCGCCTGCGTCACAGGCACTCGCTGTCATGGTGATAAAGCTCCTGTACGCTGGGATCTGCTCGCACACAGTGTAGATACTTTAGCCATTTATATGGGGGTCAGCCAGCTCGGCTCCATCCGTGAAGAACTGTTGAAGCATGGAAAAGCCGCTTCGACGCCCGTTGCACTCATTGAACGCGGCACCACCTCGAAGCAGCGTACCTTTACCGGCACGCTCGAGCATATTCATCATCTGGCCGCTTCCGTACAGCTCAGCAACCCGGCTTTAATTATTATCGGTGAGGTTGTAAAAGTGCGGGAGCAACTGCTCATGGCAGAGCAGCAAGCCGAGCAGCAAGCCGAGCAGATGATTGGCTGACAGAAAAGTTCAAATGCATGAGGCCCCGAGGAGCTTAGCTTCCCGGGGCCTCATGCATTTGAAGCAGCGCTTGCTGCCGCTTACTAGGTTGTGTATGCAAACGATAATGGGAGTATCAGAAACTTGGTGGACACAGAATCCGCTATTTCAACAGGATAGCGGTTAATGAAGAATCCTGCGGACTCAGGAGCCGCTAATGCTCCACCAATCGCCATTTTGACGCAATCATGAAGGCAATAGCGGATTTCCTGTCCGCTTACAGGCTGAAATCGTATAAAAAGCTAAAATAGCGGAACCTCTGTCCTTCAAAAAGGGGAGGGCGTCCCTGCCTGCGCGGTCAAAGAAATAATCGCATTATTCTGTTCCCCAGCCTCGGATAATCAGAATAGATTTGTCTCAATCAAAATCTCAAAGCAAGAAGTGCAGGACGACTTGGGTTTGTATACAGGTCCTAAATAACAAGTTGACCGTTACACAAAATATTTATTAAAAATCTTTTCGGCCGTTCGTGTGGCCAGCGCTTGTGTGGTAAGGGTCGGATTCGGACCGCCGATTCCGTTGAAATGCACGCTGTTATCAGCGATGAATAATCGTTTGACTTGCATCGCCTCGCAGTTCGTATCCGTAACGTACCCCATTCGCATCGTGCTTTCAATATGGAGCATGAAGCTGAATGGCGTATCCGAACGAATAATCGTTTTGGCTCCTGCCTGCTTCAGCGTCTCGGAAGCATATCTGGCTAATTTGTCGCGTCTTTGCAGCGTTTTTTTGCTGGGAGTATAATAGACAACCGGAATCGGGCCGTTCTCGTCCTTCAGCAGCGGATCCACCTCAACCCTATTGTGGTAAAGCGTTTCGTCATCTGTGAGCAGCAGCATCGTCATCGTTCGCGTATAGTTCATCATCAGCTCTTTCAATTGAGGACCAACGACCCGGCCGTGAATATCCCAAGGCGCTCCCGGCTCGGGAGGGTTAAGGGCATTATAGCCTGCCTCGCTGAAGCCAT
Organism: Paenibacillus algorifonticola; assembly: GCF_000971975.1. Taxonomy (GTDB): domain Bacteria; phylum Bacillota; class Bacilli; order Paenibacillales; family Paenibacillaceae; genus Pristimantibacillus; species Pristimantibacillus algorifonticola. The sequence goes on along the minus strand of NZ_KQ040778.1, from coordinate 7,585 downwards.
AAGTCAAAAAAGACATTAAACCCGGGCTCAAACAGGACACTTGGAAAATCCCTGTTCCCGGAATATCAACTCTGGCTCCCGAAGTGTGCCCCACATACGGATAAACGGCAGGCATGCCCAGTATGTTCATTAGTTCCTTTTCATCAAAAACGCCTGAAACCCAGTCAAAACAATGATTGGTCAAGCCTCTTCCTACCCAAGCATTATGGGGCAGTCCAGAATTCAGCCACAGACGTGGAGATTCGATGCAGCCTGCAGCCATGACGACCGTTTTGGCATTCAGTTCCCCGATTTCCCCTGTCCATGTATCTCGAAATTGCACACCTGTTGCACGAAGCCCTTCTTTCGGGTCCTGCTCTGTTAAAATTTTAATCGCGAAGGAATTGGGACGAATAGCTACGTTTCCGGTTTTGAGCGCAAGAGGAATGTAGCTGACGAGGGTACTTCTCTTGGCGATTTTATCCACTGATGGCCCGACCGAGCAGCCATTGACACAATTCCCCTTCAAGGTGCACCCTTCCATATGGGATAATTGCTCCAATGAATAATTGGGGTCCATAAGATGTTCATTTGTCGGGAGAATAGCGTTTGGATTAGGGCGATAACCCGGCGTCGTCACATTGAGTGTTGGTATGAGCTGCCAGCCCGCTTTTTTAGCCCCATAGTAAAAAAGCTCTTCTTTCGGAGTCGTCGGTGCAAACTGGACAGGCAAAGTAGCTTCGGCTTTCTCGTAATAAGGAATCAGCTCTTGATAGCTGATTGGCCAAATCCCGTCAACCGCAATCGGAAAGGCCCGCGGCGACTGCGTCCAATAATGCTGGGTCGTTCCTCCAACTCCGGAAAGCTGCCAGATGTCTCCCTTCTGGCGCATGACTCGGTGCCAAGGTGTACGCCGGCGGTCTGCCGGCCCGAAGCGGAACACGCCGGACACCACATCATTCATGTTGTTCTCATATCCATTGTATAGCTTCTTGTAGAGGCCCACATCCAAATCATTGTAGCTGGAGCTCCATTCTCCTCCGCGTTCGCTGTTCGGATTTTGCCAGTTTTTATTTCCATACCACGGGCCAGCTTCAAGCACCAATACCTGCAGCCCAGCCTCCGCGAGCTCCTTGGCGGCGACGGCGCCTCCGCCGCCAGATCCGATTACAATTACATCCGCATCATACAATGGTAGATTCCCCTCCCTCACGAACGATGGTCAACTTATAACCGAGCAGCGCCCGATAACCCGGAACGACGCCTGGGTAACCGACCTGCTTCCAGCTGATCGGGAAATATTCCAATCTTCGCTCGGTGGGCGTGGCGAGCCTTGTCGTACCGTAGGCGGACCACTCCGAGTAATTTCCAAACATCGTCTGCCTGTTAAGAAAATCAATCATAAACCGGACAATGCCGCCATCATACTGGTACGGAGGCGGCAAGCTGCCAAGGTCAACATCAAGCTGCTCAAGCATCGCTAAAACCCGAATCCTGTCGATAGGAGAAAGAGCGGCATAAGGACTGCTTCCCCAAACCACATGATTTGGCGCATGCTGTACCCGCCCGGAGGTGACGAGCTCCACAGCACCAGCATTGAGCAATTGGGCAGTAGGTGCAGCTAGCGGAACGACGGTAAGATGTGTTCCTAAAAAAAGCGAAAGGCTGTGATCCAATTCCCAAATCATATACTCATGAATGTGCAAATCTGCCGCACCAGCCACTTGTTCCGCTCCGTACACGGCAAGAGCAGGCGTGTTTGGCACAATGGCTTCGACCAGCGCCCGGAATGTGGCAACCGTATGAGGATCAATGGAATTTATATATGATTTTGTTCGATCCATGATGGATTCCACCCTTTGCAAGCAAAGATGTTAGCATTTGGACTCAATATAACAAAATCTATTCCGTTAGTTTGTCTATTATTCTTTCACAAACAAAAAGGAAAGAGCAGCCATAAGACCGCTCTTTCCTTTTTTCGGTTGCAATATCCTTATGAAGTTGCTGCCCGGGATGCTTCTGGGGATGCTTCTGCCGCTGCATCTGAGCCTTGGCTCGCCGCACCACCACCTGCACCTTGGCTGCCTGGACGGCCGCCGCTCATTCCTCCACCCATCATGCCGCCGATTTGAATCGTCGCCGCATCCTGGGTGCCATCGGTTACCGTGTAGGTGACAATGTCATCGGCCTTCAGGTCAGCGAGCGTCTTGGTTGTTTCCACTCGCTGGTCATTTTCGAAGGAAATGGCTGTAATCGTTGTCGCATCGGTCACAGTCACTTCCACCGTCTCCTCGGTGAACATGTTCTCCATATTCATCCGGCCACCGCCCTGACCTTGAGCAGCTTGTCCGTCATCCTGTGCCGGCGGCTCCGGCTGTGTTCCATCCGGCGCAGTTCCCGCTTCGCCCTGCTGTGCATCGCCTTGCGCTGGAGGCTGCCCGCCTCCTTGGCGGTCGCCTGGCGTGAAGGAAGATTTGTACAACGTAATGGTCTGTCCATCAATGGATTTGATTTTGCCCATTGTGCCTCCCATCATCATGCCGCCTTGGCCCGGATCGCCCTGCGCTTGCCCAGCACCAGCATCCGCTTGTGTCTCACTCTGCGCCGCAGCCGCTTCCGTGCCTGCAGCAGCAGTCGTAGTCGTTGCTGTCTGATTGGCACTGCATGCAGCTAAAGTGGCGGTTATGAGAATCGTGCTAAGTAGTGTTTTCCAATTTTTCATAAGGGTTCGCTTCCTTTCAATAAGCCTTGCTTGAATGTACAAGCTCAGCTTATCAAACCATTATGAACACCGTATGAATGCCGCCTGAACGTCCGCTGAATATGCCGATCGTACTTAGCGAAAACAACGCTTAGCGGAATGCGACCTGAATAGCCCCCAGCCTCAATTGCTTCAGCTGCTCCACAACAAGGCCGGCCACTTGCAGCGCACCGCGCTCCTGAAAATGCGTATTGTCCTCTACACCATTCGGGAAATTCATAAACTCGCCTGGCGCCGCCCACATAAATACCGATTTGGTCGCTTCCGGCCCAAGCTCCTCAAACAGCTTGCGGCTTTCCTCCGCCAAGTCGATTAACGGCACATTTTCCTCCTCGGCAAGCTCCCTCATCGCAATCAAATAGTCGCCGTGCGTATCGATGAGACGGCCATCCGCTTCATAAAATCTCCGCTGTACGGATGTCACCAGCACGGGAAGCGCCTCGCGCTGCCGGGCCCCGTCTATGTATCGTTTTAAATATTCCTTATAAGTGGTAAAAGGCTCCGTGCGCCGCTCCTCATCGGGCTTCTGGTCATTATGACCGAACTGAATTATCAACACGTCCCGCGGCTTCATCCATTGCCAGATTTCATCCAGACGGCCTTCTCCGATAAAGCTTTTGGAGCTGCGTCCGGAAACCGCCCTGTTCTCAATGGCTGCGTCCTGCTTGAACCATTTGGGCAGCATTTGGCCCCAGCCTGCATAGGGATAGCCATCCTCCGGCTGATCCGTAACCGTGGAATCTCCGGCAAGAAAGACGGTGACCGTCTGGTTGGAAGAAAGCACCTCCAACGCATTAATGCGCGGCGCCAGCCCCGTAAAGGCCAGGCGGATTTGTCCATCCCTTACCGACAAGGAAAAGCTGTAGCGGATAAATTCGCCTGCTACCGTCCTTAAGCGCTGGGCAACGAGCCGACCGCAGCCTGCTTTGATCGTCGTCTCCGTAGCTGTTATGGCATCGCCAATTAACAGATTCACGGTATAGACACCATTTTCGACATCAAGTAAAAAAGAGGTTTCCACGGGAATGCAGAAGTCGCTGCCCATGCCCTCTGCTTCCTCTCGGCTCTTCGCCGCCACCTTCGTCACCGAGCTGAATCCGTAGCCTCTGTCTGGCTCGTACAACGTAGAGTCCGTTACCTTCACATGCTCGTCCCTCGCAGCTCCAATACCAAAATCAAATCGAAAAACATCTGTCATTTTTGTTTTCCTCCTTTAAATGATCATCACCCTTTTCTCATCTGGTTGTAAGCGTTCTCTAAGTTGTACGCAGGACAGCTGTCCTGCTGCCTGTTTTATTCTCCTAGCGTAGTACCGTTTGAAAGCGGCGTCCCCGCCCGCTTGCGGTTGCCGATTACAAAGAGCAGCGTCCCGATCCAGCCAAAAATAGCAGCCCCGATAAGCAGCGTACTCAGCGGCACACTGTCCGACAAACCTGCGCTCAGCAATGGCCCAAGCGTGCCTCTCACGCCGAACAGCATCAGATGGATGCCGAACACGACCGCCTCCCGGCCGGGAGCAAGTCTAAAAATATAAGAAAGGATGCCAATATCCCAAATCGCTTCGCCAATTCCCTGAATACCGTTGCCGAGAATGACAGCGGGATAGGTACCTATCCATCCATAAAGCATTGGAACGATGGCATATGCTGCAATGCCGCCTAGTATCGTATAGCGGATATCAAAACGGTCAATCATCCAGCCCGCAATAAAATACGTCACCAGCAGTCCGATAAAATAAGCGACGCGTGCATAACCAATTTGCACATTGCTTAGTTCAAGCACCTGCACCTGAATAATTTGATAAAGCGGGATGGACAGCATATTGCCGAAGCCAGCAAACGACGTTGCTGCCAGCAACACTGCCAGCTTCTTATTGCCCGACACGAGCTTCCACTGGTCGCGCAGCGAGAACCGGGTGACGGATGCGCCGGGAGCCTCCAGCTTTTTCAACGGGATTTTCGGCAGACGCAGCGTTTGGAACAGCAATATTGACAATGTACCAGCGGCGGCTGCGCAGACGAGCGGCCAGGACGTACCGGATGTATCCGCCCATTTACCGACCAAATAGGCTAGTGGGATCATAATGGCTCCCATAGCCACTCGCACATACCCCATCAGCCTGCCTCTTACATCGGGCGGGTACATGCGGGACACCAGTGCAGCATAAGCCGGAGCTTGAATCCCCATTAAAATTTGAAAAACGAGCGCCGTTGCCACAAACACCGAAGGATGAGCGAACAAAGCCGGAAGCAGCAGAAGCAGCCTGCCAATTAAGTTAGGAATGATCACAAATGGCTTCGGATTGTTGCTCTTCTCAATCCAGTTCGCCCACAGCGGCGAGAAAATAAGGCCAATTGCCGGAGCAGCCGACAATAGCCCTACCTGAAAGTTCGTCGCCCCCTGCTGTATCGCGAACGGCATGTAAAACTGATTAAGCACGACATTAAACAAGCTAAATAATAGTGAAGCGCCCACATCAATTTTGGCGTTATACCATACACGGGGAGTCATTTGCATGCCAAATTTATGCAATCGGGCTTTCGTTTCCATCTTCTGCTGCTTCCTTTCGAATCTCTCCATTTTCCGAAGAGTGCTCATTCATTCTGTTACTTTCATTAGAGCAAAATTCAATAGGAAGCGCAACAGAAGATTTTTGCAAAAAAAAGAAAGCTCCGGCTGCTACTCGGCCTCAAGCCTTCCCAGTTGTCCTATAATGTTGCGGCGATGAGCACAAAACAGACAACGGAAATGCCCGTGTACAGCCATGCGCTCGTTTTGCTGCAGGTTTTGCTGGTCCAGATTCGGTACAAATAAATGATCGTGACGATGACCGAGATAGCCGTAATGCCGCTAAGCAGCCAGTTTACCCAATTGGTTCCCGAAGTGGCCGCTTCGCCGTGATGCCTATGCATGCTGCTTTCCATTGCTATACTTCCTGTCAGCAGCAGTGGCAGCAGCAAATGAATGCCATGAATGACAAGGGGAAGCAGCATTCCTCCAATAGAAAGTAGCGAGCTTCGCGGCAGCTGTTGCTTCGTAATGGACAGCCCTCTCCCTTCTGGCAAAATAGGTTCTTCCCTCATAATTACAACCGGGCAAACTGTTTTATGCCAAAAGAGCATTATTTTTCAATCTTTATTCTCGTGGTTAACAAAAATGGTTTCCAATGAAGTATGTTCAACCTCTATTCGAAATAGGTCTAAATGATAGCGAACTGCTCCATTGACTATATGAGGAATTACGCCTTCGTTTGCTATGTTTAATTCCACCCATTCGTTGTTCCATGCTGCAATTTCTGCGAATTGGTTCATTTCATTCATCCATAGTTGAAATTCATTCTCGGTATTGGATTGATATTTAATTTTTAGTCGAACATGCTCATCATGAGACTGCTGCAACTCCTTCATACTCCCTATTTTCTCAATTTTCCCTTTATGAAGTATAGCGATGCGACTGCACACTCTTTCCACCTCATCAAGGTTATGCGAGGTCATAAACACAGTGGTTCCTTGTGAGGCCCATTTTATAATTAAATCTCGAATTATAATAGATGACTCAATATCAAGCGTTGAGGTCGGTTCGTCAAGAAAGAGCAATTCAGGAGTGCCAATTAAGGCTTGAGCGATACCTAATTTCTTTTTCATTCCTAACGAGAATTTGCCTACTTTCTTATTAGCATGCTCTCCTAAGCCAACTTCCTCTAACAATTCGAGCATCGCTTTCTTGTTTGCCCCAAAGCCTTTAATGCGAGCGAAAAAAAACATATGCTGCAGGGCAGTCATGTCATTATAATAATTGCTGTTATCAGGCAGAACACCCATACGCGATTTAATTCGATTTAAATTTTCGTAAGGTTGGTCAAAGATTTCTATACTTCCACGAGTAGGTTTTAAAATTCCTGTCAACATATTTATCGTAGTGCTCTTCCCGGCCCCATTCCTGCCTAGAAAGGCAAAAATCTCACCCTTATTTAGTGAAAAGCTAATTTCATCCACTACCTTATGATTTCTATATTCCTTGGTTAATCCGTCCACTTTTAGTATAGTCATCTGAACTAGAGTTCCTTTCTTTCAAAAACGATAATTGAGATTATTAACATAATAGCAACCTCAACAACTGTTAAAGCAATAAAGCGATAATCATCCATTGCAATATAATAAGGCAGCGCATAATTTAAAACTTTGGCTATAACTGATTTGTTAAATAAACTCCATATCCCTACACCTGGAATTACAAGCCCGCCAATTAAACTGATAAGTACCGTATAGCTATGTTTCGTAATAATAGTGGACATCATTATCGCTACTCCAGAATGAAATGCTATGAAAACCCACAATAAAATTAATGGAGCAATATAAAAAGTTTGAGTACTGATAGAAATACAAACAAAGGTGATTAGAGTAACGCTTGCCCAAAAAGAAAATACCGATATAAACTTGCCAACTATTACGTTTTTTCGAGATGTTTTTGTAATGAGGAGCCTTATTCTTTGCAATTCAATATCGCGGTTTACAATATCATGGGATAGTATATAGATAAACAATGCCCCGAACAAAATAAAAATAAAAGATAACCCCGCAAGCTCCGTTCCTTGAGAATCTCCGGATGCCTCTGTCAAAAATGTACTGCTTGAAGCATACTGAGCAGCCCAAATAGATACGGATGTTACAAATAGAATGACAAGAAAAGATTTCACACCTTTTATTAGCCCCAGATACTCTTTCAAAACAATACCAAACATAATGTCCTCCTATATTATATTTACTTCATCAAATCTCACTAGCGTTGCATAAATGTTCTCTGAATCTTCATAACTTTCTGTAGCATCGAAATTTGCGCACAAAA
>NZ_LAQO01000003.1 GCF_000971975.1 Paenibacillus algorifonticola | reverse complement strand
TTTTATGCACAAAAGTAGCCGTGATAGAAAATTAGGAAGATTCAGAGAACATTAATGCAACGCTAGTGTAGTAAATTAATTAATACCGCATTTTTATTGGGTATTGATGTAGACTTAATTAGTGCGAAAAAGGAACTTCGTGATTTACAAACTAGCTCGGATAGATTAATGAAAGGTTTAGAGAAGGACCCTGTCATTATTGAACACTTCAAAAACAATAAAGATTCACTTATTGAGATTTACGATTTAGAAGAAGAAGTATCCCAACTTCAGGATCAATTGCAAAGTTTTAAGGTAGCTTCTAATTATCATGATATTGAAAAAGAAGCAGATGAGGTAAGTTATACCTTAAAGAAGCTCGAAAATAAAAGAGTTTTATTGGCGAATTCTATAAGAAATATTGAAAAATCACTACAAATTGAACCAGATGTATCTGCGGATCGTGTTGCGAAATTGTATCAACAAGCAAATATACAAATACCCGAGATGGTAAAACGACAAGTACAAGAAGTACTCAATTTTCATAATGGTTTGTTAACAAAGAGAAAAGAGCGCCTTTTTAATGAATTAAAAAATAATCGCGAAAATCTGAGTAGCATGAATAAGGATATTGAATTAACTGGTGACGAATTAGACAGGCTACTTGGATATCTGAATACACACGGTGCACTTGATGAATATGTGAGCCTAAATAATAAATTAAGCGATATTAAATCTAAGAAACGCAGACTTGAAGAGCATCAGAACATAATAAAAACCTATAAAAAGAAACTAAGAGATATTCAAACTGAATATACAAATGAGACTAAACAAGCGGAAGAATACTTGGAATCAATTAGCGAGTTGCTTGATAATATTATGGTAACTTTCCGAGAGATGTCCAAATCGTTTTACGAAAATAAGCCCGGAGGAATAAAAGTCACAAATAATGATGGAGAAAATACACTGCGTTTTGATATTAAGGCAAAAATTCAAGATGATTCTTCTGATGGAGTAAACGAGGTGAAAATATTTTGTTTTGATATGACTCTATTACTTCTACAGTTGAACCATAAAGTGAAATTTATATTTCATGATAGTAGACTTTTTAGTAACATGGATCCACGACAGAGGTACACACTTTTCAAGCTTGCTTATGAGAGAACAAAAATCGGGAACTTTCAGTATATTGCTTCGGTGAACGAAGATACATTACAAACGGTAGAAGAAATAATGGATAAAGAAGAATATCATGAGATAATTGAAAAAAACATTATCCTCACTCTTACTGACGAGTCAGAGAAGAGCAAATTACTGGGGATCCAAGTTGATATGGATTATGAAAAATAAGAACACCAACCAAAAAGAATTATCCATAACAGGGTTCAAGCATATTCATGCTTGGGCTTTTCTTTTGGCCATTAGAACCTAGATTTATGGTAGATATTTGAAACGATTGGTACGAAAGTATGGTAATATTACAAAAGGGGGAGGTTTATCGTTACAAAAATCAGAATCCAATTTCCGGTCTGTTAATGTCTTTAGAAGTTAATAAACGAATGGTTAGCTCAATATGCATGTTAAGACTTTGTCGCCAAAATTCTATTAATCCTTCATATAGTTGTATCCTGGCGGGTTAGAACCTACTTGATTATACATTCTAACCGCCACTAACCGATGCTCGGGAATTACTAAGCTGGTCTTGTACTTTAATTAAGTACTAATTAAGTGCCTTGTACCTAGCATTGTTTATATGTACCAATTATTTTTGTAACAACATAATTTCGATTCACCTCCGTTTATTTATCCACCGCCTATGAAAGGGGAGAGGCCAACTTTGTTCGAGTGTCATCTTTTGAAATGAATGTTTCGTTTCCATTAGTATTTAATGATGTATAAATCATATCATTTCCCGCAAGAAATGGTTTAATGGCAAAAACGAGCGTCCGTATTTAAATGAATTGGAAGGATTATAGGTACAGAGTGCTTTCAAGGTTTTTTCACAAACTAAGGCTCTCTTTAACCCTCGATATAACGTCAATATCCATACGAAAGACTTTATTTTCTTTCCAAAAACGGGCTTTTTGAAAGATAAGTTGCCGTCAAAAAATAAAGCTTGAATTAAAGACTCGTTTTGTCTATAATAATATTTGCAGCTCGATAGCGGACATTAAGTGTCTTTAATAGATTTTTAAAAGAGATATTCAAAACAGTGTAATATTTTTCTAATCTCCAAATTATCGTAGCGCAATAGAAAACGATGAGTATTAGAAGGGTTTTTTTTCATTCAATTAAAGACATTAAAACTCTCGGAAGGTGGTTAATATGAAACAACTGATGGATGTTGCGATTATTGGTGGAGGGCCGGCAGGACTTAGTGCCGCACTGGTATTAGGCAGAGCGAGGAAAAGTGTTATCGTTATTGATGAAGAGCGTCCGCGCAATCGGGTGACGCAGGAATCGCATGGCTTTCTGACGAGAGACGGCATTAAGCCTAGCGAGTTCCGTCAAATTGCGCGCGAGCAGATAAGTGTCTACCCATCCGTTCATTTTGAAAATGACTCAGCCGTAGCCGTAACGGGAGCCGATGGGGAATTTATGATTACGACCGCAAAAGGATCAACCTTCGGGGCCAAAAAGCTGCTTTTTGCCGTAGGGATGAAGGATCTTCCACTTGATATTGAAGGATTAACTGACGTTTATGGAAAAAGCGCATTTGTGTGCCCGTATTGTGATGGCTGGGAAATGAGGGATAGGAAGCTGGTTATAATATCCAAGGGGGATCATGCGCTGCACTTCGCCAAAATAATAGCAGGCTGGACAAGCCAATATACCATTTGCACCGATGGTCCTGACGAAATGACCGCTGAGCAGCGCGAGGAATTGCAGCAGCATGATGTGCCCATATTTGACTCAAAAATTCAGCGAATTGAAGCAGCTAACGGCAGCGTTCAGCAAGTTGTGCTGGAGGATGGATCAATCATATCGTGCGAAGGTATCTTCTTTGTGCCGAAGCTGGCGATTGGATCGGATCTTCCGCAGGCTATGGGCTGTGCAATGACAGAAGCAGGGGCTGTTGTTGTCGATGAGTTTGGCAAGACGAATGTGCCGGGCATCTATAGTGCCGGCGACGCTGCTTCCCAAAAGTATCAGGTCGTTGCGGCGGCTTCAATGGGATCAATGGCGGCTGTAAGCATTAATAGTGAATTGTTGGGTGAAGCATGGAGCGAGCGAGGCTAACCGTTTCATGACAGATTTATAGAAGAGGCTGCCCATGCTCAGAGGTTTAGCGCATCACATTGCGCTCTCTCTGGCCATGGGCAGCCTCTAACTGTTACGGTTCTTGCATTTTATTTGTCGGCTGCGGTGTTTTGGGCGATATGCGCGGCAATTTTTCTACCGTGAAAACGTCCGGTTTCAATGAAAATTTCATTCGCTTCATGACGTGAAGCAACAACACCGGCAAGAAACAAGTTTGGCACATTCGTCTCCATCGTAGCTTCGTCGAAAAACGGATAACCTTCCTCCGCCATAACGACGCCCGTATCCGTCAGGAAATCCCGATCTGGATGAAAGCCTGTCAGCGCAAGCACAAAATCATTTGCAATCGTATGCTTGCCCTCAGAGTCTTCAAGCGTGACGCTGCGGTCATCGATGCTCATGACGCGAGAGCGAAAGCGCATCGCAATTTGCCCCTTGGCTACTTTGCTCTCAAAGCCGGGCTTCACCCATGGCTTAATACTCGATGAATAGTGCTCACCGCGATAAATTACGGTCACCTTCGCCCCGATGCGTTCGAGCTCAAGCGCTGCATCGATAGCGGAATTGCTGCCCCCAATAATCGCAACCTCCATTCCGGTATACGGATGGGCCTCGCGGAAAAAATGCGTCACCTTCTCCAACTCCTCACCTGGAATACCCAAATAATTCGGATGGTCAAAATAACCTGTGGCAATAATAACATAGCGGCTGGAATAGGTCAGCGGTTCGCCAAAGCGATTGGTGCTGGTGAGCGTAAAGCGGCCATTTTCACGAACGACTCGCGTTACCGTCTCATAGGGATTAATCCGAAGCTCATGGCGCAGCGCCGCTGTGCGATAATAATTCATCGCTTCAAGCCGTGAAGGCTTGTCATTCGGCGTCGTGAATGGAATGTCGCCAATTTCAAGCAGCTCCGGCGTGCTGAAAAAATGCATATAGGTCGGGTACTGCGAGATCGAATGGACCAGATGGCTTTTTTCTATTATAAGGGGGCGGATTCCGATGCGCTGCAGCTCAATTGCCGCGGCAAGGCCGCAGGGACCAGCGCCAATAATGATTGCTTCTTCTCTAATCATGTATGTACCTCCGATAATGATTTCCCCACCATTGTACTGCGGCGCACGGAATTAATGCAAATTTGGCGATTGGCTATCTTGTACACCAGTTGGATTATTGTATAATAATGTGGAAACGTTGTTTTATAGAAGGAGGTCAAACATGCCGCGACGGTTTGTAATAGAGGCAGTAATGGTGGCAACTTATGGTCACCTTCTCGTTCCAAGTAGCCCCATTGATTATGTTGTTCCTTATTCTTCCATTTTGGAGCTTTATGATATGAGAGACGGATCAGATCCCGTTATGGAAGATCCAGATGATGATGCTCATGTCAAAAATAAAATTGGCGAGCTGATTGCTTTTTTTGAAGATCCGCTCAATCGTAAAAAAATCGAACGCACGATGCAGGTGCCTTGGCGGGAAAGCTCGCCGCTGCTGCTTAACGAGCGAATACAGTTTACAATTGTACATGCTGTAGACAGCGCGCAATACGGCGAGGCGTTCGATCCGATCGAAACGGAGCTGCTGCTGACCGCATTGAAATTTAATTTGCCGCTGCTTTCCGACCAGTTTGAGTTTCAGGATAAGCTGATTCAAGCAGAGATCCCCGTGCAAATTTACGACATTGAAGATTTTGAGTTTGCGGTGGAAGAGGGCATTTCCGCTACAGATATGGAGCTGTCCAAAGATTTTTGAGCTTGAGAATGGAACAAAATAAATAGCCTTCTTGCATGAGCAGAATGCCAGCTGCTGCCGAGAAGGCTATTTGACTTGGCCTCGCTTATTCCCCAGCTTATTCCCGATCAATCGCTTCCGCCATCGTCTTATCGGTCAAATGAGCGTAAATTTGCGTCGTCTCCGGCGATGCATGTCCAAGCTGTTCCTGCGTTTTGTACAGGTCATTACGCAAATAATAGTCAGTTGCGAACGAATGGCGCAGCTTATGCACGGATAGATAGGGTTTGCCGAAACGCTTGGCGTATTTCATAACCATCGCCTGCACCGCTCGTTTCGTCATGCGCGAGCCTTCTTTTTTGCCGTTCGCAATGGCAAGGAACAGCGCTTTTTCCCGTTTCGGCGCTTTATAATGCGTATCGCGCATTTGCAGGTACACCTGTAGATCATCAACCGCTTCCTGGCGAAAATAGACCGGGGTTTTAAACGAATCGTCGTTTTTACCTTTACGGTAAACATGCGCGAGCTTTTTTTTCAGATCAATGTCATCGACGTTGAGATTGATCAGCTCGGATACGCGCAGGCCGGAATGCAAAATAAAGCTGATGATGCAAGTATCCCGTATTTTGTTCAGCTCATAGGAATACAGCGCCTGCTTGTTGCCGGCAAGATCGCTTTCGTAGCCGCTTGCAATATAAGCAAGAAACTCCCCAATTTCCTCCTCCTGCAGCAGCTTGCCTTCCAGCTTCGCCGCCGTATCCTTAGGCTTGCTTGTGCGCTTAATAGCAACCTTCGCCATGACATTGCGCTTCAACAGCGGATAAAACTGCTCATCCTCGGCGATTTGGCTCAAATAATGAAAAAGCGAGCGCAGCGAGGAAAGCTTGCGGGTAATCGTCGTTTTACGATTATTATGGCTAGGATGGGTAGCGAGAAACATGCGGAAGCTGTCAATGCTGTCCATATGAAGCCGCTCCAGCTCTGTTAGCTGAACGTCTTTGATTACCGTCGCCTCAGATAGCCCTTCCGTAACGAGCCAATTTAGAAAAAGCTCATAATCCCTTACATACTCAAGCAGCGACGAAGGGGAGAGGTCGGGCAGCTTATAATTAATAAATTTCTCAATATACCAAGGCATAGATGGGACCCGTTTGTCCAGCTCCTGCCGATCCTTCACTTTAATAATATTCATCATTTATCACCTCTGCCAATCATTTATCCCTCATTATAGCAGTTCCCTGGAGAAAACTCCCGTATAGCGCGCTAGACCGCTGTTTATGCTTGTCCAAACATTAGTAAATTCATGTAATTATGCAAATACGGTTACTTTCATTTTAATACTATGTTAAACTCATACGAGTGCTGAAATTAATAAAAATAAATTTGAAAAATAAGTTTTGTACTTGTTTTAAAAAGGAGGAATATTAGAATTATGAAAAATAAATTAATATTTCGCAATTTATTAGCATATATATTTGCGATTATTTTGGTCGTCAGCTTGCCGCTTCAAATTGTTGGAGCCGCGGCCCCGGCTACACTGAGCTATGGCAGCAAAGGGGAAGATGTTCCCGACGTCCAGTATCGATTAAAGATTTTAGGGTATTTTATGAATGACGAGGTAACGGACTTCTACGGTAAAATGACCGAGGATGCCGTGAAACGGTTTCAAAAAGATTACGGCCTCCAATCCGACGGCATTGCTGGCAAGCAAACCTGGAAGACGCTGAAAAAAGTATCCGTCAGCGAGCATGAGCTGAACCTGCTGGCCCGTATTATTTTTGCCGAATCGCGTGGCGAGCCATTCAAGGGGCAGGTGGCCGTAGGCGCCGTCGTGATGAACCGATTGGCTTCCTCACAGTTCCCTAATACGCTTAAAGGCATTATCGAGCAGCCAGGTGCATTTACAGCAGTTGATGATGGACAGTACAAGCTTAAGCCAGATTCCACAGCTTACAAGGCCGCAGTCGAGGCAGTTGCCGGAAATGATCCGACGAATGGCGCACTGTATTATTTTAACCCGAAGACCGCAACGTCATCTTGGATTTGGACGAGGGAACAGATCGTACAGATCGGCAATCATATTTTTGCTATTTAAAAGCATTACATCCAGCACGCTGCAGCAAAAACTCGCTCGCTTCCTGAACACGGGAGGCAGGGCGAGTTTTTTTGTAGGCTTCATTTTGTTCACTTGGTATAATATTCATAATGAAAGAAAGGGAGCATGCAAATGAAGAGGAATAAGAAATGGCGAAATATAATCATTGGTGGGCTGGCATTGTTAGTATTGCTAGGGGTTTTAGAGTATAAAGGGGTCATTTGGCATAATTCCATATTTGCGAATGCCTATGAGGTGAAAGGGCTGGATGTATCGCATTATCAAGGCGAAATAAACTGGAAGCACATAAAAGCGACGGGGAAATATGAATTCATGTTTGTGAAAGCAACGGAGGGCAAGGATTATACCGACGAGCGGTTCGAAGCAAATTGGCAGGGAGCGAGGGAGCAGCGCTTTCTGACGGGAGCGTATCATTTTTTCACAACGATGAGTACGGGGGAGGAGCAGGCTGCCCATTTTATAAAAACAGTTCCATATGAGCAGGATAGCCTGCCACCCGTCATCGATCTGGAAATCAGCCTGGACCATGACCAAGCTAACGTACATAAGGAGCTGCAGGCGCTAGCGGACGGCATGGAGGCGCATTATGGCAAAAAACCTATATTGTATGTGACGTATGATACTTACCATACTTATATAGAAGGTGTATCCGCTTTTGCCCCCTATGAAATTTGGATTCGCGACATTGTCAAGCATCCGAAGCTTGGAGAGCGCGGCTGGCAGTTCTGGCAATACCATAACCGCGGACATGTGGCAGGTATAGACATGTACGTCGATATTAATGTATTTCGTGGAAGCCGTGATGCTTTTATGGAGCAGTTTACGGCCTCTAATACTTAACATAAAGAGTAAAAGCATAAACAAAATTGTTAGTATAACAAAATGGTTTAGGGTGTGCATGCAAACCGGATTCGGCCTGCTGCGCCTTGCTTAGCGCTTATTTGAGGCCAATCTCATCTGACGATTCAAGGCCGGGGAGCCGCGGCATGCGATTGTTGCTGAGACCATGGTGGCTGAGCCACGCAGCTCGGGACGCGCCCTCTTTTTTTGAAGGACTGTGGTTCCACTATTATGGCTTTTGATCCGATTTCAGGCCGTACGCGGACAGGAAATCCGTTATTGCCTTCATTAACCCGTCAAAATGGCTTTTGGCCGCACATTAGCGGCTTCTGAGTCCGCAGCCTGTGCCATAACCTGTGATCCGGTTGAAATAGCTGCTGCTGTGTCCACCAAATTCTAGCTTGATCTGGCTCGCTTACGTTTGCATATACGGTCTAAATTGGTTAGGTTGCCAAGACTGCAGCCGTATAAAATGCGCCTGACAGCAGCAGGCAAAGCGGCGTAAACAAATACAGGTCAAATTTGGCAAAGCGGGTGGAGCGAACTTTACGGAAAATGCCAACATAGTTAAAATCGCCAATCGTCCGCAGCGTAAAGGCGGCTGCACATGCCCAGCAGCTCCACTTGATGAATGGCGAGCCTGAAAGGAAGGGCAGCACATCACCCTGAATGAACAGTACTAACGCCGAGCAGAGCAGCAGACCTGCAACGACTAGCGTAGCGCCTATTCCCGGAAGAAACAGCATTTGCTGCGAATTTGCTTTCGTAGGCAGAGCGGCGCTTGCGCCCCATTTTCCGCCAAAGGCCCAATAAACATGAATGGCGCTAAGCAGCAGCAAAATAAACCCGCTTATTGCGATCCACAGCATCATGCGAATTCACCTCTCATTTTCAAGCCTTCCCAGATAACTTCGAAACGGCGCTCAAAGCCAGCTTGCATTTGCAGAGCATCCTCAAGTGATGCTGCCCAGGTCAATAGGGCATGAAAGTACAAGCCTGCGAGCACGGCTGCGACATCTGCACTAGCGAGATAGCTTGGCAATTGATTTTGCTGCTGGGCCTCATTTAGGAGGCCTTTAAGCAGCTCCTCAAATTTATTAATGATATTAAATTCTTCTTGCATCAGCAGGGGAGAGCGCAGCATTTCCGAAATGGTGAGCTTCGCAAGCTCAGCGTTTACGGCATATTTTTGGAACAAGTCGCGAAATAGCGTTAGAAGCTTTTCTTTAATGCCATTAATTAATGAATATCGCTCAAGGTTTTCTTGAGTCACTTTCATCTGTGTCTGACCCAAATCGAGCAGGATCGCTTCCTTGCGTGGAAAATAGTTATAAAACGTTCCTTTGGCAACGCCGCAGCCTTGCGTAATCTCATCAATTGTGACGTTTGCAAATCCTTTTTCCCGAAATAATTGCACGGCATACATAAAAATACGTTCTTTAAGCTCCTGCTTCCGTTGTTGTCGCAGTACCATGTAAGCACACCGCCTTCATCAATAATGACTTCAGTCAATAAATGACCACAGTCATTATTTTAGCGTAAGTCTGATTTTTTTGCAAGTTTTTGGCAAGCGCTATAAAAAGTCCACCATTATAAATATATTCGAATTTTAAAATGTAACCGCATTCAATATGATAGAGCTGTACAAAGAGATTGGCATAACAAAGGGAGGCTTTATATGATCGCACGATTCAAAGGAAGGTCAGCATTCACTGCATTGCTACTATCGTTAACACTCGTTGTGGCAGGATGCAGCGGCACAGGCAACGGGGGAACAACACCAGCAAGTGAAGGGGCTAGCAGCCAGCAGCCTGCGGAATCGCCGAAAGGCGAGGCGTCAGCGACGCCTGAGGAGAAAGAGCCAGTAACGCTTAAGTTTACGTTTTGGGGAAGCCCGCAGGAGAAGTCGGCGATGGAGCAGGCGACCAAAAGCTTTACGGAAAAATACCCTTGGATTAAAGTTAACGCCATTCATATTCCAGAGGCGGACTACGATGCAAAAATTACGGCGATGGTTGCAGGCAACGACTCCCCGGATCTCGGTTATATGCACGGGGAGCTTGCTGACCCTTGGCAGAAGGAGGGGAAATTCGTCAATCTGTTCGAGCTGCTGGATAACGACGGCGAGCTGAAGCGCGACGATTTCCTCGACTATATTTGGTTCAAATCATCCGAGGATTTTGCTTACGGCATTAGCACAGCGGGCGAGACATTCGGTTTATTTTACAACAAGGATATGTTCGATCAGGCGAATGCCGCATATCCGCCATCGAAGCCGGAGGAAGCTTGGACTTGGGATGAGTTTGTCGACGTTGCCAAGAAGCTGACGATTGACAAAAACGGCAAAAACGCCTCTGAAGCGGATTTTGATCCGAAAAACATCCGCCAATACGGCGTATCCTTTGAAACATGGCATGGACCGGTGCAGGCAACGGTTATTAACAATGAAGGCGAGTGGATTACGAAGGATGGCAAATTCGGCTTTAGCCAGCCGGAAGCGACTGAAGCGATTCAGCGTTTAGCAGATTTAATTAATGTGCACCATGTTGCGCCGTCTCCGGTACAGATGAAGTCGATTCCTTCGCAGGCGGTAGCGCTGCAATCGAAGCTGGTCGCCATGTCGATGCATGGGCAGTGGATCAATCTTGATCTCGGGGCGGCTGGAGTAAACTACGATATTGGCGTCCTGCCGAAAATGAAGCGCAGCGTGCCGATGGGCATTAGCGGGGCATCGGTCATTTACCAATCGACGAAGCATTTGGAGGAAGCATGGCTGCTCACGAAATTCCTGGAAAATCCGGAAGGCTCGATTGACCTCTATAAGGGCGGCCTTTGGATGCCGACGATGACGAAATGGTATACCGATCCAGAGCTTGTAGCGAAGTGGGCAGAAAATAATCCGGCGCATCCAGCGGGCTTCAAGGATGCGATGATGAACAATCTGCTGCAAAACGGCGTGCCGAACGGCTCTTATTATATTAAAAATTTCTCGAAGGTGAATGCCATTACCTTCTCCGGCATGGATGAAGTATGGTTAGGCCGCAAAACGGCGGTAGAAGCGATGAAGGAAGTCGAAGCGAAGGTGCAGCCGGAAATTCAAGGCCGCTATGATGTGAGCGAATAACCGATAAAACGAGTTTGGAGAGAGCTGTTATGAAACCACTGGCAAGCGTTCATGAGCGTGAATTAAAGGCGGAGCGCGGAGTCAGGCAAAAACGGAAATTCGGGGAGCTGGGCTTCGGCCTGCTCTTCGCTTCTCCGGTACTGCTGGGCTACGTCATTTTCGTCATTGTGCCGATTGCGGCAACCTTCTATTTGGGCTTCACTTCCTACAGCGTCGGCACTGTGCCGAAATGGATCGGCTTTGACAATTATGCCAGCTTGTTTAGCGGGGCAGATCCCTTTTTCTACCCGGCCGTGAAAGCAACGGTTTATTATGTTGGACTGAGCGTGCCGCTGGGCATTATTTTATCGTTTTTTTTAGCGATACTGCTGAATCAGCAGGTCGCGGGCAAAAGCTTTTTTCGCGGCGTATTTTATTTGCCCGTTATTATTCCGCTTGCCGCGTCCTCGATGGTTTGGATGTGGCTGCTGCAGCCGGATTTTGGCATCGTCAACTATGCGCTGGAAGCGCTGCATTTGCCAACCTCCAGATGGCTCGGCGATACGACCTCCGTTGTGCCGACGCTCATTTTGTTCAGCTTCTGGACGCTGGGCAATACGATTGTTATTTTTCTAGCAGGTTTGCAGGGCATTCCTGCCCACCTTTATGAGGCCATTGAGCTCGATGGTGGCAATCGGCTGCATAAGCTGATTTACATTACGATTCCGATGAGCTCGTCGATTATTTTTTTCAATACGGTTATTGCGTTCATTAATGGGTTTCAGACGTTCGTGCAGCCAGCGGTCATGACGCAGGGCGGGCCTAACAATGCGAGCTTGCTCTATGTGCTGTATTTGTTCAATGAAGGCTTCAAGTCTTCACGAATGGGCAGCGCCAGTGCGATTTCCGTATTGCTGTTTCTCGTCATTATGCTGTTCACCGCAGCGATTTTCTACTTCTCCAAGTCTTTGGTCTATTATGAGGGCAAGGAGGAGCGCAGATGAAAAAGCAATCTATGGCCAATCGAATCGTTATTTATGCGCTGCTTATTGGCGGCAGCCTGTTTTTCCTGTTTCCGATTTTTTGGATGCTGCGAACCTCGCTCATTAATATGGGCGATTTATATCAAATACCGCCGAAGCTGCTGCCAGACGATTTGAGCTGGGATAATTTTGAGCAGGCACTGGGCGCCTATCCGTTCGGGCGATTTTTTCTCAATAGCACGGTCATTACGGCGTCGGCGATGCTTGGCGTGCTATTTTCCAGCTCGGTCTGTGCCTACAGCTTCTCGCGCATTCACTGGAAGGGCCGCGACAAGGTGTTTGGATTTATATTAACGGGGTTAATGATTCCGTTTTTCGTCGTCATGATCCCGCAATATGTGTTCTGGAATGCGCTGCATTTGACCGATACGTTCGTACCGCTCATTGCACCAGCGTGGTTTGGAGGAGGCGTGTTCAACATTTTTCTGCTGCGGCAGTTTTTCCTCAGCATCCCGACGGAGCTGGATGAAGCCGCAAAGGTGGACGGAGCCGGACATTTCCGAATCTACTTGCAAATCATTTTGCCGATTGGCAAACAGGCGATGATTGTTGTCGGGCTGCTTACGTTTTTGGCAAACTGGAACGATTATTTAGGACCGCTGGCTTTCATTACCTCGGAGAGCAATTATACGCTTATGCAGGGGCTGACGCTGTTTCAAGGCTCCTATTCAGCGCAGTGGCATCTGATGATGGCGGCGACCTCGGTCATCGTTATTCCTTCGCTGATCGTCTTTCTCGTTGCGCAGCGGCATTTTATTGAAGGCATCGCAATGACGGGGATTAAAGGGTAACAGGGGAAGAAGAACGTGGCAATATGAAGATAGTCGTGTCAAAAAAAAAGGGAAAGCTTCTGTTCACTCAGATGCTTTCCCTTTGTTATTTAGCCAGAAGCCAGCTTGCCGAGCAGCACCGACTCTACCTTGGAAATATGCGCCTCCATAAGCTGGGATGCTTCCGCAGGCTGCCGGCCGACAATCGCCTCGTAAATTCCCTGATGCTCGTCCAGCAGCCGCTCCGCTGTTGAGCGCTCCGCATAAAACCACAAAGCCCGTGTATCCTTCATGCTCTCATGAAGCTTGGACGACAACGACTCCATCATTTCCAGCAGCACGGGATTATGGGTCGCCTTCGCGAGCTCCTGATGAAAGCGGATGTCCGCCTGCTCGCTGAAAGCCTCATCGCCAAGGCGTTCATTCATGCTCTGCAAAATGGAGGCCAGAGCGGCCAAATCAGCTTCGGTCCGGTTACGGGCAGCAAGCGCAGCGCAGCCGGTTTCCAGCACCTTGCGCACCTCCAAAATATGGCGCAGCGTTTGCGCACGATCCATCCACGCTTCGTCATAGAGAAAGCTTGGAGCTGTTATGGAAGCAGGCTCTGGTGGAGCTGTGACATAAGTGCCGCTGCCTTGGCGAATATTCAGTCTGCCCATGGCCCGCAGCGCGCTTAATGCCTCGCGGATCGTAGATTGCCCTACGCCATAGGAGGCGGCAAGGTCGGCAACAGAGGAGAGCCGGTCGCCTGGGGCGAGCGAGCCGTCCTCCATTTTTCGTTTAATATCGTTCATGACCCACTCATAGCTTTTGAGCGGTCGGTTTGGGCTGATCTCCATAATAACTCCCTTCAAACAACTCACTAGCTTGCTCAAAAATTGCACTTTCGCTTTTATCTATTTTATTGTATACTTTTTTTAATTTAAAGTCATCAGATGACCTGATTAATTAATAAATCATTTGAGCAGGGGGCAAAAGGATGCTTCAGCAAGAGATTCGGCACGAGCTTCTAGCGATTGTTGGCAATGAATATTACAAGGATGATGCGCAGGCGCTCGTTACCCATTCTTATGATGGGACGCCCATGCTTCAAGCGCTGCCCGACGGCGTTATCTATCCCGCGAATACGGAGCAGGTGAGTGCGATTATGAAGGTGCTGAATAAGCATCGCATTCCCATCATCGGCCGCGGCTCAGGCACGAACTTATGCGGTGGCACCGTTCCGGTAGAGGGCGGCGTCGTGATGGTCATGCACCGGATGAATCGTATTTTGGAGGTCGATCTTGAAAATTTGGCTGCGGTCGTTCAGCCCGGCCTCATTACGAAATCTTTTATCGCCCATGTGGAGTCGCTCGGCTTGTTTTATCCGCCCGATCCCAGCAGCATGGCAATATCAACGATTGGCGGCAACATCGCTGAATGCTCTGGCGGGCTGCGCGGGCTCAAATACGGCACAACGAAAGATTATGTCATTGGACTGGAGGCCGTATTGGCAAGCGGCGAAATTATTCGTACCGGCGGCAAGCTGATGAAGGATGTAGCGGGCTATGATTTGACCAAGCTGCTCGTAGGCTCTGAAGGGACGCTTGCGATTATTACCGAAGCGACGCTCAAGCTTGTGCCGCCACCGAAGTTCAAGAAGACGATGCTGGCGATGTATAAGGATTTGTATGGCGCGGCGCGAACGGTTTCCAAAATTATTGAAAATCGGATTATTCCATCTACGCTCGAATTTCTCGACAATGCGACGGTGCGGGTGGTCGACGATTTTGCCAAGCTTGGCTTGCCGCTAGATATGGAGGCGATTTTGCTCATTGAGCAGGACGGAGAGCTGGAAGTGGTGGAACGGGACATTGCCCGGATCGAGGAAATTTGCCGAAGCGAGCAGGCGCACAGCGTCAGCGTCGCCGAAAGTCCGGAGGAAGCGCTCAAGCTGCTTACGGCACGGCGTAGTGCGTTTACTGCATTGGCACGATTACGGCCGACGACGATTCTTGAGGATGCGACGGTGCCTCGCTCCAAAATTGCCGAAATGGTGCTGGAAATTAATCGGATTGCCCAAAAGCATCAGGTGACCATTTGTACTTTCGGCCATGCGGGCGACGGCAATTTGCATCCTACAGCAACGACTGATGCTCGGGATCAGGAAGAAATCCACCGTGTCGAAGCAGCGTTTGAAGAAATTTTCGAGGCAGCGATTCGGCTGGGCGGGACGATTACAGGCGAGCATGGCGTCGGACTGGTCAAATCTCCTTATCTCGAATGGAAGGTCGGCTCCGCAGGCATCGAAGTGATGAAGGCAGTTAAACAGGCGTTCGACCCGCATCAATTGCTCAATCCCGGCAAAATATTCGCCAAACAGTCGCGCAAGAGGGTGGTGCTTCAGCATGGTTAAAACGGTAGACAGGCTAATGGTTGGAAGCACAGCAGCAACTGCAACCACAAGCGTTAACGCGCCAGGAACGGAACCCGCGTGCAGTTCTCCGCAGCTGCAGCTTGCTGGAAAGCTCAAGCTGCGACTGGATGAGGATCAATTGACCAATTGCATGCGCTGCGGCTTCTGTCTGCCTGCTTGCCCAACGTTCCGTGAAACCGGCATTGAAGCCGAATCGCCACGCGGTCGCATCGCATTAATGAAAGCGGTTGCCGATGGTTTGATGATGCCCGACCAGTCCTTTGAGGAGCAGATGAGCCACTGTCTCGGCTGCCGCGCATGCGAGCCCGCTTGTCCGGCAGATGTGAAATATGGCCAGCTCATTGAGCAGACGAGGGAGGCGATTGAAGAGCATACGGAAAGCCATCGGTGGTGGGTGAAGCCGCTGCGGCAGGTTGTGTTCAAGCAGCTTTTTCCCCATCAGAAGCGAGTGCGTCTGCTCGGAGGAGCTATGCAGCTGTATCAGCAATCTGGGCTTCGCAAGCTGGCGCGCAGCTCTGGCGTTATGAAGCTGCTGCCGGCGCATTTGAGCGAGATGGAGGAGGTGCTGCCGTATGCCTCAAGCAAAGGAATTGTTCAGAAAATCGGCAGTCATCATCCGGCAAAAGGGGTGAAAATAGCTAGCGTCGGCCTATTTCGCGGCTGTCTCATGGATATGCTGTTCACGGAAACGAACATCAAGACGGTGGAGCTGCTGACGGAAGCTGGCTTTGAGGTTTTCATACCGGATACACAGGCTTGCTGTGGAGCGCTTCATGCGCATAGCGGGGAGACGGAGGATGCGCGGTCACTAGCCAGGCTTAACATTGCCGCTTTTCAGGCCGCTGGTGTGGATTATATCGTATCCAATGCCGGCGGATGCGGCGCCATCCTCACGGAATACGATCATTTGCTGCATGAGGATGAGCAGTGGAGGGAAGGCGCAGTCTGGCTGGCGAAGCGTGTTGTGGATATTAGCGATTTGCTTATCCGTTCCGGCAAGCTTGCTACCGCCCAGATGAAGGAACAGCCGATTCGGATTACGTATCAGGATTCCTGCCATTTGCGAAATGTGATGCGCTCTGCTGATGCTCCCCGGAAGCTGCTGCGAGAGGTAAGTGGAGCTGAGTTTGTAGAAATGTTTGAGGCTGACCGCTGCTGCGGCTCGGCGGGCACCTACAATATTGTTCAGCCGGAAATGGCAGGAGGGCTGTTAGCGCGCAAAATGGAGCATGCCAATGCGACAAAGGCGCATTATTTGCTTACGAGCAACCCTGGCTGCCTACTCCAAATGAAGCTCGGAGTAGCCAAGCATGGAGACGGTCAAATGCAGGTGCAGCATATCGTTGATTTTCTGCATGAGCGATTGGTTCATAACAGCCCAGATATAGCACAGGAGCAAGCAGAAGAGCAAGCAGCAGGAAACGTTTGAAGCGATAAAAATTGCGGGAGGCTGAAGCTTTATGGCGTTAACGATTGAGGATTGCAAAACGGAGTATATGACGAATCCGCTCGGTATTGAAGCGGCTAAGCCGCGCTTGTTCTGGAAGCTGCGCTCGGAGGAGCGTTCCGTCCGCCAAACAGCGTATCAGGTGCTAGTTGCTTCTTCAAAAGAACAGCTGGGCGCAGATGAGGGCGATCGCTGGGATAGCGGAAAAACGGAATCGAGCGATTCGATTCAGGTGGAATATGGCGGCAGCCCGCTTGATGCGGAAGCCGAATGCTTTTGGAAGGTGCGCGTTTGGGACAATTATGGGCGCGTATCAGAATGGAGCGAGCCAAACTTCTGGACGATAGGGCTGCTTCATAGGGCAGCGTACCGGGGAAAATGGATTGGCCGCAAGCATGATGAGCAAGCAGCAGGCAGACAGCCTTCGCCTCATTTGCGCAAGCCATTCACCTTGGGCGGCAAGGTGCGCCGCGCCACAGCTTATGCGACAGCGCTCGGCTTGTTCGAGCTTTACGTTAACGGGCAGCGGGTGGGGGATTATTTTGCCCCAGGCTTTACGGACTACAATGTCCGCTCGCAGGTGCAGGCCTACGATATTACGCCGCTGCTGCATGAAGGCGACAACGCCTTTGGTGTCATTATAGGAGAAGGCTGGTATGCGGGCACGGTCGGCTTTCTTGGCGACAAGGTGTACGGGGAGCGTCCGTTTTTTATGATGCAGGTTTATGTGGAGTATGAGGATGGCACGAAGCAAAGTGTGGCGACCGATCATACGTGGAAGGTGAGCAAAGGTCCAATTTTGTATTCCGATTTTATTATGGGCGAAGCCTATGACGCGAGACTTGAAATGGCGGGCTGGTCGAAAGCGGGCTTTGATGACAGCCGTTGGGAGGAGCCAGATGTCCGGCCTGGCTATAACGGCATGCTGGTGGCGTCTAATGAGCCGCCGATCAAGGTGATGAAGACGATAAGGCCAATCCGGATGGAAAAGACACCAAGCGGCAGTTATATTTTTGATATGGGACAAAATATGGTCGGCTGGACGGAGCTTCGCGTTAGCGGGGAGCGCGGCACAACGATCACGATCAGCCATGCGGAAATGCTCTGTCCTGATGGCTCGCTATATTTGGATAATTTGCGTGTTGCTGTTCAGCAGGAGCATTATACGCTTAAAGGCGAAGGGCTGGAGCGCTACGAGCCGCATTTTACATTCCATGGCTTTCGTTATGTGGAGCTGATTGGCTTTCCTGGAGAGCCTGATTTGGATACGATTGTAGGCAAGGTTGTTCACTCCGACACGCCGGAGACTGGGCATTTGGAAACGTCGAATGCGATGGTCAATCAGCTGTTTTCCAACATTACATGGGGGCAGCGCGGCAACTTTTTGTCCGTCCCGACCGATTGTCCACAGCGGGATGAGCGGCTTGGCTGGACGGGGGATGCGCAAATTTTTGCGCGTACAGCCTCGTACAATATGGATGTGGCAAGGTTTTTTAATAAATTTATGTGGGATATGATTGATTGCCAGCAGCCTTCGGGCGCTTTCACCGATGTGGCGCCGGATGCAGGCTGGATTCGCTATAAAAACTGGAGCACGCGCCTGAACTGGTATGCGCCGGATAACGCAGGCTGGGGCGATGCGGGCGTCATTATCCCATGGACGCTGTATTTAATGTATGGCGATGTGCGCATTCTGGAAACGCATTATGAGGCGATGAGCAGATGGGTCGATTACTTGCATGCAACGACCGAGGAGCTTGTAAGGCCGAACTATGCCAACTACGGCGACTGGCTGTCCATTGATGCGGATACGCCAAACGAGGTGCTGGCAACCGCTTATTTTGCCTACAGCACGAAGGTGCTTGGATTAATTGCCGGCGTGCTGGGCAAGGAGGACGATGTCCGCCGGCTGGAGCAGCTGTTTCAGGGCATTGCCGCAGCATTCCGCCTTGCTTTTGTAACGGACGAGGGCCGCATACATGGGGAGACGCAAACGGTATATGTACTTGCGCTGCAATTTGGCCTGCTGACAGAGGAGCTGCGCTTAAAAGCAGTCGACCATCTCACAGCGGATATTGCCAGCCGCGGAAACCGCTTGACGACGGGCTTCCTCGGCGTCGGTTATTTGCTGCCCGCGCTGTCTGATAACGGCCGGCTGGACGTTGCTTACCAACTGCTGACGCAGGAGGCTTTTCCATCGTGGATGTATTCCATCAAGCATGGAGCGACGACCATTTGGGAGCGCTGGGATGGCTGGACGGAGGAAAACGGCTTCCAGACGCCGCAGATGAATTCCTTCAATCATTATTCGCTAGGCTCCGTCGGAGAGTGGATGTTCCGCTATATGGCAGGCATTGAAGCAGACAAGGCAGCACCTGCCTTCCGTCATGCGATTATCCGTCCCCAGCCGGGAGGCGGCCTTTCTTTTGTGAAATCTCACTTTAGTTCGTTATATGGAAAAATCGAAGTAGACTGGCAAATAGATCAGTCCGGCGAGTACCAGCTTAACGTACAAATTCCTGCTAATACGACGGCAACGCTTTACATTCCAGGTGCGGTCAACGCCATCGATGGAGCAGCTATTGGTACGCTGGAGGATGCTTCAACGGAGTTGTTCCCAGCTAGTCCGTCCGGCAGCCATGATATCAAGCTGCTTGGAGCTTTTGGCGGCCAAACGGTGCTGGAAATTGGCTCCGGCTCCTACCGCTTCGCCAGTCAGGTCAAAGTCTAGCCAAGTCTGCTGCGAGCAAGTTTTTGGAAAAGCTCCGTTTTTCAGCTTCAAATGAAGGGAAGCAAATTCATTCGCCCAAAGCCGTCTCGAATCAGAGAAGCGACTTTGGGCTTTTTAAGCTAGACACTATTTGCTATAGGTTCGGCTCGTCCGATTCGTTATAATGAAAATAAAACATGACAGGCCTGAGGGGGAATTTTTATCCGGCTGCGCAATGAGCTGTTGCTGAGCTACTTTATTATTATTTTGGTGTGCATTACGCTGGTCGGTTCGGTCTCCTTCTATATTTCCTACAAAACGATGGCAAGCCAAGCGGAGGCTGCCAGCCTGCTGCTCGTCCAGCAAATTGAAAAAAATATGGACAATGATTTTCATAGCAAGCGCAATCTGCTGCTTGCCTCCTACAATGAGCAAAGCTATATTGACGGCGTTAACCGTTACACCGAGCTTAGCGACCGCGAACGTTTCCTATTCAGGCAGAAAATCGGCGATTTGTATTTGAAAAGCTTCAATGTAACGCCAATCCGTGATTTTTTGCGTTTTCAAATTTATTATAGCAATGGCGAGCTGCTTAGCTCTTCGGACGAAAGCGGACAGCATAACCCGGCGAAGGTGCGGGGCTCCGAATGGTTCCGCCAAACGGTGGCGAAGGATGGCGAAGTGTTTTACAGCGGCTTCATCCCAGCGGCAGACCGGACAATTGATGGGGAAACGGCGTATTTTTCCTCCATTATGATTCGCGATTTTTCCAATCCCGAGCAGTTTATTTTAGTTCGCGCCGAATACCGTGCGGAGCTGTTCAACAGCATTGGCCGCAACGACGGGCTTTCGCCAAACAGCAGCATTGTCATTCTTGACGAAGGAAACCGGCTTGTTTATGCGTCGGGTGATGCGCAGCGTTATGCAGGCGGGAAGGAGCTGACGAGCCGCATTAACGGCAGTCAGGGCAAGTTTTGGCTCAGTCTGGATGGAGAAGATCGGCTTGTGTCTTATACGAATTCCTCTTATTCGAACTGGAAGGCCGTGCTTATTGTGCCGAAGCATGATATTTTTGGCGCATTAGACATCATTAAGACGACGGTTATTGTGACCGCTTTCATTGCCTTTGTGATTACGCTGCTTATTTCGGTATTGTTCGGGCAGCGGATTACGAAACCGATTCTGGACTTGTACAAAACGGTTAACCGCATTAAACGCGGCGATTTTTCAGTGCGCGTCGAGGTGCGGCGCAATGATGAAATTGGCAGAATCGGCATGAACTTCAATGCGATGCAGGATGAGCTGCAAAATTTGATTGAGACTAGGTATGTGAACCAGATTAAGCTGCAGGAGGCACAACTCGCCATGCTTTATTCACAGATTAATCCGCATTTTCTGTACAATACGCTCGACAGCATCCGGGCGATGTCCGACTATTACCAAGTGCAGGAAATTAGTGAAATGGCGCAGTCGCTCGCCGATATTTTTCGCTACAATACGAAAAACAAGGATGAAATCGTCACGCTGCAGGAGGAGCTTGTGCAAATTGAAGCATATATGAATATTCAGCGCATTCGCTTTGAAGACAAAATTTCCTTTGAGCAGCAAATCGATGACGACCTCTACAGCTTTCCTATGCTTAAAATGACGCTTCAGCCACTCGTTGAAAATGCAGTATTCCATGGCATTGAGCGCAAGCGGGGCAAAGGAACGATCGCTGTAATCGTCAGCAGAGAGGGCGGCAGCATAACGCTCACCGTCAAAGACGACGGCGTGGGCATATCCGACAAGCATTTGGCCGATATCAGAAGCAGCTTGAAGCCTCCGCTTCAACAAGGTGAAGGATTGAGCTCGGACACGCGCAGCGGCATCGGGGTGCTAAATGTGTATTCGCGTTATCGGATTCGTTATGGCGAACGCTTCGAGTTTCATATTAACAGCCGCAAAGGTACAGGAACCGAAATTAAGCTTCTTATTCCTGAACACTTGGAAGCGCATTCATAATAGTCGGAATATTAAACATTAGAAGTCAGAATCGTGGACAGAAGCGAGGAAGCGCTTTCAATACAATAAAGAAGCAGATAATTATGAAGGAGAGGGTGTCTTATCATGAGAAAGATGAAAGCGGTTTACCTCACAATGGCGCTGATGCTGGGAGCATTTTCGCTATCGGCTTGCGGGAGCAGCAATGGCAGCTCGCAGGGGACGAATACCCCGGAGGGAACAGCAACAGCGGGCAGCTCAACTGAAGCGTCCGCGAAGCCGTCTGCAAAGCCCGTTACGCTGACCTTTCTGATTCCGAATACGGAGGATGTCACGCCTTACAATCTTATTTTTAAAGAGTTTGAAGCGAAGACGGGCAATAAAGTCGAGGTACAGGCGCTGCCGGGCGGCGACTATGACAATATGCTGAAAACCCGCTTCTCGACGGGCGATTTCCCTGACGTATTCCTCATGCAGCCGGGCACGAAGCAATATGTAAAGCTTAGAGCGGATGAGACGCTGTACGAATGGTCCGGCGAGGCTGGCGTTTGGGACAATGTCATTGATACGATTGTGGACTTCCAGAAGGATGCGGCTGGCAAAGCTTATGGCGTGCCATTCGGCAAAACCGGCATGATGGGCGTCTTTTACAATAAGGATGTATTTGAAAAAGCGGGCGTCGCCGCTCCAACAAATTATGCGAATTTAATTGAAACGGCTAAAAAGCTGAAGGCCGATGGCGTAACGCCGTTTTATGAGGCAGTAAAAGATGGCTGGCCGACGCAAGTATTTTATTTGACCGGCTGGGTTAGTCAGGTAGACCAGGAAATTGGCGACGAAGGCGTACAGAAGCTGAACGTCAATCAGCTGAAGCTGTCGGATATCGCGGCGCTGAAGGATCTTTTTGTAAAATCGAAGGAAATTAAGGATCTCGGCTTGTTCCAAAAAAATACGCTGTCCGGCACATTCGACGAGCTGCAAAACGAGCTTGGCGAAGGCAAGGTAGCGATGGCGTTTATGCTCGATGGCATTTTGCCGCAGCTTGAGAAAAAATTCGGCAAAGATTTTGTAACGAACAAAATTGGCTTCTTCCCGTTCCCAACTGCAGCAGATACAGGTACGGCCATGATTACGCCTCCGAACCAACTGATGGTGCCGTCGAAGGCGAAAAATCTGGATGCTGCCAAGGAATTGGTCAAATTTATGATTTCGAAAGAAAGCGTCAATATCTTTTACCAAAGCCAGCCGGGCATTCCGGTGTTCAAGGATGCAACGAGCGAGCTGTATCCGATGCAGCAGACGGTTAAAGACTATATTGATGAGGGCAAATCGAAGGTCAATGTACAAAATCGCCTGACGGCATCGTTCCTGGACTTGGGCAAAATTCTGCAAAACTTCCACATCACAGGCGACGTGGACACGGCGATTAAAGAGATGGATGCCAACTATGTGAAGGACGGAAACTCGAAGCGTCTTGAAGGCTTTGAATAAAGTGGCTGGGTAAAAAAAATAAACCACAGAGACGGCAGCAGGGCAAGCCGGAGCTGTTAATTACCGGACGGGATAGGTGCTGCGGGCGATGCGATCAAGGTGATCGAGGCTTCGCCCCGCCATCCCGGCCAAACAGGACAGGAGCAGGAGGGCAAGCCCTATGGAGAGAAGCAAATATCCGTTATATTTTTCATTTCCGGCAGTTATCGTGTTTTTATTGTTTTTCATTGCGCCAACCGTTATCGGGATCTATTACAGCTTTACCGACTGGAATATTAACGCCGATGCGATTAAATTTATTGGACTTGAAAATTATAAGGAGCTGTTTAACGAGCCGCGCCTTAAGCAGGCTTTTATAAACACCCTTATTTTCGCCGCCGCCGTTACGCTGCTGCAAAATGCAGTCGGCCTCGCCTTGGCGCTATTGTTGAATGAAAAGCTGAAGCTGCGCAATCTGCTTCGGATGATCTTTTTTATGCCGTATGTCATCGCTCCGCTCGTCATTGGCTACATTTTCCGGGCGATTTATCATCCCGAGCATGGCATTGTCAATCAGTTTTTCGGACTGCTGGGCATCGATTTTATGGTGCAGGATTGGCTGAATGATCCTCGCTTCGCGCTGTTCACCGTTATTATGACCGACATTTGGCGGGTGGCGGGGTTTTCGATGGTCGTCTATTTGGCTGGCTTGCAGTTCATTCCGAAGGATTTGACGGAGAGCGCCTCTATTGATGGGGCGGGCTACTGGACGCGGTTCAAGCATGTTGTTTTTCCGCTGCTCGCTCCGGCGTTCACGGTTAACGTGCTGCTGGCGATGATTGGCTCGATGAAGGTGTTCGAAATCGTAATGGTGCTGACCGAAGGCGGTCCGGGCTACACGACGGAAGTATTTTATACGTACATCCGCAATACATTCAGCTCCGGTGAAATGGGCTATGCGACTGCGATAAACATGCTGTTGTTCGTACTGGTCACGCTTGTCGGCATTCCGGTATTGCTGGCGATGAAGAAGAGGGAGGTGGAGATGTGAGAAGCCGAAAATATTCTCCTTTGCTGCTGGAGCTGCTCGCGATCTGCCTGGCTCTGCTCATTCTCATTCCGTTTTTTATGATATTCATTAACTCGTTTAAGGATATTCGGGAGTCGGCGCTGTTTGGGCTGTCGCTGCCAAGCAATTGGGTATTCAGCAATTATGAAGAGGTATTTAATCAGGATAATCTACTGCGTGGCTTCAAAAATAGCTTTATGCTGTCGGCGCTCGTCGTCGTCAGCGTCAATTTATTCGCTTCGATGGCTGCGTTTGTCATCCAGCGGCGCGGCGGCAAGTTTTTGCAGGGCGTATATTTAGCCTTCATTATGGGGCTGATTGTGCCGGTCTCGATCGTGCCAACGATTCGACTGATGGACCTTTTGCATATAAAAGGAAGCTACTTAAGCATCATTATGTATTATACGGCGGTGCTGCTGCCGTTTGCGGTATTTCTGCTCGTCGGATTTATTAAATCGGTGCCCCGCGAGCTGGATGAGGCAGCGATTTTGGAAGGCTGCGGCTACTTCCGGTTATATTTTAAAATCATTTTGCCGCTCATCAGCACGGTGCTGGTGACCGTCTCCATCGTCGTCATTGTGTCGGTATGGAATGACTTTTTCGGCCCGTTTTATTTGGTCACGGACAGCACCAAATGGACGATTGTGCTTCAGGTATTTAACTTCGTTACGCTGTACAGCACGAACTGGGGCGTCGTATTTGCCTTTATGATTGTCGTCATTACACCGGTGCTGGTCATTTATTTGTTCCTGCAGCGCTACATTATTGACGGCTTGACGGCGGGCTCTGTGAAAGGCTAAGCAAGTAAAGAAGGCTACAGGAAGGGGGCGCGGGCCATGCGCAAGGTCATGGTTGTGGACGATGAACGCTGGATACGGCGAGGACTGATTCAAATGATTCCGTGGGAGGAGCTGGGACTTGAGCTTGCCTGTGAAGCGGTCGATGGCGAAGAAGGCTACGAGCTGGCGCTGCTGCATAAACCCGACCTGCTGTTCCTCGATATGCGCATGCCCGGCTTCGACGGCAAGGAGCTGCTGGGCTTGCTGGCCGAATCGCTGCCGGGCGTTGTGACGATCGTCGTCAGCGGCTATTCGGATTTCGAATATACGAAGGAGGCCATCCGCCATAAGGCGTTTGATTATTTGCTCAAGCCGCTCAAGCGGGAGGAGCTGATTACGGTGCTCGGCAAGGCGCTGGCGCTGCTGGACGAACGCGACATGAGGCAAGAGCAGCAGCATCGGGACAGCCGAAAAAACTGGCTGCTGGACGTTTTGCAGCGCGGTGAACAGGCTCCACAGGATCACACTCATGTTCGAGCGATAGGCGGCAGTGCGGAGACAAGCATATCATCATTGACGGAGTGTGTGCCGGAGCTTCCGGGTGGAGGCTCCGGAAATAAAGCGCTGCTGCTGCTCGCGCAGCCGGACTATTACATCGAGCAGGGTGGCATTCAAGAGGCGGCTGGGAAAATAGAGCGGAGGCTGCAGCAAAGCCAGCCCTTTTATTTTGAAGGCTGCTGGTCTTTTGTTGCAGCCGCCTCCCCGGTTAATCTCGGCGAAATAGCCATCTGCTTGTTCGGCAGCCGATTCGAGCATGCGGAGGTGCAGCGGCTTGCCGCGTTGCTTCAAGGCACGCTGCGCGAGGAGATGGGCACAAGCTACAGCATGAGCGCTGGAAGCAAGCCTTGCCTGCTTAATCAGCTACCAGCTGTATACAGCAAGCTTCAGCAGCGTCTGGACGGGAGGCAGCTGGGAGAAATGGCGATCATGGGGTTTGTGGAATGTACGTTTGAGCCGGAGGAGAAGCAGGGTAAGCAGCAGCCATCTTTGCCTGCAGGTGCTGTAAATGCCGATTTTTATCCGGCGGAGCTGGAACAAGCGTTTCTTGTGCAGCTGCAGCTTGGCAATGAGGAGCAGATGAGGGCGGAATTCAACCGTTTTTTCACGGCGCTTGCGGCTCCGTCGCGGACGGTGGATGGCCTGCGGCGCAGCGCCTCGATGCTGGTGCATGCACTGGAGCGGCAGCTTCAAGCGGCGCACACTAGCCTAGAGCAGCTGAGCGGGAAAAGTGCGCTCGCCTACATGGAGCTGATCCGGCTGCGCAAAGATCATGTATCGGTTAAGCGGCTGTTCGAGGAGCAAATATTGCCTACTGTTGCTGCTCAGCGCAGCAACAGCCAAGGGCGCCATGGCGAGCAGTTGGTCCGTGAAATTCAAAAGCTGATTGAGCTGCATTATGACCAGCCGCTTAGCCTGCCGCAAATCGCAGAAAGCCGCTTTTTGAATGCCGATTATGTAGGCCGTTTGTTTAAAAAAACGACGGGGAGCAATTTTGTCGATTATTTAACCGATTACCGGATTGCAAAGGCGACCGAGCTGATGCGTTATCCGCAATATAAAAACTATGAAATAGCGGAGCTTGTCGGTTATGAGGACTACCGTTATTTCAGCCAAATTTTTAAAAAGAAAACCGGGCAAACGATTGGCGAATACCGCGGCGCAGCCGGAAAAACGCCGCAATAAACGATAGGGGAGAGACTTGCGATGCAAACGAGACAAATACCAGATACGCTGACCCTTGCGGACAGAGCAGGACATGCGATGAATGCGATTGTCGGAATGGCAGACCGCGACTACAATGATATACCCTTTTTTGCTGCAAACCTGATGAAGGAGCCAGCCAATTTGACACACGGAGACTGGGATTATGGCTCATCGCATGGCCGGATGGTGGACGGGATGATTTTGGCCCGCCATATGTCGGGGGAAACGTTTGGTACGGAGACGGAGGAGAAATACCGTGCGAATCTTCTCTCTTTTTTCAAGGAAGACGGTCTTAGCTATCGCCAAACGAACCCGCATCACAATTGGGAGCCGAATGCCAATCTGATTGACCAGCGCGCTGTCATTTTATCGCTGACGAGCTGGTATATGGAGACGGGTGATCCGAAGGTGAAGGAGGCGGCAGATAACCACGTTGCGGCGCTCAAACGAATTGCGATTAAGGAGCGCGATGTGTGGTATTATCCGGCGTCGGAGTATAAGGAAGGCGGCTGGCCGTCGTCCAATGCTGTACTTCTGCGCCTTGCTCCTGATCCGGCTGCCTTCTGCGGTCGGCTCGTCATGCCGCTGCTGAAATACCATGAGCTGACAGGAAATGCAGATGCGTTCGAGCTGTGCCAGTTTTTCACCGCGCTGATCGTGCAGCGCAGCGGCGTGTTTAACGCCGACGGCAGCTTTAATGATGCGCTCGCTTACCGCAGCGGACATTTTCATACGAGGCTCGGCACACTCGACGCATTGGCGCGGTTTGGCGTGTTCACGGGGGATGCGGCGCTGCTCAGCTTTGTGGAAAAAAGCTACGCTTGGGCGATTACACAGTGTACCGCTTTCGGCTGGACGCCGGGCGACATGAAGGAGCAGGCCTATGAGCATGAAACATGCTCGCTGGTCGATCTAATCGCCACTGGCATTACGCTCGCGCAAAGCGGCTATACCCGCTACTGGGGCGTGACCGAGCGTTATATTCGCAACCATCTTACCGAGTCACAGCTGCTCGACATGGACTGGGTTAAGGAAACGGACGACCGATCCGGCAACATTCCTGGACTTATTACGCATGAAAATATTGCGAAGCGGACGCGGGGCGCCTTTGCCGGCTACTCGGCACCGAATGATTTCTGCTGCAACGTCAACCATGGGCGGGGACATACGAATGATTTGCAAATTTGCTGCCTCGGCTCGGGCACGCGCGGGCTGTTCATGGGCTGGAGCAATACTGTTACCGAGAAAAAAGGTACCGTTAGCGTTAATTTCCTGCTCAACCGCAGCTCGGCTTGGCTCGATGTCGACAGCTATTTGCCGCATGAAGGCAAGCTGGTGCTGCATATCCACCGCGATATTCCGCGCCTGCAGGTGCGCATTCCCGAATGGGCGGGCTTCGCGAAAGTGGCCTTTACCCGCGAGCTGAACGGCAGCACGGAGCAGGGCAAAGGAAGCGAGCCGAGCCGCTGGGTGAATGAATGCTTCCTGCTGCTTGGCGCAGCGTCAGCTGGAGAAACGATTACGATTACGTTCCCGCTGTCGCGCCGCCAGACGGTTGAAACCGCAATCGGGCAAACGTTCGTAACCCAGTGGCAGGGCGATGATGTGATTGGCATTTCGCCGGAAGGGGAACATCATCCATTCTATAGCGGCAGACAGGTGTATGACAAAGCACCGATGCGTGAAGGCAGCATGCGGCGGATGGAGCGCGAGCTGGTCTGGTAGTTCTGTTAGTCTGTTAGTTCAGTAGACCGCGTTAAGGAGCAGGTGCAATAAACGATCAAAAGGGAGGCTGGGAATATGACAACGGTAGTTGCGGTTTATACCGGACAAGGGCTTGCTGAGCCGCTGAAGGCTGTGTTTCAGGAGGTGCTGCCGGGCGTGCGGCTGGTCAACATTATTGATGACAGTCTGATCGGCGATGTCGTCAAGGCGGGGCATATTCCGGCGGGAGTGAGCAAGCGGCTGACGCAATATTTTCAGCATGGGGAGGAGCTGGGAGCGGATATCATTCTGAACACCTGCTCCTCCGTCGGTGAAGTGGCTGATGCTGCGAAGGGACAGCTTGGCATTCCGCTAGTTAAAATTGATGAGGCAATGACCGCCAAGGCGGCAGCCGAATACAACGCGATTGCGGTGCTCGCCACGCTGCCTTCGACGCTCGAGCCGACAATGCGGTTTTTGGCGAAGCAGGCGGAAGCGATTGGCAAAGAGGTAACCATCTTGAATGGGCTCGCTGTTGGAGCCTTCGATGCGCTGGTAGGAGGGAACCCGGCGGTGCATGACCGCATTTTGCTGGAGACGGCGCTTACGGTCAGCGATAAAGCGGATGCGATTGTGCTGGCCCAAGGATCAATGGCTCGGATGGAGGGGGCCATACGGGAGGCTACAGGCAAGCCAGTGCTGTCCAGCCCGCGGCTTGCTGCCGAGCAAATTAAGGAGATGCTGGCAGAGCGGGGCCTGCTTTAGCAGCAATGATTTTAGAAAGAACAGGTATAACAAGGGACAAAGGCAGATATAGCGGGAGGGAAAAAGCGTGGAAAAAGAGAGAGTAACAGCTGTCTATTTGATAGAGACACCCTATACGCTGGAACGTGCTGCAGAGGTGATTGCGGGCGAGCAATCGACGGGTACCTTTACAGCGGTGCCAGGCGAGACGGATCAGCTGAAAGAGCGGCACGGGGCGCGGATTGAACAAATTGTCGAGCTTTCGCCTGTGTCCTCTCCGACGCTGCCGGGCTCCAAAACGCCGCCGGGTCATGATGGTCTTTATCGGCGCGGAGAGGTGACGATATCCTTTCCGCTGCACAATTTTGGGCCGTCCATTCCTAATTTAATGTCTGCTATTGCGGGCAATTTGTTCGAGCTGCAGGAATTGTCCGGGCTGCGGCTGGTTGATTTGGAGCTGCCGGAAGCATTCGCAGCCCGTTACCCTGGCCCGAAATTTGGCATTGCGGGCACTCGGCAGCTAACCGGCGTGTATGACCGCCCGATTATGGGGACGATTGTCAAGCCGAGTATCGGGCTTCCTATGGCTGACTTGCAGCAGATGATTATGGACGTTTCGGCTGCCGGGCTTGATTTTATAAAGGATGATGAACTGAATGCAAATGGGAGTTACGCGCCTCTTGCACAGCGGGTGAGTGCGGTAATGGATGCCGTCAACCGGGCGGCTGATGCAACGGGCAAAAAAATCATGTACGCCTTCAATATTACGGGTGATATCGATGAAATGGAGCGTGGGCATGAGCTGGTCGTCAAGGCTGGCGGCAACTGTGTCATGGTCAGCATTATGAGCGTCGGACTGACGGGGCTTGCCCACTTGAGCAAATATAGCGAGGTCCCGATTCACGGTCATCGCAATCAGTGGGGCATGATGACGCGCTGCCCGCTGCTGGGCTTCGCTTTTCCAGCCTATCAGAAGCTGTGCCGCCTGGCAGGGGCCGACCATCTGCATGTGAACGGTTTAGACAGCAAATTTTATGAAAGCAACAGCTCGGTCGTCAGCTCCATACGCGCTTGTTTGAAGCCCATGTACGGCGGCTATGGGACGATGCCTGTCGTATCCTCGGCACAATGGGCGGGGACTGCTCCGGCTACTTATGAAGCAACAGGGACAGTAGATGTGATGCATTTGGCAGGCGGCGGCATTTTGGCCCATCCGGGCGGGGCGGCGGCTGGCTTCGCAAGTATGAAGCAGGGCTGGGAAGCTGCCGTTGCCGGCATTCCGCTCGCTGAGTATGCAAGTCGGCATCCTGAGCTGCAGCAGGCTATAGCAAAATACGGAAAGGGCTGAGCGGTGATGGACAGAGCGGGATTAACGCATAAGCCAGGCGACAGTGCTTCAAGCGGAAGCGGCAGGAATTTAACATACAGCATGGGGGATATCAGGCGGCAGCAAAATGATGCATTCTGCGACGAGCGACTCTCGGCACCGCAGCGCCTGCTCAGCTACTATGGCGACGATTTCACAGGCTCAACCGATGTGCTGGAAGCGCTGTTCCGAGCTGGTCTACGAGCAGCGTTATTTCTGGAACCGCCTAGCGAGCAGCTGCTTGCAAGCAGCTTTGCAGATCTAGAGGCCATTGGAGTAGCGGGCATCGGGCGTTCGCTAACTCCAGATGAGATGGAGCGCGAGCTGCGTCCGGTACTGGAACAGCTGCGAAAAATAGGGGCAGCCGTTACGCATTACAAAATATGCTCCACATTCGATTCCTCCGCTGAAATTGGCAGCATCGGCAAGGCGGCAGAAGTCGGCCGCGCGGTGTTTGGTGCTGGCTATGTTCCGGTACTGGCAGGGGTTCCTTATTTGGGACGCTATACGTTGTTTGGCAACCATTTTGCAGCGGCGGGCGGGGAGACGTATCGGCTTGACCGCCATCCGACGATGTCGCGCCATCCGATTACGCCAATGGCGGAAGCAGATTTGCGCAGGCATTTGGCGCAGCAGACGGATTTAAAGACGGCGCTGATGGATATTTTGGCGCTGGATGGAGAAGCGTTCGAAGTGGGCGAACGGCTCACTAAGCTTGTAGAGCGCGAGCGGCCTGATCTCGTGCTGTTTGATGTGCTCGACGAAGCTAGACTGGCAGCGGCTGGACAGCTGATTTGGGCGGAAGCCCAGCAGCGCGACGGCCTATTTGCCATTGGCTCCTCTGGCCTGGAATATGCGCTTGGAGCCTGTTGGCAGAAGCTTGGTTTGCTGCCGCCACAGCCTGAAATAAGCGCTGCTCCAGCAGCGGAAGTTGAACGTCTGCTCGTTGTGTCGGGAAGCTGCTCGCCGGTTACGGAGCAGCAAATAAAGGCAGCGCTGGCAGCGGGTTTTGCAGGCATTCGGGTACCGGCAGAGGAACTGCTGGACGGAAAGAAAGGAGCGGCTGCGAGGCAACGGCTGCTGAGCGAGGCTCGGGAAAAGCTTGCCGAAGGGCGCAGCCTGATGCTTTATTCAGCGGAAGGTGTAGACGATCCAAGCATTCCGCGTTTCCGTGAAACGCTTGCTGAGCAGGGCTATGGGCCTGAGCAAAGCAGTCGCCTATTAGGCGCTTTGCTTGGAGCGCTGGCGCGGGAGCTGATCATCGACGAACAGCTTACACGCATCGTCATTGCTGGCGGGGATACGTCTGGTTATGTGACGCGTGGCTTGGGCATTTATGCGCTGGAATGCGTGGCTGCGCTGACGCCGGGGGCGCCGCTATGCCGAGCTTTCTCGGAGGAGTCCGCGCTGGATGGGCTGGAGCTTGTGCTGAAGGGTGGACAAATCGGCGAACGGGATTTCTTCACCCGTATGAAGGAAGGGAGGGCGGCTCATGCCAACTGAACGCGAGCAGCTTCCAGATTATTGCAACTTAAAAGTGCTGGAGCGCGGTACAGTGCCGCCGCGCAGCGAGATAATTCCCTTTGACAATACAGCAGCCGCGCTGCGTGGTGACCGAAACGAATCTCCCTATTACAGGCTGCTCAGCGGCAATTGGCGTTTCCGCTACTTCGAATCGCCGCTGCATTGTCCAGCAGATAGCCATTTGGATGATTGCGATGATAGCCTGTGGGATAAGATTCCCGTGCCCTCCAATTGGCAAATGCACGGTTACGGACAGCCGCATTACAGCAGCTGTCCTTATCCATTCCCGCTTGACCCTCCACATATTCCACTGCTCAACGCTACTGGCTGCTACCGTACCAGCTTTACGGCTCCTGAGCATTGGCATGAGCGGCAAATTCGCCTCGTATTTGGCGGAGTCGATTCCTCCTTCCATGTATGGCTGAATGGCAAGCTGCTCGGATATAGTCAGGGAAGCCATCATATGACAGAGTTTGATATTTCCCGGCTGATCCGCCCCGGCTCTAATTTGCTTGCGGTTCGCGTCTACCAATGGTGCGAGGGCAGCTACTTGGAGTCGCAGGACAAATGGCGGCTGAGCGGCATTTTTCGCGATGTTTATTTAACGGCGCAGGCCGCTGTCACGATTGAGGATGTTCTGGTGCGAACCGAATTTGTACCCGGCTCGGCGTATCAGGAGGCGAGCTTGAGCTTGCGAATGACGCTCGCTCAAAGCAGCATTTGGAAGAGCGCGGTGGAATCCGATAATTGCTCAGAATACAGCACTGGAGAAGGCTTCCGTTTAAGCGCAACCTTGCTAGATGCGGACGGAGAGACCGTGGCAGTTCAATCGTTCGATCCTAATCATCCATACCACCCTTGTAATTCTGGTGCTATGGTAGAAGGCCGCTTTCCAACGTCTCATTCGCTTAAAGAGCTCAAAACGATAGATGCCATTTTTCCTATTTCAGAGCCTCAGCTATGGACAGCAGAAACGCCTTATTTGTATGAGCTGTTGTTGACGTTATATGGGCCGGATGGAGAGACAGCAGAGGTGAAGCGGCTATCGGTTGGCTTCAGGGATATTCAAATTGAAAAAGGAAAGCTGCTTATTAATGGACAGCCTATTGTTATCCAAGGCGTCAATCGCAACGAGTTCCACCCGCAATTAGGTTATGTAACGACGCCCGAAGCGATGCTGGAAGATATAAGGCTGATGAAGCAGCATAATATCAACACGGTCCGGCTGTCCCATTATCCGAATGATTCACGTTGGCTCGATTTATGCGACCAATTTGGCTTATACGTTATAAACGAAGCGGATTTGGAGACGCACGGGTTTCATTTTATGGGCGATGAGTCTTATTTGAGCAAGCATCCAGATTGGCGGGAAGCCTATATGCATCGTGCGCAAAAGATGTTTGGGCGTGATAAAAATCATCCTTCTGTCATCGTATGGTCGCTAGGCAATGAGTCTGGCTACGGTGAAAATCATGACGCTATGGCGGAATGGATGCGCAGCGCCGATCCGACCCGCCTGGTTCACTACGAGCGAGCTTATGAAGCCGCAGTCGTTGACATCGTGAGCTCCATGTACCCTTCTGTCGACATGCTCATAGAAGAAGGCCGCAAGCCGGATGACCGTCCTTATCTTATGGTCGAGTTTGGTCATGCCATGGGCAATTCCACGGGCAATTTGCAGGAATATTGGGATGCGGTTTATGAATATCCACGACTGCTGGGCGGCCTCATTTGGGAATGGTCAGATATGGGCATTTTGCGGCAAAATGATGACGGGGAAGCGTTTTACGCTTATGGCGGCGATTTTGGCGATGCCCCGCACAGCGGACCGTTCTGCATGGATGGGCTGCTGTTTCCAGACAGAAGCGTTAAAGCGTCCCTACTGGAATACAAGAAGATCATTCAGCCTGTGAAAATAAAGCCGGACCCCGCGCAGCTTGGCCGGGTTCATCTTACGAATCGCTACAGCTTTTTGTCGCTGGAGCATTTGGAAGGGCATTGGCAGCTGCTGCGGAGTGGCGCTGCGGTTGCGCAAGGCGAGCTTGCCCGCTTGCAAACGCCGCCCGGCGGGGAAGAGACGGTAGTCATTCCACTCCCTTCGGAGCAATTAATGGAAACAGGCGAGTATGCGCTGCATATCCGCTTTACAGAGCGTAATAGAAGCTTGTGGTGTGACGCTGGTCATGAGACAGCTTGGGCCGATTTGCTGTTTGAGGAGGCGGGTTGGCCCCCGCAGGACAATGTATCTGTGTATTCCGCTAATGACGAATTTTCTAGTAAAGTTCATCTAGAAGCAGCCGATGCTTCCGGATTGATGCCCGTAACAATGCCGTCAATGTCCCAAAATTTGCAGCGGGAGGACGGTAAGCTAGTGAGTCGCATAAGCGGGAATGGTTTTCAGGTAGACATGGATCAAATGACAGGCACGATTAGCAATTGGCTGTATCACGGTTATGAGCTGCTGCTCACAGGTCCACAGCTGCAGCTCTGGCGCGCCCCGCTGGACAACGATGTCCATCTGGCAAAAGAATGGGTGAAAGCCGGTTATGACCGGCTCCAATGGCAGCTGCGCCGGTTTTCGATGACGGTTGACAACAAAGGAAGCGTCATAGCTGCGGCTGACGCGGTCATCGGGGCAAAAGGCGAGCCAGCAGCTTTCCGCTGCAAAATGATCCACCAAATCAACGCCGACGGTTCCATAGGCGTGGAAACGACGATTGAACCGCTCGGAAGCGAGCTGCCGCCACTGCCGCGATTTGGTTTGGAGCTGCGTCTGCATGACAGTTATGACCAGTTCAGCTGGTACGGCAGAGGCTCTCATGAATGTTACGCCGACCGTAAAGAAAGCGGCAAGCTTGGTATTTACAGCGGCACGGTAGCGGAGCAGTTTGTCCCCTATGTTAAGCCGCAGGAAAACGGAAATAAGTGCGATGTCCGCTGGGCGAAGCTTGGGAATGGGGAAGGGGCGGGAATCGGTATAACGGGCAGCGAGCTGTTTAACATTAGCGTCCACCATTATTCCACGGAGGATCTGTCGCGCACCAGCCACGTTCATAAGCTGATCAGGCTGCCAGAAACGATTGTCAAAATGGACGCCAAACAAAGCGGTATCGGCAATCATAGCTGCGGCTACGCGCCGACGCTGGACGCTTATTTAGTAAAGCCGCAGCCGATGAAGCTGTCCATTATGCTTTTTCCGCTAACGAACGCTTAGTAGGATGGATACCCATTAACGAATATTGGAGTGGGGAAAAATAGCAGGAAGAGGCCGTTCCGGTTGCCGGTTCGGCTTTTTTGCTGTTATTTGCCCTTCGTGCCGCTTGGTTCACATTCAGTTCATAAACGAGTATTAACATCCATCTATAAACCGCTTTAGGGAGGCATTACAATGACAGTAAATGATCGATACAAAGAAGAAATATGGAAAAATAGCGGCGATTGGGCGGTTGAAGCGCGTGGACTTGTGAAGACGTTTGGCCATAATCGCGCGGTGGATGGCGTAGATTTGAACGTACGCGCCGGAACCATTTATGGTGTGCTTGGCCCAAATGGAGCAGGCAAAACAACAACCATTAGAATGCTGGCAACGCTATTGCGCCCCGATGCCGGCTCGGCACGCATCTTCGGGTACGATGTCGCGAAGGACCCGCAAATCGTACGGCAATTGATTGGGGTGACAGGCCAATACGCATCAGTCGACGAAGCGCTCAGCGCTACAGAAAATTTGGTTATATTTTCCCGGCTGCTAGGGCTTGGGCGAGCAGAGGCGAAGCATAGAACGGCGGAGCTGTTGGAGGAATTCGGACTAACGGAAGCCGCAAAACGTCCATTGAAGCATTTTTCCGGTGGAATGCGGCGTCGGTTGGATTTGGCAGCCAGCCTCATCGCACAGCCGCCACTTATTTTTCTAGATGAACCGACCACAGGACTTGATCCGCGTACACGTACGCAAATGTGGGATACGATCCGCCGGCTAGTGAAGACCGGCTCAACGGTACTGTTAACGACGCAATACCTAGATGAGGCTGATCAGCTGGCTGACCGAATTGCGGTCATTGATCGCGGCCAGGTTGTTGCAGAAGGGACGGTAGATGAGCTGAAAACATCAGTCGGCACCTCCTCGCTGCAATTAAAAATTCAAAATCCGCAGGACATCGCGCCCACTCGCGAGATCGTGGAACAAGTGCTTATGGTCGAATCTATTGTGTCTGGGGACAATGCAAAAATTACAGCGCCGCTAGCGGATGTTGACAAGGTTACCGACCTGCTGGTTGCGCTTCGGGAGGCAGGCATTTATTTGGCGGAGATGAGTGTGCAGAAGCCTACGCTTGACGAGGTGTTTTTAACGATTACAGGCCATGGCGTGAAGGACGGCACCTCCTCGTCATCAGAACAATCGAATAAGACAGAGGAGGCAGCCGTATGAAAAGCGCGTCCATCCATCCACGTATCACTCGCCAGTTGAAAAAACATACAAGCTTGGGACAATCGATTCGCAACTCGCTCACGATGGCCTACAGAGGATTATTAAAAATTCGGCGCACACCGGAGCAATTATTTGACGTTACGCTTCAGCCTATTATTTTCACATTGATGTTTGCCTATATTTTTGGCGGCGCCATCTCTGGAAATGTGGTTGATTATTTGCCGGTCATCATTCCCGGTATTCTGGTGCAAACGGTGATTACGACTTCCATTGTCACGGGTGTCCAACTGCGGGAGGACATGGATAAAGGCGTATTCGACCGTTTTAAATCACTTCCCATTGCCCGGATTGCTCCTCTCGCGGGCGCTCTGCTGGCGGATACGGTTCGCTATACAATCGCTACTGCACTAACCTTTTCCATGGGATATATTTTGGGCTATCGACCTGATGGAGGCTTGGGATATGTCGTTTTTGCCGCCCTTCTTGTTATCGTATGTGCCTGGGCGATTAGTTGGATTTTTGCTTTTTTTGGCGTCATTTCACGTACAGCATCAAGGGTTCAGGGGATATCGATGATCGTTTTGTTCCCGCTCACCTTTGTATCCAACGCTTTTGTTCCAGTTGACACGATGCCGAGCTGGCTCCAGTGGTTTTCAAGCATTAATCCGGTTTCCCATCTGGTAAGTGCCGTAAGGGAGCTTGCCAACAATGGTATAATTGGCGCAGATTTTGTATTCTCGCTTGTTGGCGCAGCCGTCATTGTTGCGATCTTCGCTCCGCTAACGGTTCGTGCCTATATGCGCCGGACGTAGAGGCCCAAATGGCCAGGTTTACGAAATTCGTGAACAGTTGATAAAATAGGATAAAGGCGGTGAACGGGATGACCCGAATATTAGTCGTTGATGATGATCCGCATATCCGAGAATTAATTGGTCATTTTTTGCAGCAGGAAGGCTTTGAAATCGTTGAGGCGGTAGATGGCCTGGATGCGCTGCGGATACTCACCGATGTTAAGGCGGACAT
Source organism: Paenibacillus algorifonticola (assembly GCF_000971975.1). Taxonomy (GTDB): domain Bacteria; phylum Bacillota; class Bacilli; order Paenibacillales; family Paenibacillaceae; genus Pristimantibacillus; species Pristimantibacillus algorifonticola. Next base: position 348,755 of record NZ_LAQO01000003.1, on the reverse strand, counting down.
GGTAATCCTGGATATTATGATGCCAGGCATGGACGGTTGGGAGCTGTGCCGCAAGCTGCGGGAGCAGACCGACCTGCCGCTGCTGATGCTGACTGCTAAAGGCGAAGCATCCCAGATCGTGAAGGGCTTTACTCTCGGAACGGATGACTATTTGGTGAAGCCATTTGATCCAACGGTGCTTGTCGCCCGCGTGAAGTCTTTATTCAGGCGCTATCGCATTCAATCCTCGCAAGCGGTCAAAGTTGGCGATGTGACGCTGCGCCGCGATACGTTCGAGTGCCGCGTGGGTGAACATGATTTGACCTTGCCGCTTAAAGAATTTGAGCTGCTGTTTAAGCTCGCCAGCTATCCACGCAAGACGTTCACGCGCGATCAGCTGATTGAGCAGATTTGGGGCTACGATTATGAGGGTGACGAAAGAACCGTCGATGTGCATATTAAACGGCTTCGGGAGCGGTTTCCGGAGGAGCGGCATGGCTTTCGCATCAGTACGATCAGGGGACTGGGCTATCGGCTGGAGGTGCAGTCTTGAACCGGAAACCAAGCTTCCTCCATATGGCGATGAATTTTGTGCTTGTCCTGTTGGCGTTGCTCGCCAGCTGGATCATTTCATTTTATATTACAAAGGCTGCTTATTCGGCAATGGCATGGACCCCTCATGACTTGCTCAGTTTGCTCATAAATGCGGTGCTCGGTTTTTGTTTCTTTGGTATTGGAATTGCCATTGTCAGCAAGTATTTTCGGCCGAGGGAGCATTACTTTCTGAACGACATGCTTGAAGCGCTGAGACGCATTTCAAATGGGGACTTTCGAATCAATCTGGAGTGGGAGTTCGGCAGAAACAACGAACAGCAGCGGCATCCCTATGTGCAGCTCGTTGACAGCATCAATAGCATGGCGGCGAATTTGAAGGAGATGGAGGAGCTTCGGCAGGAGTTCATCTCGAACGTATCGCATGAAATCGGCTCGCCCCTTACATCGATCAGCGGGTTTGCCAAGGCGCTAAAGGATGACAAATTGAATGTAGAGCAGCGGCATCGGTATTTGACCATTATCGAAACGGAATGCATCCGTTTATCGAAGCTCAGCGATAACCTGCTAAAGCTTGCAGTTTTGGATTCGGATAGACGTCCGTTTCATCCTACAGCTTATCGGCTGGATAAGCAGCTCGTATCGCTTATTCTCGCTTGTGAGCCGCAGTGGGAGGAGAAGAAGATCGATATGAGCGTGGAAGCTGATGAGGTAGAGATCAGCGCAGACGAGGATCTGATGAGTCAAGTTTGGCTGAACCTGATTCATAATGGCATTAAGTTTACTCCTGAAGGCGGGAAAATAACGATTTTCCTCACGCGTACCGAAGATCATGCGGTCGTACGCATCGCAGATACAGGTTCAGGAATTGACGAGCAGGATCATGGGCGTATTTTCGAACGCTTTTATAAAGCAGATAAAGCACGAGCCCGAACGGTAGGGGGCAGCGGCCTTGGGCTGTCCATCGTCCATAAAATTATGGAGCTGCATCGCGGCTCGATAGCCGTAAGCAGCAAGCTGGGAGAAGGGACTGAATTTACGGTTTCTTTGCCGCTGCACTTAGAGGGTGCTGAGGCTTAGGAATATTTGGTGAAAAAGTACCGATTTTCATAAAATTAAGTAGAATCGTTAGCTCGCTTAACCTATAATATGGATATCACACGACTTTATTAAAAGACAACGGAATCGCAGAGCGTTTTGATCGTCGGATCATGGCGTTTAAACCATAACCGGATTGCCCTTGTAGATCAACGGGTAATTCGGTCATTTATGCTGCGAAAGTGTCGTGCATATTTTAGAATATGAAGGAATGGGAGGGTGCCAGATGCGTATCAATCTTTCGCAACAAATGAAAAGGATCGTCGCTGTTAGCGTAACTTCCTCCATTCTCGCCTGCGGCTTGCAGGGAGGATCGGTTGTGTTTGCTGAGAAGCCAATTATTAATAGTTCTACCCCGATGTATGGAGTTGGCTCTGGACCAGCAGTCAAATCAATGTGGAGCTTGCCGCTTGCGAAATTTGATCAGGACGGCCGATCAATCACGGCAGCGCTTGCAGAGGAAGGACGCCTTTTCGCACTTGTAAATGGAGGTCAGCTTGCTGCTTATGACGGTACAAGTGGACGACAGCTGTGGAAATATGGTTCTGGCCTGAGGCCTGTGCTCGCCTATGATCAAGGCAGTTTGTATGGTCTTACAACAGATGGGGCAGTCATTGCGGTTACCAAAAATGGCAGCAAGCAGTGGACGACAGCGATTCGTGCGGATAAAGCGGATAAGATCATTCCGGTCGGAGATACGATTTATGTAACGCAAAATTTAACCCTTTTTGCACTAGAACGGGCAACGGGTAAGTTGAAATGGAAAATAGTAGAGGAAGATGCAGTTCCTACAAATGACATTACCGTAAGCAAAGGTGTCGTGCTTCGCAGTTATTTGGTTCAAGGCGCTCTTACTTCTAATCAGATTAATGCATACGACCAGGCAACAGGCAAAAAGCTTTGGACGTCCTTTGCTCAATTTTCCCCGCTCTTGGTCAAGGACGGACTGGTCTACTCGGTCATGGACACGTTCATGAGGGGAGATGACGATTCCATCAATAAAAGTTTGCAAATCGCCGTCCTTGACTTATTGACTGGGAAGAAGAAGGGTGAGCGAGTGTACAACTGGACGGTGGAGCCTGAGATACCTGGACTAATTCAATCCGGCGGCGCTTATGGCTCAGCATTTCTGGATGGGAATGACCTGTATATTTATCAGGGAAATGCGGTTGCCAAATACAATTTCTCCTCGTATACCCCAAACGGTAAAGCCGTTCAGCGGTGGAATGCGCCAAATCCGAAAGAATTTCAACCGCTCTATAGCATTCATGGAGGCAAGCTGCTCTACCAGAGCTTCAGCGATAATTCCATTCTCGCTTTAAAGACGACGAGCGGGCAAGGAATCCATTTCCCAAGCGGTATTAAGCCCGTACAGACGGATTTATTCGCCAATGGCCTGTTTGTCGCACGCGCAGATGGGACGCTGGATGCGTATAATTTTGCAACTACAAAGCCCGTTTTCAGCGTGAAAACCGGTTCGCGCGAGTTTGATTCGACGTTGAAGTCTGGCGATATGATATATGTTCGCTCTGGCGGCACGCTGCTTGCCGTAAAGCTGCCTGCAGGCCTGATAAAAAATTAAATAGAGATAGGTTAATAGACGCCTCGTTGAGAGAGCGTCTATTTAGGGTGTGTATGCAAACCGGAGTCGGCATGTCGAGCCTTGCTTAGCGCTTAATCGAGGCAAATTTCCTCTTGCGATTCAAGGCTGGGAAACCGTAGCATGCGATTGTGGCTGAGAACACTGTGGCTGAGACCATGCAGCTTGGGACGCACACTCCTTTTTTGAAGGACTGAGGTTCCGCTATTCTGGCTTTTGAACCGATTTCAGGCCGCACGCGGACAGGAAATCCGTTATTGCCCTCCTCAACCCGTCAAAATGGCTTTTGGCAGCGCATTAGCGGCTCCTGAGTCCGCAGCCTGTCCCATAACCCGTGATTCTGTTGAAATAGCGGCTGCTGTGTCCACCAAGTCTATCTTTGAGCTATGAATAAGCCCCTGAAATGAAGAGCATGAAGCTGTCTTTCGATATGTATGTCCACATTCATGAAGGGTGACATTCCCGGTAGTAGCGGGCTTATGTTTGACGCTGAATTCGATCAGGATCTGGCTCGCTTACGTTTGCATACACGCCCTAGTCTATTATCGTTTTTGTTCATCTTTACTCCCGTTGTTCATCCTAGACTTTCCCTCCGCAAAATCAGTCATTTTTCTACAAAATCTCCGCTTGCAATCGGAAATCAGACAGAAGTACGATAAAGGTATTCTCATGCCCAAAATGAAACGAACAGGAGCGCTGTCCATGTACAACATTTTGCTTGTGGATGATGAACCGGGGCATTTGGCGGGGCTATCCAAAATGCTGCAAAAGCTCCGCCCTCAATATGCGATTTCTACAGCGCGCAATGGAAAGGAAGCGCTGTCAAAATGCCGGGAGCAGCCGTTTCAGCTGATCATTTCCGACATTCAAATGCCTTTGATGAACGGCCTTGATTTTCTGGAGCAGCTTCCCCCATCGAATCAGCCGCAGAAATTTATTTATTTGAGCGGCTATGACTATTTCGATTATGCCCAAAAAGCGATTGGGCTCGGCACCTTTGATTATTTGCTAAAGCCCGTCGATCAGGAAAAATTCGCGCTTGTGTTGGAGAAAGCCGAGCGAAGCCTAAAAACCGAGCAGGAGGCACAGCTTGAAAATAGCCGGCTCGCAGTAAAGCTGAACACGATTGCGCCATTGTATCGCAGCCGTGTAATGAAGGAATGGCTGCACAACCAGGCGTTATCCAAAGCTGAGAGCAAAGAGCTGGAAGAATTGCTCGGCTTCGGTGGACCCGGCATACTGCTGTTAACCGAAATTCGGCTGAACAGCAGGGCGACATCGCAGCCGGAGGAAAGGCTTTTACCCCGCATACAGCAGGAATTGGAAGCTTGCCTTGCGCCATCAGGCGGTGCTATCAGCAGCATTCCGCTGCATGAAGCAGAGGGAGGAAGGACTGGCAGGCTGATTACGGTCACGAATGCTTCAATAAGCGCGCAGCAGCTGCAAGCGATACAGCAGAAAATACAACAGGCTGTTCCCAGCTTCTATCAAATAACGATTGGCGTGAGCAGGCAGGAGGAGGATGTGCTAGCTTCCGCTTCGCAGATGTATGTAGAGGCAGGACTAGCCTTATCCGAAAGCTTTTATGACGAGGTGCAGACGGTATTCCATGCGTGGCAGACGAAGGTGAGTGCAGAGCTTACGATTAAGCCGGATGCTCGGCATGAGGCCATGCTACATGAGGCCGTTGTCCATGGACAGGAGCAAGGGCAGCTTAGGCTCACCGCAGGCGAGCTGCTGCACAAGCTGCTCGGGGAAGCGGGCAGCGGGCTTCCACGCCCAGAGCGGCTGACGCTTTCCGTCCAGAAGCTGCTTGCCCGGCTATCCGAAAGCTTGACCATGCCGGAGCATCAGACGGTGGAGGAGTGGGGGCTGCGCATGGAAAGGGCTTTGGGTGAAGCCGACAGTCTAGGCGCTCTGCAAACCGTAATCGCGGAACAGCTGGGCTTACTGGCATCCGCTCATGCTGAGGCCAAGCGGGAGCATAAGGAGCAGTTGATTTACAAATGCATCGCTTATATTGACGAGCATTATATGGACGATTTGTCACTGGAGTCGGTTGCGGCCGTCTTTCATTTTAATGCCAGCTATTTCTCCCAATATTTCAAAAGCAAGCTGAACATTAATTTCAGCCAATATGTCACGCAGGTTCGGCTCACAAAGGCGAGGCAGCTGCTGGAATCAAGCAACGATAAAATTTATCAGGTAGCTGGAAGCCTCGGCTATCATGATGTGAAATATTTTAATCGCGTGTTCAAAAAGGAATTTGGACTGACGCCAGAGGAATACCGGTCCATAGCCCGTCATATGAAGCGCTCCTGACCGTGTCAGAAGCCGGAGGAAGCAGGGAACATTTTGCGGAAAATTCGCGAGCGTGTACGGGATATGAAATTCAGAACGAGGCTCATTTTATTTTTTGTGCTTCTGATTACGCTGCCATCCGTACTAAACGGCATTTTGCATTACAACGCAAGCTCGGACATTATTGTCACGAATGCGCGCGACAGCATGCTGGAAATTGTGAAAAAAAACAATGAAATCGGCGATATCGTATTCAGCAATATTGAAGAGCGCACGGTTTCGCTCATTTCCGACCCGGACTTATATCGGCTGTTCAACCGCCCTAAGCCGCAAAACGATTACGAGCTGGTCCAGATGGACCGGCAGGCAACGGTTATTTTGAATAAATATTTTGGACATGATCAGGATTTATATACCGCTCAGCTCGTGACGAGCTATTTCAGCTTTGGATCGGGCAGCGGCATGTATACGTCTTCCTCCCCATTCGTCTCGGTAGATCCGCAGGGCTTCCTCCAGTCGGCCATTTACAAGGAAGTGCTGGCCAGCAAGGGCAGCCTTATTTGGGTGCCAACCTACGATTTAACCCGGGCATTCCGCCAGGAGGCGCTATATGACATGGATGCCAAGTTCCGGATGGTGTTTTCCTGCGCCCGCCTGCTCAATAGCTCGCCCATTATTGACGGTGCCAGCTACACTTGGCCGAGGCAAATCGAGCGTCCCGTACTGCTGCTTAATTTCAATGAATCGTTTTATCAGCGAAACCAGGAACAAAGCCTCTCTTCGGTGCAAGGCTCTTATTCTTATATTGTTTCGAAGGATGGCACAATCGTTACACACCCGGAAATAGCCAAGCTCGGAACGCTTGACAGCAATCATTGGTATGATACGGAATTTGGGCAGCCGTCCGGCACCTCGCTTGTAAAAGAAAAAGGGGAGGATGTGCTGATCAGCTATGATACGTCCGAGATTACGGGCTGGGTGACGGTGAATGTGACGCCTTACAAGCAATTGCTCGGCAATTTGCCAGCCATTCGCTATATGGATATATTTTCAGGCGTGGCGCTGCTCATTATATCCATCGTCATTGCTTCTTTCATTGCGGGCCGCCTGACCCAGCCGATCAAAAAAATGCTCGTTGCCATTCAAATGACCGGAGCAGGCGATTTTACGGCGAAAATTCCTGACCAGCCGCAGCTGGAATTCCGCATTTTAACGAAAAAATTTAATGTGATGAATGATAAAATTCGCGAGCTGATTCAAGAAAACTACGAAAGCCAGCTGCGGGAGAAGGAGGCGGAAATTATGGCGCTTAATCTCCAGCTGAACCCGCATTTTTTGTACAATACGCTTAACATTATGAACTGGATGGCGATTGACCGGGACCAGCCTGCCATTAGCCGAATGATCGTCAGCCTGTCTTCCATGCTGCAATACACGGTGAAAAACAAGCAGGAGATGGTGCGGCTGGGCGACGATTTAAATTGGTTGAAAAGCTACACGCATATTATGGAAAATCGCTTTGATGGCATTTTTAAAGTGGCCTATGATGTAGAGGGGCTGCCGGAGGATTGCCTCGTTCCGAAGCTTTTTCTCCAGCCGCTTGTAGAAAATGCGATGATTCATGGCTTTGAATCCGCTGAACCGGGCGAGCAGGGCGGTCTTGTGAAAATTAGCGGCCGGATGGCGGAAGGCCGATTGTTGTTCGAGGTAAGTGATAATGGCAAAGGCATGAGCCCGCAGCAGGAGGCAGATACACGGGGGAAGGAAGGCGCAGGAATAGGAATGAGCAATGTTATTTCCCGCCTGTCTTTGCTGTACGGAGAGCATGCTGAGCTTAGTGTGCGATCTGCAGCCGGTGCAGGCACGACGATAACCGTCGTCATTCCCTTGCAGCGTTAAAGCTAAAGGGCAGGCAGCGGACTATGGTAAGATAGACTATAGAAATGTTTGTTATATGCAGGCAATAATGCTTCGCTTTAGGGAGGAATAGGCACGATGAAATTTGAACAAATCACATTATGGACAAGCAGGCTGGACGCGCTGTATTCCTTTTATAACGAGCAGCTTGGTTTCCCGGTGCTAGATCGAAACGAGCAGTCCTTCACCACAGCTATTGGGAGCACGCAGCTCACTTTCCGAGCGACAACGGACCAGACCGAGCCCTTCTATCATTTTGCCGTCAATATACCGGAAAACAAGCTGGTGGAAGCGAAACGCTGGTTAAAGGGGAAAGTGACGCTTATTGAGGAGCAGGGCAGAGACGAGGTGTTTTTCGCTTCATGGGATGCAGGGGCCGTTTATTTCGCTGATCCTGCTGGAAATATAGTCGAGTTCATTGCCAGACATCAGTTGAAAAATAGTACCGCGCACCCGTTCGCCATCGCCGATTGCATCGAAATCAGTGAGCTTGGCATCGTCGCCGCAGAGGTCATCCCTGCCGTTCGGGAGCTAAATGCGCTTGGCGTTCCCAATTGGCGTGAGGATAGCGAGGGGCTAACTCCTGTCGGCGATGAGCACGGGCTATTTATTGTGGTGAAGCAAGCCCGGGAATGGTATTTCTCAGGCGGCAGACAGGCGCAATTTTATCCGGCAGAAGTGGTAGTCGCTTCAATAGGACGATTCGAGTTTCCGCGGATTTCGCACATTCACTTGCTGCAGACTTAAGCCCATTGTTTATAATCGGCTATCGCCGCAGTATACGATTTACTGTAGCATAAAGGGAATAGCAAGAGCGTATTTTCTGAATAGTCTGAAATCAATTATTAAGTTACATAAAAATAATTATGTAAACAAAAAATAAAACAGAATGGAAAGAGCGCGATGAAAGCATTTATTTTCGATATGGATGGTGTCATTATTGATAGTGAGCCATTGCATTTTGAAGTCGATATCGAGACGATGGAGTATTTGGGCTTCAAGGTCACGCAGGACGACTTGGAAAAATACGTTGGCATGACCAATCCGGCCATGTGGCGCCTCATTCGTGTGGAATATGGCCTCTTCCTCACCGCGGATTTTTATTGAAGAGGTGCTGCGCAAGTTTGATATTGCCGATTATTTTGCAAGTATCGTAAGCGGAGAAGAAGTGCCTAGCGGCAAGCCAGTGCCTGATGTTTATTTGGAGGCAGCTTTGCAGCTTGGCGTGTCTCCAGCAGATTGCGTCGTATTGGAGGATTCCCGCAACGGAGTAATCGCAGCTAAAGAGGCGGGCATGCGCTGCATTGGCTATATTAATATTCATTCCGGCGATCAGGATCTTTCCCGCGCAGATTGGATCATCAAAGAAATCAAGGATATTCCGTTATTACGATTATAAGGAGGCTTTACTTGTTGAATACGTGGATGACTACCCCCGAGCTCGTGGAGCGCGTTGAGAACTCCGAGCTTGTATATATGCTGGATCGAATGAAAGCCATTCAGGAACGGGAAAATAACCCGATGGGAATAGCACTTCAGCGCTTCGGCTCAGCGCTGGCGCTCGCCAGCCGTCAAATGCCATGGCCGCAATTTAATACGGTTAAAGGCTTTGGCAGCGCAGGCGCAGCACAGCTGGATGAAGTGCTAAAGTGGTATAAAGAGCAGGGCGGGAGTCCGCAATTTGAAATCGTGCCGTCACGCACAGATGGGGAGACGCTGCTGGCGCTTGCCAAGCAAGGGTTTTACCAGTCGGGCTTTCATGCGAACATGGCAGGAAGCATCGCTGAACAAGCAGACGTGAAGCTGGAGCAGCGTCAGACGGGAATAGTCGTACGCAGGCTGAGTGAGAACGAGATTGATCTTTACGCGGAGCTGCATGCGTTTGGCAGCGGGCTGCCGATTGCTGGGAAAAATCATATTGCGGACAATAACCGCATGCTGTTCAGCCGGGAAGGCTGGCAGTTTTATGCTGCTGAGCTCGATCATGTCGCTGTTGGGGTCGGCGTCATGCATATACATGAACATACCGCATCCCTTACATTTGCCGCTACATTGCCGGAATATCGGCAGAGAGGTGTTCAAGCGGCGTTAATTGCATCCCGCTTACGTGCTGCTGCCCAAGCGGGATGCAGCCTCATTGTCGGACAAGCCGCCTATTGCTCTAGCAGTCATCGGAATATGGAACGCGCGGGCATGAGCCTTTGCTATACGCGCGGTACATGGAGCAGGCTGCCATTCTCTTAAATCTGCCTTCCATCTACCCTCAGTAGAGCAGACGAGCAGACGAACTGACGAGCTAAAAAAATAAGGCAGCAAACCGTTCATTGACGGTCTGCTGCCTTATCCTTTGTCCTTGGCTTCAAAGTTCAGGCAAGGCTTCCCGGAGGAAGCTAGCACAACCTGGCTTGGCATAGCCTGCGATTTAAAGCCGAATGCCCTGCAGCCTCTCGGTGCGCCGGGGTCCCAAGTCACATAATAATGGCGGCATTTCATGCAATTCATGCGCTCCTGCTCTATCATTATAATAAATCATCCTTCTATGAATAAGATGCTAACGTTCATTATAGCATTACTTAAGAGCAAGTATTTTAAAATATAAGAAAGTATAAGTTTTTGCCATACTGTGCTTCTATTTCTCGGACTGAAACGCGTCGCGCCGCCAAAGGACGACGACAGCCGTTTCACCTTGTTTTGTGCTATAATGGCAAAAGATTTATGGATTTAGCTAATGGAGGGATTATTTTGTCTGGAATGATGAACAACAAAAAAATCGTAGTAATGGGCGTCGCGAATGAGCGCAGCATTGCTTGGGGAATCGCCAAGTCGCTGCATCGGGAAGGGGCGCAGCTTATTTTTACATACAGGAAGGAACGTTCTTTCGAGAAGCTGAAGGGTTTGCTGGAACAGACAGGCATTACTCCGCTGCTAACGGTATCCTGCGATGTGTTGGATGATGAAAGCATAAGCGCAGCTTTTGCCCATATTAAAGAGCAGGCCGGTAGCATTGACGGAATCGTGCATTCCCTTGCTTTTTCGGATAAGGATGAGCTTAAGGGCGAGTACCTGGAAACATCGCGTGAAGGCTATCTGCTTGCACAAAATTCCAGTGCTTTTTCGCTTGTGGCGATCGCAAAGCAGGCGAAAGGCGTTATGTCCGAGGGCGGAAGCATCGTTACCCAATCGTATATCGGCGCAGAGCGCGTTGTGAAAAATTATAATGTCATGGGCGTTGCCAAGGCTGCGCTTGAAGCAAGCGTACGATATTTGGCAGAGGATCTTGGCAAATATAATATTCGTGTTAATGCTATTTCTGCAGGGCCGATCAAAACATTATCCGCAAAAGGCGTATCTGGCTTCAATGACATTATGCAGACGATTGAGGAGCGTGCGCCGCTTCGCCGCAACATCGACCAGGAAGAAGTCGGTGATGCGACGCTATTCCTTCTTAGCCATCTGTCACGCGGAATAACCGGCGAAGTGCTGCATGTCGATGCAGGCTATCACATATTAGGTTTATAGAACTTTTAGCAGAGAGTGGAGGGAATCGATTGAACGTCAAGCAATTGGCAGCAGAGAAAGCCGTCCAGCTTGTGCAGGATGGCATGCTTATTGGGCTTGGAACAGGCACGACGGCGTATTGGGCGATTTTGAAGCTGGCACAAAGAATGAAGCTGGAGGGACTGGACATTAAAGCCGTTGCCAGCTCCAAGCAGTCAGAGGATTTAGCGGCTGAGTATGGCATTCCGTTAGTTCCGCTCGCTGAAATTACGGCGATTGATTTAACGATTGACGGTGCGGACGAAGTAGACGGCGAGCTTCATCTGATTAAAGGTGGTGGCGGTGCGCTTTTGCGGGAAAAAATTCTTGCTGCCCACAGCAAAACATTTATCGTGATCGTGGACGAGTCCAAAAAAGTAAGCCAGCTTGGACATTTTCCGCTTCCGGTGGAAGTCGTGCCCTTCGCCTCTAATTTGACGCTACAAAAGCTGAGGGAGCTTGGCTGCACCGCTGAGCTGCGGGCATCGGCAGACGGCATCTTTGTAACGGATAATGGCAACTATATTGCCGATTGCCGTTTCGGCAAGATTGCTTCACCTTCCGAGCTGCATGAACAGCTGAATGCGATTCCCGGCGTGGTGGAGAATGGTTTGTTCATCTCTATGGCTAGCCAAGTTATCGTTGGCTTCAATACGGGTGAGACCGAGATTTTAGCTCCGGTTAAACGTTAAGACATTTACATGGGAATGCTGCCTTAAAGGTGGTGTTCCTTTTTTATGTCATCAGGGAGCAGGGGAATTATGGCTTTCAGTAAATCAGGGCAATTGGAGGATGGGAGCAGCATGCTTGCCGCATAATGATGCGTATAAAATTGGATCAATAAGGAAACCTATAAGCGCTATTATCGTTTAAATAAACGCTTTGGGTGGGATTTGAGATGGTTAAGACGCTTCATAAAGTAAGCTTCCTGCAAATTTGCATGATTCTCATGATGACGGTCGGTTTAATGAATCATGTCATTGTGAATCCTTTAATTTTGGATGCTTCCGGCAGGGATGCATGGATTTCCGTATTATTGGCAGGTATATTATTTCTTCCGTGGTGTTTTTTGCTGGTTCTATTTATGAAGAAATCTGGTCAACAGAAATTGCATCCTTGGCTGGCGTCCAAGACGAATCCGTTCATAGCTTGGCTGATGATTATCCCGATCTGTCTGCAATTGCTTTTCATCGGGGGATTTACATTGATTGATACGGTCAGATGGGCCACGACCAATTATATGCCTGGCACGCCCAGATCGGCATTAATTATCACCCTATGTCTAGTATGCTGCTATTTCGCAATATCCGGCATTCGCATGATTGCGATTGCTGCGGGCATTATGCTTCCCATTGTAATTGTGCTGGGTTACTTTGTGGCGATAGCCAATACGCCAGAGAAGGATTACCGTCTTTTGCAGCCGGTCCTTGAAAATGGCTGGCAGCCCGCCATTCATGGCATGATTTATGTCGGTGGAGGATTTGTAGAAATAATTATGGTTTTAGCTATCCAGCACCGCATCAAGTCCCGCGTTAAGGCATGGCAGCTTCTCATCTTGGCCGTTCTCTTAATTTATATTACACTTGGGCCTATTATCGGAGGTATTACGGAGTTCGGACATATAGAAGCGGCGAAACAGATGGAATCCCCTTTTGAGCAATGGAGGCTTGTAAAATTCGGCAACATTGAGCATGTGGATTTTTTATCGGAATTTCAATGGCTGTCTGGAGCCGTTATTCGTACAAGCTTTGCGATGTTTTTATTGGGAGAGCTCATACCCTTTCGGAAAAAGAAGGCGACGCGTCAACTCATTCAGTTGCTGACACTCGGTTATATTCTCTTAGGATTCATACCGATTAATGGTTATTCCTCGTATCTATGGCTCTATCACTATTACTTCCCTGTTACGCTGGCCACGGTTTTGGTTCTTTCGGCCTTATTCATTGCAATCGCTTTGCTGAAGCGGCAGAGGAAGGGGAGCTTGGCATGAACGAAACAAAGATTGAGCCTGCTGAGCCATGGAACCTGCAGTCGATTTCCGCCTTATTTCCTCATTCTGCAGATGTGTTAATCCAGCGATTTCAATTTGATGAAGATGTACGATCAGAGGTCATACTTGTATATAGCGAAGGATTATGCGATACCTCTCAAATTGGAAAATATATTCTTCCGGATCTAGAACAGCTATATCTTAAAAATGGGTTTGCTCATTTGCAAAAGGGTAAATTATACGGGACGCTGCCGCTCATTCCAGCAACTACGGACGCGCTGCCAGAGCAGCTTTGCGAGTGGATTTTTCAGGGTGATTTGCTGCTCCTGTTTAATGAGCCAAATGCGTTATTTCGAATGACGCTCGGCCATCACCCACATCGTACACCGGAGGAATCGACAACAGAAGTATCGATTAAAGGGCCTAGAGATGGCTTTGTGGAGGATGTTGGCATTAATGTGGCTCTCATTCGCAAACGAATTCGCAGCCAATCTTTATGCTATGAGACGGTAACACTTGGCAGGCGAACGAGAACGAAGGTTGGTTTATTGTACATCGACGACATGATTTCGCCAAATGTGCTGAGCGAGGTTAGGAATCGATTAAATAGCATTGATGTGGATGGGCTTTATAGCATTAACCATTTGGAAGAGATGATTGTTAAAGAGAAGTATAGCTTGTTTCCTTTGCTCGACTTTACGGGCCGACCGGATTATGCAGTAAGCAGCTTGCTGGCAGGCAGATTTATCGTTATCGTGGATGGCAATCCAATGGTCTTAATTGGGCCAAGCAACTTTTTACTCATGCTGAAATCACCAGAAGACTTGTATTTTAATTTTCAATACGTTTCGTTTGCGCGCTTGCTGCGCATTTTCAGTTTTTTTATTTCTATTTTGCTGCCGGGGCTGTGGATTGCGCTTTCCACGTTTCATCAAGATCAAATACCGTTTAGGCTGATGGCAACGATTGCTGCTGCACGAATTGGACTGCCCTTCTCTGGAGCATTGGAGTTTTTAATTTTGCTCCTGCTGCTGGAAATATTCAGAGAGGCCGGCGTTCGTCTACCAAGCTCCATCGGTCAAAGCCTAACCGTCATTGGAGGATTAATTATAGGGGATTCTGCTATTCGGGCAGGCTTTGTTTCGCCAAGTGTCGTCGTTGTGGGCGCGATTACGGCAGTAGCCGGAGCGACACTCGTTAACCAATCGTTAAGTACGACGGTGAGCGTCATCCGTTTTCTGCTGTTTATAGTTGCTTCACTACTGGGAATGTTCGGATTCATTCTAGGAATTGTCGTGCTTATCGGATATATGGGACGGCTCAGCTCCTTTGGAGTCCCTTATCTGTCGCCGTATTCTCCTCCTATTATGAAGGAGCTTCTTGCGGCTACGCTTCGGCTGCCCTGGGTAAAGCAGAAACAAAGGCCGGAAACATTGCATACGGTTGATTCGGATAAGCAAGGAGAAGATTAGCATGAATGTATGGATAAAATGGGGCCTTATTGCTGGTTTGTTGCTGCTAAGTCCAGGCTGCTTTGATTCAAAGCCGATACAAAACATGGCTTATGTTACAGCTATCGGACTTGATTATAAGGATGGACATTTTATTACTTACGCGCAGGTGCTGAACTTCTTAAATGTAGCCAAATCCGATAAAAACGAAATAGGGAAAAACATACCGGTATGGATCGGCCGCGGCACAGGAAAGACGGTGACAGAAGCATTGTCCTCGCTGTCCGAAACATCGCAGATCAGAATGTTCTGGGGGCATGTCAAAGCCATTGTAGTAGATGAGGAGCTTCTAAAATCGAAGGCGATTGTTCGCCAAAGTTACGAAGCGATCAATCGATATCGTGAAGTTCGTTATAATATATTGCTCTATTCAACGAAGACGCCGATGATAGACATTTTTAAGCAAAAATCTATTTTTAATCTGCCTGCATTGGATTCCATTTTGGATACCCCAGAAGATGTCCATGCCCAGCGCTCCAACATTGATCCCCAATATGGGTACAAATTTATTGCCGAATTTAATGAGCCGGGTATTACCGCCATGATTCCTACGATTGGCATAACGAAGGAGGTATGGAGGGAGGATGCGCAGAAAAAGCCGATGTTCAAAATTACTGGAGCCTTTTTCATTCGGCAAAACGAGAAAATAAGCTGGTTTTCTGAAACAGAATTGCTCGGAAGAAAATGGGTACAAAAAGAAAATAAACGCTCCATTCTTCTAATCGGAAATAAAGAAGAGCCGACTGCTACCCTCGTTATTATTAAACCGCACTACCGGATACGGCATGTTAGGAACAACAAACAATTGCAGTTTAAGGTTGAACTTAAGGCGAGAGCCTTTGTGGAGGAAATGATTAAAGATGCAACAGTAAAAGAGATGGAGGCTCTTGCGGCGAAAGCCATTCGCGATGAAATGATGGCTACATATGAGAAGGGCCTTGCGACTCAAACCGATCTATTAAATTTATTTGCCGAGCTTTATCGGAGTGACGCCAAGCTTTGGCATCAGCTGCACAACAGCAAACAGCTTCTGCTAAACCAAAATACACTAGGCCAAATCGACGTGAAAGTAACGATTTCCAATACTGGGAAATACAAAGGGAGGCTGTAACGTTTTTTGGTAAGAGAGGGGAAGCTGGCGGGTTTGAGAGTCTTGACTTAAGCGTCCATGAAGTGATATATTATGTCAGATTGCCTGAACGTGTAAATGAAAGGGATGTAAAATATATTGGCTACAAGCGAAGACATTACGAAACCGAAATTATTACCTACCAAAATTTTGAAATGTAAAAACCCCGAATGCAAAGCGTGGGTAAGAGATGAATTCGCTTCGGCAGAGCAAACCTGCCCGATATGCAAAGGACCGATGCTAAGAAGCATGAAGCATTTGCCAGCCGTGCAGAACAAGCCAAAGCCACAGCCTAGAAAACCGAAATCCGACTTTTAATTTCAATTTGAAAAAAAACCGCCCGAACGGCTGCGTGATTTTAGCGCAGCCGTTCGGGCGTCTATTTGGAGGCGCTGCAAAGTATGACACAACACCATTATCCGTTTGAATTTGACCCGTCGCAGCCTTACATGCAGCAGGCAAGCGACTGGATCGCGGATGTTTTTTACGAGAAGCTTCCTGAAGCCGGGCTTGAGCTGCGCGATGAGCAAATTTATATGGCGTTTCAGCTTGAGCGGGCTTATGCGGACAAGCAGACGATTTTCGCCGAGGCTGGCGTCGGCACAGGCAAAACCTTCGTTTATTTGCTTTATGCTATCAGCTACGCGCGTTATACCCGCAAGCCGGCTATTATTGCCTGCGCCGATGAATCGCTCATCGAGCAGCTGGTAAAGCCGGAAGGCGATATTGCCAAGCTGTCCCGCCATTTGGGGCTGACGATTGACAGCAGACTGGGAAGATCGCCTGATCAGTATGTCTGCTTGAACAAACTTGATGATGCACGGGGCGACGCTCAATTAGAGGGTGCGGAGCATTTTGACGACATTTACCGCAGCTTGCCGGATTTTGTTCATAAGCCGGAAACGATGCAAAGCTTTTACCCTTACGGCAACCGCAGAGATTACCCGGAGCTCAGCGATGAAGTATGGGACCATGTCGGTTGGGACGTCTTTCAGGATTGTATGGTATGCAGCCGCAGACATCGCTGTGGACAGACGCTGTCGCGTGATCATTACCGTAAATCGACGGATTTAATTATTTGCTCGCATGATTTTTATATGGAGCATGTATGGACCTATGAAGCACGCAAACGCGAGGGCCAGCTGCCCTTGCTGCCGGAGCATAGCTCAGTCGTATTCGACGAAGGGCATTTACTGGAGACAGCGGCGCAGCAGGCGTTAACGTATAAGCTCAACCACGCGGTATTTGAGAGCATTATTACGCGATTGCTGGAAGGGGAAATCCGCGAATCGCTGGCACTGGCAATTGAGGATGCGATTGTGCAAAGCGAACAGCTATTTGAACGTATCCAGCAAAGCAGCCGCGCTGTAGCAGCATCTGATCGTCGTGAGCTGCTGTGGGACAACACGCTTATACAGGAAGTGAACCGACTGCATCAGCTGCTTGATCTCATTGAAGAGGAGCTTGTATTCGAGAGCGGCTTGTTCACGCTTGATGAATATCAGCTCAAAATCGTCGAGGAGCATTTGGAGATGATCCAATATGCACTCTCGCTGTTCCGCAAACCCGAAAAACCGATTAGCTGGGTGATGGAGGACAAGTCGGGCATTTCACTCGTGATTATGCCTAAGCTGGTGAAAGAAGTGCTGGAAGAGCATGTGTTCTCTCGCAAAATGCCAATCGTGTTCTCATCCGCTACGCTGTCGGTTGACGGTTCTTTCGAATATACGATGGACAGCCTTGGCATTAAGCAGGCCGAGTCGTTCTCCGTTGCTTCGCCTTATGATTATGAAAATAAAATGCGGGTGCTTACTTCCGATTCTGAAGCATTGGACGAGTTTGTGAATCAGATGCAGGCAACGGTGAAGCTGCTTGGGGAAGCAGAGGGCGGCACCCTTGTGTTGTTCCCTTCTCGTGAAGAGCTCGCTCGCTTCAAGCAGGCGATGAATGACGAGCCGCTTGCGCAGCAAAGACGTTTTCTTTATGAAGGAACGTCGGAAATTAGCCATTTGATAGAGGCATTTCAAGCCGATGAGTCCAGCGTACTGTGTGCAGTGACGCTTTGGGAGGGGCTGGACATACCGGGGCCTTCTTTATCGCAGGTCATTGTATGGTCGCTGCCATTCCCTCCGAACGATCCAGTGTTTGCTGCAAGGCGTGCGGATGCCAAGCTGCCTTTCGAGGAAGTGGATATGCCTTATATGCTGCTGCGGTTAAGACAGGGCATGGGCCGTTTGATTCGTACAAGCAGCGACCAAGGTACGGTCGTCATTTTTGGCGAGGAAATGCGCCAGCCGGCTGTTAAAGAGCGGATTAGCGCCATTATGCCGAAAGGCGTTAAGCTTCAGGCTTTATAATCGTTTAAACCCATACCATTTTTATTTTCATACGACACCAGAGAGGAATTAAGCTCCAAATGAATATGAATATGAAACAGAACCATAATCGGCTCAGGCTCGCCTTGCTGCTCGGTTCTTTCTCGGCTTTGGGCCCGCTGACGATTGATATGTATTTGCCATCGTTTCCGCAAATAGCCGAGGATTTCGGTACGAAGGCTTCACTCGTGCAGTTGAGCTTGACCGCTTGTTTAGTCGGCCTTGGCCTCGGACAGCTGGTCATGGGACCGATGAGTGACGTTCATGGCAGGCGCAAGCCGCTGCTGCTGTCCTTGGTCGTTTATTTAATAGCTTCGCTAGCCTGTGCGCTGGCACCGAATATTACTTTGTTTATCGTCGCCCGTTTTATACAAGGCTTTGCTGCTTCATCGGGCATTGTTATTTCAAGGGCCATTGTCCGTGATCTGTATAGTGGACATGAGCTGACCAAATATTTTGCACTTATCATGCTTGTGAACAATGTTATGCCTTTGCTGGCACCTGTTGCCGGAAGCGGAATTATTTCCTTTACGACTTGGATCGGCGTGTTTATCGTACTCGGGGCGATTGGCCTTGCATTGGCGCTCATTGCAACGTGGCAGCTGGAGGAAACACTGCCGCGTGAAAAGCGAATTTCGAGTAATTTCGGCGAGCTGCTGCGCAATTTCGGGCAGCTGCTTAAGGATCGCGAGTTCACAGGTTATGCGTTGACGCAAGGACTGATGATCGGCGGCATTTTCGCTTATGTCTCAGGCACACCATTTATTTATCAGCATATTTATGGCACCTCGCCGCAAGTATTTGCCTTTTTGTTCGGCACCAATGGCCTCAGCCTTATTTTGGGCTCGCAGATCGTCGGACGGCTCAGCCACAAATGGTCGGAGCAGCAGTTTTTGCTGCTCGGGCTGCTGCTCTCTGGGGCATCGAGCGTTTCGTTGCTGATTGCAGTGCTTGTGGAGGGGCCGCTGTGGTCGCTCGTCGTTCCTTTATTTTTCTTTGTATGCTCGATCGGTATTACAGCTACTGCTTCGTTTTCGCTTGCTATGGAAAATCAGGCTCATATTGCTGGCAGTGCATCGGCCTTGCTTGGCCTGCTGCCGTTTGTGCTTGGCGCTGTAGCGGCTCCACTCGTCGGCATTGCCGGAGAGGAAACGGCTGTGCCGATGGGCGTTATTATTTTCACCGCCAGCATGCTCGGAATGGTTGCTTATTTCGGCCTTGTTCGCTCTAAGCAGCGTGCTTCAGGAAAATAAGCTGACGTACAAGGGAAGCTAGATTAGCAAGCAAAAAATAAAGCTAGCCTTATTAATGAGGTACCTATAGTCAGGACACTTTGAAAAAAGTGATCGGACTGTGGGTACCTTTTTTTTGAAATATAAGAAAGTATATGCTTTACCATACTTGTTCTTCTATTTCTCGGACTGAAACGCGCCGCGCAGCCAAAGGACGGCGCCAGCCATTTCACCTTGATTTTCACAGTTAGTGGTTAAAAACAGGGAAATCAGGAAAACATACACTTTATTCAATCAAGGGCAATACAAAAGGATGGCGGTGCAATGAAGGCATTTCTAGCCTATATACCAGAATACCCCGTGTTCCTTCAGGCGCTGGCCGTGCTTATCGTTCCGGTCATACTATCCGCCTTATTCACATGGGCTGAGTCGGAAAGGAATTGAGTCATGAATAGGGAAAACAGCATTGAAAGCCGTATAGAGGCCATAAGAGAGCAGATAAAGGAATATGGGGATGTCAACATACGGAAATTTGAACTGGGGCAGACAGCAGTCAAAGCGGCAATTATGTATTGTGATGGACTGACGGACAGGGAGCAAATTGATTTTCATGTATTAAAAGCATTAATGTCCTATTCGTTTGACCAACGGCCGATTTCGAAGGAGCTCATTCAAAACACGCTGTTATCAACAAGCGAAATTATTGAAGTGGAAACGCAGGAAGAGATGCTTTCCAAAGTGCTTACAGGATTTACGGCCTTAATGGTTGATGGGATTAATGAAATCACATTAATCCACGCGCTGGCGGGCAAAAGCCGCAGTATTGAAGAGCCTATTTCGGAAGCATTGGTTCGCGGGCCAAGGGCCGGATTCAATGAAAATATTTCCGACAATATCGCCTTACTGCGCAAACAGGGTGAAAATAAAGACTTGTGCTTGCTCAAGCTCCAAGTGGGCGAACGGGCAAAGAAGGATCTGTATATCGCTTATATGAAAGGAATCGCGAATCCCGCTCTAGTGGAAGAGGTACACCGGCGGGTAGCAAAAATCCGTATCGATAACGCGCTGGAGTCGGGCTATATCGAGCAGCTAATTGAAGATAATTATTTAAGCCCATTTCCGCAAATTCAAAACACAGAGAGGCCAGATAGAGTGACAGCGGCACTAATGGAGGGGAAGGTAGCGATTTTGCTTGACGGTACGCCATTTGCTCTAATCGCACCTGTAACCTTCAGCATGCTGCTGCAGTCGCCAGAGGATTATTATGAGCGCTGGCTGGCAGGAACGCTGCTAAGGATTATGCGCTTTTTCGCCGCAATCATGGCGTTGTTTGTTCCGGCTACTTATATTTCCTTTATCTCCTTTCACCCTGGCTTAATTCCAACTAAATTGGTCATTTCCATCATTGCTACGAGAGTTGGCGTGCCTTTCTCATCCCTGCTTGAAGCATTGATCATGGAAATTGCCATTGAAATTTTGCGGGAAGCGGGCCTCCGTCTGCCGAAACCGATTGGTCCGGCGATGGGAATCGTAGGCGGCCTCATCATTGGGGAAGCTGCTGTTCAGGCGGGAATCGTCAGCCCGATTCTCGTCATCGTCGTGGCACTGACCTCGATCTGCTCGTTTTCGATACCGCAGTATAGTGCTGGAATTTCTTTGCGGATGCTGCGCTTTCCAGCGATGTTTTGTGCAGCTGCCTTCGGCATGTATGGCGTTGTCTTGTATGCCCTGCTGCTTGGTGCGCATATTTCGAGGCTGCAAAGCTTTGGCGTCCCTTATGCCAGCCCGGCTGCTCCATACCGATTAGGGGAGTGGAAGGATTTCCTTATGCGCGCGCCGCTGCGGATGATGAAACGGAGGCCAAAGCTGCTTTATCCGCAGGATTCTACTAGAAAAAGGTGAGGCAATGAGCGGGACCCAACAGGCCAAAGGCGGCCTTCCCCAAGAAAAACTCACGACCATCCAGGTCGCGGTTATCATTTCTAACTTCATGCTAGGTTCCGGCATTTTATCGCTCCCCCGGGTATCAGCGGAAAAGGTGGGCACTCCGGACGCTTGGATATCGGTCTTATTGGGCGGGCTTGTAGCAATTGTGGCGGGGGTCATTATGGCGCTCTTATCGCAAGCTTATCCAGGTCAGACCTTTTATGAATATAGTCGAAAAATTGTAGGCTCGTGGCTGGGACATTTGCTAGGTCCAGTCATGATTTTATATTTTGCAGCGACTGCAGCTTTTCAAGTGCGCTCTTTATTCGAGGTTTCCGGCTTTATATTATTAGAGGGAACACCGCAATGGGCGATCACTTCCGTATTTTTGTGGGTGGGGCTGTATTTGATGCTAGGTGGACTTGGCGCTATTGCCCGCCTGTTTGAACTGATTTTACCACTGACTATTTTCATCTATTTACTGGTAACGTTAATGGGGTTTACTATATTTGATCTAGATAATTTGCGTCCTCTATTGGGGCAAGGCATCTGGCCCGTTCTAAAAGGGGTTCAGACGACCTCGCTCGCCTTTACAGGCTTTGAAGTCATTATCCTATTGACAGCCTATATGAAAAATCCTAATAAAAATATTAAAGCAGTGACCGCAGGAATAGCCATTCCGCTCGTCATTTATATCGTGACCGTTTTTATGGTCATTGGCGCATTGTCCGTTGATGGAACCTTAACGAAAAACTGGCCTACACTTGATATGGCCAGAAGCTTCGAATTGTCTGGCTTGATTTTTGAAAGATTCGAATTTCTGCTGTTGATTATTTGGATTATGCAAATTTTCTCCAGCTTCACAACCGCCTTTTATTTTTCAGCATTGGGCATTTCCCAGCTGTACAAGCGCAAAATGAAAACCTGCCTTTATGGGCTGCTTCCATTCGTATACATTTTCGTTGCTGTTCCGAGAAAATTAGATGACGTGTTTACACTGGGAGACTGGATTGGGAAAGTAGCGCTGTATTTGTTTGGGGTCATTCCGATTGTTTTATTGATTGTGACGAAATGGAGGTCGAGCAAGCATGCGAATCAGACATAAAGCCAAGCGCTCGCTCCTTATCGCTATATGTGCGCTAGCACTGCCCCTGCAAACGGGCTGCTGGAGCAAGGATGAGATCGAGGATCAAAGCATCTATGTCGGCATGGGCCTGGATCCAGCAAGTGAAACGAAACTGGAAAAAACATTTCGTAAAGAAGGAGACGACTACCGCAAGCGCAAGCTTCTAACCTATACCCTGCAGATTATTAATGTGCAATCTGAAAGCCAGCATGGCGGCGGACAGGCTCCAGTCTCAGAGAAGCCTTATTTTAATATTTCCGAAACCGGAGATTCCATGTTTCAGCTCATTCGTGAGTTTTCGGCGCGAATGGAACGTCCAGTCATTGGCCATCATTTGAAGGTCATTGTCATTAATGAGAAGCTTTCCCGAAAATACAGCATGAATGAGCTGCTCGATTTTTTCCTGCGTGACAATGAAATTCGGCCAAGTTGCCTCGTTCTGATTAGCAAAGGGAGTGCGCGCGGCACAATGGTAGCGAAAGACAATTCGATTATTCCGTCCTTTCGGCTTACAGGACTTGTGGACAATCGCTACCGGTCCTTGAAAATTTTGGAGCCGATGACATTATCAAAGTTGGAGGGGAAAATATATGGCAAGCAAAGCTATTTGCTGCAAAATGTCATTTCCGCAGAAGGCGAGGTCAAATTTTCCGGCGGGGCCGTTATTAAAGGCAAAACGCAAAAACTGCAAGGGTTATTGACCGAAGAAGAAACGATTGGCTGCGTATGGCTGACAGGGAAAGGACAAGGCGGCTTGGTCAAAAGCTATCATGAGGACAACCACCAGCCGATTGTCTATGAGGTCAAAAGCATGAAAAGCAAAATTGACGCCAAAGTAGCAGGGGATGAAATTTCCTTCCATGTCAGTATTAAGTCGAAGGGAAGGCTGACCGAAGAATGGTTGAATAATAATGAACCGATTGATCCTGCTTTCAAAAAACAGGCGGAGGCAGGCAGTCAGAAAGAAGTGCGGAGACTAACCAATTTGGCATTGAAAAAGCTTCAGAAGCAATATGGAACAGATGTGCTTGGCTTCGGCAAGCAGCTCAGTATTCAGCATCCTCGCAAGTGGGAGAAGATAAAAGACCGCTGGGAAGAGATGTTTCCTGAAATTCCGATTACGGTGAGTATCGATATGGAAATTACCGAATATGGGGCTAAAATTACGCGTTAGTACCGGATAAAGCAGCATTTTGGGCCTATTTAATCGCTAAAAAAACTGCGTGAAATACATATTTCACGCAGTTTCACTTTACGGGCATTATATTTATCAGCTATGATAAGGAATATATCAAATTTAAGCTTTAAAAGTTTGGATTTGAGGAGCTGGAGGTAGCAAGCAGCATGTGGCAGCATGAAATTATCGATACGTATACGCAGGAGCTAGAGCTGTTCTCCATCTGGATGAAAAACAAAGGGATGACGGCAGCGACGCAGCGGGCCTATTTGAGTGACACCCAGCATTTTTTACATATGGTACATCCGAAAGCACTGGATCAGGTTGGAAAATTGGATATGGTGCGATTTATGTCGGCTTGTCGTGAAAAAGGGGCAGGGGATGAAGCGCGCAATCGCAAGCTTTCTTCCTTGCGCTCATTTTATAAAGCGCTGATCGAGCTAGAGGCTCTCAGCGTTAATCCGGCTGCACTTATTGCTAAGTCGAAGCAGGAGAAAGGGCGCATCCCTGTCTACTTAGAGGAGGATGAGCTGGAGCAGCTTGTTTCTGCGGTCGGCGGAAAATATTATGAGCGAAATTTAGCGATTATGCTGCTCATGTGTTATGCGGGACTGCGGGTAGGCGAGGTCCATCGTCTGAACTTGCAGCATTTTCACTCCGATGGTTCGCTTCATATTCTCGGAAAAGGACGGAAATGGCGGGTTGTTCCGCTGCCAGCACCGCTTCAGGAGGTGCTTCGCCGAGCGCTGGAGGCGCGAAAGGCGCCGGGACAATTGAAGGAGCAGGCGATGTTCGTCTCGCAATTCGGCAGACGACTATCCATTCGCATGATTCAGACCGTTGCGGATGAGACGATTGAGCTGTTGAAGGAAAGACTGCCAGAGCTTGAGGGCAAAAAAATTTCCAGCCATAAGCTGCGGCATTCCTTTGCCACGCTGCAAATTCGCAGCGGTACGGATATTCGTACGCTGCAGGAGCTTATGGGCCACGCGAGTATAGCGACGACGCAAATTTATACGCATATAGACAACAAACAACTGCAAAATGCGATGAATAATATTGCGGGTAAAATGAAGATTGGCAGCAGAAAAGCTTAGTCGTCTGGTATAGCACAAGAAGGGAAGCGTTGCATCTTTGATGCAGCGTTTTTTATGGTGTGGATGTCGGTTGAAAATGAGCCGCTTATAGCTTGCGGTTTTCTACACCATTAAGTTTACATAATTAAAATTACGGTAACTAAAAGTAATATCCTCAAATTGTATTAAAAATCAATAAAATTCAATTTGTTTAATTTTTAATAAAATTACGTACATTATTCATAATTTCCTATATAATGAAAATATTCGACAAAATTAGACGAAAGGATGTTAATGATGATGGTACTAACATGGATGAAGGAGAGCCGGATTGCGGCGGGGATTTTCGTATTTCTTCGCTTGTATATTGGGGTGAAGTGGCTTTCGGCTGGCTGGGGCAAGCTGACTGGAGAAGGTTTTAGCTCGGCAGGCTTCATGGCGAATGCCGTCGAAAATCCGATCATGGATAAAGCGACAGGCCAGCTTGTTTATCCTATGTACACGGGGTTTTTGGAGAATTTCGCCTTGCCCAACGCAGGCCTATTTAATCTCATTATTCCCATTGGTGAATTTCTTGTGGGCCTGGGCCTAATTGTAGGTGCATTCACCACGACGGCCGTATTGTTCGGATTGCTCATGAATTTCATGTTTTTATTTGCAGGGTCTATATCCACCAATCCTTGGATGGTGCTGCTGGGCGGCATTATTCTAATCGGAGGAGCCAATGCGGGCAAGTTCGGGCTGGATTATTTCATCTTGCCCTACTTGGGGTACCGACAACAAAACGCGGAAAACGTACGCTAAGCAATTCGTTACATAAAAAAGCGAGCCCTCCCTTACTCTACAAGGGGGGGCTCGCTTTTAGTAAATCGTAGCTGAGCAAAGTTCAACTAACGTTCTTCGTTAGCGTAAAAGTAATCACTCTGTTAACTACTGATAGTCGTAACCATACTCTTCACTGCTGGGGACTTTTCCGCTTGACTTACTTTGTTTACAAGCATAAACTATAAATAACGTTTACGCTTGTAAACAAATCATATAAAAAAGGTGAAGAAGATGAGCAACTCTCCCCACATAACCGAAGCCGAAAGCCAAGTAATGAAGCTTCTATGGCAGAAGGAACCTTTGTCTGCTTATGATATCATTTCGAAGTTGTCGGATCAGATGAGCTGGACGGATCAGACGATCAAAACCTTCCTTAACCGCCTGCACAAGAAGAATGCGATCCGTTTTGAAAAGGCCGGCAGAAATTATCTCTATTATTCGTTGGTTTCACATGAAGAATACTTAAAAGCCGAGAACCGATCCTTTCTAGACAGAGTTTATAACGGGGCTGTAGGCATGCTTTGTACGAAATTTCTTGAGGAAGAGACTCTATCCGAGAAAGATATCGAGGAGCTTCAACAACTGCTGGAAAAGAAGAAGAACTCATGATATTCATGAAGACGATGTTCACCCTTATTTTGAATGCATCGTTGGCGTCGACGGCAATCATCTAGCTGCACCTCTTCATTCGGAAGTTGTTCCATCTGCGGCTTACACCTAGATTCATTCATGTCTTGTGGTTCCTTGTATTAATTAAACTGCTTGTACCTGTTGGTCCGTCGAGTTCTATCAGTTTGTTTAATCTGGTGCCGCAAGCGATAGCAGATAAATGGACAACCGATCAAAGCCATCCTGCTGACAATTCCGGATCCGTGAAGCAAAGAGAGGACACTTTCGAATCCGGCGACGAAACGAAGGCAGCCTTACAACAACGCGCAGAAGAAACTCTGCCTTCCGATTTATCGGCATCCCGGCTTGAGGATTCTGATTTGGTAACAGCAACTCCTCTCTCTCACAGCGGCGAGGAAAATCGGGGTGGGTCCAGTATACTTAAAATCGGCTTATTGATATGGCTTGGAGGATTAGTATTCCTCGGTATTTATTACCTGGTTGTGACACTAAGATTCAGAAAACAACTCCGATTCGCCCGCCGGATCAACAATGAAGAGGTACTTTCTGTTCTTAAAGCGTGCAGTGAACAACTGGGTATTAAACCAAACATTCCGGTTTATGAGATAAGCGGTTTTCAGAGCCCATGGATCTACGGAATGTTAAAGCCTAGAATTTATTTGCCGGAAGATATTGTTGTCATCGCAGATTCCCGGCAATTGAGACATGTTCTTCTACATGAGCTGGCACATTATAAACGCAAAGATTTATGGTTCAATTCCTTATGGACGTTAGCGGTATGGCTACATTGGTTTAATCCTTTGGTTTGGCTGGCGCGGCAAAAAATGGCCTCCGATCGGGAAATGGCCTGTGATGCGGTCGTGCTTGAAGCGCTGGGTGAGCGGGAATCTTCGTCATATGGCATGACACTTCTTATGCTGTCGCGTTTTTTTTCCCGAAGCTCTTCTCCACGGGTTAATCTTTCATATTTCTTCAACAACAAGAATGAGACGAAACGGAGAGTTATGATGATTACGAAGTTCAAACAAGGTTCATACAAGCTGTCTGCAACGGCTATTTTGTTGATATTAGTCTTGAGCGCAGTTTTGCTTACCAACGCCAATGTCGATTCAAATGCTTCTCAGGCAGCGGATTCAAAGGTTGAGAATACGGTTTCCTCCTTTCAGATCGACAGACTGATTCCATCGTCCAAATGGTTTCATAATCTGGACCGGGCGCTCGCTTTTTCAACATTTGACTTTAAAGCGCCTGATTATCTGCCCGAAGGGTATCGTCTAAGAAATGTGGATTTGAGTGAGAATTTCAGCAGAGCCAATAAAGCAGACTGGATTGAATTAGTTACGATCACTTTCGTATCGAACTTTGGCCAACAAGACGAGCAAAATTTTGAGATAAAAGCTTCCAAAGGAAACGGCACTTTGCTGGAGCATCAATTATTGTGGGGGGCTTCGTATTCCCAAGAACCGGGCCGTGCTCCTTCTTACCGGCAAGAAGACCTGACATTAGGCAGTATGAAAGGTATTATGTACACAACTACAAGGTCCAAGTATAAGAAAAAACCTGAAACAGCCAAAAGTTTTGTATGGCAGGAAAACGGTGTAACGTATTCGATCAATTATTATAGCGCTGATCTTACACAAGAAGAGCTGGTGAAAGTCGTTCAGTCATTTGCATTGCCAGAACAAGTTCAATATGTCGATTATAAGGGTGAGGGCAATTCATTCCCTTTATATGATGAGACGGATTTGCAGGAAGCAAAACATATTCTTGGCTTTCCAGTGAAATTCCCGTTTGCCATATCAGACTATGGTCTTAAACTTTCCGATTCGGTTATGCAGCAGGTTGACGATCAGAACACCGGGTTCTCCATTAGACCGGACACAGACGCCTTAAAGAATAGTTATCGCGTTCCTTACAATTCCTCCATTTATGAAATAAATGACACGATTGATTATTATCAGAGCAAAGCGCCTATTGTGGATGTGAACAAGTTGTCGTTCATGCACAAATTGGGGATTAACGGTATCGAAATATCGGCATATGCAGATAAGGATCATATCTATTGGGAGCCTATCCATTCGGATAACAATCAGTTGAAATTCAAAACTCAAACGTATTACGTGTGGAAGCAAGACGGTATTTATTATACGGCTTTTTTCCTTGGGGTGGACAAACACCAGGAAGAAAATCTTAAAGCTTTAGTACTCGCTCCTGTCCAATAACCAGGAAAATGAGGTCAACATCATGAGAATCAGATTAGCACATAAAGAGGATCAATTCGTCACGTCGGTCATTACGTTGAATTATGAGTATTGGAGCGGGGTGAGAGGGAATTGGACAAAGCGCAGCGCATCAACCGTCTGAGAGAAGCGGAGGTGTTCTGCTACCGGCTGTGCTACGCGCTGCTCGGCAGCGAGGCAATGGCCGCTGAAGCGGCGAAGGAGATGTTAATCCGGATTTGGAGGGACGACCCATTTTCGACGGCGGGGCGGACCAGGCGAAGCTCCTGAAGCGCCAGGCGTCCGAAGTATGCCTGACTTTTTTCGATCGCAAGAAGACCCACACCATCGAATCATCTTGTGTTGATGACGTCAAGAACTTGAGCCTGTAAATGACAAGAACTTGATCCCATTCCCGACGACATGTCTCCTAAACGCTGCAAATACAAACGCTGAATCCAATTAACCTAGGATTCAGCGTTTGTAGTCTATCCCGTTACTACAATGAAACAGGGAGCATTACCTACTTGAAAACAAGCTTTCAACGTATCGCTGGCAAAAGCCGGAGAGGCGGGAATAATCCATTTAAGCCGACGATTGGCTAGATGGTTGCCCCGTGATTCCAGCCAGTTGCTCTGCGCCACTTACATAATCAGCAACATCTGACATCGGATCAAAGGTGGCGCAGCGCAATGGTCGTTCAGCCCTGTGCATGCGTTCAAATAAACGACACAAATAGACGAAATCGGCCAATCTTTTTAGGTATTGTGAAAAAAATCACATATTAATGCTCTGCCATCCCTTATGATAAAGACAGAAACAAACAACACATAAACACTTAAGGAGTGAGTGGTCATGTTATACAAATGGCTGAGAGAAAATCGAATTGCGGCAGGTGCGCTGTTACTGCTTAGACTATATGTCGGGTACCACTGGCTGGAATCGGGCTGGGGCAAGCTGACAGGCGGTGGCTTCGATACGGCAGGATTTTTGAAAAATGCAGTTGAAAATCCAGTAGCTGACCGGGCGACAGGTCTCGCCGTCTACCCAACGTATACCGCATTCATTGAGCATTTCGCCCTACCTAATGCTAAGCTGTTCAATTTTTTAATCCCGCTCGGCGAATTTCTGGTTGGTTTAGGTCTCATCGTTGGTGCACTTACGACAACAGCTGTATTTTTCGGACTTCTCATGAACTTTATGTTCCTGTTCGCTGGAACGATCTCGGTTAACCCATGGATGGTGCTGCTGGGCGTCATAATCATCGTCGGTGGCGCGAATGCCGGCAAATACGGTCTTGACTACTACGTATTGCCACTGTTGCGTAAAGGCTACAACCGCCTCGTTCATCACAAAAATGATGGTGGAAGCACCGGACTGAAGCCCTCAGCGAGATGACGCTGAGCCCGAGCTCCATTAAATAAAAGCAACCTGCATCGCGCGAGTCATGGTTCTGAATGAACCTATGATGACTGTGATGCAGGTTTTTTGCGAAAAAGGCACTGTTTTTACAATTTCCTTCTTCATAAGTATGCACAAAGACGTCATATATTGGTATGATGTACAAAACGGGAGGGGGATGAGCCAGATGAGCGCAAATAGCTCCAACGAACAAGGCAGCTTCGCTCGCCCCGCTATTTCGCAAGGAGAAGGCATTGCGGCCTTTTTCGCCCCAGCTGATTTGGAGCGTTTAACCGAGCGGATGAGCATGCATCGTTACGAGGCGGGCAATCATTTATTTTGGGAAGGCGATGCAGCGAGCTATCATTATTTAATCGTTTCGGGAAGAATCAAGCTGACCCGGATGATGGCCGATGGAAAAAGCCTAACGCTGTCTTTTGCTGGGCATGGCGACTTTCTCGGTGAATATGGCGGTGAAGGACAGCTGCTGCATGGCATGAGCGCTGAAGCGACGGAGGACGTTGTTGCCGGGCTTATCGCCTCTGACGAATTGGAGCTGCTGCTTAATGCAAATGGGAGCATGGCGGTCAGCTTTGCCAAGTGGCTAGGAATGATGCAGCAAATTAGCCAGTCAAAGCTTCGTGATTTGACGCAGTTCGGCAAACTCGGGGCACTCGCCTCGACGCTGATCCGGCTTAGCAATATGTACGGGGTGCTGCGTCCGGAAGGGCTGCATCTCGATATTCGCCTGACCAATAACGAGCTTGCTGAGCTGATTGGAGCGACGCGTGAAAGTGTCAATCGAATGCTCGCGGCGCTTAAGGATGAAGAAGTAATTAAGGTCGTCCGGGGTGAAATTATAATTCTCAAGCTTGATGAGCTTCGGACCCACTGTGAATGTCCGACGGCACCGACCTGCGCCAAGGGCGTTTGCCGTCTGTAAAATAACGTATGACAATCGCTAATGGAAGTGCGGGGAAAGTGGCGCGCATGCTCCATTAGCGATTTTATTTTGCCCGTCCATTTCTGACTTTGTACTCTTAATCGTTCGATATATATGACAGTAGTTGTCATCTAGCGGACGTTATAATGAGTGAGATTGGAACAAGCAGATAAAAGGGAGCGTGGCTGGTAATGAAACCATTAGCCGGAAAAGTAGCTGTTGTAGCGGGAGCTACGAGAGGAGCAGGCAGAGGAATTGCCGTTAGTCTGGGGAGAGCCGGGGCAACGGTCTATTGTACAGGACGAAGTGTGAGAGGCAGCTTGTCGAATATGAATAGGCAGGAGACGATTGACGAAACGGCGGAGATGGTTACTGCAGCTGGGGGTATAGGCATTGCTGTGCGAGTAGATCATACGGTGGAGGCGGAAGTTCAGGCATTGTTCGAGCGAGTGAAGGCAGAGCAGAACGGACAGCTCGATTTGCTTGTGAATGATGTATGGGGCGGCGATCCATTAACCGAGTGGGGCAAGCCGTTTTGGGAGCATTCGCTGGAGGATGGCCTGCTTATGCAGCAGCGTGCTGTTTTTTCTCATATGATCACCAGTTATTATGGCGCGCCGCTTATGACGGCTAGAAAACAAGGGCTCATTATTGAAATTACAGACGGAGTAGACAACCAGTATCGGGGCAATTTGTATTATAGCTTGGCCAAAACGTCTGTTATTCATTTGGCTAAAGCGATGGCGGAGGATTTGCGCCCGTTTGGCGTAACCGCCTTTGCTTTAACACCGGGTTTTCTGCGTTCGGAGGCGATGCTGGAGCATTTTGGAGTAACGAAGGAGAATTGGCGGGATGCTGCTGCGCAGGAGCCGCATTTTCTCATGTCAGAGACGCCTGCCTATATTGGTAGAGCGGTTGCCGCGCTCGCATCTGATCCAGAAGTCCACCTCAAAACGGGGCAGGCGCTAAGCACTTGGGGGCTCTCGGAGGAATACGTGTTTGACGATGAAGATGGCAGCCGCCCGCATTGGGGAAACTATGCAGCTACCATCGGAATAGGCGCAAGTCCAGAATCGGACAACGGAGAAACGACATAAGAGGAAGGAGGGAAATCAACTGCGGGCAGATCGATTGATTGCAATATTGCTGCTGCTGCAAAACCGCGGCAGAATGACGTCGCAGGAGCTCGCGGGCCAGCTTGAAGTATCAGGAAGGACGATCCACCGCGACATGGAGGCGTTAAGCGCTGCGGGTATTCCTATCGTAGCCGAGCGCGGGACGAATGGTGGCTGGATGCTCACCGAAGGCTACCGTACGAATTTGACCGGCATGAAAAAGGAAGAAATTCAGTCGCTGCTGTTGTCCCAGCCTACGGGCATTGCCTTAGATTTGGGAATCAGCGATAACTTTGAATCTGCTTTTCAGAAGCTAGTCGCCGCGTTCCCGTCTATGTATCAGGAGGAAGCGGAAAAGGTTAGGCAGCGTATTCATATCGATGGCGCGGGCTGGCGGGAATCAAGCGAGCAGGTGCCGCTTCTCCCGCTGATTCAAGAAGCGATTTGGCTGGAGCGGAAGCTGCTCATTTTATACTCTCGCGGAGCGGAGCTGGCTGAGAGGCTAGTTCAACCACTTGGGCTCGTGGCGAAAAATAACGCTTGGTACTTGGTTGCTGACACGGTAGGAGGCATGCGAACGTATCGAATTTCTCGGCTGCATGAGGCTGCTATGCAGGGGGAAACGTTCGATCGGCCAGAACGGTTCGATTTAGCTTCCTACTGGCAGCAATCCATTATGGAGTTCAAGTCTGCGCTGCCGCGTTATCCGGCGAAAATCCGCATAAGGGAAGCAGAGCTGCCCCGATTTCGCCAGCAGTGGTATGTCACGCTTATGAAAGAAGGCGCTGTTTGTCATGGTGAGGTAGAGGCGGATGTGCTGTTCAATACGCTGGAATCCGCTTGCGAAATTTTGCTTAAATTCGGCTCAGCCGTTGAGGCTCTTGAGCCGTCAGAGCTGCGCCAGAAGCTGCTTCAAGAGGTGCAGGCAATGGTGTCGCTTTATGCGGCCAATCAAGAGGAATAGACAGGTTAGGCGATAGTGGGAGAACAAGCCGTCGAATAGACAACTGTAAACAAATGGGCTGCACACACATATGTTGATCTAAATAACGATCTTTATTTGTGGAGGCTAATAGATGAATTGGGTTAACCATCAATGGAGAAACACGATGTTTATGCCAGTATGGGCAACAACTCCGCAGCATGCGCTAACCTTGATAAAGGAGGCTGTACAAGGGGAACGAAATGACGAGTTGTTTTATGATGAGCTGATTAGGCTTGCGCCGAATGCCGAGCAGGCAGGGATAATTATGTCTATTCGCAATGATGAGCGCGGCCACAACCAAATGTTTCGCGGGATTTATAGACAACTTACCGGCCAGGAAATTACCGGAGTCAGCAATGAACCCCATCAGCCCGTGAGCTCCTATCTTGCCGGAGTAGAGGAAGCTTTATTAGGAGAGCTTGCTGCAGTTGAAAAATATCGCAGCATTTGGTTCGGCTTGCCCGTGGGTATATACAAAGATACGGTTTTTGGAATTATTTTAGACGAGCTGAAGCATGCAAGCAAATACAATTATTTGATTACTTTAAATCGAACGAATAATTAGTTAGAAAATAAAAGAAGCCGGATGCTCCTGATACGGGAAGCTACCGGCTTTCGTTTTTTTGTTTACATAAAAAATAATATGTTACCTTTTTTTGTTGTTGCCTCTCTAAACCCCTATCATATTCCCTTTTTTCCTGCATATGTTTAGTTTGTTAAGGATAAATTCCAGTCGTATACGGGTGGGGTGTGATGAAAATGAACGCGGATGGCATGCAGTGGGTCCGTTTGGCTGCCGCTCATTTGCCGGTTGGTGCGGAGCTTGCTGAAATTTCGTGCCCGTCACCACATTACGCAGTGGTTGTGGCGGATTTGAATGGGGACGGTTGCCCCGAGGTAGCAGCGGTGTATCGTTTGAATAACGAATATTTTGTTATGATTTTGCAGCATTGTCAGTTTGGCTGGGTTGTAGCCGCTTGTGCGAAAGGAAATGGGTATGGCGTAACGGTGATGACTGCCGCCCCGGTAACCAGCCGCTTATGCTGCAATTTAATCATTGGCTGGCAGGTTGGAGCGATATGGTCCACGCTGTCGGTGTATGCCTACAGCAATTTCAGCCTTTGTCCGGTGCTGCCGGATGGCATCAATTTCAGCTATTTGGATGTGGAGGATATGCCTGGCCCGAATGGAAGGGATGGGCAGGCGGAGCTGGCACTGTGGGCACATGATACGGTGGAAGCATATGATGTCCACGTTATGCGCTGGGCGCAAGGGGTGCTTATTCCGGCGCCAGATGTGTATCCGTATTACTTCCGCAAAGTCGTCCATTATTACGAACGAATGGTAGCCGAGCATCCCAATTATGGCTTCTATTGGTTCCATCTTGCGGACGCGCAATTTAAAGCATGCCAGCTGCAGGCGGCGCTTGCCTCTGTCCACAAGGCGCTTAGCTTCCCTGTGCCGTACCCATCGCTTGAGGTGCTGCAGCAATTAAAGCATGCTATATTGACAAGCGGCAGAGGGGAAACAGCTATAGGGACAGCGCAGCCAACACCAGGAATAACTGCGGATATTGATGGTTTTGATGGTTTTGGAGCTGCGGGAAAAATGTTGGAAACAGCTTCGCCAGCTGGGCTTGGCAAACCGGAAGCCTTGCAGCAAGGGCTAGATCGGGCCGATATCAACACGGCATGGTCGCATGATGGAACGCAGTATGTAGAAGCTGCATTAGATGCGGAGGATGTGGGTAACGAGCGCAGAGCGGTACTGCTTCCGGCAGCAGTAAAGACGACGAGCGGGACAAAATGGGGCTATATCAACGCTAAAGGCAGCTTCGTCATTGCGCCGCAATTCAGTCGCGCTGATGCTTTTCAGCCTAATGGGCTCGCTGTCGTGCAGCCAGGCAACAACAGCGGCCTAATTGACATGTCAGGCGCTTTCCGGGTACGGCCGATTTATGATTTTATTGGCCCGTTTTCGGAAGGTAGGGCGGTCATCATTGATAGCGCAGGCTTTAAAATCATTGACGAGCGGGGCAATGTGCTGACCCCGAAAGCTTATTCGTACATTTCTGCGTTTGCGGATGAACGGGCGATGTTCTACGTCATGAATGAAGCAGACGGCAGCTCGAAATATGGGTATCTGGATCGCAAAGGGGCGGAGGTTATTCCGGCGCAGTTCGAAAGCGCTGGCGATTTTGCCAAAGGAAAAGCCGTCGTAAAGCTGCATGATCAGGCCTTTGCGTTAATTGATCGAAACGGGCGCAAGCTCGCCGAATACCCGTTTTATGATGTAGGCCAGCTCGGAGAAGGGCTGCTTTCCTATCAGCCGGAACAAAACGGCAAATATGGCTACATCAATGAGCGCGGCCAATCGGTCATTTATCCGGCGTTTACAGCGGCTATGCCGTTTCAGGATGGCCGGGCGATTGTGAATACAGCGGAGGATTTTGGCGCGCTGTATGGCGTTATTGACAAGCGGGGCGGCTATGTCGTGCAGCCGGCCTATAATGATATTCGCCAGCTGGGCGAGCAGCGGCTGGCGCTGGGCAAGGCGAGAAACGCGGATCAGCCGTATCTCGGCTCGCTCTATGCGATTGCAGATCATGACGGCAAGCTGCTGACGGACTATTTTTTCACGGATGTGGCGGATTATAAGTATGGGCTGGCTTCAGTCACCGATGGGAAACAGACCTATTTTATAAATACAAAGGGGCTGCCTGCTCAGGGGTATCCGCGATTGTCCGGCAGAGGCGTGTTAACGATTATGGATGGCGTGGTGCAGGCTATAGTCGATAACCGGGAGTCCTACTATACACGGAATGGGCGACTCATTTGGCAAAGCAACACGGTCATTCCGCTTCGGGTCCCGCTGCGCGTCAAGGAGCATAAATATAAGCCAAACGTTGATTATTTGGTGTACTATCCAAGCGTTGAGGGCATGGCCAACAGGCAAGCTCAGCAGCAGGTGAACCGCAAGCTGGAGGAGCTGTCGCAGGTCAAGAGGGTCCCGGCGAATGTCCAGCTGGAATATTCGTATGACGGCGATTTTGACGTCACCTGGTTCCATAAAAACCTGCTCGTCCTGCAGCTAAACGGCTACCATTTCCCGTTCGGGGCTGCACATGGCATGCCGACGATGATTTACAGCCACATCAATGTCGTAGACGGAGCGATGTACGAGCTGCGGGATCTGTTCCAGCCAGGCAGCAACTATGTAAAGGTGCTTAGTGATATCGTTGGCGAGCAAATTAAGATGGATCCTCAGTACAGCTATGTGTTCCCGGACACGTATGCGGGAATTAAGCCGGATCAGCCTTTTTATGTGACGGAGGATGCGCTGCATCTTTATTTTAACCCGTATGATATTGCTCCATTTGCTGCTGGATTTCCGACCTTTCGCATTCCTTATGCCCAAATACGCTCCATTATTTCGACAGAAGGCGCTTTCTGGCGGTCCTTTCATTGAGAATAGGGGCTTTTATAGATAATGGTCGCATAAGCGGGGAGCATGCTATAATAGCAGGAAGGACTACCGAGCAGAATGGAGCAACGAGTAATGAAGAGGTTTAAGAAGTTTTATGTGGAAATTACGAGCATCTGCAATCTGGCTTGCACCTTCTGTCCCCAGACACAGCGGGCAAAAGGCTTTATCCAGGTCGAGGATTTTGAGAAGCGGCTGGAGCAGATTAAACCGTTTACGGACTATATTTATTTTCATCTAAAAGGCGAACCGCTGCTGCATCCGAAAATTGACGAGCTGCTGGATCTCAGCCAAAAGCACGGCTTTAAAGTCAATTTGACGTCGAACGGGACGCTGCTTCATAAAGTGAAGGAGAAAATTTTGACAAAGCCGGCGCTGCGCCAAATGAATTTCTCCTTGCATAGCTTTGACGGACACATTGGCTCCACGAATAAAGAAGGGTATATCAGAAGCGTGCTGGATTTTGCACGTGAAGCGGTTGAGCGGACGAATATGATTATTTCGCTGCGCCTTTGGAATCTGCATACCGACAATGCGACGAATGCGGAGCGCCAGCGCAATCGCGAGGTTTTGTCGATTATTGAACAGCAATTTGGGCTGGATTACTTCATTGAGGAGCGGGTTGCTCCTGGCAAAGGACTGAAAATTGCTGATCGTATTTACTTAAATCAGGATCATGAGTTTGAATGGCCGGATTTGAAGGCGGAAGAGGATGACGGCAAAGGCTTCTGCTATGGGCTGCGCAATCAGGCAGGCATTTTGGTCGATGGAACGGTCGTTCCATGCTGCCTCGACGGTGAAGGCGTCATTGATCTTGGAAACATTAACGATAAACCGTTCTCGGACATTATTGAGGATGATCGGGCGATTAAGCTGGTTGAAGGTTTCTCCCGCAGGGAAGCGGTCGAGGAGCTTTGCCGGAAATGCGGCTATCGCAAGCGCTTCGGAGCCGGGGCATAAGATAAGGGTCCGATGCAGCCAGATGGAGCCTGACACGGCGCATACGAACGTGAGCGTGACGAGCATCAAACAGAAAAACCGGAATCCTTGATTGAAGGAGACCGGTTTTTTCGACGTTCAGGCATCAAGGCGTCCAGATCTGAAGGCAAGTAGGTCTAGTTGTTCGAAGAAAATAAAGTGTTAGACTGAAAAATAATAAAATTGCCGCCTACAATTTCAGAAGCAAAAAAATTTGTTGAGGAAAATGCGGACTTTTCTTCAACAAACAATAGAATTATGTTTATCATTGCCTTGAAGCTAAACACTTCTTATTACAGAGTTCAAAGCAACGCCATCTTAATTCAGGATATGATTGCAGAATGGGGAATGGGGTTACTCAGACTTACATTAACTCGTACATTCCTGTACAAGAATATAAAAACTGTCACCTTGCTCCAGTAATTCAGACAATTCGAAAAGGAAAGAATTAACGATTCCTAACCAATTGCTAGTCAACTTGAGATTAGCATGGATGGCATTCAATTATTGCCGGAACTCTTTGAGGAAGGTTTGCATTACGATTGGGTATTTCGGCACGAAGGAGGATTTTTTATTTAGTACAGTAACAAGAGATAAAACGATACTAACGTCCATCGATTAAGCTATTGAGGAAAATTAGTTGAATAAAACAGTGGCAGTCTAGGGCGTTATTTTCTCGTCCATGGTTGCCACTGTTTTTATAATCCGGGATCATTCTAATACTATTTTTTACTTGAACACTAGTATTGAAAAAATGGGCTGACCTCACGTTGTTTCTTGGAGCGTCTTCTCCTGCTTTTGGCGCTTGAAACGAAGCTTCAGCTTATGTGTACGCCGAGACCAGTATATGCCTGTATGCCCGGAAAAAAGATAGCTAATGATGCAGCCCAGCAGCAAATAAGGAAAGGCTTCGATGCCGAACAGCTCCATGCCCATTACGGCAGCGGCGAGCGGGGTATTGGCGGAACTGCCAAATACAGCAACGAAGCCAATGCCTGCAAGCAATGGAACGGATACAGACAGCAGGCCGCCAAGCGCACTGCCCAGTGCAGAACCGATGACGAACAGCGGCGTTACTTCTCCCCCTTGAAATCCAGCGCCAAGCGTAACGGCGGTAAACAGTATTTTCAGTAAAAAAGCGAATGGAGACAGTGCCTCTTGAAAGGCTTGTTCCATTAATGGGAGCCCCAGGCCAACATAATCTCGCGTCCCTATGACGTAGACGAGCAAAATGATAAGCAGACCGCCGATGAAGCTTTTGATAGCCGGATTCGGGATATAATGGCTGAATAACGCTTTGAGCTTATGGGTAAGCATGACGAATAGCCGCGCTGTCAAGCCGAACAAAACCGCAGCGAGTACAATAGCGAGCAGCAGCTTTATATTGAAGCCTGGCAGGCTGCCGATGGCATAATGGCTATGATGCGTGCCTAACCCAAGGGCGACGGCGTGTCCAGTAAAGCCAGCTGCCAAAGCGGGCAGCAGCAGCCAGTAGGGGACAAGGCCTATTGCGAGCAGCTCTAAGCTGAATATGGCGCCAGCAAGCGGGGTACCGAAGACGGAACCGAAGCCGCCGCTTATGCCGCAGATGAGCAGCATCTTTCGCTCTAACCCACCGAGTCGACAAAGGCGTCCGATATAGCTAGCCATACTGCCGCCCATTTGCACGGCTGTCCCTTCACGTCCGGCAGAACCGCCGAATAGATGGGTGATCATCGTACCGAAAAGAACGAGCGGCGCCATGCGCAGCGGCACTCCGCCATCTTCTGCATGCAGCTGCTCCAGCACAAGGTTGTTCCCTTTGCCAGCATCTCCGCCGAGCTTTATATACAGACAGCTGACCAAAGCTCCGCCTAGTGGAAGAAGCCAGAGCAGCCATGGATGCGCCAGCCGCTGATTCGTTGCTGTATCCAAAAGCGCCAGCAGCAGCGCAGAAGCAGCTCCCGTGAGTACCCCAGTGGAGCCAGCAATTCCTAGCCAAATAAGGAAAATGCGTATTCGCTGCTTCATTAATTGTAATTCCCCTGACATAATAGGTTGATATTTAAGTCTATATCCCTTTTTCGGATGAGTCAATGAATTGCGATCTGAACATCTGAACCATAGCATCATATAATTGTACGTCATACAATTATTCCATTGATGTCATACAAGAGCTCTTGTTACAATGCATCTATTAGGAGCGTAATGTAGGAAGGTAGATGAATATGAAATATTATGTCGTTGATGCGTTTGCCAATAACCTTTTTGAAGGGAATCCAGCTGGTGTTTGCATTATGGATGCATGGCTGCCGGATGAGCTCATGCAGAAGATTGCTATCGAAAACAATTTATCCGAAACTGCGTTTGCGGTAAAGGTTGCTGATGATGGTTACCATATAAGGTGGTTCACACCAGGCGGGGAAATTGATCTGTGCGGTCATGCAACGTTGGCAACAGCTTATGTGCTTACGAACTATTACGATAAGGCCCTTATGCGTGTTCGTTTCACAACCCTAAGCGGCGACTTAATCGTTGTAAGGGACGGAGAGCTCTACGAAATGGACTTTCCGAACAAAATGCCCAAGCCCCATGTGCTCACACAGCAGATGGTTGAAGCGCTGGGAATTGTGCCCGTAGAAGCTTATCTTGATCGCGATTTAATGTTTGTACTGGAATCGGAGTCTGATGTCAGAAGCCTGAAGCCAGATTTCACTAAGCTCGCCGCGCTGCCAGAAGGACTGGGCGTACTGGTTACTGCTAAAGGGGAGCAGTATGATTTCGTATCCCGATGCTTTTTTCCAAAACTAAATGTAGAAGAAGATCCCGTATGTGGTTCAGCTCACTGCAATTTTATCCCTTATTGGGCAGAGCGTTTGAACAAGCAGGAAATGACAGCAAGACAGGTTTCTAAAAGGGGAGGCACCCTGTATTGCAAGCTTGCTGGTGATCGCGTGAAGATAAGCGGCCGAGCTGTATTGTATTCGATTGCTGACCTCTACGTCGTTTAAGATGATGAATATGGAGAACGGCATATTCATATTTTCATACAAAAATAAAAAAAGTTGCGCTATTCAAGCGAACCCTTTATTGCCTTTACTAATGGCTGTAAACAGAAATGGATAGAAAGAGGAGATTGGCATTGACTAACCCATTGCAATTACAACTGAACCGGGAATACATACTGGAATTTTTAAATCGCTTGCTTCAAACGCCAAGCCCCAGCGGCTACTGCATGGCAATTATGAAGCTGCTGGAGGAGGAAGCTCGCAAGCATGGCTTTGAGCTGGAGCTGACGCCGAAAGGCAACGGAATAATTACGATTCCGGGAACAGGAAATTCTACAGCGGGCTCGCTTGCTTTAACCGCTCATGTGGATACGCTTGGCGCGATGGTGCGAGCGATTAAGCCGAGTGGCATGCTGCGCTTTACGCCTATTGGCGGTTATGCGATGCATACAGTGGAAGGCGAATATTGCCTCGTCCATACGCGTGATGGCCGCCAGTATGAAGGAACCGTGCTGTCGACGAAAACGTCTGTCCATGTGTATCCGGAAGCACGGGACTGGAAGCGCAGCGAGGAAAACATGGAAATTCGTCTGGATGCGGATACGGCGTCCAAAGAACAGACGAAACAGCTTGGCATCGAGGTCGGCGATATCATTTCATGGGACCCACGTACAAAAATCATGGACAATGGCTGGGTAAAATCGCGGCATTTGGACGATAAAGCCAGTGTCGCTGCCTTATTCGGGCTGCTGGAGTGGTTTGGACGCGAAGGGAAGCGCCCAGAGCGCACGCTTAAGCTGATTTTTTCCACGTATGAAGAGGTAGGACATGGCAATGCTTATATGCCGCCGGATGTGACGGAGCTGATTGCGATTGATATGGGAGCTTTAGGAGATGATTTATCCGCAAGCGAGCGGGATGTATCGATTTGTGCCAAAGATTCCTCTGGTCCTTATGATTATGCTATGACCTCGAAGCTCATTGAGCTGGCAAAGGCTTCAGGCATTTCCTATGCGGTCGATATTTATCCGCAATATGGCTCGGACGCGTCGGCTGCGCTGCGAGGAGGCAGCAACATTCGGGCCGCGCTAATTGGACCAGGTGTGCATGCTTCACATGCAATGGAACGGACGCATGCAGATGCGATTATTAACACGGCAGTATTTTGTTATCCTACATAAGCGAGGGATATTCATGGACAACGAAATCAAGCTAAAGCTAGACTCGCAGCAGTTGGGACAGATTGCCCAGCATCATTTCGGCAGGGAGCTTGCGCATTCGCGTGAGCTTACCGATGGCTGGGCCAATACGGCGTATCAACTGACGCTTGTGGACGGCTTCCAGTCGGTTCTAAAAGTAGCGCCTACGGCGGTAGGGGCGCTGATGCGCTATGAGCAGGATATGATGAAAACCGAGGTGGAGGTTATGAGGCTCGTGTCTCAGGATCGCCGCATTCCAGTTCCTGAAGTGTACGCTTATGACCAATCGCGGTCGCTGGTACCGACTGATTATTTTATTATGCAGTGGCTGGAAGGAGAGTCTTATAACAAAGTAAAAGAAAGCTTTACCCAAGAAGAGCGCGAGCAAATTGAGCATCAGTTGGGAGAGTACAATGCCTGTATTAACGAATTCAGCGGGGAAAAGTTCGGTTATTATCCGCTTAACGAGGCGTTTG
This sequence comes from Paenibacillus algorifonticola, assembly GCF_000971975.1. Classification (GTDB taxonomy): domain Bacteria; phylum Bacillota; class Bacilli; order Paenibacillales; family Paenibacillaceae; genus Pristimantibacillus; species Pristimantibacillus algorifonticola. Next base: position 306,988 of record NZ_LAQO01000003.1, on the reverse strand, counting down.
CGAGCTGGACGGATGCTTTTGGGGCGATGCTGCAAGGCGTGCTTGATGACGCAACGGATGCGGGCGTTACGCTTCCGGCAGAGCGCTATGTTATTGAACAGGAGGTAAAAGAGCGACTGCCTTATCTGCATGCGGTGACTAAACCAACGCTGCTGCACTGGGATTTATGGGATGGCAATATTTTTATTAAGGATAAGCGAATTTGCGGCATTATCGACTTTGAACGGGCGATGTGGGGCGATCCGTTGATGGAGCATTATTTTAGCCACTTTAACTTGTCGGAGACGTTTTTGCGGGGCTACGGTCGTGAAGCGCTGACGGCTGAGGAGCAGATACGGCGCGGGTTATACGATTTATATTTGGATTTGATTTTGCTAATTGAATGCGCTTTCCGCAAATATAGCGACCAAACGCATTTGGAGTGGGCAAGAAGCAATGCAACTGAAGGCTGGGAGCGGTTTTTGAAGCTGAAATGATCATAATAAGAGCCGAGCAAGGGAACGGAAGCTTGTAAAAAGCTTGCTTATCGTTCGCTTGGCCCGGCTCTTTGGTGCAATCAGCGTCCGGAGAGCTGCTGCTCCGCAATTTGAATAAGACGGCGCGTAATGTATCCTCCGATGGAGCCCATGTCACGCGTGGTCATGTGTCCATAATAACCATCCTGCGGCAATTGAATGCCAAGCTCCTGCGCAACTTCAAACTTCATTTGCTCAAGCGCTGCACGCGCCTGTGATACAACCAGCTGATTCGAACCTCTAGCCATAAGGGTGACCTCCTCAAGTAATGAGCGGCAGCATTTTTATAAGAAACCAAGCTTTCCCGGGACAAGGTGAAACGGCTGGCCGTCCTTTGGCGGAACGGCGCGTTTCATTCCGAGAAATATAGAGAAAGGATAGCGTTAGGATACCCTTTCCTATATTTTAAAGAAAAATGGCTTCCAAGCGCTGGCTTATTGCTATTATGTGGAGGAATGTACCCGATTATTCACTAATTTCTCCTGAATTTACCGCCGTCCAGCTGGACCTTTCCATGCTAAAATGATAGGACAGCGAGGGGGAATCGGCATGTTTAAGCGACCGATGCTGATGACTGCATGTGATCAGCCTTTTGATAACGAGCAATTTTTATTTGAGCCGCTCATTGATGGGCAGCGCTTGCTGCTTTCTTTTATCAACAGGAGGGCGCGTTTGTTCACAAAGCATGGCTATGAGGTCACGCGGCAGTATCCGGAGCTGCTCAAGCTGCCGCTGGCCCGGCCAATGGATGTCGTGCTGGATGGGGAGCTTTCCTATATGAACCCGGACACAGGACGACTTGAATTTGCCCCGCTCATCGACCGGTACAAGATGACGAAGGAAGCGCGCATTCGCGAAGGCGTGATAAAATGGCCTGTTCGTTATTATGTGTTTGATTTGCTTTATTATAACGGAGTGGACTTGCGCAGCAAGCCGCTGATTGAGCGTAAGAAGCTGCTATTTGAGCTACTTGAAGATAATGGTTTTTTTGTGAAGCTGCCATTTGTGACCGAATACGGCACGCAGCTGTGGGGACGAATTGCCGCTTACGAGCTGGAGGGCATGGCTGGAAAAAGAAGCGAGAGCCAATACCTTGCCGGGCGGAGCGCACATTGGCTGAAAATGACGAATGCGGCGTATTCCCGCATACATATGGACTCGGATACGGCTGCATTGCTCTGATTAAGGGCAATGTAGTTTTTTTATGAAGTAGTGCTGCTTTTATGTCTGTCTTCGTTCCATTTGTCTAGCCAGCGGTCCAGAGCGTAGGAAAGCAGCAGGCCGATGCTGTATCGGATTAAATCAATACCGCTGAAGCCTTGTCCTAGCACAAGACCTCCGAACGTCGTATGCCGGAGATTTCTAATCCAGTCTGCCTGATACAGCTGGCTGAATTCAATGCCGAAGCTGAAGGCCGCGCTGCAAGCGAGCGAGAGGAGCAAGGGATGTCTGACCTGCAGCATGCGAAAACCAAAGTAAACCATGCTTGCCCATAACATATCGCCAAAATGGGCGACAACGAATGACGGCAGGTGGCTAGCGAAATGCCGCGAGCTAAAGCCAAGCGCCATCGTAATGAGGACGGCTGCCGCATAATAAAATATTTTTTTAAGCATCGTTTGTGCTCCTTTATTTGCTTTGTAGTTATTTAAAACCATGCATCTGCTTGAACTCTCCAGGCGTACAGCCTACATAAGCTTTGAACAGCGTATTAAAATACGTCGGGTTTTCAAAGCCTACTTGGCGGGCGATTTCATACAGCTTCATGCCGCCGCCGCGAATGAGCAGCTCCTTGCCTTTATTAATTCGTTCTTTATTGACATATTCCATTGGGCGCAGCCGGAACGTTTTTTTGAAAAGCAGGCATAAATGCTGAGGCGTTACATGAAGCAGCTCCGCCAGCTCGGGCAAAGTAATCGGGCGATGCAGGTTGGCCTCGATATAGCGCAGCACAGGATGAAGCCGCTCATTCATTTGCTGCGTGGCAAGACTGCCTTCGGCAAGCTGCTGACGCAGACCAAGCAGCACGCTATAAATTTGCTTGGAGCCCAGCATGCCAAGACCCGGCTGCTTCTCCCGCATAAGGCGGAGCATATCGCTCATCATCTCTAAGACAGGGCGTGAGTCGTTAATCGTATAGATGCCAGGGCGGGTCAAGCCTGCCAGCTGGTTCAGCGATTCCGCGAGCGGACCGTCATACGTAAACCAATAAGCTTCCCAAGGCTCTTTGACCGCATAGTAGCTATGGGTAAGCCTGGGAGGGAGGAGGAAGCCATCGCCTTGCTTCACCAGAAAACGTTCCTGCTCGATAATAAGCTCGCCTTCGCCTGAGACGACCTGCGTCCACTGGTAGTCGGGAAAGCCTTCCGGGCGACGAATGCCCTCCTGATGGTCCCAATGTCCCACACCAGTTACATAGACAGGCAGCTGATAATCCGTCGTCGTCAGCGTCGTATAAATAATTTCATTCATGGGATGCATCCCCTCTTAGTTGCTAATATTCAAATCTTTAAGTAAAATACGAAAATAGTTTAATGATCTTTACTTTTCTAGCTTTTATAATGTGAATATTATAACTAAACTTATTCTGAGTTGAAAGAGGTGCCTTAAGTGTCGAAGAGCAAATTTACGTATCAGGCTCCAGCTAACGGATATCCAGAGTGGAATAACAACCCTACTATTTTTGAGCTTAATCGGTTGGATGCACATGCAACCCGTATTTCCTATACAAGCGTAGAGGAAGCGCTTCAAGGCGAGCGCACAGGCTCCGAGCGTTATTTTTCGCTGAATGGAGATTGGAAGTTTTCCTTTGCGGAAAATGCGGAAGCACGCATCGCTGATTTTTATAAATTGGATTATGACTGCAGCAGTTGGGCTTCGATTCCAGTGCCGAGCCACTGGCAGCTTCAAGGGTATGATTACCCGCAATATACGAATGTGACTTATCCATGGGTGGGCAAGGAGGATATCAAGCCGCCTTTCGCGCCTGTTAAATATAATCCGGTCGGCTCCTATGCGACGACCTTTACCGTTCCTGAGGGCTGGGATGGACAGCCTGTGTTTATCAGCTTCCAAGGTGTAGAGTCTGCCTTCTACGTTTGGGTAAACGGCGACCTTGTCGGCTATAGCGAAGATACGTTTACGCCGGCGGATTTTGATTTGACGCCTTATTTGCAAGAGGGTGAAAACAAGCTGGCGGTGGAAGTATACCGTTGGTGCGACGCAAGCTGGCTGGAGGATCAAGACTTTTGGCGGATGAGCGGTATTTTCCGTGAGGTGTATTTGTATACGGCGCCACAGGTCCATATTTATGACTTCTTCGCGAAGCCGACGCTGGATGCGAATTATGTAGATGGCGAGCTGACGGTAGAAGTGAAGGTTCGTTTCGAGGAGGAAGCTTTCGAGCAGCAAACGGCTGTAGAAGCGATGCTGTATTTTGCCTCCGGCGAGCCGGTATGGCAGCAGCCGCTGAGTGGCGAGGCGATTCGTCAGGAGAAGGGCGAAACCCTTGCATCATTAGCACTGAACACAAAGCTTGTGGAGCCGCTCAAATGGAGCGCTGAGGAGCCGCATTTATATACGCTTGTGCTGTCGCTGAAAGATGCAGAGGGCAAGCTAACAGAAGCCGTTAGCTGCAAAGTCGGTTTCCGCACGTTTGAAATTAAAGATGGCTTGATGCAAATTAACGGTCAGCGCATTCTTTTCAAGGGCGTCAATCGCCATGAGTTTTCCTGCGACACCGGACGTGCGCTCAGCTATGAGGATATGGTGACCGATGTTAAGCTGATGAAATCGCATAATGTCAACGCCGTGCGTACTTCGCATTATCCGAACCATCCGCTGTGGTATGATTTGTGCGATGAATATGGGCTTTATGTGATTGACGAAGTCAATATCGAAACCCATGGCTCATGGACATATGGGCAAAAAGAGGTCGGAGACGCCGTACCTGGAAACTTCCCAGAATGGACGGCAAATGTGCTCGACCGCAGCCGATCCATGCTAGAACGTGATAAAAACCATCCATCGATCATTATTTGGTCGCTTGGCAATGAATCGTTCGGCGGGGATAACTTCCTGAAAATGGCCGATTATTTCCGGGAGACAGATCCGTCCCGCGTCGTGCATTACGAGGGCGTGTTCCATTGCCGCGAAAGCGAAGCGGCTTCGGATATTGAGAGCCATATGTACACAAGTCCGGCAGGCGTAGAAGCCTATGCCAAAAATAATCCGCAAAAGCCGTTTATTCTTTGCGAATACAGCCATGCGATGGGCAACTCCTGCGGCGGCTTGCATAAATATTGGGAGCTATTTGATAAATATCCTATCCTTCAAGGCGCTTTCATCTGGGATTGGATCGATCAGGCCATTCGCACGCAAACACCGGACGGCATTACGTACATGGCCTATGGCGGCGATTATGGCGATAGCCCGAATGATGGCAATTTCTGCGGAAATGGTTTGATTTTTGCTGATCGCACCGTATCACCTAAGCTGCATGAGGTGAAGGCCTGCTACCAAAACATCAAAATTCATAGCCCGAACTGGGAAGCTGGAACAGTGCGCGTTGACAATAAAAACCTGTTCGTATCGCTGGATGCGTATGAGCTGCACTGGAAGCTGAACAGCAACGGCATTATTATGCAAAAAGGCGTGCTGACCGTAGATATCGCAGCAAACGCCTCTGCCGAGCTGGCCATTCCGTTCCAAATGCCAACAGAAGCAGGTCTGAATGAAGAAATTACGCTTACGGTAAGAGCTGTCCTTAAGGAAGCTGCGCCATGGGCGGAGCAAGGACATGAGGTGGCCTTCGGTCAATTTATTGCGCCTGCACTGCCTGTCTCGCCTGTTGCTGTAGAGATTGCATCGCCGCAGTATGGCGCAATAGCGGTTAAAGCTGTGTCTAATGGAGCCCTTGTGTTAACGGGCGAAGGCTTTGACATTCGCTTCAATCAGGCGAGCGGCGAGCTGGAGTCCTATCAAATTGGCGGTTCTGAGCTGCTGTCTTCGCCGATTGTCCCTAATTTCTGGCGTGCGTATACCGATAATGACCGCGGAAATGGACATGTCGAGCGCTGTGCGCCTTGGCAGGCTGCTTCGAAGGAGCGCCAATTGATCCGATTCAGCTGGGAAGCGCTTGGAGACCGCGTTAGAGTAAGATCGCAATACCGCTTAAGCGCTGCTGCTGAAACGCGCTGCGAACTAGCCTATACGATTTATGGCGATGGGCTGATTGAAGCCGAGCTGCTGCTGCAGCCTGGTGAAGGTTTGCCGGAAATACCAGAAATCGGCCTGCTTTTCACAATGAATGAAACGTTTGATTCTATTGCCTGGTATGGCAATGGCCCTCATGAATCGTATTGGGACCGCCAAACAAGTGCGCGTCTAGGGCGCTTCGGCGGCAAGGTGAAGGATCAGCTGATGCCTTACATTCGTCCGCAGGAATGCGGCAACAAAACCGAAGTGCGCTTCGCAGCAGTAACCGATGCAAACGGAAGCGGCATTTCGCTTCAGGGAGAGCCGCGCTTTGAGTTAAATGTGCTGCCTTATACAGCCGATGAGCTGGAAGGGCATGATCATCCTTACAAGCTGCCCGTCAGCGATAAAACAGTCGTTCGCGTCAATTATCGTCAAATGGGCGTTGGCGGGGACGACAGCTGGGGAGCGCGGGTTCATCCGGAATATACGCTTCCAGCGAATCGCGATTACCGTTTCCGTGTCTCGTTGCGCGGACAATAATAGAGCACCAACGCTATCTATTAATGTGTGCTAATCATATAGCCACGCTACTGCAAACTGCCGCTGTGACCGAACGGGTCACAGCGGCAGTTTTTTGCATTTAGCGGGAATATTTGAGGAGCCATGGGATAAAGCGTTGAAACAAAATCATTGACTAAAACCAAACGAAATAATATTATGTCTAAATAAAAGACAAACAAATTCAATTTTTGTCTAATTAAAAACTAGAGGAGTTGCCAAGATGTTTAGCAATCGTTTTTTTCGTACGATCATCCTATCCAGAATTTTTCTTCAATTGGGTATTTGGATTAGGAACTTTGCGATCTTGCTGTATGTGACGGAGGCCACGAACAACGATCCATCTGCTGTATCGCTTATTTCTGTGGCAGAGTTTGCGCCGATTTTTGTATTTGCCATCATTGGCGGCACGTTTGCTGACCGTTGGAAGCCTAAACGGACGATGATCGGCTGCGATTTTTTGTCTGCATTGTCCGTGCTCGGCGTCTGGGTTGCTTTGCAGAGTGGATCATGGCAAGGATTGCTGTTGACAACGCTGGTTTCGTCCATCCTGTCACAATTTTCCCAGCCTTCCGGCATGAAGCTGTTTAAGCAGCATGTGCCGGAAGATCAGCTGCAAGGCATGATGGGCATGTATCAAACCGTAATGGCTGTATTTATGGTCATTGGGCCGCTGCTTGGCACATTTGTATATCAGCATTATGGCATTGAGGTGGCGGTTATTGTTGCAGCTATGCTGTTTTGCGGCTCAGCAGCTATATTGATGCTGCTGCCGCGCGATGCCGAGCCAGAGCGCACTCAGCATGCAGCGAGCTTTAGGCAGGAGCTCACAGCGGGACTTCATTATGTATGGGGCCAGCATGCCCTGCGCTCTCTGGGCCTTACATTTGCGGCAACTGGCCTCGCTTCTGGGCTTACTCAACCGCTATCTTTGTTTATTGCCATTGATAATTTAGGACAGGATAAGTCGTTTTTACAGTATTTATTAATGGTTAGCGGGGCAGCGATGCTAGTTGGCGGAGGCGTGGTTATGTCGATCGGGAAAAAGGCAAGTCCGCGCAGGCTGCTCCTGTTCGGCTTGTCGGCAAGTGCACTGGCTACGCTGGGCACTGGATGGTCGGAGAGCATTCCGCTGACGCTTACGCTGCTCATGATCGGCGGCTTCAGTGTTCCGCTTATTCAGGTGGGCATTAACACCATTATTCTTCAAAACACCGATGCAGCCTTCATCGGTCGGGTAGGAGGAACGATTACGCCAATGTTTACTGGCATGATGGTCATCGGAATGTCGCTATCCGGCGTATTAATGGCAGCATGGACGCTACCCATTGTTTTCAGCTTAAGCGCGCTCATATTTGCTATTGCTGTTTTTACGGTAAAACTCGGGAGCAGGGCAAGGTCAAGCGCCTCTAAAGCATCGCCGCAGGTTTGAAAATACGGCCTTAATCGCTGAATTATGGTAAAATAAAGCGATCACACGCTTTTTTGGGGAAGGATACCGTATGCTTTATTATTTTGCAGCGCTGCTTGCCGCTGCTTTGCTGCTGCTGCTGACAAATCCTCGGAGCGAGTCGAATCGCTGGGCCGCTTTTTTTCTCGGATTTGCGTCTATAGGCGGGCTGGCAGACACGCTAGCCGCAGTGCAAATGAATGTTTTAGCTCATCTCGTTCAAGTGATGAATCACACATTCACGCCTTACGGTGTGCTGGTGTTTAGTATTGTGTATTCCGATAAAGTGGCAAACGAGAGGATGCGTCTGCTGCTTAAAGGGCTGCTGCTGCTTCCGGTAGTTGGCATGCTGTTGCTAACGCCGATTGCACCGAGGCTGGAACTGGATTATCGGATATTGCTTGCCTGGACGGCTCCCTATTATTTAGCCTCCTGCTATTTGCTGCTCGTCTCATTATGGAGTGAGGAAAATAGCCGGAGGAAGCGAAATCGCTTTATTATTGCCCTTATTATGGTACCGACGCTGCTAGCGGTGCTTATTCTTATTAATGTAGCGAATGTTATTTCGCCTGCATTCGATTATTTTCGCTATATTTCGTTATTCATCTTTTATTCGCTTACTGTAGCTGTGCTGTGTACTTTTGCTTACGGCGTGCTCGGCGTCAAGCTGCGTTTCGAACGCGATCAATGGGAAAGCACCCGCAAGGCGGTCAGTTCCGGGACGACGATTCTTAATCATACGATTAAGAACGAAATCGGAAAAATTGCGATCAGCACGGAAAATTTAAAAAGCGAGTTGTCGGCCCAATCGCCTGAGGCAGCAGAGCAGCTGCGCATCATTGAAACGGCTTCGAGCCATATGCTTGCGATGGTCACTAGCATTCACAGCCAAACCAGAAGCATTGTGCTTCGCGAGCAGTCTATCCGTTTAGATGAGCTTGTGGAGCGCTGTTTCCAGCAGCAGCAGTTGGAAAGTAAGCAGATTGTTCTTACGCTGCGTCCATTATGCCGGCCAATTGTTGTATGCGATCCATTACACATGCTGGAAGCGATTAATAATTTGGTGCAAAATGCGATCGAAGCGATTCCGGAAGGCACAGCTGGAGAAGTAACCGTGACGCTGATCTCGCACAAAAAAGCGGTGCGTCTCCTTGTGAGCGACACAGGCAAAGGGATGAATGAGGAGCAGCTGAAGCAAGCGTTGGAGCCTTTTTATAGTACGAAAAATCGCAGCCGCAACTTTGGACTGGGGCTCGCTTATGTGTATAATGTCGTACATCAGAGCGGCTGGACGATCGAGCTGTCCAGCGTTATTAATGAAGGGACAGAAGTGCTGCTGCATGTTCCTGCCCGCAAAGTGATGGAAATCAAGGAGGGAATTGGATGAGCCATATTCGGGTGCTGCTCGTGGAGGATGATCCCGATTGGGTCAAGGCGATGACGCTCTTTTTGAACAAGGAAGCGGATTTGCTCGTAGTCGGAGCAGCTTCAACGGCGGAAGAAGCGCTGAGCCTCGCTCGAACCTTGTCGTTTGATGTCGCCTTGCTCGATATTCAATTGGCTGACCATCAGCAAAATGGGATTTATACGGCCGTAGAAATGCATCGCATACACGCAGCCAAAATCATCATGTTAACCTCCATGAGCGAGGAGGAAGTGATGACCCAGGCGTTCACGGCTGGCGCCATCAATTATATTGAAAAAACAAATTTTCGCCAGCTGCCGGAAGCGATCCGGAGCGCCTACCATCATCCTGCACCGATGGAAGCGCTGCTTAAGGAATTTGCCAGATTAAAGCGCGAGGAGCAATTGAAGGATTTAACGTCTGCGGAACGGGAAGTCTTCGAGCTGATCGAGCAGGGTTACACGCAGACGCAAATCGAACAGAAGCTGTATAAGGCGGAAAGCACGCTGAAAAATCAAGTGAACAAAATGCTCAAGAAGCTAGGCGTCCGCAGCCGCAAGGAAGCGATTGAGAAGGTACGGCGCAAAGGACTGACCGCTGGCATAGAGGAAAATAAACAATAACCGCATAAGCGAGGGGAGGGTACTACGAATTGTAGTACCCTTTTTCGCATGCCTGCTACAAAAGTTAGCACTGATCAAACTTCGCTTTTCCCGCTACAATTAAGGAAAGAACGGAGGAGCACGATGCAGGCGACTAGGAAAAAACAACAAGGACGAGCGCTTCTGCTTGTTGACGGACAATGCCAGCTATGCAGCAAAATCTCACAATTTGTTATTGCGCGTGATCAGGCAGCCTGCTTTCGATTTGCTACGCTGCAATCGCCCGCAGGACAATATGTGCTGGAACAGCATTTGCTGTCTACGAGCGACTCGGACACCTTCGTCATGATCGAAGATGGCTGCTGCTATACGAAATCGGAAGCAGCACTGCGCGTCTTGCGGCAATTAAAGGGGCTTTGGCCGCTATTATATGGTCTAATGATCGTCCCTGCCTTACTGAGAAACGTTGTTTACGATTGGATTGCGGCTAAGCGCTATGGCTGGTTTGGACAAGTGGAGCACTGTCTGCTCCCAAACGCAGATCAGCAAATCCTTTTAATAGAAGAAAGAGAGGAGGCAGCTCCCTATGTCAAGTAAACGGAGAGATCGGTCGATTTATGTCGAAACGACGATCCATACCGATCTGGACACGCTCTGGAATTACACGCAAATTCCGAGCAAGCATGTACAGTGGGATATGCGCTTCACAGCGATTGAATATATGCCTCGCCATACGGAAGAGGAGATTCAGAGGTTTCATTACCAAACACGCATCGGCTTTGGGCTTGCGATAGCGGGCACAGGGGCGACTCGTGCAGAATGGCTGAAAAAAGAAGGAAAGCAATCCCGTCTGTCTACCCTTTCCTTCAGCTCGGAGCAGAAACTGTCGCTGATTAGCAGGGGGAGAGGCTACTGGCGGTATACCGAGCAAGGGGACGACGTTATTTTTCTCACTCGCTATGATTATAAAACACGCTTTGGCGCTGCCGGAAAAGCATTCGATCGCCTTCTATTTCGCCCGATATTCGGGTGGGCAACGGCATGGAGCTTCGATGTGCTCAAAATATGGCTGGAGCAGCATATTCCACCTGCGGCAACGATTCAGCGCGCACTCATTCATTATGTGAGCCTGGCGCTGCTCGCTGTACTATGGCTTTATCAGGGCATCGTGCCCAAGCTGCTCTACCCGGAGACGGGAGAGCTTGCGCAGCTGCATGCCTCGGGGCTATTTTCAGGCTGGGAGGAGCAGGCGCTTGTATTTTGCAATCCCGCTTTATATTGGCAGCTCGCGCCATATTATGTTCCCGCAGGGAGGCAGCCAAATTCCGTTCACGATTGGGAACTATGCTTATGCAGACCAGTTTGGACGGGAAACGGTAACATGGATCAGAACCTTCAAATTTCCCCAAAAAATACGAAGATTCGACGCGACGATGATTTATAGTCGAAAACACAATAAAATTGTCGATTATCTAGGGACGAAACAGCATCTAGCTGTAGACCTTGATATTTCTGCCGTACCAGGAGGAGGCATTCGCATCCGTTCGGGCCAGCAGCGCTTCTATGAGCGCTTCTTGCAATTCCGCTTTCCTAGACTGTTGACGGGCGAAGCCGACGTGACGGAATGGTATGATGACGCTCAGGAAAAATACCGGATTTCGGTTCAGGTGAACAATCCGCTGCTCGGTACGATTTTTCGCTATGCGGGTTCCTTTCAAGCCTATTTCATCGATACCGGCAAGCAGCCGATCCCGCTTGATGTGAAGCCATTGCGCGAAGAGCGCAGGGAGTAGATTCACAACTTGTTCAAAGTATGATTGCGTATTTTGCCCACCTTGCTGGTATGATTAGGATGTGTTTGAAGATCATTTCGCCAGGAGGTAACACAGATGTCAACCCATACGATGAAAACAGCGATCGGCCGGCTGCGCCTGTTCGGCATAACGGAAGGAATTTCATTTTTGGTGCTGCTCTTTATTGCAATGCCGTTGAAGTACGGCGCTGGCATTGACGAGGCGGTCGCGATTACAGGGATGCTGCATGGCTGGCTATTTGTCATCTATCTAATCGGCATAGCCAATGCATTTTTCGTCAAGCAATTATCCTTCTTTCATTCTTTTTTGGCACTCCTTGCTGCTTTTGTACCATTTGGTCCATTTCTACTGGATCGCAAGCTGCGTTAACAGAGGTAAATGTGATAAATGTCTCAATTGCTCAAGCAGTCTGGAGCCCCGTATTCGGGGAGCCAGACTTTTTCTTATATTGCGTGCACTTTCAGTAAAATTTTTTTGAAAAACGGTGTCTTAAGCACTAGTACGATTAAACCGAGATATGCTATGTTATTTCTATGATTCATCCGACTCCCGATAGAGAACGAAGAAGTATTTTTTGGGATTTTATCCAAAAGAAGAGGATTTCTCCAAATCGTGTGGAAACTTACTTAACCAGTATTTGAGACATGACGAATAAGAATCCGAGGTAAATGAATGCAAAATTCAGTATTTTTCAAAAGTGTTATTAACTCTGATTCGATCTTGGATTCTATTGGGTTGTTAGGACAATACCTGGAGACATTGATCGGTTGCCAGCATATTTGTTTGTTGCTGCCGCACGATAATGGGCGAAATGAGCTTATACCATATTCTTTCAAAATCAATCAAACGGATCTGAAGGTTCTGCAGCAAATGGCGATAGACACCGATTTATTTTCAGACATGTCCTCGGGCATGCACCTCTGTATAACGATGAGCAGCGCCAAACCTGCGATTAAACTCCTGTCCATGACAACTTTCCAATCGCTATATACCTTTCACTTAAACCGTTCTGTCTATGGTGCGATTTTATTGTGCTTTCGTTCCCGAGTCCAATTGACAGACGAGCAGCTGCATATCTGCCAGATGGTTACAATGCAAATGGAACAGTTAATCGAGAAAATTTATTTTCGCAAACAGGTGTTGAAGCAGCAATCCTACGAGAATTTGGTCAACACATTGCGGATGAAGGATGGCTTTACGCTTAATCACTGTTATAATGTGGCCTTCTACGCTTCTTTGTTGGGCGCCAAAGTAGGGGTTGATGCTGAGCAGCTGGAGCAGCTCAAAATCTCGGCACTGCTGCATGACATTGGGAAAATAGCTATACCGGATTCGATATTGCTCAAGCCTGATCGACTGACGGATGATGAATTTTCGGTCATTAAACAGCATCCTGCAATCGGTTACGAGCTGCTCAAGGATTTGCCCGATGTTCAGAAAATATTGCCTGTCGTTCGCTGGCATCATGAGCGTATTGATGGCAGAGGTTATCCGGACGGACTTAGCGGGGATGAAATTCCTTTGCTCGTGCGGATTGTCAGTCTGGCAGACGCCTTCGACGCCATGACTTCTACGAGAGTGTACCGGCATTCCCTGCCTGTCTTCGAGGTGCGGAGGCAGCTGGAAATCAACGGGGGGAAGCAGTTTGACGGGCGGCTTGTGCAGGCATTTCTGCAAATGCTTGATGATCATATGATTATGGACAGATTGGTTTGGGATGAGTGATTTTATAGTGAAGAAGGTTGGGGACATATATGCGCAAGAGGATTTTTATTGTCGACGATGAGCCTCACAACATCCATATACTCCGTGTTTTCTTGACATCGCTGAATTATGATATTTATGTAGCCGAGAACGGCAGGCAGGCGGTGGAAATGATTGACGCTGTTGCGCCGGACTTGATTTTACTGGATGTTATGATGCCGGATTTGTCGGGATTTGAGGTTTTTAAACGTTGGCTGGACAAAGATGATTTTGACGTGCCGATCATTTTCCTGTCCGCTAATGTGCAGAAGAAGGCGATGCTGGAAGGCCTTCAGCTTGGCGCATTCGATTATTTGACCAAGCCCTATGATCTCGATTTGCTGGAGATGAAGGTGTCGATTGCCCTGCAGCAAAAAATGAAGCTGTCCAACTTGAAAAAGGATAATGAGCAGCTTGCAGAGCTGGCTTATGTGGACGCGCTAACGGGACTTTACAACCGTACATATTTGGAAGTCGTAGCTCAGCAAATTAACGACGGATATAAGCATTATGAGTCCGTTCTGATGATAGACATGGATAATTTCAAAACGATTAACGATACCTTCGGTCATATGATTGGCGACCAGACGCTTCGCGACATTGGAAACATCCTTTTTCAGGTGCTGTCTCCTTATGTGCATGTGACTTTCCGTTATGGGGGAGACGAGTTTCTCGTTATATTACAGGATAGCGGGGTAGCGCTTGCGGCGGCAGAAGCCATTATTGCGGCTGTTGATCAAATGCAGGTCGGCCATCCTTCTCAAAAGCAGATTCAAGTTTCCGTTAGCATTGGAGTGTCTCACAGCTTAGACTGCAACACCCTTCATCAGATGATATCGCAAGCGGACTCTGCATTATTAGGCTCGAAACGAGGCGGCAGGCACCAAATAACGGTGAAGTAATCTACGATGAATGGATGATGTGAAGTGATGGAATTAAAGAGCTTCAAGAAGCTTTTTCATATGACCAAAATTATTAACTCGCAATATGAGCAATCCGAGATTTTACAAGTGTTCGTTGATGCAATAGCAAGTGAAATTACCCAGGCCGACCTTGTTGGCTTTTTTCTCAAGCAGCCGGATGGAACCTATAAGGGCTACAAAGGCAATAAAATGCCTGTCGATATCACAGAGCTAATCATTGATCCATCGAAAGATGCTTTCGTTCACAATATTATGGAAAATCGAACGATTGGCTATATCCCCGATACGAGCAAAGACAATCGCATTGACGATACGAAAAAAAATCTGCTGAGCATCAAGTCGATTCTCGGGATTCCGGTTATTGTCGATGATAAAATATTCGGCCTTGTGTTCGTTCATGACTTTGGCAAGCCAATGAATTTAACGCAGGAGCAAATGGACGTAACGGAAGCGTTCGTCAATATGGCGAGCGTGGCGATCCGTAATTTGCAAATGTTAGAGCAGTCGCAGGAGCTGCTGGAGAAGCAGCAATTGCTGCTTGATGCCACGAAGTCGCTGTCCAAGTCGCTTTCCGTGCGTGAAGTTTTGAAAACCTGTTTTTATTATATGCAGCGTGCCAGCGGCTCGGATGATATTGGCATTCATCTGTTCAACGAGAAGGATAGGACGGTCGAGCCTTTCCATCTCTCTTCTCTGAATGTCAAGGAGGAGGACTGGCGTGGGAAGCATCGTGATGTTATTAAGCTGAGCATCGACAATGACAAGCTGTTTTACGAAGTCATTATGCAAAAGAAGGCGATTTTCATTCCGGATGTTTATGCGGACGAGCGCCCTAATCATAAAGCATGTGAAATGTTCGGAATTAAAAGCTTGCTCGCCATACCGCTGGTTGCCAAGGGCAGCGTATTCGGTATTATAGCTATTCCGTCGATTAATAAACCTACAGAGTACGAGGAAGGCAAAATAGAATTTTGCCATTCCATTGCCGACGTAACAGCAACGGCCTTGTCTAATGCCCTGCATACTGAGCATTTGGATCAGGCAGTCAGCGAGCGCTCAATGGAGCTGCAGCAGGCCAACTTCAAGCTGGAAGGGCTTGTCAAGGAGCTGGAATATTTAAACGAGCTGAAAAATGATTTCATTGCAACGCTGTCGCATGAACTGAGAACGCCAATCACGGCAATCAAGGGAACCGTCGATATTTTGGGCAAAGGGCTGCTTGGCCAATTAAATGATGCGCAGCATGATTTGCTCGATACGGCAGGCAGATCCATTGAGCGCTTATTGAACCAGGTAAACGAGCTGCTTGATTTTGCCAAGATGGAAAATGGGAAATTTGAGCTCTGCTACAAGGTTGTCGATTTCAACGATCTCATTCATGAGGCTGCACGTATCGTTCAGTCGCTGGTCAACAAGAAGAAAATCCACTTGGAAGTGGAAATCGAAGAGACGGCAGATATGATTATTCAGGCTGATCGGGAACGGATTTTGCAAATATTGCTGAATTTGCTGTCCAATTCGGTGAAATTCACGCCGCAGCAAGGGCAAATTACGATTCGTGCTTCTTCTGACGATGATTATTTAAAACTGGAAGTATGCGACAATGGCATCGGCATACCGCTAGAGAAGCAAAAGAACATTTTCACGAAATTTTATCAGGTTAACAATCAAATTAATGGTACGGGGCTTGGGCTTGCCATCTCCAAGCAGCTAATTGAGCTGCATGGCGGTCAAATCTGGTTTGAAAGCAATGAGGGAGCGGGCTCCGTATTTACGTTTATGCTGCCAAAAAGGGGGCGGAAATAATGCGTGCTATCGAAGCGGGTCTGCGCTTTTTGATCAAGCAGGGGGTTAAATATATCTTCGGCATTCCTGCGGGTTCGATTAATGCCCTTTACGATTGTTTATATGATTTGCCAGAGCTGCAGGCGGTAGTCGCCAAGCATGAGACAAGCTCTGGCTATATGGCCGCGGCTTATACACGCATCACTGGCATTCCGTCGGTTTGCGTAGGCTCCAGCGGCCCGGGCGCTACTAATTTGGTGACGCCAGCCGCTAACGCCTGGAAAGAGAAGCTGCCAGTCATCTTCATCTCCGGCTCGGTACCATCGTCGAAACTTGGCAAAGGAGGCGCACAGGAGCTTAGAGCTGATCCGATTTTTGCGCCTGTCACGAAGCTCAGCCGAATGGTAATGAATGCTGAGGAGCTGCCGGCAGCTATTGCCGAGGCGTATTGGACGGCGATTAGCGGGGTGCCAGGACCGGTGCACCTATCGATACCTATCGACCTGCAAATGACCGACATAGGCGAAATGGAGCTGCCTGAGCTTCCGTTGATACAAGAGCAGATGGCTCTGGTAGATAAAACGCTCATGGAAGCGACATTGGGAGCGGTGCTGCAAGCTGGCGAGCGAGGGGCCATTTTGCTCGGACATGGAGCGAAAAGCGCTCAGGCTGACGTTCTCGCATTTGCGGAGCGGACAGGCTGGATGGTCGCAACGACGCCGCGTGGAAAGGGCGCTTTCCCTGAAGATCATCCGCAATCGCTTGGCGTCTATGGACTGTCCGGCAATGATAAAGCGATTGAATTTCTAAACAGCGATGGGCATAAGCTTATTATGGTGCTGGGCTCAAGCCTTGGTGAACTGGCAACCTGCAATTGGGAAGCGAGACTGACGGCAGGCAAGCAATTCGTTCATATCGATTATGATGAGCGGGAGCTTGGGCGCTGCTACGAGGCGGACTTTGCCCTGCACGGTGAAATTGCGCCTGTACTGCGCCAGCTGAGCGCGGGGCTTGCGCAGGCAGGAAGCGGCTTGACCGCAGAGCGAAAAATGCTGCTGGAGCAGCTGCATCTTGCCCGCTTAGAGGCGGCGGCTGATGCTTCGGCGATGGAGACGTGGAATACACGTACAGCGATCCGTCTGCTTGGGGCAAATGCGCCGGATCAGACTCGCTTTTATATTGATATAGGCGAATTTATGACGTATTCGATTCAAAATTTGCTCATTCGTGAGCAGCAGCAATTCGATATTAATATTAATTTTGGCGGTATGGGCTCGGGCATAGCGGGCTCGCTGGGTGCGAAGCTCGCGGAACCGGAGCGCCCCGTGATGTGCATAACAGGTGACGGCTGCTTTTTCATGCATGGACTTGAGGTAATGACGGCTAAGGAATACGGTTTGCCGATCGTTTTCGTTGTCATTAACAACGCCCGTCTGGGCATGGTATATCACGGACATATGCTGCAATACGAGCGCTGTCTCAGCGATTTCTCGCAGCAGCGCGTCAGCATTGCAGCGGTCGCACAGTCGCTTGGCATCCGCCATGTGCAAGTTGAATCCGCTGAGCAGCTTCAAGCTAAGCACGTTCAGCAGTGGTTTGCAGAAGGCCAAAGTGGACCCATCGTTGTAGAAGTTGTTGTGGATGGCAATGAAATTCCGCCAATGGGCGAACGAGTGAAGTTTTTGCAAGGAGCGACGTATTAACGCCCCAACAGGGAGCCGGCCAATAGGATAATAAAAAACGCTAAGCCATCGGATGATCTGGGCTTAGCGTTTTTATTTTGTGCTAATACAGTTCGTAAGTTTAAACTAATTAACAGAAGTGCTGAAAATGACCTTCCAGTCTCTGCCTATTTAATCGAGCATCCAAAGGGGCTTGTCTTGATCGATACCGGCTGGCATACTGAAAACGAAATGGACGGTTTGTACTCCTTGCCAACGATACTGGCTATGCATTATGCATTATGCATAAAAGTCTTGGGAGGAAATGATTCTCCCGGGTTTGGTCGTTAGCAAACAGCAAGCTTTTGAGTAACTGCAATGGGTAAAGAGCATGAGCTTAAAGCCTAACTGTGCAGAGGCTATAACCAATCATGACCCTAATATTAAGCCGCATACCATTGAGCTATGATGAGACGGGGAGTGAGCAGCTTTTATCCATGAACCATCTAAACCAATTTCTTCAGTCGAAGCTGTGCTTTGCTGCGACATGGCGGCTACACTTGCGATGACTTCAGAAATTTTGCCGGCGTCGATGGATTGTTGAATCCGCTCGAACGAATCCCGCGTCTCATTAACCGCTGTTATTCGCTGCTGGCAGGGGCATATTGGGCAAAGCCGCCGCATACATATAAAGTGGGAGCGAAGTTTCAAGCCACTTGAAGAGGAGAAGCCGGAACGAAGGAGCATTTTGAACAGCAATGGAGGTATGAAAATGAGCGCTGAGCTACTCATTCAATTACTCGTGCTTATCATCATGATCATCGGACTGGCGAACAAATCGGGAAACTCCTGAAAGCAAAACGTTTAAGGAGGACGGAAAGCCGGAGCATGCGAACGTGCAGCTCCGGCTTTTTGGCGTGTTTGTTAGCAAGCTGGCAAGGACAGCGGGGAAGGCTTGCTTTTCGAATGGAAAGGTTATATACTTACAATTATAAAGTTACAATATAACTCGAAAGGGTGTTTATGATGAACGTAAAAGGAATCCACCACTTATCTGCCATGACCGGCAGCGTATCATTAAACTATAATTTCTACACACAAGTGCTTGGCATGAGACTTATTAAAAAAACAGTAAATCAGGACGACACCTCGGCTTATCATCTTTTCTATGGCGATGAAAGAGGCAACCCGGGCACAGAATTGACGTTCTTTGATTTTCCCGGCATTGGCAGCAACCGCCCTGGCGTTAGCAGTATCTCCGGTACGTCGCTGCGTGTGGCGAGCGATAAAGCGCTGGAATATTGGCTCCAGCGTTTTGACGAGTATGAGGTTAAGCATTCGGAAATCGCATCGTTTGCCGGACGTAACGTCATCTTTTTTGAAGATCCGGAAGGACAGCAGCTTTCCCTTGTCTCGGATGAGACGAACAGCGGTGTTGCAGCCGGAACCCCTTGGGATCGAAGCCCTGTGCCGGTCGAATACGGGATTAGAGGGCTAGGTCCTGTAAAACTGACAGTACGCAAGCCTGATTCTACAGTTGCCGCTCTCAAGCTGCTGGGCTTTGCCGAAACAGGCCGCGTTCCTGCTCTGGTCGAAGGACAGGACGATATTATCATTATGCAGGCTCATGAGGGGGGCTCTGGCTCTGAGGTACAGGTAGAGCCGCGCAGCGATTTATCTGTAGCAGGTCTTGGCAAAGGCGGCGTTCACCATGTTGCTTTCCGTGTGGAAGATAAGGAAGAGCTTTTGGCATGGATTGAAGTGCTGAATAAGGCGGGCTTGCCAAATTCCGGTTTCGTGGAGCGTTACTACTTCCGTTCGTTATATTTCCGCGAGCCGAATGGCATTTTGTTTGAATTGGCAACAGACGGTCCAGGCTTCGTAACCGACGAGCCTTTCGAGACGCTTGGCGAATCGCTTGCGCTTCCTCCATTTCTGGAACCGCGCCGCGAAGCAATCGAAGCCCGGCTAAAACCGATTGATACGACGCTTAAGGCATAAGACCTAACGAAATAAGGCTTGCTGAGTTGTCATTGTTCTCCAAATTCTTTTATACTAAATGTATATAACCAATGGAATGGGGGAACGGCATTGAAGCTGATGGAAAATGCCATATTGATCATTGACGAGGGAGGTGTTTCCGGCCTTTATTGTTATCGCGACCGTGACGGCATAGATTTCATTGATGGCTTTAAATTTGAATTGAAGCTTCAGGACATTGCCGTTAAGTCAGGAAGCATTGCCTCTGTGCAATTTCCCGAAGAAATGTACGATGAACCCGAAGAGATCAAGCAGGCTGTGTATACGGCAATTAAGGAACTGGAGCAAGGAATGGAGTAAATACTTGGCTAGAACATCATGAACACGAAACCAATTTACTGGTTTGTGTGGAGCATTCGGGAGCTTTTCCGGATGCTCCATTTTATTTTGCGCTTATAATAGAGGATGATTTAAGCCAGGGACAGGTTAGAGGGGTGCTCCGAAAAAGGGGACAGGAAGCTCGCACTAGCGGGCTTTTTGTCGTATGAAGGAAAGGAAATATTATATATTTTGTAATCATGTAGAAAATGAAGGATATTTATGGTAAAGTTCCTTTATGGACCATTTTGATAGCGCTTCCATTTTGTCGCGTCTGTATGGGACAACCCATTATAAAGGAGGAAATGTAGTGACAAATAACCGATGGTCAAAGGCTTTTTTAGTTTGCTTGGCTTTTACTTTGCTGCTTGGTGGGATAAGCTTGTGGCAAGGGGAGAAGGTTAGCGCAGCGGACAATTATAAATTTGATTTTGGCAATGGTGGTGTGACCTCCGGCTACATTGGCGTCTCCGCTACGCTCGGCTATTCGGCTTCGACGGGCTACGGCTTCAATTCACCAGCCAATATGCAAAATGTAACCGCTTCCGGAACGGGTGTAGGCAGTGATGCGGTACGCTTCCTGACATTCGGTACGAACAGCACAAATACGTTTAATGTAAATTTGTCGAACGGCCTGTATGAAGTGAAGGTTATGCTCGGCAATACGTCAAGAGCGAGCGTGGCCGCAGAAGGCGTTTACCAAATTATGAATATGACAGGCAATAATGCAACGGACTCTTTTCAAATTCCAATTACCGATGGGCAGCTTAATATTCTGGTAACAGAAGGCAAGGTGGGCACCGTCTTTACGCTCAGCTCGCTGGAAATTACGAAAATTTCGAACAATCCGGCAACGAACCGCACGATTTATATTGGCGGCGACTCCACGGTAGCGAACTATTATCCACTGGCAAGCAGCGTACAGGGCGGATGGGGACAAATGCTGGAGCAATATGTAGATGCCAGCACGTTCCAAGTACGAAATATGGCGACAGGTGGACAGTTCGCAAGAGGGTTCCGGGATGATGGACAGCTGGAAGCGATTTTGAAATATATTAAACCGGGCGATTATTTCATTCTCCAATTCGGTATTAACGATACTAATGCGAAAAATGAAACGACCGAAGCGCAGTTCAAGGAAATTATGCGTGATATGGTCACCCAGGTCAAGGCGAAGGGAGCGACCGTTGTCCTTTCCACGCCGCAAGGCCGTGCAACTGATTTTAATGCGAGCAATGTCCACACCTCAACGGGCAGATGGTACAGAGCAGCGACAATGGCGCTGGCTGCCGAGGAAAATGTGACGCTCGTTGATCTCAATGTGCTAAGCTCAGCGTATTTCACCTCCATTGGCCCTGCAGCAACTTTGAACCTGTACATGACAGGCGATTCGCTGCATCCAAACTATGCGGGTGCCCAGAAGCTCGCTGAACTTGTGAAAAACAATCTAAGCAGCCAAGGCTTGAGCGGATTTTAAGGAAATAGCCGGTGTGTCAGCGAGAACTTCGCTGCATGCCGGCTATTTTTCATCTATTTTCTCCTGCAAGGAGGTTTGGTATACTACTCGAACAGGAGGGTGAGAAATGGAAAATACTTATGTTACTGAGCAAGCAGGGATAGAGCAGTTGGATGAAACGTCCACGCTATTTCATTTGTACCGTATGTTTTATGGACAAGCCCCGGATGTGCAGGGAGCACGTCGCTTTTTGTTCGAGCGCTTTGAGCAGCGGGACTCGGTCATCTTTTTAGCCAAACATTCCGAGAGCGGCGAGGCGGCTGGCTTTACCCAACTGTATCCTGTATACTCCTCGATTTCGATGAAGCGTTCCTATATATTAAACGATCTGTACGTCTTGGAATCCCATAGAAAGCAAGGCGTAGCCCAATTGCTGCTGGACCAGGCGAAAAGCTATGCCAGCCTGCTGCAAGCGAAAGGAATTGAGCTGTCTACCGCTGTCACGAATGTACAGGCTCAGCGGTTGTATGAACGCAATGGCTATTTACAAGATGCAGAGTATGCGCATTATTATTTAATGCTATAAAATAATTAGTTAATGCCATAAATCATTTACACAGATTCGCCAAGCGGTTTCTCTGTGCCTCGTTTAGACACAGGCACAGCCGCCCCGGCGGATTTTTTTAAATATAAGCATTTATAAGTTTCACACTTATAATCGGCTTATATTACACCCTCGAAACGGTAGCTTCACCGCCAGAGGACGGCGACAGCCGTTTACGCTTGCTGCCCAGCAGATTGGTGCCGACAACCCCCGCAATAATAAATAGGGAACCAATGACATGATACACAGTCAGCTCTTCACCAAGGAAAAGTGCACCGCCCGCCATAGATACGATCGTCGATAAGTTGGTAAATACGCTCATTTTCGACGCTTCGATCTGCCCCAAAATGTAATTGGACGTCAGCGATGTGATGAGCGAGGAGATAACTCCCAAATAGAAGATGGATAGCAGGAAGGACCCGCTGCTCAGCGGTGTAAGGAAGCTGCCCATCGTCCCCGCAGCCGTGTGCTGCACCAGTGATATCGTGAGAAACACTACAAAACCGATCCCGAGCATCAAATACGTAATTTCTGCCGGGCTAAAATGCTTGGAAAGCGAGCGTGCCAGCACGCTATAGCCGGCAAAAGCGAAGCAGGTCAGAAACAGCAGGGAAATGCCTAGCATATTGGATAAATCGATGCTGCTGCCCTTCATCAAGAAAATGAACACAACGCCAAATACCGAGAGGAAAATCGATAGCTTTTGCAGTAGGGTCGTCGTTTCTTTCAGAAAAATGGACGCGATAATCATCGTCACAACGGGCGTAAATGCATATAAAATGCCGCCTTCAGCGGAGCTTGCATGCAGCAGGCCAAAAGCTTGAAGGGTGAAAAAGCCGAGCGGATACATCGCTGCAAGCAGAAACGCTTTAAATATGGGCTTGCCGCGATAATTCAGCTTAATCATGCCTAGTGCTACCGGAATCGTCATAATGATGAACGAAAAAGCAAACCGGAACGTGAGCGTATCTAGCGGCTGGGCGCTTCCGAGCGACAGCTTGGCGAATAAAAAGGAGAAGCCGATAATGACGGCATTTAATACAGCGAATAAATAGGCGAGCTTTATACTTTTTTGTTTCATAGGGAAAACTTCCTTCCTTAGGTTAAGCGAGGTCGTGTTCGCGAACGTCTCATCTGTTAAATTAAAGATAAAGCATTTGGCAGTGCCGCACGATAGCTGTTTTCGCAAACTGTATCAATACAGTCGGACAATATACGGTATAATAACGGGAGAGTGAAGGCAGCAAGAGCAGGGAGGGGCAATATGAAAAAGTATTTTGCGATTTTGTCCGACATGGAAGAGAAAATTCGCGATGGGCACTATCGTCCAGGCAGCAAGCTGGTGTCTGTCCGCAAAGCTGCGGAGCTGTACGGCTGCAGCACAAATACGATTACCCGTGCGTATGCGGAGCTGGAGAAGCGCCATGCGATCTATTCTATACCGCAGAGCGGCTATTATGTAGTGGACAAGGAGGGCAGCGGAAGCGGGCAGAGTGAAGATGGCGTTCAAAGGGAGGGCATTGATTTTTCATCGGCATCGCCTGATTTGTTTGTGTTTCCGTATTTGGACTTTCAGCATTGCTTGAATAAAGCCATTGATACGTATAAATATCATCTGTTTACGTATGGCGATCCTCAAGGAATGGCTGAGCTTCGCGAAACGCTCGTGCGCCATTTGGCCAATGACCAGGTGTTTGCGAAAACCGAGCGGATTTTCGTGACGTCAGGCGCCCAGCAGGCGCTGGAAATATTAGCGAAAATGCCGTTCCCGAATGGCAAGCGCACCATTCTCGTTGAACAGCCAACGTACAATCTTTATTTGCGGCTTCTGGAAATCGAGCAGCTGCCGACAGCTGTCATTGCCCGCACCGCAGCAGGAATCAGCTTACAGGAGCTGGAGCGGCTATTTCGGAACGGGGATATTAAATTTTTTTACACCATGTCGCGTTATCACAATCCGCTGGGCACCTCCTACACAACCGAGGAACGGAAGGCAATAGCTGCTTTGGCGAAAAAATATGATGTCTACATTGTCGAAGATGACTATATGGCAGATTTGGGGGTGGAACGGGGGTTTGATCCGATTTATGCCTACGATTTGACGCAGCATGTCGTTTATTTGAAAAGCTTCTCGAAAATTATTTTTCCAGGCTTGCGCCTTGGTGCTGCTGTATTGCCGGAACAGCTCATTGAAACGTTTTACCGCCATAAAAAATACGGCGATACGTCATTCCTCTCGCAAGCGGCTCTGGACATTTATATTAAAAATGGCATGTATGAACGCCATAAGCGCGCCATAAGCAGCCTCTATACCTCTCGTATGCTGGCGCTGAACGAAGCGCTAAAACGGCATAACGGAGCTGGGCTTATTCAAGCTTCGGGTGTGAGCTCGGGCATTTACACCCAGTATAGACTGCCTATTACCGTCAATATGGAGCAGTTAATGAGTCGGCTATCGGCAAAACATATTCGGACTGTCGACGGGAAAGGCTTTTATTTGCCGGGTTATCTGGAGCGGGAGAAGTTTTTGCGAATCAGCATCTCCCGGGCAAGCGAGGGGCAAATCGATGAGGGCATTGCGGCCATTGTGGAGGAAGTAAAGCGGGCCAACCATTTTTATTAAAGGCGGGTGAACTATGTTCCTCTATTCATAATAGAGCGGGGCAAGCTTAACACCTTGAATAAAGACTGGATCATGAAAGGGAAAAAGCATGCTCCCAGGCTGTTTCGCGAGCTCATTCAGCCTGCGGATGGAGGCAAGCGCGGCCTCGTCGCCACCGCTTGCCGAGCCAGGCAGCTGTTCCTGCTCAAAGTTTTCGAGGAAATCGCCAGCATCGAAGGTGAGCACGAGTTGTGTCCCGCTTGGGAGTGTTACGACAGCGGATTGATGGCCCGGCGTATGCCCGGGCGTCGAAACCATTTGCAGGCCGGGCACCAGCTCAGCATCGCCATCAAGAAGCTGCCAATCGATATCTGGAAAGTCATAATCCTCTGTAATATTGCCCAAAAAGGGAGGCGTCTCCGTGGCGAAAATATATTCTGCACGTTGGACATATACTTTGGCATGCCGGAAAAGCTTCAGATAACCGGTATGATCAGCTTCCATATGGGAAAGAAAAACACGGGTAATATCTGCTGGCTGGACACCAATCACGCTCAACTGGTCAAGGAGCGAGTGGGCGGGGCTGACGATAGGAAGGACGCTCCAGCCGCGGCTCGTATAAAACTGCTTCGCCAACTCCGGATCACGGAGCCGCGATTCATCTAAACCTGTATCCATTAAAATCCATCCTGTATCCGTTTCAACCAAATAACAGCATATCGGCTCGGCAATCATGATGCGGCTATCGCTGCCTCGCAGCGACAATGACTTGGGCACCGTCTCATATCCAACTAGCAATACATAAAAGCGTTTAATTGATGTCATAAACGATCCTCCTTTTTTCATCGGTCAGGCATGAAGCAAATCTACAATTTCCCGTTTTAATTGGATGAAGGGCTCCGAATCTCTGAGCTCTTTATTTTGGCGCATAGCGGCTGGAATTTCAATTTCGCGTACGATGCGCCCAGGACGGCTTTTCATTACGTATAAGCGCTCCGATAGGAAAATGGCCTCATCAATATCATGCGTAATAAACAAAATGGTGGCGTGCTCATGCTTTTGAATGTTCATGAGCAGCTCCTGCATATCGCTGCGCGTCTGGGCGTCCAAAGCGGCGAAAGGCTCATCCATCAGCAGCATTTCCGGAGAATTGGCTAATGCTCTGGCGATAGCTACGCGCTGCTTCATTCCGCCGGACAGCTGCTTCGGATAAGCATCAGCGAATTTCGTCAAGCCGACCAGCTCCAAATATTTATCCGACACTTCAAGCCGCTGCAGCTTGGGGGTTCCTTTCAGCTCCAAGCCAAATTCAATATTGTCGCGTACTGAGAGCCAAGGAAACAACGTATAGGATTGGAAAACAACGCCGCGGTCTGCGCCGGGACCGGTTATACGCCTGCCCGCTATGGAGGCGCTGCCGGAGCTTGCTTCCTCAAGGCCCGCAAGCACCCGCAGCATCGTCGATTTGCCACAGCCGGACGGACCAACGAGCGTCACGAATTCATTTTCCAAAATATGTGCCGACACTTGATCCAGCGCAGTGAAGCTGCCGGATTTGGTTGTGTAAGTTTTGGACAGGCTGTCGACGATAATTTTGCTGGCTCTGGCAGCTGGCCTTTTAACTGCTGCATGCTGCTCCGTTTGTGAGGGGAAAGTATTCATCTTAGCGTCCTCCTTCTGCCCATGGAAATAGCTTTTTGTTCAGTAAAGCAAACAAGCGATCAATGATGAGGCCGAGCATGCCGATAACGAGTATGCCCATGAAAATCATATCAGTCTGCAAATAGCGCTGCGCTCTAATAATCATAAATCCTAGCCCCGAGCTGGCGGCAAACAGTTCAGCGGCGATGAGGTAAGACCATGCCCAGCCCATAATAAGGCGCATCGTATTCATAAGCTCCGGCAGCAGCGCAGGGAGGAGCACCTTGCGAAGCACCTGCAGCTTGCCCGCACCCAGCGTATAGGAGGCCTGCAGCAAATCATTGGATACTGCGCGGGCGTTATCGGCAACCATCAGCAGCATTTGAAAGAAGCAGCCTACGAAAATGACCATGATTTTTGCTGGCTCTCCAAGCCCAATCCAAACAATAATGAGTGGAATAAAGGCGGTAGCGGGCATATAACGAATGAATTCGGTAAGCGGTACAAGAACAGCTTCAGCAAATTTAAACGTGCCTGCTAAAATGCCGAGCGGAATAGCAAGCAGGCAGGTAAACAAATATCCCATCAGTACCCGGTAGGAGCTGATTCCGACGTAACCCCAGAAATCAGCGCTCAGTACGCTGTGCCAAAAGGTTTTGCCGACTGTGCCAGGCGATGGCAGAAAGGTCGGGTCGACCAGCTGAGAGTAGCTTAATAAACTCCACAAAACAAACACGGCGGCAAAGGTACCGACAACTGTGGCCAAATAAGCTTTACGGCTCATCTCCCCACGGATTTTAAAAAGGTTGGATAAGGTTTCCATCAACGTTGTTCCTCCTGTTTATGAGAACGGATAGCAGCTAGAGTAACCCGACGCATCCGTTCGCATCGATATTTTACATAGCTAGCTGTTTAGTTAAACAGGAAAGGATTAATGATGCCGCTTGTGTCGAGCGACTCGGTCAATATTTTTTGGGAGATAAAAAATTGAACGAATGCAGCCATTTGCTGCTCCCAAGCCGCCTTATCCTCTAATAGCATTTTTTTGGAATCCTCAAGCGTAGTTAAATCAAGCGTTGCAGCTGTACTTTTAACAGCTTCGAGGTCCATGCCTAGCTCATCGCCAACAAGCTGCTTGCCTTCGTCGCCGTTGTTGAACAAGGCGAGGCCTCCATCAAAGGCTTCCGCCATTTTTTTCAGCTCTTCAGGATACTGGTCAATCATGCTTTTCCTTGTGACGAGCGTATCGACAATTAGATCAGGTGCGTCGGCTGTGGAGTACAATAGATGACCGTTTTTTTCTACAGCCTGGGAAAGGTAAGGCTCCCATGTAACCGCTGCGTCGACTTGGCCAGACATGAAGGTTGAACCCGCAAGGTTGTTGTCCATATTCACGATGTTGACATCCGATTCTTGCAATCCAACCGTCTCCAGTGCGTGGAGCAGAAGAAAATGGGCGAGAGAGCCGATAGATACGGCTACGCTTTTACCTTTAAGCTCCGCTAAAGAGGTAACGGATTCATTGGCAATAATGCCGTCTGCACCTTTGGATTTGTCAACGACCGCAATAATTTGGATCGGGTCATCTGCCTTTTCTTTGGATTTCATCTGAACGACGCCATCGAGCGATTGTACGACTACATCTAGTTTGCCTGACATAAAAGCATCCTTCGTGCTGCCTTCCATTTTTACAAATTCGACGTTGACGCCCTTTTCCGCGAAAATGTTTTTAGCTTGTGCGATGATGGCACCTACAGAGCCAATCCAAGGACTATAGCCGAAACGAATCGTTTTGGAGCTGCCCTCGCTGTCGTTGCCCGCGATCTGTTCGCCGGATGGAGAAGAGGTAAGGGCTGGGGCTGGGCTGGTTGCATTACTGCTGCTGCATCCAGCAATAAAGAGCAAAACGGAGAGCAGGAGTGACAGTGTGGTAAACATGTGCTTTTTTGTCATAGGTGATTCCTCCAAGTGAAAGTTTTAGGCTTGCTTATCCAATCGTTCTAATAGGCTGAAGCACAGGCACCTCCCTAATAAAAATAAAAAACCCGGGAGATTATTTATTAAATAATCTCCCGGGTTTTTATCCCTCCGTGTCACTGGCGCATTAAGGTAGCGGCAGCGGTTTACTCTCGGACCTGACCCGAATTGGCGGAACCCTAGTAAACTGTAAAACCGTTATTCATTTAATGTAATGTATACTAACATTAAAAAGTTGATTCTGACAAGCTATTTTATAAAATATTAAATTATTTTAAGAGAAATAACTATTAAGTTAACGTTATATGTTATTTGTGAGTTATGTTCGGTGTTAGAAAAAAGAAAAGGCAGGGGATAGGGCATCACGCGCCCGTTCCTCTGCCTTTGTATGTCTTGCCAATCAACAACTTAATCTCGTCGCTATTTTATCGCCTTGCTCCTGTTTAAAGTCGGCCCATAAGCTTTGCGCAGTGGAATGAGAATAGTCAAGCTGACCAAGGTGACGAAAATGGTGGCGCCCATATCGGATAAAATCGCGATCCATAACGTGAGCCAGCCTGGTATGGTCAGCAGCAGCGCCAGCACCTTAAGCCCAAGTGAAACCGCAATATTAAAGCGGATTACCCGATTTACCTGCTTGGCAACAGAAATAGCCTCGGGCAGCTTGCCCAAATGATCCTGCATGAGCACAATGTCTGCCGTTTCAATGGCGCTGTCTGTGCCCTTGCCCATGGCAATGCCAAGCTGGGCAGACGCGAGGGCAGGGGCATCATTAATACCGTCACCGATCATAGCGACTTTGCCGCTTTCCGCAAGCTCTTTAATACGCGCTACTTTATCCTCGGGGAGCAGGCCCGCGTAGGAGGTAGAGACACCGACAGCTGAAGCTACCTTGTCGGCTGTTTTTTGGTGATCGCCAGTCAGCATGACGGTGCGTTTAATGCCCTGCTGATGAAGCGCAGCAATGACCGCCCGGCTTTCCTCGCGAATTTCATCAGCGATTCCGAACAGGCCGAGCACTTGATGGGCATCAGCAACAATAACGAGCGTGAGTCCAGACGCCTTCATCTGCTCGATATTGTCGCGCACCTGATCAGGAAAATTTAAATGCGCGATGCTTTTTTCATTGCCGAGCCAGTAGCGTTCCCCATCAATGACAGCTTCCATTCCACGGCCAGCTACATTTATCATTTCCTCTGGTTCTGGCAAGCTGACTCCACTTTCTTGTACAGCCTTCATAACCGCTTTAGCGAGCGGATGGGAGGAGGAACGTTCCATCGCGCCGGCCACCTTATAGAAAAGTGTCTCCACATAAACTTCCGTCTTGACGACATGCGGCTCGCCTTTGGTTAAGGTGCCTGTTTTATCAAAGGCAATCGTATCGATTTTTCCAAGCTGCTCCAAATATACGCCGCCTTTGATCAAAATGCCGTTGCGCGCATTGCGCGTAATGCCCGAAACGATGGCGATGGGCGAAGAAAGAATGAGGGCGCATGGGCAGCCAACAATAAGCACAGAAAGGCCTTGGTAAAGCCATTTCGTCCAATCCCCTTGAAGCAGCAGAGGAGGGAGCAGGGCAACAAGCAAAGCAATCGCCATAATAAGCGGTGTATAATATTTGGCGAATTTATTTATAAACAGCTCCGTTGGCGTCTTAGTTTCCTGAGCTTCTTCTACCAAATGCAAAATCTTCGCTAGCGAGGAATCCTCATAGGCTTTCTCAATTCGGATGATCAGTACGCCTTCGTTGTTGATGCTGCCGCCAAATACGCTATCCCCGGCCGCTTTGTCGACGGGAAGCGACTCGCCAGTAAGTGCAGCTTCGTTGACCGAGCTTTTCCCTTCCGTAACAGCACCGTCCGATGGGATTTTCTCGCCCGGCTTGACGCGGACGATGTCTTGCGCCTTCAGTGAGGTAATGGGAATAACCAATTCCTTGCCATCTATAAGCTTGGTCGCTTCCTTTGGCGCTACTTGCAGCAGCGTCTCCATTGAACGTCGCGCCTTTTCCATGCCGTAGCCTTCCAGCCATTCATTGACGCCGAACAACACGGCGACGAGCGTCGCTTCCTTCCATTCGCCGATGGCGATGGCGCCAACAAGCGCAATTGTCATTAGTGTATCAATATTGAATTTTAGCTTGAACAAATTGCGTAGTCCGCGCCAAAATGTCGTATAACCGCTAATAGCAATGGCTGCCAAGTATATAGCGATTAACAGTGGAGCACTTAGCGTCTGCTCCAGCAGCAGCGCTCCGCCATAGAGCACGCCGGAAGCAAGCAGCAGCTTCAGCATACGGGAGTTTCCGCCTTCATGGCTATGATCATGTCCATGGTCGTCATGCGAATGGGCATCATGCCCGTGGCAATGCCCATCCTGGCATGTGTGGTCATGAGCCGAAGTGGCGTGAGGATCGGCGCTATGGGCCAAGCCTTTAACGGCAGTGGGAGCAGAAAGCTTTTCTAAATAAGCGCCCTCTGACTTCAAGATTTGTTCGACCTTCTGCATCGAAATTTGCTCATTGACCAGCAGCTTGCCCGAATTATAGCTGAGCTTGGCATCTTCGCCAAACGTCAATTTTTGAATTTCCGTTTCCATCGTATGAGCGCAATGGCCGCAGGTCAGACCTTTTACACGATACTCAACCATGATTCAGCCCTCTTTCCAAGCAATGTATGAATAAGTGCTCATATATAAATAATATGCCTCGATGACAGCATCTGTCAAACCTATCTTTGCCAATTAGCTCCGGAAACATGAGGCAAGACTTTATAAAAGCAGATTATGCGAGACATGGAGCAGCGTGTCTAATGCATATAAATAGGGAGTAGAAGGAGCGTGATGAAGTGAACGAGAAGGTGAAGAAATATTACCAGCTCAAGCAGAAGCAGAAGGAAACGGAGCAGGAGCTGGCCAGCCTGCGAACGGAAATTTTAGCTTATTGTGCGGAGCAGGAAGCAGCTGAGCTGACTGTAGGCCGCTATAAAGTAAAAATTGTCGCACAGGAGAGGCGGGAATATGATGAGGCGAAGCTGCTTGCAGCACTTCCAGAGCCTGATGCCTGGCGCCTCGTATCCAAAGTAGATCCATCAAAGGTATCCAGTCTGCTGCAACTAAACATCATTAGCGAAACCAGTTTGCAGGACACATTTACAACGAAAAAAATCTCCTTATTGCAAGTTGATAAACTATAATCTCCATACGTAAAAGACGATTACGACAGTTGGACTGAGATTGTTTATTCTCAAGCGGCCAACGTTGTAATCGTTTTTTTTGAATTTCTTTTCATGAATCAATTACCATATATATCAAAATGTAAATGAAATGAGTGATAAAATAATAATCCGTTTAGCGGTATTTAGAATCCGTTTTAAGGTAGCCACCATTTTCGCAATGGATTACGCTTTAAGCAGAGCAGCACCAAAACAACAGCTGCGAAAGGAGAAGTGGTGAAAATGGTACGAATAAGACTTAGCATATTTTTTAGCGTTTTTGTTGCCATGGTTGGATTGATGATCATAGCTCCTGTCATGCCGCCGCTTATCCGCGAATTGGGACTGAGCGAAACGCATTCAGGCTTAATTATTTCCTTAGGCTCCATTGCCATGGCTGTGATGGCTCCGGTATGGGGACGAAGAAGCGATGCGTTGGGGCGGAAGCCCGTCATTTTAATCGGCTTTTTAGGCATGTTTGTCAGCTATATTCTGTTCACGGTCATCATGTATGCCGGACTGTCGAAAATGATTAACGGAACGCTGCTGGTTGTGCTGCTGATTGCTGCGCGTGCGATGGTCGGTCTATTTATTCCAGCCGTACCTTCGTCGGCCCAAGCCTACATGGCGGATGTGACTGATGAAAAGGGACGTTCGGCCGGCATGGCCTTAATCGGAGCAGCTAATGGGCTGGGACTTGTGTTAGGACCAGCGATTGCGGGTGTTTTTGTCCTAATTGGACTGCTGTGGCCGCTATATATCGGCGCTCTGCTGCCGCTCATTGCCTTTGTCGTCGTCCTCTTGTTAATTCCCGCTCATAAACCTGTCATTCGAGCGAAGCCGCCCAAAGTTAATCCATTCGCCAAAGGGCTTCGTCTCTATTTGTTCGCTGGGCTTGCAACGATGCTGAGCATCGTCACTTTGCAAGTCATTGGCGGTTTTTATTTTCAGGATCAGCTCGCTTTAACGACGCAGGAAACCGCCCGCATGGTATCGCTTGGCCTCATCTTTAGTGGAGTCGCGATGATTATTACCCAAGGGCTCCAGATGAAAAATACAAAATGGCAGCCAAAGCAGCTCATTCTTGCTGGCGCTTTGCTTTTGCTCGTCAGCATGGCTATTTTTCTATTTGCTATGAGCTTAATCGGTTTTTATACGGCCTTCTTTATATTCGGAATCGGTGCGGGATTGATGATGCCGGGCTTTATGGCGGGCGCTTCGCTTTCCGTTTCGCCAGAGCAGCAGGGAGGCGTTGCGGGTATGGTCGCATCGGTACAAGGAGTGTCCGCTGTGATCGCGCCTATTCTGAGCACGACCTTATATCAGGTGGATAAACATCTGCCTTTTGTTGCTGTAGCCGCGATTGTGCTGGTTATGGGGATTACACTGCTTTCCGCGAAAAATAAAGTGGGTGCAAGCCAGCCAAACTCCGAAAAACATTTTTCTGCTTGACTTTTTTAAACCGGCAGTCGTAATATAATACCTACATCTTCATAACAGGCATTGACCAAAGACATGATTCCAATTACGGACCGCCCAGAGAGAGAAGCGATTGCTGCAAGCTTCTTCGGATACCGGATATGGTTTTACCCCTTTGCAGCCGTGCTGCTGAACCCGCTCCCTTGTGCGACAGTAAGCTTCACCGCTTTATCCGCGATAACGGATACCAATAAGGGCCTTTTATCCAGAGTGCTGCAGCAAGGGCTGCGGCAAGCAGGCGATTAGGTCGAATAAGGGTGGAACCACGAGCTGAACGCACTCGTCCCTTTCCGGGATAGAGGCGTTTTTTTGCGTTCCTAAATAAGCAGAGGCGGAGGCTCAAGCGATGGAAAATCAGAGCGAATATCAAAATCACATTCAAATCAAGCTGCCGGATGGCGCAATCAGAAGGTACCCGGCTGGCACAACAATTGAACAACTGGCGGAATCGATCAGCCCAGGACTGCGAAAAAAGGCTGTCGCTGGCAAAATAAATGGGGAGGCCGTTGATTTAAGCCGTTCCATTGAGGCAGATAGCGACGTGGAAATTATTATTTTGGACAGTCCGGAGGGGCTGGAAATTTATCGCCACAGCACAGCGCATCTTTTGGCGCAGGCCTTGAAGCGGCTGTATGGCAAGCAAGAAATCCAGCTCGGAATTGGGCCTGTCATAGGCGACGGTTTTTATTACGATATCGCAATTGCAAGCCCGCTGCCGAATGAACAGCTCGCAGTCATTGAACAGGAGATGGCTCGGATTGCGGAGCAAAATCTGCCGATCGTCCGCCGTGTAGTCAGCCGAGAGGAAGCGCTGCAGCTATTTGCGCAGCTAGAGGAGCCGCTTAAAGTCGAGCTGATTCAAGCTTTGCCGGAAAATACCATTATTTCGCTTTATGAACAGGGCGAATTTATCGATTTATGCCGTGGCCCGCATTTGCCATCTACAGGCTGGATTAAGGCGTTCAAGCTGCTGCACACAGCGGGCGCCTACTGGCGTGGCGATTCCAATAACCAGGTGCTGCAGCGCATCTACGGCACAGCGTTTCCGAAAAATAAGCAGCTGGAGGAGCATCTCTACATGCTGGAGGAAGCGAAAAAGCGCGATCACCGCAAGCTGGGCAAGGAGCTGGGGTTATTCATGTTTTCAGAGGAGGCGCCCGGCATGCCGTTTTATTTGCCGGGTGGCATGATCATACGCAATGAGCTGGAAGAGCTGGAACGCGGAATTCATCGCGAACGGGCCTATGATGAGGTTCGTACGCCGCTGATGCTGAACAATCGGCTATGGGAGCAGTCCGGTCATTGGGAGCATTACAAAGACAATATGTATTTTACAAATGTCGATGATGCGGTGTTTGCCCTCAAACCGATGAATTGTCCGGGACATATGCTCATATTCAAAAACGAGCTGCGATCTTACAGGGATTTGCCGATCCGCCTTGCCGAGTATGGACAGGTGCACCGCCATGAATTTTCAGGGGCGCTTAATGGCATGATGCGGGTGCGGACGTTTTGTCAGGATGATGCGCATCTATTCGTCCGGCCCGATCAAATCGAGGAGGAAATCGCCAAAGTAATGGCGCTCATTGATCATATTTATTCGATCTTCGGCTTTACTTATCGTGTAGAGCTGTCCACAAGGCCGGCCGATTCCATGGGCTCTGCACAATTATGGGATCAAGCGGAGGGGGCGCTAAAAAATGTGCTGGTTCAGCAAAATGTCCCTTACATGCTCAATGAAGGGGATGGCGCATTTTATGGGCCGAAAATTGACTTCCATATTCGCGATGCGCTTGGCCGCAGCTGGCAATGCGGAACAATCCAGCTTGATTTTCAAATGCCTGAAAAGTTTGATTTGACTTATATCGGCGAGGATGGGGGGAAGCATCGTCCTGTCGTCATCCATCGCGCCGTATATGGCTCCATCGATCGGTTCATGGGCATATTGACAGAGCATTTCAGCGGCGCATTTCCGCTGTGGCTGGCTCCAGTTCAAGTGAAGCTGCTGCCTGTTTCAAGCGTACATTTGGATTATGCGATGCAAGTCAAGCAGCAGCTTCTGAAAGCAGGCATTCGTGTGCAAGTTGATGCTCGCAGCGAAAAGCTTGGCTACAAAATTCGGGAGGCGCAGCTGGCGAAGGTGCCCTATACACTCGTCATCGGGGACCAAGAGGTAAGCGAAGGGACTGTTTCTGTTCGCAGGCGCGGTATGAATGAGCAGAAGGGTATGCGGATCGAGCAGTTAGTGGAGCAGCTCTCTGGGCAAATTGCAGCTAAAGAGCTGAACGCTAACGAGAGCATATAGCGGACTTTTTCGACTGGCTTTCTAGAAAGCGAAAGGACGGCATACCGGCTTTATAAGCCCAAGGTGCCGTCCTTTTTTCAATGGATTAAGAGGATTGTCCCGTATAAACGAGCACCGCATCGCGTAAAAATGCAGCTGAACCAGGCTGCTTTTCATCATAGTAGGCAGTGAAGCGTTCATCATCAACGTACATTTGGGCAACGCCTGCGTGTGCTTCCTTCGAGTAGCTGCCCCAGTAGAAGCTTAGCCATTGCTTGTGCAAATCAGCTGCTTTTTGTGCTAGTTCGCCGGCAGGATCGCCTGTCAGGTAGGCCGCCGCCAGTGTCGTCAGCACCTCCTCGCCGAGCTTTTCGACTTCAGCATGCTGCGCTTCTGTCATGTTTTTTATAGCATCGTTTGAACGGTTGACGGCTTCTTCTCCATATTTGGCCCTGATTTCTTCGCCGTATTTCACCTCATTGTCGTCCAGCATTTGCTGCTTGAAGCCTGCAAACTTTTCCTTATCGTTCATCGTTTGTTTCCCTTCCTTCTGCAATAATGTATGGTCGAGATTGGCAATGAGCTGATCCAGCTGCTGCCTGCGCTCAAGCAGCTTGCTGCGATGCTCCCGCAATGCCGCATGAACATCGAAATTCGGCGACGTAATGATTGCTTTAATTTCCTCCAAGCTGACGCCAAGCTCCTTGTAAAATAAAATTTGCTGGAGCAGATCAACCTCGGCCTGACCATAAATCCGGTACCCCGAAGAGTTGATGCGAGCCGGCTTCAATATCCCAATCTCATCGTAATAACGCAGCGTTCTCGTGCTGACGCCGGCCAAATAGCCTAGCTTCTGAATGGTATATTCCATTTGCTCACCTCCTCACAAATTCATCGTACACCTTGACGGCGCGTGAAGGTCAACCGTTATTTTTTACAGCAGCCGAAAAGCCCCATCCGAAGAGAAAGTTCTTCTGTTGGGGCTTATTTGTTTTCATTTGAAATTTAATGATTGATTTAAAATTTAATGCTGGCGCCTAGAAAATAGCCGATCGTGACAAAAATAAGCACCCATGCGAGTGAGCCAAGGCTCGTAATGAACAAATATTTACGGAAAGGCATCGATGTAATGCCGGAAATGTAGCTGGTCATGCTCCTGACACCGGGAATGAAATACCCGAAAAACAACGTCCATATGCCAAAGCGGGCAAACCAGCCCTTTACCTTTTCAACACGTTTTGTTGTGAGGCCGACCCACTTGCCGTGCTTGTCGATTAAAGGCTGTCCAAATGTTTTGCCGAGGGTATAGCTTAAAAGCATGCCTGTTATTGCTCCCATGAAACTGACCAGCAAAGACATAGAATAATTTAATACCATAATCGAGGATAAATATCCGATAAATAACATTAATAATTCATCTGGAACCGGAAGCCCAATAATGCCGAGAGCAAGCAGTCCAAAGACGGCATAATACCCGTACTGAGAAATCATTTCTATGGCAAAAGTCATAACCGGCTCACTTCCTTGCGTAGTCTTTTTTGAAAGCGGGAAATGGAATTCGGCTGACCATTAAGACAGAGAGCAGACCCATTAAGGTAAGAGCAGCAGCGGGCTTCATTTGACTATTTAAAATAGGAGCAAGCGCTAAAATAACCCCTGCTGCTGTAATCGGCAGACCAACAAAACCTTTAACTTGGCCATGTATATTGAATCTCGCCAGGCGCAGTGCGCCACAAGCTAAAAATAATACGGCGGCAATCGGCCCCAGCCACAATGAACCTTCCAGCTTGTACAGCAGGACCAGAAATACAGGTGCAATTCCGAAGGAGACCAGGTCAGCCAGCGAGTCCAGCTGTTTGCCGAAGTCACTC
Organism: Paenibacillus algorifonticola; assembly: GCF_000971975.1. Lineage (GTDB taxonomy): Bacteria > Bacillota > Bacilli > Paenibacillales > Paenibacillaceae > Pristimantibacillus > Pristimantibacillus algorifonticola. The sequence goes on along the minus strand of NZ_LAQO01000003.1, from coordinate 269,849 downwards.
ATGCAATGAAGCCACCTGGCAAGCAGTCCATCGAGTACATCCCATAAAGCTGCCGTCATAACCATAGCGAGAGCAAGCTTATACTCACCTTTTATCGTAAAAAGTAAAGACAATGTCCCAGCTCCCAGGTTCAATAAGGTACAGAGGGAGGGCAGCCAGTTTTTGTTCATGTCAATCAGCCCCTTGATGAATGAAATCTTTTTTACTTGCAGGATAACAATGTAACAGGCGGCTGTGACTTCCATGTGTCCACTTGTCCTTATATGTATATCTTTAACGACAAAATCCCTATTAATTCGCATGAGCAAAAAGAAAATCGCCCAGCGCTCTGTTTAAACAGAGTGCTGGGCGAAGAATAAATAAAATGACTGCCTATTGTAAAACGATTACATTAACGCACTAACGGAATAAGCGCCTGCACCAGCTAGCGCAACGCCAAGCAGCGCAGCGATCATGACCAGATTGTACTCGAATCCACCGTTGACGGACCATAGTCCCTTGCTCCAATGTACTTTTGCGATAGCAACCACCATCGTAGCAATAAGCAAAATAGCTCCAGCAACTACCGATAGGCCAGAAGCGAATAATAAACCGCCCAGCAGCTCGGCAATTCCAGCACAAGCGACCATTATGGCGCCGGGGCGAAGGCCAATCAATTCGAAAAAACCAGATGCACCCTGAATGCCCTCGCCGCCGAACCAGCCAAACAGCTTCTTGCACCCGTGCCCAATCATAATCAAACCAATTACTAAACGAATGATCAATAACCCTAAATCTAACATTTATTTTTCTTCCTTTCTCATTTACGCGTGCCGATACACTCGTTCTAAGAAGCAATCATACTGAACTCTGATTTTCAAGTCAATATAAATGTTTTGACATGAATTATTACCTGTTAATTCCATTTTAGGGCTGGGGAAAATAAAATATTTTTCCGGCTTGCTTGTCTAGAAGCGGGGTAATGTGCTAATGTCGTTGTCGATATGATGAACTTTCCTTTGCAAAATTAGACAATTGAACAGGAGCGACAAAAAATGAGCCAAGCAAAACTTTGTTTTATCGGTGCAGGCTTTCATGCCTCGACGAATATTTTTCCGTCCGCAGTAGAAGCAGGGGCTGAAATTGTAGCGGTATCCACCCGCAGCCTGGAGCGTTCACAAGCAGCACTTACACGCTTCGGCAGCAGGGGCACACCGTACGATGACTACAAGCAAATGCTGCAAAACGAAGAGTTTGACGGCGTAGTCGTTGTGGCCCAGCCGGGTGATCAAACAGAAATCGTCATGGACTGCATTAAAGCTGGTAAAAATGTATTTGTCGACAAGCCGCTCGGCTGGACTGCGGAAGAAGCGACAAGCATTGCGGAAGCCGCTGAAGAAGCTGGCGTCGTGCTGATGGTCGGCTTTATGAAACGTTATGCCCCCGTGTATCTGAAGCTCAAGGAGCTGATTGAATCAGGAGAACTTGGCACGGCGCGTTCGTTCCAAATTCGTTTTGCTTGCGATAGTACAGGCTTTAGCAAAACCGAGGAGCAGTTTCTGAAGCTGGCTGCAATCCATCTCGTTGATCTCATACGCGGCTTGTTTGGCGAAGTAGCGCAGGTTGCAGGCTTTAACAACAATTTGGGCGAAAATATATCCCAATCGTTTTCTTTGAAATTCGAAAACGGTATTTCCGGCAGTGTCTATTTTGCTGGCATGACCGCATGGTCGAGCGAAAGCGAAAGCGTGCTGGTCACTTTCGATAATGGTCATGCCGTAGCGGAAGATTCCAAAAAGCTGTCGATCCACAAGTCGCCTTTGCCCGGCACCTCGTCGTTCCAGACGCTGTCCGAGGAAACAACGGTGCTGATGCCGTCGCTTTCCACGATGTCCGGCTGCTTTGGCGACCTTTACACGCGCGGCTTTATCGGTGAAATGGCCCATTTTATCGCTTGCAGCAAGCAGAAATTGACGCCGAATTCGAGCGGACGCGACAACATTGGCACGATGGATCTATGCGACCGCATTTTGGGTGCGCTGAACTAGTATAAATCTCTATAAATCTGCGAAGATCAGCAGCATGAAAGCTTCGACCTCCGTCTAAAAGTTTGAGAAAGCCGCGATTATTCGCGGCTTTTTTGCTGCCTTATTGCCATGTAGGGCACAGCATTCCGAATGAGGGCGAATGACGGCTGCAAAAACTTTGCCAAAAAGGACTTATGTCCTTTTTAAAAGGGTAAAATAGGTTTACATTAGAGTAACTTAGGATGAGCGATAGCGAAGAGGGTGGCATATTGCGTACAGATTCCATTGAGCGGATTATTCAGGGACATGGCTGGCTGAAGGAAATGTTTGACGAGCTTCCGGAGCAGGTGCAGAATTGCTGGGAAGTGCGCAGCTTTCATCCGGGCGAGACGGTATGCGATCAAGGCAGCGACATGGTCTATGTGTATATTTTGATTTCTGGCGAACTTGCCGTAGAACGAAAGCTATCCGACGGAAAAATGTTCCGGCTCGCCATGTTGATGCCGGGAGACGTCATCGGTGATATCGAGATTAGCCTTGATATGCCGTTTATTAATCAGGTCGAAACGACACGCGAGTCTACGCTGCTTGCCATCGACAAGCAGCGTTTCAAAAAGTGGGTCATCAACAGTCCCGCTTTTCTGCACCGGTTGAACGACCAGCTCGCGAACAAGCTGTTCCAGCAGGGGAGAAAGACGCTCGAAAACAATTTTTATTCGATGCAGCAGAAGCTGCTGGCCTATTTTTACGAGGCGCTGCAGCATGCTGATTTTCAGAAAAAGCCCGTGTATGAGCTTGTCGCCACCCGTGATGAGATAGCGAGGCAGCTTGGCGTTGCGGTACGCAGTGTTAATCGGATTATGAAGATGCTTAAAGAAGAGAAGCTATTCGTCGTAAAAAAAGGACGGCTGCTCTTTACCAGGCAAAGCAAGCAGTGGATTGAGCAAAAGCTGAACAGCAGCAATCAGGCGACGTTTTAAAGGCGGCATTTTAGGTTTAGATTTAGTTTTAGGAAATGGGGAATGGGCTTGCAGCAAGCAGTAGCATTAACTAACGAAGAGCAAATCGCAAAGGGTCGGAAGGGCATTCATTGGGCTGAGCTCCATATGAGCCTGCTGCGTGAGCTGCGTGAGGATTTTGCGGAAAAGCAGCCGTTTGCTGGCCTCACAATTGGAATTTGCATTCATGTTGAGCCGAAGACCGCGGTGCTGTGCCGCACCCTTCAGGCAGGCGGCGCGAAGGTAGTCATTACCGGCAGTCCGGGAACGACTCAGGATGCAGTCGCTGCGGCGATGAAAGCCGAAGGCATTGTTGTGTATGGACAGCGCAGCGATGACCGCGCCCGCCATTTGGAAAATATTCATCAGGTGCTGGGGCACGATCCGGATTTGCTCATGGATAATGGAGCGGATCTTGCGATCAAAATGGCTAAACATTTTGATACGTCGCGCTTGATCGGCGGTACAGAAGAGACGACGACGGGAGCGAATTTGCTTCGTGAGGATTTGGGCGGACAGTTTCCGGTGCCTGTTATCGTCATTAATGACAGCCCACTGAAAAAAATAATGGAAAATGAGCATGGCGTAGGCCAAACCATTATTGAGGGTTTTATGCGCACAACGAATTTGCTGCTGCCGACACGCCGCTTCGTTATTATCGGCTATGGGGCATGCGGCAGGGGGATCGCTAAATATTTGCGCAATCTGGGCAGCCAGGTTGTTGTCGTGGAGCGTGACCCGATCGCTGGGCTTGAAGCTGCTCTTGATGGCTTTAAGGTAGCAGGGCTTGACAATCAGACGTTAGCGAGTGGACAAGTGTTCATCACCGTAACAGGAAGACCGGATATTATCGGCAAGGAGCATTTTGCGAAAATGTCGGATGGCGCTATTTTGGCAAATGCCGGACATTTTTCATGGGAAATGGATTTGGCAGGGCTTCGCGAAACGGCGGCTTCGAGCGATAGGATCACAGAGCATATCGAGCAGTTCGAAATGCCAGATGGCAGACGTTTAATGCTGCTAACGCGCGGAGAAATGCTGAATTTGGCAGGAGGAGGCGGCAATCCTGTCGAGACGATGGATTTGGGCTTGTCCTTGCAGGCGGTATCGCTTCGTTATCTCGTCCTTAACAGCCGCAGTATGAAGCAGGGACCGCAGTCGGTTCCGCATGCGGTTAATATCGAGGTTTCAAGTAAAATGCTCAAGCAATTAAGCTAGCAATTAGACCAGGCAAAGGCTTGTTTTCAAACTTGTTTCTTCTATATATAATAGAGTGCTGCTGAGAGGCTGAATTAATCGTTTTTGATCCGCTGATGAAGCGGGTCTTTTTTTATTTTACAAACGAGCTTTTCACGAAGTCATTCATATGCTAATGTTAGCTTATAAACGTTTAAAGAAACCTAACAAAACTAACCGAAACTCTATTTTAACTGAAGGATGTGCGCTATGGCTAACAAAGTGACGATGCAGCAAATTGCTGACTATTTAAATGTTTCAAAATTCGCTGTTTCTAAAGCGCTTTCAGGAAAACCGGGTGTCAGTGCGGAAACGCGGGAGAAAATTGTTAGCGTCGCCACGCAGCTGGGCTATTTTGCGGGACAGAAGCTCAAAGCCCCTTCCGCCAGCTTAAGCAGCGACAAATCAAGCGAGCGACAAACACGTGATACCGTTATTTTACTCGTGCCGAACGTGAGATACCAGACGAGGGACTCTTTTTTCTGGGGGAAAATTATGGATGGCATTACGATGGAGCTGGAGGAGCGGGAAATGGGCACGATGATGATTACCGAGCAGTTTAAAAATCATTTCTCCCAATTTATCAATCCGAGCAGCATTCGCGGCATTATTGGCGTGGGTCTGATTTCCTCGCAAATGCTGCTGGAAATTCGCAGTCTCGGCATTCCTTTCGTGCTGGTGGATCACGAAGACCCGCTGATTCCGTCGGATACGCTCTTTATGAACAATATGGAGTGCATGCGCAGAGTGACCAATTATTTAATTGGCTGTGGTCATCGCAAGCTGCAATTTGTCGGGAATACCCACTATTCGCGCAGCTTTCTTGACCGTTTTCTTGGGTATAGCTCCATGCTGGAGGAGCATGGACTCGTGCAAGAGCAGGAGTCTGCACTGTTGACGTTTGAGGGAAATAACCGCTCGGAAATGACCGAGGCGCTGGAGCTGATTGTGAAAAAAATGGTTCAGGAGGCAGTGCTGCCGACCGCCTTCATATGCGCCAATGATTCCATCGCCATCTGCATGATGACGGTGTTGGCTAAATTAAACGTTGCTGTACCGGGCGAATGCTCTGTTGTCGGCTTTGACAATATCGAGGACGCGGCTTGGTCCAAGCCTACGCTCAGCACCGTCGATGTGCAGAAGGAGGCTTTCGGACGTCGCGCTGTCGAAATGCTGCTGCGCAGGCTGGTGCATCCCGGCAGTCCACAGGAGAAAATCCTGCTTTCTGGCGATTTTGTGATGCGGGAATCAACTTCTATTTCCATGACGCAAAGCTAAGGTGCGAACGTTATGAGTGAATCCAAGTTTTGGCTGCGCCGCTGGACAAGGTTTCCGTCGACCCGCATGGAAGCGAAGCTGTTTATTGTGTTTGTGCTGCTCATTATTATCCCTGTCGGAGGGCTTACCTATATTTCCTCGCTGCGCTATGCGAATACGATTGAGAAAAACACGGTCACCTATGCGGCTGAAATTTCCGACAAAATGGTCAGCAAGCTTGACGATTACACAAAGGATATGAAGAAAATATCGATTATCCCCTCGTATCTCGGTGAAATTCAGGAGGGGCTGAAGCTATCGAATCAATACTATTCGCAGGTAGATGCCGAGACAGGCGGCGATCCGGACCAGTATTACGTCAAAAACATGCAGATGAAGGTGCAAATTCAGCGCAAAATCGAAAGCAGCATTTATTTTATGAACAATATTAAGGAAGGCGCCAGCAGCGTCTATTTGTTCGATGCATATGGGAATCCCTATTATGTGATGAAAAGCGGAGGAGTCCGCGCCAATCTACCTGAATTCTATAACCGCTGGCATGAAACCGCTGCTGCTGCAAATGGCAAGCCCGTATTGATCAGCACGCAGGAGGTCAGCGGGGATGCCAATCGCAAACGGTATGTGTTCACGATTGTGCGCAACATTATCGACAGCACCTACCACTCCGTCGGCATGATTGCGGTTGATGCAAGCATTGAAGTGATTGAGAACATCGTAAATGATCTCGATGAAACGACGAAAGGCACGACGCTTATTCTTGATGAGGCGGGTACGGTAATCTATGACAGCGAACAGGCTTTTCTTGCTGAAAATCTATCCGACAATGAGCTGTTCCAGCAGGCGGAGGGGCAAAACGGCAGCTACATCGTCGATAAAAACGGCAAGGAGCAGCTCGTGATTTACCGCAAATCCGAGGAATCCGGCTGGCTCACACTGATCCTCATTCCGAAGGAGCAGGTGGAGGCCGAAGCGATTCAGACGCGTAATTATACGGGAGCGGCAGCGATCGCTATTATGACGCTGGCACTGCTCATTTCGTTCGTGCTGATTTTTGCGCTGACGAAGCCGATGCGCGAAATGGTGAAGCTGATGAAGCAGGTGCAGGCCGGCAATCTCGATGTCGCCTTTCCGGTGCGGCGCCGCGATGAGGTCGGTATGCTCGGTAATGCCTTTAACCGCATGATGGCGAGAATCCAGCTGCTGATTGAAAACATTTACCGCATCGAGCAGCGTAAAAACCAGATTGAGCTGGAGAGCTTGCAGCGCCAGATTAATCCTCATTTTATATACAACACGCTTGAGTCCATTCGGATGACCGCCGTGCTGAACGATGATCCTGAGGTAGCCGAAATGGTTCAGCTTCTAGGGCAGCAGCTCAGGTACAGCATTCATGCAGGTGATGAAATGGTGACGGCGAGCCAGGAATTTGAGCATTTGCGCATGTATATGCGGCTGATCAACGACCGCTTCGGTGATCGGTTTCAATTGGAGCTTCCGGAAGGAGAAGCAGCCTGGGGCATACGTGTTATGAAGCTGCTGTTTCAGCCCCTTGTTGAAAATGCTGTCAATCACGCGTATGAGGATTCGGGGGAGCCGATGCTCATTAGCATCGGCTGGCGAATCGTTGGTAGAGAGCAGTGGTTTACCGTTGCCGATGACGGCTGTGGAATGGAGGAAGCACAGCTGCTTCGGGTGCGCAATGCCTTGTCTGCTTCTGAACCGCCAGAGCCAAGCGGAAGAGGCATTGGACTGCGCAATGTGCATGAGCGCTTGAAGCTGCGTTTTGGTGTCAGCTACGGCTTAACGATCGACAGCGAGCAGGGGAAGGGAACGCAGGTAACGATTCGGATGCCGCTGGAGCTGGACAATTAGTGATCGCAGGAGAATGAATGAAAAAGCACGGGGAAAAGGAAGGAGTGGCAACGATGGATATAGTTGTCGTAGACGACGAGGAGCGGATTAGACTGGGGCTATGCAAGCTGATTGAGCAGGCAGGCGAGGAATACCGGATTGTTGGCGCATATGGCAGCGGGCAGGAACTGCTGGATCAGCTTGATCATATTAATCCCGATTTTGTGCTGACGGATATTAAAATGCCGCAAATGACGGGGCTTCAGCTCATTGCCAAAGTAAAGAGGCTCGGTAAAAATATTAAATTTGCTGTGCTGAGCGGCTTTAATGATTTTGAATATGCCAGGGAGTCGCTGCGTCAGGGAGCAGAGGATTATTTGTTAAAGCCAGTAAACCTCGATGAGCTGATTCGCCTGCTCGCCAAGGTGAACAGCAAGGTTAAGCAGGAGCGCAGCCGCAGCCGTCTCGAATCTGGCGATTTAATTAGCCTGCTGGTTTATGCGGATGAGAAGCAGCTGCCCTCCTATGTCGTGGAGGATGTGTGCGGAACGCTCGATCAGCTGCCTCTGTTTCTACACCACTATGCGGTGCTGTTATTAACGACTGCCCCTGAGTTAAACGAAATTCAGCTGGAGCGGTTCATGGCCGACTGGCTGCGCGAAAAAATAATTATTACGGGTGAAGGCGGTAAACGGGTTATCCTTATCGCCATTCACGATTCCGATCATGCCGAAACCGTCAGGGAGCTGTCCGTTACGCTGCTCCAGCGACTGCCTGCCTTTACGCGGGCAAAAGTAGGCTTCAGCAGCATTTTTCGCGGCAGCAGCTGGCTAACGCATGCCTACAGCGAAGCATTTTCCGCCTATCAGCATGCTTGGTACAATACGGAGCCGCGCTGTTGCTCCGGCGCTGTTAGCCGTGTCGCGCCTGTTGATCATTTGCTGCGTTTGACGCATATCGTGGGCAAGGAGCTGCTGCCGGCGCTGCAAATGAATGATTTTGCCTTGGCTCAGGCGGCATTTGATGGGTGGCTGCAAGAGGCTGCTGCCCAGCGCATTTGCTGGAAGGAGCTGCAAGAGGCTTGCTTTGGCATTAGCGCTCATGTTGCCGAGGAGCTGAAAAAACGCAGCGTCCAGCTTGAATATGGGCAGGTGAATATGCCGATAGATCCTGAGGCGAGCGAAAATTGGGAAGCTTTCGCCCAAGGGCTGCGGGCTGGAATAGAGGAGATTAGCGCTTTGCTAGGCAGCGCGCGTTCAGATAACAGAGCCATAGATAAAGTCAAATCGTATATTCAGCAGCATTTTACCGAGGAGCTTGAATTGCAGCGCCTTGCGGATATTGTTTATTTGACGCCAAGCTATTTAAGCAAGCTGTTCAAGACGGAGACGGGCGAGACGATTACCGACTATATGATTTCCGTGCGAATCGAGGCGGCGAAGCAGCTGCTGCGCCAGGAGCAGGGACTCAAAACGTATATGGTCGGCGAGCGGGTAGGGTATGCCGATCCAGCTTATTTCACTAAAGTATTCAAAAAAATGACCGGCCTAACACCGAAGGAATATCGCGATAAAGTTAGGTAAAGAAAGTTAGGTGCCCGTTATCCAAATTGAAGACAATAAAACATAACAAAGACCATTATAATCGGGGCCAGCTTCTCCTATAATGATGAAAACGCTAACAACGGTGTTCATTAAAAGAAAGCGAGGGTGGCCTTATGCATCAGTTCTCTTACAAAACGCAGCGATATTTAATTTTGTTCGGGTTTTTGACAATTCCCGTGCTTCTGTCGCTGACCTTCTCCTATTACCCGGCCGTATCTTTGCTGTATTACAGCTTGACGGATTGGAGCGGTCTTGGCTGGGACATGAATTTTATTGGCCTCGACAACTACAAGGAGATTTTCACAAAGCCCGAAGTATTCGGAGCGCTTAAAAACAATGCTTATTATTTCATCGGGGGTTTAATTCAAGTCGTCTTTTCCCTCTATTTTGCCGTCATATTGACGGGCAAGCTGCGGGGACGAAATGGATTTCGAGTCATTCTGTTTTTGCCGTATGTGCTGCATAGCGTAGCAACGGTCATTATGTTCAAAAACGTTTACCATGTGGAATACGGCTCGCTAAATACGCTGCTTGGGGCGATCGGACTTGAATCGTGGCAGCAAAGCTGGCTGGGCGATAAGCATTTGGTCAACTTCTCGCTTGCCTTCATCTCTATGTGGAAGTATATGGGGCTGAATATGGTTATTTTCATCGGCGCCTTGCAGTCGATTCCTGACGATTTGTATGAAGCAGGCTCTATCGATGGCGCATCAGGCTGGCAGAAGTTCAGGTTCATAACGCTGCCAAGCATACGCAAAGTGCTGGAGCTCATGCTTATTTTAACGCTGACAGGGGCGCTCGAAGCTTTCGATATTCCTTATGTCATGCTGCTAGGTGCGAACGATACGTCGACCTTCGTCATCAAGACGGTGGATACGGCATTCAAATATCAAAACTTCGGCCTTGCCTCGGCGATGGCGGTTGTCCTGCTTATGATGGTACTGCTATTTATCGTTATTCAGCGCAAATTTTTGTTCAAAGGAGGGGAATAGAGGATGGGACAGAGTAGAGAAGGTTCATCATTATTTACGATTTTCAAATATGTGACGCTGGTTCTTGCGCTGTTCGTCGTCTTGTTCCCCCTGTACTCTATTGTAACTGGGGCGTTTAAGACACAGGTCGAGTATTATCAATCCGGCCTTGCTTTGCCGGCAAATCTCTTGAACTTTGATAATTTTCAAAAGGTGTTCGACATCGGCAAGCTTGGGCTCGGCTTCCGCAATATTGCGATTATTCTGGTCATCGCTGTAGCGGGCAACATTATGTTCGGCACGATGGTGGCGTACGCGCTGGGCCGGTTTGATTTTAAGCTGAAAAAAGGAATTATGGGCATGTACCTCGTTGCTCAGGTCATTCCAATGGTAACGACGCAGGTCGCTACATTTAGTGTCATTAAGTATTTCTCGCTTTACAACACGATGGGTGCGCCAATCATTCTTTATTTGGGAGCCGATGTGCTGCAAATCGTCATCTATTTGCAATTCGTCAACAGTATCCCACGTGATTTGGATGAAAGCGCGATGATGGAAGGCGCATCGCTGTTTAAAATTTATCGTTCAATTATTTTCCCGCTGCTCGGGCCAGCAACAGCGACGCTCGTTATTTTGAAGACGATCTCGATTTACAATGACTTCTATACGCCTTATCTATATATGCCGAGCCAGAAGCTTAAGGTTGTATCGACGGCTATTTATGCCTTCGTCGGGCCGAATGCCGCCCAGCTGAACGTCATTTCCGCAGGCATTTTAATTATTTTCATCCCGACGGTTGCGATTTTCCTATCAATGCAAAAGTTTATTTTTGCCGGGGTAACGAGCGGTGCAGTCAAATAACCAGATTATAAAAAATATATGGATAGTGAATTGAAGGGGGAAACACACTTGCGGCAGTGGAATGAGCAGGTTTTTGGAATGACATGGGGATGGACGGGAGTTCGTGGTACGTGGGCAGAACCTGCGGCGGCGGCTTCCATCGCTGAAATGGCCAAGCTGAACGCAAACTGGACGGCGATTGCGTTCGCAGCGGTTCAGGATACGCCGCAATCGACAGAAATTCCCTATTGGAGCGAGCCGACGGTCAGTGATGAGGAAATCCGCTGGGCGATTCGTGAGGCAAAAAGCTACGGTATGAAAGTATGCCTCAAGCCGGTAGTCAATGTGGGAAATGGCACGTGGCGGGCGCATATCGGCTTCTTCGATCAGGATACGCCAGGAGAGCCAAGCTGGGGAGAATGGTTCGCTTCCTACGGGAAATTCATTGCCTATTATGCAGCGATAGCCGAGGAAGAGGGCTGTGAAATGTTCTGCATCGGCTGCGAAATGGTGCAGACGGACAAACGCGAGCAGGAATGGCGTAATTTAATTGCCGTGGTGCGAACGCTATACAGCGGACCTATTACTTACAACTGCGATAAATATCAAGAGGAGCGAGTGGGCTGGTGGGATGCCGTCGATATTATTTCGTCCAGCGGCTATTATCCGATCGATCAATTCGAGGAGCAGCTTGATCGCATAGAAGCAGGCATCGCCAAGTGGAACAAGCCGTTTTTCTTCATGGAGGCAGGCTGTCCTAGCCGTGAAGGCTCGGCTGCAAAACCAAATGACTGGTCGCTTCCAGGCGCACCGTCAGAAGTTGAACAGGAGCGTTATTATGAAGCGATGTTCGCGGCTTGTGCCAAACGCGACTGGATGCTCGGCTACATGCTGTGGGATTGGCCGGCTCAGCTGTATGATGCAAAAGACGCTGGCGCCAACGATGATTATTGCATGTATGGCAAACGTTCGGCAGCGGTTATCCGCTCCTTCTATGCCAAGGGACAAGGACAGCCGGTAGGCTAGGGAGGCGAAGGCAAAATGAACAACGTTACAGGAACGCAAAACATGCTGGATTTCGTGCAATGGCAAAAATCGCTGACGGAGGAAGTCCGCGAACAAATTCTTGGCTTCTGGATGAAGCATGCGGTAGATGAGACGAATGGCGGCTTTATCGGTTATATGGCAAGCGACGGGGTCGTTTCGGAAGATGCAGATAAGGGCCTTGTGCTGAATGCACGGATTTTATGGTCATTCTCGTCGGCGTACCGCATTTATAAGGAAGCGCCATATTTGCAAATGGCCGAGCGTGCGTTGGGTGCGCTGCAGGAACATTTTCACGATCAAGAGTATGGCGGTTTGTACTGGATGGTCGATAAGGGCGGACAGCCGGTTCAGACGAAAAAGCAAGTATACGGGCAGGCATTCGTTATTTATGCATTAGCAGAATATGTACGGGCTACAGGCAAGCAGGACGTGCTGCCGTGGGCAGAAGAAATCTACAGATTGCTGGAGAAGCATGCATTTGATCCCGTTCATCTCGGCTATATTGAAGCGCTGGCGCAGAACTGGCAGGAAACGGACGATTTGAGCCTTAGCGGCAAGGATCTCAACGAACGGAAATCGATGAATACGCATTTGCATGTGCTGGAAGCTTATACGAATTTGTATCGGGTATGGAAGCCGGAAGGGCTTCGCGACAAGCTGAAGACGCTCATTGAACTGCATCTGGATTATATCATTGATCCACAAAGCCATCATTTTAAGCTGTTTTTTGATGATGAATGGAACTCCAAATCCCGCCACATATCGTACGGCCATGATATTGAAGGAAGCTGGCTGCTGTGGGAAGCGGCTGAGGTGCTGGGCGATAAGCGACTTGAGGAACGCGTAAGGGAAGCGGCTATTCAAATGGCTCACGTCACGCTTGCCGAGGGCGTAGATGCGGATGGCGGCATTTATAATGAAGCTGATGGAGACGGACATCTGGATGCAGCGAAGGATTGGTGGCCACAGGCGGAAACGATGGTTGGCTTTCTAAATGCTTATGAGCTGACGCAGGAGCAGCGGTATTTGGATGCCGCCTGGAGCAGCTGGCAGTTCATCATCGCTTACGTATCCGACAAGGAAATGGGCGAATGGCATTGGCAAGTATCCCGCGAAGGTGTTGCCGATGAAAGCTATCCAAAAATCGATCCATGGAAATGCCCCTATCACAATAGCCGGGCGTGCTTCGAAGCGATCGAGCGGCTGACACGAATTAAGATTAATGCCATTAACAATTAATGAACATAAATAAAATGGATATAAATCATTAGGAGGCTCTTATGAATCAATGGTTGGAACAGCTTAAAGTAATATCGGAACGGCATGAGCAGCTGCTTGATGCGCCTAATAAGCAAGCTCAGCAGTCCAATGGTGTATTTGCAAGATTTGAGCATCCCGTTATTACAAATGAGCATACGCCTCTATACTGGCGTTATGATTTGGACCCGGAGACAAATCCGTATTTAATGGAGCGGATCGGTGTTAATGCCGCCTTCAATCCGGGAGCCATTGAGCTGGATGGCAAGTTTTATTTGATGGTTCGCGTAGAAGGCGCAGACCGCAAATCCTTTTTCGCAGTTGCAGAAAGTGATTCTCCCGCAGAAGGCTTCCGCTTCTGGGATTATCCGGTACTGCTGCCGGAAACGGAAGATCCGGATATCAATGTGTATGATATGCGGCTTGTGAAGCATGAGGACGGCTGGATATACGGCTTGTTCTGCACCGAGCGTAAAGATCCGGAGGCACCAGCTGGCGATACGTCAAGCGCGGTTGCCCAAGGCGGCATTGCCCGCACGAAGGATTTGCGCACGTGGGAGAGACTGCCGGATCTTGCTTCGCCATCGCCTCAGCAGCGAAATGTCGTGCTGCATCCTGAATTTGTCGATGGCAAATATGCTTTTTATACACGCCCTCAGGACGGCTTTATTAATACCGGTGCAGGCGGCGGTATCGGCTGGGGCTTGTCGGAGAGCATGAATCCGGCTGTCATCGCCAAAGAAACAATCGTCGACAGCAAGCTTTACCACACGATTAAAGAAGTGAAAAATGGACAGGGGCCAGCGCCGCTTAAAACGACAGACGGCTGGCTGCATATTGCACATGGTGTGCGCAATACAGCGGCAGGTCTTCGTTATGTCCTGTATGCCTTCATGACGGATTTGAATGATCCGAGCAAGGTTACGTACGCACCGGGCGGACATTTGCTGGCGCCGGAAGGAATAGAGCGGATAGGCGATGTATCTAATGTCGTATTTTGTAATGGCGCAGTGCAGCTGCCTAACGGCGAAGTGTACATTTATTACGCGTCCTCCGATACAAGAGTCCATGCGGCTGTAACGAGTATCGACCAGCTTGTCGATTATGTGAAGCATACGCCGCCGGATCATCTGCGTTCCCGCGCAAGCGTTGAGCAGCGTACCGAGCTGATCAGCCGCAATCTCCAATTGATGGAGCAGGCGGAATATGCTTTTCTGCGCCGCAGCTAAGCAAACTAACAAAAGATGACGCTGTTAGCATAATTCATGACAATAAAAACAAAACAGCGTCATATTATTTTGTTTTCAGAGCGTATATGATTACGATGTAAGCGATACCAAATATCACTCAGGGGGTAACAAAATGAAAAAAAGCTTGGCTTTATCTTCCGCAATTTTATTGATGACTTCCATTCTCGCTGCCTGCGGCGGCAATAATGCACCAGCAGAAAGCGCTCCAGCAGCCTCAGCTTCCGCAAGTCCTAGCGATTCCGCTGCAAGCCCGGAGGCAAGCGCAGCTAGCGAGCTGAGCGGCAAAATTAAAGTTTTGACGCATCGTACCGATTTTCTCAACGATGGAACGCTAGATAAATACGCAGCAGCTTTTAAAGAAAAATATCCGAAAGCTGAAATTGAGTTTGAAGGTTTGACAAACTATGCAACAGACATTCAAGTTCGCCTAACAACTGGCGAAGCGGGCGACGTATTAATGATTCCGTCCGGACTTGCCGTTTCGGAATATCCGAAATATTTTGAGCCGCTGCCGGATGATTTTTTCACCAATACTTTTTTCGCTGACCTGACACTCTTCGATGGCAAACGTTACGGTTTGTCGACCGGCGTAAATACACAAGGGATCGTGTACAACAAAAAAGCTTTTGCAGCAGCAGGCATCGACAAAGTTCCAGCTACGCTTGATGAGCTTTATGCGGATGCGGAAAAGCTGAAAGCAGCTAATATCATCCCGCTGTATATGAACTATGGCGCACAATGGCCAATGGGCAACTGGGCTGACAACTCCGCATGGTACGTAGCAGGTGATCCACAGTTCGTATCCAAGCTCGTAACAGACGAGGCGCCATTCAAAGTGGACAACGCTTGGGGCATTCTTGCAAATATCGGCCGTACCTTCATTGAAAAAGGCTGGGTAGAGAAGGATTTGTCGACGAACAACTGGGAAATGTCGAAAGGCGAAATCGCATCGGGTAAAGCGGCTATGTACTTCCTTGGCAACTGGGTCATTCCACAAATCGTAGGCGCTGGCGCATCGTCAGACGACATTGGTTTCTTCCCGCTTCCGTATGACAATAGCGGCAAATACAATGCACCGCTTGGCTCGGATTATTTGGTTGCGGTAAGCAAAGACAGCAAAAATAAAGAGCTTGCTACAGCTTGGGTCAACTTCTTCGTGAAAGAGTCCGGTTATGTAGAGCAATCCGGTTTCATGCCAATCGACAAATCGGCACAATCGACGATTCCTCAATTGGCTGAGTTCCAAGCTGCTAATCCGACACTGCTCGAAAGCGAAGCTACAGATCCAAAATTCAATGAAATTGCCAACAAAGCGCAAATCGGCATCGGTACAGGCAACTATGTACAAGAGTACCTCGTAGCTGACGATCTGAAAGCAGCTTTCGACAAGCTGAATGCAAAATGGAAAGAAGCTAAAACAGCTTTGGGCTACTAATAGCAACAAGAGGAAATAACGATAAATTTACTAGCGGTAAAATGCATGGCAACCTTGCTTCGGCGGCTCAGTCTCCGGAGTAAGGTTTCATGTGTTTAGCTGACTTTTTTCATTTTCAGGAGGATACGATGAAAGAGCAATGGACCATTGGAAATTGGCGCTTTAAGGAACAAGAGCAGGGAGAGTGGCTACCCGCTGTCGTGCCAGGCTGTGTACATACGGATTTAATTCAAAATGGCAAGCTGACTAATCCTTTTTATGGAACAAATGAGAAGGACGCGCAGTGGGTGGACAAAAAAGATTGGGAATACGAATCGAGCTTTCAGCCTTCACCGGAGCAGCTTGCTGGGGCGAAGCAGGAGCTCGTATTCGAGGGGCTCGATACGTATGCGGATGTATATTTGAATGGCTCGCATATACTGGCTGCAGATAATATGTTCCGCACATGGAGAGTTGATGTTACGGACATAGTGACGGCTGGCGACAATCAGCTGCGTATTTTGTTCCGCTCGCCTATTAAAGAAGATTTGCCGAAGCTGGCTCAGCTTGGTTATGCGCTGCCAGCACCAAATGATCAATCAGAGGTCGGCGGACTTGACGATCAGAAAATTAGCGTATTTGCCCGCAAAGCGCCCTACCATTATGGCTGGGATTGGGGTCCGCGCTTCGTAACAAGCGGTATTTGGCGTCCTGTATATTTAGAAGGCTGGTCCTATGCCCGGATTACCGATGTATATATCCGTCAGGACGAGGTGCGGGCAGAGCTAGCGAAGCTTACAGCCGTCATTGAGCTCGAAGCCGATCGCGAGTGCGATGTCATGCTGAAGCTGGCATCATCTGATAATAGCATGTTCAGCGGTCACTCTGCTTCTTTAGCCGCAGGCAAGCAGACGATCGAAATTCCTTTTGAAGTCGAAAATCCGCGGCTGTGGTGGTGCAGAGGTCTTGGCAAGCCTGAGCTGTATACGTTCCAGATCGAATGCTGGCATAGCAATAACGAGGTGCGTTATGATTCCCATAAGGTTACGACGGGATTGCGGACGATCCGTCTCGTCAGGCAGCAGGGCGAAGTCGGTACTTCCTTTTATATGGAGCTTAATGGCGTACAGGTTTTCGCTAAAGGCGCGAATCATATTCCGAATGACAGCTTTACGACGAGAGTCGGCTACGACCGTTATAAACATGAAATCGTAAGCGCAGTGCAAGCGAATATGAACATGCTTCGCGTCTGGGGCGGGGGCTTTTACGAGGAAAAAGCCTTTTATGAGCTGTGTGACCAATATGGCTTGCTCGTGTGGCAGGATTTCATGTTTGCATGCAGCATGTATCCAGGTGACGAAGCGTTTCTGCGCAGCGTGCAGCTGGAAGCTGAGGATAACATTAAGCGGCTGCGCAATCATCCGTCAATTGCCCTATGGTGTGGCAATAATGAGATCGATACCGCATGGTCGCATTATATTCCAGATGGCGGCTGGGGCTGGAAAAAGGCGTACACGCAAGAACAGCAAAATAAATTATGGGCGGACTACGAGGCGATTTTCCATCGGATTTTGCCTGAAGCTGTAGCGTCCTTGTCGGCGGGCATTGATTATTGGCCTTCCTCACCAATGGTTGATCTGACTGGAGATCGGGCGCAGCACTCGGATGCGTCCTCGACTAGCGGAGATATTCATTACTGGGGCGTGTGGCATAATGTAGAGCCCTTTGAAAACTATAATCGCTACGTCGGGCGCTTCATGAGCGAATATGGCTTTCAGTCGTTCCCCGAGTACAAATCGGTGCGCAGCTATGCGGAAGAGGCGGATATGGAGCTGGAATCTACAGTCATGCTCGCCCATCAGAAAAATGGCGCCGGCAACCGTCTCATTAAGCAATATATGGAGATGTATATGTCCGAGCCGAAGGATTTCCCGGCGTTTTTGTACATGAGCCAAATTTTGCAGGCGGAAGCGATGAAAACGGCCATTGAAGCGCATCGCCGCCGCAAGCCGTATTGCATGGGCTCCTTGTATTGGCAGATGAATGATTGCTGGCCCGTTGCCTCTTGGGCGGGCATGGATTATTACGGGCGCTGGAAGGCGCTGCAATATTATGCAGCACGAAGCTTCGCAGACTGTCTGCTGTCGGTAGACGATCGCAAGGAAGAAGGGGAAATCAGCTTCCACATCGTTTCCGATCAGCTTGTGCCCGTACAAGGCCAGTTGCGCCTGCGTCTGTACAGCTTTAGCGGCGAGCTGCTAGGCGAGCAAAGTGCTCCTGTCCGCGTAAGAGCAAATGCTGCGGCTAATGTACTGACGCTTCAGCGCTTAGAGCTGCTCGGAGCTGCTGACACGGCTGCAAGCGTATTGCTGGCAGAGCTGCTGGATGAAACGGATGGCCGTACACTGGCAAGCGAGCTGCATTATTTTGAGCCAATGAAGGACATTACGCTAGCGCATGCCGAACTGAAAATAACAGAGTCCGAGCACAATGGCTGTACCCAGTGGGCGCTGGAGACGAATACGCTTGCCAAAGGCGTCTGGCTGACTTGCGAGCGTGAAGGCCGCTTCAGTGATAATTTCTTTGATTTGCTGCCAGGAACGGTTAAGACAGTAACGTTTATTCCGCATAATCTGGGAGATTTTAACGCAGTCGCAAGCACGGGCGTGGAAACGAAGGATAGCCGCGTTACGGCACGTTCGATGGTCGATTTCATTGTCCAGGCGAATCAATAAATAACTATTGAATTAAAAGAGGAACGCTTTTTTTAAAAAAGAGATGACAAGATGAAGCGCTTTCAGCTATACTGTTTGCATAAGGTTTAAATTTCAATGCTGCGTGATGTAGATGGCCAGTTGACTGGCGGTCGCAAGCGCGGTTCATTTTCACCAAGTTAAGCGCTATACCTAATCGCTTTTTCGTAAAATAGATTAACGGATAGCAAGCTGCGCTATGGAAAGGATTTGTGATCATTCGATGTCGATTTATTTTCAAGCAGAGGAAAGTGCACAGCATCGTTTTGGCGACAAAGATACCGCTATTTTGAAGCTGCTGGCCGACCGTTATGTCGGTGCGAACCCGCAGGCGGGATTTATTTTCCGCGCGTTTAACAAAAATGGCGTTTTGCAAAATGCAGAAGGGCTGTATGAGCTGGACCTTGCTTCGCGGTTTCCAGAGGCAAAAGCTGGGCAGCTGAGCTATGGGGCAGGGCTCGTATGGAGCGATGAGGAGCGCAGCTTGGATATTAACGTGCGCTGCCTTGGTCCTGTGAGGTTGTTTTTCAACGGTGAGCTAGTATTTCGATCGAATGTGATTGAGGAAATTAGCCCGGATGCGACGGTCAAGCTGAGTCTAGTATTTGCAAAGGGCTGGAACAGCTTATGGCTGTCGATGACTTGCACACCAGCAGGCTTCGGCTGTCAAATCGGCTCTGACGAGGCCAAGGTACGAATCATGAATGTTCGTGCACCGTTTGAGGAGCGTTATGGGCAGGCGGGATGGATTTTCTCGCAGCCGGTTGATGCAACGCCTGAGGCAGGCAAGCGGGTGGAATTGGCGCAGCCGGATTTAATGGGATCGCAGCAGCAGGAGCCGGGGCTGGGCTGGCTGCCTATCATCGATTGGACGGAGGAGGAGCGCAGTCGCGGCCAGTTGGAACGGATTTTTGGCCAACAGCCTGGCAAAGTCGCATATGCCTGGACAACATTATATCAGCCGCTGCCTGGGAAACAGGCCATCGTGCTGGAAGGCGAGTCCTCGGGCGAGCTTACCTTGTGGCTGGAAGGACAACAGGTAGGTGAGAGCACAGCGGCAGGACCGTTTCGAATCGAGCTCGTGCTGGAAGCAGGCAAGCATAATTTCGTAGCACGCAGCGTGTGCGGCGAGCAGTCTTGGGGCTTTGAGCTGACGGCTGCTAACGCCAATGATGGCAGCGCTGTCAAACTAAGCTCGCCGCAGCAAGTACATGGGTCGGGAGAAGGACAATGGTTTTATGTCGGGCCATTTGTAGCAGGGGCGGCTAGTCCCGCTTGGGAGCAGCTTGTTCGCACCGATCAACTTTATTCGCTTAACAAGGAATCGGAGCTTGTTCAGCAGGGACAGTCTTTGCACACCTACTGGCAGCTCGACCGGCCGAACACCTGGGTACGTCCTTATTACGAAAATGCCATGCTAAGCAATAAATGGACAGTGGGTACGGTATCCAATTATGCACGGTGGGATTATCCGCTTGGCGTCACGATATACGGCTTGCTGCAAACGGGACGTTTTCTGGAGCGTCCAGATATCGTCAGCTATGCGGCTCAGCATGTGGAGGCATGTACGGAGATGTACGACTACTCCTTCTGGGATCGTGAGCAATATGGTTTCCCAGCGATTAATCAGCAGCTCGTCATGATGAAAATGCTCGATAATTGCGGCTCTTTCGGCTCGGCTATGCTGGAGTCAAGGCAAGGGCTGGCTACTGCTAACGTAGAGCCAATTGCCGAGCGCATCGCCGATTTTATGCTAAATAAGCTGGAACGCAAGCCCGATGGCGCGTTTTATCGAACCTGCGAGGGCGAATATGCCGCCAATACGATGTGGGCCGATGATTTGTACATGAGTACGCCATTTCTCTGCCGCTATGCTCGCTTAACGGGCAATCGGGAGGCGCTGGATGAAGCGGCGAAGCAGTTTTTGCGCTTCAAAAGCTATTTGTTTATGCCAGATGAGAAGCTGATGTCCCATGTGTATGATTTTAAATATGACAGGGCGACAGGCATTCCTTGGGGACGGGGCAATGGCTGGACGATTTTTTCACTGACAGAAGTGCTGGAAGCTTTGCCGCAGACGCATGAGCTGCGCGATGAGCTGCTGGACTTCTTTAATGAGCTATGCGAAGGCTATGCCGCTCGTCAATCGGATCGCGGGTTGTGGCATCAGGTAGTCAATCGTCCGGATACTTATTTGGAGGCTTCCTGCACGGCGATGTTTGCCTACGGCTTCGCTCGGGGCGTTCGCTTCGGCTGGGTGAAGCAGCCAGCGGCCATCATGAATGCGGCGTTCCGCGCATGGGACGGCTTGACACGTTACGCCATTGACCGCCAAGGCAATGTGCATGGCGTATGCAGCGGCTCGCGCTACGCTTTCACAGCGGATTATTATGATCAGGATTTGCGGACGGTTGTCAACGACAATCACGGCATAGGCATTATGATGCTCGCTGGCACAGAAGTTGCCAAGCTTAAGCGGCATTTGCAAACGCAAACCGAAAAAACAGGTCAGGATGCAAGTAAAACGAACTCGTAAAGCTGACATAAAAAAATCTAGCATAAAAAACTTGTCAGCAGCTCCATGTTGTAGTAGCCTATGGGTGAAGCGCTTAATCTAAAACATTAGGCGCCATTCCTCTGGTAAGTTAAGCGCTTAATCCAAAGCATAAACATAGTTCCCGCAAGCTTGCTATAAACTTGATGAAAGTGTTCAGATTATAGATTTACGATAGGAGGAAATGGGTATGACGACGATTCGACTGACGATGGCGCAAGCGCTGCTGCGGTTTCTGGATCAGCAATACATTTCGGTTGATGGTGAGGAAACGAAGTTCGTTGAAGGAGTATTCGGCATCTTCGGTCATGGCAATGTGACCGGCATGGGAGAGGCGCTGGAAAGAAGCGCAGGCAGCTTAACCTTTATTCAGGGGAAAAATGAACAGGGCATGGTGCATACAGCAGCAGCCTTCGCCAAGCAGCGTAACCGCAAGCAGATCTATGCTTGCACGACCTCGATTGGCCCAGGTGCGCTGAACATGGTAACGGCAGCGGCAACAGCGACCGTTAATCGCATTCCGGTGCTGCTGCTGCCCGGCGATAACTTCGCTTCGCGCCAGCCTGACCCGGTGCTTCAACAGCTTGAGGTCAGCAGCGACTACACCCTTTCGGCTACGGATTCCTTCAAGGCCGTCAGCCGCTACTGGGACCGCATCGTTCGTCCAGAGCAGCTGATTACCGCAGCTCTGCAGGCGATGCGCGTGCTCACAGATCCGGCAGAGACTGGAGCGGTCACGCTCGCGCTGCCGCAGGATGTTCAGGCGGAAGCTTATGACTATCCAGAAAGCTTCTTCACAAAACGCGTGCATTATGTTGACCGCCGCGAACCGACGAAGGATGCGGTAGCCCGTGCAGCAGAGCGCATTGCAGCGAGCAAGCATCCGCTTATCGTAGCCGGAGGCGGCGTCTTGTATGCGTCAGCAACTTCTGAGCTGCGAGCATTCGCCGAAGCTTTCGGCATTCCAGTTACGGAAACACAGGCCGGAAAAAGCGCATTCGATTGGCGCCATCCGCTGTATGCAGGAGCCATTGGCGTCACAGGCGCGCTGGCAGCGAATGAATGGGCCAAACAGGCTGATCTGGTTATTGGCGTCGGCACACGCTACTCTGATTTCACAACCGCATCCAAGTCCGCATACGCGAACCCGGATGTACAGTTTATCAACATTAACTTAAATAGCGCAGACGCGGCGAAGCTGGGCGGGGAAGCGGTAATTGCCGATGCTCGCACGGGTTTGCAAGCGCTGCAAAATGCGCTGCAAGCAGCGAATTACAAAAGTAGCTACACCGATGCGGGATTGGCGCAGCGCAAAGCGGCGTGGGATGCAGAGGTTGATCGCCTTTACGAGGAAGAGCATGAAGACGGCTTCTCCCAAACTCGGGCACTTGGCGTTATTAATGAAACGATTGATTCGTCTTCCGTCGTCGTTGGCGCTGCTGGAAGCCTTCCCGGTGATTTACATCGCTTATGGCGCTCGACCGAGCCGAAAACGTATCATATGGAATATGGTTTTTCCTGCATGGGCTACGAAGTCAGCGGCGCTTTCGGAGCGGCACTCGCCGAGCCGCAGCGCGAGGTGTACGCCATGGTCGGCGATGGCAGCTACTTGATGATGCATTCCGAGCTGGTGACGAGCTTGCAGGAGCAGCGCAAGTTTACGATTTTGCTTTTTGACAATCATGGGTTCCAGTGCATTCATAATTTGCAGCGCGAGCATGGCAGCGATGGCTTCGGCAATGAGTTTCGCTACCGTGAAGCGAGCACAGGCAGATACACGGGACAGCCGCTGCCGATTGATTTTGCCGCCCATGCCCGCAGTCTTGGGGCAAGTGCTTACAAAGCAACAAATGCGGAGGAGCTACGTGTTGCTTTGCTGCAGGCGAAACAGGAGGAGCGCACAACGCTGATCGAAATTAGCGTATTGCCGGGCACGAACTCTGGCGGCTATGAATCCTGGTGGCATGTTGGCGTTCCTGCTGTATCAGAAAGCGACAAAGTGCTCAAGGCACATGAAGCGATGCAGGCAAAGCTCAGCAAGGCGAAGCAGCTGTAACAGGTTGATCCTATTTTTTTGAATAAGGAGCTGGGGTAAGCAATGAAGCCATTTACATTTTCACTCGGCATTCACCCGATTAACTGGGTGGGCGAGGATGTGCGGGAGCATGGGGCGGATACGACCTATGAACAGATTTTGGATGATATTCAGCGGCTGGGGCTGACCGGAACGGAAATGGGGCGCAAATACCCGGCAGACACCGCCGTATTGCGCGAGGAATTGGGTAAGCGAGGCATTCAGCTCGTGTCCCAATGGAAATCGGTGCTGTTCTCCGATCCCGCATACCGCGAGGCCGAGCTTGAAAGCTACCGAAAGCATGCCGAATTTCTGCAAAGCATGGGGAGCAAGGTGATCAGCACGGCTGAGGTTGGCGGCTCGCTGCATTTTGATCCGCGCCGTACGCCGAATGAGACGGAAGTGCTTCGGCTGGATGAAGCGGGCTGGCAGTCGCTGGCGACAGGCCTTAATGCTGCGGGGAAAATAGCGGCTGAATACGGCTTAAAACTGGCTTACCATCATCATGGCGGAACCGTAGTTGAGCAGCCGGAAGAAATCGACAAGCTGATGGAGCTGACGGACCCGGCTTATGTGCATCTATTGTTTGATACAGGTCATGCCTATTATGGCGGAGCGAATCCGCTGGATGTGCTGAATAAACACTATGACCGCATTGCATATATTCATTTGAAAGATATTCGCCAGTCTGTACTCGATGAAGCCCGTTCCGAGCAGGCCGATTTCGTCACTTGTATTCGCAAAGGCGTATTTACGGTGCCGGGTGACGGCTGCCTTGATTTTGCGCCAGTCCTTCAGGAGCTCACGGCTCGCGGCTATGACGGCTGGGCAATGCTCGAAGGCGAGCAGGACCCTGCGACTCATAATCCGTATGAATATGCGAAGGAAGCGATTCTTCACTTAACCTCATTAAATAAATCGCAATAAATATTTTATACCATTAAATAATTTTAGGAGGTGGGCCCTCGGATGTCTTATATCACATATAACGCAGCAAAGCCGCTGGATTTTACGGCTATTGGCCGCTTGTGCATCGATCTGAATGCGAATGAAATTAATCGCCCGATGGAAGAGACCATGACGTTTACCAAATACGTTGGAGGCTCTCCGGCGAATATTGCGATTGGCATGTCCCGTCTGGGGATGAAAACGTCGTTTATCGGCAAGGTTGCCAATGACCAGATGGGCCGTTTTATTACGACGTATTTGGAAAATAATCAAATTGCCACTTCAGGCGTCGTTACAGATGACAGCGGTGCAGTGACA
This sequence comes from Paenibacillus algorifonticola, assembly GCF_000971975.1. Lineage (GTDB taxonomy): Bacteria > Bacillota > Bacilli > Paenibacillales > Paenibacillaceae > Pristimantibacillus > Pristimantibacillus algorifonticola. The sequence continues at coordinate 245,450 of NZ_LAQO01000003.1, read as the reverse complement.
GGTCTTGCTTTTACTGAAATTAAAAGCCCATCGGAATGCAGCATCTTGATGTATCGCGACAATGTCGCTGACCTGAAGCTTAAGCCGCAGGAGGTTCGCGAAGAGCTGATTGCTAATTCCAAAATGCTCCTTATCTCGGGTACGGCGCTGGCACAAAGCCCTTCACGCGAAGCGGTGTTCCTGGCGATCGATTATGCCCGCAAACATGGCGTCGTTATTGCATTTGATCTTGACTACCGTCCATATACGTGGAGCTCGCCGGAGGAAACGGCTATCTATTACAACCTAGCTGCTGAAAAATGCGATATTATTATGGGTACTAGAGAAGAATTTGACAATATGGAAACATTCGAGCCTAATCCGGAGCGTGATGATCATGTGACCGCAGCGAAATGGTTTAATTATTCCGCGCAAATTGTCATTATCAAGCATGGCAAGGACGGCTCCATTGCGTATACGAAGGATGGCGCTTCGCACCGGGCCAAGAGCTTCCCGGCCAAAGTCATTAAAACGTTTGGAGCAGGCGATTCCTACGCCGCAGGCTTTTTGTACGGCAGCATGCAGGGCTGGTCGATTGAGAAAAGCATGGAGTTCGGCAGTGCCGCTGCATGTATCGTCATTTCCAGTCACAGCTGCTCCGACGCCATGCCGTCCGCCGAGCAGGTTCAAGACTATATCGACCGCTGCAACCGCGGTGAAATCATCGTTTAACTTAAAAAAAGAGAGGATTGAGTGGATATGACAGCAACATTAAGCAATTGGATTGGCGGAAAATGGGTAGCATCGGGATCGGGGCAGACAGAAGCGGTTTACAATCCGGCAACGGAGGAGGTGCTGGCTTATGTACCGCTATCTTCGAACGAAGATGTGGAGCAGGCTGTAGCCAATTCGAAAGAAGCCTTTGCTTCCTGGAGTCGTACGCCTGTACCTAAACGGGCACGTGTGTTGTTCAAATACCAGCAGCTGCTCGTTGATCATTGGGAAGAGCTTGCACAGCTGGTGACAAAAGAAAACGGCAAAAGTTACGCCGAAGCTTACGGCGAAGTGCTGCGCGGCATTGAATGCGTTGAATTCGCGGCGGGTGCGCCCAATTTAATGATGGGCAAGCAGCTTCCTGACATTGCTACAGGACTAGAATCCGGCATGTACCGCTATCCGATTGGCGTCATCGGCGGCATAACGCCGTTTAACTTCCCTATGATGGTGCCGTGCTGGATGTTCCCGCTTGCGATCGCCTGTGGCAATACGTTTGTGCTTAAACCATCGGAGCGGACGCCGCTGCTCGCGAATCGCCTTGCCGAGCTGTTCCAGGAAGCGGGTCTTCCGGATGGCGTGCTGAACATCGTTCATGGTGCGCATGACGTCGTTAACGGTTTGCTGAAGCATCCCGATGTTAAAGGTATTTCCTTCGTTGGCTCGCAGCCGGTTGCGGAGTATGTATATCGCACGGGAACGGCGGAAGGCAAACGTGTCCAAGCGCTCGCTGGCGCAAAAAATCATTCCATCGTCATGCCGGATGCTGATCTCGATCTGACGGTCAAAGAAATTACGAACGCTGCCTTCGGCTCGGCAGGCGAACGCTGCATGGCCTGCGCTGTTGTCGTCGCAGTCGGCGACGTGGCTGACAAGCTCGTAGAAAAACTGCTGCAAACGGCCGATTCTCTGACGATAGGCAACGGCTTGGAGTCAGGTGTCTTCCTCGGTCCGGTCATTCGCGGACCGCATAAAGAGCGGACGCTTCGCTATATTGAAATCGGCGAACAGGAAGGGGCACAGCTGCTGCGCGATGGTCGCAAAGATGCTGCGGCAGCTGCAGATGCGAAGGGCTATTTTGTCGGCCCAACCTTGTTTGATGGCGTGCAGAAGGAAATGACGATCTGGAAAGATGAGATTTTTGCTCCAGTGCTGGCGATTGCACGAGTGGCAACGCTGGAAGAAGCGATTGAGCTTGCGAATGCGTCAGAGTTTGCAAATGGCGCCTGCCTGTTCACGAAGGATGGCAGCAACGTCCGTACATTCCGCGAAACGATTGAAGCGGGCATGCTCGGAGTCAATCTTGGTGTTCCAGCGCCTATGGCGTTCTTCCCTTTCTCCGGCTGGAAAAAATCGTTCTACGGCGATCTGCATGCCAACGGCACAGATGGCGTCGAATTTTATACGCGCAAAAAAATGGTAACAGCTCGTTGGTAGCCTAACGGTCAGCTAATCGGATAACGGATAATCGCATAAAGGAGAACGATCAAAATGGTACAAAAAATTAAAATCGGCATTATCGGCGCAGGCCGCATCGGAAAAATCCATGCCGACAACTTGCTGCGGCTCCCACAAGTGGAAATTGTCGCAATCAGCGATTTGTTCGCAAACGCGGAGCTGGAGGCATGGGCCGCTGAACGCGGTATCGCGACCGTTACGAAAGACAGCGCTGCGCTTATCGCAGACCCTGAAATCAACGCCATTTTTATTTGCTCTTCAACAGATACACATGTACCGCTCATTAAACAGGCCGCCGAAGCTGGCAAGCATATTTTTTGCGAAAAACCAGTCAGCATGACGCTTTCGCAAACAGAGGAAGCGGTAGAAGCGGTACAGAAAGCAGGCGTAAAGCTGCAAATCGGCTTTAACCGCCGCTTTGACCATAACTTTAAACGGATTCGCGAGCATGTAGAGCAGGGGACGATTGGCGAGACGCATATTGTGAAAATTACGTCGCGTGATCCGAACCCGCCGCATAAAGATTACATCAAGGTGTCCGGCGGCATGTTTATGGATATGATGATTCACGATTTTGATATGGCAAGATTTTTGGCAGGTAGCGAGGTTGAAGAGGTTTTTGCGCAAGGCAATGTTCTCATCGATCCCGTATTCGCCGAATGCGATGATCTCGATACTGCGATTGTGACGCTGCGCTTTCAAAACGGCGCGCTTGGCGTAATCGACAATAGCCGTCAGGCCGTATATGGTTACGATCAGCGGGTCGAAGTATTTGGCTCCAAGGGCAGCGCTGCTGCAACGAATGATCACCCGAATACAGCGGAAATCAGCACCGCAGAAGGTATTGTACGAGATAAGCCGCTGCACTTTTTCTTAGAACGTTACAACGCTGCTTATGTAGAGGAAACCGAGTTGTTTATTGAAGCGCTGCTGCAGGATAAGAAAGTAAAGGTCGATGGCTACGATGCGCTGCAGGCTGAGCGGATTGCAAGAGCGGCGAAGCTGTCAGTGAAGCTTAGACGACCTGTGAAGCTAAGCGAGCTTCATGAGCTGACGTAAGTAGACGGATACAGGAAAGGTTGTGTGCGCAAATGTCAGAATTAATCGTAAAACCAAGCGCTGCTCCGGGCGAGCAGGGCGAGCTTATGAATATAACACCGCAAAGCGCAGGGTGGGAGTATGTCGGTTTTCGCGTCGTTCATCTAGAGCCGGGCGAGCAGCTTAAGCAGAATACGGGTGAAAATGAAGTATGCCTCGTGCTGCTGAGCGGACGAGCGGATGTACACACGCAGAAAGATAAATGGAGCAGCATTGGCCAGCGTATGAGCGTATTTGAGAAAATTCCGCCATTTTCGGTTTATGTGCCCAATGACGATTTTTATCACATTGAGGCGGTAACTGCACTGGATATCGCCATTTGCTCCGCTCCTGGCCAAGGCCAGCATCAGGCAAGACTCATTGCCCCGGATGCTGTAGGTGTAGAACAGCGTGGATATGGCAATTTGGAGCGTCAAATCCATAACATTTTACCAGAAACGGCGCCGGCGGACAGCTTGCTTGTTGTCGAAGTATTTACACCAAGCGGACACTGGTCCAGCTACCCGCCGCATAAGCATGACCAGGATGCGCTGCCGAATGAATCGCTGCTGGAGGAAACGTATTATTTTCGCGTAGAGCCTGAGCAGGGCTTTGCCATTCAACGTGTGTACACGGATGACCGTTCGCTTGATGAGACACTCGTCATCCGCAATGGGGAAGCGGTTCTTGTGCCGCGAGGCTACCATCCGGTAAGTGCGCCGCCGGGCTATGAGGTGTATTATTTGAACGTTATGGCTGGTCCTACGCGCATTTGGAAATTTCATAATGATCCGGACCATGCCTGGATTATGACGAAGCCAGCTGAGGAAACGGCAAAAGCCTAGGCCTCTGTCTCCCGCTAACTAACCTAGTGCTGCCAATCAGCTTAGAAAGCAACGCCGTTTAACACGACAACAGACATAGCAGAAACCAGCTTTCGCTTCGCGGAGGCTGGTTTCTATCACTTTACGCCAATTACACCAATTTCATTGCAAGATGACATACTGTGATACATAATAAATCTACCAGTCCAAAAGTAACGGAGGTCGTTTATGAAAGCTACCATCTATGATATCGCAAGGGAAGCGGGCGTCTCGATTGCGACGGTCTCCCAAGTCATTAACGGCAAGGGCAAAATCAGCGAAGAGCGGCGCAATGAAGTGATGCGTATTATGGAGCGGCTTAACTACCAGCCGAGTGTAATCGCTTCCGCGCTTACCGGGAAACGAACGTTTACGCTTGGCTTGCTCGTTCCAGACATATCCAACCCCTTTTTCGCCGAAATTGCCCGCGCCGTTGAGGATCAGAGCCGCCGATTAGGCTACAGCCTCGTCATATGCAGCACCGACAATAAAGACGAGCGAGTAGAGCGCTATCTGTCGCTGCTGCGGCAAAAAAGCGTGGACGGCATCATTATCGGTACCGGAATCGATAACGAAGACATTATTAAGCCGCTGCTGACGCAGTCCATTGCTATAGCGCTAATTGCGCGGGACATGCCTGCTCTGGCTGTGCATACGGTCGTCGTGGAGGATTTTAAAGGCGGAGCGCTTGGCGCTGAGCATTTGCTGAAGGAAGGGCATCACCGGGTCGCGGTGCTTGCTGAGCATCCAAAGGTTAGCAGCAGCCGCGAGCGGGTACGAGGCTTCAAAAGCGTCGTCGAGGCCGCTGGGTTACCATGGTCAGAGGAATCCGTCAAATCATGCGACTACACGCTGGAGGATGGCAAGCGCAAGGCGCTAGAGCTGTTAAAGCTGACGGAGCGGCCAACCGCCTTGTTCTGTTGTAATGAGCTGCTCGCCATCGGCGCGCTGCAAGCGGCGAAGGAGCTTAAGCTGCGAATCCCGCGCGATGTATCGGTTATAGGCTTTGATAATACGATTTTGGCCTCGGTGAGTGATCCGCCGCTGACGACCATTGCACAACCTATTGAAGCAATGGGGAAAAAGGTTGTTGATCTGCTGGTAGAAGCGTTACAGGACAAATCAGCTGCGGCAAAAGCAGAGCGCATCGTTCTGGAGCCCGAGCTGATCATTAGACAATCTACAAGCTCCATTCAAGTATAACATTTGACCAAGGGTGAACCGCTCAAGAGGAAGAGCGGCTCACTTTGCTTTTGACCACGGCCCAAATAAATAGGAAAGTCATGAAGCCGCCTTCAATAATGAGCGATACGAGCGGAAACCAATAGCTTAAATAGCGATCAACCATATAGCTTTCGTTACTGTACGGGAACATCGGGCTCAGGATAAAGATGATGCCGAACACATACACCCATGGTTTATGGGACTTTGTCCCGAGCCACTGCGCGGTTCCTTCCGTAACCGCGTAATACAGGGTAGAGATAGTAATAAATGAGCCGGAAATGAAGATGAGCAGCAGCAGCACCTCAATTCTCTCGAAAATTAGAAACTGGGTAATTCTCGACAGGATATAGATTGGATTTTCAAAATGCCCGGCCATTACTGGCCCCATCACCACTATGCTGTACAATAAATAAAGCGTCATAACCGAAGTGCCCAGCACAACGGCGTAAACCTTCATTTTTAAAATGCCCGATTGTTTTTTAATATGCGGCATCAGCATCCCCATCATAATGCAAATACCAAACCAGCTGCCGGGATAGATGGCACCTTGTATGGCTGGAAGCATGCCGTTCTCAAAGGGAGGGAGCAGGAATTGCAGCTGGATATAGGGAATGGAGCTGGTGAATAAAACAACCGAGGTTAACAAAATAATGAAGCCAATAATTTGGCTCAGTCTTGCAATCGCCTCAATGCCCTTTACGGCAGCAAGTCCAGCACATATCGTCATCGATATCGAGAAGACAAGGCGAGGCGTCTCAGGCATTAGCGTCCGTGATAAAAAATCGCTATAAATCCACATCGCGGTAACCATCACGCAGAGAAAAAACAGTAGGAAAATGAGGCCTACAACTTTGCCCGCTTTTCCCAATATAGAGCGTGTATATTGAATTAACGATTGTCCGGCGTACATTCTGCCCAGCCGATAAAGAAGAACAGCGACATAAATATCGATTATCGCGCCCAAAGCCATCGACAGCCACAAGTCCTGCTTAACTTTAGCAATCAGTTGGCTCGGAACCGAGAAAAACGTGAGTGAGGTAATCGATACAAATATGATGAAAAAGAATTGACTTGCAGAAATTAGACTCTTTTTCACTGTACATCATCCTTTTTTATATTGCTGTCAATTAGCAAGCCGGATTTTATAATCTCAATCGAAATGCTGCTCTGCACATTAATCTGGGCAAGCTTATTGTTCCAGTCGCCCTTCAGTGTTTTCCAGCTTTTTGGGGCTTTGCGATGGATAGCTTCTCCAAAACCGATAGCGTCGCTCTTGTAGGAGCGATAGAGCTTATATACGGTTTTCTCTATAGTTTCCGAAATTGCGTTGCTCAGCTCTGTTTCAAGTAAATCTGTCGTCTGCTTCTCCGTCAAATCCAGCTTCTCCGTGGACGTCTTGATGGTAGCTTGGGTGCGCATACGAACTTTCATTTGCAGCTGTCCATTTTCATAAACAGGCTTCATCGCAATATGAATGTTCTTCAATTCAAACATGACCGATTTAATATCCTTGGTAGAAACCTCAAACATGCCCAGTGAAGATTGTTGAGTAAGCCAGCTTATAATTTGAGCCTCCTCGCTCGTCAGCCAGCCTACCAACTTAGTATTGCGAAAAACAGCAAGGTCCTTTATCTCCATAATCATGTCCTTAGAGCTAGGCTTACTGACCTGGATCAGCCCAGGCACTGCTGCCTGAAAGCTCGACTGCTCCAATCTGGGCAAAAATTGATACAGCTGAATGCCGCCGCTTGTCGGCTTGTAGGTTTTATTTTTAAAATAAGCTTTCCATTCCTCGGCAGCAACGGCTTGCAGTTCTTTGGAGTCAGACAGCACTTCCGGGATAGATTGCTTCGATACCATAACCCAGCAGTTGAAGTTCTGATTCGGCTCGCGCCAGAAAAAATCCATCATATCGTCCAAACCTTGTCTGGCTAGACGTTCTCCGATGAGAAGCACCTTCGTCTGGGAAAAAAAGAGGCTTTTCTTCGCTTGCTTGCGAATGGTCTCGAGTGCGTCTTCAACCGTTAAGCCGTTTGCCGTATACATAGCAATGGCTCTGCGCTGCTGTCCACCGCCGCCAGCGGCAACCGGAAGCGTCGGATTAACGAGTTGGACGCTAACTTCCAGCTGTCCTTGCTTATTCACATCCAGGCCAATAGCTGAAACAACGGTTAATTGGTCGAAGTTTATTTGGCTCCAGCATCCGCTGAGCAAAAGCATTAGGCTGAGAATAACAGCATATTTGCTAAGGTGGAAAAACACATGGTAGTCCCCCTTTATTAGACATCTGTATTATCGTTTTTTGCGGAGTGTAAACCAAGGAACACGGAATATTGCTTTCTCGGCTTCTTTTTTCTTGAATGGAGCGAATGGCGACAAATAGGGCAGGCCAACCGATTGCATGGAGGCAAGCTGAATTCCCAGCATGAATAGCCCAATAATAATGCCGTAAAGCCCTAGCAGCGAAGCGAGCAGCAGCATGAAAAATCGCAGAATCCGAATCGTTCCCGACAGAGAAATCGAAGGAATCGTGAACGAGGCAATCGCTGTACCAGCAACAATTATTACGGACGGCGAAGAGATGATACCTGCTTGTACCGCGGATTCGCCAATAACGAGCGCTCCAACAATACTGATGGCAGATCCGATAGACCGCGGCATGCGAATGCTGGCCTCACGCAAGCCCTCGAAAATAATTTCCATAACCAGCGCCTCCATTAATACAGGAAAAGGAACGCCATCGCGTGATGACAAAATACTGCTCAGCAGCTGTGGGGGAACCATTTCCGGATGGTAGGTCAGAATGCCGACATAGGTGGAAGGCAGCAGCAATGTAATGAAAAAACCGGCATAACGAATCCACCGAATGAAGGTAGCTACAGGGTAAGCCAAATATAAATCTTCCGTCGTCTTGAGCAAATGAAACAGCGTACAAGGCAGGGCGAGCACGAATGGAGTGCCATCGACCACAATGGCCACACGCCCATCCAATATAATGCCAGCCACATCATCTGGCCGCTCTGTACTGTACACCGTCGGAAAAAAGGAAGTCGGGCTGTCCTTAATAATTTCCTCAATATAATGGGATTCCAATACCGCATCGATATCTATCGACTGAAGCCGTTTGCGTATTTCGTCAACGGTTTCCTTGTCTGCCCGGTCATGAACGTAGACCATCGCTATTTTGGTATGCGACAGATTGCCAACCGTCAGCGTCTCCACACGAAAAGCCTTGTCACGAATACGCCTGCGAATGAGCGAAATGTTAACGCTTAAAGATTCCACGAAACCATCTCGCGGCCCGCGGATGACACTGGACGAAGCTGGTTCATCAATGCTGCGGGTTTCAAGGCCTTGCGTATTGACAGCAATGGCTCCTTCGCTGTCCTCTACTAAAATAATCGTCCAGCCGCTAACAAGCAAAGGCACGCATTCATCAGAGGTATTGACCATTTTCACATGATTCGCTGTTAGTATATAGCTGCAAAGCAGCTCATGAGGAGGCTCGCTTTGATGAAGAAGCTTGAGCTGCTGGGTTCCTGAAATAAGTGGCGAAATGACATCGGCATTTAAATTTTGTTTGCTTACGAGTCCATCAATCCAAACGACGGAGGCTGGAATACGTTCTTCGCCGATCAAGCAATTTCTAGTTGATAGATCTGAGCTGTTGCCAAGCTCGGACACTAGCTCATTATAAAGGTCGCGCGTCGTGTTTACCTTGCTATCGGGCATTATGCTGCAGCTCCTTTTGTTAAAGCTTGTCATGTGCCTACGTATCACATATTTATTGTGGCTAAAATTGGCTATATTATACGATGAACGAAGAGCGTAATTTGAATGGAAAGCTAGTCAATATTTTGGAAAGCAAGTAAAATGGTATTTAAGTTAAGGATCGAATCAAGCGTTACGGAGAAAAGGGGCTTATTAAAATGACAAAAACAATTGGATTAATCGTAGGAAGCTTGCGGAAAGCTTCATATAATCGAATGGTGGCGCAAACGCTGAGTGAGCTGGATGCTTCTATTGCATTCAAGTGGATTGAGCTAAAGGAGCTTCCCTTGTTTAACGAAGATTTGGAGGCAGGAGATGGACCAGAAGCCGTACAGGTGTTCAAGGCCGCTATTCAAGCAGTAGACGGCGTTATTATTGTGTCGCCAGAGTACAATTCCGGCATTCCGGGCGTGCTCAAAAATGCGATTGACTGGGCGTCCAGACCATCCCGCAGCTCTGTGCTGCGTAGAAAACCATTTGGGCTAATTGGCGCAACGCCTGGTGGCATGGGTACCGTTCATGCCCAGCTTCAAACCCGGCATATCCTGGAGTCCGTTCAGGCGCAGGTGCTTCCTTTTCAAAAGCTGCTTATATCACAAGTGCACACGAAAGTAGATGCGGAGCAGCATCGCCTAACGGATGAGAAGACAAAGGAATATTTGCAAGCATATTTGCAAAAGTTTGTGCATTGGATCGATCATGTGCCTACCTTAGATTAAGGGGAGAGAGGAGGGGCACCTTGCATCAGGTACGGCGGATGGTGGCGTGCTGACTCACAGTCTGAGCAGCCTTGCGCTGCTTAATCGTACTTATTTAAAGAAGGTGTGGGGAAAAAGCACCGAGCAAATTTTAAGCTTTTCGATACAGCCAGCTGGACTTAAACAGTAAGGGAGCATTCACCTATATTTAAGCATGGGGTTTCCTGATCTTGTGCAGGCTCTTGATCCGCAAAATTTAGTACCACTTCTTAGCGCCGTAGAAAGCTTGGATACGCTGCTTGAAAGCCATCTTCGTGAACAAGGAGTAGCTATCCGGAATTTTCACTCGCTGGAGGAGTTTGAAGCTTTCCTTAAGCAAATACTGAAATAACAACTATGGAAGTTAGTCAGCAGCCGTGGGGGAGGAGCCCAATGAATGGAATCATCACAAGCAGAAAGATGGTATGAAATCGCCAATACGGTTAATCGAAACTGTGCTTTAGCGGATAATTTAAATCAGCTGTATCGCTCCAGTTCCTTAGAACAAAGGATACATATGCCGGAAGAGCTCGGGCGCGGATACTGGCAGCTCAATCAGATTCATTCGTCCATGGAGCTTGTCTTATGTGATGCCTCATTCTATAGAGAGACGACTTTGCAAAGCCTGGAACGGGACAACAGTTTAAAACTAAGTTTTTGTCTAGGGGAGAGCCTCCACTGGAATGTAGAAGGACTTGGAAAAGAATATCAACTTGAACATGGGGAAGTTTCGGCATTTGGTTATCTTCCTACGAACAGCAGCTGCCAGTTTAACGTCGATCAGCATATTCGTGGGGTGACTCTCAAATTGGATCGCCTAACGGAGATTGGCGCTTTACAGCAGCTGCCACTGCATAAAATTTCATCCGTTTTGACAGAAAAGCGTGAGCCTTTTCATCATTCCTCCATGACACCGGAGATGAAGCGAATTACGCAAGATATTTTTCACTGCAATTATCAAGGTGCTGTTAAACATCTTTATTTAAGCGGGAAGGTGCTTGAGCTGCTTGCCGTTTATTTCAATGAAGTGATTTTGCAAAAGCAATCCCAGCCACGCTTGTCTGGATTATCCCGCACTGATATCGACAGCCTGCACCGCGCCAAACAAATTGTGGATTCGCAATTGGTAACGCCTCCAAGCTTGGAAGCGCTGAGCAAGCTCGTTTGCTTGAATGAATTTAAACTCAAAAAAGGCTTCAAGCTGTTATTTGGCCTGCCCGTTCATGCTTATATTATTGATCGAAGACTAGACGAGGCCTATCGTTTGCTTGAGGAAGGGAAGCTTAACATTACCGCAGCGGCGGCAGCCGTTGGATTCAGCAAAGCGAGTCATTTTTCAGAACAATTCAAGCGAAAATACGGAATCAACCCCTCTGAATATTTCAAGTCCTCTCCGCTGCAGGGCAACCGCCGCTAAAAATCCGGTTTTGGATCCTATTGCTCCCGATTTGGGTATCCGGCCAAAGCAGACATATGCGATATTAGCTTATATCTCACGCTTTTTGTATGAGAATGATTTTTAATATCAATGATGTTAGGACGGAGTGAAATGAATACGAAATCAGAAGTGTCAGGCTTGATTCAAATCGCTGGCGAGCGGAAAGGACTATTAATAACGGCCAGTATTTTCTCGACCCTTTCGAGCCTGCTGCAAATTATACCGTTTATTGCGGTATATAAAATCGTGCAGGAGTTGCTCATTCATGCACAGCAGCCGGTAAATATGAACAAAGAGCTGCTCATCGATTGGGGAATCGTCGCTTTTATCTCATTGCTTGCCATGTTGGCCGCGATGTATGTCGGGGGAATGTGCTCGCATATTGCAGCTTTCAACATTCTTTATGAGCTTCGGATACGGCTTGCAGAGCATGTGGCGAAAGTGCCGATGGGGTACCATACGAAAACGGCAACTGGCGAGCTCAAGAAGATCATTGAGGTTAGCGTTGAAAAGATTGAAAAGTTTATTGCCCATCAGCTGCCCGATCTTATCAGCGCACTCGTCATTCCCGTTGTGTTAATCGGCTATTTGTTTTGGCTTGATTACCGAATGGCACTTGTACTGATGCTCCCCATTGGTGCAGGTTTGTGGCTGCAAACCCGGTTGTTCGGCAGTGAAGCTGGCAGGGAGGCGTACCGCGAATTTCAGTATGCGATTGAAGAGATGAATGCAACGGGGGTAGAGTATGTTCGGGGAATGCCTGCTGTTAAAGTGTTCGGCATCACCGCGGATTCGTTTCTGACGTTCAAGCAAGCTGTTATGAAATACCGTGATGTTTCTTTGAAAATTACGGACATTTGCAAGACGTCGTACAGCCTCTTTTTCGTCATCATAATTTCGCTGTTTACGTTCGTCGTGCCTATCGGCATTTTACTGTTCAGCAGCCAAGCCGGCAGCCAGTCCTTCGCTATTACGTTTATTTTGTTTCTCATCGTTACGCCGAGCCTGTCGGTACCGCTGCTGAAGCTAATGCATCTAGGAAGCAGCCTGCGCGAAATTGTCGAGGGACATAAGCGGATTGAGGCTGTATTTGCGGAAAAGGTCGTTGTGGAGCCGGCTTCGCCCCGAGTGCCCCATCATTATGACATTGCCTTTCAAGACGTTACCTTCGCTTATGAGCAAAAGGAAAGCAAAGATTTTAAGCCTGTCCTGCAAAAAGTTAATTTTGTAGCGCATGCAGGTGAGCTCACTGCCCTTGTAGGACCATCAGGCGGAGGGAAATCAACCATTGCGAGCTTGCTGCTGCGATTTTGGGAGGTACAGGAGGGTGTCATTACGATTGGCGGTATTCCCATTCGCGATATAGGAACAGACAAGCTGATGGAGCTGGTATCCTTCGTTTTTCAGGATGTTCACCTCTTTTACGATACGATTGAGGAAAATATTCGGATGGGCAACACGTCTGCGACCAGGGATGAAGTGCTAACAGCTGCAAAAACGGCATGCTGCCATGAATTTATCGAAAAACTGGACCAAGGCTATGACACCAAAATTGGACAAGGCGGAACGTATTTGTCCGGCGGTGAGGCTCAGCGCATTGCGATTGCCAGAGCCTTGCTTAAACGCGCCCCGATACTCGTACTCGATGAAGCAACAGCCTATGCGGATGCTGAAAATGAATACAACATCCAGCAAGGCATCGCCCAACTGGTGAAAGGTAAAACCGTCATCATTATCGCCCATCGTCTTTCCACCATCCGTTCAGCGGAGCAGATCCTCGTCGTCAAGCAGGGCAGCATTGTCGAGCAAGGCACACATGAGCAGCTGCGCAGGGAGCAGGGGCTGTATGAGCAGATGTGGCAGGCTCATCAAAGCGCTGCCTCATGGAAATTGGGTGTTAGAGGAGGCGAGCCTCACCTGTGAAAAACTATCTTTATAACATTTCCGGCGGTTCGCCGAGAAGCTTATGGCCGTCCGCTATTGCCGCTATTTTGGATGGAATCGCTAAAATCATTCCGGCGGCGCTGCTTGTCGATCTTTTTAATACGATTTATGTGTCATTTGCGCATCCAGAGATTGGCCTGAATACGAATCGTATGTGGGTCGTGTGCTTGATCCTGTTCGCTTGGCTGCTGGTAGAATATGCAGCTTACGCTTCCCTTTACGATAAAACATACCTTGCGGCTTACAGCCTCTCTGCAACGGGCCGATTAAAGCTGGCAGAGCATATTCGACATCTATCGCTCGGTTTTTTCGGCAAACGGGATCCCGGTGATTTGACGAATCTTATTTTGAGCGATTATGGACAGGTGGAGCATACAATCTCTCACAATGTGCCGCAGCTCATTAGCGCTGTCGTGCTTCCCATTATGGCGCTAACCGGGCTTATTTGGCTGGACTTTCGAATGGCGCTGGTGATGTTTATCGCCGTTCCTCTAGGGGTTCTGTTACTGTGGCTGACGGATACGATTCAAGCCCGGCTTAGTGAAAATCATGTGCAAGCTAAAAATGAGGCCGCCAGCCGTCTTCAGGAATATTTAACGGGCATTCGTGAAATTAAAGCTCATAATATGAGCGGCAAACGCTTCGAGCGGCTGCGCCTTTCTTTTGACCGTCTAAAACAGGCATCTATCCGGCTGGAAGCCATTATGGGACCGATGATTATGGGTGCGATGCTGCTTACCCGTTCGGGAATGACGCTAATGATTTGGACCGGCAGCTATTTGCTCGTCGGCGGGAGCTTGTCTCTTCCAGTCTTTCTGCTGTTTCTGCTCGTTGGAACAAAAATCTTTGAGCCCTTGACGATTGTGCTTATGAATTACGGAGAAATGCGTTATTCCGCATATAGTGCCCAGCGAATTATGGATGTTCAGCAGGAGCAGACGATGGAGGGGAGCGCAGATGTAACAGCGGCTCATCCCAGCATTATTTTTGACCAGGTGACCTTCGGGTATGAGGCGCAGACGCCTGTGCTCAGCGGCGTATCATTTACCATTAAGCCCAAAACGATTACGGCGCTCGTTGGTGCATCGGGGAGCGGTAAAAGCACAGTTACCCGTCTAATTGCGAGGTTTTGGGACATTCAGGCGGGGACGATTTACATTGGCGATCAATCAATCCGTACGATTGCTCCCGAAAAACTGCTGCAGCACATTTCTATCGTTTTTCAGGATGTTTATTTGTTTCAGGATACGATCGGAAATAACATTCGAATTGGCAAAATGGATGCTACTCAAGCGGAGATTGAAGCAGCGGCGAAGCGTGCATGCTGTCATGACTTTATATCCGGGCTTCCGCAGGGCTACAATACGCCTGTTGGGGAAGGCGGCTCGACGCTTTCAGGCGGTGAAAAACAGCGGATATCGATTGCACGCGCGCTGCTGAAGAACGCTTCTATTATTTTATTGGATGAGGCTACAGCTTCTCTTGATCCTGAAAATGAAGCGGCTGTCCAGCAAGCGATTAACGCGCTGGTAGCGGATAAAACGGTGATTTTGATCGCCCATCGCCTAAAGACGATTCAAAACGCAGATAACATTATCGTGCTTGATCAAGGGCGATTGGTCGAGGAAGGAACGCATGACAAGCTGCTGAACGGGCAGGGCATCTACTCCCGTCTGTGGCATTTGCAGCAGCAGGCCGAAGGCTGGCAGGTTAAAACTTAAGCTAAGCCATTAAATGATACATTTTGAGAGGGGAAACAACGATGAAAAAGGCAGTTATGATGTTAGTGTTAAGTTGTATGATCGTATTGGCGGGCTGTGGCAGCCAGCCAACGAATGGGCTGGAGGCGACTAGCAAGCCTGAAGCGACAGCAAGCAATGAAGCGGTAAACGCAACGAAAACGGTAAAAAACCCGAATGGGGAAGAGGTTGTTATTCCGCTCAAGCCCCGGCGCATTGCTGATCTTTCTGGGGCAACCGAGGAGCTGCTGCTGCTGGGCATTGAACCTATTGCTAGCGCAAATGCAGATTATGGCAATCAAAGCGAGCTGTCGCCGACCATTAAGGATCATATGAGCAAGGATACCATTAATCTGGACTGGTATGCAGAGCCCATTAATATTGAAACAGTAACAGCTGCAGATCCGGATTTAATTATTTTGGGTGCAACGTTTAATACCGAAATGTACGAGCAGCTCAGCCAAATTGCCCCTACCATTATTATTCCGCATGCCTATTATGAATGGAGAGAGCGCTTCAGTTTCCTGGCCGAGCTGTTTAATGAAGAGGAAAAAATGAAGCAATGGATAGCCGATTATGATGCAGCAGCAACGGAATGGAAAGAAAAATTAGCGCCGGTCATCAAGGATGAATCCTTCGGGATGGTTGAAACGTATCCGAACAACATCGTTATTTACTCTACTACGGGATCGGCGGAGCTCATTTATAAAGATCTAGGATTTAAACGTACGGAAGGCATACCTGATCCCGAAGATTGGGGTGGCAAGGAAATCAGCCTGGAGGGCTTGTCCACGATCAATCCGGATAATATGCTTATAATGGAAAATGCTGAAAATAAAATGGCAAACAGCAACGTTTGGAACAATATAACGGCTGTCCAAAAAGGAAACATTTATAAAATTACGAATGTCGATAACTATAACTATTCCTATACGGCCATTGGCCGACTGGAACTGCTTAACCGAGTGGGCCAGCTTATTTTGGACAATCATAAAGATTCGTAATAGCAGGCATAAAACAAAATACGAAGAAGCAAAATACTCCTTTAAACAGATAGATGTAAAGGAGGAGAATGCTGAAATGAAAGCCGATGCTGTTTTTGAAGGCGGTGGCGTGAAGGGCATCGCTTTTGTAGGCGCAATTGAAGCAATGGAGGCTAAGGGTTATACGTGGAACAAGCTAGCGGGAACCTCAGCTGGAGCGATCATCGCAGCTTTATTAGCCTGTAATTACACGAGTTCCGAAATTAAGCAATTGATGCAATCTCTAGATTACCTAAAATTACTCGGGCGCACAGGAATGAACAACTTGCCCATTTTAAACAAGACGCTTCCATTGATGGTGAAGTCCGGTATCTATAGCAACCATATTTTGGAGCAGATTATGACGGAGTGGTTGAAGAAAAAGGGAATTGAAACGTTTGGGGATCTTCCTGATGGAAAGCTGTCCATACTTGCATCAAATATCAGCAATGGAAAGATCGTTGTGTTTCCTAATGATTTGCCCCATTATGGCTTATCAGCTGCTACTTTTCCGATAGCGGCGGCTGTAAGAATGAGTACTACGCTGCCTTTCTTTTTTCAGCCTTATTTGTGGCAAACACCCATTAATAAGAAGCCGTATTATTTGCTTGATGGCGGCATGCTCAGTAATTATCCAATTTGGCTGTTTGATGTGCAGGGAATTCCGCGGTGGCCAACTTTTGGTTTCCGTTTATCGGAGAAACGCACCTATGCGCAATCCCAGAACATAAACGGCCCGGTATCGATGCTCAAAGCTATATTTAAAACGATGCTGCAGGCACATGACCAGCGGCATGTGGACGAGCATTCGGAAGAGCGAACGATTTTCATACCAACCGGAACGATAACGACGACAAAGTTTGATCTAACGGAAAGCGATAAGCAAGCGTTATTAGTGTTTGGTCAAGAAGCGGCGGAGAAATTTTTAGGAAAATGGGATTTTGAACAATATAAACATAAGTTTAGAGAGAAAGAAAATGCGGCTGCTATTTCGCTGCTGCCAGATGACAGCCAGCGACATGGTGAAACAACTGTGTACCACTAAAAAGCAAATGACGACAAGCAGGCTGTTGCTGCTGCAGATCCTTATTCTGTGGCAGCAACAGCCTGTTTTTTTGGAAAGCTAGCAGGGTTGTTTGGCAGGTTATAAAAATAAATAATTAAGCTGGAATTAAGCTACTGTTTTCTCTTACATAAGATTGAGAAACTATAATGAGGGGGTGATAAGGGGGATTCTATGTTTGTCATTCAATCATTGGATCATTTTGTATTGACCGTACAGGACATCGAGAAAACGGCATACTTCTATCAGAGGGCGCTGGGCATGAGGCTGATTGAGTTCGGAGATCACCGAAAAGCGCTTGTTTTCGGTCAGCAAAAAATTAATTTACATAAAGCGGGCCATGAATTCGAGCCAAAAGCGAAATCGCCGTTGCCCGGATCGGCCGATTTTTGTCTAATTACTGACTCGCCGATCGAACAGGTTATCGAGCATCTGGCGACCTGCAACGTTCCAATCGAGGAGGGGCCAATCGTTCGTACGGGTGCCGTTGGGCCAATTTTATCTGTATATGTACGTGATCCTGATGAAAAATCTAAAGGAGATCGCCTTGGATCGGGCAATCTCTTTTCCGCATTTATCGAGAAGAGCGAGTCCTCTTGTCAGTTTCAAATCAAGTTTAAAATAATTGCGGCTTGTGAGCAATGAGCATCGATTTTGTTTCACTATAGTTAAAGGATTATAGGGTGAATAAGAGTAATTCAATTTTACTTATAGTATAATGGTTACTTCAATAGGAGATGGAAAATAGGAAAAGAGGAAAAGAGGGACCGAATGCTTACTATATTGGTTGCTGACGACGATGCGAACATTCGCGAACTCGTCTGTTTATTTCTACGCAACGATGGATTCGCGACAGCCGAAGCTGCGGACGGCAAGGAAGCACTGACCGTCTATGCCTCAACGCATATCGATCTTGTCGTGCTCGATATTATGATGCCGATTATGGATGGTTGGACGTTATGCAAGGAGCTTAGAAGAGCCAATCCTGATCTTCCGTTACTTATGCTGACTGCGCGAGGCGAAACATGGGAGAAAGTGAAGGGTTTCGAGCTTGGGACGGATGATTATTTGACGAAACCATTCGATCCGTTGGAGTTGACGGCTCGTGTTAGGGCATTACTGAAACGATACCGGATTGGCACCACGCAGACGATCCAGTTCGGCAACGTCATCCTTGATCGGCAGTCCTATAAGGTGATGAGAGGATCGGAGTCGCTCACGTTGCCGCTCAAGGAGTTCGAATTGCTGTATAAGCTCGCTGGAACTCCCGGACAAGTCTATACGCGCGAGCAGTTGATTGATCAAATTTGGGGGATCAATTACGCCGGAGATGATCGAACGATAGACGTACATATTAAACGCCTGCGCGAACGGTTCGGGACAACAGCCGAATTTCGTATCGAGACAGTGCGCGGACTTGGCTACCGGCTTGAGGTTTACGAATGATCAGCTCCTTATATACACGTGTCGTACTCATATTTCTAGTCTCCGTAATCGGGGGCACGATCATTTCTTTTTATGTGGCAACTTGGGTATTTAAAGATAAATTGAACGAAAACTTGAAAATCCCCTTACTTTACTTCGGACAGGACATCGCCAGAATTTATGAGTCATTCCCGTTAGAAGAAGCAGAGACGTTCGTTAGTGGAATGAATCAGCTCAAATCTTATCATATTCGAATTTACGATGAAACGGGACAGTTCCAGACCTACGGAACACTTAACGGACATAATCCTGTGACTGTAACGATGGAACAAGTAAAAAAAGTACTCAGCGGAGAAGTTATTCAAGCTAATCCGACGGGTGTTTCTACTATTCTATTAGGATTGTCGTTGACAACTGACAAGGGAACAAAGGCGATGTTTATAGAACCGATCGCTCCTCCTTCCACCCCTTTTGTAATAAAATGGATTTTAAACTTTTCAACCTATTCGTTAATAGCAGGAAGCCTGTTGGTTCTGGTTGCTGCCATGTTCCTCGTCAGACCGATCAAGAAGCTGACACAAGCGACCAGACGTATCGCAGCTGGAGATTTCAACGTCAAGCTGAATATTAAGCAAAAAGGTGAGTTAGGCACTTTGGCTCGCAGCTTTGAAGACATGATGCACGATCTACAGCAACTTGAACAGATGCGTAGGGAGTTCGTAACGAACGTGTCGCACGAGGTTCAGTCGCCGCTCACCTCGATATCGGGTTACGCTATAGCGCTCAAGCAAGTAGACATCGCAGATAACGAGCGAAGCCGGTATCTCGATATTATCATCGCAGAAGCAGATCGGATGTCCAAGATGAGCGATAGCCTGCTCAAGCTGAGCTTGCTTGAATCGCAATCACAGCAACTGCGGCTCGACACGTTCAGCCTTGATGAACAGATCAGACGAGTCATCGTCGCGATCCAGCCGCAATGGTCAGCTCGCAGCATCCGTTTCGAGCTCAATTTGAAAGCCAATCGACTAATGGCTGATCATGATCTATTAAACCAAGTATGGACGAACATACTCGGCAATAGCATCAAATTTTCTATGGACGGCGGCGTTATTAACGTCAGCATCAAACAAGATATCAAAAATGTGATAGTCCGCATATCAGACACGGGCATTGGTATTTCCCTCGAGGATCAGAAGCGTATATTCGACCGTTTTTTTAAGGCCGATCGTTCCCATAGTCGTAAGTATGCCGGTAGCGGTATGGGACTTGCCATCGTTAAACAAATCGTATCGCTTCATCAAGGCGATATCCGAGTGGAAAGTGAGCCCGGCCGAGGAACGACCGTCATTGTCACCTTGCCAATCACAACGCCAACAGATTAGTTAAATTCACAAGATATCATTCGGACTGTCTAAACCGTATTTTCCATGCTGCCGCGCCACATGCAAGAAAGCTTGCATGTGGCGCGGCAGCATTTTTTTGCTTGCACATACTCAGGTCATATTGTCGTCATAGGGATTACATCTTCGACGTATAAGCTTTCCTTAACGGCTCGTTAAGGAAACCGAAATAAACCGATTAGGACAGGAGAAGATGCGAGTGGAACAAAGAGAGGTAATGAAAATGAGGATGGCTATGAGAATGAAAAAACGCTCATCATTATACTTAAATCAAGAGGAGAAGTACATAAGTCCTTTAAAAAGAGCCTAAAGCGAAAAGCTGGTTTTCCAGGACCGGGTTGCGAGAATCCAGACGATGAAACGTTTTTATGGCAAGCCTATTTTCGTAAAGATAGGTTTCCGTCTACTATTTATTGGACAAAAGTCCATTCTTCTAATTGTTTGATGACATAATATAGGCAAGAGTAATTAAATACGGTTCGACATAGATTTTAAGTAAATTCCTTACGAATACAAAAAAATGGGCACTGTACAAAGTGAAAGGAAAACGGAGGTGTTATTATATGTATTGCTTAAAGACCGCTAAAATAAAACGAAATAAATCTCTCCGAAAAACAAGAAAAAAAGTAGCAATCACAAATAAAAAGATGAATACTTTTCCTTCGAAAAGAAAAAATACAATAAAAAAATGCAAGCTAATACGAAGAAAGTCACGTATCCGAAAAAAAGTTCCTGTTCTAGTACCCTCAGGATTGCAAGGGCCATCTGGGTCTGAAGGTGAACAAGGGCTTATTGGATTGCAAGGGCCGCCGGGGCCTCATGGTGAACAAGGGCTTATTGGACTGCAAGGGCCGCCGGGACCTCATGGTGAACTAGGGCTTATTGGACTACAAGGGCCGCCGGGGCCTCAAGGTGAACAAGGGCTTATTGGACTGCAAGGGCCGCCGGGACCTCAGGGTGAACAAGGGCTTATTGGACTGCAAGGGCCGCCAGGGCCTCAAGGTGCACAAGGGCCGCCCGGCCCACTCCCCGAAGTCACCATCATACCTTCGGTAAATAGATACTTTTATACTCCGAGCTCAGACTTGGTTTTATCTGTCCCTGTAGCTATTCCAGCCAATCTGTTCACAGATGATGCTAATAACCTCATTGCTCTTTTTCCAACTCTCGGCATAAATAGTTATAGTAATCTTTTTATTAACGGGATATTGCAAGAAGGCGGCATGTATAGTGTAAGTACAGGTGCATTGAATTTTAACCCCCAGGGCGGCATTATTTATGGAGGCACACCGATAATTCTAGAGATCATGCAGTTCTTTGCTCTAGTCTCGTAAAATTGAGCTATTTTATCAATTGATTCGCCCTAGCAGTTCTCTATTATAAGCATAAGATAATAATGAAGAAAGGGGGGGATATCATGGCTATTGTTAAACCATTTATGGCTGCTAGAAGATTTACCGCCACCATTGCAGACGGTACAGGTACAGGCGCTACCTTTAATATTCTTGCTACAGCTACTACAAATGACGCCGGTGCCGCTGCCACTGCATTTCCGTCATTACCTGCGTATTACAATCTTTATATTAATGGGCAGCTCCAAACAGGTGATACTTCAACTGCTACTACTACTGCAATCACCATTCCTGATGGTGATGCACTCGATGCAGCGACTCCAATTCTCATTGAATTTGTTGTAAACTAATTGAATGACGAAAATGACGACAAATATTATAGTTTCTTAATAGCTATGGTTTGTCGTCATTTTTTCATTAAACATTTTTGTATTTTAATGTTATGATAACCATTCATAGAAGGAGTAGGCTTGTGTCTAATCATGTATGGGCTTACGCCAACAAAATGCAAATACCATACGCTAAGGAAAAATGAGTATGATCGCTGATTTTCGTTCGCCAAGGAATGCAGCACAATATTATCAAAAAATGACTAGACTCAAGAGAAAATGCCTTACATAATTTTAAAAAAGAACTTCGTGCGAAAATTAGAATTTGCGGAGACGATATGAAATATATAGCTGGCAATATGATGGAGACGCCCGTAGAGGAATTGTTACTTACTTTGGAGGAGTTGGGTATAGGCTTTGTTCCTTTCAGCCCATTGGGAAAAGGGGATACCTAACAGGATCTTTTGAAGCAAATCAAGTGTTGATTGATTTACTTCAAGAGTTATCAGAAAAAAAGGCGACTCTTGCTCAAGCTGCACTTGCATGGCTGCTTGCTCAAAAACCATGGATTGTTCCAATCCCGGGTACGCGGAAATTAAATCGTCTAGAAGAAAACTTGGGAGCAGCTAATGTTGAACTGACACCTGAGATTGGAGACATTGAACTAAGGACCACTGGACCAGTGGTCCTTTTCAGTCGAACGCTATTAAAACTTAAGGAGAATACGTCTTCGACAGGCATTAGGAAAGACTTATGTGACGGCTAGGTGTTTCGTACTCTACGTGTGAAAAATAACATAGGATAGACTTGCTGTAATCATGAAGTAGCCGTTTCCAGCATGCCTTCAAGATCCTTTTTGGTAAGATGGTAATGCTCGTTGCACAAATGGCAATGTGCTTCAGCATGTCCATCGGTATGGATCATATCTGCTATTTCCTCACTGCCTAAGCTGATAATGGCATTCGAAACTCGTTCCTCTGAGCAGGGGCAATAGAATTGCACAGGCATGGTTTCCAATATTTTAATATTGTCTTCTCCCAAAATCTGTCCAAGTATCTGCTCTGGCGTCAGTCCTTGCGTGACCATAGAAGAAATACTCGGAATGGCCTCAAGGCGTCTCTCAATAAAATGGATCACCTCTTCCGGCGTACCCGGCATTAGCTGAATAATAAATCCGCCAGCTGCCTGAATGGAGTTATCAGGATTGACAATCACTCCAGCTCCAACGGAAGAAGGGATTTGTTCGGATTGAACAAGATAGGAGGTGAAGTCCTCACCCAGCTCACCCGATATAAGAGGGACTTGTCCAACAAAAGGCTGCTTTAATCCGATATCCTTGGATACAATCAGTGATCCATCTGTTCCAACTGCTCTGGCAACATCTAACTTCCCGATACGATTAAGATCAAAATGAGTTTGTGGATTTTTTACATACCCTCTAACTTCTCCTTTGGCATTGGTATCAACAAGAATAGTGCCAATGGGGCCGCCGCCATTAATCCTGATCGTCAATTTGTCCTCATCTTTAAGCATGGCTCCGAGCATGACGCCGACCGTCATCGATCGTCCCAATGCAGCCGATGCTGTTGGCCATGTATGATGACGTCGTTGTGCTTCACTTACCGTCTCCGTTGTTCTGACGGCGTAAGCCCGTACCTGGTTATTGTAGGCAAGAGCTTTTACTAAATAATCATTCATGTTTATGATCCTTTCTGCTATTTCAAATGTTTTACAAAACCATGTGTTCCTGAATCCAGTTCTCCAAAGAAGTAATTTTGGAAGCATAACCTTCTTTATAAAAGTTAGCGTATACTGATGCGATGGTTTCCCTTTGCAGAACTGCCTTCCAGGACGCTTCCGCCTCTTCCATCAAATTTGTTAGCAGGCAGCACCCATCTTCTTCCTTTAATTCAAGCATATCGTTGTAAATACCGCTGGGGGAATAAAGAGTCTGTTGTCCTTCGATCGCAAGATAAATATCAAATACCCGAATATCCTCAGGTTTTTTCTTTAATTTAAACCCGCCTTTGACCCCGGGTACAGAAGTAATTAAATCGGAGTTGACTAATTTTCGTAACAGTTTATGAAAATAAGTTGGCGAAGCACCTAATTGCTTGCTGATCGCTTCTCCTGGCAAAACAGCTTTGTCTGGCAGCATTCTGAGTAGCAGAAGGGCGTAGACAGATTGTTCGATGCCTGTTTTCATATGCATTCGTATCACCTCTATACATTCAAAATCTATAATCAGGATAACGTGGATAATGATTATCCATTTAAGTGCATAATAAAGGATCTTCTCGTAAAAGTAAATTATTTTCTTGATGGTCTGTAAAGCCATGATCGGTCACAAAAGCGGAATTTATGAAGCTGATTAGGGGAGGCTCATAAACTCATGATATTCGTGGCTATTTTGGTATAAACGATGATCGAATCCAACTCCATGAGCAGGACCTGAAGCTATTACAAAAATGAACTTTCAAATCGAACAGATATTTTAATTATATATTCCTCATAACCCTTAACTGAAAGATCATCTAACAAGACATCTTCATAGAAAAATCCATGTAGATTTAAACCTTCATCATTAGCAAATTTCAACATTCGATTATAGGTTTCACTTATAGTGGAGTATCCGTTTGTATGATAAGCAATCAAGTACCTTCCTTTGTCTCGTTTAAAATTAGAAAAATTGGATTCTTTACTCACGCGAGTATAAAGATAATCATAATGGAACGCTTCATTAGCTAATACTCTTTTAGTGTCTCTCATCCAGCCTATGGTATGAGAAGCATCTATGCTGTAAATGTTCAAGTATTTTTCGTGTTTAATCATGGAATCGTAAATACTCTCATCATTTGTGTAAGGATCGGCTTCTGTTAAGACCAAAAATTCCTCATGCTTCTCCTCATAACCCATTTGAGTTGGTATTATTTCAATTGATGCTTTTGTAATTCGTTTTTTCTCTGATATAATCTTTTTCATTTTATTTAGTTTTTTAATTTTTGCATCTAGAAGTGCCTCTTCTTTTTCAAGCAGCACAATAAGTTTCTGGGGGGATCTTTTATTTAGATATTCCTTTATTTCTTTTAATGGCATATCTAATTCTTTTAGGATTGAAATCACTTTAAACACATCCATTTGATTCATTGAATAGTATCTATATCCATTTTCAGCTTTAATTTCAGGAGAAAGAATCCCGAGTCGCTCATAGTGGAATAACGTATCTTTGCTGATCCCCATTAGTTTTGCAAATTGCCCTGAAGACAGATGTGCTTGAAACTTCTCCATAAAAATCCCTCCTTGACTATGGTCTTACACCATACTTTATTATAACTGAGTCAACCTTAATTGAAAGTTGTTCTAATCGAATTAAGGTGATTCATATCGGATGCGATCCAGAAAGTTAGCCTGTCCGTTATGCAGACATTTATTTTTTATCTTAAGGAGGATAGCACTAATGAGAGTTTTAGTCACAGGAGCAACAGGAAGTGTAGGGAGGCATATTGTTGAACAACTACTGGCAAAAGGAATAGAAGTTAGAGCATTGTCAAGGAAGGAAGGGAACTTGCCCACAGGAGCGCAAGCAGTACTAGGAGACCTTGACATTCCCGTGACTATTGAGTCATACCTTCAAGATGTAGACAGCTTATTCCTGATCACTCAAAGTGACCAATCTGACTCCAAGTTTTTAAAAAACCAAAGCATAATTCAAATGGCAAAAAAAGCAAACGTCAAAAAAATTGTAGCTTTGATAGATTTTTTTAACAATCCAATTGAAGAGGTTATTCAAAATAGTGAAATGGAATGGACCATTCTAAGACCGATTGAGTTTATGAAGAATTCACTTTACGGATGGGCTGAATCTATTCAAAAAGAAGGTAAGGTTCGTCATGCTTTCCCTGACAGTTTGAGTGCCCGAATTCATGAAAATGACATTGCTAGTGTTGCTGTTAGAGCCCTTATAGAACAGGGACATCATAATAAAGTTTATAATTTGACGGGGCCGGAAGCCTTATCTATTAGAAGTATGGTTAAACAAATTTCTGAAGTCATCGGTAAACCTATAGATCTTATTGAACTGACTGAAGAACAAGCAAGACAAGAGTGGAAGGAACAAGGTTATGACGATGAATTCATTAATTACTTCATTATAGAAATGGGTAAAAACCCACCGATGGAGACTTATACCGTTCTGCCGACAGTAGAAGAAGTGACTGGAAAACCAGCCAGAACGTTTGCCCAATGGGTCAATGAGAACAAACAAAATTTTATCTAATACCAATTAGATAAAAAAAGTGTACATTAATTAATTTTAGGGAGATCCGAGAGATTAAAATTGGTTCTTGGATTTCCCTTATTTAAACTGAACTAGTGAGGTACTTAATCAAACAAGGCACTGCGCAAGTCCGTACATACATCATAGCACCAACCAATCTAAAAGCCTTCACATCCGTGGGGGCTTCTTGTTGTCTGGCTGCAATTTGCTAATGTCGAAGAGATTGCCGGAAAGAGTCATTCTAGCGTTAAAGTAGTGTCAAAGTAGTCATTCCAGCATTAGCGCTTTTTGCCATATTAAAGTAGGATAATTTATAGACAGATATTAGCAACATCGTGTTGGTCACTACATATGAGGAGTGATTAAATGCAAGCAAGAGGCTTGATTCACCAGTTGTTCGAGCAGCAAGCAGAACGCACGCCCAATCGTGAAGCCGTTAGATTCGAGGAGGAGTCGGTGACGTACGCCGAGTTGAACCGCCGCGCGAATCGGCTAGCGTATCGCTTGCGTGCGATCTGTGTCCGACCTGACGTACTGGTAGGAATCTGTATGGAGCGTTCGATTGAACTGGTTGTCGCCCTATACGGCGTCCTTAAGGCCGGGGGCGCATACGTGCCGCTGGATCCGGATTATCCGAAGGATCGGCTAGCCTACATGATCAAGGACAGCAAGGTAAAACGAATCATTACGCTGCGTCAATTCGCAGAACAGTTCGATGGGGTCGACGGTGATGTACTGATCTTAGACGAGTCAGAGCCATTGGACGGATACGGAGAAGAGGAGGGAAATCCGAATATTGCCTTGCATGAGAGCCACCTGGCTTACATGTTCTACACCTCTGGATCGACGGGGAGGCCGAAGGGCGCGATGAATACGCACGCTGCCATTCGCAATCGGGTGCTCTGGCTGCAGCACACTTTCGAAATGGGGGAAAATGATAAACTTCTTCAGAAATCTCCTTACAGCTTCGACGTATCGGTATGGGAATTTTTCTGGCCGCACATATGCGGAGCATGTCTCGTCATGGCCAAGCCCAAAGGCCATCTTGAAAACGCATACATGTGGGAGGTCATCAAGCGCGAATGTATCACGTTCGTGCAGTTCGTCCCGACGATGCTCCAGACGTTCTTGAGAGCGGAGCAGGCTGAGGACCTCCCCTTTCTGAAGCATGTTTTCTTATGCGGGGAGCCGTTGTCTGCCGCGCTGAACGAACGGTTCTGCCGCACGATGTCTGCGCAGCTTCACAACCTATATGGTCCGACCGAGGCAGCAGTGTTCATTACCTATTGGACCAGCGATCGCAGCCTAGATCGTTCGGTCATTCCAATTGGCAAGGCTGTCCCTGAAAATGCCATGTACGTCTTAAACGACCGCTATGAACCGGTCGCACCCGGTGAGATCGGTGAGCTCTTCATCAGCGGCATCGGGCTCGCGCGCGGATATTACGGCAGGCCGGACCTCACGGCCGAGCGATTCGTGCCCGATCCGTACAGCAAGGAACCGGGAGCACGCATGTACCATACCGGAGATCTTGGACGCTGGCTCACGGACGGGAATCTGGAATGTCTGGGCCGCAACGACGATCAGGTAAAGGTACGGGGCTTCCGTATCGAGCTGGGCGAAATTAGCACGGTGCTTGAACAGCATCCAGGCGTCCATCAAGCCGTAACGGTTGTCAACGAGGATCAGCCCGGAGACCAGCGTATTACCGCCTATTTCATTCCCAGCTCAGTATTCTCTCCTTCGATCAGCGAGCTGAGGAGCCATCTGCAGCAGCATTTGCCGGACTATATGGTCCCTTCTTATTTCGTCGAGATGGAGGCTTTCCCGCTGACGCCTAGCGGCAAGACGGACCGGAAACTCCTGCCGAGTCCGACGCTGTCCCGCCTGATGATTGGGCAGGCGTACGTTCCGCCGGAGACCTATATTCAGAAGGAGCTTGCCCTGATCTGGTCAGGCTTCTTCAGTTTCGATCAGATCGGGCTTGACGACGATTTCATCGACTTGGGCGGTCATTCGCTCGTCGCTACTCAAATTGTTGTCCGGTGCGAGCATGCATTCGGCGTGAAGGTATCGCTGAAGGATATGCTCACGCAAGGAACGACGATTCGCGCCCTCGCGTCGATTATCGAAGCCAAGCTGCTTGCGGAGACCGACGATGCCGAAATTGAAGCATTGCTGAGCGAGATGGAGCATCTGTCGGAAGAGGAAATTGAGGCGCTGCTGAAGTAACAGTCAGCAGACGTTCAGGAGGAGACGATTCGTGGCAAATTTCGTTCTTAGCACGCATATGACGAACGGAGATGTGCTGCCGTTTCTGCGGTTAGCGTCTGCACTTCGCCGGCGCGGTCACCAGGCGACCTTGGTGACGCACGGCGTATTTGCGCCGTTGGCCGAGAAGTCCGGCATCGCGTTTCGCGGCATCGATAAACCAGAGGAATATACCGAAATCATGAAGGATCTCTACATGATGGAGGATCCGCTGAACAAGCCCGACCTCTATGAAGATTACCAACGCAAGTATTATTCGAAAGAGAAATTTCAGCAGGAGTACGACATCCTGACGGAGTTGTGCCAAGAGGAGGGTTCCGTGCTTATCTGCAAAGAGCGTGACGGCTTTGTCGCGATGATCGTGTCTGAGATGATGCAGGTGCCGATTGTCACCGGCGTGCTTGCGCCCAGCTATGTGACACAGCTGCATATCTGGGAAGAGCTGGGACTGGACTTTGCGATATCACTTATTAACACATTCCGCAGCGATCTTGGACTTTCGCCGGTCTCGAGCTGGACGTCGTGGATGGGCGCCGTGAAAAAAAACATCGGTTTCTGGCATGAGAGCTTCGATGCTGCCGTCGAAGCTCCAGAATGGGCGCTGAAGGTGGATACCGTCGGATTCCCGCTCGCGGATGCGATCGAATACGAGCCTTTGCCAATCGATCTGCTAGATTTTATCCACGCAGGCGAACCGCCTCTCTTGATTACGGGCGGGACGGGGAAAATGATTAAGCCGAGCTTCTACCAAGCGGCGATCGAAGGCGTCAAGCTGCTGGGTCAGCGAACCATACTTGTTACGAGGCATGAAGAATTCATTCACGGGGAGCTGCCGGATCATATCCGCTGGTACAGGATCCTGCCGCTCGCCAGTGTCTATCCGCTAGTCGGCGGCGTCATCCATCACGGCGGGATCGGTACGATCACGGGAGCCATGACCGCGGCTGTGCCGCAGCTTGCCCTCGCGGCCGATACGGATCGGCCGGATAACGGAATGCGGATCAAGCATCTCGGCATCGGTGATTATCTGCCGCCGCTGCAGTGGGAGCCTACGCTGATTGCAAATGCCATGAAAGGCATTCAGACCAGCGCGGTGAAGGAGCGCTGCCGCCAGTTAGCGAAGGTCATGGAAGATCATGATACGATGGCAGCGGCCTGCACAGCCATGGAATCGGTAATCGGCAAGCCGGACTACGCCATTGCCTCGGATCAGCTTAGTGCTGATTACGTAGCAGCGCAGTTTCAGCAGTCCTCGCGGAGCGTAGTGACTGAGCCCGATCATCGCCTGGACGCGATAAATCAGTCACTATCAGCAGGCAAACGTTCACTGCTCTCGCAGTGGCTGGTGCAGCGCCAACTCGGAAATCATCCTCTGCCTTTGAAGGAGGCGCTCTATGAGTAAAACGATTGATCGAATCGAGCAGCTGTCGCCCGAACGACGGGCGCTCCTCGCACTGAAGGCCAAACAGAAGAAGGCAAAGGCCGCCGCAGCTTCGTCCGTTATTCCGCAGCTTCCTAGGCAAGCAGGAGAAAACAAGTTCCCTCTATCTTTCCCGCAGCAGCGAATTATGTTCTTCGAAGAGTATATGCCCGGGACGAAGCGGTACAATTTTGCCAACGGCTACAAGTTGATCGGGAAGCTGAACGTCACTGCTTTGCATCGCACACTGAACGAGATGGTCAAGCGCCATGAAATCATGCGCGCTGTTATTGCTTATGAGAACGACGATTACGTGCAGATCATTCGTCCCGAGCTGAAGATCGACCTCCCAGTTATCGAGCTCTCCGATGAAAACAAGGTCTATGAGCGTATGGAGAAGGAAGCCACGGCACAATATGATTTTCTGAACGGACCGCTTGTGAAGGCGATGCTCTTCCGCCTGGATCCCGAAAAGCATGTTCTCGTCTGGATGACGCATCACTTGATCTATGATGGCTGGTCGGCGGATGTGTTCGACGAAGAGCTTGCCGCGATCTATCGTTCCTTCGCGCTGGAAGAGCCGCTTTCTCTTCCAGAACTGCCGATTCAATATCCGGACTTTGCCGTTTGGCAGAGGCAGTGGATGACAGGATCGGCATACGAAGATCAGCTGCGCTACTGGACAAAGAAGCTGACGCCAGCACCGGCGACGCTGGATCTGCCGACGGATTATCCGCGCCCCTCGATTCAATTTGAGTGCGAACCTGGTTTCTTCAGCCTGACGCTCGATCCATCATTCTCGCAGCGTATCCGCGAAGCGAGCAAGCAGCTCGGCTGCACGTCATTCGTCCTGCTGCTAGCCGCTTACAAGGTGCTTCTCGCAAGCTATAACGGCAAGCAGGAGATTGTTGTCGGGACGCCCATGGCGAATCGAGGCAAGCAGGAAATCGAGAAGCTTGCGGGCTTCTTCGCGAATACGGTCGCCCTTCGCTCCCCGATTGACATGGGGGATACTTTCAGCGACTTTATCGCAGCAGTCCGCATGACGGTGCTGGAGGCGAATGATCATCAGGATTTGCCGTTTGACCGGATCGTCGAAGAGATGAATCCAGAGCGTATTATAGGCCATTCGCTTTTCTTCGATACCATGTTCCTGTTCGAACGGCATGGTCAGGCGCTGGTTGACCTGCCTGACCTCGAGATTGTACCGTTCGTGGGTGATCGCACGCGGGGCGGGATGCTGGACTTGACGATGACGGTATTCGAGAATCACAAGTTAGGCATGGAAGTCACTTTGACGTATCGCCTAGATCTATTCCGCGAGTCGACCATTCGGCAGATGGCAGACCATTACTGCATGATTCTGGAGCGCGTAATGGACAATTCCGCATTGCCGCTATATGCCGTTGCGGCGCTCTCGGGCGAACAGCTGCGGAAGGTACTGGTTGACTGGAATGCCGACGAGTCTACCGAGGCAAAGCTCCAATTGCCGCATCTCCTCGTGGAGCGCCAGGCGGCCCTTACACCTACGGCCGCGGCCGTATGCTCGGAGGGGCATATGCTTACCTACCGAGAACTAAATGAACGGGCTAATCGCTTGGCGCACTATTTGCGCGATCTGCAGGTTGGACCTAATACAACAGTCGGTCTCTATATGGAGCGCACCGTCGATATCATCGTCGGCTTGCTCGGCATCTTGAAGGCGGGCGGCGCATATGTACCGCTTGATCCTAAGCTGCCAGTGGAGCGTTTGCGAATGATTGCGCAGGAGGCTGAGGTGTCCGTCATCGTGACCGAGGAATCGTTCGCCGATCTGCTGCTGCAAAACGGCGAGAGTGAATCTAAGCCCATACCCATGGTTTCTCTCGACGGCGATTGGGATACGATAGCGCAAGAAGATGCGGGTAATCCCGAAGTCGTCTCGAAGCCGGGCGATCTTATGTATGTGCTGTTCACGTCCGGCTCGACGGGAAAACCGAAGGGCGTGGCGGTCGAGCACCGGAGTTATGCCAACTATTTGGAAGGCATCATGCAGCGTTTGGCGCTGCGGCAAGGCCTCCGTTTCGCCATCGTCAGCACGCTTGCTGCCGATCTCGGAACGCCGATGATCTGGGGGGCGTTCGGAACAGGAGGCACCCTGCATGTAATCCCGTACGAGCGGGCCGCTGATCCCGATGCTTTCGCCGCTTATTGCGAGGCGAATCCGATCGACGTCATGAAGATCGTTCCAAGCCATATGGAGGTGCTGCTCGGCGTATCAAACCCGAGCGTCATCGTACCGCGCGAATGCTTGATTCTTGCAGGAGAAGCCTCGCATTGGGGGACAATTGCAGACATTCGACGCCTTCGTCCGGGCTGTCGGATCCAGAATCATTATGGTCCTACGGAGACGACCGTTTCGGTGCTCGCCTATGAGGTTCCAGATGACGGAAGCGAGCAAGATCATCATGCGGTGCTTCCGCTTGGACGTCCGATACCGAACGCACCGGTCTATGTGCTTAACGCTAATCAGCAGCTGGTTCCTGCTGGCGCCATCGGCGAGTTGTACATCGGCGGTAGCGCCGTGACGCGCGGCTATTACGGCAGGCCGGACCTGACGGCCGAGCGATTCGTGCCGAATCCGTTCACAGACCAGCCGGGAGAAAGGATGTACCGTACGGGCGACCTCGTTCGCCATTTGCCTAACGGTACCATTCAGTTTATCGGACGAATGGACCAACAGTTTAAGATCCGCGGCTATCGGATCGAGATCGGTGAGATCGAGCATGTCCTGCTGCAAGTCGAAGGATTGCGCGACGTGGTCGTGACCATTCGCGAAGATGAACCGGGAGACAAGCGACTGGTGGCCTATCTGGTGCCGGAGCAGCGATTGGTTCAAGACTCTCAGGAGCAGGCTTTGCGTGGAGCGCGGCTCGATGTGAGCGCGATTCGAAAGCACATGAAAAGCATTCTGCCCGACTACATGCTGCCTTCAGCCTTCGTAGAGATCGAGCGGCTGCCGCTTAACGCGAACGGTAAGCTGGACCGTGCAAAGCTGCCTGAGCCTAGCGCTGAAAATCGTGCGGGCAATAACGGCTTTGCTGCGCCGGAGACCAAGGAGGAGCACCAAATCGCCGCTGTCTGGCGCGAGGTACTAGGGCTCGATCAGGTCGGCATCAACGACGAATTTTTCGACTTGGGCGGCGATTCGTTCAAGGCGATTAAGGTCGTACGCAAGATGGGCAATTCGTTCAGCGTAATGGATCTCTTCCAGTATCCGACGGTGCGTGAACTGGCCGAGCATCTCGCATCCGGCGCTACGCGGAGCGACGATCTTCTGATCGAATTCAAAAAGGCATCCAACATCGGGGGCAAAGCGATTACGCTAGTCTGCGTGCCTTATGGCGGCGGCAGCGCAATCACGTTCCAGCCGCTGGCCAAGGTTTTGCCGCCCAACTATACCTTGTTTGCCGTCGAACTGCCCGGGCATGATTACAGTCGGCCTGGTCAGTTGCTGGCCTCGCTCGAGGAAACGGCCGCTCGGATTGCGCAAGAAATCAAAAGCAAGGTCAAGGGTGAAGTCTATCTCTACGGCCATTGCTTAGGCGGGGCAATGGTGCTCCGTACCGCATTGCTGCTGCAGCAATCAAATGTGGAGGTAAGTGGAATCTTTATGGCGGGCACCTTCCCGGGAGCCAGACTGCCATTCAGGCTGACGGAATGGTGGCATCGTTTGTTCCCGCGGGAAAAGTGGACGTCCGATAAGTTCGCACGCGATATGCTCCGCGCTTTTGGCGGCTTCGATGACGAGATCTCTTCGGAGGAGCAGAAGTTCGTTCTGCGTAACCTGCGGCATGACGCACGAGAGGCGGAGAATTATTACACGGAGCTCTACGCACAGCCGAATAAGCCGAAGCTGAAGGCACCTGTATCTTGCATCGTGGGTGGTGCCGATCGAATGACCGAGTTCTACGAGGAACGTTATATGGAGTGGCAGGATTTCAGCGAGGATGTGCGATTGCATGTTGTTGAGCATGCCGGGCATTATTTTCACAAGCATCAATCAGACCATTCCGCGAAAATCATATCGCAGCAGATTCGTGAGTGGGAGGAAGAACGCGACTACGGGGCAAGCCGGTCGACAGTGAATGCTGTTTCTAAGACCCCGTCTGCTCCTCAGCATGTATGGGCACAAGAGCAGGAGCAAAAGGACGTTCAGCCGAGCGTGAAATCTTTTCTCACGGTGACGCTGTGCTTGATCATAGCCACAATCGGGACGTCACTGACCGGATTTGCGCTTGGCATCTGGGTATTTCAGCGTACCGGGTCGATTTCGGATTATGCGACGATTTCGCTTTACGCTATTCTACCCACGCTTCTGCTGCTGCCCGTGGCCGGTGCAGTTGTGGACCGTTATGATAGAAGAAAGGTGATGCTGGCGGGACAAATGTTAGCGTTATGCTCGGTGATCTTTCTCGCGACTATGCTCTATCTGGACGCGTTGTCGCTATGGGCGATCTATGTGGCTGCCGGCATTGGATCGATTTCAGGCGCTTTCACAATGCCGGCCTATCAGGCGGCAACAGCGCAACTCGTGCCGAAAAGGTACTTAGGACATGCAAACGGTTTAGGACAACTCGTCATGTCCTTGAACGGTATTATGGCGCCTGCGCTGGGAGGGGCCTTGGTCGTATTGATCGGTCTGCAAACAATTGTCATAATCGATCTGGTGTTGCTGAGCTTGTCTATCGTCATTCTGTCGCTGATCCGATTCCCTAATCTGATGTTCAAGAAGCGCGAGGAACCAATGAGCAGGGAAATCGTTGGAGGATGGAAGTACATTGTTCAAAGGAAGAGTATGGTCGCGATGGTCGTGTTTTTCGTCGTCGTCAATTTCTTCATGAGCTTATATAACGTGCTAACGACACCGTTTCTGCTTCAGTTTATGACCGCTGACAAGGTAGGCATTGTTATTGCGTTTGAGGGTGCAGGGCTATTTATCGGCTCAATACTTATGACGATATGGGGCGGCTTCGACCGCCGAGCGGACGGAATGGTCGGTTTCGTTATGCTGACCGGTTTATCGATAGCGGTTGCCGGCATCTATCCTTCACTTGTGACGGCTGCCATCGGCTTGTTCGGCTTTGGCTTGGCGCTGGCGCTTATCAATACGCACTGGCTGGCATTGATACAGACGAAGGTAGGGCTTGAGTTGCAAGGTCGCGTATTGGCAACAAACCAAGTCATGGCCTTCAGCATGCGTCCGCTTAGCTTCCTGCTTGCAGGTCCGCTTGTTGCGTCTGTTTTCGTTCCGCTTGCATCGGCACTGCCAGCTGGTACGGAGGCTGCAGGGCTGTTTGGAACGGGAGGCGGGATGGGCATCGGGCTGTTGATCACTTCGATTGGCGTCATCTTGTTCGTCTGGGGATTGCTCGGCATGCGTTATCGGCAACTGCGCCATATGGAGACGATCTTGCCCGATGCAGTGCCGGATGCCGTTATTATTCGAGATAAGGATCAGTTGCAGCAGCTTGCAGACCGCCAGATGGGCGTCGGAATCTAATTGTAGAATAGGGGAGTGAACTCTTGATGGAGAACCAAACGCTAGAAGTCAGCTACAAAGT
Source organism: Paenibacillus algorifonticola (assembly GCF_000971975.1). GTDB lineage: Bacteria > Bacillota > Bacilli > Paenibacillales > Paenibacillaceae > Pristimantibacillus > Pristimantibacillus algorifonticola. Next base: position 210,282 of record NZ_LAQO01000003.1, on the reverse strand, counting down.
AGTCGTCAATGGCGAGGAGCAATATGCGCTATGGCCATTGCACCTGCACAATCCAGCCGGCTGGAGCAATGCCGGCAAGAGCGGCACGAAGGAAGAATGCCTGGCTTACGTGAAGGAAGTATGGAGCGATTTGACGCCGCTAAGCCTGCGTCAAGCATGAGCTCTGTTCCAGCGATATGTGCGCTGCGCATAGATTGGCATTCGGTCCAGTAGGACCTTGGGCGTATTGCAGGGCTGCTATTAAAATAGTAGACCGAAGTGCTCCAAATTATATGTTTTTGCCGGGGCGTTGTTCTTAAACAGGCAGCGCATCATGCATTGTGCAGCCAGCCTGTTAATAAGCACGCTCGGATGTTCTATGTGATCTGGATGGGCAAAAGGTTAGGGTTAACCATTTCGAATGGTTAACCCTTTTTTATGCAATTGTCGACTATGGATTTGGGTAACTATGATTCAATAACAATTATTATGTTAACAAAGGGATGCTAATTAGATGAATGGTAGAGAATCATCTCCCGTATATTTTGAAGGATTAACAGCACATAGGATGGTTGCTAAACGAACAGTTTTGTTCTTGATTTTCATTTCTATTTGGAGCATCTCCTAGGTTACCTATGAGATGTACGATTGATAGTGGTCATTACATGCGAATGGTCGTATATTAATAGTATGTGGATTATGAGAGAGACCATGGACCACATTACGCAATGATAAACGATTCTACATAGAAGGAAGGGGAAAAAAATGGATTTTCAACCGCTTGTTTCATTTGTTGACCGTATCACTTCCTGGCGAGTTCCGTGGGCAGAGGTACTGGTGATGCATCAAAACGATATCGTTTTCCGTTACCGTAGCGGCTATGCTAACCTTGAGGAACAGACGCCTATCAGTGATAGAGCGATCTTCAATCTCTACTCCTTGACGAAAATAATGACCTGCGTGGCAGCGCTTCAACTGGTGGAGAGAGGCGATATGCTGCTAAGTGATCCGGTTTCCGACTATCTGCCGGAGTATGCCGAGATGACGGTGAGGAAAACTTTGCCGAACGGGGAAATTAGGCTTGAAAAAGCAACCAGTCTCATTACGGTACGCGACTTGTTTACGATGACTGCAGGGTTCTCCTATGATCTAGGTTCTCCATCTTTTAAGGAAGCAGTGCATAGCACCAACGGAACATTACCAACACGTGCTTTCGCGAAAGCGCTTGCCAAGGAACCCCTTTTGTTTGAGCCAGGTACGCATTGGAACTACAGCATGTGTCACGATGTGCTCGGGGCATTGGTGGAGGTTGTCAGCGGAAGACGCTTTGGTACGTATCTGCGGGAAGAAATCACCGGACCACTTGGCATGAACGATACAGCGTTCGATCTGAACGATGAACAGCAGACCCGACTGATTCCGCAGTATACGTACAATGACGAGCTTAAAAAAGCCGTACGTCTGGATGGAAACGGGTACCGGGTCGGTGCCGAATTGGAAAGTGGTGGCGCCGGATTGTTGTCCACAGTTAGTGATTATTCACTGTTCCTGAACGCACTGACTGGGTGCGGCACTAGTCCGGAAGGCGTGCGGATTCTGTCAAAAGCCTCGGTGGAACTGATGCGCAAGGACCATCTGAACGAGCAGACCCGCGGCGATTTTTCATGGGATCACATGAGTGGGTACGGGTATGGCCTTGGTGTCCGTACTCATGTCTCCAAGTCATTAAGCGGCTCACTGAGTCCGCTCGGCGAATTCGGATGGAGCGGCGCTGCCGGGTGCATGGCTATCATTGACCCGGATTCCAAGCTTACCGTTATGTATGCGCAGCACCTTCTGAACAGTCAGGAGCCTTACGTTCAGCGACGCTTGCGAAATGTCGTGTACTCCTGCTTGTAATGTGGAAGCTGAAGTCTTAGCGCGTCATATAGTTTGATTCGTATCGCTGGACAAGAGCTTGGTTTCGCTACTTTCCAAAGAGTAGAAGAAGGACTGCTAAAGACTATACTACTGGAGTATAGTCTTTGCATTTCCTAGATAATGGAACTGCAAAATGAAGATAAATTTAGTGATAACTTCTCTAAAGCGTGCTTGAGAATAGCCGGGAAGAGAAGTCAAGAAACTAATGTCCCTTGTTGGGACGAAATCGAAAAATTTTGTAATCCAATACAATTGTATCAGGACGAACTTAACAAAGAAGCAATTCAATCCATGATTTCTTTTACACCTCAGAAAATTGCGATGTTCGTTATGAGCAACCGAGATCCAGCTACAAAAGTCGATGGATCAATATGTAAAGAAATCGAATTTTTAAACCCGTGGAACTTTAATTCAAGATCAACGGGTTTTTGATTATATGAATAATGAAGGAAAATGAATGAAAATGAATGAAAGGAAAAAAATTTTATGGCAACGGGTACAAGTTCTTGTCCTTTAACGGTACATATTCTTGTAATCCGACAATTTAGTGGCACTGGACATTGATCGATAAATACTCACGATTCAATAATCCTTATATACATTTACACAAAACCCGTATTTCTTTTAGTTTAATTCCAATGATTTTTTGCTGTATAAATATAATATTTTTATATATTGTGACACAATTTATTTAAAAATCGAAAAAACAGGTGAAGATATGGAGGATCCGATCTCCATCGGCACCATCGGGCTGATCAAAGCCATTGAAAGCTACCGCCCGAACAAAGGAACGAAGCTCGCGACTTTTGCCGCCCGCTGTATTGAAAGCGAAATCCTGATGCACCTCCGCTCGCTCAAAAAGACCATTAAGACGTGTCTCTCCACGATCCGATTGGGACAAACAAAAAGGGCAATGAAATCACTCTGATCGATATACTCGGCTCTGAGGCCGATGATGTGATCAAGGAAGTCGATCTGAAGATGGAGAAGAGCAAGATATACCGCTGCCTCGATATTCTGGACGAACTGAATGACTGCCGCAGTGCAGTCATTTTCTGTTTGGAGTTTACGATTTTAATATTGCCGGCTGTTTGCCGAAAAGGTCGTTCAGAGTGTCCAAAATATCCTGCGAATTATCTTCGTTAAACTGAGTGATCGCAACCCGCAACGCAGTAAAGAGCATTGCTGCACGGATGTGTATGAAATACTGCCATTTCCTGTCGTCTAAACCAACATCTTCTTTAATGAATTTCAGTTTTTCTCCCATTACAAAGGATAGCTGGGTTTGAAACTCCCCATACAGATTTGCTTTTACCAAGGATAAAAAGAGCAGTTTGTGGGAAAGACAGAGATCAAATAAAGATTTAACTACCACATTGGGATCGGTACGGGGGCCCATACGCCGGATTAATTCATTGAATACCGATTCCATCTGGTACAGCACGACATCCGATTTATCGTCAAACAAACGATAAAAGGTGGCTCTGCCCACGCCGGACACGTTAATGATCTGCGTGACGGAGATATCATTATAATCCTGTGTTCGCATCAATTCTTCCATGCCGCTGCAAATGAGTATTGCGGATTGTGTTTTTCGCTTATCATTTCCGATACGATACATTTCCACCACTCCTGTTCCACTTCTCGATCTTGTATTGACTTCATTTATGATTATGATACATTTGTATCATATATTTGGTTGTTTTAGCAAGATAGAGCTGCCAAAAGCAGCAATTGGATGTACCAGGAGGAGAGAATATGCTGTTTACAAGACCTGTTCGCAACACTGTCCAAATGATAAAAGACAAATTTAAGATTAAGGAACTCATTGAGTTTGAGCGCTTTTGCAGGGATAACGCGCAATGTCATGAAATGCACAAATGTTTTACTCTTGATTCCATGGTGACAATCTCGTGGTTTACGGGAACTGGGGCCGAATTCGTGGACGCATCCATTAATATGAGCTCCCATGCGCCGCATAAGCTTTATAACACGGTGGTTGAACTGAACAACGACAGGGCCGTGACGGCGACAATGGCAACCATACAGACCCAGTTACGCGCATCTTTCATATCTCTTACAAAAAAGTGGATTTGAAGTGAATATGGATCTTCCGAGCATCGACAGACCGGAGTCTGTACAGCACATCTACGAAGAAGCGGAGAATTGGATCTATGAATAGCTCGTCTCTGATTCTGAATGATGATGATTCCCGTGTCGTTAAGGCGCGAAATGCGGAACGGGATTTGCTTTCGTATTACAAACTTGAAGCAAAAACCAGGTATGTCCCGTTCGGGGATTCCGGCTATAAAATCAGAGTGACTGAGATCGGCAACGGCAAGCCCGTCGTGCTTGTTCCCGGTAATACCGGCGACGTCTTTCCGCTCATCCCCTTGATGGCTCGCTTGACAGACCGGCGCATTATCGCCATCAACCGTCCGGGTGGAGGAATGAGCGACAGCATGGACCACCGGAATATTGATTTCAGAAAGTTTGCGGTTCAAACGGTTATAAGCGTGTTGGACGAACTCAAACTCGACAAAGTGCCCATCATAGCCCATTCCATCGGTGGACACATGAGTATACTGACGGCGATCGACCATCCGGAACGTGTTTCCACACTTGTGCTGTTGGGCGTGCCCGGGAACCTGATCAACACAAGCCCACCTGTCGCTCTCCGTGCGCTTTCTATACCAGGTCTCAACAGTTTATTGTACAAGCTCGTCATGCCCAAAAAACCGGACAAATCGCTGGAAAGCCTGCGTTTTATGGGCCATTCTTCGGAAAGACTGACGAAGCTTCCCAGTGAATTCTCAGACTGCTATTACTATTTTCAGCAGCTTCCCAACTATAAAATTTCAAGTCTCAGTCTTATGCGGCGAATTAATTCCATGAGAGGTTCTCAGCCGGATGTCTTGCTTCACAAGGAAGAATTGAATCAAGTAAAGCAGCCGGTTATGTTCCTATGGGGTACAAATGACCCGTTTGGCACCATAGAAATAGGGCGGAAGGTTGCATCTTGCTTCCAACAGGCGGAGTTTCATGCAATACAGGATGCCGGGCATCTTCCTTGGCTGGATAGGCCGGAGGAATGCGGTTCGCTAGCAATGTAGTTTATAGAACATTGCTGATCTAAGAATATACTTTGGATAGGCTTGGAAGGTATCCATCTCTTGCTGTACAAAGCAGGAATGAGAATAATGAAAAGGAAAGGTACATATATGGAGCAAAGTAGAAAAAGAAAAATTCTAAAGATGGTTGGATTTATGTTTTTATTAGTGTTATTATTCGGGATTGTTCTAGTGCTGATGATCAGCAGTGATGAACGTTGGTTTGCATATCTGATTCTGACAGCCTGCATCGGCTCGCTCGTTATGCTAAGAAGGACGGAATTCTGGCACGGGTGGCGTGTTCCGCTCTGTTGGGTAGTTGCGCTTGTGGTTGCATGGATCGGTTTGTTTGCCGGTCAGCCTTCGGCAGATATTCAGCCCTATACCACTGCGGAACTGGAACAGCCCAGCGCTTCCTATCAGCTTTTATTGAATAACTTGACAATTGTGGATACACGTACTGGTAATTTAACTTCTAATGTAAGCATTCTGTTTGCAGATGGGAAAATTATAGACATTGCACCGGCTGGGAGTATCAAGGCTGACAAAGACATGAAGATTGTTGATGCTACAGGAAAGTATGCGGTTCCCGGGTACCTGAACATGCATATGCACTTGATAGGGGAGAAGCACACCTCTGACACAATGGATCTGCTGCTTGCCAATGGCGTAACCGGATTCAGGCAGATGAGCGGCTCGGCTGAACTCCTGAAGGAATGGAGATCCGGCGCATTTACCAGTTCCACGGATCAACCGGCACTGCTCACGATGCCCAGCGATGTCTTAACACCGATTAACGCGCCCACACCCAAGATTGCCGTGGAATTGGTCCGCCGGCAGAAAAAGGAAGGGGCCGGCATTATAAAAGTGGGGGGCGTTTCTCCGGATGTATTTAATGCTGTTCAAGCGGAGGCGGATAAATTAAATATTCCATTTGAGGGTCATGTGCTTCCTGATATGGACTTGAAAGAGGTTGCGGAAAATGGATTCGCCAGTGTCGAACACTTCGGAATCAACAACGGGGCACTGATATCCACCTCAACAGACGAGAAGACCTTGAGGGCAGAGGCGACTGGGGTTCCTTCAATCACAGAAAATCCAATCTTCGTGCAATTCATGAAGATAAAAGGTCTTAGAGATTTTGTGAACGAGCAAGCCATCAGTTTAGCCATTAAGACTTCTGGAGGAAAAAAGGATTCCGCGCAACTTCAACATTTAATTGACACTTACAGTGAAGAAAAGGCAATTGAGCTTGCGGATGTATATGTTGAGAACAACACCTGGCAATGCCTGACACTGGTACGGATGCATTTAGGTCTGTTCGCTGATGGTAGTAATTCCATTGAGCAGGAACTCTACGACCTTTATTTGAAACTGGCAAAGACATTTGATTCAGAAGGCGTAAAGATGATGGTTGGCACAGATGAAGGCGGCGGAGCTAATTGGCGTACCGCAGGTTACTCCATTCATCAAGAATTTGATGAACTTGAAAAAGCAGACATCTCACCCCTCCATGTTCTGCAAATGGCCACACTTAACGGGGCTGAATTTCTGGGGCGCATGGATGATATGGGCACCGTGGAAATAGGTAAGAATGGCGATGTAGTGCTTCTGGACGAAAATCCCTTAGAGAGTGTTCAGAACCTTCATAAGATAGACGCTGTTATACGCGCAGGTGCTTATCACAGCAAAGAAGAACTGGATTCTATTAAGAAAAATGCAATAGTCAAATAAAAAATGAGAAATAGAGAAGACGATGGAAAGTTCTACTCTGCCGGATAGTGGCACATGGATTGGCATGGTTTGGAACTTGACCTCACCTTGTTGGACAGCGTGTGCGCTAGCGGCGACTCAAAAAAAGCACTGATATAGAAAAGGTTTTTCAATCCGTTAACCTGGTTAATATATCTATTATCCTTATCATATATCGAATAGAAAAAAGGACTTTTAGATGCCAGATTGAAACGAGTCGGAGACCGCAATAGCTTTCAACGACTCATTAACCAGTCTAGGCAATTTAGCAAGTAAGAACTGTAGCTCAACAGCCTCTACACCTTAAGGCTGTTGAGTGTCAGCACTGAACACGATTCTATGCGGTTACAATGGCCCGCTCAAAATCCGTAGACAAATTTTTTGAGGTCGATCGATCTGTCGAGGGACAAGAACATTGTCTCATTGAAAGTCGCTATTTTAGCGGTTTTTTTGTTTTATCGGTATAAGTTCTTGTCCCGAGCCAAGGACAAGAACTTAGTATTAACACGTTTTTCTATTAACTACCGTATTACCAAGGCAGCTCTGTGTCCATATGAAAGAACTTGCCTGTCGGTCCGTCCGAAGGCAACGTGGCAAGCATTACGCTTGTCTTACCGCCATCTTCAAGATCCATATCAGCGTATTTTCCGCCCAGTGGAGTCTTCACCCAACCAGGGTAAGCAGAATTCACTTTGATTGGTGTATCCTTCAGCTCATGTGCAAGATGGGTCGTAAAGGTATTCATTGCCGCCTTCGAGGCATCGTAAGCAAGAAGCTTGACATCATAAATTTGAGCAGCGGGATCGGAATGGAGTGTATTCGATCCAAGCGCACTGGATACATTAACAATTCTTCCGGCTGGCGCTTTGCGAATCAACGGCAGCAGTAGCTGAGTTAATTCAACCATGCTGAAGAAATTGGCATCGAAGGTTTCACGCATAACGACCGGCGAAACGGTACTTGTTTCATTAATGGGTGCAAGATCTTCAATCTCTATCTGTATCCCAGCATTATTAATCAACATATCAAGCTTACCGTACCGCTGTTCAAAAAAATTGTAGGCAACTTGAAGGTCTTCGGCTAGATTGACGTCCAATTTGATATTCTCCGCTTGGATTCCCTCCGAACGAAGTGTATCCACAGCAACCTTCCCTTTCGCCAAATCGCGTGACCCAATAACGACAGTGGCGCCAAGCTTACCTAATTGACGTGCCGTTTCCAATCCAATGCCACGATTTCCTCCAGTTACAAAAGCAACTTTGCCGTCCATGTTTATAGTCATTTTTAAATTCTCCTTTAAGATTTATTTTATACAGTCCTTTGACTTAGCCTTGATGATTTTAGGATTGGCATCACACCTAAAATTAATGCCGCTTTCGATTTAAATCAAGAACGATCATTCTAATTATGTTAAAAAATTTATCCCAGGACTGCTAAAGTTGTATTAATAATGCTTTCCAGCTTTTCTTTGTCTTCTGTCGTTTTAATCATTACACGCAATCCCACCCAAGCATTATGCAGATAGAGGGAAAGGCTCACAGCATCATAATGTTCGGGAATTTCTCCCGTTTTCTGACCGCTCACCAGCAAATCATACAACAATTGCTCTGAAGCAAAAAACTGCTCATGAATTTTAACTGCCACTTCTGGATCGAGCAGTGACAGTTCAACGGCCGCATTTACCGTTAAACAGTGGTTGATTCTCTTCACAACTGACTATCATTTCAAACAACTGCCGGATAGCCTCTTTGGCAGAATTTGAGCGATGAATGCGATTCGTAATATTTGAATTCAAAGTCGAAGTATATCGGTTCAAGACATCCATAAATAACTGATGCTTGTCTCCGAACGTATCATACAAGCTTCTTCTGTGAATACCCATGCCCTGAACAAGCTCCTGTATGGAGGTTTTTTCGTAGCCTTGACGCCAGAATAAGTCCATTGCCTTGTCTAATACCACGTTGATTTCAAACTCTTTGCTTCTCGCCATGATCATTCTCACGCCCTTTTGCTGCCCCACCTCCTGTCTGCAAATTCATATTATCATATTGAGAACGATAGGTAAAGTATTGTTTTGAATTGAGCTGCAGCCCGCAGCAATGGGGTTTATGTGTACATTACGGATTGCACCGTGAAGAAAATCGTTTCCATTTTATGATTACTTTCCCTTATATATGGTCACTAAAATATATAGGCATTTTACTAATGAATGACTGTACTTCCTCAAAAGTAAGTCTACTATACGAAGTTTTAACAACTAGGATAGATAGTTTATTAAAATCCTTTGAGTCTTGTAAACTTTCTTTTCTATAAAGATGAAATGGAAGATGTTGATATTTGATAGTTTTCTCTATCAATTGGATTTCCTTTTTATGATTTGAATGAAATAAAATTCGGAATTCTTCTGATGATGTAGAGTAAACGTTTATAATGGCTGGGGTGAATAATAACAAAGCTACAGCGATACTCGTGTTAATAATAATAAGTACTTTTCTTGCTGTTTTGATCCAGAGCGCTAAATATAGGGTTTGTTATGTAAAAAGCCTTCACGCTATTTAGAACAAAACAACCGTCTCTTGTACACTAATGTGTGGAGAGGCGGTTGTTTGTTTTTTTTCTTTTCCCCCTTTGTGGCTGTGCGAGACTGGTTAGGATTAAATTCTAGCACGAAGATTCGGCCCTGACCGCCAATGGCAAGATATAGCATCAGCTCGCAGAGTACACCAAAGCTCTCCTTCAGGCGAAAGCCAGCCTTTAACACTGTACAGATTCTACCCCTCTTTCATACGTTCGATCTGTAAAATGCTGAGTGTGAATATAATTGTGTTTGACATCGCACCCGTGTCCATAACCTCAAGAAATTCGACAACACCGGTGAAGACATGGAGGATCTCATCTCCATTGGTACCATCGGGCTGATCAAGGCCATCGAAAGCTACCGCCCGAACAAGGGGACGAAGCTGACTACTTTTGCTGCCGTTGTATAGAGAATGAAATCTTGATGCATTTGAGATCGCTTAAAAAGACCAAAAAGGACGTATCCCTGCATGACCCTATAGGGACGGACAAGGAAGGTAACGAGATCACCCTAATCGATATCCTTGGTTCCGATGCAGATGATATTGTTAAGGAAGTCGATCTGAAGATCGAGAAGAGCAAGATTTACCGCAATCTCGACATTCTGGATGACCGGGAGAAGGAAGTTGTAGTGGGGCGGTTTGGCTTGGACACCGGCGGGGAAGAGCGGACGCAGCGGGAGATTGCGAAGGAGCTGGGGATCTCGCGGAGTTATGTGTCGCGGATTGAGAAAAGAGCGCTGATGAAGCTGTATCATGAGTTTTATAAGGTGAAGCGGTAAGAAATGAAATGATAATTACAAAGTAGTATTTTAAAATAAAAACGTTAAAAAACGACTTGTCTGCGGTTAAGTTGCTTTTGTTTTTTAGGTGAACCCCTGATGAATGCGGATTAGTATATCCAACTGCTATATCTCTACGAAAAAAAGGGATTCACGATGAATTTGGAATTCGACGAAGCTCCAAAAAGGGTTTGGACATTCTTGGTTTTAGAGAGAGTTCTTTTGCGGTTTTTTTGAATCCAACTAGAGGTTTGGATTCAGAGACCCTGTTTGATTAAACTCCAGATGCGTTCAAACCTGTCCTGGTAGTCTGGTAAATTCCAGGATTCTTTGAAGGACGGGAGGCTAAACACCGCAAACGCGGAGAGAATCGCTTCTGCCCGTTCCAAGTGGGGATCGTGATAGTCCATGAAGCCGTCAATAATTTGGTAGGAATCCCAGAGAACGTCACGTAATACCAGTGGATTGCTGTCAACATATTGCGTATTCAAGGCGAACATTTTGGCATTCTCGTTATAGGCACGTTTTTTTGCGTTAGCAAATGCCCAAAGCCAATCGTGGAGCAATTCCTGTGGATTAGCCATATTAGTCATGTCTATTTTGATTTGTTCTGAAATCATCCGGTTGAACCAGCTCTTCGACACGGCTGCCCAGAGCTCTTGCTTATTTTTAAAGTGTTTATAAAGCGCTGCGTGGGTGATACTTAATTCATCCGCAATTTGTGAGAGGGTCACTTCGGATTTTTCCGTGCGTTCAATTAATGTCTCCGCTGTTTCAATAATGAGCTCTTGTGTGATTTTAGCCACTGTGCTGCCAACCCTTCTTTCTTCAATAAATCCCCAATAATCGTTTATACACCTGCCTGTATTTTAGCATATAAAACAATGAGTAACAATTGTTGACTTTTGTAACCTCTGGCATTATGCTTGTCACATAAGTTACAAAAACAAATAAATGTTACTTATTATTCAGCGCATAGGAGGCTATTAATTATGAAAGCAGCACAGATTACCAAATATTCAAAAAAATTCATAGTAGAAGTCAATGATATTCCAGTCCCGGAAATAAGTGATAACGAAGTCTTGGTCAAGGTGAAAGCAGCGGCGGTTAATCATTTGGAATTGCTCATTGGTACCGGGAGCGTGAAGCTGATCCAGGATTATGAGTTCCCGTTGGTACTGGGTAACGAGCTGACAGGTGTTATTGAAAAGGTTGGTAAGAACGTCCAGGGATTTAAAGTTGGCGATGCAATTTACTCACGCCTGCCACTACAAAAAATCGGTGCCTTTGCGGAATACGCGGCGATTCATGCGGATGCCATCGGGCACTTGCCCGCTAATCTCGATTTTGTGACCGGTGCTGCTGCGCCATTAACAGGATTGACTGCTTATCAAGGTTTGCATGAAGAATTGGCTGCCAAAGCTGGCGAAAGCGTGTTTATTCCCGGGGGTTCTGGTTCATTTGGCCAAATGGCCATTCCTATCGCCAAAAGCATGGGGCTGAGGGTCATCGTTAGTGGAAATCCGCAAGCGCGTGAACGGACAATGGCGACTGGAGCAGACCAATATATTGATTACACGACTGAGAATTATTGGGAGCAGCTTAGTAATGTAGATTATGTGATGGATACGTTGGGACCAAGCGAATTTGATCATGAACTTTCCATTATTAAAGCAGGAGGTCGCCTTCTTTCTCTGCGGACCGGCCCTAACAAACGTTTCGCCGAGCATATGGGCTTGCCAGGTTGGAAACAAAAGCTCTTCACCATTGCCGGGGCTAAGTATGATCACAAAGCGAAGAAAAAGAAGATTCAATATCATTTCATTTTTGTTCGCAGTGATGGCGAACAATTAAAGAAAATTACGAAGATTATTGAAGATAACGGGATTGTACCAGCGGTGGACCCGACTGAATTCCACATTGAAGATATTAATGAGGCTCTGAAGCTTGTTGCGACTGGTCATCCTAAAGGAAAAGTCATTATCCGATTTTAAGGGGAGCACCTAATGAAAGCTGCACAAATTTCTAGATATTCCAAAACACTTGAAGTGGAAATCAACTCAGTCGATGTTCCATCAATCACATCAACTCAGGTTCTGATCAAGACTAAGGCAGCCGGTGTTGATCCACACCTTGTCTTGGCGATTACAGGAAAAGTTAAGTTGTTCGATCATTACAACTTTCCATTGACTCTAGGCAACGAGTTGGCTGGAGTTGTGGTTGAAGTCGGTACCGGTGTCCAAAATTTCAAAACAGGTGATTTCGTGTACACTATGCCACCGCTAGATACAATGGGAGCGTTCGCTGAATATGTCGCAGTAGATGCATCTATTGTGGCTAAAATACCAGCTAATCATTCCTTTACAGAAGCAGCAGCCGTACCATTGTCTGTTTTGACGATCATCCAAGCACTTGATATTTTAGGTGCTCAACAAGGCAATAAATTATTTGTCTCTGGAGGTACGGGGGGCTTTGGACAGATTGCCATACCTTACGCGAAGTCACAAGGACTGTTTGTGACCGTCAGTGGTAGTGGATCAGCGCGTGATTTGGCCAATCGACTCGGTGCAGATGAGTTTATCGACTATGAAACGCAGGATTATACTCACATACTGAGAGGCTATGATTATGTTATTGATACCCGGGGCGCCAGTGAAATTAGTAAACAAATTAAAATATTAAAGCCCGGTGGTAAATTATTGTCGTTAAATGCTGGTCCCAATGCCCGTTTCGCTAAACGAAGCGCAGACTTGTCAACGGCGAAGAAGATTCTTTTCAGTTTACTGGGGTTGCCTTTTGATGGGCTAGCGAAATGGCATAATAAAAGTTATGATTTCATATACGTTCAACCAAGTGGCAAGCAATTAGCAGCTTTCACACAGTATCTTGAAAAAGCAAAATCTAAGCCGGTAATTGATTCTGAGTACCCCTTTGATCAAGTGAATGCCGCAATTACTAAAATTGCGACAGGCCATAGTCAAGGGAAAGTCATATTGAAAGTAGATGATGAAGAATGAAATTGAATAATAGAACGATACTGGTGACAGGCGGCACGTCTGGAATTGGCTCTGCTTTTGCAAAACGTTTTCATGAGATGGGAAACACAGTGATCATCACAGGGCGCTCACAAAAACGCATTGATCAAGCAGTAAAGAACAATCCTGGAATCATTGGGATGGTAGCTGATGTTAGTGATGCTAAAAGCGTTGAGCAACTTGCCAAAGAATTAGCTAAACATTATCCCAAACTGGATATTGTTTTCAATAATGCTGGTATCATAAACGAGTTTGACTTATTCGATGAAAGTATTACCTACGAGTATCTTATTTCAGAAATCAACACAAACTTGAATGGTACAATATATGTGACCAAGGCTTTGTTGCCACTGTTAGCCAAACAAAGAGAGGCAATGATTGTTAACGTTACTTCACTACTTGCTAATATTACAGTAGCCAACGCACCGACTTATTCTGCAACGAAGGCTGGCATACACATGTTCAGTGATGCATTACGTGAGCAAATCCGTTACAAAGGAAAAAATATTCATGTGATGGAGCTTTGTCCACCAGTTATTTCTGAAACCAATCTCACGGACACTTATGATGAAGGATTGATGAATAAATTGATCTCTTTCCCCTTAACAAAGCTTGTTAATGTTGGTATTAAAGGCATGTTGAGAAATAAACTACGCGTGAACGTAGGTTTTACCAAAGTTATGCGCTTTTCAATGAAGTTCGCCCCGGATTTTATCACGCATACTTGGGGTCAAATGATTCTTAAGCAAGGTAATAAGGAAAACTAATCTTATACATTTTTTACGGACTATAGTTCGTTTTCATTGCTTGTGATATTGAATGGATTAGCAATAACATTTTTATTCTTTACCGATCGTTCTCAATATGTTATATTGAATACGGGAGGAGGGAACCAGAATGGCACGTTACAAAGAATTTGAAGAAAATGTAGTACTAGATAAGGCAATGAAGCTCTTTTGGGAACAAGGTTATGAAAAGACATCAATGACGGATCTAGTTGAGCATATGGGTATCCATCGGAGAAGTTTGTATGACACCTTTGGCGACAAACATACGTTGTTTCTGAAAGCAATGGATCGATTTCGAACTAAAATAAATAGCGAGCTTGCAGGAGTAGTTAAAGGCTCTGAGACGGCTGTTGAGGCTCTTCAATTGATTATTAGTTACATGATATATGGGAATGAAGATTCACCTTCTGGTTGTTTAATGGTGAATTCTGCCGTGGAATTAGCTATGCGCGATGTAGATGTGGATTCAAAGGCCACTGAATCATTTACACTAGCAGAGCAACTGTTCAAGGATATTATTTTGTGGGGACAGGAGAATGGAGAATTAAACCTAGATTATGATGCCTCAGTACTGGCAGAACATCTGAATGTGGTGGGTATTGGGTTGAGGGCAATGGCGAGAACTTCCATTCCTAAAGAGAACCTGCAACGTACAGCCAACATCTCTATAAAACTTTTAACTAAATAGTTATAGGTTAATTGTCCTTTATGTATCAATGTTTATAATTTTTAGAATGATCGTTTTAATATATTGAACCAACAAAGTTTTCTTCTTGAAGAGATCCTTCTTTTTACCAAATATAGAATGATCATTCTTATACTATAAAACATATCCCTCCATCTAATAAGAAATTGTATCTTCGTAATGAGAAGAATCCAGAAAATGTTGTTTTGGAATTGGAATACTATACTACAAAATAAAAAGGAGTAATAAAAATGAAAATTTCTGAACAAGTCGCATTTGTTACTGGTGCCAACCGAGGTCTTGGTCGATATCTAACGCTAGAACTTCTGTCCAGAGGAGCAAAAGTTTATGCAGCAGCAAGAAATCCAGAATCTATTGATATCCCAGGTGTAATCCCCGTGAAACTGGATATTACCAATCCTCAAGAGGTGATTGAAGCTGCTAAGATCGCTCAGGATGTAACACTTCTAATAAACAATGCGGGATCGTCAACAGGTGCTTCTTTACTTGAAGGAGATCTAGATCAAATACACTTAGAATTTAACACGCATTTCTTTGGTACTCTTTCTATGGTTCGTTCTTTTGCACCACTTATGACTAAAAATGGCGGTGGTTCGATTCTGAATATTCTTTCCTTATTGTCTTGGTACAGTTCGGGTACTGTGGGCGCTTATACGGCTGCAAAAGCTGCAGAATGGGCATTGACGAACGACCTACGTTTAAATCTCCACTCTCAAAATATTCGAGTAGCGGGGTTACATGTGGGCTATATGGAGACAGACATGACATCGGGCTTAGAAGTTCCCAAAGTTAACCCCTTGGACGTTGCAAAAGCAGCGATTGATGGTATAGAATCTGACAATTTTGAAATTATTGCGGATGATGCTAGTCGTCAAGTACAAGGTGGACTTGCCGGTGGTGTAGCTGCACTATACCCCCAACTTTCCTAAAATAAGGGGCAGTAATAATAAGGAATTTCACTTAAAAACAGAACAAAGGAGACAATAAAAATGATAATTTCTGAACAAGTAGCATTTGTTACTGGAGCAAACCGGGGATTTGGCCGCCATCTTGCCCTTGAACTTCTATCAAGAGGGGCGAAAGTGTATGCAGGTGCAAGAAACCCGGAGACTATTGATATTCCAGGTGTTACACCAGTTAAGTTGGATATTACCAAACCTCAAGAAGTTGCAGCTGCTGCTATGATCGCTCAGGATGTTACCGTGCTAATTAACAATGCAGGTTCATCAACAGGGGCGTCTTTACTAGACGGTGATTCTGAAAAAATAGGTTTGGAATTTAATACACACTTTTTCGGTACACTGTCCATGGTTCGGGAATTTGCACCGATCATAGAGAAAAACGGGGGAGGATCAATCTTGAATATTCTTTCCGGATTATCATGGTTTAGTTCGGGAACTTTAGGCGCGTATACGGCTGCAAAGGCTGCAGAGTGGGCATTAACGAATGATTTACGATTGAATTTATATCCACGCAATGTAAGAGTAGCTGGTCTACATGTTGGCTTTATGGAGACAGACATGACTGCCAACGTAGACATGCCTAAATCCAATCCTGCAGATATCGCGAAAATAGCTATTGACGGCATAGAATCTGGCAGCTTTGAAATTATCGCAGATGAAATTAGTCGTAAGCTACAAGGTGCACTTGCAGGTGGGGTATCAGCGTTATACCCACAACTTTCTAAATAAAAAACTAATTTAAACTACAGAGGAGTTGTTCGAAATGAGTAAATTGTGGACTAAAACAAAAATCGGAAAAATGGAATTGCCTCATCGTTTAGCTATGGCACCAATGACACGTAGCAGAGCAGAAGAGGACGGTACACCAGGTGAACTAAGCTCCCTTTACTATGCTCAAAGAGCATCTATGGGGTTAATCATTAGTGAAGGCACACAACCTTCTGATGATGGGCAAGGTTACTTGAATTCACCTGGTATCTATACTGAAAAGCATATAGAAGGTTGGAATAAGATTACGAATGCAGTGCATAAAGCTGATGGTTATATATTTATCCAATTAATGCATGTGGGCCGCATGTCGCATCCAGATAATACACCCCATCATCGTCAACCTGTTGCTCCATCTGCAATCGCGCCAGGTGTGGAGATGTTCACCGCTAAAGGAATGCAGGATATCCCGGTTCCGCGGGAGTTAAGTAAAGAGGATATTCAAACAACCATTGCTGATTTCCGAAAAGCAGCAGCAGCGGCTATAAAAGCAGGAGCAGATGGCGTCGAAATTCATGGAGCGAATGGTTATCTGATTAATCAGTTTCTTGGAGAGAATTCAAATACACGGACAGACGAATATGGAGGCTCTATAGAAAATCGTAGTCGCTTCGCGATCGAAGTAGCGAAAGCTATTATCGAAGAAATTGGAGCAGAAAGAACCGGCTTCCGTATTTCGCCAGGAACACCTCTTGGAGGAATACAAGATGGGGAACAAGGTCCTGAACTTTATCTCCACCTCGTAAAGGAATTAGCTCAATTGGATTTAGCTTACCTTCATGTCATGCATCTTGGAAATGAGAAGCTTCTCCAAGACATTCGCACAAACTGGACAAACGCATTATTGGTCAACAGAGCAGGGCGTGCTATTGATGATATTAGTGTAGATATTGATAGTGGCACAGCTGATCTGGTACCCGTTGGTGTATGGTCTTTGGCTAATCCAGATTTTGTGGAACGTCTCAAAGTAGGGTTCCCTTTAAATGAAGTTGATCGTAATACTTTATATGCTGGTACCGGAAGTAAGGGTTATACAGATTATCCTACGATGGATGAAGTGAAAGCTCAAAGGCAGTAACACAGCAGTAAGAACATAAATACCACATGGCGTGCCACTGTAATGGCACGCCATGTGGTATTGTAGATGTCGGGGGACAAGAACATATTCCCATTGAAAGTCGCTAATTTAGCGGCTTTTTTTGTTTTATCGCAAGTTCGTGTCCCGAGCCAAGGACAAGAACTTGTACCGATTGCCGTAATGGACAAGAATATAGTCCGATTACCGATTAGGCATATGTCTAATCGATTTTCGCCAGCTAATTCATTTAGCTGACGGTCAGGATAGCGTAACTATGGCGATTTGAAAAACTGGAACCGCAATCAATATATATTCGCAAATAAGGTTCCTTTTAAAGCATCTTCAAATATAAAAAGAAAGTTTTAGTGACCTTTCTTTATAAAGAATGATGCCAACATCAGTGATTGTCGAGCAAGATTTAAATTTTCTCTTCTATTATAGAGGTACTCTCATTTGTTCGTTGGTGCAGTTCAACATGTAGTGCTTTGATTTGGTCAGATAACTTAGGTATAGGACCATCAACTTTCACATTGCGAATGATCTCCTGAATGTACAAATTGTAGATAGGCGCTGGGGGGACGTTTAGTTCATTCATCCATTGAACTAGTTGAGCAGAGGAACTCGCATATACAATACGGCCTAATCCAACCCAAGCATGAGCAGTTGCACACATCGGGCAATGTTCCCCAGAAGTATATACAGTTGCTTGTGCGAGCTCCTCTGGTGTCATATGCTTAGCAGCCCATCGTGCCAAAGCAAATTCTGGATGTTGGGTAGGATCACCCCCAGAAACATGATTAAAGTCTTCTTCCAACACATTACCTTGTTGATCGACTAGAAGGGAACCAAACGGTTCATCTCCGTTTACTAGTGCAACTCGCGCAAGTTCCACACAGCGTTGTAAATGCTTCAAGTCTTGTTCTGAAATCATTATTTCATCAATTTCTTAAATTTTGGATTTTTGATATATGTGTAACGATGGAATTCACCTATAACTTTCTCCTTCATACATCGCTAAGTCTAAAGAGATGTATATTCCTTCATTGAAGATTGTGGTCTTGATCCTCTTTGTCTTATGCTGCTAAATGAGATACCGCATAAAATAATAATAACTCCAAGCCATTGAGACCAACCTACGAATTCTCCTAGTACAAGTGAAGACATTATAACGGCCATGGGTAATTCAGATGCGGTCATAATTGTACCCATTCCTGATCCAATATGTGGCATACCAATAGAGTACAAAAGCGGAGGTAATACAATCAAAAGACTCCAAGAGTGGTAGCAACTAAACTAAAGAAAAAAAACTTAGCTTCCTCAGCGATCCTGCGAACCGGATGGGATGAACAAGGCTACACCTATATAATTACGTAAAATAATAATTTGACGAATAATTATGCGTGATATATATTTAACTATAGGAGGTTCTTACATATGGACAAACAAATGAAGCTTCATTACATGAATCGCATAGATGAAAAAATAAATCAATTGCCGTGGTTCGTGACTGAATTTATTGATAGCCGTAAACGCAAGCTTTCTCCAACAACGCTTCTTAATTATTGCCATGATTACATTATATTTTTTGACTGGTTGGTTGCAGAAAACTTAACAACGGCCAGCCGTACAGAGATTAGTTTAGCTTCATTAGAAACGCTGACGATCCGTGAAGTAGAGAATTTTTTATCTTTTTTAGAGTATCAGCTGGGTAATACAAATCTCACGATTAATCGCAAGTTATCGTCACTGAAATCCTTGTTTGATTACCTGCAGAACAAGGCTGAGACCGCTGAGCTAAAGCCATATATTCAGCGTAATGTCATGGCCAAAATGGATTTAAATGTCGTCAAGGAAAGCCAGGAAACCATTGCGAACCGTATTGAAGGGAAAATTCTCAGAGAAGACGAATTTGAGGCGTTTAGACAATTTGTAGCCCATGATTTCGGAGAAGTAAATAAAGAGAATAAACGGATATATCATTTCCATCAGATGAATCGTGAACGGGATACAGCGATCGTATCTCTTATTTTAGGCTCCGGACTTAGGCTTTCTGAGGTTGCCGGCATTAACCTGGAAGATCTGGATTTAAGTAAAGCTATCGTACGAGTGATACGCAAAGGCAATAAAGAACAATACGTTTACTTCAGCAAGCAAGCATTATTAGATGTGGAAAGTTATCTACAAATTCGAGAATCAAGATACAAACCAGAAAAACTGGAACCCTTTTTGTTTATTGCAGCTCCTATCGGCCGTAAAGGAAAAAGCCGGCGCTTAACGCAAAGATCCATTGAAAAACTAATCGAAAAATATGCAACTGCTTTTGGGAAACCAGCTTTAACCGTACATTCACTAAGACATTCTTTCGCAACACGATACCATCTAGAGAACAATGATGTCCCGAGATTAAAAAATCAATTAGGACATTCATCGATACAAACAACAATGATATATACACATCTAACAGATGAAGAGATGAGGAAAGCTGTAGATAACATGGACCGATAAACCCGCGTGGTTACGCGGATTCTCACAGACATTTTCACAAAACCCGTATTTTATACATATGTATATAAATAGACTCAAAGCCTTACCACGACTGGTTTCTTTTGTGTTGTCTAATGACTCAAATCCCTCCCAATGACGACTCAACAATACCCTCAATAAGGGTTTTGACACAAATGTGCCCTCAATCAACTAAATGATTGAGGGCACATTTGTGTCATTGTTCTGGTTTGCTTACAAACCCAAAGGCATTCCATAAATAGTTAATAATCGTTGATAAAATCACTTCTAGATCTAGATTTGCAATCGGATCAATCATAGTTTCTGGCAGCTGAAGTAAATCATCATCGATTGCTTGAGGAGCTGAAATGTAATATGCCCCATATGAATGTCCTATTACTCCACTCGCCCCAATTAGGTTAACGAATATGTAAAAGGGATCTTGCATGTTCAGCTGTTCATAATTCCTTATTTGATTAAGAATTGAATCTCTTAGTGAATTTTCAAAATGTGTAGTGCTAAAAAACTCTTTACGTGGCTCTTCATAGCTTTTACGATAATTAAACGACATATTTGACACTTGTTCTATAATAGCATTCCGAAATATTTGGGTATGCCCCCTATAACCATTGGTTCCTATAGATTGATAGTATAATCCATGGGCATTTATGCCCTGGTTATATCCTGATCCACCTAACACAGAAAGATTAATACTACTTCGCCTTTCGACTATAGGATAATTTGATTCAATATTAAAAGCAGAAGTCGGTAAGAAGTGAACTAGTACAAAGGGCGTCTCTTGTTTATATATGTTTAATGTTTTTTCTATACGTTGTACACGAAATCGATTGTATTGATCAAGAAAATGATCTCTAACATTCATCATTCTTCTAATATCAGATGTACCTGCAGGGACTTTAGCAGAGGCTGTACGTAACATAAACTTAAAATTCTTAACCATATGTGGCCCATTCCAGCTCCTTGGTACGCGTATATGGATAACGTGCCCTCCACCGGTCAAGGAAATATGTCTGTACAATATATTTGTAAGAGCTGGATCAGTATTAGTTTCTACCCATTGCTTATACTTTAAAATTTCTTGATCGGGGTTGATATCAATGCCGGTAACCTCAATCGGAGTTCCTTCCCTTTCCTTCACTCCAATAAATAGATCTCCACCTTGTGTATTTGCAAATGCAGCCACCTCTTCAACTAGACTAATGTTATTTGAAATCGTTTCTTTAAATTCGAGCTGTAACCCTTCTGTAGCTCCACTTTCAATAAAAAATTTCAAATCGTCTTCGTTCACTTCATCGAAAGTTTTGTGAAAAGTTGACATTTTTTCTTTGCCCCTTCTGTTAATTTTTTTAATTTTGTCCCTCATGCTTCTTCTTGATCTGAGTTATTTCAAGGAATTCTTGAAGTTTTGCTGGGAAGATCTCCTCTCCAAAATGAGAGGTCTTTTTAAGTGTGTTCCAAATTCCAACACTGCTTTTGTCATTAGAGTCATAGCCTATAACTGACTCTAGTTTTGGAATGTTAAAATGTATTTTCGCAGGAGATGATTCCGAAATTAATCTCCAATTTG
This sequence comes from Paenibacillus algorifonticola, assembly GCF_000971975.1. Taxonomy (GTDB): domain Bacteria; phylum Bacillota; class Bacilli; order Paenibacillales; family Paenibacillaceae; genus Pristimantibacillus; species Pristimantibacillus algorifonticola. Next base: position 188,736 of record NZ_LAQO01000003.1, on the reverse strand, counting down.
TTGTTATCATTGAACGTTTGGTTTTAGCATTCATTGCTTCACCTTTGGAATTAAAAACAATGATTTCTTCTAATCCATCGTTATATAGATGGCTTTTTTGCAACTCATCGATTGATGTAAAGGTGAGTTCTGAGACAAAATCTTGTTCAAAGTCGAAATCATTAATCACAAAATAATCAATTCCAAAATGTTTGCAGAGCTTGATTAAAATTGAAGCAGTAATTTTACCATGATGTGGAATTATTGAGATATTATTAAAATTCAAATATGTAGCAGCATACTTATCATCAGCAGTGATATCCAATACATTTCTTCTGATAATTTCTTTATACGTCATCAGGTCATTGGGACCTTCTACTAGTAGCACTTTTTTACTGAATATTATTTTATTAAGATTTGGATCAATTAGCTTAATATAATTGTAATAGTCTTTTATTTCAGAAAGTGCTTCTTCATCTGAATCTTCAAAAATTTCTTTATCATGTTTGTTGTATTTCAGAACAGTTTGTTTGGTTATTTCATCAAATTCAAAACGAATCAAGCCTCGGGTATCAAAGATATCCAACATTTTATCAGAATGTGTTGTATAAATTACTTGATGTCCCTTTTCCGCTAATCCACAAAGAACGGTTTTGTAGAAATATTCTTGGTGATTTTCATGTAGAAAGCTCTCAGGTTCTTCAAATAAAAACAGGCACTTGTCGGTTCCGTTGCTCTCTGCTATTGCTTGAATTACTGCCATAACAAACATAGAAATGTAACCATCGCCGAAATGGTCGATTGGCACCAGATTATCCATGTCTCCGTTAAGACCCACTTTAAACATCATCTCTAAAAATATATCTTCATAATCAGGTAATCCAAATTCAATGTGGCACTGATTCTGCCTTAAATTTGTTGAATAATTAATTTGTATTTTTCCAAGAAATTCATTTAATTTAGAGTCTGCAAGAACTTTATCAGTCGCGCTTTTTACTTCTCCTTTAAAAACATCTTTTTTTCCAACCATAATATTATCTGTATCCACTATGCTTCTGATATGCTTTGCAAGAAAAGAAGACAGGTTTCCCCAACTCGTTTTCTTTGTCGATATTTCTTTTTTTATTTCATGGAAGTTTATGTAGAATATTTTAAAATACTTTGCTGCACCGAAAGCGCTAGAACTCCTGCTACTTTGATTGTAGTCATCATAGGAACTAATTTTTGTGCTCTCTATTTCATGACCATCGAGTTTGATTTCTAAAAAATGATATCCAGTGAGATTTGCAGTCCCCCATTCAACTTTAGGCTCGCTACTACTGCTTACTTTAGTTACAATTTTAGGTATATTGCTAAATTTCCTTTTGTGAAAGTCGTTAATTGTAAAGGTGTCTTTAGTCACATACTTTTCTGTTATTCCGTACAAAATTGAATTAAGAAAATTCGTCTTACCTGCATTATTGTACCCGACTATTGCTACTGGTTTTTTAAAATCGCTATTAGGAAAATGAACTGTTACTGCTTGGCCAAATGACCTGTAATTTTGGACTTGTATGCCCTCTATACGAATATGGCTCATTGTATGCACCTCTAGTTATTTTGGTGAATGTACCAATCAATTTACGAAAAAACAAATTCAGGCTATTGAACACCATTTCTTAAAATAATAATCCCAAATCTAAATTATCTCATTCATTTTATTAAGCCGCATATTAGTCATTTCCGTATTCGGGTTCATAATCAGGCTCAATAGTAATTGTTTTCTCAAACGTATGATCTATGCCGGCGGCCGTTACCTCGTCTAAACTATTTAGTTTCAAATCGCAAACTCTACACTTTAATGACGTGATTTCATATTGATTATCCTGGTATGTTATCCACGGCTCTTCCTCGTCGATATACTCTGGTCCTTCATCTAAAATTTCTCCGTATATTACAGCGTGGCTGCCGCAAGAAGGGCATGTAGTGGTTTCCTGATCATCATCTGATAATACAGGGATCACTTTCAACACATCACGAGGAACAGGACCTTCGTATTTTATCCTCACTTCTGTACGATGTCTCTGAATTCGAGCTTCAATTATCGCCTTCAAACTGACGGACCGAGCTTGAATAATCTCTTCTGTCGCTCTTGCCTCTCTTGGTCCGAGCAGATCACGTAACGATTTGTTTTGAAACTCAAGAAGCATTTTACATACATCCCAAAACTTTGGCAGCCAGTGGTCCATACTCATTCCTACGAAAGGAAGTGCTCCCGAGTGCAATTCCTCGTTTCTGTGATTTGCTAGAGTCATGCAAAATTTCTTTGTATCAGCATCAAAACGGGGGACATTTACTAAGTTTTGAAGGCGTTCAAATACTGTTTTTGCTGTAATTGTCTTAAAATCTGTGCTCTGAGACTCGTTAATAGCAACCAAGAATCCGTGTGGAGTGTTGGGATCAACAATCAATGACGGGTGCTTATATGCTAATGCAGCCTTCCCTAAGAGTTCCAAAAAAAGAGATGCCCAGAGTTGAAACTCAGCGAAATCCCCTTCGTCACGTTTGTTAATTGCTTTTCCCATGTATAATTTAGATTTGTTCCATAAGGATTCGTAATCTATCATAATGGCCTCCGTATTTCTTATTGTATTGTAACTCTTTCTATAACCCGAACTGCTTTGGCGCTCGAATTAGCTACTCCTCGTCCATGCAAACAACGCCAATTATCTATGATCAATATATCGCCTTGAGTCCAGTTTATTGTATCCAATGTAACTTTGGAGATCGATTCATTAAGCTCGTTTATTGTAACAGTTGATTCCTTATTCGTTGCGAGCATACAGCTTGTATCGAACCTGATCCAGTTCTTTCTGTGAGTATTGCTATATCCACGTAGAGTAGCCAAGAAACTATGCCGACTATTTATAATGGTGTATAAACATCTATCTAAACGCTCTTCAAGATCTTGAGAAAACTTAATTTTCTCAAGATCTATTAAAGTTGTTGACTGAACTTCACCCTCAATTTGCTTTGCATACAATAAAATATATCTTGCTGGAACTTTTTTATAAGCAGTATCAGTATGTAATGGAAAATGACCTGTCCCATATAATGCGCTCAATGAATTTGGTCTTGCCTTCTTCGTATCTACAGGCATTAGTGTATCAACTAGGGTACCAGTTGCCCTCGATGGAATTGGTTCACCCAAGGTGTTTGCTAGTTTTAGTAGATTATCTTGTTTCAGTGACTTCTCTCCCCTTAAGAAAATCCATCCGGTATCACGCAATTTGTTTAAGTCAATATCCATACCATACGCTCCATATTTAGAAATTAGGAAACCATAAGATGGCTTGAAATTAGCTGCTGTAGTTCGAGCTTATTCATAACTTCACTACGAACAGATTATCCGAAACCAGTTTTGAATGGGCACACCAAATGGGGCTTGTTTTGATCATGGTCCTTAAGCCACCAATGGAACTCTAGTTCCTTTTCATTGTCACGAGGTAGTTTGATAAGAAAAAACGGAACGTTTTCGTAACGAAAAGGAACATTATCAAACTCCAAGCCAAGTGATTCCGTATTCTTAGCGATTTCTAACCAGCTGTAAAAATGATTGAGAGCGAAATGAGCAAGCACTCTGTTGATAATCCAAATTGTTGCTGTAAGATGTTTATACTTCCAATAGGGCTTGCCATATTCCCACTTGGTGATAATATCCCATAATGCCGAGTCGTCTTGTTTTGAGATGAACTCCATTTCATATTTGCTTCGTTCTCTTGAAGGCCGATATTTATTGTCTACCTGTCGCGTATGTGTATGTCCTTCAATAAATTTTTTCCAATTTACATATGCAAACGCATAAGGGCATTTGGTATCAAACAGTTCTAACTTTCTAACACAAGCGATATGATCCCGAAGGATTGTAGCTCTCAAGTGTTTAGCAATCGCATAGAAGGTGCTTCTATTGCTCTGGTAAATCAGTTCGTTTATTTTTTCAATGAATCTGAGGTACCTCTCATCACTGCCAGACTCTCTAATGGATTCGAATTCTTTATTATAATTTCCGTAAACCATGATTCTTGACGGCGACTTAACCACATAATGTTTTTCGGGCTGAATTGATTTATAACTTGGATCGACTGCCTGCAAAATAAAATCCATGCCACCTTGTAAATTACGAAACGAAATTTCACTGGACAAAATGAGATCATTAAAATTGATCTTTTGTTTATAGTGCATGGATATCCAATCAGCCACTTCGGTTGATTGGATTACGGGTTTGGATTCCCATAACTCCGAATAATTACAAGTACCGCTTAAATATTGATGGCCACAGGAACATTGAAACGGTGCAGTTAACGCATCATCACCGAGACGATACGGATAAGATTTATCGCATATCGGACAGCGGTCCGACAATGGATCTCCATGGATAGGACATACATGAATTAACGAGAATTGGTTTAATATGCTGTGAAAGCCTTTCTTCATGCACGTTAAGCAGAATGTAAGCTGTTTGCGAAAAAAATCTTGATAAGGACGATGTCTCGGAACAAATGCCATCAGGTTCATAAACTCTTGATTTCTAGCTTTTACGTCTAATTTCAAGATGTTTGTAATACTTTCATTGTTCAATCGGGGCATATCAATTAGATTGCAATTCTGTTGACTGTAACTTATGGATCTTCTACTTAATACTTCCTCATTACCGAATTGGAACAGAATATCTTTTGCCGTAACGCAATTTGCGTACTTAAATTTTTCGAAAATTCCCCAAGGTGATTCGTAATCTGAGATCCAGTCCGGATTCCAAGTGAATTGCCTCTGTATTTCTTTATACTCAGGAAAAACACATTTTAGTTTTCTCATACCACTTCGTGGTATGTCTCGGCTTCAATGTAACCAGAGCTAGTAATCGAGGATTTCCATTGCTCATTGTTCAGCCAGTGAAGATCCTCTCCATTTGCTCCAAAATGACGAAGTGCATTTTCAACTGTTAGCGTTAAATATTGCATTGGTATTTCAGTTGCTCTTGTAAGTCCGTGTTCTTTGCGAAGATTCGTAAATATGCTAAATAGATCCTTTGCACAATTCTCAAGACGACATCCATGATGATCAAACCCATCTGGAAAAAAGTAACGTGTAAAGGACCATCCGCTATTTTCAGGATATTCTGAAATATTGTCGTAACCGGACAAACAAACAGCCATATCATCGGCGTCGACTATTCCTTTAAAATTGAATTCGTGAACCATAAATCTTCCGATGATCTGAGCTTTCTTGGCTTGAATAAATGCGCTGCGTTGATGAACAAGTTCCTCCTGTCCAACCAAGATAACTGTCATGCTAATGCCTGAACTATCAAGTTCGTTGTAAATATCCATCAACCAGCCATATTGAATTTCAAAAAGACGTTGAGCATCATCGATGAACAAAATAATACGTTTTTGAGCTGAGCGTTCAGCCTTTTCTACAAAGTATCGATATAGTCGATCTCTTTTTAAATTGGCTTTTCCGTTAAAGGGCAAAGCGTGCCCTACATCATTCAATATATCTTCAAAGAAGCTACTCTCACTCGGTTGTTTGTATTGTCGACATTTCATAGTAAATATCGGGAGATGATTACCGAATTCATTCGGAAGTTCGTATGAAAGATACGTAATGGCTCTTGATTTCCCGAGTCTCGGTCTGCCGTAAATCATCCCGCCGGGTGAACGATTTGTGATCCATTGGGCAACGGTATCATACATACGAATAATTTCGTTCGTCGGCAGCAGGTATCTTCCGGTCTCAATGGGATGAGTACCTTGAGCCACATACGGTCTTGGCGGTGACAAGGCAGAACTTTTTTCGATGGGACTAGGTTGATTTACCATGACTCTCCCTCCGCTAATAAGTAATGGTCCTAAACCGTTTTCGATCTATATTCATACTCTTTTTAGTGGATGCTTCTATTAATGGAACAACATTTTCGCTCTGAGTATCATCAGGAAGAACCTCTTTGGAGACCAATTTCTCTTTCTCCTTTTTTTTACTTCGTTGAAGTGCAGCTAACCGATTACGATCCGATCGGCTCGTTTTAGCCTGTTCTTGCAAATATCTGTGATAGCATTCAATTGGATCATCGTAATTGGTGAAATGCAGTATTTTCAACTTTTTTAATTTGTTTATCTGTTTTCTAACTTGAAGTGAATGCGGCGTAATACCCCATTTTCCATTGGCCGTAAGTGTGCCAAACTCACTTCCATCAGGCAAAAATGCTCTAATTACTCGGAGATCGTCGATATTCACCAGTAGATCTAATGGGGTACCAATAAGTTCAGGACTTCGTGATAATACTTCATTACGATATTCAGTCCCCTCGTAATAAATAAAAGGACGCTTTCCTTGGCTAATGTTTCCTTGAACAACTCGATTTGCTGCAAGAGAAAGAAAAGCGATTTCCTGTCTCTTTTCCTCAGTCATAACTCGTGGAAGTAAACCTCTGTTTAAACGTTGTTCTAAACATTGCAGCGGTGTCAAAAGATTTATTCCTTCATGTTTCGTTCCGTTGTAGTTGGATATGAGTACATCTGTCAGTTCTTCTATGTGCTCAGCGGTAATCCGATATTTCACTGCTTTTTTCTCCGGATCTTGCCGTCGTGGATCTTTTGGGTTGCTGCCGGTTGTGTTTACTAGACGATGGAACCCATTTTCTTCTAACGTTTCGAAAAACCTTTCAATTATTCCTCTTCTCATTGGCAATGCCACAGGACCAGCATTAACCGAGCAACCTATGGTTCGTTTTAGTCGATCTCTGACTTGATTCGCTAAATTAGATTTACCATTATCAAGATGAAACTCATCCCACAAAGCCCATTCCATTTCAGGAAACAGCCTTGATGCATAACCGCCATTCGGGTGATAAGTTAATCCTGGGATTGTTAATTGAAGCACTTCTTTGGGCATGACAGCTTTTTTAATGCAATGCAGTACATCGCTAGCGGAATACTCCTTATTAAAGCTAAGATGGTGACCCAAGATGATTCTTGTCGCAACATCAATGATGCAGAGTAACCAAAGGCGATCCATTACCTCCACAATTTCGTCGCCTTCTGGCGTGTGGAACACGATGGCAATTGAACAATCTATTCGATGTCCGTCAAATTGAACACGTTCCAAAGGTCTAACTGGTGAAGGGGCATTCGGAGCGCCTATTCCTGTATGTCTTGCTTTTTGACTTGCATTCTCACCGTAGCGTTTAGCGGCTTCGCCAAAATGCCATTGTTCAAGAATATCGACATAACGATATAACGACCGTTTTCCTAAATCTCCACTTATAAATGGATATTCACTGGATGTAATACCTGCCTTCGTACAGGCATCCAAGAGTTTACCATGAAGATCTTTCACACTAATTTTAGGGGATCGTACTTCTCGTTTTGTATTTCTACCCAAATACAAATTGTCAATCGTTTCTTTAACGGTAGGATACTGCTTTAATAGCAATGTAAAAGCGCCCGTCATTTTGGATAGCTCGTCCTGCGTTGATAATATAGGTAGAGACTTGCGTTCATATTGTTTTAAACGTTTCCTGGGAATAAGTGCTCTATAACCCCAGATTCTACCTTGGTCATCGTAAGAAAGGCATCTCTTCACAAATGCCAATATATCTTTCCTGTCAATGAGTGTAACGGCGCTAATTTCATGGAGTGGGCGCTCATTCTTCATATACATGTCGATGGCCTTTTTTCTCGCAAAAAAAGTCTCTTTGTCATTAGAATCCAATTTATCTTCATGAACAATCGGCCAGATTGATGTATCTAAATGTGCCGGATCAATTTTCTCATTCTCAATCCATCTTTTTTTAGGCATTGCTCCACACCTCTGTTTTTGAATCTAAAGGTTTGTGAGTGATTGTAGAGTCAATCATTCCCCGATAAATCAGCTGATACACAGTTTCCCGAATCCGTTGACGACCAAGAACCGGAAGCGCTTGTTCTATCCCTTCTATCGTGGTTTTGGAGGTCTTACCTAGAACATTCATAATTTGATATTGGACCGTTTCCACAAGAACAGGGCGTTGTTGAATGTATGGTATGATAGTTTTCAAATTATTCAAATAAATCAAGTTTGATCGGATGTCTTTATCGGTTCGAATGAGATGATTGTAACCATTTTCTTGGCACCATTTTGCTTGAGCATTCGTTTGTTTATAAGATCTTGATGAAAATCTTTTGTCGTTAGGGTCAAGTTCAGAAGCGTATTTCACTTCCAAGAAGCACTCCGTTCCGTTCATTCGCTGAATCCACATGTCAAAAATGGATTCTACCAATTCTCCTTGCCATTCGACTTGTATTCGCTTGGGCTGTTCACAGAAGGCAACAATGTCCGAATCAGCTTCAACGAGAATCCAATGATCGTATTCCAGGTCACTAAAAAATCGTACATCTCGATTCATTTTGACGCTGAATGCTTCCCAATAATTATTACCGTATCGAGTGCTGCGCTTCATGGGGATTGGTGTGTACACGCTTTCACCTCATTTTCGTAAATTGTTCATCTTGTCGCCGCTGATCAGCGGTAAGAAAACTCTTTATTTGAGGGAAGTATTGTGACGAACTCTTAATTCGGGGGTATATTTGTGTCATTTTATCTTGACACAAATATACCCCCAATTCACTGATATGTCCAGTAAATTCTGGAAGTGAATTGGGGGTTGTTTTGTGTCATTGGACATGTGTGTCGGTTGTCGGAGGACAAGAACATAGTACCTTAAAAGACAAGAACATATATACTTAACTGTAAAAGCGGTCAAACTTACATCCCTTTTACTCGAAGAAAAAATCTTCATTCTGAAAAAAGCTTTTTACTGCAAAAAATTTCATCACAAAAATAGAACAACCGATGGAAAATCAGGAGTGGTTACCTGTATTCCATCGGTTGTAAGAGACAACTTATGAAAGAAGACGAGTTTAAACCCCTCTTCAAACTTGGCAGCTTCTTTCCTGCTCGAAAATGGTTTCAATCATGGAGTGACTTAGCAAGACTTCTTATATTCAACTGATCAAGTATCGGGATCAGTCTCCACTCGAAATCGTTCTGCTGTATATTTCTTTTTTGTTTATCATTCCGTTCAAATTAAAAGACCCTATTCGTTCTCCAATTCATAATCTTTCAAAGCATCTTGACACTGCTAATCAGCACTAAAGAAACCACCAATTGACCGAAGAAGTAACATAAACCAGTTTTCTTTCTCCACTGTTCGCTCAGTGATTAAATCAACAGTTCTTAATTGTACGACGCTTTGCCCTTTGACTACGTAAGTAAATGTCGCCGTTCCAGCTTTTGTACCAGCTACCACAGGGGCAGCGAGCCCACCTGGAACTAAATTGACTGTAGCAATAGGTTGTGTAGATACATCTGATTTCGGGAGAATAAAATAAACATCATCTTTTGTTACTATCTGAACATTTTTTTCTTTCCCGCCCTTGACAGGAGATGTTTCCATCCCAGTGACTAAACTCCCAGCAGGAATTACTTGATTCATTGTAAAGTGATTGAATCCATAGTCTAATACCTTTGCCGTCTCTTCGAAGCGGCTCCCCATCGATGGAGTCCCCATGACAACACTGATTAAACGCATACCATTGCGCTCTGCAGTTCCGGTAAAGCAATAGCCTGCGCTTTCGGTATATCCTGTCTTGAGCCCATCCAAGCCCTCATAAGCATAACTCGGAATAGCTTTGTTAGTCTCTAGCATCCGGTTTGAATTGACAATTGGATCTTTATCGGACTTACGCATCTTGTAAAATGGAATGGATGTGACATCAGCATAATCTGGTTCATCTTGAATAAGGTTTTTCGCCAATGTGGCCACGTCTTTTGCTGACATCAGCGTTTCTCCCATTTCATCAGGGCGAAAGCCTTCTGGCATGTCGGCGCGGCTCAGTCCGGTAGCATTGATAAAATGGGTTTTAGTCAGTTCCATGCGTTTGGCTTCCTCATTCATAAGTGTTACAAAGTTCTGTTCTGTGCCCGATACATGCTCAGAAAGAGCAATCGCAGCATCATTCGCGGATCCCACTGCCATTGCGGTGTACAGTTCTTTTACCGTATGCTGATCTCCTTCTGCAAGAAATGCACGGGTACCTATGCTTTTAGATGCATGATCGCTGACTGTAACGATGTCATCCCAGGATAGTTCTCCTGTTCTAACTTTTTTGGCAACAATGTACTCTGTCATCATTTTGACCATACTTGCCGGCGCAAAGCCCTGATCGGCATTGATGGACAATAGAACATCTCCTGTAGTTTGTTCAATGAGAATGGCGGATTTAACATTAAGATGCAATGATTCCACAGTCGGTATGTCAGACATCCCCGATGAGTTAAGTGTTCCTTGGTTCGTGGCTGAAACTGAGAGCGGTAACACATATATTGCCAGTATACAAACGACGATTACTGTGATTAATGGTTTGAATATTCTAAAAATCAATGTTCTCTATCCTCATTTCTGATCATTGGACGTTCCAAATCGATGTGTCCCATTAAGCTTTCTTTATGTTCTCCATCAACCAAAAGTTCAATAGAACTCACCTCACCAAATTGAAAAAATTAGACTTTGCATGGAGCGAGTCTCGTAACTTTGCATCGGTAAAATTTCACGAAGCATAGTTTTACTAACACACTTCATAGCGATATCCCTCTCTTCCGATGATAATTTGTGATTCGGTTCAGCTTATCGGGTCTATCAGCGAAAAATCCGGCGCGGAGCGAAATCGCTAAACCTGCCCATATCCAAAGGCTAAGACCAACTTATAACAGCTCATCTGCGATCATTTTTGCCTTTTCCGCAAGCTCCCTCATATCATCGGCCGGAACAAGCTCGGCTAAATCGTAGGACAGCGGATTACGGGAAAACTTGTTCAATTCATCCCGAAGCAGGTTTCTTTTTTCTTCGGAGGCATCAATATAAAGTTTGCGCGGCTGCCTAGCCTCATCCAAATCATGCAAATCGACATAGCCTGATTTAAGACTCTCCAGCACAATGGCTGAAAGATCGATTAGAGCACCGCAGGCAATATCAAGTTCTACCCGAAACATGCCGTTAGCACTTCTCATATCAAATCCAATATTTCCGCCGTTTTTCAAGTCCCCCTCAGAAAGCAAAATATCGAAACCAAGGTCCTTTAAAATCTGAATGAGCGTCACATCCGTTAAGTCCAATTGTTCCAAATAGTCTATTAATGCAAGCGAATCATCGGAACCGCCAATTAAATCTCCCCACCATTTGCTTATGTACATGTTCATCTCCACTTTCTTTTAGGCATTCTAATTTTCCAAATAAGATAGTTTCTTTAATACACCTGGAATGCCCTTTCATTTGTTTGTTCTACATATTCAATGATTTTTCTAATTTTATTTCTCTTCTCAGAAAAAAAGATATACTAAAAAATTAGATAATAGTCCTGCAAAGGTCCCTGAAACAATTACCACTGAAAATCCTGACACCTCAGGAAACCAAGGCCGTTGAAATGATCGTAGAGGGACATTCGAATATGGAATTTGCTCAGCTTTTATATAATTAGTGAATCGACGGTAAAGAAGCACCTCACGAATATATTCCGCAAATGGGATATCAAAAGCCGGACTCAGTTAATTATTTATGATATGAAAATACGTAAACAGCTATTTGTTGAGGACTAATAAGTTATTTAATTTAGTAATCGTTTCCTTAGAAACTTTTTTACGGTATAGGTCTTCATTCTGCTTCCAATATAGTAATGTCTTTTTCATAGAGATGGCGAACTCAGGATAAGCAAGATTGTAATGGACTCCAATGCCAACTGTAGCTAGTAGGCATTGTGTGTATTTAGGGAGCTCGCCCACAATTGTGAAGAACTTATCGTTATACTCAAAATAAGAAGCACGCTCTTTAGCATGATCATAGCTCAACGGATAGGTAGAAATGCGGGCAGTCTTACCCTCAAAGGCGGCATACTTGTTTGCCTCTCCCCATACTCCCTCCCAGCTGAAGTTGGTCAGGCGAGAGGCTAGAAAATCGTTATAATCGGGTTCAGAGTGCTGCTCAATATCGGTGAATGCTATGCGCATTGAACCTCGGTTACGATAAAAGGCGCAGTCGATAATGATAATGCCACCGTATAAGCCACTGGGATATTGAAAAGTAAGGCAGCTGCCATTGTGATAATCACTTTCAAATTGCGTAGGTGGCTTGACCCTCTTTTTTGCTATACTTTTGGGTACGCTAATTTTGGCGATAAATGTATGTAAATACTTTTTTCGCTGGTTAATAAATGGTACATTTGCTCCAAGCTGTTCACAGACAGTTAAGTCACTCCCACTCTCAATGATCTGAGCGACTTGCTCTAGCAGCGAATCCTCTAAGCATTTGGTTTCCCAAAGGCAATAGGACAACGCAAATAATACATTGTTTCTATCATCTGTACTATTTAAGCTATAAGTAAATTTCTCTTGTAATTCGCTGACAATCTCAGTAACTTCAGAACCCCGATTATACTGCTCATAGAAATATTCCTTGATCTCACACGAGGTGTCATTACCAAAAACCTCAGCACTCCATGTTCCCATACGGTCATCACCTCTAGAATGTTGGATCGGCTAATGTCATTTCATTGCAACTGAGGATACTGTTGTACCTTGATATTTCCAATTAATCTAATTCAGCTCGTGAAAATAGGTCTTTTATTAATGAGTCATCTTCACATGCTTCCTTAAAGGCTATTGCAAAACTAAGTATTGCTTCTCTATTGTCTGTATAAGCAGCGAACATATCGGCTTCAGGGTCAAATCGCACGATATCAACTAAATGAGGCATTTTTTCTTCAAGAAACACGGCTGCTAATGAACCCCAATCATAGCCATTGCCCTCAAATCCTTCTTCGGCTCGTGTTTTAAAAATTTCATGCTTATATTTGCCAACACTTAAAATCATTGATAGGCTTCCGTTATTATGCGAAACTAGCCCAAATGGATTTATTTTTTCATTAACTTCTAACAAACCCTCATCCTGTTCAACTTTAACTATAGGGATGGTTTCATTTCCTGCTCTACTAGCGGCGTTGCGGCTCATTTCTAAAAACGTCCTGCCATGTGTATCTTCAGGGTCTAGTGCTACAGCTTGTTCAAAAGCAACGATCGCTTCCTTATACTGTTCAAGGTAATAATAAGCATATCCTAATCGATAATGCCAAAGAGGGTCATGCTCGCCTTGCTTTTGCACAGATAAAAAATATTTAATCGCTTCATTATAATTTTCTTGATTATTCAATGCTCTTGCCAAATGGCAAACTAAGTCATAGTCCCTGTCTGCTTCGGGTATTTCCATAATTTTGTTAATGATTTTCTCATACTGGTCCTTGTTATGCCAAAGAGTGAGCTGTTTTAATAGATCCTTATCCATCTTTGTATTCTCTCCTCTAACTTTAATCAAGAAATGATTTCACTATTAAAAAATGCATATATCGTGGTATTTAAAGAAAGCAAAATGATGAAAGCTTAATCGGATTTTAAGCAAGTTATTTCAATTTGGGTGAGGTTTTCTAAGTTGATTTCAATTTGTAATTCGGTATGCTCATTAATAGCGATTAGGATGTTATCTTTAATTTCCAAGTTTTTTATAGGGTTTGAATTTTCAAAAAATATTCCCCATACTAAACGGTCTTCAGCATCCGTACAAGCAATAAATCCTTCATTGCCCATCTGACCATCACCGCCATAGATTTTCCCGTCTTGATAATCAATACTGACCCATTCATCAACGACCGTCCAATATTCATCATTATACTTTGCTATGCTTTCAATGGTTGTGTCACACAAGGGAGAGCAAAAAATTTTACTTTCTTTTGTGTTGGGGTTATATGTGCTGTAATAATTTAAAATGGTTACAGTGCCATTTGGAAAGATGATGCAATTAATGCCGGGTAGTTCATGCTTTTCAAGATTCCAATGCTCCGCAATAAAAATATTCATAATAAATCCCCGTTTATATCCTATTTTAATATTACATCATTCTGTACTTCGCATTATAAGCTCTGGGTCGCTGTAAGTGACGAAAGATAAAAATTTTCTTTAAGTCCCTTTGAAATGTTCGATAAAAAGATTGTATTTGTTTGTTAGGATTTTTTGACATCATACGCATTTGTATAAGTTCTCGACTTTTATAGGTTTCTCTGCCGCCTTTAACTTCAATAGAATAGGAGCTTGGTGTATCATAAAAATATCCAAATTCTTTCATTTGGGTTATATCTTCTATGGGGTAGCAGGAAAAGAAAAAAGAGTTATATGCAGTATCATTAAAATAACTGGAGAACAAATCGTTATTTTCACTTTCAAAAGATGAATATTGACGTTCACCCTGTGCGTTAACAAATATTTCGGCATATAGTTTAACTCCATGACTCAGCATTGCATTATGGCTCTCAGTAAGAAAATCCATAACAGGCATTGAAATATTAAAATAGATAGCTATATACGTTTCCTCCTCATCCCAAATATAATTTATAGTGCGTTATAGCACAAATCTTTGTATAGCTACTCTATTTCCCCAACAAACTACCAATCACGTTCACGAATGGCTGCTTCTGTTTCTATTTCGATACCAAAAAAGGCTAAAATATCTTCAACAGTTTGTGCAATTGATTCTCTCGCAACGGTTTCAATTTCGCTGTCATTTTCATCAAACTCTTCTGCAATATCATTGATTGCATTGATGGCGATATCAAGCTTTGCTTGAATTTCTTCGATATCTTGATTTCCTTGTTCCAAAAATTCAACAACTTTAACTAGCTCAGCTTTGACTTTATCCACAAGAAAATTAGGGAAATATCCATCAATATACATTTCTTTTAAATATTCAAATGACGCATGACTATTATCTTGCACTCCTAGCGCAACTGGATTAATTTTGTCTGCAGCATATACTACAGCTTCAATGGGAACTTCACTTGCTTCGTTAACCGTAGTTTGTTCGTTCATAACTTTCAATGTGGCAGATTGATTAAGTTGCTTTTTCTTTTGGTCGACTTTACCTCGGCTCCAATCTAATAATGTCAAAGTAGATCTATCTCCTGGATCTAGCTTATCTGTAATTTCAAATTCTCTTAATGCTTCCTCATATTGTTCAAGATAATAGTAGGAGTATCCCACGCGAAAATGCCAAAGAGGGTCACCCTCACCTAGTTTTGCAATAGTCAAAAGCTGTTGAAGAGCTTCATCGTAACGTTCCAGATTATTCATAGCTCTTGCCAATAAACTGACCGTATCATAATCTCTGTCTGATTGGGGAATTTCCATAATTCTATCTACTATTTTTTCATGTTCATCTTCTTGATGCCAAATCATAAGTTGTGCGTAAGGGTCTTTTTCCATCACTCTGCCTCTTTTCGTTTGTAAGATAGTAACACTTCCTAATCATTTTACCAACTAAGCGTCGTGTTCCACAATGCATCAAAACAATCATTATCGAACTGATAAGATTAGCTTTAATCTTCGTTATTCAAACGATCTCGAACCTCGGTTAATGCGAAGCCAAGCAAATTCTTACCTTTCCAAAACAAAGGATTATTTACGTGGGGATGATCTTTTGAAAGTCCAATCCCCCAAATCCGATCCGCTGGACTAGCTTCTACAAAAACCCTGTTTTTACTTGTCTTCATAAAGTTCAAAAGTTCTGGGTTTTGTCTGAACTTGGCTAGGTTTCCTTGAAGTACGATATCATAACAACGACTTTCCCATATCTCTGCATCAAAACCTTTAACCGCACGTCCGTAACTTTTCATTTCTTTCGGGTGCTTCGCCATCATTATTGCCTCAAGCATTTCTTCGTCATAAAAAAGCCTTGCCTTTTCAGCCATCATATACTGCTCGGCACAGCTGTATTGCTCCCCTTCCACTCTAAATGAGCTTTCCCACCATTGGCTTAAACAGCTAGCACTTATAGTGCCATCTTTCATAGGGGTATGGCCCCAGAAGAATAGAAACTTAATCTTTTCTCCGGACTTATACGCATGTTGTAGTTCTTTTAGTGAATAGTACATAAAAACTCCTCGCTTTCTACCTAAACAAGTAATTCGGGACGGTATTCTCTCCTATTTTCCATACCTTCAAAATGCGATAGACTTAAAGAAAAAGAATGAGGAATCAATATCGGCACATACTTCTTTGGAGGCTATGCCTGTAATTTTCATTATATCTGACATGGATGTGCTTTAGTATCCATTTTGATCCATGTATACAGCGACTTGCGAAATAATTCGCTTTTTGGTTTCTTCCCCTTTTTTCACATTCATCCCTCCGTTATTTATGGTAATTATCATATATCAAAAGTACAAATACATCCTATATGCACAAACCATTTATGAGGAATGACATTCCACAGTAAATGTTGCACGCCAAGTCGTCGCAACACTGGAATCAGAGCCAGCCACGTCCCATGTTATTAAAGCACCGTCCGACGCTTCATCACCTAAACATTATCCAAATTCATCCTATTTATTGAACAACTGATGAACGAGGATGGTTTCACATCCGATAGGATAGCTCTAATGAGTCATCGGCTAACTAGAAAGGCTCGCGTATAATGGAGGAGGATTTTATTCATTTAGGAATGGAGTTAAATGATGAGGACGATGCCAGCAGAACATTCAAGCCCTTCTAAACCCGAGGTAAAAAGCAAAACTTCAGCAGGAGTACGTCAGTCTATTTATCAGTCTGTATGGAGGTGGCATTTTTACGCTGGTATTATTTTCGCGCCCTTTTTAATTATTTTAGCTTTCAGCGGCGCCGTGTATTTATTTAAGCCTCAAATCGAAGGCTATTTGTACAAGGATATGCTGACGGTCCGTGAAGTCGGGACAACTCCGCTGGCACTAGAAAACATTGCCGACAAAATAGTAACAGCTTACCCGGGTACGGTTATTTCCTCGATCACGCTGGACAGCAATGCTAAGTCAATCTATAAGCTGTCCGTCACTCGCGATGGAGCTTCTACAATCATGTATGTAGATCCTTACACGGGTCATGCGCTTAGCATGATGGATAGCAGCAAGACGTTTTCTGCCTTTTTCAAAAAAATGCATAGTGAGCTTGTGATAGGTGGCACCTTCGCCAATCGGCTTGTAGAGCTCGCTGCATGCTGGGCCATCATATTAATCCTAACAGGGCTTTTCCTCTGGTGGCCTCGAAGCAAAGCAGCCATTTGGGGAACGATTTTGCCACGGCTTAGCAAACCAGGCAGCCGGCTCTTTTGGCGTGATTTGCATGCTGTTCCTGCCTTCTGGCTTTCTCTTGTACTGCTGGTTATTATCGCAAGTGGACTTCCTTGGTCCGGAATTATGGGCGGCCAGATTGACAAAGTAGCCAATTCGACCAATACGAATACCCCACCCTTTGCCTATAGCTTCGAGGCCAAACCGGATTCCGTCACCCTAGCGAAGGATATTGCCGAGGATCTGCCTTGGGCAGCCGAAAATGTTTTAGTCCCAGCTTCAATCGCTGGCGGTTATGTTCCTTTAAGCTTAAACGATATTGCCGGTATTGCCGATGAGCAGCAAGTGATTAAGCCTTATACCATTACAAAGCCTGCGGGAGAAACCGGTGTGTTTACGGTGTCTACTGCCCATTCCACGACGGGGCAAAGCGCTACGCTTCATATTGACCAATACAGTGGGGCTGTTCTGAGCGATGTCCGTTTTGCAGATTATGGGATTATGGCATAGCCTTTCATGAAGGGCGATTGTTTGGACTTGCCAATCAAATACTGGGTCTGATTGCCTGCATGGGCTTAATACTCATATCTATCAACTCTTATGTCATGTGGCGCAAACGAAAGCCAGCTGGCAAGCTTGGAGCACCAGCCAAGCCCAAAAGCACAAAAATAACCATTGCTGTACTGGTTATTATGCTGGCATGCGGTGCCGTCATGCCGCTTGTAGGCTTGTCTATTCTGATTGTTATCGCCCTTGATCTATTCATTCTCCGCAGAATAAAGTCGCTTCGGCACTGGTTCTCGGTCTAGTAGCTAGGGGAGTCTAATGATGAATATAAAAATCAAATGTATGTACAAATGGGCATGGCCCATGCTGCTTGTCTTGTTGCTGTGCGGGTGCACCACCAAAGCCACGCAAACGGATGAGAGCGGGCTGCCGCCTCATTTAAGCGTAAATCTTCAATTGCCTAAGCTATTCGAAACAGGCAGCTCCAACGTTTTTGCAGTAGAAGTGTCAAAAAGCAACAAGCCGCTTGAGCACGCAGATACAGCTGAATTTGTCATATGGAGGGAGGACGATAAGGATTCTGCCATAACGATTAAAGCCGATGAATCCTCCCCCGGTTTGTATTCCGCCTCTTATGTCATTGACGAGGAAGGGCTGTATTTTGTCCAATCACGTATCAAATTCGCCGATGCTCAGGTGATGCCAACTAAACGCTTCGCTATTGGAGCCCATGCCATAGAGCGCCTTGCCCAGCTTGAAAGTGCGCAGCATTCCGATGCGCCGGCTCCAGCTGCCGGCGGACACCATTAAACACACTTAAACGAACTTAAACGCAATAACCCCCCGGCAAAAGGTCCGGGGGTTATTAGCATGAAATAGCATATACAATTAGTAGCCGTTAAGCTTTCCGGTTAGCCCAAACCATTCAGCGAAGGCAGCCTGCAGACCGCTTGCGCCTAGCTGCTCTCGAATATCAGCTGCTGTACCTTCAAGCTCAATTTGCCCTCCTCTTAGCAAAGCAATACGATCTGCCAGAGCTTCGGCTACATGAAGCTGGTGCGTGGAGAAGATAACAGTCTGACCGCTCGCAGCCGTTTCTTTAACCATGCGCACAAATGATTCGATCCAGTAAGGATCAAGCCCATTCGTAGGCTCATCCATTAAAACAACGGGCGGCTTCGCCAGCAAAGCCTGCGCAAACAGTACGCGCTGTCGCATCCCTTTAGAAAAGCTGGAGACTGATTTTTTCCCCGTATCCTCAAGACCGACTTCTTGCAGCAGCTCCTTTACTCTGGTTTGTGGTATCCCTCGAAGCGCAGCCCAGAAGGAGAGCGTTTCGAAGGCTGTCAGCCCCTGACTAAAGCGAAAATCATCAGGCATATAGCCAATAAGGTCCGCATAACGCTTGCGGTTATTTTTCCACATCAACCCGTCAACCGTAATTCTGCCACTGTCAGGATGCGAAATGCCTGCAATCATTCTTAGAATCGTGCTCTTGCCCGCTCCGTTTCCGCCGCACAACGCTACTATTTGGCCTTCTTCTATTTGTAGATTAAGCCCTTCTATAATGACTTGCTTCTTGATCGTTTTTGTAATCCCTTCCAGCCTAACCATCGATTCAGCCACGCAAGCGCCTCCTCTCCCATACGAATTGTGCGGCTGCCATTACACTTCCTATCCATAACAGCGCAACTGCTGCAAAACTAAAGCTGCCGCCAGCCTGTCTGATCCATTTTATCCATTCGTAATATTCAGGACCGAGAATGGCTCCCCCTCCAAGCTTTACCACTGTAAATAGACGGGATAGCTCCGCTGGATTAAGAAAGGTAAGCAGCGTCACCATAGGCTTGATCATGGGATAAGGCATGAAGCCAAGCACTGCAATGAGCAGCGGAGGCCAGCCAATAATCGCAAAAAACCAAATCGCTACGGCGATGGTTAATGCCTGCCAGCGATTTTTTGCTAGCGTACCTATCAATAGAGCAATGGCCAGAAAAAATAAGGCCACACTGCTGGAAAAAGCCAGCAGCTGCAAGTAAGTAAGCAGTCCAAAACCGGAGCCAGCGGCAAACCCCAGAACGCCTGCCGTTCCGAAGCCTGTCGAAACGATAACAAGCAGCACAATCGCTAGCCCGACATATTTTCCAATGATAAAGGACCATGTGCTTACCGGGTAGACAGATAACAGCTCCCAGCTTCCGTCCTCCTTCTCGGCAGTCAAGGAGAAGGAGCCCAGCAGCAAAGACATTAATGGCAATAAGTATAAAATTAAATTAAGCGTAGTTCCTGTGATGCCTGAATAGCCTTGTACATAGCCCTGCGCATTGATTAGGAGCAGACACAGCATAAATAAAGCAAACAGTCCCATGAAGGAATAAGCCCACGGATTGCGAAACCCTAGCTTCACTTCCCTTATTGCAATGTGCGCAGTCTGGATCACGAGTCCTTCCCTTCTGTTCCATGTCCCATTTCCATCTCTTCTTTACTATCATCGGAGTGCATGCTTTCGTTGTGCATCTCCATATTTTCCATATCCATCATGTCGCGGTTAACTTCCCATTTATGATTCTTCAGATCAGCTGAGCTCAGCAATTCTCCCTTGCCTTGTTCCGTGATATACGCTTGTGCGGCAGCTTGACTCTCGAAGGCAATAACACCATAGGCCATAGGGGTCACATATTCAGCATCATAAGCATAATAGGCGGTCTCATATTTGAGCCAGTTTCCGCTATTATGGTCTCTGACAAACTCTGCCCCTACGGTCTCCGTTCCATTCTGAACCTTCCATTCATTCATACAGCCAATGTCATCAAATTTCAAGGATTGCCCATCTTTCGTAATGATTTGCGTCGCATAGGGGTCATCTTTTACCGCCATATTACAAATGACACATTTATCGGTTTCCTCATTAATCTCCTGCGGCTTATATTCCTTCGCCCCACAGGCACTCGTTAGCAGTACAATAACCATGACCAGCAGCATTGCGTTAAATGACTTCATTTTCATTTTCTTCTTACCCCCAGATAAATTAAATAAATAGATAGACAAAGCAGTAAGCCCCCTATAGTGGCTGAATGCTGCAAGGTGTGCTTGGAAATAACAAATCGAACATTTTCAGTCGGCTTCATTAAAGGAGAAGCATCTACTGCCCATTGCTCCCTTTGTGACTGGTAAAGCCCTTCAAGAAAGACCATTCCTGGAGATTGAAAGAAAAGCTGAAAGCCTGGCTTCGCTTTCACAAGGCTTTGGAAAAAAGGATTAATCGCGTAAGATATCTCGCTTTTCCCATCCCCGTCCAGATCAATGCCTTGAAAAGTATCCCAATAGTTTCCATCTAGTGTGTTATTGGCACTGTTTCTAGACGTGGCACTTGCCACATTGCCAATAAACTGATTTCCGCTCATGGTGTTGTTCTCGGCATCTAATAACTGAAGGCCAATAAAGTTTCCAACAATGCTATTGTTCGTAATACGGTTGTGTGTCGATTGCTCCACGTATAGTCCAACACGATTTCCTTCCACGTGATTGTCGAAAATCATTATCTCATGCGCGTCAAACAAAAGGATTCCCTGTGAGTTCACATTCTCGCTCTGCTTCGTGAATTGGTTGTTAGAAAGCTCAACCTTACGGGCTGCCATAACCATAGCTCCGGTAATATTCAACCTCCCTATGTTATTGCGTATAATCGTTCCCTTTGTATACATGCAGTGCACGCCATACCGCAGCCGTTCAAAATGATTTTCTTCAACCAAATTGTTGTCGCTGTTCTCCATATAGATGCCATCATGCATAGCTATGACGGTATTTCCATAAAACGTATTGCCGTTCGATTCATACAGATCCATTCCGTTGCCTTTGTCGGACAGCTTGAGCGGTCGATTGGAAACAACCCCTGCCCATACAATGCTCGAATTTCGCACCTCGCCATGATTAGCCTTCCTCATCTTAATGCCGAAGGAGCCCGTATGGATCTGCAGCTGATCCAATAACACTCCGTCTGCCTGAATTAGCACAGTAGGCTGCTTCTTAATCTGCTCATCGCGGATTGTGATTCTGGTTAACGCCACGTCATCAGCATTGATTTGGATGGCGGGTTTATCGGAATTATTGGTGATTGTAACCTCTTCCCCTGACCTCGCCTCCAATTGAAGGGGCTTATCAATGATTACGGGTCCCTCATATATGCCTTGCGCTAGAATAATCGTAGCGCCTGCCTGTGCTTCATTAATGAGGGACTGCAAATCTCTCGCTCGATCCTCCGCTTTTATGGAAGGTGTTAAGCAAATAAAGGACAAAACACCCAATAGAAACACCAATATCCATTTTTGAACGTTCTTCATTGAACCACAACCTGCTTCTTTTTCGTTAAATGAATATCCTCGGTATACAAATGCAAATAAACCTCGTAAGTTCCCGATTTTGAAAAGGTGTATACCCCGTCAAATGTGTTGCTCCCTCCTTTTTCAGCCTCTACTAACGCCTGGTTATCATCCACCCGAATTTCAAACGTCAATCCCGATGATTTGGAAAGCTCAGCTCCTGTAAACTCTGCTCTCAGCTTAATGGGAGTTCCTGCAGATGGGGCAGTTGGCTCCGTCGTCAAAGTTGCATCAAGGGCTGCCGGATCAATAGGAGTGGTAGCAGAGGCAGAACAACCTACCAGAAATGTACAAATTAAACCTACCACCGCTGTCACTTTCACTACTGTTCGCAATTTTTCACCTACCCGCCATAGTTTATTCATTTATTTTAACAAATGTAGGCATTTTTCCGTATGACTCAAAAGAGCCATATGGAAAATGTGAATTTCAAGTGGGAACGCAAGCAAAAAACAACTCAAACAGCCTTGAGTTGTTTTTTGCTATGACCGTAACCGTATTGAAAGTTGATTATCTATTCGATTTTTACCATACTCGCTTCTGTAACGGACAGTCTAATTCGTAAAGCTTGCGATATCGCAGATTTCCCCTCATAAGCTGCTCATGCGTGCCTCGCATGCTGATACTGCCTTGATCCATAAAAATCACTTCATCCATCTCTTCCATACCGCTCAGATGATGGGTGACCCAAACGACCGTTTTTCCATGCAGAACGCGGAATACGGTCCGCATAAGCTCGCGCTCATTCCTTGGATCAAGCCCAACAGTTGGTTCATCCAGAAGTACAATCGGATGGTTTTGCAGTAAGATACGTGCGAGCGCGATTCTTTGCTTTTCACCTCCTGAAAAACGAAGGCCTGTTTCTTCCATCCTTGTATTATACCCGTCTGGAAGAGACTCGATCAGCTTATTCAAACGCACCTGCTCGGTAACCATACGTACCTCCTCATCGCTAGCTTCCGGGCGTCCAAGTCTTATATTATTGGCAACCGAAGTATCAAACAGATACGGATTCTGATTTAATACGGAGAACGAATTCAAATTTCCGTCTTCGGCATTTACAGGAATACCGTTCACCTTAACGCTGCCCTCATCAGGCTGTAATTCTCCTTGAATCAGATTCAATAATGTCGATTTTCCGGAGCCACTGCGTCCTAGAATTGCGATTTTCCCTCCTTGAGGAAGCTGTAAAGAAATATCATGAACGGCCCATTCCCGTGAATGAGAATAACGAAAACTTACTCCCTGCAGGTCAAGTACTCCTTCTTCCGGCAATACACTTGAAAGCTGAGGAGCAGGGGAATATGTAAAAATGCGAGCATCCGTTGAATGTACATTTTCTATAGCCTGCAGACGCTTAAGTGAAGTCTGGTATTCCGGCAATTGAGCTACTGCCCCTGCTGCTCGTACCATGGCCTCTAGAAGCGGAAAGGCAATAAGTGCCAACGCGGCTATCCACGTCACATGAATCGTTCCTGCCTCTGCTAACCATCCTGCCCATAACGTCATAATAATGACCGCAACACCTATACCGCACTGGGAAATCCAATTTATCCGCCATTCGTTGCGCCGAAGCGAGTTCTCTATCTGCGAAGAGGATTCCTGCTTTTTGAAAAAGGCTTGCAGAAACGGCTGAATTCGGCCGCTAAGAATCCAGTCGGACATGCCAAACATTGCATCGGTCAGTTCCTGATAAGCTTCGCTACGGACTTGCTTTGCTCTGCGCCTTTGCCTCAGCGATGCCATCAAAGCCATGCAAGGTAATAGAAATAGCAAAAAGCCGCAATATAGTGCCATCATAAGTGCGAGCATACGATCCAGACGTCCCAATGCGGCTATTCCTGCAGCATAAATAAGGACGGAAGTTAAGGAAGGAAGCAGGAATTTTAGATAACCATTCTGAAGCTTTTCGATATCCTCCGCTAGCAGCCCTAGTAAATCTCCTGTGCGAAACCGGGTTTGGAGCTGCAGCGCCTGCGGCTCCAAGGCGCGATACAATCGAACACGCATGCGTGATAATACGCGAAGTGCCGCATCATGACCAGTCAGTCTCTCCACATATTGAATGATAGCTTTGCCAAAGCCAAAGGTGCGGACAAGAACAATCGGCACATACACCATCAAAATATTTTCAGGTCTTAATGCCGAGCGTGAGATCAGATAGCCCGAAGTGAACAGCAGTGCACCTGCACAGCAAAGTGCCAAAGCACCGAGTAAAAGTGCGGCTGTAAAGGTCCAAACATGCTGTCTCAGATAAGGCAGCAGCCATCCTTTTTGTTGATGGTCATCCCCCCTCATAGCCATTCGCCTCACCCTCTCCCAAGCCCTGTATCATCAAATTATAATAGACGCCTTGCTGCTCCATTAACTGCTCGTGTGTTCCGCTTTCTGCAAGGTTGCCTTGCTCCAGTACCAGAATAAATTCCATCTCTGGCATCCAGTGCAGACGGTGCGTTGCCATAAACACCTTTCTTTCTTTCAGAATAGTTAACATCATCTGCTTTAATTCGTATTCAGTCTCAATGTCAAGATGGGCTGTTGGCTCATCGAGCAAAATGACGGGACGGCTACTTAGAAGCGCACGAGCCAATGCAACACGTTGTGCCTGCCCCCCGCTTAGCACTCTTCCGCCCTCTCCAATTTTCGAATCGCTTCCCTGAAGCTGATCGACCAAGGAACGTAGTCCAACCGCGTCTATCACTCCCTCAACCTGTTCCCGTGTAGCATCAGGAGCATAGAAACGGACATTGTCAGTGAGCGATTGACTGAACAGGTGGGGATGCTGCGGAATGTAGGCCACTTGGCGTCGCCATTCTTCTCTGACACTTCCGCTCATCCGTACGTTGTTCACCCAAAAGTCACCGCCATCCGGTTCAATAAATCCGCTCAGCAAACCAAGAAGAGTCGTTTTTCCAGCCCCGCTGGCCCCAACAATGCCAATTCGGGTAACATTTTGCGGAAGCTGTATGGACACTTCCTTCAGCAGAAAAGTCCCCGCTTCGCCCGCAACCTGGATGCTGGAAAGCTCCATGGTCAGCTCTTCTTTTTGCTCTGCTAATATACAAGCAGGTTTGTCTTCCTGCTCTTGTTCGGGTTGTTTTTTGGAGCTAACAATAGAGCGGATCGTGCCCCAGGCTTCTTTTCCGTCGAGAGAAGCATGATAATCCGTACCTAGCAGCTTAATGGGTGTGAAATATTCGGGTGCGATCAAGAGCACGGCCAGCGCAACCTCGAGTCCGAGATTGCCATTTACCAAACGAATGCCCAAGCCTACTGCGACAAAAGCAACCGATAGCATACTGAAGAAATCAAGGGCAAAAGACGAAAGGAATGCCACACGAAGCGTCCGCATGGTCGACACCCTGTATTGATTGCTGACATTTCCAACCGTCTCGCTATGTGCTCTGCTCCGTTTCAGAAAGCGCAGCGTCAACAGGCCCCGCAAGGAATCTGTGAAATGATGCGACAGCATCCGGTGAGCACGCCATTGCTTGTCAGCCTGCTTCCTTGCCGCGAACCCGAGCAGAATGAAAAAACCGATAAGTATCGGAAGCGTACACATCAGAATAATTCCCGATATCATATCCAGCCTGTAAACCCACAGCAAAAGTAGAACCGTAACACAGAGCATATCAATCATACGGGAAATCGACAGTTCCAAATACGTACGAAAACGATCCACGCCATCCAACACCAGCGTTACCAGACGCCCACTCCCCTGCTTCGCTGCAAAGCTTGGACCATGCCCGAATATCGCCACAAGCAGTTGCTGCCGAATGACTTCAGCTGTTTTTTCCGCGAAGCCGCCGGAAAGCCTCCGCTGAAGCCAGACGAAAGTGTGGCGAGCCACGAAGCTTATTAAAAACAGGAGCAACGGCTGAGTTGCTTGATCTAGCGGCTTATTTTCAAATAACAAAGTAATAGCTTTCGCCAAAAAGGTGGCTTGACCTATAATGGCTGCTCCTTGAAGAAGGGAAAGCACAGTCAGCAGCAGCATATGCAGCTGGATTCCCTTTAACTGAAACCATGCCCTGTCCATTAGTATTCCAAATGCTCCTTCTCGCTGACACGTTTATGGAAGACAAAGTAGCTCCAGGCTTGGTAAGCCAGTACAAGGGGAAGGAGCGTAGCTGCCACAATCGTCATTGCTTTTAATGTATAAGCACTGGAAGCGGCGTTATAAAGCGTCAGATCAAACGCCGTATTAATCGAGCTGATCATGAACCGAGGGAAAAGTCCAACAAAAAACGATCCAAACGTCAGCAAAATCAACAGCCCCGTCATGCAGAAGGCCCAGCCTTCCCGTCTCCACTTCAGGAACAATCCGGCAAGCAGCACCGCAAGCACGCCTATCATGACAAATACCAGCAATAAGCCCCCACGGCGTTCAAATAAATCAGTGACGAAATAGGTCCATACCACAAGTACAGCTAACAAAACAGCTTGCACGGGTAAAAATTTAGCCGCCATATGGCGGGAACGCTCTCGCAGTTCTCCCATTGTCCGCAGGGAAATGAATGTAAGGCCATGCAGCAGACACAAACCGACAATCGTAATGCCTGCCCATAAGCTGTAGCCGTTCACAACGTCCGTGAATCCAGACCGCATCTCCATGTCCTCTCCAATTGGCATCCCCTTGATCAGCCCAGCAAACATAACACCGAACAACAGCGGAGGAACACTGCTTCCAAACAGAATGGCTACATCCCACGTCTTTCTCCACCACGAATGGTCCACCTTTCCACGAAACTCAAACGCGACTCCTCTAAAAATCAGTGCTATCAAAATAAGCGTAAACAGGACATAATAGCCACTGAACATCGTAGCATACCAATGCGGAAAAGCAGCAAACATAGCCCCGGCGGCCGTAATCAGCCATACCTCATTTGCATCCCAGAAGGGACCAATGGTGTTGATAAGCACTCTTTTTTGCATATCATTGCGACTCAACAGGCCTGTTGCCATACCAACGCCAAAGTCAAAGCCCTCTAGAAAGAAAAAACCTGTAAATAACACGGCAATCAACAAAAACCACAAATCACTGAGCGACATCGTCAGACCCCTTCCTTGAATTGATATGGATCCTGCAGGGCGATCTCAGGCTCATGGGTTGCATACGGCCCTTTGCGCGCTTCGCGAACAAACAGAAAAGCCAGGACGCCCAATAAAATCACATAAAGCACGGTAAATAAAATGAAGGAAAACAACACTTCCCCCGCACTCGTTGTCGTAGAGACGGAATCCTTCGTTTGGAGAAGTCCGAATACCGTCCATGGCTGACGCCCTACCTCGGTCATAATCCAGCCGGAGGTATTCGCGATAAACGGCAGAGCGATTGCAAACATCATCACGCGCATAAACAGCTTATTTGACTGTTCAAGCTTTTTGCGCACTGCAAGATAGGCTCCATAAAGTCCTAATAAAATCATGGCACTGCCGCAAGCGATCATAATGCGAAAGCTCCAGAAGGTTGTGCGTACAGGCGGAATATAATTTCCGGGTCCATACTCTGCCTCATAACGAGCTTGAAGCTCTTTAATCCCGATAACCGAGCCTGAAAATTGGTTGTAAGAGAGATAGCTGAGAAGGTAAGGCACTTTAAGCTCAAACGAATTCTCCTGCTTATCCGGATCAATGCCTGCAATAATGGTCCAAGGTGCGGGATCACTGCTCGTTTCCCATAAACCTTCGCTGGCAGCCATCTTCATAGGCTGTGTCTCCACCAAAAATTGAGCCTGACCATGGCCGAATAGTGCGATGGCTATGGACGATATAAAGGCGACGATGATACTTAAAGTAAAGGATGGCTTAAAGAACGCCATATCCTTTTTACGCAGCAGCTTCCATGCGCTGATCCCTGCAATCAGAAATGCGCCTGTTGCAAAGGCTGCAAACAGAGTATGCGGAAACTCCCAAAGCACTTGTTCGTTCGTTACAAGCGCCCAGAAATCGACCATTTCCGCTCGACCGTTATTCAAAGCAAATCCGACGGGACGCTGCATGAATGAGTTCGCCGTCAGAATCCAGAATGCAGATAACATCGTTCCAATCGATACCAGCCACATGCAGGCGAGATGGACTCCCTTCGATAAGCGATCCCAGCCGAATACCCATAGTCCGATAAAGGTAGATTCCAGAAAAAAAGCTAGAAGCGCTTCAATGGCTAGAGGAGTCCCAAACACATCCCCAACAAAGCGTGAAAAGTCAGACCAGTTCATCCCGAATTGAAATTCCTGCAAAATACCAGTAACGACGCCAACAGCAAAGTTGATCAACAGAAAATGCGCCCAAAATTTCGTCATCTTCTTGTACAATTCTTTTTTTGTAATGACGTACATCGTTTCCATGATAGCCACAAGCAAAGACAAACCTATGGATATGGGGACAAAGACAAAATGAAGGATCGTTGTTGTTGCAAACTGAAGGCGTGCTAATTCTACTACGTCCATCTAGGTGGTTACCTCTTTTCTGCATCTGCATGTTATGTACTGAAAAAAGTATGTGATTTTATTCACTCACTTTTCAGATAATCATCATTATAGATCATCATCGTTGTTTCTGTATGGCCCCATTGAGCGGGTACGTGTGACAATGCTGTCACGAAAAAGCGGCTACTTTGTGAAAAAAGGCACAATATTGACTATCGTGTGACATTTGGTCTTCACTGTTGTGAAAATAGCTCATACGAGTCATTAAGTTGCATCATGCTTTGCTTATATAATGAATGAGTACGAAGAAGGGAGAACGAGACATGCTGTATTGGTTTATTTTAGGAGGATTATTTTTAGGGGGCGGTGCTTACGTTATGCTCAACGGAGCGAAGCTTGTACAGGAGGACAATGAGCTGCAAGACAGCATCCATCCTCTTCCAGTCGTAAGCGATAAGGATAATCATGTATGACAACAAAAAAGCTTAGCCCCCTTCTTATCGCAGTCATTATTTTTGTGGCTGCCTTGATCGCTTATCTGTTTTATACGTTTCAAGACGGCACCAGCAAACTTCCTGTAATGAGAGAAGCTCCTGCTTTCACCCTTCAGGAGCTGGACGGCACAGCATTTAATCTAAGCGACAGTTTGGGAAAAGTGATGCTGATTGAATTCATGTTCACGAGCTGTCCCGATATTTGCCCAGCAACGACATATAATATGGTGCTGCTGCAGGATGAATTAAAAAAACAGGGAAGTTTTGGGGAGAATGTGCAATTCGCCGCCATTACCTTTGACCCTAATACGGATACACCTGAGGTTTTTGCAGCTTATGCCGAGCGGATGGGTATTGATCGGTCAGGCTGGAAGCTGCTGCGTGGGGAAGAGACCTATACGATTGAGAAAGCAAGAGAATATGGGATTGCGATTCAAAAGCTGAAAGATGATCAGTTCGTACATACGGTAACCTCCCTCATGCTGCTGGATGCCAATCATCAAATTCGCAAGGTCTATCGCATGGGTGAAGAAATGGACAACTCAGCTATTTTGAAAGACATTAACACTCTCCTGAAAGAAAAATAATCCGTTAGAATTACATTGGAAAACTTGATTAAGGCCCTATCCACCAGCCATTCCGACTTAGGATGGCTGGTTTTTATTCTCAAATAGTCTCATTCGATTTCATATTTTTCCAGACGGCACTCTCTCTCGTTCTTAAACTAGAAGAATAAGATTAATGTTATCCCTCTTCTTCTGCTTTTTGTATTGTTCAATAGTTCGTTACAATTTCATCGATTTTTAGCTATATCGAGTCATATTACTAAATGTTCGTATAGGGCATAATGATGCAAGATAGTCAGCTAGTCACGAAAGCATAAACACCAGTTTCAAGCAATTATTGAAGGAGTGAGCCATATGCTTATGAGTGCATCTCATCACTTACAGTTGTATTCTAATTTCTTTGTTACTGGGCTTTCATCATTCATCACTGCTGCCGTTCTACCTCTATACCTCGTATCGATTCAAAAATGGTTATAGGATGATTCATTCGATTAGCCCTCTTTTAATCTTTAATATAGTCGTGCTGATTCAACTAGTTGCTTAATGGAGGGTCGTTACATGAAACAAAAGAAAAGTGTCATTCTCATTATTAGTCAGGAAAAGCATACCCAAGCTCAATTGAAATCTTATTTTTTGAAAGAAGGTTATCATACAGACACATCGTATCATGTGAAAAATGCTTGGCTTAAATCCAATCGCAACCATTATGGTTTAATCATTATTGACCATGCGGAAACCGGTTTGAGTAATATTCAATTGTGCATCGCCGTCAGAAAAAGATTAAAAACCCCCATTATGTTAATTACAGAGAATGGCAAGGAAGATCAGCGTTTAGCTGGCTTTGAAGCAGGAGCCGATGATTGCATGGAAAAGCCATTTTCCTACAAAGAAATGGTATGGCGTACCAAAGCTATTCTTAGAAGAAGCACCATTCAAGCCCTAAATGCAACTAGCAGAGCGGATTATCCAACTATAAAGTTAAGTCGACTTACCATTAATCCATCTGCTCACCGTATTCTAGTAGATGGTACGGAAATCCACCTGTCTCTAAAAGAATTTGATCTACTCTATTATCTTGCTCTTCATGCGGATATCGTTCACACACGTTCTCATCTTCTTGGTATCGTGTGGAGACAGTCTGAAGTAAACGATTACCGAACGGTAGACACGCATATCAAACGTCTGCGCGAAAAGCTGACGCCCATTTCACCAGATGTAGGAGCCATGATCAAAACGGTACGAGGGGTGGGCTATATATTTAGCAAAGGCAAGCACAGTAATATGGAGGCGGAATAAGGAACAGAACAACAAACGGCCGCGCTGCATGATCACAGCGCGGCCGTTTGTATCTAAGCTTATGAATCCTTCTTTATGCTAAAATAACCGCCTTTACATTTTTTCTCTATGGATTCGGTATTCCCTTTATTTGAGCTCCGACAACCATTTGGAAACACTTTGAATGTCCTCTGCCGAAATGTTTTTTTCAAACTTTGGCATTTCATTTCTGCCGTTTGTAACAACGTCAACGATTTCCTCTTCCGTTAATCGACTTCCAATGTTCTGGAGACTCGGCCCTCTTCTACCTTGAAGATCAGTACCGTGGCAGGACATGCATTTCTTCTTGTATATCATTTCTGCATCGCCATTTTGGACACTCATTCCTTCAGTACTGTTATTATTCGTTGTATCGACAGCTCCTGAATTTCCACATGCCGATAATAACAACACACCTAGAAGGACGCCTATTACAGAACCGTACTTAAGCTTGCTAATCATATAACTCTCCCTCCTTCCTTCATTCCGTTCACATGCTATCATAACCAATCATCAGCTATTTAAAATGACTAATTATAGCTATTTGCACCATAGAATTATGAAAATTAAATAACAAATATGCTGATAAATAGCTCGATCAGGTCATAGAGAGTGATTTTCAAGCATGTTAAAATTAACGACGAAATGGTAGGAAACGGAGGGCTAACCAAATGAAAATAAACAAATACAAGCTTAGAATTGCTCTAAAATCCTCACACTTAGTCATGCTCTAAAGATCGGAGGGATTTTGATGACTTACTATTGATACATTTATGAAATATGTTGATTCATGTTTGGATTATCTCGACATCGTCAGGATGTACGATAAATTCATTAGATGTGCCAACCATGTCTTCCATCTTGTCTTTGATGAAGATCGATAGCACTGTAATGTATTAAAACTAAAGGTTTTCAAACCCCATTTCTCTTCACAAATTCACTCACCCATTGAACAAAAAGCTTGGCTCCAACAGTTAATCCTGGTCATTTCAATCACGAAACCAATGTCGTCCGTGTTGACTAATCAAACGGAAACTTAATGAAGCGTTCTCACTGCCTCGAACGTAAAAGGAACCAATTTGGCTTCGGCTGTACGGCCGTCACGGATTTTGCTTACTCAAAATCGTTTATTTAATAAATGTGTGGATCGGGTAACCGAGTGCAACTTCCGCTGCATCAAGCACGATCTCGCCAAGTGTAGGATGCGCATGGATCGTTAGCGCGATATCTTCAAGAGTTGCACCCATTTCGATTGCAAGCGCAAGCTCAGCAATCATATTGGAAGCTTCCAGACCGACGATGTGCGCACCCAATACAAGGCCGGAATCCGCATCTGATACGATTTTGACGAAGCCTTCATTAGCGTTAAGCGACATTGCGCGTGCGTTAATAGCGAACGGAAATTTGCCGACCTTCACGTTATGACCTTTGTCCTTCGCTTCCTTCTCACTCAAGCCTACGCTTGCGCATTCAGGATCGGAGAAGCAGACTGCTGGCACACATTTGTAATCAATAACGCTTGGTTGACCGGAAATTGCTTCAGCTACGACACGTCCTTCGTACATGGCTTTGTGCGCAAGCGCAGGTCCAGCAATGATATCGCCAATCGCATAAATATGTGGAATGTTTGTACGGCATTGCTCATCAACCTCAACGAGACCACGAGCGGTCATTTTAACGTTGATAAGGTCAAGACCAAGCTTGCCGTCGGTGTTTGGTCGACGTCCAACCGTTACGAGCAAGTAGTCTGCCGTTACTTTTTCTTCTTTGTCGTCAACTATATAGGTTACAGTTACGTCTTTATCCGTTTGTTCAGCACCTTTTGCTTGTGCGCCTGTAATGATATCAACGTTCGTGCTTTTCAGTTTCTTAGCGACGATGGATGACATATCTTTGTCAAAACCCGGTAAAATAGCGTCGGAGCCTTCGATTACCGTTATTTTTGTACCGAATTTCGAATACATCTGTCCTAGCTCGATACCGATATAACCGCCGCCTATAACGATGAGGCTCTTCGGAATTTCAGGCAAGGACAAAGCGCCTGTCGACGACACGATACGGCCACCGAAAGGGAAAGCCTTCAGCTCGATTGGGCGGGAACCTGTAGCAATGATGCAGTTACTGAAACGGTAACGCAGCGATTCCTGATCATTAAATACGCGCGCTTCATTTTCATTAATGAACATTACTTCGCCTTGTAAATATTGGACTTTGTTTGCTTTAAATAGGGAAGCAACGCCGCCTGTCAATTTCTTAACGATACCGTTCTTAAATTCTTGCACCTTGCTGAAATCAACCTTGGCTTCGCCTACTTCAATACCAAAAGCAGAAGCGTGGCTGAGCGATTCATATTGATGTGACGCGGAAATAAGCGCCTTCGATGGGATACAGCCTACGTTCAAGCAAACACCACCTACGTATTCTTTATCTACAACAAGTACGTTTTGTCCAAGCTGTGCAGCGCGAATAGCTGCTACATAACCGCCTGGGCCTGCACCAATGACTAGAGTGTCAATATCTAGGGAAACATCACCTACGACCATTTCTTATACCTCCATAATGAACAATTCCGGTTGACCCAGAAGTGTTTTGATGTATTCATAAAGTTTTGTGCCGTGGCGCCTAGAACGCTCATCCATAAACTATACGTATCCGTTAGGTGATATAGCCGTGGACCAGGGGAGACTCAAGCATACAAGAATGAACGTTCTAATAAAATAAAAAAATTACATTCCCCTCGTAATCAGAGGTGAATTCAAAGTTCTACTACCCCATAGGATAGAAAGAGCCTCATCGCTTTATCCAAAAATTCCTCGACATTCCATCTCCCTCCATCATCATTGTAGAACACTTTTTAGCTACTTCTTTTTGTGAACACAGAAGTGGTAAATTGCCACTGATCTTCGTTATTCAGACCAGTGACTTTTAAAATCATATTTTTACCCTTTCAACCTAAAATGCTCAGCGAAGTATGAATAATACCCGATAATTTCCCTTTATCGGTTGCTGTTTTTACCATCGTACGTAATCCTAACCAAACATTCATGAAGAAATGAGAAAGGGCTTCCGGGTCAAGATGAGCTTCAATTTCACCTGTTTGTTGACCAATAAGAATGAGATTATATAACAACTTCTCCATTTTTGAATAGCTATCTTCAACAAGGGAGGAAACTTCTGGATCTAACAAGCCCAGTTCCACACCCGAATTAACGATGAAACACCCTTGAGGTTCTCCTTCTTTCTCTAACGAGGACTCAAAAAATTGTCGAATTAATTCCTTAACCGGTTCTTGCTTCTCAACCAATAATCTCATTTTTTTGTTTTGAATAGCTTCGTATCGTTGGAGTGCCTTCATAAATAAAGCATGCTTATCCCCAAAAGTGTCATAAATGCTTCTTCTATGAATTCCCATAAAGTCGACTAATCCTTGCATCGAAGTTTTCTCGTACCCTTGCATCCAAAAGAGTTGTATCGCTTTATCTAATACTTCATTGACTTCAAATTCTTTATATCTTGCCATTTTCATCACCTCATGCATTCATTATACATTTAAGTGAATGATCAGCAAACTTAAGGGTAAAAGTGAATAAAATCAAGTTGGATTTGTCAATTTTACGTTATTGTTTCTCCCTCTTGTATAGTCATAAGAATCTTTCCTTGAGCTGTCCCTTTTGCGATTTTGGCAATAGCTTCGTTCACTTGCGTAAAAGCAAATGTCGAATCAATGGTTGGTTTGATGCCCGCTTCATCAATCCACTGGGTGATGTTTTTTAGTTGTTTGCCATTTGGCTGAACATATAAGAAATCATAAGATTTTCGTTGAAGATGTGCCGCTATATCAAACGGCATTCCGATCGCACCAAAAAGAAGTCTCTGCATCGTTGAAAATCCGCCATGCTGAATTGCAAAACGTGCATTTGGCACAGCATTCAATGACAATAATTTTCCGCCAGGTTTTAAAATACGTAATTCTTTCCTGAACTCACTTACACCACGGGTATCAATCACGTAATCGAAATCTTTCAGCACCTCAACATAATTTTGCTTCTGATAGTCGATGAATTGGTCAGCACCTATGGATAGCGCTAAATGCCGAGATGATTCACTACCACTGACAGCTACAAAAAGCTTTTTTGATCTCGCAAACGGAATGGCAATCTGTCCGAATCCGCCTGTTCCACCAGGAATAAACAGTTTTGCGCCAGGTTTTACGTTCAGTACATCGAATGCCTGAACAACGGTCAGAGCCGATAATGGAATAGCAGCCCCTTCTTCAAAAGTAAGATGTTTGGGCATTTTCACAACGATATTTGCATCAGCAACAACATATTCTGCAAAGGCACCCATTGTATCTAGTGGCATTAGCGCATATACTCTGTCGCCCTTTTTAAAGTCTGTCACCGCTTCGCCTACCGATTCAATCACACCTGAAAGTTCATTTCCGAGTGTCAATGGAAAATCATATTGATCAAAAATGCGCACCTTTCCAGTAATCGCTAATAAAAGATGTGGGTCAACGCCCGCCACATTTGTTTTAATTAACACTTGATGTTTGTTTATTCTTGGAATAGGCACATCGTTGATGTGAGCTTCTAGCTTTTTCGAGTAGCCGTATATTTGGACTGCTTTCATCATTTTCTCCTTAAAAATGAATAATCACCTTCCCTTTTGGTCGTCCATTTGCGACTAGTTTTAGCGCTTCATTTATGTTGCCTATGGTAAATAGTGTTGGATGAATCGGTGGAACAATGTTGTTTTTTTCAATGATTTTGGTAATCTCTTTGAGTTGTGCGCCGTCAGAACGAACGAAGATAAAGCGGTATTCCACGTTGTGTTTCTTGGCTTTATTGTCATACTTTGCACCAGCAACGGAAAATAGCTTTTGTTTCCACCATGGAAAGTTATTGTCTTCTGCGAAACGTTTATTGGGTCCTGTACGGAGAGAGAGCAATCTTCCGCCCGGTTTAATGATTTTTAATTCATTGTCAAATTCTTCGGCTCCCAAGGTATCCATCACATAATCGATATTCGACAACAAGTCAACATAGTTTTCTTTTGTGTAATCCAAATATTGGTCTGCACCAATTTCCAAAGTGCGTTCGCGCGCTTGTGCGTTGCCACTAACAATGACATTTAGACCCATTGCCTTTGCGATTGGGACAGCCATTTGACCAAAGCTACCCGATCCACCAGGAATGAACACAGATTTACCAGACTGTGCCTCAAGTTCTTCATGTAGACCTTGATATGCTGTGAGTCCAGTCAGTGCTGCAGCAGCGGCTTCCACGTAGGATAAGTTTTTTGGCATGGGGGAAATTGCGGCAGCATCAATTGCGGCATATTCCGCAAAAGCACCAATTTTTTTCAGAGGTAGACGTGTATAGATATCATCCCCTACATAAAAGCCTTTCACATTTTTCCCGACTTTTTCAATAACGCCTGCCAATTCATTACCAAGCGTTAATGGGAATTCATAATTTTGAACCAGCTTCACGCTACCTGTGATCACCAGCATTTCAAGTGGATTGACCGCTGCAGCTTTGACCTTTACCAAAACTTCGTTGTCAGAAATTTCTGGAATTGGAATTTCATTGACTTGGGCATGGATTTTTTTTGAGTACTTGGTGATCTGAGCTGCCTTCATGAGTGTGTTCATTTTAATCAGCATCCTTCCGTTCAGTTACCTTCATTGGGTTTCTTCACCTTATTATTTTCACTTTCTAAATACCTTAATCGAAATATCGTTTCATGAACGCTATCGCTAGCTTCGGGTGCAGATGGATCAAAACACAAAAACCAGTGCTTGACAAAAGATATGAATTTACACGAAAATCCACCTATTTCTATTGTTGTAAGACCTACCCACGACTCCAGAATCATCTGGACTTGACCGCTGTAGCTGGTGTTCCCGCACCCAATCAGTGGAACAGGCATTAAGTTTTACATCCGCCTATAACGTCCGAATGCAGTAAAAGCCTAGCAGTACAACGCAATCCATGCATCAAGCACTGATTTTTAGGTTGATCCAAGAAACTATACAAATATAATATTCATTGACCTAAAGCATTTTTCTCACAACATGGATGACTCTCGGATACATTTATGGCGTACAATTTTTTAGTTGTACGCCATGTTTAAACTACTGTCCATATTGTCGTTTACGTTTAAATCTATTTTGTTATTGCCTCTTTTTCGTTATAAAAATAGAGAGTCACTTCCAGCTTCAAACTGTTTGTGAAACCTTGATATTTAGCATATAAGCTATACTATATTTACCCCTTCTGAGATTCTAATTCTTTCATCGTAGGATAATCCGTATACCCCTTGCTTCCACCACCATAAAATGTTGCAGGATCTGCTTCATTTAATGGAGTGCCTGCTTTAAGCCGTTCCACAAAATCCGGATTAGCTAATGACCATACCCCAACAGGTGCCAGATCAGCAAGATCACTATCGATATCAACGCTGATATTTTCTAGTGTCCGTCCAGCGCGATTCACTAACAACGGATTTGTCCATAAGGAACGAATGTTTTGAAGCAATTCATCATTTCCGAGGTGCATAATATGAAGGTAGGCTAAATTTAATTTTGCTAATTCTTTCGTCAGGTAACGATAAAGATCTGGTCCCTGTTCACCATCTTGAATCCCGCCAAGAGGGGTCCCTGGCGAAATACGAAATCCTGTTCTCTCTGCCCCAATCTCGTCAACGATGGCTTTGGCCACTTCAATCGCAAAGCGAGCACGATTTTCTATGGAGCCACCATATTCATCCGTCCGTTTATTGGAATTTTCTCCGATAAATTGATTGATTAGATAACCATTTGCTCCATGAATTTCAACGCCGTCAGCTCCTGCTGCAATAGCTGCAGCCGCAGCTTTACGATAATCTGCAATGGTCGTTTGAATCTCTTCCTTACTCAACTCGCGTGGTACAG
Organism: Paenibacillus algorifonticola; assembly: GCF_000971975.1. Classification (GTDB taxonomy): domain Bacteria; phylum Bacillota; class Bacilli; order Paenibacillales; family Paenibacillaceae; genus Pristimantibacillus; species Pristimantibacillus algorifonticola. Next base: position 150,919 of record NZ_LAQO01000003.1, on the reverse strand, counting down.
GGATATCCTGCATGCCTGTAGCCGTAAACGTTTCTACTCCTGGTGCAATTGCAGATGGTGCAACGGGCTGCCGATGATGTGGTGTATTGTCAGGATGCGACACACGACCGGCATGCATTAATTGGATATAAATATACCCTCCTGCTTCATGCACGGCATCCGTAACCTTTTTCCAGCCTTCAATATGCTTTTCCGTATAGATCCCAGGTGTCATTAAGTAACCTTGACCATCATCTGAAGGTTGTGCACCTTCCGTAATAAGAAGCCCCAGAGATGCGCGTTGAGCATAATAAAGTGCAGCCAACTCTCCAGGTGTACCGTCTTCTTGCGCTCGACTACGTGTCATTGGTGCCATCGCTAGCCGATGGGGCAATTCCATGTTACCGATTTTCGTTTTGCTCCATAATTTCTCCACTTTTATTCCTCCTATTCAAATGAGTTGCACGGATGTACAACTGGATTTAAAATTCTGAAATTACCGGATAGATTTGACCTCTCAGATTGAAATCATAGTTCTGATCTACAATTCCTACCACTTCGTTGCTATCAAAAAGATCCACCATGAAGCCCGCCATTTGCTTGGCAGTATGATACTTGGGCATGTTGGCTTTGTAATCATAATCTTCGACATCAATTGATTTTTTCACAAATTCAGTTTCCGTGATGGCTGGTGCTAAAACTTTCGCCTTTAACTTTGCACCTTTCAGTTCCAGTTCTTTGGCAAGTCCTTCAGTGAAGGCACTAACATAATATTTCGATGCAGAATAAGCAACACTGCCTACAGCGATAACATATCCAAGTGCTGAAGATACGTTAATTAACTGAGTGCCTTCTACATCAGCATAGTCTCTCACATATAGTGTAGAAAGAATGGTCAAGGATTCGATGTTAACACGCAGCATAGACTCCACTTTTTCAAGCTTCTGTTCAGCAACAAAGGAGCCTTCTCCAAGCCCTGCATTATTAATCCATGTCTCGATTTGATATTCCTTTAAATCGTTATACAGGGTATAGGCCTGATCAGTAACCGACAGGTCGCTTGTAAGAATAACAACGTCTAAATTAGAATTTATTTCCTTAATTTTTGATTTAAGTTCTTCTAATTTGTCAAATCTTCTAGCTACAATAATCAGGTTTTTGCCCTTAGCTGCAAACGCCAATGCTGTCTCATAACCTATTCCTGAACTTGCTCCTGTAATAACTGTGTACTTCATACGATTCTCTCCCTTTTAAGAAACATTATTTTGATAATTGAAGAATGATCATTCTATTTTAGTGATAAAAGAACAGTTAGATCTAACTTGGACTAAGCATATCATTTTTAGAACGATCAGTAAAGTATTTTTTATTAAAAGGCACTCGTCTCTATCTGTTAAACTTGTTCATGTTTTTTAGGACAAACTACATCTTTTCTCCGATAAAGCACAATTATTTTTCATATTCAATCTTAACTTTTTGGTGACCAATAAGCCGTCAGCAGAAGATTTAGCATTGCTTTGGTTGTTTATAGAAAATCAGGTCAGTGTCCCGTTCTGTTTTGTGTGGATCTAACCATACGAGTCACCCATTTGCGCGGCAGCAACCGCGGAATGAACGCCATTAATCGGTTTCGAGCCCCTGGCATGATGATGGTATCGCCGCGTATGAAGCCTCGATAACCTTCCTCAGCCACTTGACCGGCCTCCATGATAGCGCCGCTCTGGAACAATTTCGACTCACCCATACCCGAACGATCAACGAAGCCGGTTGACGTAAGTCCCGGACATAGCGCCGTCACAGTTACACCCGTGCCGCTCAGCTCGTTTTCAAGAGCCTCGGTGAACGACAGCACAAATGCCTTCGTCGCGTAGTAAATCGACATCATAGGTCCGGGAAAAAAAGCCACCAATGAAGCCACATTCATCACGCCCCCCTTGCCCCGTTTGACCATATCTGGCAAGAACAGCTTCGTCATAATCGTCAGAGCCTTTATATTAACATCAATCATATTCGTCTCTTGTTCCAAGTTCGTCTCCAAAAATGTCCCGTACAAACCGAAGCCGGCATTATTGACAAGATAGTCAACGACGATCCCCTTCTTCTTGAGTTCCGCGAAAATTTCCTCCGGTACGCCGGGTGACGCGACATCCTTGGCGATGACCGTCGCTTGGGTGCCATGTTTCTTCCGATATTCCTCCGCAAGCTCCAAAAGCTTCCTCTCACTACGCGCCACCAGTACTAAATTATATCCATCCTTGGCGAAACGATCCGCCAACTCTTTACCAATTCCGCCCGATACTCCCGTGATAAGGACAGTTTTTCTCATCTTGCAAGCTCACCTCTATTTTTAGTTTAAACGTTAAACCGTTTTACAGAAGATACAGGAATTTTCGTTCTAGTAATGTTAAAAAAATAATAATCTAATCATTTTTCTAAAAGCTTCATTGATATGTTGGCTATACGGTGAAGTTTCTCTTTGGGAATCGAGGTTCTTGCCATACTTCTTAACCCAACCCCTACATTATGCAGATATTCTGACAATTCCTCAGCATCGTAATCAGAGCTGAATTCACCGTCTCGCTGCCCCCAAAAAATGATTTCCTTGAGCAGTTGCTCTGCTGTTGAAAACACCTCAATAGACTTTTTATTAACATCGGCATCGCGCGCTGCCAATTCGACCGCCGAATTTACCATTAAGCAGCCGGAAGGCGAGTCCTCTTCCCCACAGATCAGGATGCTAACAACAAATTGGAGTGCTTCCGTTGCAGTCTTGGAGCTTTTAACTCCTCTTGCAAGAGTGGCATTTACTTTACTTTCATAACGCTCCACCGCCTTCAGAAAAAGCGTATGCTTGTCGCCAAATGTGTCGTACAAGCTTCTGCGGTGGATTCCCATACGCTCAACCAGATCGGACATGGATGTCTTCTCGTAGCCCTGTTCCCAAAAAAGTTGCATCGCCTTTTCCAATACCTCGATCTCATCAAACTCCTTATTTCTGGACATCTCAGTTCCCTCCTGTTAATAATTTAACAAATCGAGAACGATCAGTAAATAAAAAAACATATTACATACGTTTTACCCCTTGACATTATTACATCATCAGATCTGAAGTTGTAGGAACGAAACGTTGAGGAGTCAGCATCGCACTGATGCCAAATGGCCCAGTATTAGTTCTAAAGCTGTACTAGTATGCTCACGTTCCATCAATTCATGTATTAATTAATTCGCAACTTTGAGCTGGAACGGATGTTCCCCTTATCTAGTACCTCATTAACTCAAGTGAACCAATTTGGCAGCTTGAGAGTAAAACATAAAATTGATATCTTACTATGTTTACCTTTTGAATCTTCGCTTGTCTGCTTGTAACCAATCAGGAGTCCAGCCTTTTTCCATCGCATCCAGGGTCACTCCTGGTGGAACAATCGCATCTATCGCATCAAGTACATCATTGCTCAATCGAACGTCACTGCCCTTTAAAGTTTCCCGGAGCTGCTCGATCGTTCTAGCCCCAATGATGGAAGAAGTTATGGAAGGATGAGATTGTGTAAAGGCCATGGCAAGATGCGGTAAAGTTAACCCTGCTTCGTCTGCTAGTGTCTGAAGTTTTGCAATGGCTTCAAACTTGGACCGATTTTCTTCCCGATTAGGGTCAACAACTGATTTTAAGTTTCCCGCAAAAGTGGCTGCTCTTGAATCGGAGGAGTACGTCTCCCCAAATCGATATTTACCAGTTAATAGACCTCCAGAAAGTGGACTCCAAACCAAAACGCCTATCCCGTATTTTGCTGTTGCAGCAAGCAAATCGAATTCAATACTTCGGTTTAAAATGGAGTACGGGGATTGCTCAGAGACAAAACGTGCTACATTTTTACGTTCACTAGTCCACTGAGCTTCTGTTACTTGCCATGCTTGAAAGTTCGATGTGCCAATGTAGCGGATCTTTCCTTCTCTGACCAGATCCGTGAGCGCATCAAGAGTTTCTTCAATATCGGTATGAATATCCGGCAGATGTAGTTGATACAGATCGATATAATCGGTCTGAAGTCTTCGTAAACTATCCTCTACAGCTCGTTTAATCCAATATTTTGAACTTCCAGATTGATTGGGTCCACTGCCCATGGGAAAACCACCTTTAGTGGCCAGAAGGATATCCTCCCTGCGTCCCTTTAGTAGTTCACCTAAAATTTCTTCTGCTTGACCACTTGAATAGACATCCGCTGTATCGATCAGGTTGACTCCTGCAGCCAGAGCTTCATCCAGAATGGGTTCACACTCTTTCTTCGTGTTGTTTCCCCAAAAACCAAATGTACCTGTACCTAATACAAAACTGCTTACTTTAAGACCTGTACTGCCTAATACACGATATTCCATATTCACTCATTCCTTTCTGTACGTGCAATAATTTATTAAGCCTACTGCGCCACCAATAGCGTTGGAGTTTAACCTCTCCCACACGCGCTTTAATCACGCTTATCTTTTCAATTTAAAACTTGCATGATACCCTTAGGAAAAGTCTCTTCTGCCGCTTCTCTTTGCTCATACAGGTTATACCAGGCTTCCGCTACTTGATCTGGATCAAAGCCTGTACCTTTCTTAATCAAAGGACTAATGGATAAATGTCCAACAAATACTCCGAGAGGAAGCAAGCGTTCGTGTAAATTAAGGATATAGTTTCGCAACCCTGACATGGCGATACCTGAATTTCCGAACATGGGGCTTGGACTCATAGCGGAGAGATCGCTTGTAAATAGAAGTGTCCCTTCACCTCGCTCAATCATATCTGGAATGATTTGTCTTGCAGTATTAATGGCTCCGATGACCACATTGTTAAAAATGTGAAGAACGCTCTCATCAGTCGTATCAAGAACATTTGTCACAGGAACATTTCCACTATGCGGGCTAAACTCCACAACATCAATGGTACCGAATGTACTCTTGATTTGTTGAAAAGCCCTGGTAAGCTGCATTTTGTTTGTAATATCAGCAGCAAAACCCTGCGCTTCAATCCCCATTCTATTTAGCTCCGCAGCATATTGATCCAACTTCTCCTGTGTTCTTGAAACCATAGCAATACGGAAATCGCGTCTTCCAAAAGTCTTAGCCAGTGAGAAACCAAGACCAGGTCCAGCACCAATTATCGCAATTGTTTTCAACTACTAATCTCCTCTTTTCTAGACATTAAATTGAATATAAGTTCCTTTCATCTTCATCTAGTCAGCCTAGCATTCCATCAATTTATTTAGACTTTGGCACGCTCCTCCTTGTTTTGTTGTACTCCTTTAAAAATTAGAGAATGATCGTTCTAAAAAGTGTTCAGATAGCTATCAATGTAGGGAAGCAACTGTATGCTCTTTAAATTCTTTACTTATTGCCGTTGCATTTCCCTTGCTCGCGTCATCAGTATAACATATCTAGAACGTTCGGTAAAGAAAAGAATTTCATAGTGCTTTGTTCATCAATGATGATTACAAATCGCCCCCTACTTGTAGAAACCATGTTTTAGCTTAACTTTGTGATCTAAAGGAAGCTTATTATTAAACATGTCTTTTAAATAAAAATTTTCCTTTTATATCCTATGCTTCTTCGTCAGATATACCTACTAATATTCCTACAATGTCTTGTCGTAGGTTCTTCATAGCACTTCCGAAGTTGATCATTTCAATTCCGTTAATAATAACTTCTTGCTCTTCATTATCTTTTATAAACAATAATTCACCGATTCACGCGCAATCGTCGATGTTACAAAACGGGTATTTTAATTGAGTGCAACCTTCACCGGTTAGCTGATTAAAATATCAACCGCTAATTTTTAGATTGAGCCTTATTTTTAGAATTAAATTTTATCTTGGAGTAAACAAATTAATAACCGATTGAGGTACTTTATGACCAAATTATCAACCGTTCAAATTTAGAGACTGGCAGTAGATGCCGTTAGAAGTGAAGCCATCAACCATCAGTTACTTAAGCTAAAGGCTGCCGATTTTGCTGGCAGCCCCGGTTAAGCATACGAAAGTTTAACCTTTAATATGTTCTCCTTGTCATGCTAAGAAATTACGAATCCAATACATTGCAAAAGTGGACTTGAAGCATTACATCAAGTATTTTCCCGTGATCGACTGCTCCGCATGAATGATCTGTTGAGGTGCGCCCTCGAATACGACCTGGCCGCCTTTGCTGCCTCCGTCCGGTCCCATATCGATGATCCAATCCGCTTGGCTGATCACATCGAGGTTGTGCTCGATGACGATCACCGTATTGCCAGCATCCACGAGGCGGTTCATGATTTCCAGAAGGTGACCGATATCTGACATATGTAGGCCGGTTGTCGGCTCGTCCATCACGTAGATACTGCCCTTCTTATGTAGCTCGCTTGCCAGCTTGATGCGCTGGCATTCCCCGCCCGATAGTGTGCTGAGCGGCTGACCGAGTGTAATATAGTTCAGCCCCACATCACTCATCGCCTGAAGCTTGCGCACTACCTCTTTTAGCTGGAAAAATTCCAATGCCTGCTCTACAGTCATCTCCAGCACTTCTGCAATTGACTTGCCGTTCAGCTTGTACGCGAGCACCTCTTCCTTGAATCGTCTGCCTCCGCATACTTCGCATGGCAGCTTCACGCTGTCGAGGAATGCAAGGTCAGTATACACAACACCCAGCCCTTGGCAATTCTCGCAAGCCCCCTTGGAGTTGAAACTGAACAAGCCTGGGCCCACCTTGTTCGCGGAAGCAAACGCTTTGCGCACATCATCCATAATGCCTGTGTAGGTCGCGGGATTCGAGCGTGTTGACACTCCTACCGCCGATTGGTCGATGACGATCGCATCTGAATGCTGGCTGAGGAATATTTCGTTTATCAACGTACTCTTGCCCGATCCGGCGACACCCGTAACTACTGTCAGCACTCCGGTTGGAATATCTGCACTCACGTTACGCAGGTTGTGCAGTGTGGCATCCTTGATGGACAGCTTGCCGGATGGCTGCCTGCAATCATGCTTCAGTTGGAGCGGCCGCTTCATATGGGTGCCTGTCAGTGTGCCTGACTCCAGCAGGCCTTGGAAGCTTCCTTCATACACGATGGTACCGCCGCGGCTACCGGCGTGAGGCCCAACGTCGACGATATGATCCGCCAACTTGATCACATCGGGATCATGCTCCACGACAATCACAGTATTGCCCTTGTCGCGCAGCTTCTGAAGCAATTCATTTAACCGGTGAACATCACGGGGGTGCAAGCCCACACTGGGCTCATCGAAAATGTAAGTGACATCCACCAGACTGCCGCTCAGGTGCTTCACCATCTTGACGCGCTGCGACTCGCCGCCGGACAAAGTATCCGTCTCACGGTCCAGCGTCAAGTAGTCAAGTCCGATATCCACCAAATGCTGCAGCCGCTCCGTCAGCGACTTGACTACCGGCGCGGCAACAGCATCATCAATCTCCCGAATGACGCGGATGAGCTGCCCGACCTCCATGGAGGACATCTCCGCAATGTTGATTCCATTGATCCTACAGTTGAGCGAGGCCTGACTGAGTCTCGCGCCGTGGCAGCTGGAGCAGGGACCTTCGGTTATGTACGGCGCAACAGTTCGTTGTGTACGCTCGGACTTCGTCTTCACATCCTGCTTGATGTACTTGTTGGTGAACTTCTCAATGATGCCTTCCATTGTAATATTCATAGTCTTCCCGGCGAACTGCATCTCCACTTTCCCCGCCTTGCCGTACAGGAGTTGCTCCAGCTCCTCAGCCGAATAATCGTTCAGCTTCTTGTCGGGATCGAAGAATCCCGTCTGCACGATCAAGTTCCAATCCCAGGCGTTCACCGCATAGCCCGGCAGCATGATTGCCCCTTCATTCAACGACTTTGACTTGTCCACCGCTTTGCTCATGTCGACGCCCAGCCTGCGACCGATCCCGTTGCACTCGGGACACATCCCTTGCGGATCGTTAAACGAGAACATGTGCGCTTGTCCAACATAGGGCTGACCCACTCGGGAGAACAGAAGACGGAGAATGGGAGAGATATCGGTAATCGTGCCCATTGTGGAATGGGAACCGCCACCCAGCCGCTTCTGATCCACAATAACAGCCATGCTCAGATTCTCGATCGCGTCCGTATCCGGCTGCGGAACGCGGGGCAGGAAATTGCGCACGAACATGCTGAAGTTCTCATTTAGCAATCGTGTGGATTCTGCAGCGATCGTATCAAAGACGATCGATGACTTGCCGGATCCAGATACCCCGGTGAAGATCGTGATCTTCCGCTTGGGAATGCGCAAGGATACGTTCTTGAGATTGTTTTCCCTTGCACCTGAGATTACGATATAATCCTGATTAGATTCGCTCATGCTTAACATCCTTCCGATAGTATTAATTTCTAAACCAATTCACATTTTACCAATTATCGTGCATAGAAAGTCGGGCAGCCCAAACTTGCATCTTTTATTGTTCTAACCAGGAAGGTGATGCGATAGCTTTTCTCGAACATTTAGGGTGTATCCGTAAATTACAATTTGATGATTAGTGATGGCTACCCCCTCATGCTCTCCATTCTTCAATCGATTAAATGTAAGGCTTAGAAATTAGGGCAATCACATACTAACTTTAACCATATGCACTTAGTGCGAACTTGACCCGAAACGACAAGAACTTGTGAGAAGTAGACACAAACCGGCTGCAAACTACTTGCAGCCGGTTTATGTTGATTCAGGTCCAGCAGGGTTCAACTATCGTCCCCATTGTCCCCCTTAATTTAGCATGGGGGAAGAAGATGTTTTAGTACCGAATGCGGTTATTGTTCCAACACCTTTTCAAACTCGCCGAACCAATTACTCCAGCCATACCTAGCTCCTTCAAGTCCTTGAGCATTTGAGAATCCGGTTTGTTCGAGATGAAGATTAACCTTTCCATCCCCTAAATCCTGTAGAGTCCATGTGACCGTGTGCTGCTCTCCTCCGCTGGCCCAAGTATAGGACAAGCGGTTTGGTTCTTCCACGATAAGCACTTCTCCGAAAATAATTCCATCCCACCATTCGGACGGCTGTGTGCGAAACTGAAAACGGTGTCCTATGACGGGCTTAAAATCATTTTCCATGATCCACTTGGCAAGCTTCTTTGAATCGGTTAAGGCGGACCAAGCCTTCTCGATCGATGTCGTGTACTGAAAATCCAAGGATAATGTTAAACTCATTCTTCTTCCTCCTCTAATAGTTGGTTCAAGCGCAACATATTCGCACTCCAGAACTTGCTGTAGAAAGCCACCCAATCTTGAATTTCTCTGAGTGGCGAAGCGTTTAGCCTAAATCGCGTTTCTCTGCCAACTTTTCGGTCAAGTACCATTCCGGCCTCTTTAAGGATTGTCAAATGCTTGGATACCGCTGTACGGCCCATTTGAAATTGTGCCGTTAACTCATGTAGCGGTATTTCCTCTGCCTCTGCTAACAGACGAATCAGTTGGCGCCTAGTTGGATCTGCAATCGCGTCAAACGCATCCCGCAACTGGTTGTTCTCACTCACAACACCCTCTCCTAAATATTATTACCAAGGGACATCCGTTAATTTCACAGCCTTCTTAAAGTATGAGGCTCTTCGGAAGTAACGCCCACTAGGCGAGAATTCCTGATTCGACACCATTTAGTGTCTTTTTAATCATAGGTCACCATTTGGTGTCGTGTCAACAGCATTTTTAAACTCCACATGAATTTTGTTGAGTATCAGGACTGAAGCTTATTAAATTAAAAGGGGCATGTTAGGTAAAAAGATCCGCTATATAAGCGGATCTGATACGAACTATAATTACTTCTCCGATATCAATGGACTAAAACCTTCCCGCTGCTGCTCTGATGATTCCATCTATTCAGTCTTAAACTTCTCAAATTCATTCTTCAGCCAATGGTGATTCTGATATGCGATGTACTGCTCCATTTTAATTGATAAATCAATTCTGGTTAGTGCCATTCGACTTTATTTGTTGCCTGAGTCTTTATTAATAAAGGACTTCCAAGCAAATTGCAGTAATATGACTTGGTAATTTTTAATCTTCTAATAGTTCTTTAGCGTATGCAATATAATAGTGCCTCCCATTTGCACTGGTTTCAAGCTTTGACAATGCCATCAAGCCTTCTGCTTTTAATTGTTTCCCAATATTAAATTCTCTTTCCGCACTGATTAACAGATCACAAAGCTCAACTGCCCATTGTGCTTCTTGTTTTTCTAACGCTTTTTTGATTGCTGTTATTGTCTGTTCTTCACTACCGATTAAATCCAACATTTTTTCTGCATGTTTTTTCGGTGGTAATTTATTCAAATTCGTTGGATTGCCGTCGAACCATCCAAGATAACCGTTGTAAATGCTGCGCACTGTCCATGCTACAGTACCATAGAATTCACCTAAATAGGGTAGCTTCGCAAGTTCATCAGGCAACTTTACGATGCTTGCTAATTCATCTATTGTTAATCCTTTATTCATGCCCTTTAGGGTTTCTGTAAGGACATATTTGATTGCATCGCGAAAATTGGACAATACTTCCTGTACCTGATCTCTCCCTATTAACGGTTTCGTATGACCAGGTAAAACATATTCAGCAGAATAAGATAAGATTAAATCAAGTGAATCGATCCACGCACTGACATCTCTGTATTGGCTGCCACGGATGGCATATAAATTTGGAAAAAGGTAGATACCTATGTTTTTTTGAGTAATTGAAATTTTTATCTAGCTATTCTGCCAATTAGCTTAACGCCACCGTCTAGTCCAAAATAGTCACCCTTAACCTAGCCAATCTGGCCAGGTTAAGGGCTTTAGATACCTTTCAATAAAGGGGTCAAAATGATCCGTAAAGCTTCTTCTGCTGTATGCGCGAGGCCTGCAGCATCCCCTTTAAGCTGTCGGTACAGCTCCGATCTGTTGAAGCAACCCAAGCATATCGGGTTGGCCAAATTCTTCGATGATTTGTCCACCGGAAAATCGGTAGAAATTCATTGCCTGAACTTGGATGGTTTTCGTTGTTGGCGGGAAACCGTGGAAAGTGCCTAGATGTGTGCCTCGCATGATGAAGCGTGCAGCCACCTTATCCCCTTCGGCAACCATCTCCTCCAGCGTACATTGGATATCAGGGAAGCCACCCCGCATCATTCCGATGATTGCGAGATAGCCAGCCGGCCCCCGCATCGGCTCGACCTGTCCTGGGACATTGAAGATGGCAGCCGGTGCGATGAGCTCTTCAGCTAGCTTCTCGCTAGCGGTATTAATAAAATCCGTAAATCGGCGCATCTGGTTTTTGTTAGTTTCAAATAACATAGTGAAACTCCTTTCTGAACTTCTATGTAGCTATTCCAGACTCATGTATTTCTCTTAAAGCTTTTAGGCGCAATTTGATCCCAGGTGCATAAGGAGAAAAAATTTGCTTGATATCCTCTCGATCTGTCTCAATCGTCATGGATACAAGGACTTCACAAGTCTCCTTTAATTTTAGTATCAAATCAAGATCCCTTGTAATGAGTGGGCTTCTTGTCTGGATTTGAAGCAGATCAGGCGGCGTTTCGAGCATCGCTTCCAAAATCCGCCGTTTAATACCTGCATGAAAATGCGCAGCCACTATGCGGATTCAATGAATGGGTAAATCCTATATCTAGATAACCTTTGACTTCACTTCGAATTTTCTTGGAAAGTATATCTTTAATTACAATTGCCATTTGAATTTACATCCCTCTCTTTAAGCTCAGGATTGAAAAACATGGAGGTATTCCGTGTAATCGTCGTCGCTGAAGACATTAAAGATGATTTTTTCAAAATGATGGGTATGCGTATTCAACCACTCATTGACGGTCTGAACGGCTATCTTGGACGCTTCGGGCTTAGGAAACCCAAATACCCCCGTCGAGATCGAGCAAAAAGCGACCGTTCTTATTTCATCTATTTCATTCGCTAGCTCCAAACAACATCGATAACAAGCAGCTAAATCTGCCCTTTGCTGTTCTATCAATTCCGTTCCTTTGGATACAATCGGACCTACCGTGTGCAAAACAAACCTTGCGGGCAGATTGTAACCTCTTGTGATTTTTGCTCCTCCTGTAGCTTCTGGCTCGCCTTGAATGGACATGATTATGTTGCAGTCTTCCCTTAACTTCGGGCCTGCCGTGGTGTGAATAGCATTATCAATACAAGCATGGTAGGGTTGAAAACAGCCCAGCATATATTTATTGGCTGCATTCACGATTGCATCTGCACCTAGGCGTGTAATGTCACCTTGCCATAAGCTAAATTTATCAGATTGGCTAAAGCTGCAATGGGGAAGCAAAGTTGAAACGGAATCTAAATGTTCCACATCAATAATCCCTTTTTCTTTTAATTCGGTTTGTAGGAGAGTGTCTAGCTTATTTAAAAAGTCCACAGCTAATGGTGCCGGTTCTCTGACATTTAGAAGTCCTTTTAGTAAATTTCGTTTTCCCATATAGTCATGGGGAATCGCCGTTTTTCTTACCTGCTTTTGTTCTTCCAGCAGCGATTCTAATAAGTCGTTTACCATTTCCTCTTTACGACTGAAATCATTTTGCGCTGGCATATAGCGATCGGTCAGATGTACGAGAGAAGCATATTCCATTAACGTTATTTGCATCATTTTATATCTCCCCTCAACGTGCGCTTTACTTCATAACTGCTAATACAATCTCTTGCATATCTTCGGTAAATGAAATCGTTTTATCTTTAATTTCCTCCATACCCTCTGGATGGTCTTTGTTTAGCCGGATTAAAATGGCCTTCTCATTATGAAAAGTCATTCTTTCAAATGGATAACGAATGATGCCAGGTGTATTAAACCCGACACCCAGCTCCAAAAAGACGATCTTTTTTCCTTCAGCATTCAACAAAAAATCTTTGTATGACGTATCCCGTTCATGCCACTTTTCATCCTGCACAAAGTATGGGTTCATTCTTAAATTAGGATCCATCTTGCCGCCGCAGACAGGACATTGAGGCACGAGCTCAGTTGGTATTTGACAATCAACCGTCTTCTCAATCATATCCTTAACTAATTGTTCATTATAATAGAGTTTGTTATGGCAGCCTTTAGCGCACTGCAGGTAGCTGTAATTGCCCTGGATCTCAAATACGTTGTCAGGTGGAAACCCTGCCTTTTCAAACTGGCTCTCGACGTTGGTTGTGATGACAAAATACGACTTGTCTTGAACTAACCGAAATATATCCTGATAAAGCTTGGTAGGGCCCGCTTCATAGCGGCTTAGGCTGATGTGCTTGGACCAGTACGCCCATTTCTCCTCTTGTGTTGCAAACGGATAAAAGCTAGACGTGTAAAGGTCAGTGAAACCATACTTATCAATAAAGGGTCCAAAATGATCGGTAAATGGTTTCCCGCTATATGCGATGCCCGCAGCTGCCGATAAACCTGCCCCTCCGCCCAATAAAATTTTATCAGCTTCCTCCAGCGCCGCTTTTGCTTTGTCTATTCGTGTCCAGTAATTGTCCATCATTTCGCTCTCCCCTTGGTTCCTTCCAGATATAAATTGCTCTTTAGTAAATCACGGATTGATAATAACAATCTTTCCGCTTGCATGATTACTTTCCATCAAAAGATGTGCCTCATGGATTTGATCCAATGAAAATATTTTGGCAATCGGTGCTTTGATCTTGTGCTTCTCGATATAATTAAACAAATCTACAAGCAGGTTTTCTTTTATGAGTTCGCTTGTAAAAGCCGTAAAATAAACGCCTGTCGGAATATCAACCAATGGTTCAAAACGTTCCATTTTCCACTCATTCCCTAATATCCCCGACATACATAAGATGCCAGACTCTGAAACGAGCGACAGTGAATGTTTCAATGTAGTAGTTCCCACTAGCTCCAAAATTTTATTTACACCTTTTGGCGCAATGGCGAATAATTGTTCGGTTAAAGATTCATCATCCAGCAGTACATAATCCGCACCAGTCTGTTTAACAAAATCCACTTTATTTTTATCTCTGGTCGTCGATATAACAGTTGCACCGGCGCACTTGGCAAGCTGCAAGGCGGCCAGGCCTACAGAACTGGTTCCTCCACGGATCAGCAACGTTTCACCTTCGTTCACTCGGAGACAATCAAATAGCGAGGCATAAGCTGTATAATACATTTCTGGAATCGCGGCAAGCTGGGCCCAGTCCATCTCATTATGAACAGGGTATACTTGGGATGAGGGAATTATCGTATATTCCGCATAGCTGCCGTCAAATTCACGTCCCAGCCCTCCCATCAAAGACACAACACGCTGCCCTTTCTTATAAGCGCTATCGGAAGGATCTTCTATTTCACCCACACATTCAATCCCAATTACTCGTGGCAGTTTAACGGATGGAGAATGACCTTGCCTTGTATACATCTCCGAACGGTTAATACCAAACGCTTTTATTTTGACTTGTACCCAGCCTGGCATCACATCGGGCTTTGGCACTTCACGCACAACCAAATCCTGAGGTGCACACGGTTTTTCAAGAACAATTGCTTTCATCGTTAAAACCCTCCTTCCAGAATCAGTCTAACTTGAATTTATATATTTTCTTCTCGATTTGAAGCAATAAAGCATTGGCGCCGATCGCCAATCCAGCGGACAACAAGCTGCCCCACAAAATTTTGTGAACATTCATTGTACGAAGTCCATCGAACAAAATGCTGCCTAATCCGCCCGCGTTGATGAATGCCGCGATTGTTGCCATGCCGATCGTAGACACGACTGCAAGTCTGATTCCGGTAAATAGTGTTTTTATGGATAACGGCAGCCTGACCTGAAACAGAACTTGTATATTGCTCATTCCGATGCCAGTAGCTGCTTCAACAATAGATGGGTCAATTTCATTTAAACCCGTGATAAAATTACGCAATAATAAATATTGGTTGTATATAATTAAAACGATAATGGCTGTCCCTTTTCCCAATCCAGTTACCGGAATCATTATAGCGAAAAGCGCCAAGCTAGGGATGGAATAAATCACCGAGAATACATGAACCAGCATTTTTGAAATGATTTTCGAAGACATGGCTGCCATCGTTAAGATCGCAGCTAGTATAACTGAAATGATCATAGTAGCCACTAACATTTCCAAATGCTCCAGCAGTGCCTTAACCCATTTCTCAGAGTGGCGTATGGCATATTCAATCAATCTAAACCCTCCCAGAAACGCTCTTGCTCTCTTGAGGAATAAATGAGTGACGATACGAAATCATCTGCAGGGTTTTTCACAATATGGCTTGGTGTATCAAATTGACATATTCGACCTTTGTTCATTATCATGACTCTGGTCCCGAGTTTAAAGGCTTCGTTGATATCATGCGTTACAAAAAGAAAGGTTTTCTTTAACCCGCCATGTATCCTCAAAAGCTCATCCTGCAAATTCAACCGGTTGATGGCATCGATTGCGCCAAAGGGCTCGTCCAGCAACATAATTTTGGGATCCGTCGCCAAAGCTCGAGCCAATCCGATTCTTTGTTGTTGTCCACCTGATAATTGAGAGGGATAGCGATTTCTAAACTCCTGTGGCTCTAACCCAACAAGCGATAACAATTCATCTACTCTTGTACTAATTTTAGATTTATTCCATTTCAAAAGCTTTGGCACTATCGCGACATTCTGAGCTATGGTCATGTGTGGAAATAACCCCACTTGTTGAATGACATAACCAATACGACGTCTAACCTTTACAGGGTCAACCGTTGTAATGTCTTCACCAAAGAGCTTTATCGTCCCTTCATTTGGCTCATATAAACGATTTATCATTTTCAATAGTGTCGTTTTTCCGGACCCTGAAGAGCCCAAAATCGTGACGAACTCCCCTTCATAGATCGACAAGCTCACATGATCGACCACATAATCTCCGGATTGTGAGTATTTTTTACTTACATTGTTGAACTCGATCGCTGTAAGAGACATGTTTTCCTCCATGAAACCAC
Source organism: Paenibacillus algorifonticola (assembly GCF_000971975.1). Taxonomy (GTDB): domain Bacteria; phylum Bacillota; class Bacilli; order Paenibacillales; family Paenibacillaceae; genus Pristimantibacillus; species Pristimantibacillus algorifonticola. The sequence continues at coordinate 135,002 of NZ_LAQO01000003.1, read as the reverse complement.
TTATTTAATCGATTCGTAAAACGCTTTGGCAACGTCTTCGTATTCCTCTTTATCCACATCAACTTTAGCATTGAGTGCTGTAATGGTATCTGTATCTAATGCCGCACTTATCTTATTGATTATTTCTGCAAGGTTAGGATTAGCGTTTAATACAGTGTTCTGAATAACGGGAGCTAAATTATAAGGCGGCCATACACGTTTATCGTCTTCTAATAAGGTGAATACATCCTTATTCACTAATTGGCCTTCCGTTGTATAAGCTGGCGCAACATCCGCTTCATTATTGCTGAGCACCGTATATTTCAAGCTATTATCATACACTTTCGATGATTTCCAATTCATTTTTCCATATACTCTTTCTAATGCCGGAATTCCATCTTCTCGTTGGTCAACTTCACCTTGCGAGGCAAATCTAAGCTCGGTTGCATGCTTTTGCAAATCTGAAATGGTGGTAATACCAAGCTTTTTGGACACATCCGTACGAATAACAAGTCCCGCCCCATCGTTGGCTTGAGAGTAATTTAGCCAGGTGATTTGAAATTGTTTTTCATATTCATCTTTCACCGTCTTATAAACTTCATCAGGATCGGTGATGAGATCCATCTTTAATACAGCCAATAAACCCGTACCCGTATATTCAGGATACATATCGATTTCATTATTCACGAGTGAAGTATGAATAACGGATCCTGCAATGCTGGGGACTCTTTCCACATGATACCCGGCGTCTTCCAGAGCTAATGCGTACAGTTCTCCAACAATTAAGTTCTCCGTGAAATCCTTTGTTCCAATGCGAATCGTTGTGTTGTTGCTTTGGTTGGTGCTGTTGCTTCCGCACGCTGCTATCATGAGTGCCAATACCAAAATTATCACTAAAACAGAGAATGGTTTTATTTTCTTCCTCATTTTCAAGCCCTACTTTCTAACGAATTTATATTTGAACAAAAATCTGTCCGTCAGATCAAATGACAACCCAGCTGCGACCGAAAGCATGGCAACCGAAATGCCGCCAACCAACAGCAAATCCATTCGATTAAGGCCTAAGCCTGTGAAAATAATACCTCCAAGTCCACCCGCACCGATTTTGGCAGCCAATGTCGCACTTGCAATGATTTCGATCGCTGCCGTCTTAATTCCGGTAAGCATGATTGGCGCAGCTAGAGGGAATTTGACTTTCCATAATACTTGCCGATCTGACATCCCTGCTCCGTAAGCTGCTTCCAGCAAAAATGGAGGAACTGCTTCTAGTCCTGCAACAGTATTCATAAGAATTGGCGGAATTGCTAATAAAACTAATGCGACCATTGCTGGCCCAGTCCCTGTCCCCATAATCGGGATTAATAATAGGAGAACAGCCAAACTCGGAACAATTCGCAAAACTTGAAATAGTGATACAATCCATCTTTCGTATTGCTTATGCTTCACACAAAGGTGTCCACAAGTAATCCCAATTAATGCAGACAACAATAGTGCGTAAAAACTAATCTCCATATGTGCTTTTACAGAAACCCAATAGTCGTTTGAGTTATTGAAAAAATAATCCGATATTTGCATCCACAAATTGACGCTCAATGTGCCTCCCCCCTCTATACTCAAAAGATCATCGCATATTTAGTTTTATATAAAACTATTTTGTCAAAAAAATTAGAACTCGATCTTTCGAAGAAGTTCTATTATATGTTTTTTTTCCTCAATAGTGAACTTACTATATATTTTGTCTATTAGAGATTCTGATATTTCTTCAAAAACTTTTCTAAGATCATAACCTTTCTCTGTAAGAGTAAGCCGATATACACGAGTATCGTTTAGATCCTTTTCTTTTCGGATGTATCCCTTTTTCACCATTTTATCAACCAAAACCGTTACAGTTGATTTGTCTCGGTCGATCAGCTTGGATAACTCATGCATAGTGAGGCTTTCTTGCTGATAAAGTCTAAACAAGATATCACCATGTGATGGTGCAATATCCCTTATATTTCTTTCTCGCAACTCACTTTCTATGAACCGATTACCATGACGATGTATGCGACCAACTAAAGATAAAATGTATGTTTCATTCATGAATTTCATTTTAGTTTTATATAAAACATTTGTCAAGTACAGCTACTGTTTCTTAAATCAGTCAATCTGATCAGCATTTTAATATTGCTCATATCCAGTTCTTCTTCACTGGTAATTCCAGTTGCGGAGTTGACGGTTTTCTGAAAATGGGAGAAATTCATGCAATTTCATCATACGTCTCTGCTCTTCATACAGCTTGCGATTCCGATGATCGCTGGCCTCGCAAGTTCATGATGATCAAGGATGTGGCCAGTACCGTAAGGATGACTCCGAGCATTTGGAATCCTATAGCACTGAACGTATCTCCCATGACGATTCCAATCAACAATGACGATAAAATGGTACCCAGGTATCTCGATGTATTAAAAATCCCCGATGCGACACCGATCATTTCTTTAGGCGTGCTCTTGAACAAGGCCGCTTGCATGCCGACACCGTTCAACCCGTTGCTTATACCAAATACAGCTAAAGTCAGGATTACAATAACGACCGGTGAATTTTCATCCAATAGCACGATCAATATGGACCCGAAGGTCATTAACACTGCAGCTACGATCAAAGCTGGCCGCGACCCCGATTTGTCAATCCAACGTCCAGCAAGAGGAGAAATGACAAGTGAGCACAAGCCCAGAGCTAGCATGAGAATTCCTGTATTAAATTCGTTGACATGGCGTACCTGCTGCAAATAAGACGGTATGCCAAAAAACAGAGAGTAAAACAGAATGTTAATCAGCATGAATTGCACATTCACCCAAGTCATTGCGGGATATTTAGCGAAGGTCCGCAATGGAATAAAAGGTGATGACGTTTTTAATTCGTGTCGTATAAAAATCACTAGTGCAATAAAGCCTATCCCCCCTATCATAAGATTCCATGTTGAAAGATATCCGGTTGATTTGACCGAAAGTAAAGCAATCAGCAGAGCCACCAAAGCTACCGTAAACAACAGGATGCCTGGGGTATCAATCAACCCTAGCCATTTCCGAATGGACATTTCGCCAGAAGTGGATTCGATTGGCTCGTCCTTGGGGATTGTTCTCCAGGCAAATAAAAAGCTTGCGGTTACAAAAGGAATATTAACAATGAAGATGCTAGGCCAGTCCCACCAATGAATCAATATACCACCAATAAAGGGGCCGATCGCTGCTGCTCCGGACAGGAATATCGCCAGGACGGACAATGCAGCTGCTTGCTTCTCGGTAACGTAAATTCTTACAATCGCCATTCCGACCGCAACCATCATGCTTGTGCCAATCGATTGAACGATTCGAAATACGATGAGCCACGAAAAGCTGGGTGATAACGGAGCTAACATGGATGAGACGAAGACGATAACGAGACCGGTAAGGAATATCTTCCTGCGGCCGAACAAATCACTACACTTGCCCATAACGGGTTGAGCGACAGCACTCGCAATGTAGAACGAAAAAATAATCCATGAAACGTCTGTAAAATCAAGTTGATACACATTTTGCAATCTTGCTATGGCAACAGAAATCATGGAGGAATTTAGTGGGTTCAGCATGATTCCCATTCCAACAGCTATCATCAACCATTTATTTCGATCGTTCATTTTGATCACATCTCCTTGTCCTGCTGTCATCATACTTGAAACGCGTTATTCTTTCCAACGCATTTTATGTTATGATTTAATGAACTAGAAGGAATAAAGGAGTTATGTGAAATGGAGCTGCTTCAACTACAATATTTTCTGACAGTCGCCCGCTGCGAGCATGTTACGGAAGCTGCGGGAAAGCTGCATGTTACGCAATCCTCACTGAGCAAAACGATACAGCGGTTAGAGGACGATCTGGGAGCTCCTTTATTTGATCGAATGGGGAGAAAGCTTCGACTAAACGAATTCGGAAGAACATTTCTTCGCCGAACCGAAAAAGCCTTATTTGAATTGGAACAAGGAAAGCGGGAAATCGCTGACCTCTCCAGTCCGGAACAGGGTACCCTGGAACTCGCGGTGACCACGGCAAGCACATTGCCAGGCATCCTGCGGGAATTTCGGAAAAACAAGCCGCATATTAAATTTCATGTACAAATGGTAACCTTACGGGACATGTCCACGCTGCTTCATCGAGGAGAGGTCGATTTTTGTCTGTCCTCCCCTCCGATCCAAGCTGATGATATAGAATGTCAAATACTATTTGCAGACCCCATCGTTGTAGCCGTTCCCGTTAGTCATCGATATGCGGAGCGAAGCAGTATAACGTTAGCAGAGCTTAAGGACGAGTGGTTTGTGGGCGTAAAGAAAGGGTACGGTGTTCGTGATCTGGTGGACTCCAAATGCCAATCCGTCGGTTTTGTGCCCAAGTATGTATACGAAGGAGATGAACCTGCAAGATTAACCGCACTTGTGGAAGCGGAAATCGGTCTCGCATTTATACCAAGGACAGCAAGAAATCCACAAGAACGCATTAAATATCTCCAAGTAGAGGATCATATACTGGTGCGGGAGATTGCTTTATTGTCACACAAAAGCAGGTACATTTCGAAAGCGGCTCTTGAGTTTCGCAGAGTTGTTATAGACTATTTCGGTGCAATGTCCAAAGAAATATATTAATTCCCCTAACAAGAAAGCCGAGCCGGCTTTTAGACCGTTCGGCTTCTTTGCTGCACCTTCAACAAGGAAAAAACCTTGAAACAGCACAATATACTATGCTTGCAGATAATCCAGCAAGGAAAAATCCGCATGCAGCCGTTCGGCCGCCTCGCAGGTCCTCGACCGATTGCAGAAGCTACTTCTCGATTCCCCATTATTGGACAGCGAGTCCCTCGGTCAAGTCCGTTCCGCCGCTCGCAGGCACCATCGAACCTGCAGTCGGCATCGATGCCGTCGGGCCAGCTGTCTACTTCGGAGCGGCCGACTTGCCGCCGTTCACAGGCTTCATGACCCTGGCAAGCATTTTTTGCTTCGGCTTGTTCCATGTCTGCCAATCGTCTAACAGCAACCCGCCGGTATCTCCGCTGTTCGGATTGAGGCTCCAGTATGTCCAATACAGATCATTTTTTCCGATGTAGTCGACAAGCGCATTTTGCCACTTGCCCTCCTTCGATGCCAAATCGACGCTGCGGCCGCCAAACTCCCCGAGCAGTATCGGCGCGATTTTCTCCTTGTGGATGTAGCCCCAATTAGCATCCCACACGCCAGGCAGGTTGGCGGGAAATTTCTGATCGGTGAACCACGGCTGCGACGAAACACCCGGGCCGTAATCATGCGGTGAGTAAACGAGCTGGTTTGGCACTTTCAGCCGGACCGGATATTTTCGGACACCCTTCAGATTGCCACCCCACCAATAGGATCCGCTCTGTCCCTTTACATTTGTGTCCACCCCTTCCACAATGATCAGCCAGTCCGGATTAACAGCGAGAATCGCATTGCCCGCCCGTTCCGCAGCCAACCGCCAGTCGCTGGCTGAATCGCCGCAGCCCCAGCATACGGAACCGTGCGGCTCGTTATGCAAATCGGCGCCGATCACTGTGTCGTTGGCCAGGTAGCGCTTTGCCAGCATCGACCAATCTTTAATCCATGTCTTTTCCGGAACCGATTGTGTATACCATCGCTCCGCTTGCCCCGAGGCGGTTGGGCGGTGACGGTCAAGAATGATTTTCATACCACGCTTTTCCGCCTTCTGAACGAGCTTGTCTAACAGCTGAAGCGGCGTCAGCCCCTTCAGGTCGGGATTTTTCGCATAGTCGATCCCGCTTGGTTTTTTACCGGGAAGCAGCATTTCGTTCGTATACGGAATTCGCAGCAAGTTGTATCCTTCTTTTGCAAGCTGGTCCAGCATGCTGTCCATCGACCGCGTCCACAAGCCGTGGGGAGAAAAATTTTCCGTCTCAAATCCGAACCAGTTCACCCCGTTGAAACGAGCCGGTTTGCCCTGCGCATCGACGATGCGGTTGCCTGACGTGTGGTAATAGCCCAAAGACGAGGTGGGCTTGCCTGCAGCAGTCGCCCCAATGCTCGAGACGAACACGGCCGCGAGCAACAGGCAGGTTCCTATCCATTTCATCCGATCCTCCCTTTCTTATTATCCGTGATTAACGCGCAGTGTGTAGCTTCGCAGCTAAATCGCGCTTGCAATTACCCGCTCTTTGAATATATCGGATAATCAGCGTAATTTCTGAATTGACTCCAAAATCTGAGCATTTAAATACTGAGCTCAAGGTGGATGTAGTAAGAAAATGAATATCTTTACTTATTACTTAAGCCAATATTCTACTTGTTATGCTTACACACTTAATAGAAGTGTACTCAGAAGCATACACCTTGCAGTAAACCCTCTTTTTCTTATGATATCACGGATAGCTGCACTTCGATATTACTCTTCTCTACTTTATGTGTATGATATCATTTAATTGGAACTATATTAAAATTTTGCTATACTAATGTATGCTAGATTCCCGTTCAATGAGCTGAAATTCTACTATTCACTATTATTCAATGAGATGGAGGAAAACGTAGCATGTTCCATAAACGAGTAGGAAAAACAGTTGCTGCCACCCTTCTTGCCTTATCCTTGCTCGGAACCACCCCAAATACCGGTGATGTCTATGCTGCACCTGCGATATCGGTCACGCTGGATAATGTTCCGCTGCAATTTGATGCAGCCCCGCGGATAGACAAAGGGGTTACCTACGTCCCCTTCCGGACGGTTGGAGAAGCCCTTGGAATCCATATCACATGGAACAGCAGTTCGCAAACGGTCAAAGCGGCAGGCAGTCTTAAAGGACAATTAACTGAGGTGCTTCTTCAAGTGGGAAGCACTACGGCAACCGTAAATGGAAAAAAAGTGAAGCTGGCGGCTGCGCCGCTCCAGCTTGAAGGACGTGTGCTCATTCCTCTCAGTTCGTTCAGCAGCCAATTCGGAGTCGCTGTGGCCTGGAATCAGACAACACGTACAGTTTCTCTTCTATCACCACAGCGCGAAATGCATTTGAGAGCCTTCTATGCCCTACAATCCTTTCAGGAGCGGGATCTAGTTCCATCCATGAACTCCGTAGCTTTTGGCTGGAGTCGTATCGATCGCGAGGGTCAGTTTACACTTCAGGGTGACGAGTATCGGCTTCCTGCAGCGGCAGGCGACGTTACCCCTCAATCCATTGTGGCGAATGCAGCGAATCAGAACATTAAGCCGTACCTTATGGTTTATGCTTTAGATGGAAACGGTGAACTAACCAAGGTTTTGAGTGACAGCAGCATGCGCCAGAAGTCCATCCAGGGCATAACGGCTTCCGTTGTAGAGAACGGATTCGGCGGGATTGTTCTTGATTTTGAAGGATTGGGTTATAAACTGGATGCTGTGCAACAGCAGAAGCTGCTGAACGATTACGTTAAGCAGTTGAAGGCTTCCCTGCCAAATGACATCTCCCTATCGTTAGCAGTGCCACCATTAAATAGTGCCTATAAAGGCTACGATTACAAGACTCTTGCTTCCATGGCAGATGATATCATCCTTATGGCTTATCAGTATAATCCTGTCGGCACCAAATCACAGGTACCCGAACCTAATAGTCTTGTAGATCAGGCGATTCAACTTGCACTCGATGCCGGTGTTCCTAAGCAAAAGCTCCTGCTCGGCATCAGCCTAAGCAGTGAAACGCCCTCTTCCATCAATGACAAGCTGGGTCTTGCCAAGCGTTATGATCTAAAAGGAGCCGCTTTCTGGCGTCTAGGATTATTCCGTGCCTATAACGATCAGATGGAAAGCGCTGTGAATACCTCAGTTGTAAAAGAATAAGAATACACTAATTCCTAAATTCTATTTGATCATTTGCCATTCATTGAACCGAATCTCCTGATTCAGCATATTGTATCATTCGATTGAATAAAGGAGATTTCGGTTCAATTACTTTAGGTGGAGATGTACGATCACAATGACAAGCGGCTGCGTTCCATGCTCCAAAATAGCTTGGCCGAATGCAGGGCGTATGAGATCAAACGAGCTTGAGCACCAGATCTTTTTGAAACGCAAGTACCTCATCCCAATCCCCATGAAAAATCGGTATCCGATAGTATCCTACTCTTTCATAAAGCGCCGCCGCTTCAGGCTGCTTGGGACCTGTTTGCAGTTTCAGATTGCTGTAGGCGAATTCGAGTGCAAGACGCTCCGCTTCGGCCAGGATCGCCTGAGCAACGCCTTTGCGGCGGAAATCTGAGCGTGTGTACATTCTCTTGACCTCCACTGATGTATCATCAAGGGGCCTGATTGCCCCGCAGCCTACAGGGTACCCGTCCAGACGGGCGACAATAAAGGCTGATCGCGGTGCCTCCACGTCGGATGGCTGGAATCCTGCCGTCCCATCACCACCATACAACAATCCTAGTTCTTCGCTTAGCTCCTTGATTAATTGCTCGGAATCCTTGCTTCGTACATCTTCAGCAGCAGCAAGCACGATAGACGACATTTTTAAAAACCCCTTTATTTCATTGGATTTATTGGTTTTATAGTGATTTATATAAATTATCACGAACGATCCTGAGCGTCAATTGCTCCATCGATTGAATTTTTTGATAAGCAAATAGATTGAAAAGCTATTGTAAAATTTGCTTTGGCTGACAAGTAAGCGACAAAGGTTTAATGAGCGTATCCTCAGCAGCGATGTACGTTATCGATTCGTTATCGATTCGTCATTGATACATCTACCCTGTAAACCGTAAAGGTGTTTAATAAAAAATCCTCTAGAGCCGAATATCTCTAGAGGATTTTAAACGTATAAGGGCTTAACTACACTTTTAATTAACCGCTGACTTTGCTATCCTCTGGCTTTTCCTACATTCAATAATTAGAGTGCTTGTCTTCTTTGTTGATCGTAAACCAGCCCGGCATCGCCTGAATGACATTCCAAAGCTTTACCGGCAGTTCGAGCTGGCTGAGTTTAGAGACTTTCAATTCCATATCGATATCAGCTTCACGGTCATTTTCAGTCTTTTGGACCCACTCAGGGTCCATGACCAGCGCATGTCCAATCGCCATAAGCGGTAATCCTTTTTCTAGAGCTTTAAGGGCATCATCCGGTGTTTTGACAGAGCCTGCAGCCATTACCGGTACTCTTCCGTTTACTTTATCGAGAATCAATTCAAGTCTTGATTTGTCAACTTCGCTGTCAATCGGTTTCGAAGACAAGTCATCCAACGAAGCGTGAATATAATCGATATCCAGTTGAACAAGCCGCTCGATTAATTCGTACGTATCTTTCATTCGCAGGCCCCCTTCTCTTGATTCTTCTGGGGAAATACGGAAGCCTAAAATAAATGGTTTTTGTGCATGCTTCTTTATGACACTTTTAATCTCCTCAATAAGTACACTTGGAAACCGCAAACGATTTTCGAGGGTGCCGCCCCATTCGTCGGTACGTTGATTTGTCATTGGTGACCAGAAGTTTTGAACTAAAAATCCATGTGCTCCGTGAATTTCGATACCATCAAATCCAGCTTCGATCGCTCTTCTCGTAGTTTCGCCAAAGGCATGGATAATGGATAAAATTCCCTCGTGAGATAACTCTCTTGCTTCTACGCTAGGAGCAAAAGCCGTAGCTTCTGTTTTCATTGCACTAGCACTTACGATATCAAGGTCCGGCAAAGCTTTATTACCAGCATGGAAAATTTGAAGTAAAGCAGGAGCGCCGCCGCTTTTCGCAGCTTCAGCAAGTTTTCGCAGACTCGGAATAAAGGAATCGTCGTAAGCGGCAAATTCGTTCGTAAAGCCTTGCCCATTTGGAGTTACCTGCGTGCACCCTGTTATAACGAGTCCAACCCCGCTAACTCTTTTGCGGTAATAGCTGACTTCCTCGTCGGAGGTCGTTAGATCATCGTTGCTTGCCCATGTTGTCATTGGAGCCATAACGACGCGGTTCTTAATCGTGATACCGTTTTTAAACGTGAAGGGCTGGAAAAGTTGATTGTATTTCGAATTCATTTTTGGTCCTCTTTTCATTAGATTTATTGATAATTGTTTAGAATTAAAATCGAATGTTCGTTTATTATTCAAAAAGAAATTATCCTTTACTTCTTTATGACTCGCTTGTTTGTTTTTATAATAAACGATCGTTCGATTAAAATCAAGCTTTTAAAATCAGAGGGATTTGTTATCCGTCTTTCTAGAATGTTGCTCCCTCTGAAAGTCTCGAATTAAGCTTTTAAAGCATCCCAGGTCATTTGAATTAATTCGTTCAAGGTATCCTGTTTCAACTCTATTCGACCGCCAAAATATTCTTTCACATATTGCATGGATGGGTTAAACATGAACATATGGAGCAGGCCCGTATCCACTTGTTTGAAAATATTTTGACTCTTGCCTTTTTCAAGCAAGCTAAAAATCGGCTCAAACAATTCTATTCCTTCTTTTAGAGATAACTTGTGAAGAAGAGGTGAGTTTGAAAATTGCTCAATAAATAAAAATTCTTCTTTATTGGTCACAATAAAATTTATAAACTTTCTCAACGCATGTTCGAAAGCTGATTGTAATGAGATCGAGTCATCGTAATTATAAAACACTTCTAGACTCATCTTCTTTTTGACACTCAAATACAATTTATTCAGCATATCCTCCTTGTTTTCAAAGTAAACGTAAATCGTTGAAGCGGATACACCGGCTTTTTTCGCGATCTTGGACATCGAAGTTTCAGACAAACCATGTTCATTTATCAGGTGGATCGCTGCTTTAAAAATGCTCTCGCTTTTATTTTCATCTTTATGTCTCATGCGCCTATAATAAAAGAACGTTCGATCAAAGTCAACTCGAAAGCCTCATCAAATGAAAGGGCCCAATTTCTCGGACTCCCTTTTATTCATTTTGATTGACCAAACTTAGATCATATAAATACCGACAAGCTCGCAGTTGTCGTTGACCATCGGAACGGCTGCAGACGGATTCCTACCATTGCCTAAAGTAAAGTTTTCCTCCATCGTAATTCTGCCGCAAATCCATGCTTTACATCCGTAACGATCATGAATTTTTTCGTACTCGTCACCTTATTATAACTTGCTATACTCTTCATCCGTTACGGGTTCCAACCATTCGTTGTCTCCCATTTGGATGTTTGTGCTTATCGCAATATGGGTAAACCAACTGTCTGCTGTAGCTCCATGCCAATGTTTCACATCCGGATCGATTTTTACTACATCTCCTGAATGCAGAACCTGTGCCGGTTTGCCTTCTTCCTGATAATATCCTGTGCCGCCAGTAACAAGCAAAATCTGGCCACCGGCATGCTTATGCCAGTTATTCCTTGCGCCTGGTTCAAACGTCACATTGCCTATCGGCAAATTGAAAGTAGTATCATAAGGAACAATCATTTCAAGCCAGGCGCCCCCTATGAAATAGTTATTCGTTATTTTCTCACCTTTCGGGAAGATTACACTTTCAGATAACTGATTTGCTTTGTTCATTTCGTTATTCTCCTCGTCAAAATTAATGTAGTTAATCGTAAATAAAGAAAAGCTGCGTTCATCAATTGAGATGACAGCAGTACTTTCTTGCTTACGCCTGTTGTCGTGTAGGACGAATAATCATTTCATTGATTGCAACATCCTCAGGCTCTTCTATCGCAAAAGCAATTGCGCGAGCCATACTTTCCGCTTTAATTGCTCCTTTATACAGCTCATCGTATGCTTGTTTTAGCTCTACATCTGTGATTCCCTCTGTCAATTCTTTACTGACTGCACCGGGTGAGATATTCGTTGTACGGATGTTTGTACCACTCATCGCTTCCTCTTGACGTAAACCTTCCGTGATCGCTCTTACTGCATGCTTGGTCGCGCAATATACCGTGCCGCTTGCATATACATTATGCCCGTCAATAGAGGAAAGAATTTTCAACTTATGAAGAAACGATTGCGGCATGACTCCGGCATTATTGACGAGTACATCGATTTTGCCAAACTCTTTAAGCGCAAATGCTGCAAGCTCTTCCATTATCGTATAGTAAGTATTCAAATAGCCATTTTCATGTAAGCTTGTCCGATCAGAGCGATAGCGCCGTCGGCGAGTTCCTCCAGCTCGGGATCCGGATGATGACTGAGCGAAAAGGCAACCGCCTCCAACCATTTATAGAGATCACTGTCCTGAAATATCCAGCCGCCAAATTCACTTTCCTCCAAGCCTGCCGCAATCCTGAAGTTGCGAATCACATAACTTGGCACTGCTCCTTCTATCCTATCGTTTAGTGCTTCCATTGATAAGGAATGACGGTATTACGAACCAGCAACGAATAGTTTTTCCAGAAGTTATCATGAATGTCAACTTGCGCTTTCTCAGAAACTCAGCTATAAACATCTACAGTGTTATTAATGTATCTTCAATCATGAAAAGTAATTAAGCAAATACTTTGCATCTTCCCCTACCCCGCCGATCAATGCTGATCCTCGTCGGTTTTGCCAAGGAAGTCCAAGAAAATAAAGACCATTCACTGCACTAACCCCACGCTTATGTATAGGTTTGCCATCATCGTTAAATGCTTCAGGAATACTAACCCAGCTATAATTCGATTGAAATCCTGTTGCCCAAATGATGTTATCGAATGGAATGCGGCTTTTGTCTTCAAATACAAAGTGATTATCTATAACCTGTAACGCCCGTGGCTTCACTTTGTTTTCACCTTAAAGCTTTGGTGAATTTTTTCTATGTTGACCACCTTGGTACGCAGATCCACCGGAATCTTAAATGTCCTTACGTAGTCTTGTAAATAATCAGCAATCTCATCTTTTGTAATATCCTTCGGAATAACCTTCTAAGGGTAATCCCGGTAAGGAACTGTACCAGCGTGGTGTGAATAATTCCAAAGAATCATACCGGTTCCGCCAAACTTCCCCAATTTCTTCCCCTTGTTGAACCTCTCATGACTAAAGTCACGAGATTCTTGGGTCGTCCCTTCTAACGAAGAGAAATGTACCAAGCTAACCCTGTCGTTCCGACAGTTCGTGTAAGGATTACACAGCAAGAAGTCTTTTGCCTTCGGCAAGAATGTTCAGGCTTGCGTTAATGTCCCGATCGTGGTGCGCTCCACATGCTGGGCAGTCCCATTCTCGCAATTTTAAGTCTTTTACCTCTTTGTGCTTATAGCCGCAGCAGGAGCATAGCTGCGAATGCGAAAACTCTTCATCAAGAGCGGGAACTGAGGCTTTTGCAACCTCTAACAATTTTTCTTCTGTTATCCAAAGCCCGTCATGATTATCTTCCGGCTGCTCATCGAACAAAGCTTTATGGAAATTCCAGAAATCCTCTGGATCGCTATTCAATATGGCTTCGCTAGCTTGTGCACCTAATTTTGATTCCTCTCCATGAAATAATACATTAACATAAGAGAATGATGTTTTCCCTGAATCAACATACTCTTTCTTTAGTTGCGGCCAAACCTGCTCTCCCCATGCTTTACAAGATGGACATTTGTAATCCCCAAATTCAACAATAGAAACTGTAGCATTTAATACTCCCATTACAGGCTGTCCCATTGTAGATGGTACTTCAGTAACAGTTTCATTCGCTTCATCTTTGTTTTTTGTTACCTGATTGATAGCGAACAGGGCTACAAATATAACAATGAGTACAGATGTGTTAACAACTACGTTTTGCTGCTTCTTCATTTTCCACCTCTTAAACGTTTGATTAATACTCTTAAAAAGATCAACACATGAGCATTTAATCATACACAAATAAAAACCAAATCGGCTAATCTGGTGATCCGGCACGGTTGCACAGTCCTCTTTTATTTATTAATATTAAGTGGAGTTTTCTCCACTTATCTTCTTCTTGATATTAAGCGGAGAATTCTACCCTGTTAAGAAGAGGGCCGACAACGAATGGGAAGTGATGGACAGTGAATCAAGCGAAGACAACCTTCCGCTCCGAACGCCGGGACGCCGCCGAGAACAGACAGCGTATTTTGGCTGCGGCTTTCCAGTTATTTGAGCTGCACGGTGTCGAGCCGGTCAGCATGAATCAAATCGCCGCCGCAGCGCAGATAGGAACGGGAACGCTGTATCGTCGGTACAGCAATAAAAGTGAGTTGTGCATGGACTTAATTAAAGATAACGTGGTTCTGTTATTTGAGGATATTGAAGTATACCTGGAGGAAAACGCATCTCGGCCTCCGACTGAACGATTGCGGGGACTGCTTGCATTGTTCATCCAGTTCAGAGAGAAAAATGCGCAGCTGCTTGCAGGCGTCGAGAATTCTTCCTCCTACCAAGGCTCTCATTCCAAAACGAGAAGTCCTCTATATGATGAATTTCACGAGCTGCTAGTTGGACTTTTTGAAGAAATGAAGGCAGAAACCGGACAGTCCCAGTTGGACAGCGTATTCCAAGTGGATATGCTGCTGACCATCCTGAGCAGCGATTCGTATCTGTTTCAAAGAAATGTGCGAGGCAACTCGCAGGACCGAATTTTGGAGCAGTTGTGCCAGACGTTTACTTAATACGCATGGTTAGCATGGTTAAATGCGAATAGCCTGTTCATACAAGAACAATTGACTTTGACGGACAAGAACATGAATGAAATGTTACTGATGCCCAACGAAAAATCAACCCATTCGCTTCATCACTTAAAACGAAAGGGTTGATTTTTCACATCAGATTTGCCGTCTGATAATTATGCTCGGGCTCTAGCATATAAGCTTTATTTTGTGACCCTACTGCCTAACCTTTTTGCGCATTTGAGAAAGCCTCTCTCAGCTTGTCACTCATGAGGTGCCAGACCTCTTCTGCGACGGCTAAATCACCATAATGAGTGAATCCATGAGTTGCTCCCTCATACTGTTTATGAAGTACCTTCACACCGTTTTGTTTTAACTTTTCTGCATATTCTCTTCCTTCTGCAGCAAGTGAATCTTTTTCAGCAGTAATAACTAATGTTTCCGGGAGTGCATGAAGTGAATCTGCAAAAATAGGCGAAGCAAGCGGGCTACGAGCATCTTCAGAAGACTCAAGATACATGGAGTTAAACTTTTTTGCTATTTCCGCCGGGATCGCTTCCTCGAAGCTTGGTTTTAAAGCAGGATCAGTTACTAAATCCAACGGTGCATAATCTATAATTTGAAACACAATCGGAAGTTCGCTCCCACGCTGTTGATTTAACAAGCACACAGCGGCAGCAAGATTGCCTCCCGCACTATGTCCTCCAATCGCTATGATCGCTGAGTTAATTGAAAATTGTTCCGGATGCTCATGGACCCACTTTACAACGTCATAACACTCATGAACGGCGGTCGGGAACTTATGCTCAGGAGCAAGGCTATAATCAATATTTACTACGATACAACCGGCACGATGGGCGATCAGTCGACACCAGGGATCATCCATTTCTGCTTTTCCGAAGATAAAACCGCCCCCATGCATATTGATGTATACAGGTAGAGGGCCATACAAAATAGACTCCGGTGTATATATCAGGACACGAGTATCACCAGCAGTGGTAGGAACGATGACCTCTTGCCTTTGTATAGGGAAGCTTGAACTCGGCTGGAGTGCAGAACCCGTGCCAACGACATTTTCACGCAATTTTTGTGCCATTTCAAGCTGCTGTTTTCTATCCATTGTTTATCTCTCCATTTTTCTTTCTATAGTGATTCTCCTCTTGTTAATTATGCAGTCTTCCCTCTAAAAAGCGACTGGTAAGGCAGCTAAACTCTGTGAACTCAGCGCGAAATTCCAGATGATATTTTCCCGAGGAATGCTGAGTCGCAAGTTGGGCATACGTCTGAGCAGGGTCTTAAACGCAATGTCTCCCTCCACGCGAGCCAATGGTGCGCCCAAACATGAATGGATGCCATGACCGAAAGCAAGATGACGATTAATTGTACGAGTTATATCGAGTTCTTCTGATTGTTCAAAATGGCGTTCATCCCGATTTGCTGATTTTAATAGGGGAATGAGCATATCTCCCTTTTTAATCTGCTGACCAGCGAGTACAGTATCTTGAGTAGCATATCGAGGTCCCGAGATAGTAGCTGGTCCATTAAAGCGAAGCAGTTCTTCGAAAGCCGAAGGAGTCAGACTGAGATCAGATTTGAGCTTCTCCAGTTGCTCCGGATGATCAAACAACATCAATGTCCCAGTAGCAATCAGGTTAGAAGTAGTCTCATGGCCGGCAAAGATCAATAGTGTAATCATTGAAAGCAGCTCTGGTTGACTCAGCTTATCCCCCTCTTCTTCGATGGCGATTAACTGGCTGATCAAGTCATCCGCCGGATGCTTGCGTTTTTCAGCTACAAGTTGTGCGGTGTATTCACCGAAAGCTCGCAAGTGCTCCTCGACTCCCGGTGCTCGCACTCCAAGACCCAGACCGTGCGAGATAGCTTCAGACCAGTCATGGATCTGCGAGCGGTCTACTTGAGGTATCCCAAGCATATCGGATATTACATTAATTGGTAAAGGATAGGCGTAATCTTTGACAAGATCCATCTCACCTAGATCTTGCACCTTATCAAGCAGTTCATCAGCAATTTTCTGCACACGCGGACGAAGGCTTTCCATATATTTGGGCGTGAAGGCTTTGGAGACCAGCCTGCGCAACCGCCGATGATCAGGCTCATCGACAGAGAGCATCGATTTTCCGGTAAAGAAGGTAGTGGGAGCAGATGGATCCGTGTTGCCTACAAAAGCTTTTTCAAAATCGTTGCTGCTATCGATAGATGCTGAGTCTACAGTGAAGAGGACATGATCTTTGAGTACCTGAGACACTTCTTCCATTCGAGTGACCACCCATTGTTGGCGATCTGTTCCACCCATCGGTATAGTTATAGGAATAACAGCTCCCGTTTCACGCAGCTGCCCGAAAAGCGGAAATGGATTTTCACCACCGTCACTACTAAATAGGCTAACAGCTGCCTTTTCTGATACGTTTTTATCTGAATTATTCATAACAACCATCCTTTCGCTACTGATTACTCTTTCCAGAACATAGGCAGCATCTAAATCTCAGCTGCGCCTATCTCCAGCAATATGATACCGCTGATAATCAACATATCGATCCCATGGGCTTGGACAAAAATTACGGGTCGCTTCCGGCTCTCGCTACGCACATTCCTCTCCTTTTTATTGAGATTAAGTGGATAACTTTCCATTTAATCTCTTCTTGATATTAAACGGAGAACTCTCCTCTTGTCAACATAGGTCATGATGAAGGATGGGAAGTGAAGGCAGTGAATTAAACAAATAGAATCTTCCGTTAAGTATTTTTCTCAATCAGTTCTTGAAGCCGGATACTAGAGTTGTTAATTTTGCCGACAAATTCGTAAATCATATCGATATTGTTCTCCTGTTCTTGTGTTGTCGTCAGCACTCCTTCTGTTGCTGCTGCATGCTTTTGAGAGATATCGGAAATATGATCAACTTGTTTTCGAACTCGAGTAAAGATAAGACTCATCTGATCAGTCATATCCAATTCCTTAGCTATGTATTGATCAATATGTTGAAAAGTAGACTTGATGTTATCAAAGCTTTCAAGCACTTGACTAGTGATCGCTTCCCCTTCTTTAACCGCTGCGCTACCGTTGTTCGCCTTTTCAACCACAAGCTGTGTTTTACCTTTGATAGTATGAATAATTTCGTCAATTTGTTTGACCGTATTCGAGCATTCCTGTGCCAGCTTCTTGACTTCATTCGCCACGACAGCAAATCCCGCTCCCGCTTCCCCCGCTCTTGCTGCTTCAATATTAGCATTTAGGGCCAGAAGATTGGTCTGATCGGAAATTTGGTTTATGGCCGACAGAAAGGTATTGACATCATCCATGCTTTTGTTCAATTCCTGAACGGTGGCCAATGAATCTGTTACTGTTGAATGGATGATAGTCATTTGTTTGCCCATTTGGACAATTCGATCCGAGCTTTGGCGAACGACCTGACCGTTTTTTTCCGAGATGTCGGCGAGGTTGTGTGACATTTGATTGATCTCGAACATTTGCCCATCGGCATTGTTCATCATTTCACTGATATGAGTAATGCTTCCGGATTGATCGCGAATCCCTTCCGTCACTTCCTGTATGTTCGCCGTTATCGTATTGCTCATATTCTTTAAGGCACCGATATCGTTATTGCAGCTGGCAATATCAGTATTTAACATGGATGTGTTCTCGCGAATAACACCCACCATATTATCCAGCGCTCCCACGAGCTCTCGGGCTTCCGCTTCTTTCTGAAGGGCTACATGGATCAAATCGGTTCCTCGTTTGCACACAAAATATAAAGCCACAATCGTCAGTTCTATAAAACCTATCGTCATAAAAAAGGTCGTATCGAATTGTTGATGCGTCGAATAATAAATCACAATATACGATATATTATATAAACTTCCAAATCCGTATAACAGGACCCTATTCATATACAGCGAAACCACACAGAGAACGACCATAATGAGCATGCCCGCACCGGGTGATTCGACGTACGGGGTGGTACAGCTTAAAATGGCGATCATCAAAATGACCATTATCATAATCGGAGACTTCTTTTTGTAAATCAGCCAGGTAGCGGTGACAAGCTCCAGTAACAGCGAGAATACAACTTCGGTTTTCACCTGATCGCTGCCAATGAAGAAACAGAATGATAACAAAGTAAGCCATAAAATAGTGACGATTATTTTGTTTACTTTTTCTGTGTTCGTTTTAAAAAAGCTGTTATTCATTGTTTGTTCCCCCTCAACGACACGTAAATTGCTGTTTGATGATTTTTATAATGATTAAACAGATATTAAGCAGAAATAAATAACACATTGCTATCTTAATACCCCCCATTTTCGTTTCTTGCCCTATACAATGTAGCCTCCATAAATGAAGGCGTCTCCGACTACATACATACGCAGACAAACAAGCAGATAGGAACCACCCAGAAGACAAAGAAAAACACCGCCACGCTTATAAACACTGAGATCCCAAATATTTCCTTAATATATATCTTCCTTTCGACAAGTCATACGTTTTACTTAGCCAGCAGACCATTGGCCTTTTCGCACACCTCGTAGATTTCGTCATACTTCTTATCAATGAAAGGCGCTACCTTGTCCGTTTTTTTCTTGAGGATACCGCGGAAGCAAAAATACGGGATGATCCAGCCTGCGAAGCCGGGAATGGCCAAAATGACAGAAAGAGACAGCATGTTAGAAAGATAAGCAAACACGGAGCCAGCCATGAATGCGGTTCCGACAATACCGATCACATAGGCAGCGACAGAAGCAGCCATAATCTTGGAACGTTCCAACGTTTCGATTTCCGTCACACAGGCTTCAAACTGTCGCTGAAGACGGGTCAGTTCGGCTTTATTGCGGATCTTGCGATTACGCTTGAACTTCATGCTCACGGAGCCAACATTCTGAAAAGAATTTGAAGTGCCTTCCAGCGTCCAGCCAAAATGGGTATAGCCATCGGCATACACCGACTTTGAATCGTGTTTTACCGTAACGTCTTTGTACTCATAGCCTACAAAGTTTTTCTCATTTTTTGTAATTACACTCATGATCTCTCCATCACTCCTTCAAGTGTTTTTCCTTCATTCGATGTTCCTATCCTATCGGTCAATTGTTTATACTTTGCTTATGAATTGTTTGAGAAATATTAATATCCTCCCACTAAATAAAATAAGCAGCCTGAATTCGATGGTTTCGAATCCAGGCTGCCCTGCTGCGTATCGATCACTTTTCAACTTTTAATTTGACTGTAAATGTCGTGCCCTCCCGTGGCTTACTCTTAACGGAAATGACGCCGCCTACCAATTCAATTACGCGGAGCGAAAGCGCAAGACCAAGGCCGTTCCCCTCTGCATGATGGGAAGGATCGCCTTGATAAAATTTATCAAAAATATGTTTCATCGTTTCATCGTCCATCCCACAGCCCGTATCTGATACCATGACGGTAATCGTATCTTCATCCGATATCTGCTTTAGGGTGATTGTTCCTCCGGGAGATGTGAATTTTAGAGCATTGGAGAAGAGGTTATGCCATACGATCTCCAGCATGCTCTCTTCAGCGTGAATGATGGCACGATCCTCTATATCCACCCTAAGTTCAATATTTTTTTCTTCCCATGCGTTTTCAAAATAAAGTGCGCAATCGCACAGCTGCCTGCACAAATCGTAGGGCTCGGCAACAGGGAGAATCTCCTGATTCTCCAATTTATTCAGCTTAAGTATGTTGACTACCAGCGTTGCCAGCTTATTCGTGGAAGAAATGATTGTATCCGTATAATCCTTCCGAAGTTCCGGCGGCAAATCATCCTGTTGCAGTGCCATGGCGTAACCGTGAATGACAGACAGTGGTGTCTTGATTTCATGGGACACATTGGAAATGAAGTCATTTTTCAGCGTTTCAATGCTGTTCAATTCCTCTACCATTTTGTTGAAATCCTCGAACATCACATCTACATAGTTCTTCTTGTCCGATCTGTGGATGGGTTCGAGATAGACCGAAAAGTCGCCCTCTGCTACCTGCTTCGCCGCCTCGCTGAGTTTTCGCATGGGTCTATCAAAGGCTTTGTACTTTTGTCGTGCGGTAACCAGGCAAAAAATGAGGCTAACGATGATCCAATATCCCGATATCCCGAAAATGTATGGCCACGGAACGTATTCTATCGGCAGATAAGCATTATAGATTAGTGCTTGTCCCGCAGTCAGCGTAGACAACAAAAAATAAGTGCCTAAAAACTCTTTCCATGAAAAGAGCGGTGACTTAATTCTCACATCCTGTTTCTGATTCTTGTTCATTGCAGCACTGCCTTATAGCCTAGTCCATGCACCGTCATGATTTTGAAATCTTCACAGCAGGAAAACTTCTCCCGAAGCTTGACGATATATACGTCCACGGCACGCAGGCTGGTTTGGCTTTCAAGGCCCCAAAACTCATCCATAAGCTGGGCACGTGAAAAGGTATGTTTGGGATAGGAAAGCAATTTGTAGAGTATGTTGAATTCCCGGACCGTCACTGGAACCTCCTTGCCGTCTACCGTTGTGGTCATATCGTCTGCATCCATCAACAGGCTTCCTACCCTCAATTTTTTTTCATGGGCAATATTCGCCCTTCGAAGCAGAGCACCCACTCGCAGGACCAGTTCGTCCATATCAACCGGTTTAACCATGTAATCGTCAATGCCTGCAAGGAACCCTTTTTGTTTTGAGGATATATCGTCACGGGCAGTAATAAAAAGAATGGGGATTGTCTTATTTATCCCCCTTACGGTCTCTGCAAATTCAAAACCGTCGATCTCCGGCATCATGACATCGGAAATGAGAAGGTCATAGATATGGTTATACATCAAATCATATGCCTCACGCGGGTTCAGGCATCCTTTGGCGTTGTATCCATTTTTGGACAGAAAGGTGCAAATGATTTGATTAAGCTTTGTATCGTCCTCTACAACAAGTATATGGATCATAAAAACATCCTCTCTGAGTGAATAGTGTAATTCTAATAGGCAGATGTTAAAAAATTGTTTAAGCAAAGTCGAGAAACATGGTTACATGCTGCATGAATCGTCGTTGTTTTCTTGATTAATATCTCACAAACATTATTTTAACAACTTTGAAACATTCCTATTGCATGATTAGGTCATTCAATCGCTCCTTACAACTGTTAAGTGTAAATAGTGTAATCCTATTATTACCTAACAGATGAGAAAAACATATGCGGGGGAACGATAATCATTCA
Source organism: Paenibacillus algorifonticola (assembly GCF_000971975.1). Classification (GTDB taxonomy): domain Bacteria; phylum Bacillota; class Bacilli; order Paenibacillales; family Paenibacillaceae; genus Pristimantibacillus; species Pristimantibacillus algorifonticola. The sequence goes on along the minus strand of NZ_LAQO01000003.1, from coordinate 113,300 downwards.
TAAGGAGTGAAGTTAAATGATGAAGGCAGCCATTTATTATGGTAAGAATGACATTCGCGTTGAAGAAAAATCTATTCCTGTTGTGGGTCCAAAAGATGTACTCGTAAGAAATTTGCGCGGCGGGATATGTGGTACAGATATTAATATCGTCAAAGTCGGTGCAGGGAATATGGGAATCAGCCTTGGTTCAGAATTTGGACATGAAATGGTTGGCGATGTTGTAGAAATAGGTTCTGAAGTTTCTTCCCAGATCGAAATTGGGATGCGTGTAGGTATTAATCCCATTACAGCAAAAAAAGTCGGGAGACGCAAATCCCTGGAATGTTCCGGATTTTCCCAGTATGTCTTAGTCGAAGAGGCTGAACTTAACCATAACCTATATGTAATAGATAAAAGTGTTCCTGTAGAGGTAGCTTCACTGATCGAACCAATGAGCGTCGGACGACATGGGGCTTTCAGCGCAAACCCGCAGCCTGAAGATCGTATTGTCGTTATGGGCGGAGGTCCTATCGGTCTTCTCGCTGCTGCCAGTCTGATTGCTGAAGGCATGAAAAACGTCTGTGTGGTCGACATTGACGAATGGAGATTATCAAAAGCTGCCGGATTAGGGGCTTTAACCGTAAACACAGCTGAAACGACACTTGAGGAGGGATTGGCTGAACATTTTGGCACTGTGAACGTTTACGGTATTGAAGTCCCCGACGTAGATGTATTTATAGATGCGGCGGGTGCTCCGGTTTTGTTTGAAAATATAATGAAAATCGTTAAACCTAAAGCCAGAATTTCAATTATTGCGGTTTATAAAACCGAGGTGCCGATCAGCCTGCAGCAGGTCATGTCAAAAGAAGTACAAGTTAAAGGTTCCAGCGGATATACTCACGAAGATTTTTCCAAGGTTGTAGAGCATCTTACAAGTTTTAAAAGTGAGCTGTCCACCCTTATAACGCAGGTATATAAGCTTGATGATGTTCAGGAAGCCTTTAATAAAGCCATTGACGCAAAAGGAACCGTTAAAGTGGTTGTAGATTTAACATAACATTTCTTGATTATATGAGAAAAATCGAAACGGAGTGCTGAAAATGAGTTTACTTACGAATCGATTCGCCATCGGTTAATGGCCACAATGGAGAGATCGTTAAGGCTTATTGAAAATATTTAGGAAGACCGCCAATATCCAGCTTCATGGCCAGGATATTGGCGGACTCTTCGATAGGCGTATTGTAATCCCAGCGGTGAATTTGCCTTTCTAGAATTCCGGCACCGTTTGGACCTGTATACGCCCATTAACCTTCGTATCGAGCACCATTTCATCCCGATTTGCATATCCAATTAATTGTTCCTCACTTTCAACTGCCCGAGCTTATTGCGAAACCGCGTCAACTTGTTTCGAAGAAAGTGGATCCGTATTCAGAGGGTGCGGTTCTTTGTTTTTCAACAATCGTTTCACAAAAAATGTGAAAAGTATTAAGGAAAACGCTACTGACACGGCGCTGACCGTGAACAACGCCTGGTAGCTCATGGACTGGGAGACCCAGCCTAGCATGATCGCACCTAGCCCGATGCCAAGATCATTAGCCGTCGATATCGAGGCGTTGGCAACCCCTATTCGGTCTGGACGGGCCAAACGTATTGTTGCCGCTTGAAGAGCTGGCTGCGCGGAACCGAAGCCGATTCCATATAGAACCGCCGATGCAAGCACACCGATCAAACCGGTGGAGAGGCTCAACACAATCAAGGCACCAATTGTAATGACAAGGGCCGGTACAATGACAAAAATCTCTCCGTACCGATCCGAAAGTTTTCCTGAAATGGGACGGCTGAGCGCAAGTGATGCAGCAAAGGCCAGAAAGAACGCGCCGGAATTGACCTGGATCGACTTAGCGAACAGCGGAACAAAGGTGGTAATACCGCCATAAGCGATAAACAGAAAAAAGACTGATGCCGCAATGGGCAAGACCGATTTTTCGAACAATTCGATTTTTCGAACGCCCGTTTGCGGCCGGAAAGGCATTTTTGCACCCAGCATCAGGATCAGTGCTACCGCAGAGAGGAAGACGGCGATTAAAAACAAAGCGCTGTACGACTGGTTCTCTGTAACCCAGATGCCGAACAGCGGGCCGATGGCCATAGCCAAGGTCATGGACGTGCTAAACCACCCCATTCCCTCGCCGCGGCGAGCCGCTGGGATCATATCCGTAATCGCCGTCATTGTGGCGGTTGTGGAAACGGCCCAGCTCATCCCATGCAAAATTCTGAGCCCCATTAGAACGACAATTCCCCCAACCCAGTTATACATATACATCGCCACGATGAAGAGAATCAGCCCCCAGATCAGAAACGGGCGCCTGCCGAATCGGTCCAGCAGCCCACCGACGAGCGGCCGAAAAATAACGGCAGCCAGCATAAACGCCCCCATCGCCAGACCAACCTGCGATTCATTGCCGCCCATCTGTGTGATGAATAGCGGCATCGTCGGATACAGCATATAAAAGGCGTTAAATAAGAATAGATTTCCTATAGTCATTAGCGTAAACGATTTCGTCCATAGACGTTCCACTGTTCTTTCCTCCTCTAGAGCAGGTTGCTTTTATGCAAGCGTTTTCTCTTCTGCTCTTTGTAATACTTTTCTTTTACGCTCCACTTCTTCAACGCGAAAACCTTGATTTCAGATACACTGCATACACTCTACCTATCGGGAGCATTCTTCCATGTATCCAATTTTCATATCTTCCATTCGTCCATACTCTCCTTTTTTTGATTATATAAAGTAGTTTACCGTCTGGATCTAACTCCAAGTCAATGTAGAAAGTTATGGAGGAACATATTAACGAGCTACTGGAGCTGTGTGAACAAAGGAGCGCCCTTCTTTCGCAGCCGCTTCCTTGCGTTTGTCATAGAGGATATCAAGCATGAGGGGAAAAGACGGAGGGGAAAAATCGCGGAATAAATGAAGATATCCTGTTCAATTTTTTGTGCCAGCTTATGTAGGAATCGTAGAATGGTGGTTTATAAACGAAATGCCTTATCCTCCTCATGTCATGGAAGAACAAGTAGCCAACATGTTGGAAATGCATCTTTCATAGTTCTCTTTTTGATCTCTCCACAATCCGATCATCGATTTTTCAATCAAAGAATTAAGCAAAAAGGGAGCAGCCACAGCGGCTCCTCCCTATTAGCCATTATATCGACACAACTAATAGAAGAAGACCTTAGAATTGAACATTCAATCACCTCTATCTTTTAACTCATGAAAGATATCCTTCAATGGTTTTACTTTGATAATGCCGATACCGTTTCATGAATGCCTTCATGGAATGAAATAATGTTGCGGTTATTTTGCTCAAAACCTATAGGATCGTCTTGCTTCAATATAACCAAGGGTTCACTATCAACACCTAGTCCGATATAAAGCCGTTTCTTTGTCATAGATTCCAGCACGAATCCTTTATATAATGCTTCTAATTCAAAAAACTTCTCGTCCTGGAAAAAATTTTTGTTATTTCTTATGTTTGGAATCATTTTGCCGCCACAAACCGGACATTTAGGGACGAGTTCCAGTGGTATTTTATAATCAACAATACTCTCTGCCATTTCCATTACCGGTATTTCACTAGAATAGATCCTGTCATGGCAGCCAATTGCACACTGTAGTTTTCCGTAATTGCCTTGAACTTCAAATACTTTGTCAGAAGAAAAACCTGCCATCTCGAATTGACTGTCGACAGTAGTTGTCAGCACGAAATAATGCTTTTCGCTTATCAAGCTGTATAAATCCTTGTAAACTCTGGCAGGACCAGCTTCATACCGAGTATGACGGATTAGTTTTGCCCAAAAACCCCATTTATCCTCCTGTGCAGGGAACGTGGATAGACCGGTCATGTACATATCGTGTAATTCAAAATTACGAATACTTGGTGCGAAATTCTCCGTAAACCTTTTCCCGCTATACAGTATACTAGCAGCAGCTGAAATGCCCGCTCCTCCACCTAATAGAATATATTCAGCCTCTGCTATAGCCTTTTTTGCCTTTTGTATACGTGTTTGATAACTGTCCAACTCCCTGCTCCTCCAACTACAAAGTAGATATGTCGATTACGAATCGATAACGTACATCACTACGGATGATACGCTCAAAAGCTTCGTCAACTTGATCAGCATGGATAACCTCAATTTTAGGGGCAATGCCGTGTTGAGCAGAAAAGTCGAGCATCTCCTGTGTTTCCCTAATGCCACCAACGAGCGAACCAGCGATGCTGCGACGTTGCATAATCAAGGAAAACACATGGTATTGATCTGGCTCGCTAGGTGCACCGACGTTTACAAGTGTTCCATCTAAACGAAGCATCGATAAATACGCATCGACATTGAGATTGGCAGACACTGTATTTAAAATAAGGTCAAAACGATTAGCTAACGCCGTGAACGTAGCGGAATCGCTAGTTGCAAAGTAATGATCAGCTTCAAAACTAAGAGCTTCCTCTTTCTTATTCAACGATTGGCTCAGTACTGTAACTTCCGCCCCTAAAGCGTGCGCATATTGGACAGCTAGGTGACCAAGGCCCCCCATTCCTACAATCGCAACCTTCTTGCCTGGACCAATGTTCCAGTGCTTTAATGGGGAGTAAGTGGTGATTCCCGCACACAATAACGGACTTGCCACATCCAAATCCAAGGCATCTGGAATGCGGACAACAAAATCTTCTTTCACAACGATTTTCTGGCTATAACCACCGTATGTTTGATTGCCATCGTAATCTAAAGAATTATAAGAATTGATAACGCCTTTCGTACAATATTGTTCCTCTCCGCTGAGACAGTACTCGCATTGTCCACAGGAGTCAACGAAGCAGCCAACTCCAACGCGATCGCCAACGGCAAACTTCATAACTTCTGACCCCACTGCGCTTACCACTCCGGCCATTTCGTGACCGGGAACCATCGGAAACATTCCGTGACCCCATTCATCAAAGGCATTGTGAATGTCGGAATGGCAAATCCCACAATATTTAATTTCAATTAAAATATCATTCGGTCGTAATTCTCTCCGCTCCATAACCGTCTTTTCAAAAGGTGCTCTTGCACTTGGAACACTTAGAACATTGGTTTTACACATGTTTTTCTCAACTCCCTTGCTCTATTTTTAATGGTTAACGTTACATGGAGTAGCTTATACTCTGGAGTTAACTCCAAGTCAATAGGTAAAATTGCCGAAGCGTTAAAATAAAAAAAGCCGCCTTATTGGCGACTTCCTCTACACGGGTGATTCTACTGTACCCTACTCTTCTCTAAGCAGCTGTTTCAGCTTCGGAAATACCCGAAGCGCATTGTTATAAAAAACATCCTCCCAGTGGGCTTGCGGAATCAGATGCTTCACAAATTGGATATACGCATCCAGCGGAACAAGCGGCCAATCGGTACCGAATACAAGCCGGTCATATTTCTCGGCAAACACAATGGCACGTCGGAAATGATCCGTATACGTTTGCTCCATCAACAACCGTTCCACCTTCGCAGCATCGCCTACTATCCAGCCCGATAGATCTGCGTAGAGATTCGGATTTTTTTCCAGCAATGCGGCTGTTTCCATGACCCAGGGATCACCGAGATGACAAAGCATAAAAGTAAGATCACGGTGCTTCAAAAAGGTCTCTTCCATAGACAGCGGATGGGAATATTTCAACAGGCCTTTGTCCGAATAAGTCAGTCCTCCATGAATGACGATAGGAAGTTGGTAGGCGGAAGCGAGCCTGTACACCGGGTCATAAATTTCATCACCGACATTGTAGTGGTAATAGCCCGCATACAGCTTAATACCAACAACATGTTCCGAGCGCAACGATTGTTCCAGCGCTTCGAGCTGACCATCCAGATGCAAGGTTAATGGATTAATCCCCGCACAAGTAAACAGACTGTTTGGAAGCTGGTCGGTCAAATCAAGCAGCATTGGATTAAGGGCTGCGGAGTCCGGGAATGCCCCTTCAACCGTTTCCGTAACGCCCATCCCCACACCAGCGATGACACCAGCATTTCTGAACTCCTCCAGCAGGCCCTTGGCCGTGTAATCAATAGCTGCCAGCGTTTGTGCCGTCTCTTTAAAGGCTGCAATATTGGAATAATGGACATGTGCATCTATAATTTTCATCAAAGTATCCTTTCTTAAGTCAACTGGTCAAAACGAATGTTGAGCAAATCCTGATAAGCTTCCTCTGGGGCAAACAGATCAGAAATAATGTAGAACTGGGGCTTGCTGAACTGCTGCTTCCCGTCTTGCAAAAATAGTTTTTCTGTTGCTACGGATGCCGCTACATCGGTGTTCACATGCAGCTCGCTTGAATCAATCTCTGGGTGGGCAATGAAGGTCAGCCGCTGCTTCCGCTCGCGGGAACCATATTGGATGATTCCGTTTGTACTGCTCACACTATATTGAACCCTGCCAGCCTTATAGATAATATTTTCACCATTGTTATTTTTGACATACCCCCTGCTTTCCTTCATATCGCTGCTTGCTCGGTAGAAGGTCGAATTGGCAAGGGTCAGTGGATGTAGAGGTGCACCTGTATTTTGCTCTACCCGGATGACAGTTGCAAGTACAGGTACGCCTGGCAGCATTAAGAAATATTGATGGAGCACAAGCCCTCTGAATTTTGCATGGTTGCTGATCGTCACGCTCATTCGGATACCCGACCAGTCATTTCCCAGATTATCTGTGATCGCTGCAAAGGCTGCCTCACGCGGCTCTTCCATGAAGCTTGTGCCGGACATGCCGGATACTTCAGCTGCAATACCGCCGATCCAAGGATTCCACCAAGACTTAGGCCCTGGATGAGGAAAGGAAGAATCGAGCCATTCCACGCCGCGATGCTTTAGTGAAAATAAGGCTGGGGCAAAGCCACTGCTTGCCTGAATTTGCATAACCCCATTGTCTGCCATAAGTACCTCGCCATATTCCGTATGTTCCGTTTGTTGTGTTATTGTGTGATCCGAGACTGGAAAGACAAGGCGGCTTCGCCTCGCTCCATAGGATTCCATATCGAGACGCAGTGTTAAAATATCCGCCTCGAGGCTAGATTTCCAGGTTACCGGAGTTACGATTTCGGTGAGCTGCTGCTCGCCGGATACTAGGTGTTTTGCCGTATCTATGCTGTCCAATGCAGAAGAGATTTCAATTTCACCTTCCAAAAATGTGTTTTTCCGCTCAACAATCCGAACCTCCAACGCTCCTTGCAGAAAAGGATTACCCTGATTGACGATCGTCTCCAGCTGCTCGGTAGTCTCGAGCTCCTGTGAATATCCCCTGTTCAGGGCAAAAGAACGGAAATCACGCCAATTTCTCCACGTTCCTAGAGCAATACGGATAGGCTCAGTCTGTGTAATACCTCCGGCGGGAATAACACCCAAAGGATGCTCAAGGCCGTAATACCAGCCCTCTGAAATAATTTCCGCTTGTTCAGGCCAGGTAATTCCTCGTGACGACTCCCCGTTATTAGCAAAAATCCAATTCTCCGTGAACCTATTCTTCTCCCAATAATCGGAATTGGAGGCATCAGGCCCTTTGCTTAAATCCACATATTGGCCTTCATAAGGAATAACGCTGTCTTCAAGGTCAAAATTAAAGCTTTCTTTCAAAAATAATGGTTCATCACGGACTGCTGCCGCCTTGTTCTGTACAACATGATGACGGGTAATTATACCATTGCTGTACAATTTGACGACCAGGGTGAGCAGCAGGTCAGCGGAAGTCAGATCATACTGGGCTTCGAGCACCATAGCTTCGTCTTGACGGCATGTCACTCGTGACACACGATTTTTCTCGAATGCGCTGCTATAGGGCAAACCGAATTTGGGATAATGTAGACTTATCGTGCTGTGAGCTCCCTCGTAAATGGAAAGAATATTACTTGATTTGTTCAGACGAGCGGAGTATTGTCCGTTAGAGATCACCCAATCCTGATCGGTTTCGCCTCCGAAAGCCGCATGTATTCCCGGGAACACAAGACTGACTCCCTGCTGCAATACTAGTGAATCGTCGCTGCCGGCCACATTGTGAATAGCGAGACGATGATGCCAAATGCCATATGTCAGCAGTAGCGCTTCAATGGTTACAGTTCGCCGGCCTTTAGCAGGCACCTTGATTCGAACAGAAGGATGGCTGAAGGAAAGAACCTCATCATCAGGCAGCTCAAAAGCAAACACAGCCTCTGTTTCGTACTCATTTTCTATTGTCAAATCAAGCGCAACATGCTCACCGGCATAAACGGATTGAGCTGGTGCCTGAAGCTTTAGCTTCGCTGGAAATTTCGGCTCAATGCCGGTCTTGAAGGTAGCTGGCAAACCATTAATGAGCAGCTCGGCCTCAACAACCGGGTGTGTCTGAAAGGGGCTTTGATCCTCTTCAATGGCATGGACTAAAAAGCTGCCTTCAATCCGCTCCTGTGACTCAACTATTCTGGTTTCATGAAGCTCAAAGCTGATTGCAGCACTGCCAACGCTCTTGATTTCCAAAGCCAACGTTTTCCCGCTTTTATTGACGGCTTCATATATGATCGGATAGCTAACACCGAAAGGCAGTTGATGGTAATCAGGAATCGTTGCCTTAATGAGGTAATCATCCGTTTCAATTAGTCTTAACCCGCGTCCAGTTCGCTCATATTCCATTCTCAGATGTGAAGAGCCCTTTTTCCATTCATAAGTAAAATAATCAAAACCACGTTCCTGTCGTCCATCCGGGCTGACTGCAATCTCGCGTACGCTATCCGAGTACCAGTTGATTTCTTCAAAATAATGCTTCACGGCACCGGTCTGCAACACGGATGGAATCAAGTTCATTAGATGTGTTGTGTCATCCCGCTTCTCCCAGAAAAAACCGCTTTTCTTGTACGCAGGGACCGCTTTCGTATTGCCTGGCCAAGTATAGAGGTCGAGTCTGGGCCAGCCAAGCTTCAAGGTTTCCTCGATTGCACGCAAAATAAGTCTCTTGCCGATTTTGTGTCCGTGATAATCGGGCCGTACATTTAGTAAAGGAATGTACAAGGCGCCAGCATCTTCCTTGTAATGGGAGAAGCTGCAATATCCAACAACTTCCCCGCCAGCAATCGCCAAATACACATGAAGAAATGTACTGTTATGATGTTCTTTCAGTATGCTTTGCTCCGTCTGGAGCGAGTCGTCCCCACCCCAGCTTTCATGGCTGGTATTCCACATTGCAGCGATGGAGCCTGCATATCGGGGCTCATATTCTACAATCGTGATTTCTTGAGTTCTATTCATAAGCGTACTCACCTCCTGAATTCGTTGTACACGGCTGATACACATTCCAACACCAAACTGACCGAACGTTCAGTATTATTTTATCATGTGTATTTTTTCTGGTCAATTCTGGTGAATCTCTGACGAAAATCAACTTGTCACTGACCATTTTCTAAGCCTTGATCTCTGTTGTTTCATCTCCAAATCTCTTAATCAAGCCTAACAACATGATGTTTGCGATTCCAAATAACGACGTGTTTTCTACCTGTTTCATTATATTTCAGTTTACAAATTGTGTAAAAATATGTAATCTGTAATGGTAAACCTATGTTTAATCGTTTGATTGCCACCTTTGCGCCATTCTTTTTAATTCTTGCTTTGTAATAGCCAATTATTGATCAAAGGAGATGGATAGGTTGAGTAAACGTTACTTAATTAAAAACGGCTGCGTTTTAACGATGGACAAATCATTAGGGGATTTTAAGAAAGCTGATATTTTAGTCGAGGACTCTATCATTGTAGCGATTCAAGAAGAGCTGGATGCTTCGGACTGCGAAATCGTCGATGCAACAGATATGATTGTCATGCCAGGCTTTGTGGATACCCATCGGCATGTCTGGGAATCTTTAGTCCGAACGATAGGAGCGGACTGGTCACTGCCTACCTATTTGCAAAATATTTATTATGGCGGCTTTGGCAGCAAATTGCGGCCCGTAGACAGCTATGCTGCTAATTTGCTAGGAGCTTTGGAAGCGTTAAATGCCGGCGTAACCACCCTCTTGGATTGGACGATGATTTATTCCCCTGAGCACGCGGACGGATTAGTTCAAGGTTTGAAAAATGCCGGCATTCGCGCCGTATTCGCGTATGGAGCGTCCGGCGAAACGGAATATTGGGACCGAAATAGCAAAAAAATCGTTTCGGATGACGTGTACCGTGTAAAACAGCAGCATTTTTCCTCCGACGACCAATTATTAACGATGGGCTTAGCTATTAGAGGGCCGGAATTCAGCCATTGGGACGCTACGGTTCATGAAATCCGGCTGGCCAGAGAGCTGGATGCGATATGTTCCATGCATGTCGGTTTTGGCAGCTGGGGTCCGGATGACCGATCCATCGAAAAGCTATATAAAGCCGGCTTGCTTGGTCCCGATTTAAATATGGTACACGCTAATACAATGGGTTATGACGAGTACAAAATGCTTGCCGATTCAGGAGCGTCGATATCGATTACTCCTGAGGTTGAAATGATGATGGGGCATGGATATCCAGCCACCGGGCTGTTTCTTGAGAATGGCGGAACGCCTACCCTTGGTGTAGATGTGGTGACTTCAACCAGCGGGGATATGTTTACGCAAATGAAATTTATGCTGCAAGCGGAGCGGGCAAGAACGAATCAGAACATTTTAGCGTCCAAAAACATGCCCGGTGAATTGAGTTTAAAGGCACAACAGGTATTAAATTTTGCAACCATAGCCGGAGCCAAAGCCTTAGGTCTGGATCATAAAATCGGTACCCTATCTCCTGGAAAAGAAGCCGATTTCATCATGATTCGAATAACGGATTTGAATATGTTTCCCGCTTCCGATCCAGTTGGAGCCGTCGTACAATTCGCGAATCCCTCAAACGTTGATTCCGTATTTGTTTCCGGACGTCCGGTAAAACGTCACGGACAGCTGCTGCACGTTGATTTAAACCATGTGCGTAAAATTGCGGGCGAAAGTAAAGAATTCTTGTTCTCTACTTTTGCAGATGCTGCGAACGGAGTCGTTTGAACCATCCAGCTTGGGAACATTTTTAGGGCACATATTTTAGAGCACATAAATGCAACGGTCAAAAACCGATCTCCAAAGGATCGGTTTTTGACCTGAAAATAAAGCCACTGATCATGTTAACAATCGCTCATATTTGGCAAGCACTATTTCATCATATCAGCAATAAGCACCTTCTGCCCAAGCCGCGCGCTCTCCAGCGATGCAAGCACCATAGCCATGCTGTAAATATTATCGCTGCAATCGGTTTCCGGCTTGCGCCCTTCATCAAGCGCTGCGAACATTTCATCAAGGCAGCCCTCGTGGAACTCGTTATTCAACTGAACAAGTCCGCCATCTACGCGCACATAATCGCGAATAAATTTGCCCGTCTGATCGTTTGGAGCAACAATTTCTGCATAGGGCTCACCAATTCCGTCCCAAATGGCTGTACCATATTCTCCTGTAATACGCCACTGAGCTTCCCATGAGGTAATAGCGCCCTCCGCGCACCATGAGCCGCGATAATTAAATAGCGAGCCGTCGGACATTTCAAAAATACAGAGCGCTGCCGCATTCCCTTCATACCAGGAGCCCGGAGGGTTAAATTCATGGCAATAGACCGATACCGGGTTCGCTCCCGATAAATACCGCGCCTGGTCGAACGTATGAATCGCCATATCCAGCAGCAGCGGACTGCTCATCGCATCACGGAATCCGCCAAAATGTGCGCCGATAAAAAAATCCGCACCGATAAAGCCGGTTCGCCCGATGTGGCCATCCGACATCAGCCTGCGCAAAGCACGAATGCGCCCATCGTAACGGCGATTTTGCATAACGGCATGCGTACGGCCCGTACGCTCTGCCAGCTTCACAATAGACAGGCATTCTTCCATCGATTCCGCCAAGGGCTTCTCGCCAAATACGTGACAGCCCTGCTCCAGCGCTGTGCTGCCGATTGAATAGTGACTAGAAGGGATTGTAATATCGAAAACAAGATTCGCCCCCGTCTCCGCAAGTGCAACCTGCAAGCTGGTAAAGGTCGGACAGGTCAATCCTTTACGCTCAGCCATCGCCTGGGCAAATGCCTGTTTAATATCCACCAGGCCGACGATTTCCGTATCATTCCTGCCTTGCGCATAGTCCACCCATTTGTTAGCCATTCCCCCACAGCCTGCGACGACTACCCGATATTTTGCTGACATTATGTTACTCCTCCCGCTTCGCTTCAGCTAGTATTTATACGCTTGGATTTGGAACAAAATCGCCGCCACGGCAGCGCTTCAAATAATTTAATGCATGAACCTGACCCGTCATTTCCAGCTCGTCCTTGTACACAGGATCATGCCAGCCTTCGATATCGATCGTGCCTTTATATCCATTTTGACGCAAAATCGTTATAATATCGCTCCAGTTGCTGTCGCCAAAGCCCGGCGTCCGATGCCAGACAAATGGCTGCGGACCATGCACACCATGCTCCTTCACAATATCCCAAGCGATCGTCGCATCTTTGCCATGAACATGGAATACTTTGTTTGCCCATTTGCGAAGCTGCGGGATCGGATCAATCAGACTGACCATCTGGTGACAGGGCTCCCACTCCAGGCCGATATTATCTTCCGGCACCGCGTTGAACATAAGCTCCCACGCTGTCGGATTATGCGCGATATTCCAGTCTCCCTGCGTCCACGTGCCACCCATGTCACAGTTTTCAAACGCAATCCGCACGCCTTTGTCCGCCGCACGCCTCGTTAGTTCCCCGAACACTTCCTTAAACCGCGGGATTGATTCATCAATCGGCTGATCCGTCAATCGTCCAGTAAACCCAGATACAATATCAGCGCCAAAAAGTGACGCGTGGTCGATTAAGCGTTCCCAGCTAGCTAAAGTATCCGCATTGTCGCCTGCACCTGTAAGCGGATTGCCGAAGACGCTCAGCGCCGACACCACAAAGCCATGCTGATCGGATAGCGCTCTTACACGTTTAGCCAATTCCGTCAAATCTGTTTTGCCCGTAGTCTGCCAGAACGTCAAATTAAAAGATTCAAAACCATGTCCCACGATTTGCGGTATAATCATATCGGCATTCCCGCCGCCTACCAACGTACCTATTCTCATTTGTTCACTCACCCTTGAATATCACTCCAATATTGGCTTATAGTATGCTTAGCACCTTCATTATAACGAGAGAATTACGAGATGACTCTAAACAATCTTGAGCAAAAGTAGTCTAATCTTGTGGTGGTGAATTTTATTATGACGTATCCAAAAGAGCTTTGGGAAAATACGCGACTAGAGCATAAGGCGTATCCCATTCAATTATTTCATAACCAAGCGCTTGGAATTAAACCGGGTGACAACATGCTGTATTTGCACTGGCATGAGCATTTCGAGATTATTCTGATGAGAGAAGGCAGTGCGCTATTGCATATCGACAGCAGACCCTACGAGATATCCCAGGGAGAATTAATCGTTATTCCGGGAGGCGGCCTGCATGTTGGCTATGCGCTGTGCGAGGGCGATATTCGTTATGATTGTATCGTCTTTAATGCCTCATTGTTCAATGAGTGGGTTCATGATCCCGTGCATGCGCAGCTTGTTGCGCCTTACCTGGAGGGGACGCTGAGATTTCCCGTCAAACCGCTGGAGCATGAGCAGCATGGCGGCGCTATCGTGAAGCTGCTGGATGAGCTCGTGGAAGAGCTTGACGACAAGCAGCCAGGCTATCAACTGCTCGTCAAAGCTAAGCTGTATAGCGCGCTAACGCTGCTTGCCCGCCGCTTCGACAGCCAGCCGCCAAACAGTGGCAGAGGCGCGGCCGCCTCCCACCTGGCTAACCGCGACCGCTTCAAGCAGCTGATCAAACGGTTGGAGTCCGATTTTCAAACCAAAATAACGGTAGAAGCAGCGGCACGACAGGTTAATCTCAATCCGTTCCATTTCTGCAAGCAGTTCAAAAAGCTGACTGGGCGCACCTTCGTCGAATATATCAACGTTTGTCGCGTCAACGAGGCGCAGAGGCTGCTGCTGCAAACGACATCTACCATTAGCGAAATTGCAGCAGCGGTAGGATGCGACAACCCGAATTATTTTACGAAGCTGTACAAGCAATACAAAGGCGTAACCCCATCGGAAGCGCGCAAACGGCCATTGTAGCGCAGCATGGTGGGCTACCTGGATATTTTTGTTATGGACAATCAGTTGCGAGAGAACTTTCAACAAAAAACCTGACAAACCCCTTGGTTTCACAAGGCCTTTGTCAGGTTTTTTTGTTGCTTAAACGGATTAGGACCGAAAGCTTCGTACTATGGAAAGGCGGCCTTGCAGCTGTGACAAAAGTAACGCAATTTCCTTTTCAATAGATCATGGACAGGTCTACCTATTCTATCTATTGTAAAGGATTTTTTTATTCCCAATATTTATTTGTAGCTTATGAACTGTTTTCACAATATCTACACATCTATATACCTATACCCCGTATGGGTATGATAATATTATTTTGTAAGAATAAAATCCCAGATTAAAGGAGAAATCATCATGAAAATCGCAATTATGCTTTTCGATGGGATCACAGCATTAGATGCAATTGGTCCTTACGACGTGTTCGCCGCTACACTAAAATGTGAAGTGAAGTTTGTCGCTAAGAAAAAAGGTTTAATCAAACTGGACTCAAATATGGGTTATTTGCATGCCGATTATAGCTTTTCTGAAGTTACTTCAGCTGATATTCTTGTTGTTCCAGGCTGTAGTCCGCCAAATTATAAAACTCCAATGAATGATGAAGAAACGTTAAATTGGATTCGCCAAATACATGAAACGACGAAATGGACGACATCGGTTTGTAACGGCTCTTTGATTTTAAGCGCAGCAGGCTTGCTAAAAGGAATCACAGCCACAAGTCATTGGGGATCCTTCGATCTGCTCCAATCTCTTGGTACCATTCCTACAGATGAGAGAGTCGTTCGTCAGGGCAAAATGGTTACTGCAGCCGGTGTTTCCTCTGGTATCGATATGGCGCTCCAATTAATAGCATGGGAATTGGGAGAAGATATAGGTAAAGGAGTCCAGTTGATCTTAGAATACGATCCTCAGCCTCCGTTTGACACGGGTTCACCAAAGAAAGCGCCTGCTTTATTGGTAGAACAAATAAAAGGGATGTTACAAGAGTTTGCAGAACGGGAGCCTAATGTGTAAGTCACAAACAAATCAGCAGCCTTTAAAAATAAGACACGAGAGACTCAGCCATGTTCCTGGCTGAGTCTCTTGTGTCTCTATCCCCTTGGCTATCGTTCTATGCCCGTTTTTGCTGTTTTAAAGCCATTGTAAAACGTGTCTACCACCAATGATGCCACCGTTTTTCTGGCAATATGGCCGTCTATGATAGCCTTTTTTGCTACAATAACCCAATGACATGGCTTTCTCATCATCAGCTCAGGGGCCCGCTTGTCATCCGATTTCTCCACCATGCAAATACAAGCGTCTCAGCAATGGAAGACAGCAGCTGATCAGGGAAGCTTTTTCAAAAATTGCTCGATTTCCTCCATGTAGCCGTCAACTGTGATTTGTCTTGGCGCGAACAGGCTGATGAACAAGGCCCGTAATGGCGAATCAGCAGCTTGGACATCCAGCATGGAATGCTCTGTATTTGCAAAAACTTTGACCGTAAGCAAGGACGAAGGGCTTATCTCTTTCCGATAAACCTGCTCGGTCTCCTGCACATTCACATGAATATCCTCTTCCCCCAGCAGCAAAAGCACTGGCGAGATTAGGAGTCACTGATCACTTTATATCACAAGTACTATGGGGGAAGATCTACTATAAGCTCAATTTCCAGCAACGGAAATGCCATGTACTTTAATATGGATAGAGCCTATCGTAATTCCCGTAAACATCTCTACTGCCTCTCTTACGTTCCGCTGCAATTCCATGCATACTTCCTGCATCTTAATTCCATAATGAACGACAATGCTCAAATTAATATCCAGTCCTGTATCTGCTTTTTTCAACTCGATCCCGCCAATAAGGCTGTTTCCCGTCAACTTTTGAGCCAAGCCTTCAACAAGTCCAGTTGACATAGAGGCAACGCCAGCGGTAGCAATGGCTGTTTTACCGATGATTTTGGAAACTACCTCTTTAGAAATCGTAATCTTTCCTAGCACACCTTGAATCAACATGCTGCTTCCCTCCTCAATCTCTTCGTCCTCTTCAGTTATCTATTAATGGAGTGACTCAAAACTATTTGATAGTTAAATGTATCATTTGATTATATTATAAATCATTATTAAACGACAGTCAACATGATCAAAGGCTGCTTCAAGTACTCGGGCATCCCGATTCCTTTAGCCACATAGATTCATACACCATAGCGAAAGGCCGGAGCGTGTCAATCACGTTCCGGCCTTCCTTTGTACTACGGTATATGTTTTTCTATGACTGAAGAATCTTCACCGGCAAATGAGTTAACGACTGCCCTACGGCGGAAGTTGTAAGATGACGCTCCAGGTCAAAGGTTTCAACAGCTTCAATCCCCGGAACCTTCTCCACAAATGCCCTCAGGGCAATGCTCAGCTCCATCCTTGCCAAAGGCGCACCCAGACAAAAGTGAGGGCCATTGCCAAAGGTCAAGTGCTTTTTATTATTGGCACGATGAATATTGATCTCAAACGGATTTTCAAACATGCGCTCGTCCATATTCGCCGCGCTCATCCACGCGATGACAACATCGCCTTTTTTCATATCGACGCCTAACAGATTGTTATCCTGCTTAACCGTACGATGTCGTTTGGAGCAGTGAAACCGATAGCGAAGCATTTCTTCAACAGCTTGAGGAGCTAGACTCGGGTCTTTTCTTAATTGATCATACAACGGTTTGCCTTCATTCAAAAAAGAATAAAACATACTGGAAATCGTATGGCTCGTTGTTTCTATCCCCGCTCCTAACAAAAGCATCGATGTCCGGACCACTTCGTCTTCGGTAAACCTTTCGCCGTCTACCTCCACATTCAAAAGATCCGAAATAATATCGTCGCCGGGATGTGTCCGCTTATGAACGACCATCGGGTATAAAAATTGGTAATATTCCTGTGCAGCTGCCTGCTTTTTCATTTCAATCTCTTCCGCGTTCTCCTCGCTTGCTGGCTGGAACAAGATGTCTACCCAGCTTTTAAAAAGGCCGCTGTCCGTAAGAGGGATTCCAAGCAAATCAGCCATAACCATTGCGGGCAGCGGGGTTGCCAGTGCCTGAACGATGTCAATCGTCGTATTTGGTTCTATGTCCTCCACAAGCCGTTTCGCGATGTTGCTGATCCGAGGCTCCCAGTTTTTTAAGCTGCGGGGTGTAAAAGCAGCGGATAGCAAGGAGCGGCTCTTTAGATGGCGTGGAGGGTCTATGCTTGAAACATTCAGTTTATCCGGAGGGGTCCCCTCCCTGTTTTTCGCTCCAACTAAAACCGTAGTCCTGGACCCTTCGCTCGAAAAATATTCATGCTTGCTCAGTACCTGCTTGACATCGTCATACCTGAAAACATTCCAGGTGTCGGTACCTTCATGATAATACACAGGATGTTCGGACAGCATCTTCCGATACCATTCGAGCGGAAAAAATTCTTCCGATCTTGACTGAAACCGCGAAATTTCATGAACAGTAATCACTTCTTTATACATTAAGATGCCACCTCCAAAAATAACCTCATGATTTCTCAAAACAGAGCAAGCTTTCGCCGCCCTTTATCATAATAATTATACCACCCGTTCATTTTATTGGAATAATTCGTAAGAACTATTTGGAAGATCTCTATATTAAAGGTTTTTATTTATACGAATCGTTCATTTTATTTTTTCATCCGTTTAGCTTATTTCGGATGTGGTCTGCTTTGCTCCATATACCACCAGCATTCTTTGGCAATTTTTCTTGCTTCATTCTGATAGGAGCTGGATTCAAATTCGATTTGAAAGGCCTTTAATACCACTTCTAATATCGATATATTGAGCTCAGCATCCCTAACCAATGACAAAAGCCCTTTTGTAAGTTCTTTGGCTTTGGTGGATGCTTGCGATTGATTAATGGAACGACTGAAAGTTTGAAGTTCGGCCACTAAGCTGTCTTTATCAAGCACGATCTGTTTTGATAATGGGTTGATCAACGCAAGGATGTCAGGATCAATCATATGTTCATGCCTCTCTAACATGGCTCTCAACAAAATTTCGACGTAATTCAGCACCTTGGGCACGAGATTTTTCCAATTCGGCTGTTCGAGGCGAAAATTCCGCCATGTATTTGAAATTTGATGGATAGTGCCCAAACAAAATATAGCTCCTTCATAGGTATAGGCTTGTAATTCTTCACCATATAATTGGGTCAGTCGTCCCGATAACCAATTCAACTGGATTCGGGTCAGATTTTGCAAATCGAATTCCCCTGAATATAAGCCTGTCCAAAATAATTCTAGAACACGCTGCTTTTCCGGGACCGTCATCGGAATTACAATTTGATCCACTAGTAAGTCAAAGTCAGAGGCGTAGTTGCGGGCTTCCAGATCTTTTCGAATGATCATGTCCTCCTGCATACGTTGTTCCAAAATCGCAAGAATACAATCATCCTTGGAACCGAAAAATTTGTAAAATGTTCCTTTGGATACGCCTGATCGGTCCAAAATCATTTGAATCGAAGTATTCGCTACACCATATTCCTCAAATAGCACAAGTGCTGTGTCCAACAGTAGTTGTTTACGTTTATTCATAAGCTCCCCCTGGATTCTTTTGCTTTGAGATGTATAAAGTGATTGTATCACCCATACGGGGAAAGAAAATAGCGCTCTGGCTAGTTAGCGCCGTTGCTACACTCTGTTGCGCTTATTGTTTTAAAATCTAAAAATGGCTCATTCGAGCCATTAAAGTCCGTCGTGTTTTTCTGAACCTGCGACCCCTTCTTCCTTAATAAATAAACGAAAAACGGAGCCCCGATCGCACCCATCATAATGCCTACAGGCAGTTCAATCGGAGCAAATAAAATTCTGGAAAATGTATCAAAAATGGTCAATACAGCAACGCCAATAAATGCTGAGGCAGGCAGCAGCGCTGCTACCGCAATGACGAGCATTCGCGTTGCTTCCACGTTGAGACCCAAGCCCTTCGCGTTGTGCTCATCCAAAGCAAGAATATTCATTCGCCTTGCGAACAGCAGAGCGGATATGCTGCCAATGATCGTATACGTTTCATTTGGTACCTTGTCGACAATGGCCTGAATCTCTCCTACATTTTCAGCTGCTTCTGCTCCCTCCGTCAATGTCGTGCCAGACGCAGTTGCCAGTCCAACAGCCGTTCCCCCAAGCTGATAGAACAATTCCAGTGCCTCGGTGTTCAAAACAACGATTCGCTCTGGTTTATGCATTAAAATAACGTCTTGATCAGCAGCATCTTTAAAGGTTAGAAACGGCTGTCCTTCAGACGAGATCGGACTCCTTTTATTTCTAGATTAGAGTCACTACAATGCTTGATTATTTGTAGCTTTCTTTGTATCTTTCAATGAAGAAGTCAGACTATTAAAATGTTGAATGATATATTCACGGAAGGTTATCGCTGCAAGTGATAGGTAACGATCCTTCATCCATGCAAGATAAAAGGTCAATTGGCATGATGGTTTTTCAATTTCAATGTAGGAAAGGTCTGGGTACTCTCCACGAGAGCCTGCCGGCTGGAAGGCAATCCCCAATCCTGAACGCACGAGACTCGCAATCGCCGCTGGCTCATCACCCTCACAAATCGTGCGAGGTATGAAGCCGGCTTCCTTACAATACGCATCCATTATTTCTCTAAAGGAATATCCCTGCTTGAGGGAAATAAAGTCTTCCTGGGCCGCTTCATGGAGCGAAATCCGTGTAGTACCAGCCAATCTATGTGTAGGTGGCACCGCAATCATAATTTCCTCGGTCACGAGCGGCACATGCCTAATATCATCGCGGCTAATTAATTCAGTTGTCAGAAAAAAATCAATCTCGTTGCGTTCAAGCAACAGCAGTTTGTCCTGTTCTGTAGATGCCTGCGTAATTCTAAAATTAACGTCTGGATATTGAGCAAGATAAGGAGAAAGCACTTTCGATAACCGATTTAGCGTAGTGACAGCCAGGGCAATTCTATTTTGCTCCTGATCAGCTAATGCCGAAATTTCTCTTCTTCCTTCTTCCAAACTTGCCAGTGCGATATTAACTCTCTTTAGATAGGCTTTGCCCTGTTCATTGAGGCGAATCTGCCTGCCTACCCGATTAAATAAAGAGGCGCCTAAATCATCCTCCAATCGCGATATGATCATGCTGAGTGCCGGCTGGGCAATATTTAATTGATTTGCCGCTTTTGTCATATGCTCCGTACGAGCAACCGTTTGAAAATATTTGAGATGTATGATATCCAAATTCGTTCCTCCTTTCATTCATATGAATTTAATTATGATTATATAATAATTTATATATTTTTAATAATAAATATAATGATTTATACTGGGAATATTCTAATGCACTTTGGAGGTCGCCCATGGCACAGCAGTTAGCTTTTCCCACTTCACGATCAACTGAAAATCCGGATAAGATTATCCGTAAGGTTGCATGGGTTGTCGCGCTTGGCGTGCTCCTCAATCCGCTCAATTCATCCATGATTGCCGTTGCCCTCTTACAGATCGGCAATGCATTTCAGGTCAATTTGGCTACCGTCACTTGGCTGCTTTCGGGCTTTTACTTAGCTGGGGCCGTTGGTCCCTCTCTTGCAGGCAAGCTATCCGATCTGTTTGGAGCCAAAAAATTATTTATGAGCGGACTTGTACTCGTTCTGATCAGCAGCCTGCTGGCCATATGGACCCAAAACTTCGGCTTGCTTTTGACGTTGAGGATCATACAAGCGCTAGGCAGCGCCGTCGCTTTTCCAGCTGGCATGTCCATGCTGCGCTCCACCGCTGCAAGGCACAATGAGCAGGATCATCCGGACCGGATCTCTTCGGCCTTAGCCCTAGTCTCCATTATGGCTAACGTCATGGCTGCATTCGGGCCCACACTTGGAGGCATTCTTGTCGGTTCTGTCGGATGGCAATCTATTTTCTGGATCAATATTCCTATTGTGCTGGCCACATTGTTCATTGCCCGCCTATGGCTGCCCAAGGACCATGCCCGACAAGCAACAAGCAGCGAAAGTGGTGCCGTTGTCTCCAACATTTGGTCACGTATCGATATTCCGGGAATTACTCTCTTTATGGTCATGCTTACCACTCTAATGTTGTTCTTGTTGTCACTGACAAAAGGTATGTCCTGGTGGCTTCTTGGCTGCGCAGTCGTATCCATGCTTGCACTTATGATATGGGAAAAACGCGCATCAAATCCGTTTCTTAACTTGCAAATGCTCACTTCCAACCGACGCCTGCGGTCTGTGTACATTCAGTATGTTGGAGTAAATATAGTTTTCTATTCCCTTTTCTTCTGTATCCCGCTATGGCTCAGCCAAGTTAAAGGCTTTGATCCGAAAACAACAGGCTTACTTATGCTTCCATTAGCCGGACTCGGTGTAATCATGACTTCCGTTGCAGTCAGGTGCAACAAGCGCTTCGGCTACCGTACAACGATTATCGCCGGCAATGCTCTCCTTGTGCTCAGCACGCTGTTGCTGCTGCTGTTGGGTGATAACAGCTCAATCCTTATGATTGTTCTGATTAATGCAATGCTTGGCATTCCTAACGGATTCAACAATATGGGGCTGCAAACCGCTCTATATGTGGTAACCCCAGCAGAAGAGACCGGAGCAGCTTCCGGCTTGTATGTCACGTTTCGTTCAATCGGGAGCATTTTATCCACCAGTTTGCTGGGACTGACCTTTGGCGGTGCGATTACATCTAGCGGACTTCATACTATTGGACTTATAACAGCCGGACTTTCTGTTGTCTTGTTTGTAAGCAGCTTATCCCGCAGATTGATTTAAACGCAGATTAAAAAAGCTTGACCGTGTCATAAAAAATACCCCGGAATCCTTGTGGATTTCGGGGTATTTTTTTCCCTTTTATTGATGTGCCTTCCATTTGCATTCCGTTACTTCAAGCTCACTGAAAACAGCATCAAACGAAGATTGTTCCGGGCTGCAAGCGTATACGCCAAATTGAATTTCTTCTCCGCCTTCAAATAAATGAAATATTCGCATTTGTTTATAAATGATTCCGTCATATGAACTTTCGATACAATAATCACTTTCACGGCGGCTTAATCGGTAGTACATCGTCTTTACATTTGCCGGGATATCCGTCGTCGCCCAATCCGAAAACCCATGGTTGGTGACGACACTCCCTAACCGTTGATATTCATCATTTTCAAATTCAATAGAAGCTTTAAACCAGTTTTCACTGTTTTGATAAAGGATAACGCCGCACTGGTCGTATCGATGTTTACTGTTAAATTCCGTCTTCACAACAAATGAAAAGTAGGGATCGACCGTTTTTAGCAATAAAGCGGGGGCGGAATCATTTTGAAAACCGTAATAGGTGCGCTGCCAAAAATCGGTTCCCGGCTCCGTTGTAATCGTAATCTTATTTTCATCCACGGCATACTCTTTCGGTTCATGAAGCCAAAATGCTTTATGTAGTTCATACTTCATTTTATAGGTCTCCTTATTGATTAAATTTACTTTTGTCCATTCAAATTTTTGGGACGGCTCCCGTTTAAGATTTAAAGTCAATGAGCATGTCATATGATACAACAAAAACGGATGCTTACCAAGGTGAGACCAGTCTTTTGCCACTTCCTTATCTATATTTCTCTACTCTATCCATAACTCGAAACTATTTTTTAAAATTGTATGTACAAAATAGCACTTCAAAAAGCGCCAGGACAATGCCTTGCGCTTTTTGATAAGGGTACCGCTACGTTTTCATCTTCTCTAAACAGCTTAATATAAATAGCTGCTCCTGCTCCATATTTTCTCTCAGCTTATCAAAAATACTTAACAACAGCTTCTCGTCTTCTTTAAATCTGTATTTAATAACTAAATTTCGCAAGGACAAATAATGATGCTTCAAAACCGCGCTAGTGTCTAATAGATGCTGGTCATGCTGCATGTACCCATATTCCATCAAATAGGCAAGGCGCTTCTCCATTAAAATTTTGTGCTCATACAGCAGGTGAAACGCACGCAGATCAAATTGGGCAGATGATGAGGAATTAATCTCCTGCAAATCCGGCAGAAGCCGCTGCAGCGCTTGGAATCCGAAATCGAACTGCTGCTCCTCTACCATATCAAACGTTGGTTTGGAGTAAAGATAATTTTCCATCCCGGCCGCAATTTGTTCCATATTAATGCTGCATTCAACGGCTGTATGACGCTTCAAAAAACGAATTTCCGTCCAGAAATCGTATTTGTCCGGCAGACACCAATAACCCTCCTCCAATTCTGAAAAAGGGCATTCCGCCTTTATAAACCGCTCCTCAAAGTTGTCGGCGACAAGCGCCATTTCCTTGTCCGAATCATATCCGTAAATCAATAGATCATGAATATTATGCCCATTTTGGTATGAATCCGCCAACGATATATGGTGCCGGTCTACAAAAATATATAAATAATAGCCTAAATCTATCGACTCAATAATGACCTCCTTTAACGATTTCCCCCATTTGGCAACGACCATGTCCTGGGGAAGCTGATAAAAGGATAGGCCGGGACAGTTTTTAAGCAGCATATGGTGATTGTCAAAAGCGAACATTTTCCAACCCTTGGCATATCTGATTTGAATAAAATGATTGAAGACCCACGGCCATAACGGTTCGCTCATGATGGAAAACAAGCATCCGTATGAGGTGTACGTGCTAATTTCCGGCTCTTGAAGGTATAGCGCTTTTCTTGACATGACTTGCCTCCTCCCGCTGTGTAATGGCCATCACATGCTACAATCCTAGAATATGGTAGCCAGCATCGACATGGAGAACCTCACCTGTAATCCCTCTTGATAGATTGCTTAGCAAAAACATAGCCGTATCGCCTACCTCATCCTGATCAATATTTCGCCGAAGCGGCGCCTGCTGCTCAATGGCCGTCAGCTTATCTTGAAAATCAGCAATCGCTGAAGCTGCCGATGTGAGCACGGGTCCAGCTGAGACGGCATTTACACGAATGCCATGCTTGCCTAAATCCTCAGCCAAGTAGCGTACGCTTGCTTCGAGCGCGGCCTTCGCAACACCCATCACATTATAATTTTTCACAACACGACCAGATCCTATGTAGGTTTGCGTCACAATGGCGCCTCCCTCTTTCATTAAACCGCGGGCCTGCTTAGCCATAGCCACTAATGAAAAGCTGCTGGCGTTTTGCGCCAGCAGGTAGCCTTCTCTCGTCGTATCGATATACTCTCCTTGCAGCTGATCCGCATAGGCGATGGAATGGACGAGTCCATGAATGGTCCCGACCTGTTCTCCAATGGTGTTGAATGCTTCGGCAATGCTCGCATCATTCAATATATCGCATGGGACAACAGCTGCCGCGTCCATGTCATGCTCCTGAAGCAGCTTCGTCAGTTTTCGCAAGGACTTATCCTTTCGGTAGGTGAACACAAGCCTTGCTCCTTCCCGATGAAGCGATTTGGCAATCCCCCACGCTAAACTCTTCTCATTGGCAACGCCTGATACGACAATGATATGGTCTTTCATCAGCATCGGATTTACCTCCTCCGGAAAAGGTTGAAATTCCTTTCAGCAGCTAGCTGTTAATGGAGCGTAGAAAGCAGGCTTTCCAGCTCCTCGTAATCCAGCTCCTTAAAGATGGGCACCATTTGATGAAATGCACACAGTGCCATAGCATGATCATCATCTGCGAACGTCTGCATGAAATAAGCGGCAGACGCCCCTTCTTCAAGGCTTGCCGCCACTTCTCCGTCCTCCTTGATGAGGAAGGAGAATGAGTCAAGTGGAATGGACATTCCTTTGCCTACTGCCTTGATATAGCTTTCTTTCAACGTCCACAGCTGGTAAAAATACGTGAGCTGGCGGCTGCCAGCCAGACTCATCAGCATTTTATATTCATCCGACGTGAAAAACCGCTCTGCAATGGACAAGTCTTGTGGTTTCATGCGCTCAATGTCAATTCCAACCGGGCAGTCGCCGAAGGCGCAGACTACCCAGTCACCGGAATGTGACACATTGAAATGACAGCCGATGGAAGGGTTATGTAGCAGCGGCTTGCCAAACTCATTTTTGTAAAACGAAAGCTCATCATTCGATAGCTGCCATCGCTTGCTAATGGCAAGTCGTGCCAAAATTTCACCCGTCAGCGAACGATAAGCGTCAATCGGCCGGCGGTACCGGCGGACGGCTTCCCGCTTGCTTTCTGAAACGTAATTCAACATCACGGGATAAAGCGCCGCAGCTTTCCTCTCATCCAGCCGCAGCATATAAACCTCTATCATGTATAAACTCCTATCGGGAAATTTTTTCTGCTAGACGTGAAGGAGCCAGATAGTCGCTTAATTCATAATACATGCCGGTCTCATCAATAATTTGATGGAACCAGCGTGTCTGCTCTTCTACCGAAACCTTTTTCGTATCCAAAATGATTTTCAGCAAATCGAGCGCTGTTCTCATCTGTTCCAAAGTTGGCTTCTCCCCAGTCTCCTCAAGACGATCCTGGATCTCCTGAATTTTGCGATACGACTTCACAACCTTCTCCTGATACTCCTCATTATCCCAGTTTTGGTTAAGGGTAGCTACTGCGACTGCCAAGCTACGCGTAATAATAGTCGGGATATGCTTTCTGAGGCCCGGATAAGCCGCTAAAATTTGCTCGATTTTTTTGCGATCCTCCTTCGTGCCATAGCAAAGCGCTTCGATCCCATCCACGTTCGCCTTCACCATATTGGTCAATACATTTTTAGGTCCCATTTCGACCGTAAGCGTAACGCCTTTATGTTTAAAATATTGCATCGTACGCTCCCATTGTACCGGGCTAGTTAAATGCAGCGCAAGATTTTGCGCCACTTTCTCCGAATGTGCCATCGGCTCGGCATTGCGGTTCGTAATGACCGGATATTTGAAAAAGCCGTACTCCAGCCCGGATAATTTGTCTAACAATTGGTCGGCCATCGGCTGCATAAAGCTGCAGTGGAACGGAGCGCTGGCAAGCAGCGGCGTTGCCAGCCCGCCATGATTCGCGAGCCTGTCCTCCAGCTCCATAACCGCATCGCTTTCCCCCGAAATCGCGGTTTGATTCGGCGTGTTATAGCAGGACACCCAAACCTGACGGCCCTCCTGCTCCATTGCTTTGCATTCATCCATAACCAGCTTTCGCTCGACACCATCAATAATGGACATCGCTCCGACACCGCTTACTGCAACCTCGTCGGTCATTTTCCCCCGTTCGTGCAGCAGCTTCACCGCATCGGCAAAACGAATCGCTCCTGCGCAAGTAAACGCCGCATATTCACCAAGGCTGTGCCCGGCAAGAAATTGCGGTACGATGCCAAGCTCCTGCATATAAACGCGGAAGCTGGCTACGCTAGATACGAGAATGGCAGGCTGGGCATTTTTCGCTTTGGACAGCTCTGCAAGCGAGCCTTCAAAACAGAGCTTAGCCAAATCGTAGCCAAGCACGTCGTTTGCTTCCTCAAATGTTTGCTTTACAATCGTATATTGGTCATAAAGACCTTTCGACATGCCGACAAAGTGAGAGCCTTGACCCGGGAACAAAAACGCCATTTTTTCCATTATTACTTCCTCCAATATCATATTAGCCGTATTTTTTCCAAAAAGCAGGCAAACACGACCATTTAACCTGTTATCCTGCTTCAGCTAAACGCTCTAGTCGATGTTCATCGTGAACCTGTCTTATTATTCATCCATTCATTAAACACGGCTGATTAAGGTGAGATAGTCTGGAGCACTTTGAAGATGAACAGCATCATGCTCGAAAATGAGCAGTCCGTCCCGCTCCTCCACTTCCTTAAAGCCGGCGAATTTATACGTAAGCAGCATCATGCGATTACGGTCTGTAGGCACGAACTCGGCGCGTAATACCGCTCCCGCATCATGCGCCATCTTGGCGACGTATTGCAGCATGATACTGCCTACGCCTCTGGACATAACACGGCATGACATTAACAACAGCTTCAGCGTCCAAATGTTGTCCTTGCATTCAAGCAGCGTTAAACCGATTTTGCCGTACGTGCCGTATTTATCCTCCAATTCGGAAATAAGCAGCTTGTGGTTCGGTGAATGGCGGAATTCATCCAATTCCTCGTAGGAATAGGTATAGCCGGTTGCATTCAACTGATGCGTTCTTACCGTCAGCTCCTCCGCCCGCTTTAAATCGTCTCCCTCAACCGAAGAAACCGTAAACACCATGCCTAGTGAGGCGAGAAACTCCTCCTGAGAGCCATCGAAGCTGGATTCAACTTCATTGCGTACGATATCGCTCATGTAGAGGCTTCTGCGGTTCCGGGAGTCTTCGGTAATAAAGGTTGGATTAAATTCCGGCCTCTCGAGCAGCCCTTCCGTCTCGGCTGCATCTATGCACAGGACGTCAGGATGGTTGAAGCTGACCTCTTCCCGCTCAAACGGCTGATCATCGATAAAAGCAATCGTATCCATCCCGATATTGATCGATTCGACAATCGTCTTGATCGCGGAAGATTTGCGGTTCCAGCTAATTTGCGGGTAGATGAAATAATGTTCAATCCCAAACTCTCTCAATTTCTCCATCGCCACATCATGCTCATTGCGGCTGGCAATTGACTGCAGGATGCCCCGCTCATCCAGCGTTTTAATGACGTTCACAATATCGCTTCGCAGTTCAACAGTCGTATCCTCCATTAAAATGCCATTCCAAATCGTATGGTCCAAATCCCACACGACGCATTTGATTTTACGCTTTGCCGTATCCTTCTTCTCCTCAACATTGTACGCCACAGGCATTCATCTCCTTATGAATTGGCTGTTTGAGCCATTGTCCGCCCTGCTCGGCGGTTTGTCACGAACTGCTGCTCGGCAATTAGCATTTCATGCATCTGCGACGTTCCCTCGATGATTTCATTAATTTTGGCATCACGGAAATAGCGTTCCACCGGGTATCCGCTATGGCAGCCGTTAGCTCCATGTATTTGCACCGCATCGTTAGTAATTTTGGTCAGCATAGTCGAAGCAAAATATTTGGCCGTCCACGTTTCCATAATGCTGTCGGGATCGCCGCTATCGCGTAAATATCCAACTTTATAGCAAAGCATTCTAGCCGCCTTCACCTGTACGGCCATTTCAGCAATCATCTTCTGAATCAGTTGATTGTCCCGGAGCGGCCGTCCAAATTGGACTCTTGTGCTGCCGTATTCTACCGAAGCCTCCAGGCATGCCTGCGCCAAACCAACGCAGCCGCAGGCTATTGTATATCTGCCGTAATCAAGACAGGGCAGCGCGATATGCGTCAGTCCCATGCCGAGCTTGCCCAGCAAATTTTCTTGCGGAATTCGGCAGTCGGAAAGCACAACTTCGGCAATCATGGAGCCTCTTGCACCGAGCAGGCCGGACATGGGCAGTACCGTTACCCCGAGCCGCTCCCGCTCAACGAGAAATGCTGCTGGCTGGCCATCGCATTTGGCAAAAATGAGAAACAGATCGGCAATTTGTGCGATCGTAATCCATTTTTTACGGCCATTTAATACGTATTCGTCTCCGTCCAACTCAGCCGTTGTCTCGATGCTCTTGGCATCGCTGCCAGCGTTTGGCTCCGTTAGGCCAAATGCTGCCAAGGCGCTGCCGGTCGCAAGCTTGGGCAGCCAATCGCTGCGCTGCTGCTCCGTTCCCCAGCGCAAAATAGCAAGGGATACCATTCCGTGAACGGTCAACAGGCTTCTTGCTGAAGAGCAGCCGCGCCCCGCCTCTTCGTTGAGAATGCCAAGCGTCACGTTGTCCAGCTCCATACCGCCGTATTTTTTGGGCAGCATCGATCCCAGATAGCCGGCCTCTGCCATTTTCCGGAGCATATCCGGATGGATGCGCTCCTCGCTGTCATTCAAATCAGCTAGCGGCACCATTTCGTTATCAACAAACGCGCTGAACTCATTTTGCCAATTTTCCTGTGCCTCAGTCAGTTCAATTTTCATCCTTAACCTCCCGAGACTTGCGATGACTGCTGATCGACTGCTGCTTTCTCTTGAATCAGACTGACCATCCGGTTAATGGTGCGGAAGTTGTCCAAATCCATGTCACGGCTATCGATAGTAAGCGCAAATTCCTTCTCCAGAAACATAACCAGCTGCATCGCGAACAGTGAATTGACAAAGCCTAGGGCGAAAATATCCTCATCGTCACCAAGCTCATGCTTGCGAAAAAACCGCGATAAAAACTTTTTAATTTTAACTTTCATTTCTTCCATTATTGGCACTCTCCTCATCCCGATTCGGGTTAATATCTTGCGAAATCCATTCATCAGTAAACATTAATACGTATAAAACCCTTGACCGCTTTTTCTGCCATGCAGCCCCGCGTCGACCATTTTCCTAAGCAGCGGGCAGCAGCGGAACTTCGGGTCCTGATAGCTTTCATAAAGCACATTCAGGGAATGCACGACCGTGTCCAGACCGATCAAGTCGGCCGTTTCGAGCGGCCCCATCGCATGTCCATAGCATTTTTTAAAAATTTCATCGACTTCCTCCGCCGACGCCACCTGATCCTGCACGACATAAGCAGCTTCATTCATAAACAAATGGGAAATCCGGTTGGATACAAAGCCCGGATAGTCGTTAACGACGATCATTTCCTTGCCCATGCTGCCCATAAGCCCATCAACCGCACGGATACATTCCTCAGAGGTATGGTAGCCGCGAATGACCTCGACCGTCTTCTTGGTGGGCACCGGATTCATGAAATGTGTACCAATAACCTGAGGCGCACGTGTGGTCACAGCGGCCAGCTTTGTAATGGAGATGCAGGACGTGTTAATCATAAAAATGCAATCTTGCTGGCAGATGCCATCAATAAGCTCGTAAATGCCGCGCTTTACATCCCAATTTTCCGTAGCGTTCTCGATGACAAAGCTGACGTCGCTGAGACTATGATGCTCCGTCGTAAACTCGATGCGGTCCATAATTTGCTCCGAAGCCTCCAAGTTTCCTGATGAGCCGAACAGCCCACGGAATCTCAGCTGGGTGGCAATTTCCTCCCTCGCTTGTTCAAGCTTCGCTTTGTCAATGTCGACCAGCACAACCGATAAGCTTGATTGGGCGAGCGCTTGGGCAACCCCTCTTCCCATTACACCTGCTCCGATTACCCCGATTTTCACAGCGATCTCCACTTCTTTCTTCATTGGATTTTAATAGTGATGCTCCCTAGCCCCGGCCAGCCTGCTAGCTAGCGAAATGCTGTCTAGTAAGTCGATTGGCTGCCTTCCAGCTCAAAAGTCTGGGGATGCATGCCTACGAGCTTTGCCGCGTATTCGCGTTCCAGCGCGAGTGCCGAATCCAACTGCTTGTTCAGGATTACGGCAGATTGTGCGCTTAATTTGGCGGTAAAAACCGATTTTGCCACTTGGGCCCGGATTTGCTTCCAAACTTCCAGACTGTCTTCGACCGTGCTCTGCAGCTGCCTATACACACCGGCTAATTGCTCATAGCGATATTGATCCACGAGCTTGGCATTCACGATTTGATTCAGCGTATCAAGCAAACTTTCGCCATAATCTTTAATCAGATACCCATCCCGCAAGGCGTGTTTAACCTTTTCCAGAAAGCTGGACAACGCATGCAAGCTGCTGTCCAGAAGCTGCTGCCTATGTGCGGCGGCGGAAGCAGGCGTTTCTATTAAGCTATCAGATCCAGGTACTGCACCATCGGCAGTGATAGCTGAAAATTCATAATAAACAGGCACTTCGCTTCCGAAATGGTCCATATAGCCAAGATGCCCCTGCAGCGTATCCTCATAACTCACCCATCTTTTCTGATAGGTCAACCTTTCGATGTGGTCATGCTCAATGACGCCGAACATCTGCCTGCTGTCATCAAAGCCGAATACGAGCCAAGAATGCGGCCAATGCCTCTTTTTGAACGTTTCCGTCCGGTTCGAGGCGTAGTAGCAGTCGATTCGCACGATAACCGGCTTATTGCTGAGGACAGCTTGTTTGAGCTCTGCGATTACGGAATGGCCGACCTCTCTCGTTTCCATCCGAATGCCTATGCCATGCAAAAGCTGCTCTAAAGGCTTTGCCGCTGCGTAATCTACCTGAAAGTGGACCGTGTCCTCGTCATAGCGATAGATGACCGTATCATTAGCGAGAATTGGCAGCAAGCTCTGCTGGTAGTAGGATACAATTGGAAACAGCGAGTGATAGAAACACTCCTTGTAAAATAAATCGTTAAACGGTTTGATACGATCATCATGCTTGAGCGTCATCAGTGCAGGACTAGCGAATGCTTCAGATCCAGCTGCGGCTTGGCTTCTTTGCGAAAATGGCGCTGCTGCTTCACCGTTCGTCCGCCGCAGAAAGCCCCTAATCGTCGGGTAGCGGTAAATATCCTCGCTTTCAAAGGAAAATCCCGCTTTCTCCAGCTCGACCTCCAGCTTCAATGCTTTTAGCGAATGCCCGCCCGCATTAAAGAAATCGTCGGTTACGCCAATCTCCTCTACCTCCAGCAAATCCTTCCAAATGCGAAGCAGCTTCTCTTCTTGCTCATCCGCTGGCGGTTCGCCAATGAATAGTCCGCTGACCCTTTCATAAGGGCTTGGAAGCTGCTTCCGGTCTATTTTTCCGTTGGGTGTATACGGAAGCTCACTGAGCGGAATATAGAATGAGGGCAGCATATAATCGGGAAGCCGGGATGCAACGGCGCTTCTTATGACATCCGCCAACAGAGCGGCCGAGGATACGTAGTAGGCGCAAAGCATGTGATTCCCCTGGCCGTCCTCCTGTGCAATGCAAACGGCAGCTTTAATCTGCTCCATGCTTAATAGTGCAGATTCTACCTCGCCCAGCTCCACTCTAAAGCCCCTGATTTTCACTTGATGGTCGATGCGCCCCAGAAATTCGATATCCCCGCCAGGGAGCCGCCTTGCCAGATCGCCTGTCCGGTACATTTTCCCACCGCTTCCATAAGGGCACGGAACGAATCTGTCGGCAGTCAGGTCCTCCCGCTTCCAGTAGCCGATGGCTACGCCATCTCCGGCGATGCATAGCTCCCCAGCCACGCCTTCCGGCAGCAAGCGCAGAAACGGGTCGACAATATACATTTGCGTATTGGTGATAGGTGCCCCCAAAGTGATGCTGCTCGCACTCGTCACATCCTTGACGGAGGACCAGACCGTCGTCTCCGTCGGGCCGTACATATTGTAAATACTTGCCCCACCGCACCGTTCCCGAAGCTGGTAAAGCAGCTCATCGGGGAATGCTTCACCGCCTACCATAAGCGTCGTTATCTGCTCCATGCCTGCCTCCGCTTGGCTATCGTTCAGCAGCAGCTGAATCCGGGAAGGCGTCGCCTGCAGCAGCTCAATCCGATTGTGCGTCAGCCACCGCTTCAACAAGGCCGGATTATGCTGCTCCTCTTCGCCCGCAATGACGACAACCAGACCTTGCGTCAGCGGCAGGAGCGTCTCCAGCACGAATATATCGAAGCAAAGCGTCGTAACGGCAGCAATTGTTTTTCCTCCTGTGAAGGCAGGGATTCGGGACGTAATGCCCGTAATAAAATTAACCACCGCCCTGTGCGGAACTAGCACACCTTTCGGCAGGCCAGTAGAGCCGGATGTATAAATTAAGTAAGCGGCATCCTCTGGGTCGTTCACATTAGACAGCAAAGGATCGAATTCCCCGTATACCCGGTTGTCGTCGAGATTTACGGTTTCCCCTTGAAAATCAACATGGCTGATTAGTCCATCCTGTGTAAGCAGGACGCCCGCGCCGCTGTCGACCAGCATATGCTTGATCCGGTCCTGTGGATAGGCCGGGTCAATGGGCAGATAGGCGCCCCCCGCCTTCAAAACCGCCAAAATAGCGATCATCATTTCCAAAGACCGATTCGTCATGACAGCGGCAACCCGATGCCGTTCAATCCCCTTGCTGCGAAGCAGGCAAGCGAGTCGGTCTGAACGATCCTTAAGCTCCCCGTAAGTAAGCTCAATCCCGCCAAAACGCAGGGCGGTCCAATCTGCGGTATTCATGGCTTGACTATCAAACAGCTCATGCACCGTTTTATCCTTCGGATAAGGAACAGCCGCCAGATTGAACCGTTCAAGCTCGTCCATTTCCTCCTGTGAAAGCATGTGTATCCGGTTCAGTGGAATAGCTGTATTCTGAAGCACCTCGTCCAGAAAACCGACAAAGTGGTTAAAAAGCCGTTCCATGTATCGCTGCGAATACATGGAACGTTCATAGAGCAGCTCCAGCTGAAGGCGGTTGCCCTCCATGATGAAATAAAAGGTAACCGTTGCTTTCGAGTCCTGCATGTATACGGGTGCATGCAGCGTATTCAGTGCGACGACTGTTTTAAAAGCATGAACAACTGCTTCGGAATCCTGCTTAAGCAGCCTGATAATGGCTTGAAAGGGAATGTGCTTGTACTTCCTCGCCTCCTGCACCGTCTGGCTCACGCACTGTAAATATTCCTTGAAGGACAGTGCTTCATCGACAGGCACCTGCAGGCCAGTCAGCCGGTTGGGAGCAATGTTTGCTGCCGTTTGTTGTCCGGACGGCATTCCGGCGGTCACGATCCGCTCACCTGTATATCGATGAAGCATATAGAGCGCACCAGACAGCAAAAACGCATACAGGCCTTGCTGGGAGTTCCTGCAAACCGACAGCAGCCTTTCAGTCAATGCAGGCGGAATCGGGCCCTTGATCAAATCGACTGCTCCCTGACGCAAGCCAGCATCCTTGAGGTCGCCCTCAAAGGCAGTCGGCTCAGCTGAAGGATCGAGCTTGCCGAGCCAATACTCCCGTTCCTCCTGCCACTTGCCGCCCGTCAACAGCATATTTTCCGAATAGGAATCCATATCCATTCCCTCCCTTCTTTTCTACATGCTTAATGGCACAGGCGCCTATAAATTAAAGGAGATTTCCTCATCATCCTCATATAACGGAACATCGGTTTTGCTGCTGGCCAGTTCAATGTTCTGCAGAAGGATATCGGGCTGCTTGGCGATAGCATCAAGAATGCTCAAGTAGTCCTCCAACATCCGCTCCGCTGTCTGCGTATAGTACAGCCGTGAATTGTACTCCAGCCTCAACCGAAGCATTCCGCCCTGCTCCATAGCTTCCAGCGTCAGTTCATAATCGGTCAGATTATAAATCTCATCGATAGAATGGCCAATCGCTCTTTCATCCACGGGAACATTTTGATAAATAAACACCGTGTCAAACATTGGGTGGCGATTCGCGCTTCTCTTCACGTTCAAATGATGGATCAGCTCGTCCAGCGGGTAGTCTTGATTGTCGAACGCCTGCACAGCGCTTGCTTTAATATGTTCCAGGCAGCTTAAGAAAGTCAGCTCCTTGCGGGGACTAACCCGCATCGCCATCATATTGATAAACATGCCGAGAATTTTGTCCATCTCCCGCCTTGGCCGTCCCGTAACCGGTGAACCGATAACAAGATCGTCTTGCGCGGAATACTTGGACAGCAGCACGGCATAAGCGGCGAGCAGCAGCATATACATCGTCGTTCCAGAAAAGCTTGCTTGCTGTTTCAGCTTTTCCGTCATCTCCCTGTCAGCCAAGCGCATCACTAAACCACTCTCAAAAGCAAAATGCTCGGGTCTTGGCTGATCTGTAGGCAGCCGCAGCACGGGGATTTCGCCCGCAAACGTCTCTTCCCAGTAAAGCTGCTGACGCTTCATTTGCTCCGTCTGCATGAAGGCGAGCTGCCACTCCACATAATCCTTGTATTGATAAGGCAGGGCGGGCGGCGTTTCGCCCTTATACAGCTGCACAAGCTCCCTCATGAAAATTTCCATCGATACGCCGTCCGTAATAATGTGGTGGGCATCGTACAGCAGGTAATATTTTTCCTCCTCTACCTTCACAAGGCCAAGCCGGAAAAACGGCGGTTCACTTAAATTAAACGGCTGCTTGAACCGATTAATAAGGTCTTTCGCCTCAGCCTCTCCTGCTTCCCAATAACCCATCTGAAATGGGGCTTGATCCCTGATCACCTGAACAATTTCCCCATCCATGCTCGTAACGGCGGTTCGCAGCACCTCATGCCTGTCAATCATGCGGCGCACAGCCAGCTCCATCCGCTCGGGCTCCACCCGGATGTTCAGTACTGAAACTCTGAACTGATTGGCGCTTGTCAGATTCGGTTCCCGTTTAAAACCAAGGAACATGCGTTTCTGGGCGTGGGAAGCCGGATAGTACGGCTTTGCAGTCGCCTTCTGCATGGGCGGATACTGGCTGGAGCGGATAGGGCCCCGACTAGCGGATTGCTTTTGCAGGTGCTCCGTCAGCTGAACGATGGTCGTATATTCGAATAAATCGCTGATGGACACCGATTCGAACGTATGCGTCTCAATCTCGCCCTGAAGCTTCATTAATACGAGTGAATCCGCGCCCATTTCAAAGAAATTGTCATAGATGTCAATCTCCTCATAGCCGAGGACGAGCTTGCAGCATAAGGCAAGCTTCTGCTCCAGCTCAGAGTAGCTGCCAGCCTCCCGGCCAAGCAGAACGACGCCGTCCGCGCTGCGTTCCTTCTTCTGCATACTGCCGCCGCTTTGCTTCCGCTTGTTGTCTTTCTTCGCAGCAATCCGCTTCCGAATCGAATCGGAGCAAGCTACACCGGAGCGCTCAAGCAGCATCGCGCCTGCTCCGTCGTAGTGGATTTGCCCTATCAGCGCTCTGCTTGCACCGCTTTGCACCAGGGTGGCGAAGCCTTCAAGCCCTTGCTCGGTCGGCAGCGTCTTGAAAATCGTATCGAATACGTGCCCGCCGTCAAAGGCCATTCCGGTCTCCTTCCACGTCGTCCAGTTCACAGTCAGCGTGCGTCCGCCTCTTCTTTGCCGGTAAGGCGCATAAGCATCCAAATAGGCGTTAGCTGCCGCATAATCCCCCTGCCCGAAGGCACTGAACATGGTAGCAACCGACGAGAACATTATGAAAAAATCGAGGTGCAGGCTTTGCGTAAGCTCATCTAGCACCCATGTTCCGTATACCTTCGGTGCGTAGATGGCCTCAAACATATCGTCGCTTCTGTCGGCAAGCGGTCCGTCATTTGAGACACCAGCACCGTGCACGATGCCTCGTATTTGTCCATACTTGCTTTTCAAATCAACGATAACCTTCGCCATAGCGCTATAATCGGCTACATTCGCACCGATGCATTCTACCATCGCTCCAAGCTTCTCCAGCTCCATCACCGTGCGAAGCCGCTTTCTAAGCTTGTCTGATGCGCTGCTGCCCTCAAGAACAGCCTGCCATTCCGAGCGTGGCGGCAGCGAAGTACGGCTAATTAAGGCCAAATTCACCTTGCTCTGAGCTGCAAACCACTTCGCCATTTCCAGACCAATGCCGCCTAGTCCGCCTGTAATCAGGTACACCCCTTGCTCTTGCAAATTCAAGCGGCGGCTGGTTTCTGACTGTTCGTCTGGGAGTTCGGCAAATATTTCCGTATATCTGTCGCCATTTCGAAGCGCGACGCCGTACACGTCATTGGCCTGAAGCTCTCCCATAAGCTGCTCGAGCGGAACCGATTCCTCTATATCGATAAATTTGCATGCAACATCGGGCAGCTCCTTGGCTATAACCTTGCCCATCCCATAAACAGGAGCATGATCAGGTAGAAGCAGCTTCTCTGTGCCGGTAGCTTCTACAGTATTTCTAGTTAGGATGTGCAGCGCAATCGGCTGCTGGATTTCCGCCTGTACCAGCGCTTTTGTCAAATAAAACAGGCTGTAGGCACCACTTGTTTGCCGGCGCTTCAGCGTCTCCAGTGTATCGCTGACGTCATGTGCGTTCAGCGCTAACAGATGAATGATTTGGCCAAACGGCTTATCCTTCAATGCTTGCATAAGCTGGAGATAGCTTGCCTTCGAACCGTCAATTCGGTAACCCTCGCCACTCGAGCTGGCCGTGCAGCCAAAGGACACATCGTCCTCCGCAAGCTCCACCTCGATAACCAGCCTGCCGCTTTCCCGCATAGATGCAGCTATGGTCTGTCCGACTCCCGCCCGATCCATAAATATGACGGCTGCTCCTTCAATGCCGGATGGTTCGGGGCTTCTGCCGCACTTGCGCCACTGCATGGCGTAAAGCAGCGTATCTTCAGCACCGTCCTTCTCGCCCCGCTGCGGCATCTCGAGATCAAGCCAGCAGCGCTGCTTCTCAAAGGCGTAGGTTGGCGCATACGTTTTGCTGCGGACTTCGCCCTGATACAGCTCCTCCCAATTGACATCCGCTCCGCGGACATACAGGCTGCCAATGTCATGAAGCAGCTGCTTGTCCGTTTTTCCGGTACCGATGAACTGCCGGACCTTCTCGGAAGCGGTACGGGTCAGTTCCGCGTGCTGCGGCTTCTTAATTTCATTTTCACCCAATACCTGCTTATTGCCGGAGACGACCTTATGCCTGCCGTAGCGGATATCATTGTGAATGGTTTCTTCAAGGGAATTGCCTGCCAGCAGAGCGATTTTGCACCTTAAGTCGGCGGCATCCTCGAAAATGATGGCAATGCGGTGCGCGTAATGGCCTCTTCCGGTGTTAGCCGTATAGCACAAATCCCGAAGCGGGATTTGCGCTTCCCCGTTTAAGTACTGCTCATAGCGGGATACGATTCCAGTCAGCGGCGCCATGCTTTTGGCCGATATCGCAAGGACATGAGGCAGTCCGACGTAAACGTCCTCTGCGTGCTCTGGCCGCTGCGGTGGAGCATACTCCTCCAGAACGATATGGCAATTGGTTCCGCTCAGGCCGAAGGCGCTGATGCCGCATCTGCGCGGATGCTCGAGAGCTTCCCACTCCCGCAATTGGGTGTTGACGTAGACTGGCGAATCGCTAAAGCTAATCGCCCCATTCGGCCGGTTGAAATGGGCCGAAGCCGGTATTTTGCGATGCTTTAACGACAAAGCGCCCTTGATTACGCCGGCAATGCCGGCGCATTCGTACAAGTGGCCCACGTTGGTCTTAACCGTGCTGACTGCGCAAAATTGCTTTCGATTCGTATGCTTCCGGAACGCCCTATACAGTCCTTCAATCTCGAGCGGATCGCCAAGCCTCGTTGCTGTTCCATGCACTTCAATATAGGAAAGCGTCTCTGGATCAATGCCGGCGTCCTGCCACGCCTTAAGCAGAACCTCAGCCTGGGCAGCCGAATTGGGAGCGGTTATCCCGATTGAGGTGCCATCCTGGTTAATGGCACTCCCTTTAATAACCGCGTAAATCCGGTCCCCATCCTGCACGGCCTGGCTAAGCGGCTTCAGCAAAACGGCAGCACTGCCCTCTCCCCAGCCGGCGCCCTCGGCCTCTGCGTCAAACGTCCGCGTCCGTCCGTCCACCGCTTCAACCCCCAGCTTGAGGCCTGAGTTGTCGATGGGCAGAAGATTGAGCCTGATGCCGCCAGCAATTGCCATTTTGCAGTCGCCGTTATGAATCGCCTTGCTGGCCAAATGAATCGCAACCGACGAGGAGGAGCACGCCGTATCCAAAATGAGTGTTGGCCCCTTCAAATCAAGCATGTAGGAAATTCTCGTCGGAAGCATGGCGGCAATGTTGCCTGTTAATGCCGTTGCCGCTGATTCCGGCTCTGTTTCCAGTATCATGGAATGATAGCTCGAGCTGCTGGAGTAGCCGACGTATACGCCTGTTTGACTTCCAACAAGCTTATTCCCGCCATAGCCAGCATCCTCAATGGCTTCCCAGGCCGTTTGCAAAAATATGCGCTGGGACGGGTCCATCAAAGCGGCCTCATTCGGCGTTATGCGGAAAAATCCATAATCGAAGGAAGCAATATCGTGCATATAAGCGCCCGGCGAATATTTTAATTCCCAGCCCATTTCATCAAGCATGTTAGTCAGATAGCCGTCAATGTCTGCGCTTCTCTCTTGCGGAAAAGCTCCTACTAAATCAACGCCGGAGGCGATTTGCCGCCAGAATTCCTCTGAGGAGTCAGTGCCCGCAATATGGGAGGCCATCCCAATAATGGCGATGTCCTCCTTGCGGCTCTCCTCTTGCTCTGCCTGCGCCTGCCTAAGCAGCGTGACCATGCGGATGGCATCTTCTTTTTCGATTTTTCCTTCGGTAGCTCTCTTGAGAATATAGTGGTAAAGCTTATCCATAGCCTTTTACCCTCCGGGCGTCCAAAGTTGCTGCGCCAATTACTTTTTCCTTGTATCGCTGCTGTTCTGGCCGGTTTTCGTCAACTGGTCAATCGCTTGTTCAATGGATAGTGTGCCATTGCCTAGTTCCTCCAACAGCCGCTTCGTATCCTCCTCCAGGCTGGCGCCTGCACTTACCTGCTGCAATACTTGCGACATCTCGCGGTCGTACGTAAGATGTTCCAGAGCTTCTGTGCCTGTTGCATCCTGCTCCTCTTCATCCTCCCGCATATACAGCTGCAGCTTGCTGACGGAGGTATATTCAAACAAATCCAGCAATCTAACCTTGCCCGGATAATGCTTTTCCAAAGAAGCGTGAACTCTGCCAAGCAAAATCGAGTCGCCGCCAAGCTCGAAGAAATTATCATCCATGTCGATTTCATTAAAGCCGAGAACCTCGCAATATATTTCCGCCAGCTTCGTTTCAAGATCGGTGTATTCGCCGTCTTTTCCCGTAAGCTTGATTTCCCCTTCGAAACGTCTTTGCGAAGCCAGTTGCCTTGCCTCCCAGCGCTTCTGGGACCCCGTGATGGCAGCTTCTATCGGCGCATCCAGCAGCTGCGGAACGAGACCAAGCTCCCACAGAAGATCTGATCCGTAGTTGAGCTCCCCGATTAAAACGTTTGATACGTTCCGATTTAAAGCCTCGTCCAAACCGCGCATGGCCACCGCTGTCGGCAGCGCCTTGAAGGCCCCGTCTGCATTGACGCCAAACTCCACCGCCATACCGGTTTCCTTCCAGGCGACCCAGTTGATGGACAGCGCTTTTTGCTGGTTCAACGTTTTGAATTTGGCAAATGCATCCAAAAACGTATTAGCTGCGCAGTAGTCCCCCTGCCCCGGTACTGCAAAACGCGAGCTCATGGAGGAGAACATCAGGAAGAAATCAGGTCGATCCTGCTCGGTCAGCTTGTCGAGAATCCACGTTCCGAACACCTTAGGATGGACGACCTCGTTGAACACCTGCTCTTCCTTCAAGTAAAGGAAGCCATCACCGCCTACACCAGCACCATGAACAATACCATTAATGCGTCCATAACGTTCGCGCAGACCACCGACCAACTCTTCCATCTGCTGCAAATTGGCTATATCGAGACTGTAGCATTCGACATGAGCACCCATTGCTTCAATCTCGCGTACCGCTTTCATTCTCTGAATAGTTTTCCGGTCAGTTCTACTGTTGCGGTCGATAATATCATCCCATGTCCCTTTGTCCGGCAAAGGCGTACGGTTAATGAGAGCAACATTGACTTTCTTTCTCGATGCCAAATATTTGGCTGTCTCAATGCCCATGCCGCCTGTACCGCCGGTAATGAGATATATCCCTTCTTCCTTGACTTCGATCGGCTGCTCGTTTGCCTCTTGCACACGGTATTCTTTGAAAATTTCGGCATACCGCTCATTGTCGCGGAAAGCGACCATATAATACGACGGAGCTGCCAATATTTCGCGTATAATCGTATCCAAATGCGTTGCTTCATCGATATCAATAGCGCGGCACAGCATGCTCGGCAGCTCTTGCCTTGCGGATTTTCCAAGTGCCAGGAGCGGTGCATTCCATGGATTGACACGGGATTCGCGGCCGCTTACAACATCTACATTATCC
This sequence comes from Paenibacillus algorifonticola, assembly GCF_000971975.1. GTDB lineage: Bacteria > Bacillota > Bacilli > Paenibacillales > Paenibacillaceae > Pristimantibacillus > Pristimantibacillus algorifonticola. The sequence continues at coordinate 72,408 of NZ_LAQO01000003.1, read as the reverse complement.
GAAATAATAATCGTATCGGTTACAGCGCTTAACCCTACTTGAGCTACCGCTTTGGATAGGTAAAACAGGCTGTAGACGCCTCTATACTGCGTTTCATTAAAGCCGTTCCAGTCTAAAGCCATGCCTTCCGGCACGATGCTGAACAGGTGAATGATTTTGCTCCACGTTTTGCCCTTGTTATCTTTCAGCAGCAACACATAATCGTCCACCGTACCGCTTACGTGATAGCTGCCGTCATCCAGCTTGGCATACTGCTTGCGCAAATAAACTTTGACGGTATCGGTTCCCTTGCGGTTCCACTCATCAGCGAGCGATTGCCCCAAGCCCTTCTCGTCCATAAAGATGAGAACAGGTCCGGCCTGACTAATCTGCTCGGCCATTAGCTGCTCCTGCCTTACCCACTGCCCCCCGTAATACAAGCCGCCAGCGGTTACTTCTGTCACAGCTTGCTCGTATTCCGGAATCTCGACCCAGCAGCGCTCTCGTTCGAACGGATAGGTCGGGAGGCTGATCCGGTGCAGTTCTTCTCGGAAGTAGAACGGCTCCCAATCGGTCTCTACCCCCTGTACGTAAAGCTCGCAAATGTGCGGCAGGCTGCTGGCATCAGAACGTTCCCCGTCTACATAATCGTCGACCAATTGTCCGAACTGCTTCGTCATGCTTATCCGCTGGCTTTCCGAAATTTCGCCCTCGGATTTTTTCGCTTTCGTTTCCGAGACGATTTTATGGTAGCCATAGAACAACCAAGGCTGTTTTAGGTTGTCGAACCCGTATTCGTCCACCTCACTAAGCTTCCGGTTGAAATCCTCCGCATCGTTTACGATAAGCACCAGCCTGTGCGCATAGTGGCCACGCCCAGTGTTCGCGGTATAACAGGCGTTGCGGAAGGCAGCGGCTGAACCGTCGCCAAAACGCTGAGATTTATATTGGCTCACCAGGCGCCGAAGCGCGGTTTCCGTCAGAGCGGAGATCGTAAACAGCTGCGGACGGGGAAACTCCTCTTCGCCTTGCTGGTGCGAGGACTCAGCTCCCAAATACTCTTCCATGACGACATGGCAGTTCGTTCCGCTCATGCCGAAGCCGCTTACACCGCATCTTCGCGGATGGCCTTCCGGCTCCCACAATTTACGAGTTGCATTGACGTATACTGGTGAGTTCATAAAGTCGATTTTTCGGTTCGGGCGGTTAAAATAAAGGTTTGGCGGCAGCTCCTTGTTTTTGAGCGTCAAAACCGCTTTAATGACACCCGCGATGCCTGCAGCCTCTGATAAATGCGTCAAATTCGTTTTTGAAGATCCGACCGCGCAAAATTGTTTCTTCCGGGTATAGCGTTTAAATGCGCGATCAATACCCTGGATTTCAATCGGGTCTCCCAATTGGGTGCCCGTTCCATGCGTTTCAATGTACGTAACCGTCTCAGGATCAATAGCGGCATCTTCCCATGCCTGAATAATAACTTCCTCCTGGGCAGCCGGGTTCGGTGCAGTCAAGCCAGCGGAGCTTCCATCTTGGTTCGATGCGCTTCCCTTGATGACGGCGTAAATATTATCCCTGTCCTGAATCGCCTTCTTAAGCGGCTTGAGCAGAATCGCTCCAACCCCTTCGCCTGTTCCCGTTCCTTCGGAGAGCTCATCAAACGCCCTTGTTTTGCCATCTCCCGACTCCATGCCGATACCTCTTGGCGAGCCTTTGCGGAAAATAGGCATCATATTCAGCCGCACCCCGCCGGCAATCGCCATTTCGCAGTCGCCCATGCGTATCGATTTGCAGGCCAAATGCACGGAGGTTAGAGAGGAAGAACAGGCCGTATCGACAACGACGCTCGGGCCCTTCAGATCAAACAGGTATGAAACCCTGCCCGTTGCTACCGAAGCGGTATTGCCTACTAGCGAAGCGCCTTCCGACTGCGGCTCGACCTCGCTAATGATGCGGTGGAAATAAACCATATTGGAAGCAAACCCGAGGTAAACCCCCGTTTTCGTGCCATAAATCTTTTTGCCTCCGTAGCCCGCATCTTCAATGGCATGCCATGCCGTCTGCAAAAACAAGCGATGGTTCGGGTCGGTCGTACTCGCTTCCTTCGGAGACATTCGAAAAAATCGATAGTCGAACTTGTCTATTTCGTCCAAATAACTGCCCTGCTCGTAATCGACCGCATTGAGCGGCCAGCCCTTGAAGGCCACGTACTTTTCCATATCCCTTCTTCTTGCATCCGGATAGCCGCTGCCGTTATCAACGCCGGCTTGCAGCGCTCCCCAGAATTCCTCGCTCGTGCTCGCCTTCGGAAACTGGAATGACAAGCCGATTACGGCAATATCGCTGTCCGTTGACAAGGCTTCACGTGCAGCGATCGTCTGCTGAGGCAGGCTGCTCTCCGCATCCTGCTCTACGATATATTCCGCCAGCTTGGAAATCGTCGAATGCTCAAACATGTCCGCAACCGTTAACAAGCCTGTGTAGCGCTTATCCAGTTCCGCATGGATGCGCATCAGCAATATCGAGTCGGCGCCAAGCTCGAAAAAGTTGTCGTTAATGTCGATCTCTGCATAACCGAGTGCATTCTGGCACACCGTGGCAATCGTTTTCTCGGTTTCGTTGTATGCCGCTCCGTCACGGCCAGTCAGCTGCACTTCACCGCTCTTTGCTGCACCCTTAGGCTTCGCAGCCTTACTCACGGAGCCAGAGCTGGCAAGCTGCTGCTTATAATAATCCAGTCTGCGCTGCAGCGGCTCTGACAGCCTGACTGTCGCTTTTTCAAGCAATAAAATGCCCAGCCGGTCGTAGTTGAAGCTGCCGATTAGCGCTCTGCGGCTTTGCTTGTTCAGCAAAGCGGTAAACCCTTCAATACCGCTCGATGTTGGAAGCGTCTGGAAAATGGTACTTACCGCAACGCCGCTATTTTTCGCCATTCCGGTTTCCTTCCAGGTTGTCCAGTTAATCGTCAGCGTCTTTTTGCCCTGCTTGCTACGATAATGAGTAAATGAGTCCATATAGGCGTTAGCCGCCACATAATCGCATTGGGTAGAACCGTAATAAATCGTTGCGACGGATGAGAACATGACGAAGAAATCAAGTTGATCATCCTCCGTCCATTTATTCAGCAGCCACGTTCCGTTCACTTTAGGCAGGAGCACCTCGCGTATGACGTTCTCCTGCTTGTCCTTCAGCAACTGGTCGATAGCCACGCCCGCGCTGTGGACGATACCGTCAATTTTTCCATATTCGCTGCGAACCTCGGAAAGCATGGCTCTAAGCTCCTGCTCATCAGAAATGTTTGCCTGACACAGCTTTACCTGTGCTCCAGCTGCCTCCAACTCGCGAATCGCGTTAATCTTATGAATCGACGGCAAATCCGTCCCTGTCTGGGTAATCGCATCCCATTGTTCCCGGCCAGACATCGCCGAACGGTTCACGAGGATCAGGTTGATGGAAGATGTGCTTGCGGCTAGCGACTTGGCAACCTCAAGACCGATTCCTCCGGTTCCCCCCGTAATGATGTAAACGCCCTGCTCCTTAATTGTTACAGGCTCGTCCGCAATGCGATCGGGCTCCATTTGAGCAAATTGCTCGACGTAACGGCCACCTGCGCGGAAAGCGACCGCATAAGGCGACGAACCTGCACCATGCATAATCTCTTCCTTCAGCTGCGCCGCATTTGTTTCCTGATCCCTATCAATGCTTCGAACGTTGAACTGCGGATGCTCCTTCGTCACAACCTTGCCGAAGCCAATAGCGGTTGCGTGTTCCGGCCGAATGAGCTTCTCCACACCGCTCACTTCTTGGGCACTGTCTGTTAGGAGAACAACGTCAAGCTGCTGCTTTCCGTTTGTATGCAGCCAAGCCTTATATAGATAGAAGAGGCTGTATAGTCCGCGTTTTTGACTTTCATCCAACTGCTCTACGCTGTCGATTGGCCCGCTGCTATCCAAATTGAGCATATGGATGATTTGCACGAGCGTATCGGCCCCAATATCTTGGAAAAGCTTAATATAATCGTCCTGCGTATTGCGGATCGTATAAGCACCGGAATGATGCTGGATATATTCCTCACCTAGCGAGACATTAATAATGGCCCTTTGGTCCAGCGCACATGCTGCCTCTAAGTCTTCAGCCATTTGCTTGTTGCTATCGCTTCTTCCGCCAAGGAGCAGGACTGCCCCAGCCAAAGCTGTTCCGGTTTTGGATGAACGCTCCTCTGCCGTCCATATAGGAGCGAAGTAGAAGCCATCCTCCTTCGCTTCCTCTGACGCTTCCAGCTCGGGAAACTCCAGCCAGCATCTCGCATTTTGCAGCGCGTAGGTCGGCAGGCTGACGCGCTGCCTCCGTTCTCCTTCATAAAGCCCGCTCCAGTTAACATCGCCGCCGCTTGCATAAGCGGAGCAAAGCGAATGCAGCGACTGCTCATCCGATTTTCCAGATTCGATCCAGTTCTCTAAATGCTGCTCTGCCTCGCTGCCTAGACGGCGCTTCTCCTGCTCATCTATTTCGCCCGGCTTCGGCGCCGCATTGGCACGGGCTACAGGGTGGAATCCATAGAAGCCCCATGGGGCCTTGAAAGACTCCAGATCGGCTTCCAAGCAAGCACGGATTTTCACATGCAGATCGTCCAAATCAGCAGCCATTAGCGCCAGACGGTAAGCGTAGGCACTCCGACCAGTATTGGCCGTATAGCATATATTGGAAAGCGTTGAATTCCCGCTGCTTTGCTGCAAATATTCATCGTACAGCTGCAGCAGCTCCCGCAGCGCTTTGCTGCTTCTCGCCGAGAGCGTAAACACCTCTGGCCCCGCAGACGAAGGTTCTGCATCCGCTTGCTCCGGCGCTTCCTCCAACACAAGGTGGCAGTTGGTGCCGCTCATGCCAAAGCCGCTAACCCCGCCCCGTCTTGGGTGCCCGTCCGTTTCCCAATCACGAAGCTTCGTATTGACATACAAAGGCGAATCCGTGAAGGCGATAGAGGAATGCGGCTTTTGAAAATAGATCGTTGGCGGCAGCTTCTTGTATTTCAGCGATAGCGCCATTTTGACAAGACTCGCGATGCCCGCCGCCTCGCTTAAATGTCCGATATTCGTCTTGACTGAACTGATTGCGCAAAACTGCTTCTTATTCGTATATTTTTTAAAGGCGCCTTCAATGCCCCTAATTTCAATCGGGTCACCGAGAATTGTGCCTGTTCCGTGTGTTTCAATATAGTCAAGCGTCTCCGGGTCGATGCCCGATTCCTCCCACGCCTGCTGGATGACCGAGGTTTGTGACGCCGGGTTCGGCACGGTAATGCCTGCGGTCTGGCCGTCATGATTGGCTGCATTGCCTTTAATGACGGCATAAATATGATCCCCGTCCTTAAGCGCCTTCTTGAGCGGCTTAAGGAGCACCGCACCTGCTCCTTCGCCAACGCCCGAGCCGTCGGCCGTATCGTCAAACGCCCGTGTTCTCCAATCGCCCGACTCAATGCCGATGCGAATGTTTTCATCATCGACTGGAATAATATTGAGCTTAATCCCGCCGGCGATAGCTTGATCGCATTGCCCTGTCTTAATGGCTTGGCAGGCAAGCTCAATGGCCACTAATGCCGACGAGCAAGCCGTATCTACAACAAGTGCAGGCCCTTTCAAATTCAACAAATAAGAGATGCGGGTCGCCGCCATCGCCTGCATATTGCCTACCGTTGCAATCGGTATCAGCGTCGGATCGATATCCATAATCATTTTGCAATACAGATCCTTCGGACTTTGCGTATAGCCGAGATAAACACCGGTTTTGCTGCCTGTCAGCCTATCGCCACCGTAGCCGGCATCCTCAATCGCCTTCCACGCCTGCTCCAGAAAAATACGCTGATGCGGGTCAGTCAAGCTCGCTTCCCTTGGCGACATGCGGAAAAACTCATAGTCAAAACCGTCAATATCCTCCAAATAACCATATTCGGGATAAATGATTTTATCCTGATCCAGCTGCTTAAACTTGATATAGTCGTCAGTGTCATTCCTCCGGTTTTGCGGAATTTGCTTGACCGTGTCTATCCCATTTTCAATATTGCTCCAGTATTCATGGATATCCCGGGCTCCCGGCAGTCGCGCAGACATCCCGATTATGGCGATGTCATCCTGCACCTTCGCTCCGCCCTGCTTCAGCATGGCAATCATTTCGACAGCCGTTTCCTTGTCGATGTTGCCGCTTGTCGTCTGATTCACGATAAATGTAAAAATATTGTTTTGCACGATTCTCCCCTTTTCCTACAGATCTTCAATAACGTGAATGGCTTCTTCCAGACTCATATTGCCTTCCGCAAGCTTCCCGAATATGTCTCTTGCTTCTTGGCGAACGTCCTTGGCTACAGCAAGCAATGGCTGCTCCTGCTCCTCTTTGTTAATATGCTGCGCCAGCCGCTGGACGGAAGGAAACTCGAACATGTCGGTAATCGTCACCTTGCCGGGATACTCCGTCTCAATCAACTTATGAATTCTCATCAGCAGCAGCGAGTCCCCGCCGAGCTCGAACAAAGTATCATGAATGTCAATTTCCGGATAGCCCAGAATGGTGCTGAAAATATTAGCTACCTCCTGCTCGACCGCATTATAGCCTTCTCCCTGCTTGCCCCGAAGCGCAGCTTTCGAAGGTTTTGAGCTGTTGCTCACTGGGCTGTTTCCTTTCGGTAAAATAATCAGCCTGCCATGGTCGAGCATGGCGGCATCATAATTTCCGTTGGAGATGATTTTATGCCCTTCCTGTTCGGTATTTCCGTTCAATAACCGGCTGACCCGATCATTCAGGTCTTTGGTTAAATGAAATGGAAACGCCATCAGCAAGGACAAATATTCCGGACTTTCGTTCATTTCTCCGATGAGCACCCTCGTCATATTCCGCTGCAGCGCCGTATCCATGCTTTCAATGGCTTGCACGGTAGGCAGCGCCTTATAGAAGGAGTCGACGTTGATGCCGAAGCGGACGGACATGCCCGCCTCCTTCCAGGAAACCCAGTTTAACGCCAGAGCATGGCGCTCCTGCTTTCTCCTGTAGGCAGCAAAAGCGTCCAAATATGCGTTTCCTGAAACGTAGTCCCCCTGCCCAGCTTCTCCAACCATCGAAACGCCAGATGAGTGCATAATGAAGAAGTCGAGCTGGTCTTGCCGGGTAAGCCTGTCCAATATCCAGGTTCCTGCCACTTTCGGCTGCAGCACGTTTTTGAAGATGTTCAAATCCTTCTTGAACAAATAGCCCGCACCAGCTATACCAGCACCATGAATAATGCCGTTAATTCGTCCAAACTCATCCCTTAGTCCGCCGATAAGGGCCGCCATTGCTGCATAGTCCGCTATATCTACGCTATGGAGCGTAATACGACCGCCCAGCGCTTCAATTTCCTGGAGCTTCTGTATTTTACGAATCGTATCCTCGTCCTCGCCGCCTGCAATAACGGCTGCCCACTCCTCCTTCGGAGGAAGCTGGGAACGATTCACAAGTGCAATATTCACGTTTGCCTTGGAGGCCAAATACTTGGCGTTTTCAAGCCCAATGCCTCCGGTGCCGCCCGTTATGAGATAAACTCCGGTATCGCGAATTTCCGTCTCTACTTCCTCCAGCTTGAGCGGATCTATCGGGCCGTACTCCTCCGTATACCGACAGCCTTCCCGGTAAGACACGTGATATTGCTTCGTAAAATGCTCCAATTCCGGCCATATAGCGTCCACTGGCGTGAAATCATCCAGATCAATCGCTTTGCATACGATTTGCGCAAACTCCTGTGGAATAACCTTCCCTAAGCCAACGAGCGTCGCCCATTCAGGACTTAATTCAGCTTCCTGCCCCGTTGCCGCATGCAGCAGCTTCGTAAACAACAGCATATGCCGTTTTGACCTTGGGTCGTGCCTCATGAGCGATCTTGTTAAATAGAGCAGACTGTATATCCCGTACTGCTGGGTTTGCTCCAGCTCCTCCAGCGTTTCGGCAGCAAGACTTTCGGAAAGTCCGCACATATGCAAAATGTGTGTAACCGGACGCCCCATCAAGTCGGCCATTAACTTATCGTAATCGTCCTCACTGTTGGTCAGCGTATAGCGGCAATCGTCATGCCGCTCGAAACCATGCCCAAGGGTAGCTACAATGACGTTCCGGCCTTGCGCCCGCAGCTTGTCGATCATCGTCTGGACAAACGATGATCGGGATTTGTCCTCGATAATGAGCACATCGGCCATTTGTGCTCGTTCTGCATCCTCTGACAGCGGCTCGGCTCTCCAGTTAAACCCGTAGAAGAGACCACGCTCTTCTTCCGCTAAGGATTGTACCTGCTGCTGCAGCGGAGCATCGATCCAGCATCTGCTACGTTCGAAAGGATACGCAGGGAGTGAAGCCTTGGAGGGCTTCACCTCTCCAGCCAGCAAATCCCAATCCACATCTGCACCTTTGACGTACAACCGTGCTATTTGCTCGATTAGGCTGCCTGATGTATTCGGCTCAGCCCAATAGGCAGTTATCACAGCCGCCGCTTCTGCGCTTAACCGTTCCTGCTCCTTTGTCGGCAGGTCCTGCGCTTCAAGCGCCTCCTTGGAGGAATCGATGAGCCGGTGAACCCCGTAATATACCGCTCCTTCTGCTTCATCAAGACGAGCGCTGACGAGCTTGTCCCGTAAATCCGCTATGCTTGTCGGAAGCAGTGCCAACCGGTGTGAGTAATGTCCTCTGCCCGAATTCGCGGTATAGCAAACCTCATCTAAATTCAGTTGGCCATTATGCGCCAAATATCCCGAGTAGAGTCTGATTAATTCAAGCAGCGCCTGCTCTGACTTAGCCGATAGTGTAAATAGACGGGGTGCCGCCGACTCCCATTCCGGTGCTGCTTGAGCAGGCGCTTCCTCCAACACGACGTGGCAGTTCGTTCCACTGATGCCGAAGGCACTTACACCGCATCTGCGCGGCCCTCCGTCCGTTTCCCAAGCACGCAGCTTTGCGCTTACATACACAGGTGAGTCCTCAAACGGTATTGATCGGTTCGGATGGTTAAAATGGATCGATGGCGGCAGCTGCTTCGTCCGCAAAGCCATCACGGCTTTTATGACGCTTACGATGCCAGCGGCCTCGCTTAAATGACCAATATTCGTTTTCACGGAGCTGACCGCGCAAAATTGTTTTTTGCTCGTATGCTTCCGGAAAGCCGAATGAATGCCTTGAATTTCAATCGGATCACCCAAATTGGTGCCGGTGCCGTGAGTCTCAATATAAGCAATCGTTTCCGGGTCAATGCCGGCGTTTTCCCACGCCTGCAAGATAACATCCGTCTGCGCTTGCGGGTTTGGCGCGGTAAGCCCCGCGGACCTTCCGTCCTGATTGGTGGCGCTCCCTTTAATGACCGCATAGATGACATCCTTATCCCTTAAAGCGTCTTTTAGCGGCTTCAGAACGATGGCTCCAATGCCTTCCCCTACCCCAGAACCGTTCGAATGGTTGTCGAACGCCCGCGACACCCCGTCGGACGATTCTATGCCGGTCTGCATATAATCCTTGCTGAGCGGTACCGTATTAATGTTGATGCCGCCAGCAATGGCCATTTCGCAAGTGCGGCTGCGCAGCGCCTGGCAGGCCGAATCTATCGCTACAAGCGATGAGGAGCATGCCGTATCAATGACCATGCTTGTCCCCTTCAAATCGAGCAAATATGAAATTCTGCCGGAGATGACGGCGTTCAAATTTCCGACCAAACCAATCGAGAGAGCAGTGGGATCAATGTCCTCAATCATTTTGGCGTACATGTCTCTATAATTGCTGGCGTAGCCGACAAACACGCCTGTCTTCGAGCCCTCCAGCCTGCTTCCTCCGTAACCGGCATCCTCGACCGCCTGCCAGCTTGTCTCCAGGAACATTCTCTGGCAAGGATCCATTAAGCTCGCTTCACGTGGGGAAAGCTTAAAAAACTTATAATCAAATTTATCGATCTCCGGCAAATAAGCGCTTTTGTTATAACGGATTTCCTTCTCGGGCACCCCCTTGAACTGAAGGTAGCGGGTAATATCGCCGCTGCGCGTATCTGGAAAGCCGGTAATGCAATCAACTCCGCTTTCGACGACGTCCCAAAATTCCTCTATCGTGCTTGCAGACGGAAGCTTGGCAGCCATGCCGATAATCGCGATATCACCGGCATCTGTTACCGCTTCCGTTTCCAGCAGCTTAATTAAGTCAATGGCTACCTGCCTGTCTATCTTTTTGTCCTGAACACCCTGCACCAAATATTTGTACGCCTTGTCCATATTCTCACCTCTCTTTGGAGCCAAGCTTTGATAGCACCTGTTCAATATCCAAAGCCCCATTATCAAGCTCATCAAACATCCGGTTTAATTCGTCATCCTGCAGTGCCGTCCGATTGTTCATCGGAGCAGCCGCTGTGTCCATCCCTGCTTGTCGCCGTTCGATATGTCGAGCCAGCTTATGAACCGTCGGGTACTCGAACATATCGGTAATGATAACTTCTTCGGTGTAAAGCTGCGAAAGCTTCTGATAAATCTGTCGAATCATCAGCGAGTCAGCGCCCATTTCGAAAAAGCTTTCGTGGATGTCGATTTCGGAAAATCCGAGCACCCCTTTGCAAGTTTGAGCGACCTGCCGCTCGGTCTCGCTGAAAGCATCGTGCTCGCTTCCGATCAGCGTAACAGCTGCGTATCCAGCAGATTTAGATGATCTTTCCGGCACTTGCGCCAAACGTTTGTTTAACGCATCAAGGCTTGCAGTTATGTCATCTGACAATTGAATAGAATAGTTATGCAGCCATAACGCCATTCTGCTCTCCATATTTAGCTCCCCGATCAGCACTCTGCTTTGCGGCGTGCGCCAAACAAGGTCCAGCAGTTCCATCGCACGGGCAGCCTGTATCGTTTTAAAAATCGTATCCGCCTGAAAATTGTGGTCGGAAGCCATGCCCTTGCCTTTCCATGTCGTCCAATTAATGGTCAATCTTCTTCTTCCATCGCTTGATGGCGCTGTACTATAGGCATCGAGGTAGGCGTTTGCCGCCAGATAGTCGCTTTGATAGCCCGTCTCGAACATCGTCGCAACAGAGGAATACATAATGAAAAAATCAAGATGATCCTGCTGAGTCAGCCGATCCAACAGCCATGTGCCGTAAACTTTGGCACTGATGACTTGCTCAAACGTATCCAGCCTTTTTTCCGTTATAGACTCGGTACGTGCAATTCCTGCGCCGTGTACGATACCTTTGATTTCTCCGTGCTTTAAGCGGATGTCTTCCAGCATCGATGCGGTTTCATCGTAATTGGATACATCAGAGCGATACAAAACCACTTCTGAACCGCTAGCTTCGATTTCCCGAATACTCGCTATTTTCTCACACAGCTTACGATCCTCGTTCTGCAGCAAAATGCCATCCCACTTCCGCCGATCAGGCATTTCGGAACGATTGATTAAGACCAGCTTTATGCGGCCTTTGACGCTTAGCCATTTTGCAGTCTCAAGGCCAATTCCGCCCGTGCCGCCCGTTATCAGATAGACGCCTCCTGCTTGAACGGTCATTTCTTCGCTGCTGGGCGCATTCAGGCTGCTGCATGGCTCAAACAGCTCGACATAGCGAGTGCCGTTTCGAAAAGCAACGAGTCTGGCGTCTGAATTTATCGATAATTCAGATAAAACATCCTCCAGCTCCACCTCTTCGTCCATGTCGATGCTACGGCAGCTTATATTCGAATGCTCTTTAGAAAGAGCCTTGGCTAGCCCGAGCAGCGGAGCATTTTCCGGCCGAAGCTGTCGTTCTTCCCCTGTAATACGGCAGGCATTTTCAGTCAGCACGATGATTTCCGTATCGTGCTCGAAGCCGCATGCTGCCCATGCCTTCATCAGCAGGAACAAGCTCAGAGCGCCTCTATGCTGGCTTTCCTTCAGCTCGTCTATGCTGGAAACAAGGGTCCTCGTCAGGCTTCCGCAATGTATGATTCGAGCGATTCCTTGATCCTCCGACTCCTGCAAAAGCTGCCTATAGCTGTCCAGCAGTCTCGCTTCTACCGAAGCCATCTCCTCGGTCATCGACCAATCAGGAATCTCCGCTATAAGCACCTGCCTGCCCTGATCTCTGAACTCGCTTGCCAAACGGTCAGCAAAGCCTTCGTTGTCCTTGACGATGACCGTCACACCTGCGGCAGGCTCCGCCGCAGGAACAGCTAATCGAGCCTGCTGTTTCCAACTCATCGTAAAGACGGCTGGCGGCTTTTCCATAGCGGCAGCAGTGTCGGCGAAAGCAGCATGGGACAAAGTTCGCTTCGTATGCTTAGGAAATTCGGCCCAGCATTTCGTCCTCTCGAACGGATAGACCGGCAGTTGCACTTTAGCGTGAGGCTGCCTGGAGTAGAGCTGCTCCCACGGGATATCTGCACCCTGGACATAAAGCTGGCAAAGCTGCTTCAACGCTTCGGCACGGGCTGGCGCATTTTCCAACGCCAAGACAGCTTGCTCCCCATTCCGCCCAAGCTCGCTTTTTCTCGCCTCAGTAATGTCGCCTGGGTTTCGAATGCTGCGCTCGTCGCTTACCGCCCGGTATTCACCATAATAAATGCCCTCCGCTGGAAGCGAGCTAAATGTCTCCAGCTCGGCCAATAGCTTCAGTTTGCTGGACAGATCAGCCGCATCAGCGACGATAAGGGCAAGGCGGTGCGAATAATGTCCTCTCCCTGTATTCGCCGTATAACATATATCAGTAAGTGCCCCTGCAGCGCCATTCATAAAGCGGTCGGCATAATGTCGGGCCAACCTTATAAGCGATCCTTTGCTGGCCGCGGACAAGGTCAATATTTGTGGCGGCGATTGCGGTTCCTTGGCCTCTTTAGGTGCAGCGACTTCCGGTTTGTACTCCTCTATGATCATGTGGCAGTTTGTGCCGCTTAGGCCAAAAGAGCTGACGGCGCATCTCATCGGCTGCTCGTCATCTTCCCATTTTCTTGATTGAGCGTTGATGAACAGCGGAGAATCCTGCAGGTCGATTTTCGAATTCGGCGTCTGGAAGTAGAGCGTCGGCGGTATTTCCCGATGCTTGAGCGCCATTACAGCTTTAATGATGGATGCCATTCCAGCCCCTTCATTCAGATGGCCAATGTTCGACTTTACCGACCCGATTGCACAAAACTGCTTCTTGTCTGTGTAGGCCTCGATTGCCTGCTTCAACCCACTGAATTCGATCGGATCGCCAAGCGCAGTACCCGTGCCGTGAGCTTCGAAAAAGGCAATCGACTCCGGATGAATGCCAGCCTTCTCCCAAGCCCGCGTGATAACGTCGGTCTGTGCGGCCGGATTTGGCGCGGTAATGCCCATGGATGCGCCGTCCTGGTTAATGGCGCTCCCTTTAATAACGGCATGGATATGGTCGCCATCCGCCTTGGCTTTGCTAAGCGGCTTAAGTATAATGGCTGCTGTCCCTTCGCCGCTGCCCGAGCCATCGGCGTAGGCGTCGAATGCGCGCGTTTTTCCATCAGTGGATTCAATGCCGATTTTGTTGTGCTCATGGTCAAGCGGAATGAGAAACAGCTTTACGCCGCCAACTATCGCCATGTCGCAGTCGCCGCCCCGGATCGCATTGCTTGCCAAATGCACGGCAACTAAAGAAGAGGAGCAGGCCGTATCCACGACCATGGTCGGTCCCTTCAAATCGAGCAAATGGGAAATGCGGCTCGGTAGCATGGCCGATACGTTGCCGACAATCGCTTCCGACATCATGACAGGATCAACATCAGTCAGCATCTTCTGATACGAATCGCGAATAATGTTGGCAAACCCGACATAAATGCCTGTGCGGCTGCCGCGCAGCTTATCACCGCCATACCCCGCATCCTCAATGGCATGCCACGCTTTCTGCATAAACACCCGCTGGCACGGGTCGGTCAAATTAGCCTCCTTGGGCGATATTCGGAAAAATCGGTAATCAAACTCGTCAATACCTTCCACATAAGCGCAGTCCATATATCCGGGATGTTCATCAGGTAACTGGCCGATAGCTGCTAGATAATCCTCTGCGTATTCGCGTCGCTCTTGCGGGATAGGTCCCGTGCAATCTACAGCATTGCTGATGTTTGTCCAGTATTGGTCAACGGTATCCGCTCCCGGAAACAACGCGGACATTCCGATTATCGCTATGTCATCATCATGCGAGGCAGGAACATGCCTAGCAGCGGTATTGCGCTTGACCGCTTTGCTGTCTTCCTTAGTCAAAAATGACGCCAGCTTAGCTATTGAAGCGTACGCAAACAAATCGGCTATTGAGGTTTGTCCCGTATAACGCTGCTCTACAAGTTTATGCAGCCGGTGCAGCTGCACCGAATCTCCGCCTAGCTCAAAGAAAGTATCGTGGATGCTAAGCTCCTCATAGCCCAGTACCTCCCGGTACAAGCCCGCCAGCGTCTGCTCCACTTCGGAGTAGGAGCCATTATTGCTGCCAAGCAGCTTCACCTTCGCTTCTTGCATGGGCAGCGGCTTGCCTTGAACAGCCTGCTCACTGCTGCTGTCACTGAACATGATAGCTCGCAGCTTTTCCGGCAAATGGAAAACATCCTTGCTGAACAGCTCCAAACCGCTCGGGTTAGACGTGTTCACTTCACCGATTAATACACGGGTCAAATCCTTGCTGATGACTTTGTCGAAGCCATGCAGCGCTAATGTTGCGGGCAGCGTTTTAAAAATGCTGTCGATCGTTTCGCTCGTTCCCTCTCCCATTCGCGCCCCATCCCAAACGACCCAGTTGATGGCAAGGGCCGGCTTGCCGCGCTTCCTCCTATAATCAGCAAAAGCATCCAGATAGCAGTTTGCAGCTGTATAATCTCCTTGCCCCATCTCGCCAACAAGTGCAACGCCTGACGAAAATAAAACGAAGAAATCAAGCTCATCCTGCTCCGTAACTTTATCTAAAATCCAGGTGCCCATAACCTTCGGATTTAGCACCTCTTCAAACACAGCTGTGTCCTTGCGGATGAGAAAACCTCTGCCCGCAACGCCCGCCGCATGAATGATGCCGTTTATTTTTCCGTACTTTTGCCTCAGCCTCTCCATGGTAGCGCTCATTTCGTCCAAGGAGGTGACGTCAAGTGAAATGCACTCCACCTGTGCTCCAGTGGCGGCAATTTCATGCAGCTTCTTAATCGTGTCATGCAGCCGTGATCCGTCTGCCTGCTCCAGAAGCGGGCCCCATTCTTCAGGCTTCGGCAGTGAGGAACGGTTTAACAGCGCTAGATTTATTTTTCCTTTGGACGCCAAATGCTTTGCCGTAAGTAGCCCGAGGTTGCCTGCGCCACCTGTGATGACGTAAACCCCCTCCTCTTTAATGGAGACGGGATTGTCAGGCATTTGCTCGACATCGGTCTCTTCCATTATTTCTGCAAAACGCTTGCCGTTCCGATAGGCGATTTGATAGGTCGTTTTGTTGCGGCCCAGCTCCGAAATGACCTCTCGTACAGTCGTCGAGCCATCCACATCTATTGCTTTGCACGTAATATGCGGGTATTCAATTCCGATGACTTTACCCAGGCCGAACAATGGGGAGTTTTCCGGCTTCAAGCACGCTTCCTCTCCAGTAACCTGGTTTACATAGTCGGCGGCGATAATGATTTCATGCTTATGGCCGACGCCGGCGCTCAGAAGCGCTTTCGTCAAGTGGAACAAGCTGTATACGCCTAAGCTTTGTCTCTCATTCAGCTGCTCCGCCGACATCATCTCATCCGGTCCGTTATAGCCAAGCAGATGCAGTATTTTCGTAAATTTCACATGTTTAAGTGCTTCAGTCAGTTTGTCGTAATCTTCCTCTTTCTCGCTGATGATGTAGGACTCCGGGTTAAGCACCTGATAGTGTGTCCCCCGCTTAACATGTATGCAATGAACGCCTTCCTCCTCTAGCTGCTGTGTAAGCTCTGGCCATTCACCCAAAATAATAGCCGTTTCTCCCCGCATAGTGCGGGTGCGATGATCTGCCGCCTCCTCGATCCACTTCATTGTGTAATAGAGAGCGTTCGAACGCTCAGCAGGCGCAGGCCCTGGAATTTGCAGCCAGCTGCGCTTCCTCTCAAATGGATAAACGGGTATATGCGCCCTTTTGGCCCGGCTCCCCCTGTACATAGCGGACCATCCAATGGCTGCCCCAGCCGTATACAGCTCTGCGATTTGCTGCAGCAGCCCCGAGCGCTCAAGTGCGGCAGCGGCTTTCAACTGTTTAACGAGCTGCTCGGCGAGCTGTACGAAATTATCCTTGTCTCCTGCTAGCTTCGCAGTACCGTAAGAGAACCAAGGAGCATCAAAGCTGGTTAAATGCTGCCGCTGCGAGATTAGCTGCTGCAGCTTCCATTTCAGGTCCGCGATATCTGAGGCAACAACAGCTAAACGAAGCGGATGATGATCGCGCCCCGCTGCCAGCGTATAGCTAATATCCTTAAGGCTGGCCCGATTTTCTCCGTCAAAATATTCGCCCATATGCAGCAGCAGCGTATCGAGCGCTTCCTCGCTTTTCGCCGATAGCGGAATCATATAGGATTGATCCGGCAGGGCTGCCCCCTGTTCGGCGGTCGCGGTCTGAGCAATATATTCCTCCAGCACGACATGGCAATTAGTGCCAGACAAGCCGAATGAGCTGACGCCGCAGCGCCTTGGGGCATCTCCTTGAGCCCATGGCTTCTGGGACGTGTTTATGTATACCGGTGAATCGATAAACGGAATTTGTTTATTCGGCGTCTTGAAGTGAATGCTTGGCGGAAGCAGCTGATGCTTTAGCGCCAGTGCCGCTTTAATTAGACCCGCTATTCCTGCACAATCATAGAGATGGCCGATATTCGTCTTTACTGATCCGATTGCACAGAACTGTTTCTTATCGGTATATTTTGCAAAGGCCTTGCTGATTCCTTCGATTTCAATCGGGTCTCCCAGCTTCGTCCCCGTGCCGTGTGTTTCGATATAGGCAAGCGTTGCTGGATCAATGCCCGCTTCCTTCCAAGCCTTATTTAAAACGGCCGTTTGGGCGGACGGATTCGGAGCCGTAATCCCCATGGAAGCGCCATCCTGATTCACCGCGCTGCCCTTAATGACGCAATAGATAGAATCGCCATCCCGCTTAGCTTTGCTAAGGGGCTTGAGCAAAACAATCGCTGCGCCTTCCCCCATTCCCGATCCGTCGGCTTCATCGTCAAAAGCGCGGGTCTCATCGTCTGTAGACTCAATGCCCAGCTTTGCATGATTTTTGTTTTGCGGAAGCAGGTTAATGCGGACCGCGCCAGCAAGCGCCATTTCACAGTCTCCCCGGCGAAGCGCGTGGCAGGCCAGATCGACAGCTATAAGCGAGGAGGAGCAAGCGGTATCCACGATCATGCTTGGCCCTTTAAAGTTAAGCAAATAGGAAATTCGGCTCGGAATAATGGAAGACAAATTTCCCGGCATCGCTGCCGATATCAAAGAGGGGTCAACGGCTTCAATCATTTCCCGGTATACATAGCTTTCAACGTCACCGATATGGCCGGCATAAACTCCAATGTTGCTGCCTGCCAACTGCTGCGGCCCGTATCCTGCGTCTTCAAACACATTCCATGCCGCTTCCAGAAACACACGCTGGCGAGGATTCATCAATATCGCTTCTTTGGGTGGAATGTTGAAAAAAGAATAGTCAAATGCGTCGATATCCTCGAGATAAGCGCCGTTTGAGTAGGGGATCTCCGATTTTCCGGAAAATCTGACATACCGATCAGCGTCCTTCCGGCGCTTCTCCGGAAATTTCGTGACGCAGCTTACCCCATTTTTAATATTTTCCCAGAATGCCTCTGTATTTCGGGCATTTGGAAAACGCGTATAAATGCCGATGATGGCAATGTCGTGATGGTTAGCTTCCTTTATGGCTGCCGTTGGCAGTTCGTCTTGGCTTCTTAGACGCAATTGAGTCAAATCCGGCGATTTCGTCTTCAACTTCATCCCCCTGTTCTTCAGCGGTTTGCTAGACCGAAACCTTGTCGCTATTTTCCACGATGTCAGCGAGCAGCAGCATATATTGGGTAAAAAGCTCCTTTATTTTGTGCTCCTTCAGTTTTCGGGAGTTAAAGTCGCACAGCACCTCGACTTGCTCATCGTATTCCGCGAGCTCGATAACAAGATCAAACACTTCGAGCCATTGACCTTGTGAGGATGCGGCATCTGCATGAATAACGAAGAGCGGCAAAATCCGAAGCTCTTCACTTTGCTGGATGCGATCCAGATCCTTGGCTGTATAGTCGGATTCATCGCCGTCGCCGTGGCGAGCTTCCAGCTTCATTGCAACGAGCTCAATCAATGTCTCCAAGGAATCCACCGCGGCAAAATCAATGGTCAGCGAGCGGAACTGATTTTCCTCCACTGCCACTTGCACATGAACGGTATCCTCACCGGAGGCTAGCTTCAGCAAATAGAGAAAACCGGACAACAGGACAGGCTTGAGATCCGTCTTCGCATCATCGGCCATAGCTTGAAGCACGCTGCATGTCTCGCTATCCAGCTCAGCCTCAAAGGCTGAAACCACCTGACTGCCCTCCTTGTTAAAGTAAGCTTCATCCATGCTGACGGATGGCAGGCTTAAACTGCCGCCACGGTCGATAAATGCGGTCAGCTTAGCGATCGTCGGATATTTGTACAGGTCAGGAACGGATACGTTGCAGCCATGCCATTTCTCCAGCTCATCGGAGAGCTGGGTGAGAATAAGCGAATTTCCTCCGCTCTCATTAAAATGGTCGTGAATACCGAGCTCCCGCCCGAGCAGGTCTTGGCAGAGCCTGAGCAGCAGCTGCTCTGTATTTTCGAAGGCAGCCTGTTTGCTCTTGATGCTCTCCATGTCACGAATGAGCGAATCGAACTGCCCACTTGTATATTGCTCACCCAGCTTATAGCGCTGTATTTTTCCGCTCGTTGTTTTAGGTATTGATTTCACAGGGATGACATGGTCGATAAAGATGCCCATCTTCCGGTGAATATGCTGCTTGACCCGACTGGCAAGCTCGCAGAACGGCTCCAGATTTTTACCTCTGTACAATAGAAACAGGCATACTTCCTCCGTATCCGCAAGCTTCCCTTTCGTTCCACAGGCTGCGACATTCCAAAGCTCAACCCCGTCTACCTCCTCTGCCACTCTCTCAATGTCATGGGAGAAAACATTTTGCCCGTTAACGAACAATATGTCCTTTGCTCTTCCAACAACGACTAGCCGCCCATCCAGCATAAATCCGATATCCGCTGTATTCAGCCATTCGTCTGCCAGCCTTTCAGCAGCTTCAGGTTCGTTGTAATACCCTCTGGTGACGCTCGGCCCTTTAATTAAAATGTAACCGACTGTGGACTTAGGAAGCGGGCTGCCCTGCTCATCAGCAATCATGACTTCGCAGCTTTCAATCGGACCACCTACATCGACATAAAGCAGGCTGCTTGGCTCTCCTCGCTGAAGCAAGCGTATGGTCTCTCCAACCCGGAGAAATCTCCGGTCGACAGCCACATACTTGAACGGCTCATTCTGACGGGTGAAGCACACGCCAACCGTCCCCTCTGCAAGCCCATATGCCGGCCTCATGGCCGTCTGCGGAAGGTTGTATTTTGCAAGCTGCTCCATAAAACGCTCACTAATTTCCGTAGAAATGGGCTCAGCGCCATTGCAAAGGCAGGAAAGGCCGGATAAATCCCAGCCGTAGTCATGCTCTTGATCGTAAAACGCCAAAAAATATTTATAGCCGAAATTAGGACTGTACAGCATATTAACGCGGTGCTTATTTGCTTTCTCTATCCACAAAAGCGGGTTAAGAATAAACAGCTTCGTACGCATAATAAACTGCGAGGATTGAGTATAGGCGTGCAATAGATGCATCGCGATCAATCCCATATCATGCGTAAGCGGCATCCAGCTTAACACCCGCCCGCCAGCATCTAAATCCCATATTTTCTGCATGGCTGAGACGTTGGCCATAACGTTGCTATGGGTCAGCACAACGCCCTTCGGGTCGCCCGTTGATCCGGAAGAGAACTGAATAAATGCGATATCATCCGGTTCAGCCTCTATAAGGACAGCACTGCTTTCTCCTTTTAAGGACGCCGTGTCTATAAATCTACCTTTCATGACGTCCACACTAGGACCACATTCCGGGTGCTCCTCTGCAAATGAAGCCAAGCCGTCCATCGTCGCTTCGCTGCCAATAAAATGCGGGGTGTTTAGTTTGTCCCACACCTTACAAGCCTTCAGCTTCGTTTCATCATTGGTTGCTACGGTTACCGGGACGGCGATAATCCGCCCCAGTATGCAAGCCCAGAACACTTCAAGAAACAACCGATTATCCTGTATTTGCAATAACAGCTCGTGTCCCGCCTGTACCCCGTAATTACGTAAATCTTGTAGCAGGCATAGCGAACGCTCATATAGCTGACTGTAGGAGACAAACTCCTCCTGGTCGGCCTCGTTGATAAACGTGATTCCCCGGTCAACCATTTCACGGTTTGCTGCGAAAATATGATGCATGAGCTGCTGCTTGTCCATAACCGCTGGCCCACCCCCATTCGTTTTATATGTTAGCGCAAGGGTTTATCCGCTCACTTAACGCACGCTGCTAAGCAAGGTACGATTGATATGCTGAATGACCGTATCAAAGCTGTCGTTAATATAAAAGTGTCCGCCCATAAATTTATGGACTGAAAACTCACCAGTCGTGTGCTTGCCCCATTCCGCAAAATCCCGCTTATTGACATCCCAGTCCTGCACGCCTGTCATCGCATTAATGGCCGTGGACAACGGCTCTCTGCTGCCGTCATAAACATAGGATTCCATCGCATAAAAATCTGCCCGCAAAATCGGAATAAAAGCATCCGCAAGCAGCGGGTTTTCAAACAGCTCCGGAGATGTTCCTCCAAGCTCCAGCAGCCGCTCTTTAAGCTGCTCGTCTGGCGTGCTTGGGTTGACCAAATCCGGTCTTTGAATATGAGGAGCCCATCTGCCGGACACAAATATCATCGTAGGGTCATGGCGTTGTTGCTCCCTCAGCTTATGCGACAATTCAAAGGCCAGCATGCTTCCCATGCTGTGGCCAAAAAAAGCATAAGGGCCATCGTCAATAATCTTGTCGATTTGCTTATATACGTCCTCAATTGCCTCATCAAAGGTGTTGTACAAAGGATCTCTTGGCCGGGCGCCTCTGCCTGCAAGCTTGACAGGCACGAAGTCGATATGGTCGGACATATGTTTTTTCCACTTGTAATAGTACATAGACGAGGCACCAGCAAAAGGAAAGGCAAGCAGCTTCAGCTTCTTCATCCCGTTGCCTTAAAGCTTAGCCGATAGGGCTGCTACGCGCTCGGATGGTCTGAGATGAACGAGCCGAAGCGACCAAAGCTCGATAAAATGTTCTGCTATTTCCGGTTTCGTCAGCGCAGAGCCGCCCAGCTCATCGGCAAGCTCGTCCAGCGATTTTTGACCGTCTGAATGCTCCAGCATGAGGAATACTTCCTCCGGTATCGCTTTTTTGTACTTATCTCCAAAATGAAGCCGGACTTCATGGAGTGTGCGTTTCGTCCCGTCAGCGGAATAGCCGATCGATTTTTTCAATTCCGAATTGACCAGCCTCGTCGGCACCATATGCAAATAATCGGCCTTGTCTACTTCCTTTTTGTCTACCATATAATCTCCGATAGCCAAGTAGTGGATATTCGTCGTCAGGAAGCTTGCGATCGCATCTTCCTCCGAGTCTACGATAGGCTCCACATTGTTGTTGAACGACGTGTTCAGCAATATCGGCACCCCGGTCAGTTTCCGAAATTCCTCAATTAGCTCCCAATACCGTTCATTTGTTTCTTTTGAGACCGTCTGAATACGAGCGGTGCCATCCACATGTGTAACTGCTCCAAGCAGCGGCTGCTTATCCTCTTTGGTCATCAGTACGAAATTCATATACGAGTATGGCGCTTTCGTCTGCGGCATTTCGTAGTAGTCGCCCACATGCTCTTCCAAAATAGATGGCGCAAACGGCCGATAGCCCTCACGCTTCTTCACCATCTCGTTAATAATGCTCTTGTTCTCCGCCGGCCTTGGATCAGCAAGAATGCTGCGGTTGCCTAGCGCACGAGGGCCAAATTCGGCGCGGCCCTGGACCCATCCGAAGACGGCCCCCTCCGCAATTCGCTTTGCTGTCTCCTCGGCGATATTGTCCACCTTGCGGAAACTGACAAAACGTTCCCACCGTTTTAAAATTTGCGCCAAGCCATCGTTGCCTTCAATTTCACTCCCCCAGTACAGGTGCTGCAGCTTTTCCAGTGACTTGTTCGGCTCAAATTTATTGGATACGTACAAGGCACCGCCCAACGCATTGCCTGCATCATGTGCAGCCGGCTGTACAAAAACTTCATCGAAAAGCCCGGCATATAATACTTTTCCATTCATGGAGCAGTTATGCGCTACACCTCCGGCCATGGAAAGCTTCGTATGACCGGTTGCTTGTTGATAATGCGTGAGTATATGCATGACGATCGTTTCGAGCGCCTCCTGCAGGGACGCGGCCAGATCCTTATGCTCCTGAGTGATTGGCCCGCCCTTCTTTCTTGGCGTCATAAAATCAAAGAGCACGGTAGACCAGGCCAAATTGATTTTGAACTTGCCTTCGGGGAGCAGGACATATGCTTTTTTCAGCATCCGTCTGAATTTGCTTGGATCGCCATACGGTGCGAGTCCCATTACTTTATATTCATCGTGCTGGTGATAGCCCAGCATGCGGATAACCGAAATATAGAAGGAGCCCAAGCTGTTTTCATTGGCAATGCGGTCAAGAATTTTGAAGCTCGTACCTTCGGCGCTTATAATATAGCCGGCGTACCCCTCCTGCGATTCTCCATCAATCGTAACCGTCAGGCTGCGGTCAAAGCCGGACATGAAATGCGCGCTGGCTGCATGGCAGATATGGTGGTCAACAAAGACGATATTATTCGGGTCGTATTTCGTTCCGTCAATCTGGTAAAAGAAATCTACCAGCAGCTCTCTCGTATTTCTATGCATAGAATCGCGATAGAAAAACTCATCCCGCACAAGCAGGTCGGTTTCCTGCTCTCTCGTCGTAATGACCACTTTGTCAATATCCGCGAACGTAATGCCTAGCCGCTTCAAGCATAAATGAATCGTCTGCAGCGGAGCCTTGCCGGTATGCTTCACTCGATTAAGCCTTTCTTCCTCTGAGGCCGCAATCACGACCCCGTCTTTGATAAGAACAGCAGCAGAGTCGTGCGCAATTCCGCCGTAGCCAAACACCTTCAAATCCTCATGCGGCAATTCTATGCCGCCATTAAGACCTAATACGAGCATGTTCATCCTCCTACCTATTCTCTTTAATCGGTTATCCTTCTCCGCCTTTTACTGCATCCTTTAAACGGTAGCTAAAGCAACTGTTTCAAATGGCCGTAAATGAATCAGCCGCAAAGACCATAATTCGATCAATTCGTCTACGATATCCTCTTCCGTCTTCCTGCCGCAGCCTCTAAGCTCAATCAGCTCTGCCAGCGTCTTCTCCCCGTCAGATTGCTCTAGCAGTCGATACATCTCTTCCGATAATGTTGTTTTATATTTATCCCCAAAGTGGAGGCGTATTTCGTATGCGGTTTGCTTGTTTCCTTCTACTGTATAGCCGACCGACTGCTTCAGCTCTGAACTGATGGGCCGCTTTGGCACAAACTTCAAAAACTCTTCCTTGCCGACCGTTTTTTTGTCAATGACGTAGTCTCCGATAATCAAGGTGTTAATATTGGTTGTCAGGAAGCTGACAATGGCGTCCTCTTCTGAATCGACAATCGGCTCCGCATTGTTGTTAAACGATGTATTCAGCAGCACTGGCACTCCCGTCAGCTTGCGGAATTCATCAATTAAGTGCCAGTACTTCTCGTTCGTTTCACGAGATACCGTCTGGATGCGCGCCGTGCCGTCAACGTGAGTAACCGCGCCGAGCAGCTCCTGCTTGTCCTCCCTCGTCTTCAGTACGAAATTCATGTAGGAGTAAGGGGCTTTCGTCTGCGGCAGCACATAATAATCGTCTGCATACTCTTCCAATATGGAAGGCGCAAACGGCCGGTAGCCCTCCCTTTTTTTCACCATGGCATTAATAATGCTTTTGTTTTCCGCTGGACGCGGATCAGCCAAAATGCTCCGGTTGCCTAACGCCCGGGGGCCAAACTCCGAGCGTCCCTGCGCCCAGCCGATAACCGCTCCCTCCGCCATTAGCTTAGCCGCAACTTCGACAACATGATCCGCTTTGCGGTATGTAACGAACCGCTCCCACTGCTTCAAAATTTCGAGAACGCTATCATTGTTCTGAATGGCGCTTCCCCAGTACAGATGCCGCAGCGTTTCTGTCTGTGTGCTTGGAGCCAGCTTGCGGGACTGCAGCAGTGCTCCTCCCAGCGCATTGCCCGCGTCATGGGCGGCAGGCTGTACAAACACCTCGTCGAATAAGCCGGAGTACAAAATCTTCCCGTTTAGCGTACAGTTGTGCGCTACGCCGCCAGCCATGCACAGCTTTTTACGCCCAGTCGCCTGCTGATAATGGACGAGCATATGCATAACAACGTTTTCGAGCGCCTCCTGGAGAGCAGCCGCTATGTCCTTATGCTCCTGGGTAAACAGTTCTCCCTTCAACCGCGGGTTCGGCATGGAATCCATCAGCACATAATAAAAGCTTCTATTAAGCCGGAATTTCCCTTCCGGCAGCAAGGTGAATGCTTTCTTGAACAGCCTTCTGAATTTGGCAGGATCTCCATATGGAGCGAGCCCCATTACTTTATATTCATCATGAGTCGTATAGCCGAGAAATTCGATAATCTGCGTATAAAATGCACCTAAGCTGTCATCGTTTGAAATATGGCTCAGCGGCTTGAGCGAATTCCCTTCAGCATTGAGCACAATTCCAGCATTGCCTTCCAATGAAGCGCCATCTATTGTAACGACGAGTGCTTCATCAAATCCGGACATATAATAGGCGCTCGCAGCATGACAGTAGTGGTGGTTTTCAAACACTACATTCTCTTTTTTAAAATCCGTATCAAAAAATTGCTTCAGCCGTTCAACGATCCACGCCTTCGGATCGCTGTATGGGAATTGCCGATACTGATGCCGATGGGTAGTCGTTTCATATTTAAACTGGGTTTCCTCGCAGTAAAAGACGATTTTATCCACATCGTCCAAACGTATTCCACCAAGCTCCAGACAGCGGCGAATCGATAAAATCGGCAGCTTTCCGGAGTGCTTAATCCGATTCAGACGTTCTTCCTCATAGGCAGCAACCACTTGCCCATTCTCAATTAGTACAGCTGAAGCATCATGAACCTCTGAATTCAATATAGTCGTTACAAATCCATCCTCATGAGGGAAATCGATTCCTCCGCTAATGCCAAGTATCCTCATTATTTTACCCTCCCTTATTTCCTCTATATTTAGTGTGCGGCAACGTTGCCGCCAGCCCCTAACACTCAAGCCTCTTGCTGCATTGCTTGTGGAAGCCACTCTTGGGTTCGCTTCTGTGTATGATACAGGCGGCTGTATGCGCCACCAGCTGCCAGAAGCTCGTCATGCTTGCCCTGCTCCATAATCGTCCCACGGTCAACGACTACAATCGTGTCCGCTTGCTCAATGGTGGACAGCCGATGGGCGATTGCAATTGTCGTTTTCCCTTCCATCAGCCGCTCGATTCCCTGCTGAACCGCCAGCTCTGAATCGCTATCCAGTGCTGATGTTGCCTCGTCGAGCAGCAAAATAGGCGCATTTTTCAATATGGCTCGGGCGATCGCTATTCGCTGCTTTTGACCGCCGGAAAGCCTCACGCCTCTTTCGCCAACTGCGGTGTTGTAGCCGTCTGTCTGCTCGGTAATAAAATCATGGGCAAACGCTGCACGCGCTGCCTCTACAACCTCTTCAGCCGTCGCGTCCATTTTTCCGTAGCGGATATTTTGCTCGATCGTTCCTTCGAACAGATACGGGTCCTGGGAAACGTAGGCCATACTATCCCTAAGCTCCTCAAGTGAATATTCTGCAAAGCTTTTGCCAGCAATTCGAATATCGCCTTCGGAGAATGGATAAAAACCAAGCAGCAGCTTCATTATCGTGCTTTTGCCGCCCCCGCTGGGCCCTACAAGCGCGACAAGCTGTCCTTTATCCACATGCAGGTTCAACCCGTTTAGCACATTTTCGTCTTTGTGGTAGGCAAACGATACATTTTTGAAATCAAGCATTCCGTCTTCGTTGGAGCTGGAGACGGCAACTTCCTTTAGCACAGACGCATATCGCTCGGGTTCTTCTGCCACATCCAACAGGTCAAACACCCGGTCAGCCCCCGCCAGCGAGGATTGCAGATTGGACCAGAAAACGCCTAAATTACGGAAGAGATTCGTCACATTCTCCAGCAGTAAAATAACCCCTAGCAAGCTGCCGATCGTCATCTGGCCGTTAATCAGCATAAAGGCTCCAATAATAAATGCACCGCCATTATTAATCCACAGCAGAAAATAATTGGTGCTTGTTAAATAGGCGCTTTTTTTCGCTCGCAGTAAAAACAAGTCTGCAAGCCGGGTTGTCGTCTCCTTGTACTTGCGGTTCATCCCGTCGACCATCTGAAACGTTCTGCTCACCTGCGTGCCAGCAACGAGATTCGTTAACCGCTCAAGCTGAACGCCGGATTGCTCCTGAATTTCGGTGCCAATCGTTCTAAACGGCTTTGCGTATCTCGAGTTCACATACGTAGACAGCATTCCTAAAAAGATCATGGCAACGGCGAATCTCCAGTCCAGATAAAACATAATAATCGCTGATATCGTCCCGGTAGCCATTAAGGAGAGGAGCGTAAGCGCTTCTCCGGAAAAGGCATTTTCCATCGTCTGCAAATCATTTGTGATTCTGGACAGGCTGTCACCGCTATGGCTGTTTTCGTAATAAGTAACAGGAAGCTTCTCCATATGATGAAAAACTCGAAGCCGCATGCTGTTCATGATCGTCTTGACCGTTTTACCGTACCAATATTGGAAAAGTGGCGTTAGTATACACATAGCAACGACGATGAGCATGAACTGGATGCAGAGCGTAATAACTGCATCCATATTTTTCTCCGTTATCGCATCGAGAAAGGTAGAGACCAGCATGGCTGTAATAATCGATACGCTTGAGCTCATGATACCGAAACCAAGAAAACTGAGGAAAAAAGATAATTTACGCCGATCAAGCAATCGGGCAAGTCTCGCAATTTGTTGTTTATTGCTTTTTTTCAAGCAACTATGCCCCCTCTTGACCAAGCCGGTACGGCTGGTCTCCTCGATTGCTTGCCTGATTGTTGTATAGACGATGATAAGTGCCGTTTTTGGCAAGCAGCTCTTCATGAGTGCCGCTTTCTTCAATACGCCCTTCGTTCAGCACAAAAATGTGGTCTGCATTCATGACCGTAGACAGACGATGTGCGACAACCAAAACCGTTTTATTTCGCATAATCCGGTTAATGGATTGTTGAACAAGCTGTTCGGATTCGGAATCAAGCGCCGAAGTCGCCTCATCCAGCAGCAAAATGGGGGCATCCTTTAATATAGCCCGGGCAATCGCTATCCGCTGCTTTTGTCCGCCTGAAAGCTTTACTCCTCGTTCACCGACAAGCGTTTCGTACCCTTGTGGAAGTACCCGAATAAATTCATGAATATTAGCAAGCTTAGCTGCGCTTTCTACGTCTTCCATGCTGTAGCCGTCATCCGTACACGCAATATTTTCGGCGATGGAGCCCGGAAAAAGGAACGTATCCTGCGAAACATGCGAAATGAGCGCTCTGGCAGACGATAGCTTCCAATCGGTGAGTGGCTCGTTGTACAGCCTGATTTGCCCACCCTTATAATCATAAAAACCGGTGATGAGTTTAAAGATGGTCGATTTGCCTGAACCGCTTGGTCCGACCAAGGCGACCGTTTTACCTTGAGGAAGCGTAAAGCTAACCTCGTCAAGCACCTTCGAATGATCGTCATAGGAAAAGGTAACCTGTTCAAATTCAAGCGCAGGAGCTGACGATGAGAGGTTTTCTGGCTGCTTGCCATCCATCCGTTCTGTTTCTGCATCGAGCAATTCAAAAAGATGATCGACAACGCCGGCTGTTATTTTGAACCGGCTGATCTGATTTGGAATTTCTCCCATCCCGGACACGAGATAATTGATGAACTGCACAAACGCTAATAAAGCGCCTATTAAAAGCTGTCCATCGCTAACTAAATATCCGCCGAACAGAAAGAACACCACCAGCGGAGCAGTCCGGACAAATACGCTGAGTGCCCCCATAGCAGCAACGCGTTTCTCGATTCTCAGAAAATGTTCAAGCAGCTTGTCAAGCAGCAGCTGGCACTTTTGATAGACAACCTGCACCAGATTGTAAGACTTGATCATATAAATGCCGCCAATTGTATCTTGAACAACTGTGCTCATCTGAGCCATGCTTTGCTGTACCTCTGCCGCATATTGGTTTAACGGGCGGCTAATTTTTTCGCTCAAAAAGGTCATGAACAGCAGCATAACGAAGCAAAACAGCGTAAGCTGCCAATTCATATAAAACATAACCGTAATACAAGCAACGACCCGGACGATATGAAAAATAAGAGCTGCAAAATCATTGTAAATAAACCCTTCAATTTGATTGATGCTGTTCGTCATTCTGGAGCTAAAGTCGCCGGAGTGGCGAGCTTCCATATACGAAATAGGCAGTTTATTAATATGCTCGCTAACTTTATTTTTCAAATCACGGGTCACAAAGGCGCTATAGCGTCCCGACGAATAAACGCTGAAGAAATTCACAACGATGCCTGTCACTATGAAAAGAATGATCAAATATACAGCCTGCATCAAGCCATCCCTATCACCAGTCTGGGTGGACGAAAATAAAAGATTAATAATATAGATGAGCAAAATATCATTTGCCGCTATTATGATCGTGCTTATCAGCTTGACCGCTATCCAAAACCGATAGGGCTTAAGAAAGACGAACAATCGGCGCATCGAAAAGAAAGCAGAGTTACGGCTTGCTATTTGCATAAGTGCCCTCCACTATAGGGTAAAATCGCCGCACAGAGCGGCACGAGCGGAGAAAATTAATGATCTTGCCCCTCCACTAGCTTTTGCACGCTGTCCTTAAACTGCTCCAATGTAGCAAAATGATCGATAATTAAAATTTCATTCTCAAACTCGACATCGAATTCATTTTCCAAAGCTACGATTAATTTAACAAAGGAGATAGAGTTAAGGCCTACCGTTTCTAAATCCGATTTCAGCACGCTTTCATCAATAGACAATAGCTCAATATTTTTTTGCAAAATTTCATAAAACCTCGTATTAAAATCCGCTACTTTTACTTCCCCACTCATCATTTAACCTCCCTAAAATCGTTCGATTTCATTTACACGGCTGCCTTAAATCATTCCTCCATCGACAATAATCGTCTGTCCATATATGTAGCTTGCATCGTCGGAAGCAAGAAAAAGGGCTACCTTTGCTACTTCATCAGCCTCGCCCAACCGGCCGCAGGCAATTTTATCGACAAAATGACGGCGCACGCGATCGGGAACTTTCCCGAGCATATCTGTAACAATATATCCCGGTGCTATTGCATTCACACGGATGTTTTTTCCGGAAACTTCCCTTGATAGTGATCGAGTCAAGCCAATGAGGCCAGCTTTGGACGCACTATAATTCGTTTGGCTTGAGGCGCCAGCCAAAGCGGAAACGGAGGAAATGTTCACGATGACTCCGTGCCTCTTGCTGATCATCGAAGGCAGCACAGCTTTGCAGCAATTGTAGGCGCCTTTCAAATTTGTATTGATGACCTTATCCCAAGAGGACTCCTCCATCAGCATCAGAAAACCATCCTCCGTTACGCCCGCATTGTTAATCAGCACATCTATCATGCCAAACTCCTGAACAGCTTCCTCGATTACAGCAAGCGTATTCGTGTGATCGGACACGTCCAGCTCAAACGCTTTCGCCAATCCTCCATTTTCCTGCAGGGAAGCTTCCAGTTGCGCAGCTTCCTCCTCACTGCTTTTATAGGTAAAGAGGACTGTAGCTCCTTCACTTGCAAAAGCCTGTACGATGGCATGCCCGATTCCTCTTGCCCCTCCGGTAATGAAGACGACTTTATCGGCAAATTTCAATGGCTCACCTCCGGACCGCTCCGAGTATGACGCTGTGCAAGCATCCGTTGACATCATATCCGTTCACTAATAAATATTGGTAATCGCCTAAACGCGGCTCATGATGGACGATATCCAGCTCTAAAGCGGCATCCGGCTCGGTGCAGCCTGCGGTTAAAGGCATGCACCCTTTGGCAATGGCAAGGGCGCCCGCAGCGACATTCATCATAAACGATGCGCCAAGCGCTTCCCCTGTTGCTCCCTTAATGGAAGAAACAGGAATGGAGGCGGCACGCTGTCCAAATGTTTCATGAATCGCTTGGGCTTCCACCTTGTCGGTATAACGTCCGCCTCCGGCAGCCAGCAAAATACCGTCAATATCGCTAGGAGAAATGGAGGCATGCTTGAGAGCCATATCCATCACCCGAGCGAACGGTTTAAAATCCGCATCGGCACGGTCTTTGCCCAGGTACCCTTTCCCTATTAAACTTGCATACCCGACAACCTCGCACACAATCCGTTCCGGACAGCGGGCTAACACGCTCTCCGTCTCGAGCAGCAATACAGCGGCGCCCTCGGTCATTCTCGTTCCGCTTCTATTTTTGTCCAGAGGCCTGCACAAATAGTTTTCATCCTTTGTTACATAATCCTGCTGCTGAAAGGATTCGAGCAGCTCTTGGCAATATTCCTCTACCCCACCGCACAATATCGCATCTGCCTTGCCACTTTTGAGCAGATCAGATGCATAAGCAATCGCATTGCTGCCCGTTAGTACGGTGCTCGCGCCCTTCAGCTTTAAACTCAAGCAAACATGCCCGATTCCCGAGTTGTATACCGTACTTGCGAATACGGTCGGACTAACCATATCAACGCCACCTGACACGATTTGATTGCTCAGGGCAAGGTTAGATACCAATGGACCGTATCCCGTCGTAAAAACAGTGCCAATCCGGTTATGATCCATTTGCTCCTGCACGATCAAAGCTTCATCAAGCACTTGTTTCGAAGCGCTCATGGTCAACCGTGAAAACCGATCCATTCGTCTGGCAACCCGATTTTCAATATTTTGTGGAATATCCACGGGCAGCTTGAGCTCCTCCGGCGTGACTCCCGCCTGTGCGTTTATGCCTTCCCAATATTCATCTGCACCGGATCCTGCACAGCTTATCGCTCCTACAGCCGTAACAAATATTTTATGCATATGGATTCTCCCAAATTTATAAAATTATGCCCTTCGCAACTTAACGCCATTCTGTTTTAAACGGAATAGCTTAAGGTCAGCATCCCCGACGCGACAACTCTATCTCCGACTGAAGCCGTGCATTTGATCTGGTGAAAGGTGTGGAAGGATTCGACTAACTCTGCTTCTACCGCAAATGTATCGCCCGGCACAACCGGATGTATAAACTTGATTTGGTTAACCGCACTTAAATAAAATTTATGAGCTGCCGGGCTCTCCCCGTTGTAAAAAATAAATCCGCTGACCTGCGCCATCGTCTCAATCATGAGAACGCCTGGATAAATCGGTTCATCAGGGAAATGTCCAACTGCCCACTGCTCGTTAAAGCTTATGTTTTTGTAGCCTTTGGAACGCTTCATATAAATGGCCTCAGTGATTCTGTCTACCATGACAAACGGGTAGCGGTGAGGCAAGCCTTTTGCAATATCAATGGTTTCCATCCATGACAGCTCCCCAGCATGTGGTGTGTATGCGACAGCGCCAATAAACCGTCAAATTCAAGCCGAAAGGTGCTTAGACCTTTCCGACAACTATACTTGCAGAATGGCCGAAGAAAGCGTATGAGTTCGACATCGCGTATTGGATCAACCGTTCCTCATAATTCCCTTTAACGATTTGGAGCTGCTGAAAAGGTTCTGGCGGCTCCTTCAGAAATGCAGTTGGAGGCACAATGCCGCGATCTATCGCAAGCAAGGTTGCCGCCAGCTCCACGCTTCCCGCCGCTCCCAAACAGTGGCCGGTAACCGCCTTCGTTGAAGAAATCATAACCTGGGACTGCTTCTCCTCGGTTCCAAAAACCTTGGACAGCGCTCTCATTTCCATTAAGTCATTAAGCTCGGTTGCCGTTCCATGGGCATTCACATAATCAATGTCACCCGGCTGCAAACCCGCATCCTCCAAAGCCATCCGCATTGTCCTCACAGCCCCTTCCCCTTCGGGATCGGGACTTGTAATATGATAAGCATCATTGCTTAAGCCATACCCGAGCAGCTCGCCGTAAATGTGGGCTCCTCTTGCCTTCGCTCGATCAAGCGTTTCCACAATAAAGACGGCGGCCCCTTCGCCAAGTGACATGCCGTCCCTGTCCTTATCAAACGGCACACAGCCACCTAGGCTCATGGATTGAAGGCTGTGAAATCCGGCAATGTAGTTGTCTGATAAGGGCTCTGCGCCAACAACAACCATTAAATCAGCCATTCCGTTGCGGATGGCGTCTAGAGCAATTCCTGCCCCCGCGGTTCCAGCGGCACAGGCCGACATGGTTGTATAGGCTTGACCCTTTATGTCTATATACGAAACAATATGCGAAAGCAAAGATGGAATTTCGATTAGTCCATCGGGATTATTCCACTTCTGCTCCCGGTTATTTTGAATATATCTCATCGTTTTAATATGCCCTGGCACCGATTCCGAAAGGGACAAGCCCGCTCTTGTTTCCAGCTTGCCGATATCCTCCTTCGTCAGCCTGCTGTCTGCCAAAGCTTCATCAAGCGCGGCATAAGTCATTTGGATTGCCCGCTCATCCTCTTCCATTTCTCGATAATGCTTGTCAACGCTGCCCGCCACCTCGCCACTCACGCCAAGCTTCTTCAGCTTTTCATGAGCTCGAAGCCCGCTGGCTCCATTCACAATAGACTGGAAGAAAGCTTCTCTGTTTGAGCCGCCTGGCGCGATGATTCCAATTCCGGTTACTACGGCTTGCGGTCTGCTCATCGATTAATCCCCGATCGTGCTGCGGATGATGTCCGCAATGGAGCGAACGCTCTTGAAAACGGACATATCACTGCTTTGCGGCTTAACGCCAAAAAGCTCCTTCAGTCCAACAGCCAGCTCCAAAGCATCAACGGAATCGAGGTCGAGCCCTTCTCCCTGTTCATTTACATCAAATAACGGGTCATCATCGTTGATTTCTTCCGGAGAGATGTCCAGTCCAAACTTGGTAACAATCATGTTCTTAATTTGATTTTCAATCGATAGCTGTACGTTTTCCATTGTTTCAGCTCCTTTATTGTATAAAAGATTGCACGTAAATCCTGATGCAGCATAAATCGCCATCAAAATAGAAAGCGCTTTCAGTGTCTTGGGTTAGACATTGTCTGACACTCACTCCTTAAATGGAATTAACATAGGCAGTGCGGCATAAAACAGCAGGCTTAAATTGTACAAACTCATCTGGATGAAAGTACGTTAGAAAGGAAAACAAAAGTTGTGGGTGGGTTGAGAGAAGATCATTCATAGTTGAATGTGTCGCTAAAGGAGTAGACGACTGTATCTCTTGAGGAATGTTGCTTAATGAAGATGTGGCCGTCGAGGAAACCAATAACGCCGTTAATAAAGTTATACCATAATTCTGTGTTTTTTTACAATATTTATTTTTATGTCTATATTTAGATTTTAGTTACAAATCATGTAACTTTTATTTGTCGCGTGATGCTGTCGCCGCTTTCTAATTTTGGCGAATAAACGCATTTAAAAAGAGATATTAGCGGCTAATTGGAGTGATGTACCTAGCTGTGTGAAGGCAAAGAAACGCTCTAGAGGGGTCGAAAACTGTCTAGGGGCATGTCCCCTTGAGTGGAAAAAACGGAACTATTCCCAATATACCACAAACAGCATCCACATAATACCATAAAAATAAGTCATCAAATCACCCAAAAATTGGACATTTCAAACGCGAAAGGCCAGTTGCTGAAAATTCTCGGCAACCGGCCTTTCGAACGGAGTCCATGATTTATTCACTAAAACCGTTCCTTACCCCACATCCATACGATCAATATTTCGAAAACTCATATAAGTAATCAAAATACCTATTACAGCAAGGGATAAAGGAATTGCTATGATAGAGCTTATGGAAAATCCCAGATTGTTCGAGCATACGAGCACAACAATAACGATGGAAGATACGATAGTAGACGGAACCGACTTATTACGCATGCCGATAGCAAGTGGAAGCAAGCTCATTCCCGCTGCGCCAATAGCCTGCATCAGGACATAGATTGCATGCTGAACTAAAGTATGAATCGTTAGCGGCTCTGTAAAGTATCCAACACCAGCGTTAATAGAAATTAACAAAGCGCCGACGACTAGATTGGCTAATAAAACATTAGCAAATGTCCAGAAAAAAACGATCGAAAGCTTCGCGAATATTATTTTTTTGCGACTCACAGGGTATGCAAATAAAAGAGAAATCGTCTTGTCTTTAAACTCGTTGATGATTAACTTGGATATCATTACTGATGCGTAAACGATGAACGTGGCCCTGACCAAAAGGTCGATCATATGCAGCATATCCGTATAGCCTTGAAATACGGGCTCCTCGATATTATTGCCTTCGACAAAGTATACAATCATCATTAAACCCGCGATGGTCAAATAAGCTATCAGTGAACCCCAAATATAGCCGGTAAAACTTCCCTTTTTAAGCTCAAGCTTAATAAGATGGAACATTCTACTCGCCCCCTCTTATGATTCCTAAGAAATATTCTTCCAAGGTATGATGGCGCCGATTAATCGCTTCAATCGGAACGTCGTTCAAAACAAGCCCTTTGGACAGCTTCTCCTGCGATATGTCCGTATCGTAAACGCGTATGATCCGGTCACCAAGATACTTGAAATTTTGTATGCCCAGCTTATCTGTTAAAACATAAGCGGCATTCGTGACGTTCGACGTTACGATCTCTATATATTCATTCGTGGAGGCATGTACGGTATCCATGGACACCTCACGAATTAAGCGTCCTCCATTGATTACGCCAATCGTATCCGCCACCTGCTCAATCTCCGACAGCAAATGACTGGAGATTAGAAGGGTTACTCCCCATTCATCACGCAGCCTGCGAAATAAATTTCGCATGAGCTGGATGCCCTCCGGATCCAAACCATTAATAGGCTCATCCAATAGAAGAAGGTCAGGACGGGTAGATATCGCTCTCGCTATGCCAAGCCGCTGCTTCATGCCAAGCGAAAATTGCTTGACCGGCTTGGAATGGACACCGATTAGCTGTACAAGCTCTAGCGCCTCTTCAACCGCTTGCTTGTTGTAGTAGCCCATGTATTCTCCGTGAAGCTCAAGATTTTGCTTCGCAGATAGCTTTTCATAGAAAATCGGCGTCTCAATCAAATGACCAATCCGTTTGAGATGTTCTGTCGAAGCAGGAAGCAATTTGTCGCCGAACAATTCGATTTCTCCACCTGTCGGCTGCACCAAGCCGAGCAGCATTTTCATAATTGTTGATTTACCTGCTCCATTTGGTCCGAGAAAACCGTATATTTCGCCGCGTCGAACCTTCATATTGACGCCCGAAACTACTTCCGCAGCCCCGTAATTTTTAGTAAGCAGATTTGTTCGGATGATTTCCGTCATACTGCAACTCCCCTTTCCATGTATTTAGAATATCATCCAACCCTCACTTTTTAATGTCGGAAAACTTACTTATTTCTTAAGATAGGAAGCATTTCTATATTGGAGTTCGGCAAGCGTTACGGTAAAGCAGGTATATGAACCCTGAATGCTTTCCAGGCTAATTCGGCCCCCGATTTGTTCTGTGAGCTTTTTGGCGATTGCAAGACCCAGCCCACTGCCCTGTATATTGCGGTTTCTTGAGTCATCCATCGTATACATTCTTTCAAAAATTCTATTTTGATCCATCTTGGCGATGCCTCGCCCCCGATCGGTTACTTCTATTCGAATATCCCCCCCGACCGATACAAGTGAAAATCCAAGATA
This sequence comes from Paenibacillus algorifonticola, assembly GCF_000971975.1. Lineage (GTDB taxonomy): Bacteria > Bacillota > Bacilli > Paenibacillales > Paenibacillaceae > Pristimantibacillus > Pristimantibacillus algorifonticola. The sequence goes on along the minus strand of NZ_LAQO01000003.1, from coordinate 36,322 downwards.
TTTTCCGTCGGCGCCATAACGAACCGCATTGGATAGCAAATTGTCCAGCACTCTTGATAGAGCTTCTTCATTTGCATATACCCATACGGGTTCATCAGGAAGACGAATATCGACCTCAATGCCTCGCTCGGCGAGCAGATCGAAGTAGGATAAAATACGGTGCTGACATACCTCACACGCGTCCACAACAGAAAGCGGGATATCATAATCATCAGCCTCGAGTTTTGACAGATCAAAGAAAGCAAGTATCCGTTCATTCACCTCTACCGACTTATTGAAAATTTGCTCAAGCATCCGTTGACGTTCCTCCGATGGCAAATCTGTTTTTCGTAAAAGCACTTCCGCGTAGCCCATAATGACCGTCAGAGGAGTTTTCAAATCATGGGAAACATTGGATAGCATCTTGCGCATCGCACTTTCTGTTTTGACATAATTCGACGTGGATTGATATACGCAATCCAATATTACATTAATACCCTGGAGCAGCTCCCGCAGTTCAGAATCACTGGTCATTAGAAGCAGTCTCTCTTGGGTGAGATTATTGCTGGTAATTGCCAGCTCCCCTAACCTATTGTTAATATATTTAAGATGGTTTCGAATCAATCGATTTTTCCTGTATTCCCGAGCATACAGCAGTAATAACACAAGAGCAGCCATCAGCCACAGCCACCATAGACTAGCCACTTATTGTCCCCCCATCCGGTAGCCGATCCCCCACAGCGTATGGATATAACGCGGATTAGACGGATCGTCCTCAATCTTCTCTCGCAAGCGCCGCATATGTACGTTAATGACGTTTTTGTCTCCATAATATTCTTCATTCCAAACCAACTGATAAAGTTGCGCTTTGGTGTATACCCGCTGCGGGTTCTGAATAAACAGCTTCAAAATTTGAAATTCCTTGGCTGTAAGTTTAATTTCCTTGTTGTGCTTTAATACGATATAATTTTCAGAATCAACGATTATGTCTTCATAAGAAAAGCGTTTTTCCTCCATTTCATTCCCCGTGCTAGAATTGGAATATTGCGTCGCCCTGCGAATAGATGAATGAACGCGGGCAGCCAATTCTAGCAATGAGAAGGGCTTAGCAATATAATCATCGGCTCCAAAGCGCAAGCCAAGCGCTTTATCAACTTCGCTATTTTTCGCTGATATAATTAGAATGGGTACCCGGCTCTTGTCCCTGATTCTTTGCAAAACCTCCAACCCGCTCAGCTTGGGCAGCATCAAATCCAGCAGAACGAGATCAAAGTTTTCTGAATCGAATAACGGCAGGGCTTGTTCACCATCATGAACAACTGTCGAATGATATCCTTCCTGCTCTAAGTAATCGGCTACCATTTTACTAATTTCCACGTCATCCTCTATAATTAACAATTTCTCCCCCATGGTGTATACACTCCTTGTCCAATAACTTGCTTCTATGTAGCAGCTCGCTTGAGCCATCTTATCATATATTCAAAAATAAGATTCAACTCATTATACCGTATCTATAAAGTCCCTAGTTAAATGAAAAGAGACTACCGATTTCCGGCAGCCTCCTATTCCTATCGAACTATTAATGAATATAAAAAAACCATGCGCCAAAAGCAGAGTTAAGCAGTTGCAACCTAGCTTTTGTCCATAACTACACGAAAGCCCATATTTCCTGTGGAACTGTCCGGTGTATTGCCGCTTCTTGCTGCGACCCGATAGCGATTGCAATAGGAGCGGTGGCATAAATATGAGCCGCCTCGCATCGAACGTTTCTCCGTTGGCTTAATATACAGAGGATTATGGGCTGGCGTCAGCTTGTGATAGTGGGGACTGAACCAGTCTGCACACCACTCCCACACATTGCCCGCCATATTATAAAGCCCATATCCGTTAGGCTCATAGGCGTCAACAGGAGCTGTCCCCTCATAACCATCGCTTGCCTTATTCGTTATCGGAAATTTGCCTTGCCATATATTGCACATATGGACGCCGTCCCGCTTCAAAAGATCCCCCCACGGATACGTCTTTCTTGCTAATCCGCCTCTCGCAGCGTATTCCCACTCCGCCTCTGTTGGCAGACGTGCTCCTGCCCACTTGCAATAGGCGATTGCATCATGCCAGGACACATGAACGACCGGATGATTCATCCGATCTTCAATGGATGAATCTGGACCTTCCGGCTGCGCCCAGCAGGCTCCTTGAACAACAAGCCACCATGGAGCCTGCTGTGGTACGTCCACAACTTTCTCCCGCGTTTCCTGCGATGCCAAAAGATGGAACACGAACGACCAGCCGAATCGTTCCGCCTCCGTAACATAGCCCGTATCCTTAATAAACATTCGAAACTCTTCATTCGTGACCGTATAGCGGGAAATACGAAAGGAGTCTACCCATACCTTCCGAGCCGGTCCTTCTCCATCCGCCGGAAAGCCATCAGGCGTGTTTGTTCCCATCTCAAATTCTCCACCTTCCAGCAAGACGAAATGGTCACTGCAAGCATCATCATGACTACGTTTTAAAGCATGGTGTACCTGCTTTGTTTCAATTGACAATGACTGTCCTCGGCTCGCCGCACAGCAAGATTTGATTGGTTCCACGTCACTTCTCCCTTTCTGGTTGATATAGAACATTCGTTACATCATTTTTGCATGCAAATACTTTTGAGCCAGCACAGCCGCGCTATCTGCCTCTTGTGGAAGCTCGCTGGGATGCCTGCGTTTCAGCTCCTCCACATGCTGGCCTCTTCCCGTTTCCTCAAGCCGCTGAATATACCCTGTTAAATATCCTTTCGCGTGGAATGGCCCGCCTTCTTTTATAACGGTCCATAACGGGTCTCTGTCGTCACCGGACCTGCGCATATGCTCATCATGCCACTGGTTTAAATAGTATACCGCTTCCATACATAGCGCTTTATTTTCTGCTGCAACATTATGCTGCTCCTTTGGATCCTCGGACAAATTAAACAGCATTTCCTGATCAAATAAATGATACCCGTCATGATAGGTTCGGATATACATCCAATCGCGGAACCGGACGCTTCGTTGAGCAACGTGTGCACATTGGGATACGACAAGATAATCGCGCCCGCAATCAGAGCCTTCCTTTAATACAGGACCATAGCTGATGCCGTCCCAATCTGTCATCACTGGTTTACCCAGCATGTCCGCAATTGTCGGCAATAAATCCAAGTGATAGTGAAGACCTTCATCAACCTTTCCCTGCTTCATCCCCGGCCAGCGGATAATCATTGGCAAATGGCATGTCCCCTGATCGGCTGTGGCATGCTCGCCATAAATGCCAAGCTGCCCCATATTTTCACCATGATCGGCGGAAATAATAATAATCAAATCGTCCATCACACCTTGCTCCTCCAGCGATGCAAACAAACGTCCAAGATGATCGTCCATATAACGAATACCACAATCGTAGCCGTCAATCATCTTTTTCATGTCGTCCATATCTGCAATTTCTCCAAGATAACGCGGATAGTTGGGAGCCACCTTATTATTATACGTTTTTTCCTGATAATCAATATTGATATCCTGTACCGTATGCGGACCAATTCGCTGCTTATGTCTCTCCAGCACTTCCTCATTCAACCATTCAGGCAGCGGCTCATTCTCAAATGGATTTCCATATTCCATAGGCGCCCGATAAGGGGTATGCGGATCCCAATAGTTCACATACAGAAACCAATCATCCTTGTGCCCATTCCGCTCGATCCAATCAAGCGCGACCGGTGTTACATGTTCTGCCGACTCATTTCCATATTTGCCCGTATTATAAAATTCGTTAAATCCAGCATAGAAATGAAAGGTGGAATGACGCTGGGCGAACGGACTAATTAATACCGTGTTTAATCCCGCCATAAGCTGCAAATAGGAAGGAAGCGATCCGCCTCTTGTCAGCCTGCCCATTAATTCACGCTCAGGTCCTTCAAGCTTCATGTCTCCCGCAGTCCCTCCGTGGCCGACCAGCCCGTTGCGAATACCGAATTTACCGCTCATTAGCGCGGTTCGGGAGGGTGCACATGGCGCATCCGAAGTATAATAATTCGTAAAACGGACGCCTTCAGCTGCTATTCTGTCAATGTTAGGCGACGTATTCCGCTGATAGCCGTAGCAGCCCAAATGATCCGGGCTGGTAGAATCCAAATCAAGAAATAAAATTCTCATGTTATTCTCCTCCGTTAAATAGAATCAAACTTTTTGTTGTCAGAATCCCCTGCTCTCTTAACCTTTCACTGAACCTACAAACATGCCTTTATTAAAATATTTTTGCATAAACGGATAGCATAATAAGAGCGGCAGCGCAGTGGCGATAACAGCAGCCATTTTTACAGGAGGACCATACTCAAAGGCCCCGATATGCGTTTCCATTGATGAATCCGATTCCAGCAGCAATTGGCGCAAAAACACTTGAACAGGCCATTTATTCGAATCGTTTAAATACAGAATGGCCGTAAAATAAGAATTCCAATGCATGACGGCATACATCAAAGAAATCGTGACGATGGAAGGTAGCGATAGAGGGATGACGACCCTGAACAGCAGTACCCACTCATTGCAGCCGTCGATTCTAGCCGCTTCCTCCAGCTCCTCTGGAATGTTGGAAAAGAAGCTTCGCATAATAATCAAAATAAAAGGGGCGATGGCACCGCTAAGGAACAATGCCCAATAGGTATCAATTAATGCAAGCTCTTTCAGAATAAGGTAAGTTGGAATCATGCCCCCGTTAAAAATCATCGTGAACAATACCATAAAGTTGAGGATGCCTCTGCCCTTAAGCCAGCTTTTTGACAAGCCGTAAGCCATTAAGCAGGTAATGACCAAATTAATGAGCGTTCCGACTATCGTAATAAAAAACGTATTGCCGTATGCCTTCAGAAAGCCGTCGCTGCTAAGCAAATAGCCATAAGAATTTAAAGTCCATTCATTGGGGAACAAATAGAAGCCCCGCGACAAATACTCTGATTTTGAAGAGAATGAGCTAAAGAAAACGTACAGGAATGGCAGCAATACGACCAACAGCGAGAGCACCAATAGCCCGTAGATAAGCAGGTTGAAAATGATGTCGGATTTTGTGCCCAACCGTTTGTTCATGCTAGTATACCCCCTCTTCGCCATACTTTTTGGCCAAACGATTGGCTATCATGACAAACGCCAGACCGACTACAGACTTAAATAATCCTACCGCTGTTGTAAAGCTGTATTCGCCCTGCAAAATGCCTTGCCGGTAAACATAAGTGTCGAATACATCCGAAACCGCCAAATTTAATGAATTTTGCAGCAGATAAATATGCTCGAAGCCCGTTTCCATCACTTGGCCAAGTCGAAGAATAAACATGAGTACGATGATCGTGCGCAGCGCCGGCAGCGTAATATGCCACATCTGCCTCCATCTTCCCGCTCCGTCCATTACTGCTGCCTCATACAGCGTTGGGTTAACGGAAGCTAGTGCCGCTAGAAAAATAATCGCTCCCCATCCCATCTCCTTCCAAATATTTTGGAACAAATACAGCCCTCTGAAATAACTGGGGTCTGTCAGAATTTCCAGTCGTGAAAATCCGTTATCAGCTAAAAGCTTATTAATGCCGCCATCCTGCGTAGCAAAGAGTACGACCGTTACTCCCGCGACAACAACCCAGGAAACGAAGTGTGGGATGTACACAACGGTCTGAACCGTTCTGGCAAACCATTTCACTCGTGCTTCGTTTAGCAAAACGGCAACGATGATCGGCGCGGGGAAAAAAAGAAACAGATTGAGTCCGCTTAAGATCAATGTATTTTTCAGCAGTCTCCAGAAGTCGGGCTCGGCGAACAAAGCCTCGAAGTGCTGGAATCCAACCCAAGAGCTTTCAAAAACGCCTACAAACGGATCAAAATCCTTAAATGCCAGTATAATTCCGCCCATTGGCGCGTAACGGAAAATAAGGAAGTAGAGCAAGCCCGGCGCAATCATAATGTATAGAGGGAACCCGCGTCTCCATGCCTTCTGCAATTAAAATGTCTCCCCTCACAGATAAAATATTATCGCGTGCATGGAGGATGGACGTCATATCCATCCCCTTGTTTTCAAATGGTCATTGCAGCTTTAGATATTGTTCATTCATTTCTTTAATAATGGCATCACCGCCGTTTTTCTTCCATGTCTCAGCCGCTTCGTCGATTGCACTGAAAGGGGCTTGTCCTACAATGACTTGGGTCATCGTTTCCATCCATTTCTGCTGGATATTCGCCCCTTTTTTGATCAAGGTTTCACTGCTCAGTCCAGCAGCGGGATTTGCCCAGCGGTACTTCTCGTTTGTTTCGAAGAAGCTTAAAATTTTATCGCCCATTTCCTGATTGTCCCATTTTCGAATTTGAATACCTGGGTCAAATCTGCGGAAAAACCAAATGGACAACAATTGTGGACGCTCCGTATCAAAAGCGCCAAGCTTCTCATACTGATTATCGCCTGTCTTCTTGTAGTGTGTGCCTTCCATACCGTTCTTGATGAGATCATATCCTTCATCAGAGAGCATGTAATCCAGCATTTCCAAAATCCGCTGCTGCTTGGCCGGATCGATCTTGGCATTAATGACGATTTTATTCGTCATGGCAGTGGTCTGAGTTGCTTGCTTGCCGTTTGGTCCCTTCGGAGGAAGCAGCTGCACCAATTCCGCCTCAGGAATCAGCTTCTGCAGCGTCGGGATCGTTGCTGAATACAGCTCGTTTGGAACGATTGAAGCAATCCCTGTCTTGCCAGCTTCCAGTTTAGCGAGGCTGTCCTTTACCTTATTAGCTGGGAAATCCTTGTCCAGAACACCCTCGCTATATGCCTTATTCATAAATTCAGCAAACGCTTTCAATTCTTCCGTTTGCAGCTGCATCGGAACCAGCTGCCCGTCAATATCACTCCAATCATTACCTAAACCGAACGCGCCTACTAAAGGTTCGATATTCACAAACCTATTATTTACAATGCCAAACGAGAATCCGGTCGTATCAGCCTGCCCGTTTCCGTCAGGGTCCTGTGTTGCGAAGGCTTTGGCAACCTCATAGAATTCATCCACAGTAGTTGGCGTTTTCAGCTTTAATGTATCCAGCCAGTCTTGGCGGATTGCCAAGGAATCACGTGTTTCCGTACCGTAATAGGGAAGCCCATAGTAGTGGTCCTTCGGATTCATAATTTCCAGACCTTCAGGGCCTAAATGCTGGGATAGGTTAGAATATTTCTCCAACTCCGGCTTGACGTCCATAAAAATGCCTCTATCCCGCCATTTGTTATATTCCTGCTCCAGAACCATAAACACATCTGGGAACTCATTGGATGCGGCCATTACATTTAATTTTTGCGCATAGGTATCATAGGGAACCCATTGTATTTTCAAGTCTATATTTAGCTTCTCATTAATCGCTTTCAGAACAGGATGATCCTCCGGCCATCCTCCGCCGGCAAAGCTGAAAGTCATCAGCTCAATACTCATCGGTTCCTTTGCGGACTCCGTTCCCTTCTCCTCTCCCTTTACTGTAGTCGTCCCTCCCTGTGAGCAGCCTATAACGCCAACCATTATTGCTGCAATCAATAAAAGCGCTTTCCATTTCTTCATGCTTAAGCCCCCTTCAATCCTCTAGATGATGTTTACACTTATAAAGTTAACGCAATTTCGAATCTTTAACCTTACCCAATCTTTTTGTTTATAGTCTTATTTTTTTAAAACATAAGAATTTATATATTCCATCGTATAAATTATCCTTCTATTTTTCGCAGAAACGGATGCCGCCTCTTGCAGAGGACGGCGAAGCCGTTTCTTCTTATAGCGTACGATAAGGAACTCGAATACTGACTACACTGCCTCTTCCAGCAAATGAATGTACTGAAACCCCGTAGCCTTCGCCATATTTGAGCGTCAAACGGGCATGGACATTCGCTAAGCCAATAGAACCTTGCATTAACGTCTCTTCATTAGATTGACGGTTGTTGAATTGTTCTTCAAGACTTAGCAGCTTCTGTTCAGATACCCCGGCTCCGTTATCGGCAATTTCGATAATCAGATCGTGCTCTGCTGTATAGGCGGTAATAATAATCGCGGCATCTCCACCTTTCGGTTCAACCGCATATTTCACCGCATTTTCTACTATGGGCTGAATACTAAGCTTAATAATCGGACATTTCAAAAACTTTTCGTTAACTCGTACTCTGCTTTCAAATTTTTTCGGATAACGAATGTGAATAATTTCCAAGTATTTGATTAACGAGTCCAATTCTTCACTTAGTGTTACCTCTTCATACGACCAGCGGGAAGCATAACGATAAACATCCGCTAGGTTATGCGAAATTTTCTCGATAAGCGGAACATCGTTTAAGTAGGCAATGCTTTTAATAATATCCAGCGTGTTATATAGCAAATGTGGATTAATCTGATTTTGAAGCGCGCGGATCATAGCTTCACTTTGCCGCAGCTGAAGCTCAACCTCTTTCACTCGATACTCTGATAGCGTTTGCATTAAGTCCGTTAATTGCTCGACCATTTTGTTAAAGCTTGTAATCAAAACTTCGAATTCCATAATGTTCGATACTTTTTTAGCTCTAACATTCAAATTGCCCATAGAAACCGATTCCATTAACGACTTTAAGTGCTTAATCGGATTGATAAATTGACGAAGCAGCAAGGGAACCGCAACCATTATACTGATCGATATAATTAAAAAGGTGATGATCGTCGACTTAATGGCCGAATTTAAACCACTTGCCATTTCCAAGTAAGGCACAATGGAATTGATATTCCAGCCGGTATAAGCGGAATCGCCAGTGGCAACTAAATAATCCACACCCTTGATATTTCGCAGGCGCATCCCTTCCGCTGAATCGGGAAGCAAATTATTTAAAGGCGTTTGGCCTAATGACTTGCCTACCCATTCTTTATTTGGATGATACACAACTGAATTTTCTTCTGAAGTAATAAAAAAATAGCCTGTCTTTCCTAGCCGGGATTTATCAAAGGTCGCCTCGATCTCAGCCAAAGAAAACTGCAAAACGAGATTGCCTATCATGTCTGTCGTTTGCTTGCTATAGATGGGGATCAGCATGCTTAACACAAAGGGACCTGTGCCTGCCAGGCGGTCCGTAGGCAAAACTCTGATCGTCGTAGATGGCACTTCAGCATACCAAGATTGTGATGCGTTTGAGCCCGATATGGAGCTATAATCATTTAATGACAAAATCCTCTTATCGTTTGCAACCAGGAAAATGTTAAGCATTTCAGGAAAATTGAAAGATACATACGTTTTCATTTCCATCTCAATGTCTCTAATATCCTCTGCAGTAGGCTCGTATTCTCCAATCAGCCAATTTTGAACCAAATCCGTATTGATCAGTGTATTCGTCGAATTTTTCATTTGCTTAAAATAAAACTCCAAATGGTGATTGAGGCTATCTGTCGATTGTTTGGTAATGGTTACAAAGTCGTCTTCGACAGCCTTGCTGTAATAATAGTGGGATAAAGAGGCAATCAAGCCAATGGACAGCAGACTCAGCCCGAAAAACAACATAATCATTCTGTGCTTGATGGATTTGAACTGAAACCATGAGCGATTCATAAGCCAAGGCTCCTCCTGTACTCATTTGGGGACTGATTCATGATGCTTTTGAATAAGCGATTGAAATAGGGAAGCGTTCCGAACCCCACCATTTCAGCAACCTCATATACTTTTAAATCGGGCTCCAACAGCAGCTGCTTCGCCTTTTCGATTCGATAATGATTCAAATAATTGACAAAGGAATCTCCGTTGCTCTGCTTGAACAGCACACAAAATCGGGACACACTGAGCTCCACATACTCTGAAATTTGGGAAAGCGTAATTTCATTCACATAATTTTGCTGGACATATTCGTATACCCGCTTCATAAGCAATCGATTTTTGCTGCTTGCCTGAGAAATATGCAGGTGTTTGGACCATTCCTCAATTAATTTATAAAAATACAATTTGACCATTTCCTGGTCTTTATTATGCACATAGTCCGTCATTTGATAGCCGGATATTACACTTTCGAGCTGCTCATTTAATTTATTTGAAAAGATACGAAAGAGGCCTGACTTCACTCCCGGATCCGGCGTTTTCAATTTCATAATGAACTGGATAATATCAGTCACTTCCCGTATCAGCCTTTGATGGTCCCAACTCTCTATATTTTCTACAAACCGTTGTATTTTATGGAGAGGCTCATGTAAATGATGTGAGTTTTGCAATCGCTCGACAGATCTTTGAAGTGCGCGCTTTAAATCATCTGCTGCTACCGGCTTCAGCAAATATTCCGTTGCTCCGTATCGCATAGCCTGCTGGGCATAGTTGAAATTCTCATATCCGCTGATGACAATTGGGACGATTGACAGTTTGTATTCGTCACATTTTTGAATAAGCGATAGACCATCCATATGGGGCATTACAATATCAGTAATGATCACATTAGGCCAAAACTCATTAATGAGATTCCACGCTTCCCTGCCGTCATTTGCCTCGGCTACAACTGTAAACCCCAAATCGAAACGCTCAATCATTTCAACAATCGCGGTTCGGATCCACATCTCATCTTCAGCTACTAGTATTTGAAACATAACTTCACCTCAGGAATAAGGATATAATGCTGTACATGACTGTTCCTCTAGGAATGCGCTGGCTTGCTGATTTTGTACAACTATACGTTCGATATTAATCAGATGTCGCAGCTCGCAAGTAACGATGCGCTCCTCGAGTTTATATTCTAACCGTATTACCTGGATCCGTACACCTTTAACGCCGTTTTCACAGTGAAATCAAACAAAAGGCTGACCTCACCAATGTGAGGCCAGCCTTCGGTTACTTACTTATTTCTAAACTATTCGTTGTTTTCCATCCATTGAAAATGGAAGCTGCCTTGTTGATCCAGACGCTCAAACGTATGCGCTCCAAAATAATCACGCTGTGCTTGCAGCAGGTTAGCTGGCAGTCTTTCTGTACGGTAGCTGTCATAATAAGCCAGTGCCGATGCGAAAGCAGGAACCGGAATCCCTCTTGTTACAGCAATCGCAATGACTTTTCTCCAAGCTTCTTGGTAGTTATCTACGATTCCGCCGAAATAATCATCGAGGAACAAGTTTTTCAGTTCCGGATCACGGTCATACGCATCTTTAATGTTTTGCAGGAAGCCTGCACGGATAATGCAGCCGCCACGGAAAATCATTGCGATGCTGCCGTAGTTCAGGTTCCAGTTGTACGTGTCAGAAGCAGCGCGCATTTGCGCGAAGCCTTGGGCGTACGAAGCAATTTTGCTCGCGAATAACGCTTTGCGGACCGCTTCAATAAACTCTTGCGCATCGCCGTCATAGCTCGATACCGCAGGGCCGTTCAGCTTCTTGCTAGCCGCTACGCGCTCCTCTTTCATCGCAGAGATGAAGCGTGAGAATACGGACTCGGTAATGATCGACAATGGAACGCCGAGATCAAGAGCGCTTTGGCTCGTCCATTTGCCCGTTCCCTTTTGGCCTGCGGAATCGAGGATCACATCGACCATCGGCTTGCCTGTAGCTGGGTCTGTTTTCGAGAAAATGTCAGCTGTAATTTCAATCAAATAGCTGTCCAGCTCGCCATTATTCCATTCGGTGAAAATGTTATGCAGCTCGGATGTGCTTACGCCGAGTACATCCTTCAACAAATGATACGCTTCGCCAATCAGCTGCATATCGCCATACTCGATGCCGTTGTGCACCATTTTCACATAGTGTCCAGCGCCGCCTTCGCCAATATAAGTCGAGCAAGCATCGCCATTCACTTTCGCAGAAATAGCTGTCAAGATCGGCTCAACGAGCTCATAAGCGTCTTTTTGTCCGCCCGGCATAATCGCTGGACCTTTAAGCGCGCCCTCTTCGCCGCCGGAAACGCCCGCGCCGATAAAGCGGAAGCCTTTAGCCGAAAGCTCTTCATTTCTTCTTTGCGTATCAGGGAAATAAGCGTTTCCGCCATCAATCAATATGTCCCCTTGGTCTAGAAAAGGTACAAGCTGATTAATCGTATCGTCTGTTGGTGCGCCTGCTTTTACCATAATCAAAATTCTGCGCGGTGTTTCAAGCGAGTTTACAAACTCTTCGACGCTGTATGCACCTACAAAATTTTTGCCTTTTGCTTCTTCCAGAAGCTCATTTGTTTTTTCTGGGGAACGGTTGTATAGCGCAACCGAAAACCCTCTGCTTTCAATATTTAAAGCAAGGTTTTTGCCCATAACGGCAAGACCAACGACCCCAATTTGCTGTTTACTCACGGTAAGCTGCCTCCCAATCCTATTTAAACTCTTTTTATAGAAAATAATGACCTTATTGCTTGTTTCTTATTGCTTCTAAACTTCCCCTATTACAGGGAAGTTTTTTTCCAATCAGCAGCAAATTTCTCCATACCTTGATCTGTAAGCGGGTGCTTCGAAATTTGCTCGATAACTGCGAATGGTACCGTTGCAATATGCGCGCCAGCCATTGCTACGCGAGTAACGTGATCCGGGTGACGGACCGAAGCCGCAATAATTTGCGCATCCAGCTGATGCGTGCGGAACAATTCAGCAATTTTAGAAACCAATAGAACGCCATCCTCCGAAATATCGTCTAGACGACCAAGGAACGGAGACACATAGGTTGCGCCAGCACGAGCAGCCAACAGCGCTTGGTTGACTGTGAAAATAAGCGTTACGTTTGTTTTTACGCCTTTTTTCGTCAGGTAACGGCAAGTTTCCAGTCCAGCAAGGTTCATTGGAAGCTTGATTGTAATGTTTTTATCGTTGTTGTTGATTTTGATCAGCTCGTCCGCTTCAGCGATCATTTCTTCAGCTGTAATCGCATTAGGCGTTACTTCTGCAGAAACGGATTCAACCTCAGGCACGATTTGCAAAATTTCAGCAATACGGTCTTCAAATTTCACGCCTTCTTTAGCAACCAAAGACGGGTTAGTGGTAACACCGGACAAAACGCCGATTTTGTAAGCTTTCTTAATATCTTCCACATTTGCAGTATCGATAAAAAATTTCATAGTCAATTACCTCCGTTTTTTGGGTTCATTTTTGATTTAGCTTCATAATCATTGTAAATATGATTTCCCTGCATTACAAATCTTACAGCAATTCCTTCGCCAGACGCACAACATTGTCCGTGGAGAAACCGAAGTAATCCAAAACCTGGTTGCCTGGACCCGACGCGCCGAATGTATCAATCGACAACACTTTTCCTTTTGGTCCGGTATAACGCTCCCAGCCCATGGAAATACCAGCTTCCATCGCTACACGCTTCGACACGGCATCAGGCAGAACGCTTTGCTTGTAGGCTTCAGGCTGACGATCGAACAACTCTCTGCTCGGCATAGCAACGACGCGAACCGACAGATTATCCTTCTCCAGCTCCGCCTTAGCATTCACGGCAAGCGATACCTCGGAGCCCGTACCGATCAGAATAACATCTGGTTGGTCGTTCGTTTCCGTCAGCACATAAGCGCCCTGAGCAACCTCTTTAATATTAGCCTTCGTCGCTTCGTAGATAGGCAGATTTTGTCTGCTCAGCACCAAAGCAACCGGACCTTCTTTTTGCTGCAACGCATATGCCCATGCACTTGCTGTTTCATTAGCATCCGATGGTCTGATTACTGTAAGCCCTGGAATCGTACGCAATGCTGCCAAATGCTCGACAGGCTCATGCGTAGGACCATCCTCGCCAACCGCGATAGAATCATGCGTAAATACATAAGTGACAGGCAGTTTTTGCAAAGCAGCCAAACGAATCGACGGGCGCAAATAATCGCTGAATACGAAGAAGGTGCTGACGAATGGTTTTACGCCGCCATGCAGCGCCATGCCATTGCCTGCTGCGCCCATCGCATGCTCACGAACGCCAAAGTAAATATTGCGTCCCGAGTAGGAATCTACAGCGAACGTTTGCTCACCGCTGATATCCGTCATCGTCGAATGCGATAAATCCGCACTGCCGCCAAAAATGGAGGACACAGATTTCACATAGTGATTAATCGCTTCGCCGCTCGCAACACGAGTGGAGATCGATTTAGAAGCATCGAACGTAAGGATATCTTCAGCTTTAAGCAGCACGGAGCCGTCGATAGCCTGCTCGAGCTCTTGGCCTTGCTCAGGGTATTGCGCTTTATAGGAAGAAAACAGCTCGTTCCATGCTTCTTCCTTCGCTGCGCCCTTCAGCTTAAGCTGCTCGAAATGAGCTTTAACTTCAGCTGGAACAGTGAACTCTTCCTCATACTCCCAGCCATAAGCCTGCTTCGTTGCTTTCGCCTCTTCTTTGCCTAGCGGATTGCCGTGCGCTTTATTCGTTCCTGCTACCTTGCTTCCGTAACCGATAATAGTCCGGATTTCAATCAACGTCGGCTGCGAGTTGTTTTGCTTGGCTGCTGCAATGGCTTCGGTAATGCCAGCAACATCATTGCCGTCCTCAACCCGCAAATACTGCCAATTAGCGGACTCCGCTCTTTTTTGAATATTTTCACCAAACGAAAGATTTAAATCCCCGTCTAATGAAATATCATTGGAATCATACAGCACGATTAGTTTGTCCAGTTTCATATGTCCCGCCATGGACATCGCCTCGTAGGAAATACCTTCCATCAAACAGCCGTCCCCAACAAGCGCGTACGTGTAATGGTCAACAACCGGGAAACCCTCTTGATTGAATTTCGAAGCCAAATGAGCTTCGGCCATCGCCATTCCGACTGCCATCGCAACCCCTTGTCCCAAAGGACCTGTTGTCGCATCGACGCCATCGGTATGACCAAATTCAGGATGTCCTGGCGTTTTGCTGTTCAGCTTGCGGAACTGCTTCAAATCATCAAGCGATACCTGGTAGCCAGATAGGTGCAGTAGGCTGTAAAGCAGTGCTGAACCATGTCCCGCAGATAAAACAAAGCGGTCGCGGTTGAACCATTTTGCATGGCCAGGATTGTGATTTAAAAGGTTGGCCCAAAGGGCATATGCCATTGGCGCAGCTCCCATAGGAAGCCCCGGATGACCGGAGTTGGCGCTGTTAATGGCATCAATCGACAAGGTGCGAATCGTATCAATAGCTAATTGATCAATGGTTTGTGTGATAGGCATATTCTATTCCTTCCTCTGTTTCGTTTTCTTGTTCCAGCTTGGAATCGAACCACCAGTGGTAGCCGTCTTGGGCAAGCAGCTCATCGGACTCGGCAGGTCCGTAAGTACCTGCTGCATAGGAGTGAAGCGGAACGAGCTTCTCCTCAAATGCTTCCAGAATCGGCTGAACCCAAGCCCAAGACAATTCAACCTCATGCCAATGGGCAAAAAAGGTAGGATTGCCGTTCAAAGCATCGTGAATCAGGTTTTCGTAAGCTTCAGGCAGCTCTCCACCGCTTGGGTGCAGGTCGATCTGAATCGGCTTGAACTCCCCATTATGCTGGGAATCCTTCGTATTTAATTGCAGCGTAATGCCTTCATTCGGGCTCATTTCAATGACGAGAAGGTTAGGCGCAATCCGATCATCCGGTGCAAGTGAAGTTTGCTTTAACGGCTCCTTGAACTCAATGACAATTCGCGTCGATTTCTCCTTCATTCTTTTGCCTGTGCGAATGTAAAAAGGAACGCCCCGCCAGAAGAAATCATCAATTTGCAATTTAGCGGCAATAAACGTATCGTTCATTGAGGTTTCGGCAATTCCAGGTTCAGAGGTATAGCCGACAACTGGCTTGCCTTGAACTTTTCCAGCTTTGTACTGACCGCGAATAACGCTTAAGCTAACATCCTGTTTCTGCAGCGGCTCAAGTGCCTCCATAACCTGCTTCTTCTTAAAGCGCACCTTCTCGGCGTCGCTCTTCTGCGGCAGCTGGATTGCCGTCATCATCAGCAATTGCAGCAGATGGTTTTGAAACATGTCTCTTAGAGCGCCTACATGATCGTAATAACCGGCTCTTTCCTCTACGCCGACTGTTTCATTAGCTGTAATTTGCACATTGGCAATGTAATGATTGTTCCATAAAGCTTGAATGACCGGATTCGTCTGCTGCAAAGCCTCAAGCCGCTGTACGATCGGTTTGCCAAGATAATGGTCAATACGGAAAATCTCATCTTCTGCAAAAGCTTTGCTCAGCTTCTCATTCAGATCACGGGCCGATTGCAAATCATGGCCAAAAGGCTTCTCAATGACAAGGCGTTTCCAGCCTTTCGCAGAACCAAGTCCACTAGCCTGTATATTGGCGGCAATCGTTTCAAAAAACTCAGGCCCCACCGATAAATAAAACAGTCGATTCGGCGAAAGCTGAAGCTCCTCTTCCCGCTTTTCAATCATGCCCAGCAGCTTTTGATAATCTTCCTTATGGTCTATATTGAGAACACTGTAACGGAACGCTTGTATAAAAGCTTTCACGCTTGCAGGGTCCGTCACTTCCCGTCTGGAAAAATCCCGAAGAGATTGCTCGACATTTGCCTGAAAAGTTGCATCCGACAGCTCTCTTCTTCCAAGACCAATCAAGGAGAAGGATTGCGGCAGCTTTTGATCGACAAATAAATTATATAAGGCCGGATAAATTTTTCTTTTGGCTAAATCCCCTGTCGCACCAAACAAAACAAACGTGGTTGCCTCCATATTTCTTTCTCCTTCCAGCATAGAGCTTTGCTGATCGCTAGTCACTTCGTAACACAGCGGCTGCATATGCAGCATGAACGTGGTTCCATCCATAAGCTCTGGTTTCTTTTTCGTAATTCCACTATAATACGTTTATCATCTATACAAGTAATTAATATATTTCAGAGGAGCTATAGACCACATCTATGATCAATAATTACGAATTGTACAAGGTTTTTTATTGGGCTGCCAAAACAGGCAGCTTGACCAAAGCTGCCAATGCCTTATATCTCACTCAACCGAGCGTCAGCCATGCGATTAAACAGCTGGAAAACAGCTTTGGCATCACTTTGTTTTACCGCAATTCGAAAGGCGTTGCACTGACCCAGGAGGGAGCAATTCTTTACTCCTATATTGAGCAATCGCAAATTTTAATCTCACGCGCCGAGGAAAAAATGGCCGCTTTGAAAAATCTGGAAAGCGGCGAGCTGCGGATTGGCGGCAGTGATTCGCTATTCAAGCATTATTTGCTCCCGTATTTGGAAAACTTTCATTACATGTACCCCGAAATCAGATTGCATCTGAATCACGGCACAACCCCAGAGGTTATTTCTTTTCTGAAAGAAGGAAAAATTGATTTAGGCGTCGTTCGTATGCCGATTGTCGATTCGCAGCTGGAAGTACGGGAAAGCATTCAACTGAAGGATTGTTTTGTGGCAGGGGAAAAATATGCTGCGCTTAAAAACGAGGTTTTGACGCTCGACAGGCTGCTTGAGCATCCCGTTATTCTGTTCTCCCGCAACAGCCGGGCACGAATGGCGATAACCGAGCTTTTTCAAAGCTACGGCTATACATTGAAGCCTGAGATCGAGGTGGGAAGCGTAGATTTACTGATCGAATTTGCGCGGAGGGGACTCGGTATTTCTTATGTAACTAGACAATTTGTTTCCAAGGAGCTGGAGGAAGGCTCGCTCTTCGAAATTCAGCTGGATGTGAAGCTGCCCCCGTCTCATGTGGGCATTATGACGATGCGACATATGCCGCTTTCCAGCACAGCAAGCCGCTTTATTGAGCTTGTGCACTAGATCATCATCGCTGCTCCGCTTGCTATTAAGCGCCTTTAAGGACGCCCATAAAGAAAAAACCAATGAGAATATCTCATTGGCTAACTCAACTAAGTCACTCGTTTCAGGCAATCATACTTACTTGTGGGTAGGACCGTTCCAAGTCAGGATACCGCCTCTAAGATGCGCGAGCTGGCTGTATCCGCTCCGGCTCAGCAGCATTGCGGCTTGCTTGCTCCGCATTCCGCTTTGGCAGTATAAGTACACTTGCCGTTCTTGGGGGATTTCACCTAGGCGCTTAGAGAGCTGGCTTAGCGGAATATTAACGGCGCCTGTAATATGTCCCCCTTTAAATTCATGGCTTTCTCGAACGTCTACTAGCTTGTTCCCTTTATATTCGCTTTTAAACTGTTGCGGTGTTAAATTTCGCAAGCCGCTGACCGGTGCGAATTGTTTGTACAGCATCCATAGCAAAAATAAGGCAAGCAATATATATATGGCATTCACTGTTATTCACCCTACCTGCTTTTTATTAAAAGCTCTACGGCTTCCTTAACCACCTTGCTGCTATCTCTACCTGCTTCCTGCTCTTCCAGGATACATTGTTCCAAATTTACCGCCACCACAAGAGCGAGCGTTTTATCGACCGCACTGCGCACAGCAGAGAGTTGACTTACGACGTCTTTACAGTTTTTTCCTTCTTCCATCATCTTGAGAACTCCGCGCACTTGTCCCTCTGCTCGGCGAAGCCGTCTTTTCATATCGTCATCATATTTCATGTGGTAACCCCCTATACGTGTATAGGTATATTATAACCAAAATGGGGGAGACAAGCATCAAATGAACAAGTTCACTTTCGCATCCGCTGCATCCCCCAAATAAGCGGCAACACCGGCGTAATCGATCCCGTCAATTAATTCTTCCTTTTGCAAGCCCAGCAAATCCATTGTCATCGTACATGCAACTAGCTTAACCCCTTGCTCTTGTGCCAGCTCGATTAATTGCGGCAGGCTCAGTACGTTGTGCTTTTTCATCACATGCTTGATCATTTGGGGCCCTATTCCGCCAAAATTCATTTTCGAAAGTCCCAGTTTATCCGCACCACGAGGCATCATTTTTCCAAACATTTTCTCAAGTATGCCTTTCTTAACCGCAATCAGCTGATCCTTCCGAAGCGTGTTCAGTCCCCAAAACGTAAAGAAAATCGTCACTTCATGATCGTAAGCTGCCGCTCCATTCGCGATAATAAATGCCGCAATTGCTTTATCGAGTTCACCGCTAAACAATACAATCGTTGTTTTATCATTCTCAGCCATTCAAGCCACTCCTTCTATTTTGCAGTTCCATGATTTGACCGCTTTGAATGGAGTCGATTCCCTTCTTTGCTTTAACGATCGGCATAGGGCATGCTAGCCCCTTCGCATTAATTACCATATCCGCCATTTGATTTTTCCT
Organism: Paenibacillus algorifonticola; assembly: GCF_000971975.1. Classification (GTDB taxonomy): domain Bacteria; phylum Bacillota; class Bacilli; order Paenibacillales; family Paenibacillaceae; genus Pristimantibacillus; species Pristimantibacillus algorifonticola. Next base: position 17,239 of record NZ_LAQO01000003.1, on the reverse strand, counting down.
CCAGTAGGTTTTTAATTTAATTTCTAAATTACTCGTCCCATTCTACGGGTCCTTCCCACATCGACATACCAGGTATGACGTTCTTAACTTTGGAAAACCCTTGATCCACGAAAATCTGGCACGCTAAATCGCTTCTAGTGCCTGTTCTGCACACAACAGCATACTCTTCATCTGGCGACAATTGACTAAGCTTCATTTCCAATTCACCCATCGGAATGGATATCGCTCCAGGGATCCGTTGGAAACAGTATTCTGCCGGCTCGCGGACATCCACTATTTTAACGTTATCGCCAGAAGCTATTTTCTTGCTAAGTTCCTCATTGCTTATGATATGGGGATGCTTAATCTCGGGTTTAATTTCGTTTTCCGCAGACTTCCTTATGAAATGTCGGAAAACGCCTCCTTCCTCTTTTACACCAATATATAGATGGCCTATTCTAATCGCCCAACTCTGCAAATCCGCAACCGAGCCTTTGTCCGTGGCACGTATTTCAAGTACTTCGCCAGATTTCATGTCCTCCATCGCTTTCTTGGTTTTTACAACCGGCATGGGACAAGCTAAGCCTTCGCAATCTAATAAACGATTTGTTTGAATCAATACTGACATCATCTAACACCTCTTTATTTTTTATTTTCCGTACGTCATTTCTCCGTCCCAATGGGACATGCCTCCAAGCATGTCGGCTACGCTATATCCCCGTCCTCAGCACCTTTTGTAGGCAAAAACATCATGACTGCGGCCATTAATGCCATAATGGCATATGTCAAATTGATCGTATCCACATGAAATCCTGTTCCATATCAGAACCCCTTTCTAACGTAGTATTTTCAAAAAAACACAAATACCCGTATGGGTATTTAAATATTCAAAAAAATCCCTATTTTCTATTTATCATGAACAGCGCAGCGGTTCGGCCCCATTTCCATTTCCCGCTGTTCTGCTTCGCTTGGAGTGATCCGCCCCATATTCGTTTGACGAATTTCCTGATAAGCATTTGGCTGAGGCGGAAGATTATGCGTCACTGCCGCTCTGAACTCATCATCGCTGTCGATGTTTAGCCCAGCATTGGATGTAAACAAATCACCGAGTCGAGCTGCGACTTTGCCCCCCTCTCCAAGCTCTGTAACTTTACCAAAGTGTGCAGGTAGAACAATGAGGTTTTGAGATAAGTTCTTATACGTTTCATATAATGTCGTTCTAAGATCCGCAACCCAATCCTCCGCTTTGCCTGCAAGGTCTGGACGACCGATGGATTCGACAAATAGAATATCGCCGCTTAGCAAATATTGGTCGTCCACAATGAGAGACGTACTCCCGATAGTGTGTCCCGGGGAATATATCGGTTGAATGAGAATCTTTGTATCCCCAACTATGATCTGTTTCCCTTCCTCTAGAGCTTCATATTCAAAGCTAACCTCGTCCGCATCCTTAGGAGGCAGCCAGTACGTTGCATGAGTCATTTCCGCTAGCAGCCTTCCTCCGGAAATATGATCGGCATGCAAATGTGTGTCGAGTGTATGCTTGATTTGAACCCCCTTGTCTTTGGCAAACTGATTGAAGACAGCTGTCATTCGCAGCGTATCGATCATTGCCGCTTCACCATTCGACACGATCATGTAAGAGAGGCAGCCTTTACCGATCCGGACGAATTGAAATATTTCGCCTCCATCCCTCAAATCCCCAACTTTAATGGGTTCCAAATGTTCGCTCCAAGCCTTCATTCCGCCTTCCAGGTAGTGGATACTAGTTCTACCAGCCTCAATCAGCTGCTCGGCAATAAATATGGAGGAGCCTTCCTTGGCGCAAACAACGAGAATATTTTTGTCGTTTGGAATTTGGTTCAAAGCAGGTTCGATCCCATCTAATAAATCAAAATATGGAATATTGACGATTTCCGTTTTCCCGCCCTCGATTTTCCAGTTATTAAATTCCGTTGTGTTGCGAACATCGAGTATGAAGAGCTCCTCGCTATTCAGGAGCTTCTTCGTCAGCTCTTGAGCATTCATCGCTTTTATTATAGCAGTCCCCATCGAAGTGTCTTCCTCCTTAAAAAGTTGTAATTATTTTTCCTTTATCAGAGCGTTTTCATCTCTCCATATACCCTGTAGGGTATTTTTAAGGGCAAAATTATATACCCCGTAGGGTATGTTAACATGATACCGTGTTTATTTTCCCCTGTCAACATTCTTTAATTTAAAGGCTTTTCCTATTTGTTCGGAGGAAGAAGGTGATAGAGCATTAACTAGTTTTATAGACGGCAGTCTACCCCCTTCCTGTCCCAGGCCTGACTTTATCCATTTTTATTACATCAATTAAAATACTTTGATTAGAGTACCTACTTATGGTATATTTGTAAATAACAATAGTATTCTTGGAGGATTCTACAGCTTGCGAACGATCTTACTATTGGGGTTTGTCAGTCCCTTAGGCCGTATCTCAAATGCGATTAGAGGAGGCATATTTAGTGAGTAAAACGATTATTTCTTTGGCTGAAATTACGAGTTTTCAATCTAAAGAAGAAGAATACAGCCCTTATAATTGGTACAAGCGTATGCTGCATCAAGATCCTGTCATTTACAACGAGGCATCCGATTCCTGGCATGTCTTTAGGTACGATTACGTGAAAACGGTGCTCAGCGATTTCAAGCACTTCTCCAGTGTCAGAACAAGAAGCATTGTGAATGTCGGCTACCAAAGTGAAGGTGACAGCGGTCATGAAAATAAAAGCGAAAGGATGCCCGATCAACTTGATATACATAATGTAGACCCGCCGGAGCATCGTAAACGGAGAGCCCTTCTTTCCTCTGCATTTACCCCAAGAAGCCTGAAGTTATGGGAGCCTCGCATTCAGGCTGCAGCGGAGCAGTTAATTGAACAATTTGCGGAGCAGCCTACTGTCGATATCGTTGCAGCCTACACAAGTATTTTTCCAATTATCGTTATGTCTGACCTGCTTGGCGTCCCTTCCAAGGATCGCCTCTTATTTAAAGCGTGGGTGGACAAACTGTTCATGCCTACAACCAGTGATAACTTCCACGAAATTAATGAAATGAAAAAACAAGCGGGAAATGAATATTATCAATATCTCTATCCGATTGTAGTAGCCAAAAGATCGAATTTGGAAGAGGATATTATTTCGGATTTAATCCGGGTAGAGGTGGATGGAGCGCATTTTACCGATGATGAGATTGTACGCACAACCATGTTCATACTTGGTGCAGGAATAGAAACGACGAGCATCCTGTTAGCTAATTCCTTTTATGCGCTTCTATATGACCAACCGGAGTTATATGAGGAGTTAAGAAACGATCTCGGATTGGTTCCAAATGCGGTTGAAGAAATTCTTAGATATCGCTTTAATATTAGCAAAATGGATCGTACAGTAAAGGAAGATAATGACGTACTTGGCGTAAAGCTCAAAAAAGGAGATACGATCGTTGCCTGGATGAGTGCAGCCAATATGGATGAAAGCATGTTCGAAGATCCATTCAGCCTGAACATTCATCGCTCTAACAGCAATAAACAGCTGGCATTTGGCTATGGTCCCCATTTCTGTCTTGGTGCACCGCTGGCCAGAATGGAAGCTGTCCTTGTGCTGACAGCCTTTTTAAAAACATTTTCCAAAATCGAGCCCGCTGAGCCTTTTATATTGGAAGAAAACCTTGTCCCTGCCGCCGCTGGGCAAAGCTTAGTACGCTTACCTATCAAGCTTTATAAATAATAGCCGCTTCCTAGCAAAATGCGAAAAACATTCATGTCGTGCAGCGCAGAGTGTTTTTCGCATTTTCAACCTCTATTCGGCTTCTCTTCATCATTCGTCATCGCATGGGCGGTTAAAGCTTCGTATCTTCAATCAGGAGAACGGTGTTCATCGTTTAATGACCTCCCCATTACAGCATCTGATTCAGCACTTTAGCTTGTTCATCCAGCTTTCCTGCCGCTTCCCTAATTCCTGCAAAGTCACCCACAGCCTGCTTAATTTCATGCTTGCTGCTTATAATGGCTTCTCTGGAGCTTTTTGAGCTTCCGCTAACCTTGTCGACCTGCTTCGAAATTCCTTCAAGCGAATTTTGAATTTCGCTAGCTGCCGCTTGAACATGCTGGGCGAGCTTTTTGACTTCCATAGCCACAATATTAAAGCCGCGGCCATGCTCCCCAGCATGCGCAGCTTCAATCGCTGCATTCAAGGCAAGCAAATTCGTCTGCGAAGCAAAGTCCCGAATCGTCTGGACAATACCCCGTACAGCTTGCGTTTGCTGCTCCAGCGTTTGCAGAAAATCGATTTGAATGGCATTATCACTCACGACATGCTCAATAACCGAGGCGACCTGTTCACTGCGGTTTATGCCTTTCTGGGTCCGCTCCAGCAAATCGGCTGCCATCTGCTGCATCTCGTCCGTCATCTTGACTACAGCCTTCTCACGCGCTGAAATATCTGTTGCAACCTTTACGATGGCAACTGGAACGCCCTCTTCATTACAAACGGGCATATACGTCGCTTCAAGCCAAATGCTCGCTCCGTCCTTTGCTACCCGAACAATTTTTTCTTGAAAGGCAATGCCTTTGCGCAAATTGTCCCAGAACTGCTTGTAGTCGGTACTATTTGCAAAATCGGGCCTGCAAAACTGCCGATGATTTTCCCCTGGCAATTCATGAGCTGCATAACCCATCGCTTTCGCAAACTGGTCATTTGCCCACAGCACCTCTCCTTGCAAATTAAATTCAATCATCGCCAGCGACTGCTCTAATGCGGATAATACCGCTTTTCCATCCAGCACCTGCGTACTTTGGGAAACTAATTGTACAACGTCTCTCATCTGCATCTCCTCCTATGAAACCCATTTATCAGCTTCATTCATCATTTGCTTGCCATGCAGGCACTGTTTTGTTTTCTTTGACAAGAGCCATCAATCGGCGAATCTCTTCCGATACCGGCTCTAATTCGACGATGACGAGCCCTTCACTTTCGTGGACTATACAGAAAAAGTCGAACGGTTACCCGCCGACTTTAATTGCAACATTCAAATAACTTAAGTCAGATGTGTTAGATGCCGCGAGCTCGCGATCTAAACTCTCCCTGACCGTCTGCTACCCAATCAAGTCTGTCAAGGAGCGCCCCAATAAATCTCGTTCGATTCAAGGCATGATTGTCTAGCTTTCAGTTAAACATTAAACCAAACTTCCAGAGTCAGAAACGTTTGCTTTGCCGTCTCAACGACCTGATTGGCCTCTTCTTCCGTCAAGGCAGACTCGCTCACAAATTGGCTGAATTCCGCCCATTTCGCTCTCGTCTCTGTACCATAAGCGTTAAAATAAGCCGTTCCTTCGCTTGCATGATCCGTGAATGGCAGAAATTTGCGAACCTGCCTCGTAATAATTTGACCGCCCATCGTAGAGCCTTCAATCACATACATATAGCCAAGTACACTTGCTGCAGCAGCAAGCTCAGGAAGCTGCTTGCATTCTGGAAGCTGCTGTACCTGCTCTTCACTTAAGCCCAATGCGATTAAATCACGCTCCAACAGTGGCGATTTGGCACGGCTTTGCAAGAAAATTCTGAGCTCCTGCAAGTTTTGCGCCTCTGCCCATGCTGCAATATGGCGTTCCACCGGCTTAATAAAGCCGTAAAACTTCTGTAAGTAAAGGGAATAGTCCGTTATGTTTAAAGTTTGGTTCAAGATGGCTTTGGCAAAGCGATTGTCTTCGATCTGCTTGTGGTTGTCAGCAGTCTCTTCCTTCAGTCGGGCCATGACGTTCATATGGGCGTCCACTCCTATCCATTTACAGGCATTACACCTTTAGAAGAAACACTTGCTTATCTGCATTAACAGCGCTTTGTTACACAGTGAATCTATCTCTTTTCACTTCATAATCAATACATAATTATAACTGAGAAAATCAATATAATCAAAGTGTTTCTACATGGATAATTGTTGCGCGGCTTAGGACTAGACCCCTGTAGCAACCTTTTTTGATAGGCCATTTTAATAGGAATCGGTAGATTTGAACACGACGTCCCCTGATCTCCCCACGGCTGCGGAAATCCCCCACTAACTTTCCTATCGACACTTCCCCATGTAGGCTTATGAAGAGGAAGAGGTAAAATAATCTACAATGGATAGGCAAAATGATAATCACCGGAACCAAGCTCAACCTTCAGCCCCTCCGCCTCGTCATGAATAGCGATTATGCCTGCGGCTTGCAGAAGAGAAATACCGTTTTCAAGCACATCGACAACCGCCTTCGCTCCGGGAAGCTTTACAGTAGCGCGTGCATTGCCTGGCACAGTCACACGAATTTCCATACGCCCCGCTTCCTCACATCTCCAGGAGGATACGACCGTACCATACATCGTCGTAAGCTTCGCTTCCGCCCACGTTAAGCCTGATCCCGGCTGCGGGCTGATTTTCACATGCTTAAAACCAGGCTGCTCTTCGTCTGGCTGAATGCCAGCGACATAGCTGTAGAGCCATTCGCCAATCGCGCCATAGGCATAATGGTTGAAAGAGTTCATATCCGCACTCCAGAAGCTGCCATCTTCCTTAATGCCATCCCAATGCTCCCAAATCGTCGTCGCGCCCTTCGTAATTTGATAAAGCCAGGAAGGGTAATCCTCTTGCAGGAGCAAGCGATAAGCTAGCTCATTATGCCCCGCTTCGCTAAGCACAGGATTCAAATACGGCGTACCGACAAAGCCTGTTGTCAGATGATCATTTTCTTCTTTTAACAGCTGAACAAGCTTCTCCTCGGCCTTCTCTTTCGCAGCTCCGGATACAAGGCCGAATCGCAGCGCCAAAACCTGCGCCGTTTGCGTAGGAACCGACAATCGCCCTGCCGGGGTGAGAAACTCATGCTGGAATGCAGTAATAATTCGCTCATGCCATACCGCAAGTCGCTCTAGGTCCTCCTGCTTCCCTAATGCTTTCGCCGCCTTCGCTACTAGCGAAACCGAATAAGCATAATAAGCCGTCGCCACAAAATCCTTATCTGTCGCGCCGATGTAGCTGTTCGGTTTGGAATCAAGCCCCAGCCAGTCGCCAAAGTGGAATCCCGTGTTCCATAAATAAGGCTCGCTCCCCTGGTTGTAAATATATTGAATCCATAGGTTCATGCTCTCATATTGCGCTTCGAGCAGCCTTGTATCACCATACGCTTCATACAGCGTCCATGGACAGATAACCGCCGCATCGCCCCAAGCCGCAGAAGAATGACTTGTATCTCCCCAGCCTTCGGAAAACTCAGGCTTCAGATTTGGAATATAGAATGGGATTCCGCCTTCTGGCGTCTGATCGGCTTTCAAATCAAGCAGCCATTTAGTGAAAAATGGGGCAACATTCATCACATAGGACGATGTGCGAATGAACATTTGCGCGTCGCCCGTCCAGCCAAGCCGCTCGTCGCGCTGCGGGCAATCGGTCGGCACATCGACAAAATTCCCTTTTTGTCCCCAGACGATATTATGATGCAGCTGGTTCACCTTGGCATCCGAGCATTCGAAAAACCCTGTACGCTCCATATCAGAATGCAGCACAATTCCACTGAATGCTTCGAGCTTAATCGGCGCTTTAAACCCTGTCAGCTTCACATAACGAAAGCCTTGAAAGGTGAAATGCGGCTCGAACGTCTCGGTGCCATCCCCTTTGAGCATATACTGGATCAGCTGCTTCGCCTTGCGGATGTTGTCCATATAGAAGTTTCCCGCCTGGTCCAGCACCTCGGCATGCTGCAATTCAACAACATGCCCGGCGGCGCCCTCGACCTCGAATTTTACCCAGCCGACCATGTTTTGGCCAAAATCAAGCACCGTATCGCCCTCCGGCGTTTGGATCACAGCAATCGGTTTTAGTGTTTCTGCAGGGCGAACAGGCTCATTTACCTGCTGGGTTATAATCGATTTAGAATGAGTAATCGTTTCAACGGGTTGCCATACGTTTGAATCCGCCGATTGCTCGCTATGCCAGTTCAGCTCCAGCCGGGCGTCGTAGCGCTCGCCATGATACATTTCGGACATCAGAATCGCACTTCCCGCCGCTTGCCAATCGTTACCCGAAACGACAACGTCCTCCGTACCGTCCTCATAGCGAATATGAAGCTGGAAGAGCAGCGCCGCGCGCGAGCCATACGTCTCCTTCTCCTGCTTCCAGCCAAGCTCCCCTTTGTACCAGCCATTGCCGAGCAGCGCGCCAATCGCATGCGTGCCAACGCCCAACTGATCCGTTACATCATACACTTGATATTGCAGCCGTTTGCCGTAGCTGGTCCACCCTGGTGTAAAATAGTGGTCGCCAATGCGCTTGCCATTCCATTGCAGCTCATACATGCCTAGTGCCGTAGCGTAAATTCGGGCGCTTTTGACCGTTTTTTCAACGGTGACAAAAGTTCGGAGCAGCGGACAGCGCTCCGCTTCCTCTTCCGTCACAGCGAAATCGGAAGGCGCGCTAATCCACTCCGCTGTCCACTGGCTGTAGTCCATGAGACCGGTTTCAAAATATGCCGTTTCCGACCAATCGCTACCTTCCAAATGCTGCCCGATGGCCCATACCTTTACCCGGTAAAAATAACGCGTGCGTGCTTGCAGCTCGATCTGATCCAGCACGACATGAACGGATTGACTGGAAGCGTTCCTGCCAGAATCCCATAAAATATGCCCAAATTCCGGCTCCAATGAAACTTGCAGCTGGTATGCCTGCTGCTGAATGCCTCTCTCCTCCGCTTCGATCTGCCAGCTGATTCTAGGATGCAATACGTCAATGCCAAGCGGGTTTTTCAAATATTCACATCTGACTTTAACGACCTGGACCACGGAACGACCTCCTTTAGTCAGGGAAAAGCTGCTGTTCATCACTTACCCTGTTATCGTATAATTATATCGTCCATTTCCAGAAACAATCCTTGTAAAAAGGCCAACATATCCCGGTCATTCAGCCATCTATTTAAAGGGGAGCATATGATGAAAAAACCTGTGCAATGGTTTAAAGGCGATCAATTTTTTGGCAATCAGCTTCCGATTCTCGTCAATCGCTACCCGGAGGATTTCAAGGTCCCCCTCCATGCCCATGATTTTATAGAGTTCAACTTTGTTGCCGAAGGAAAAGGCTTTCATCATATTGGAGACGATATTGTCGCTGTAAGCAAAGGGTTATTTTTCATGATACCGGTTGGCGTTCCACATGTGTTCAGGCCTACCTCCCCTGACCCATCCCAGCATCCTCTTATCGTATATAATTGCTTATTTGCACCGCAGCTGCTGCATGGAATGTCCGCCATGTTTATGTTCGATCCGCTGCTGGCCCACTATTTAGATGAGCTGCAAAATGGTCAAGCCACCTATCATTCGATTCAGGATCACGATGGCTCAATTGAAAAACTGCTCGTTGCCATGTATCAGGAATTTTCCTTCTCGGCAGCAGGAGCGAGCACTTATCTATACACGCTTCTCGTACAATTGGTCATTACAATTCACCGACTGCGAAGCGACGACCATCCGTTGAAAATAAAAGATGTCTCTCACTTCAACATGCTCATTCAGTTTATGGAGCAGCATGTCCATGAAGAGCTGACACTCGCGAAGCTTGCCACAAGGTCCGGCTGGAGCGTCCGGCATTTGCAGCGGCTGTTTCTCCAGCACACCGGACAAACATTTGGAAGCTATTTGAACCAACTGCGCATACAAAAAAGCTGTGAGCATTTACGCTTAACACAGCTTAAAATTAGTACGATTGCAGAAATGGTCGGCTATAGCCACATTGATTCGTTTAATGCGCTTTTCAAGAAAAGAGTCGGCCAGACGCCGGGCCAATATCGCAAGCAGTTTAGATGAAGCTGCGCTTACAGCAAGCTTTCAATGATTTGCAGCGGCTTCACCGTATCGCCATACGTCTCGCTCTTCATCGTAATGAAGCTGGAAAAACTCGGAAGCTACCAGCTTGCTATCCCCTCTCTTGCTTTATTCCTTCGAAAGCGCCCGTTATTAATTGCTTAATAATGCTGTCATCCAGCCCATCTCCTGTAACTAACAAACGATAAAAAATCGGCCCATAAAGCAAATCAATACTCAACTCGATGTCTAGCGCCCGTTTCAGTTCCCCGCGCTCTAACCCTCGCATGAGCAGCTGCCGCGCTTCCAAACGGCGAGGACGGACATACTCCTCCCGTAAAGCGGCTGCAAGCTTCGCATCAAATTGCCCCTCTCCGATAATTTCAGTAATCACCTCTCCTTCACGGCTCGTTAAAAATCGGGATAAATTAGTCGCATGGAGCAAAATATCTTCAAATACAGTACCCGTATCCGGTATCGGCAGCCTTGCAGATATGGCATACATAAAACCCGCCATCACAACGGCCCCTTTATTAGGCCACCATTTGTAGATCGTCGCTTTGCTCACCTGTGCCTGCTCGGCAATTTTCTCAACGGTAACAGCACCAAATCCGATTTCAAGCAGCAAATTGTAGGAGGCCGTTAAGATAGCATGCTCCGCTTCAACGTTGCGAGGTCGTCCTCTTTTTATATTCAATGGTCATAGCTCCTTTTGTGGACTTTCTTTACATTATATAAAATTTTGGGCCCGTTGAAAAAAAACATTTTAAATACTGTACGTATAGTATATAATATAGCCATAAATGAAAAAAGGATTGACACCATCCATTTGAACAGAAAGAAGGCATGTTATTATGAACAACTTACGGTCCAAGGACAAATCCATTCCGAACTGGCTTATGTTTCTTCTAGCTGCTGCTTGCGGCCTCATTGTGGCAAATCTTTATTATGCCCAAACTTTAATCGGGCCGATCAGCGCCTCCATCGGGATACCACTGGGGGTAGCAGGATTAATTGTAACGCTAACTCAAGTCGGTTATGTCATAGGTCTATTATTTATCGTTCCACTAAGTGATCTGATTGAAAACCGCCGTTTGGTCATCACCTCATTGGTTGTGGTCATTATCGCACTAATAGGAACTATATTTGCCCCTAATGCAGCAACCTTTCTAGTCTCCGCTTTATTTATAGGAATAGGCTCGGTTGCTGCGCAAATTCTTGTCCCCTATGCCACTTTCCTCGCAGCGGATGAAGAGCGCGGCCGTGTCGTAGGCAATGTGATGAGCGGTCTGCTGCTAGGCATTATGTTTGCTCGGCCATTAGCCAGCCTAGTTACCGAATATTGGGGATGGCGTGCGATGTTTATCATATCTGCAGTAATTATAACGCTGCTTTCTATTCTGTTGTCCCGTGCGCTTCCACAGCGCAAGCCTTCGTCTGCCCCTAAGTATGGGGCGCTAATTGTATCGTTGGGCTCGCTATTTAAAGCTACTCCTGTATTACGCCGCCGCGCCTTTTATCAAGCCAGCTTATTCGGCTCGTTCAGCTTGTTTTGGACCGTTATGCCCTTGCGATTAGCCGAACATTTCAAGCTGACCCAGCAAGGCATTGCTCTATTTGCACTAGCCGGTGTCGCGGGAGCCGTAGCAGCCCCCATTGCCGGAAGACTTGCCGATCGCGGCTGGACCAAATGGCTGACAGGTACTGCAATTATCATTTCTGCTGCTTCTTTTGTTACGGCCTATTTCGTTCACGGCGACACTATGACGGCTCTGGTTTTATTGCTCATCTCGGCCATCGTTCTTGATATGGGGGTATCGGGAAATCTCGTGCTTGGGCAGCGCGCGATTTATTCCTTAGGAAATGAAGTACGGGGAAGGCTTAACGGACTGTTCATGGCCATTTTCTTTATTGGAGGTGCCGTTGGCTCTTTTCTTGGAGGCTGGGCATACGCTTATGGGGGCTGGAAATTAGCAGCCCTGATTGGCATTAGCATGCCAGTTGCTGCTTTTATTTATTATTTAACCGAGCTAAAATCCCGGTCAGAGACGGTGTAAAACCTTCGTGAGTGGGAAGCGCCGTTTGAACCCGCCTTGCATGGGCAAGTCCAGCGCTTCCCAAATCATTAAATCCCTAATAAACGTTTCTCGTATAAATGTGCGCTCCATTCTGCTGCATCGTATCTGCCGCATAAGGTCAAGCCTTGGCTCGCATAATAGGCATTTAGCGAAGGATTTTCCGCCATGCAATCGAGGCGCATCCACGCCTTGCCTTTATCCCGTATGTAAGCTTCCGAACATGCGAGCAATTGACCGCCGATGCCTTGTCCCTTGAAGCTGCGCGATACAGCCAGCCGATGAACATAACCGGCATCCGTATGAAATTGCTCTCCCCACAACGGCTCGTAACCCCACTCGAGCGAAAAACAGCCCGCAAGCTCGTCTTGCGAGTAGGCAACGAACACTTCTTTTTCCCTAATAAAATTCTCTAAATATTCCGTTGTAAAAGAATCCTCGCTCCACTGGCGCAAGCCTTTCGTCTCATATATCCAGCGGGCTGCCTCCTTGTATAGCCGAAGCATCGCTTCCAGATCATCAGATGCGGCGCGTTTAATTGCTACATTTCTCGTCTGCTTCAATTTGACCTCTCCTTAAAATAGAAAAGTATTTGGTCAGATGACCAAATACTTTGCCCAGGCGAACGGCTGCTATGACATATGCGCTCCCCCGTAGTGCTCTACGTTTTCGCCAGTTACGCATACCAAATAATTACTGCTAGTATAGCGGAAAGCAGTTATTTGTCAACTACTAATTCCGACTCTCTAAATCGGCATTGGATTTCCCTCATGATCGACGAACATAAAGCGGCTATCCGGCGTGCGGCGCTGCTCCAACTGCCCAATAATGCCGCGCGCACTTTCTTTTGCATCAAGCGACGCCTCTTCACCGCCCATATCCGTCCGCATCCATCCGGGATGAATGCTGAGCACCTGAATGCCCCGCTTTTGCAAATAAACATGAAGCTGCTGCGTGAACATATTGAGCGCTGTTTTGGATATCGCATAAGGATAATCGCCTGGATAGGCATGCGTGATGCTGCCCGCTTCAGAGGATATATTAAAAATTGCAGCATCCTTCTCTGTTAATAAAGGCAGCAAATGCTTCACGACACGCATAGGCCCGTATACATTGATATCCATCGTCAGCGCCACATCATTAAAGTCCAGCTGTTCGATTTGTGTATTTCGAGAATTGAGAATCGCTGCATTATTAATAATCGCTCCCAGGCTTACGCCCTTCTCCTTCAATTGTATAGCGAGTGCTGCAATGCCTTCCTCATTCGTGACATCCAGCTCCACAAGCGACAGCCGCTCACCATATTTTTCCGCAAGTGCCGTCAGCTTTGTCTCATTAGGCAAACGAACGCCTGCCACAACCGCATGTCCGCGCTCCAGCGCCTCGCTCGTCAGCTCATAGCCAAGTCCTCGTCCAGCACCCGTAATTAAAATGTTCATGCTCCCAGCTCCCTCTATTCGATTTCTTTCCCGATGGAAGCTTCAGCTTCCTTGAGCGACTGCTCCAATCTGCTGCGCAGCTGCGCCATCCATTCCGGCTCATTGTGCCACGTTTCCGCCATCGCCCGCCTTACACGAGCATAACCGTACAGGCTGTCAAACCGCTTGCAGCCCGGCAGCATAGCCTCCGTCTCCTTGTTCCATACAAACTCAGACGCATAGCCGTCTACAAAATGCTGCTTTTTATGCTCCCAGTCTTCTGGTGCTATAAACTCCTGCAAGTTTTCCAGCGCTACATAAATGTCCATCGCATACCAGTGGTACATCGCATCATCGAAATCAATGACATGGCAGAGGCCAGTCTCCGTATCATAAAACACATTATCGCACTCGAAATCATAATGAATGAGACCGTAATGCGTATCAGAAACCAGCCACGTCTGAAAATAGTTCCTTAGCTGCTGCGCTTCGTGAAGCGCTGCGGTTTCCTCCGGGAAGGCTGACAGCTCCTCCTCGATCCAATCGAGCACCTCTTCATACGACCATCGGCGATGCGTCTCGGGCGCATAAGTGCTGGACAAGAGGTGAAGCTGGCCTAACGTCTGACCATAAGCATACAAGGCAGCAGCGTTGAAATCGGTTTGATCAAACGCTTGCCCAGGCACTCGTTTAAATACCGAAGCCGTGTAATCTCCCCAAGGCGTCGCTGCTTCAACCAGCTCGGAACCTTGCTTTGATGCAATCGCTTCCATAACATTGAAGCCATTGTCCTTCAAATAGGCGATAAATGCAAGCTCCGCCAGCGTATTTGCTTTATTTTTCTCCGATTCGGGAGCGAAGCGCAGCAGCCTTGTGTTGCCCTCAAAACGGAACGGATAAATCGCATTGGACGAAATCCGGTAATAGCGAAATAGATCAAGCGAATCCGCATCATAATTCCAATTTTGCAGCAGCATTTCGGCCAAGCCGGTATTATTAAACAAGTATTTAAGTTTTATCATTGATTTTGCAGCTCCTTCGGCTCGGTTTACGCTAATTTTGCGCGCAAAAAAACCGCAGGCATAGCCATGCGGTTTTTAACAACAAACAGCAACTATCCATGAGAGTGACAGACGGCTAGCGCCTGCCTGACCTATTTAATTCACAATCACCATCATATCAATTGTCATCATTTTAGCCCGGCGTTTCATGCCGATCACTCCCTTCAAACGTACAATGGATTATTCCTGTTAGAGCTCCTGCTTAATAAGCCTCTTCATTTTACATGATCAAACCTATATTTGTAAATAAATACATCCTTCTATTTTTAAAAAATGTATTAAGACGTGTAGGTTTTGCCTAGACCCAGCTCTGTCAACAGCTGGCGATAAGCGATCGAGGTACGGTCAGCCGGAATATGGGCCTCAGCCTGAAGATCGAGCGGCAAATCCTCCGGCGTCTGCGCTTCGACCATTTCGGCATCCTCCTGAAACACCTTTAAGTTAAAATCAATCGTATCCTGAATCGGCGCGTTTTTATCAAAATTACGCGACAGCGGGCAGAACAGCCTCGTATACCGAGCCGATACCGGAGATGCACAATTTAAAATATTCAATCTCCCCTCATCCGGAAAATATACAGTTAGCGAAGCGGCGAATGGCGGAAATACGCGGAATTCGCGCAGCCACATAAAGTCATCAGGAGCTGGATTGTCCTGCCCCTTGCCATAGTTGCTGACGGTGCTCCAATATTCTGCAAGCAGCTCCTGTCCTTCCCGCTTCACCTTATATTGCGGCACCTCCGTATTGTTGCGGTCGCCGAACGTTTCCGTATGCACATAAGCGAAATGCGACACATCCAGGAACCCTTCCATTTGGCGGCCGGCAGAGCCCGCAATATCAAAGCTTGGCGGCAAAATGTTCAGGTAATCGGGATCATCCCAGCCAGGGAATGCCGGAATATTTTCCTCCAAGGACATCAGTGATGTCCAGATCAAGCCGTAACGCTCTACGACCGGATATGTGATGAGCTTTAGTTTAGGCGAAATACGCGAATCGGGATGCGCGGGAACCGCCGTGCATTTGCCTTCGCAATTGTAACGGAAACCGTGATACGGGCATACGATTTCGCCATTTTCTACCCAGCCCTTGCTTAAGGGGGCTCCGCGGTGAAAGCAAAGGTCACGGGCGACGACGACCCGATCGCTGCTGCGGTAGCAGACGAGCTTCATATCAAGCAGGGTTACCGCCACCGGCTTATCTGCAATCTCGCTTGCAATGGCGATCGGATACCAATATTGCGCCAATACATGCCAATCCTCAGGGGTAAAGGTACAATTCCGCGGCAAATCGCTTTCTTCCCTTTTTTTAGCTGCCGTCTTTGTGTTTTGCTCCATAATCGTCATATCTTCCACCTCTTTATCGTAATTAACCGTTTTGACTTAAGCTTATATGGGCTGCCTGTTTATCGTGCGTTACAATTAAACTTGGCTAAGAATGCGTACCGGAACGTTCAAGTCTTCCTCCAGCTTGCGGTAATGCTCGCCTTTGGCTATAATGGCCTGCACACCGACAAGCTTTACGCCCATCTCTTGCATCTGCACAGCAATCGAACGGATCGTTGCACCGGAGCTAATTACATCGTCAACCAGCAGAACGCGGTCGTTTGCCTGAAAGCCGTCAAAGCATATGCGATTTTCGTTGTACGCCGTCTCGCGCTTGACCTCAAGATGAATATCTTTATATAAATCCGTGCTCAGCCTTAAAATGTTAATCGGCTTCAGCAGCTTATACGCCGCAAGCATCCCCCATGTATGACCACCGGGCTCTGGCGATACGATATAATCGCAATCCTGAAAATGGCCCTGAATGCTCACCGCCAAATTATCGGTGATTTCATTTATAAGCTCCGGAGCGATATACGTTCCCCGCTCGCCAAACGGATAAAGTTTAAAGTCATAAAAGGTATCATTCGTTTTCTGAATTTTGACCGTTCTGGCATTAGCAATGGAATCGGACAGTCTGGTGTTTGTGAGGCTCATATACTTCTCTCCCTTACCTTTCTCTATTGTCGCCCTACCAAGCGTAAACGGCTGTCGCCGTCCTCTGGCGGCAAATCTACCGTTTCGAGGGTGAAATATAAGCCCATTATAAGGGTGAAACTTATAAACTCTTATATTTTAAAAACCCCAGACTTAAGAGACTTCAGCAAAATCTTTCCCGCACGAAATGCCTGTAGGCTTCGCCAAAAAGGAAAAATGAGTTGCTTTCAGTCTCTTGTAGCCTGGGGCAATTCACGGTTGCCTGTAGAAACGCCCATTCCTTATTAATGGGCTTATACAAGAATAACGATTTTATGATTTAATGTTAACTTATCTAACATTAAAGGTTTTAATTATAATAGCACCACCCTTTTTCACTGTCAATAATGAATTTCGTGTCATCTTATCTGTCTCGAAAAGGCATTAGAAATATTTTGGCAATAGAAATAGCGGCAGCCATGAACAGGTCAATACCGTCCCAGACTACCGCTATTTATTCATCTATCGTGCACTGCAAACTTTTGAGCTTATATTTTTCAGCTTACATCTCGAAGCTGATGTGACTGAAGGTTCCCATTTCATACCCTCTATAGATGATCTTTGGCCGTTCCACCCCAGACGAACTGCCTAAGGCATGGATGATAGGAACGAAATGCTCCGCTCTTGGGACAGCCCGCTTAGCATGCGGTGCTAACGTTTCATATTGTAAAAACGCTGCTATATCACGGTTAATGATTTTATCCGCTATCCAATCATCAAATTCAACTGCCCAAGCTTCAGGATGGGTTTGATTCATTTTGATTTCAGTGAACTACACATCACCTACGCTAACGCTTAGAGGTGGGTGCTTCCTAGTCAATAGAACTAACGTTCCAAGTTTACCTAGGC